>CACWTU010000027.1 GCA_902763885.1 uncultured Bacteroidales bacterium | reverse complement strand
CATCTATCTCATCAACAGTTCGCCAACGTCATATAACCCATACGATTACAAATACACCTATCTACTCAGTAAGCATGGTGTAAAGACAAGAGTGGACAAGCTGTTGAAACGGACAAAATAGGGCAGAATTATGGCAATAAGCGCATCCATACAAGCATTGATTTCTGGTGAGCAGGTGGCTGGTTCAAAGCTAAGCAGCAAACTACTTGATGAACTGATGACAGAAGGGCTGTTGTCAGTCGTGACTCATGGTTCGAGAAAATCATATCGTGCTCGTGACGTAGAGTCCTTGAAAAGATATCTCATAGACAAGGATGAAAGCTATCGAATGCTTGAAGTCAGCAGTTCCGTTTCTCGTGCTTCTATGGCTTCAGAAACAGGGAACTCTAAGTTAATAACAATTCGCTCTTGCCCTGGCTTCCCTGTTAATAGCTACGAACCCATCTCATGTTCACTTTGCGATAACGTATTTGTTGTCAATCCACCTGACGGCAGCTTTGTATTCATTGACAATTGGCAGCAATTTTCAATTCCTCAAGATATAGTCGTTGTGGGTGTTGAGAACATGGAGAACTTCCGTATGATTCGTCAGCAAAGAAATCTGTTTGAATCACTGTTGGGAGGCAATCATCTGCTGTTTGTGTCTCGCTATCCACAATCAACAGACCTGCGTACTTGGCTTATGGGTATTCCAAATAAGTATGTACACTTTGGTGATTTTGATTTGGCAGGAATCAATATCTTTCTGACGGAGTTTTATAAATATTTGGGAAACCGTTCCGAATTTCTGATTCCACCAGATATTGAAAAAAGGTTGGCCAAAGGATCACCAGTTCGTTATAATAAACAGTATGGAAATTATCATACACTTTCCACTGACATTCAGTATCTGCAATTTCTTATAGATCTCATAAATAAGTATCATCGTGGATATGACCAGGAGGGATATATTATGTCATAGGTAAAACAATGTATGATGTATTATGCTGCATACGCACGGAGAGCAATCGCTATCTGCATATTGACCCACCCGCAGAATTGCGAGTACATCCGGATCTTGCTACCCCGACAAGCATCCCGACAAGTTTAGCTCACGCCGACATTATCTTATACCTTCCTGCCTAATTCAAAGGCCTCATCAAGTTTGGGGTTGCCCTCAATCTCGCGGGCGTCGTTGACATCGCCGCAGAAAAGCGTTCCGGCCAGACGGCTCTTGGGGAAGCACTCTATCCAGCCCATCAGGCCCGATTCGGCCCGTTTGGGAGTCTGCTCCTCATTCTCGGCTGCGGTTGTGAGCAGATAGACGTCACGGAACTGATAGTCCAGCGGATACATTGCGTTCATGCGGTCTATCAGAGTCTTCATCTGGCCGCTCATCTCATAATAGTAGATGGGGGTGGCCCAGCATATGACATCGGCCTTGAGAACCTTGGCCATGATGTCGTTCACATCGTCCTTGATCACGCATCGGCCCAACTTCTGGCAGCCGAAACAACCTTTGCAGAACTGTATGTTCTTGCCTACCAGAGAGATCTTCTCTACATCGTTTCTGGCGGCTTTGGCGCCTTCAATAAACCTGTCGGCCAGCATGTCGCTGTTGGAGCCGGCGCGCAGGCTCGTGGAGATTACTATTACCTTTTTCATAATGCTACTTTTTTACCGTTCCTTATAAATATACCATTGGATGGTTGTTCCACCTTAAAACCGCTTAATGAATAGAATACATTCTGGTCTTGTAAATGATGAATGTCATTGATTGCCGTCACGTCCGATGTAAGCGAAAGCGTAACACTGATATTGCTCTGGCCTGCCTTGAGGAACGTGCTCAGCTCATTTCCTGTCAGACCGTCAATCTTGCCCAGACGGGTGTAACTCCATGAGTTTGAGCCGTAGAATATGCAGATGTTGCTGCCGTTGTAGAGTATTACATCGCCGGGCTGGGCCGTTATCTGCTGGTTGCTGGTGGGTAATGAGAATCCCAGTGCGCCCCAGATTTCAAAACCGCCGCTGCTGTTCAAGGTCACGGTTACAGGGCCCTGCTGCAGTTTCTCAACCAGCGCCTTGACCGCTTCATTATCAGCAAGAGTGACACTTTTAGTCTGTCCGTCAATTGTAATATTCATCTTATAATCTAATGTATCCTGGGCCGATATCGCGCTCTCTTTGGAGCAGCAAGCCATAAGCATTGCGGTCATAATAATAAGGATCTGTCTCATACGATTGTAAGTTTTGATTACCGATGCAAAGGTAACGGACAAGAGAGAGAGTAAAATACCGATTTTTGCCCGATTTCTACCAATTTCGCAGATTATTGCGTATTTTGCACAAATTTTCTACCTTTACGGGCATTATGAAGAATATCCTGCAGGTCTCCGATCCTAATGTTTACGGCCGATACGTGAACGCTCCGGTATTGCATCCGCTCTTAAGCATCGTGCATTACGACGAGGTGTCGCCCATACACTCCAGCCTTAACCGGTATGGTGTTTACGGGCTCTTTATCCAGCGCAGTTTCCCCAAGAACCTTACCTACGGCATGAAGATGTTCGATGCCGCCGACGGCTCCATCATTGCCGTTGAGCCGGGCCAGATAGGCGGACGTGAGGATAACGGCGAGGAGCTCTACCTGAGCGGGTGGGCATTGCTGTTCTCGCCCCAACTCATTCACGGTACGGACCTGGAGCCCAGGATGAAGGATTACCGTTTCTTCTCTTATTTTGCCACCGAGACGCTGGTGATGGAGACATCGGAGTGGGGCAGGATTACCCAGTTGCTCACACAACTAAGGCATGAGTTGCAGGAGAATACGGATTCACCTGCGCTGCGAACAGTGATACTCGGATATATCCGCCTGATATTGGAATACTGCAACAGGATATACCTGCGTCAGCTTTCCAAGGAGGACAAGAGCTCATCGGACCTGCTTAAAAGGTTCAACAGCTTGTTACGTGATTACTACTTTCAGCAGCGTCAATTGGATCTGGGAGTGCCATCGGTACAGTACTGTGCCGACCAGTTGGCGTATTCGGCCCGATACCTGGGCGATGTGGTGCATAAGGCTACCGGCGGTACGGCCATCGGCTACATACATTCATTTGTGATAGAGCAGGGCAAGAACCTTCTGATGAACGGGCACAACATCAACGAGACCGCCCACCTGCTGGGGTTTGACTACCCCCAGCATTTTACGCGCCTGTTCAGGAAAATTACCGGGCTCACTCCACGCCAGTTCACAAAGTGACGCAAAGGGGTCGTTTCGTTTTGCGGCGATTTTGAAAATGGAAAGGAACTCGCATATCATCAATCACACGCTGAGGATATTCCTGGTGGCGTCCATCCTGGCCGGAATTGTGGTCCAGCTCAATTCCACCATCGACAGCATCGTGGTGGGGCAGTACATCGGCGCCGATTCAATATCGGTAGTAACGCTTGCCATGCCCATCGTCAACCTGCTGCTACTCCCCACCGTCATGATAATGATGGGCTCCAGCATCCTGATGGCGCCCGCCCTGGGCAATCAGGATTACAAACGGTCCGATAATCTGGTAATGACCGCATCCCTCTTTTTTCTGATACTTAACGCCCTGCTGCTCATACTGTTGTACATTTTCACCGATCAGATATCGGCCCTGATAACGCAAGACCTGCGCCTGGCCCCCATGCTGCGCAGCTATCTGCCGTTCGCATTCATAGGCACCGTATTCGCCATCTTTGCCAATTGCTGGTCACAGTTTGTCAAGATCTGCGGCCAGCCCCGTATAGTGCTGATATTTGTTATTGTATTCATTATCAGTAATCTGGCGTTTGATATACTGCTGGTGAGAGGCTTCGGTGTGGGCATACGCGGCATCGCGTTGGGGTCATCGGTAGCCGCCATCATCGCGTTCGGCGTCATGGTGCCGTTCCTTAGACGCCCGCCCAAGCCCTTCCGCCTTGAAATCCCCGCCCCGCGAATGCTGCTCAAACTGCTCGGCGAGATAACCCGCACAGGCCTCCCCGCCATACTCGGCGGCATATCCACCATCATCCTGACCCTGGGCCTCAACACCATCGTCCTGCGCACCTTGGGGGCCGACGGCATGTTCCCGCTCAGCATCTGCATGCAGCTGTTCCTCATCGCCATGCTCCTGTACACCGGCACCGGATCATGCGTGACCGGAATAGGCGGAATAATGCTGGGCGAGCACGATTACGATGGCGTGATTCGCCTAATCCGCAGCACAACGCGCACAGTGATAATAGGTTCCGTTATCGCCATGGCCGTGCTCATTGCCATCCCCGGCCCCATTGCAACCCTCTTCGGGGCCGATGAGCAATTCCGTGCGCTCTCAATCGCGCCCATAAGAATATTCAGCCTCCTGCTCATACCAGCCGGAATCATCATGATAATGGCCAACGCATTCATGCTACTTGGATTCAACAAGTTAGCAGGACTGGTTCAGGCTGCCATCCTGCTCTCCGTCCTCCCTCTGGCCGCACTCCTGCCCCGCTGGAACGCAGCCTGGATATGGTACGCGCTGCCCGCGGGCATGACTATCGCATTGATTATCGGCGCGTTGGCATCGGCCTACGTCTATAAGCACTGGAAGCGCGATGATTCGGACGGCCTTGTTGTCAGTGTGGACTACAGCAGGGAGTCGGTCAACCAGAACCTGGCGCTAATGACCGGGCATATCAGCAAGCTGGAATTGGATTCACAGCTGGAAACCGCTCTGACCCATTGCGTCGAGGAGATAATGGTTCACGAGCTGGAGATGGCCCTGCAGTGCGGCAAGAGCGGCTGCTTTGACATCGGCCTGAGCCGGTCCGGTGAGCGCCTGACCATAACCGTAAAGTCCATCGGCAAGGCCTACAACCCCTTGATTGAGTACAACCCCGGGGCAGCTGATGCAAACCTCAGCATGATGATAATCGCGGGCTTCTGCCGGAGCATCGACTACCGGTACCGCAACGGCGTCAACAGCCTCTACCTGAACTTTTGACAAAAAACGCCGCAAAGGGGTCGTTTAACAATGCGTCAAATGACGCAAAACGCGCTCGGCCCGAAGGGACGCTTTCACCAAGCGAAGCGACTGAAAGAAACGACCCCTTTAAGTGAATTCTTTATCGCATTGTGGCCGGCTCGGAACCTTTCACCTAAGATAGTAGTAAGATAGTGGTAAGATAGATGGTTCGTAGATGGCTCGTCGATGAACGCTCATAGCT
Source organism: uncultured Bacteroidales bacterium (assembly GCA_902763885.1). Lineage (GTDB taxonomy): Bacteria > Bacteroidota > Bacteroidia > Bacteroidales > Bacteroidaceae > Colenecus. Next base: position 5,266 of record CACWTU010000027.1, on the reverse strand, counting down.
GAATTAGCAGTATAATTAGTATATTTGCTTTTGAATCACTAACCTAATCAAGACAAAGCAATTTTTATGGCCAAGATATACGTAGCCTCCAGCTGGAAAAACCCCTACCAGCCCCAAGTGGTAAAGAAGCTCCGCGAGCAGGGACACCAAGTGTTTGATTTCCGCAACCCGCCAGACGGCAAAGGCGGCTTCTTCTGGAAAGACGTGGATCCTGACTGGGCCAATTGGACCACCCAGGACTACATAAGCCACCTGGACCACGAATGGGCCCGATACGGATTCCAGCGCGATTTTGACGCCATGCGCTGGGCCGATGTCTGCGTCCTGGTACTCCCCTGCGGCCGATCCGCCCACACCGAGGCCGGCTGGATGGCCGGTGCCGGCAAGAAGGTCATAGCCTTCATCCCCGACAAGGAGGATCCGGAGCTGATGTATAAGATGTTTGATTGCATTACGGATAGCCTTGAGGAACTCATTTCCGTCTTTAACTAAAAACAAATTATGAGAAAAGAATACACAAACAATGATGTTTATGATTTCCTTGCTGAGGAATGTAAACACACACACGCATTATGGAAAGAGTTTGGCAAAGGTATTCTTTCCCACGTTTCTGATCCTGATTTCTGGAATTCGTTGACTGAGCATTTGGACTGTTTCAGAGTTTGTGAAGAATGCGGACACCCTATGATAGAAGGCTATGTAGTAGATGGCTGTGACACTTATTGCTCAAAAGAATGCCTCCATAAACATATCACCGAAGATGAATTCAATGCTCATTATGATAATGGAGAGGGCAACACATATTGGACAACCTGGTATGAGGATTCATTATCATATAACATAGACACGAATAGATAAAGAATTTTGTGTTATTAAATATTTATATAGCAATAGGAATCTATTATATATCCCCTATAAAAAAGTAGCGATTTATATCTGGCTGGCGTAAAATCACAAGATTTTATATAAGTTTGTAAAAGAACTATCATTACTACGACCTTAGTTGTACTACCTTACTCATTTTAATACAAAAGCTAGCTAATGGAAATACAGTCAGGTATATATGAAACGCTGATATACGAAGCTTTAAAAAAGAAAATGGAATCGCTATCAGATAAGTATATTTTCACAGATAGCATTGATTCTAGTGAGGCACCCAGATTGCTGACCAATTATATCTCAAAGATAATTAAGAGTCTGCTTACTGATGATTCCCTATTTGAATCATTGGAAGGCAGATTCAAATTCGTCAATGACATTTTGAATTTCATTGACAGAAACTGGCAATGCGATCTTGATGACAGCCTACTTACAAATCAGGAAGATTTATTGAGTGGAGTAGTCGATATGGCTGGTCTTACAAAGGAACAAGCCAAGCAGCGTGTCAGCATGCGTCCACTCTCAGGTTATACAGTAAGCAATCTATTTACAGGCAGCAACACCGATCTATCAATTGACAGTGAAATAGAACGAGACATACAGACAGCCGATGAGATATACTGGATAGTAGCTTTTGTAAGATTTTCTGGCGTCAGAATTTTTGAGAACGCATTGCGCGAATTTCTATCTAAGTCCAATGCAAAGTTGCGACTTATTACTACTACATATATGGGTGCTAGTGAGCCAAAAGCTGTAGATTTTCTCAAACAGTTGGCCCCTGGTAAGGTGGAGATTAAAGTTTCGTACAATAGTGAATTAGACCGTCTTCATGCCAAGTCCTATATCTTTGTTAGGGAGAGTGGTATGAATACCGCTTACATCGGTTCTTCAAACTTATCACGATCTGCTTTGACAAAGGGATTGGAATGGAATATGCGCATTACCAATCAGGAGAATCCACACATTATCCAGAAGGCTCTTGCTACATTTGATACATATTGGAATAGCGACAGTTTTGAGGATTATGATTACGAACGTTTTGTTGACGCCATATCAGAAAGACATGAAATAAACAGAAGTGCTGGAAGAGTACTTCAGAAATATAACATTCTACCTCATCAGAAGGCCATATTGGATAAACTGACTGTAGAACGTGAGATACATCACAGTTACAAGAATCTTATAGTAGCAGCAACAGGCACTGGAAAGACCGTAATAGCTGCATTTGATTATAAACGTTTCTATGAAGCTAACTCCAGTCATAGACTGCTATTTGTTGCCCATCGTAAAGAAATCTTGGAGCAATCTATCAATACATTCAGTTCTGTACTGAACAACAGTTCTTTTGGTGATTTATGGGTAGGTGAATACAGGCCATCAACATCTGGAGATCTAAGTCATCTGTTTATTTCAATCCAATCATTCAATTCTAATCTGGAAGCATTCAGAAAATGTGGCCATAACTACTATGACTATATCGTTGTAGATGAGGCGCATCATAGTGAGGCAGTGAGTTACCAGAAAGTTTTTGACTTATTCACTCCCAAGATACTGATTGGTTTGACCGCAACCCCTGAGCGTGCTGATGGTGTTAACCTATCAAACTTTAACCAACGTATAGCAGCTGAGTTACGTTTGCCCGAAGCCATTGACAACATGTTGCTTTCACCGTTCCAATATTTCTGTGTAGGAGACAGGACTACTGACTTGAGCCATGTTGCCTGGACTCAAGGTGGTTATGACGAGAACGAACTTGTGCGAAAGTTGAATACCAAAGACCGTCTTAGACTTATTACAGAATCGCTTCCACGCTATCTTTCTGATGAGAATAATTGTCGTGCACTCTGTTTCTGTGCAAGAATAGACCATGCACGTGATGTAGCAGCGGGATTATCTCTTGCAGGCTATCGTGCCGCCATGCTTTCTGGCGATGACAGTTTGCCACATCGTGAAGAGATTTTGAACCAGTTTAAAGCAAAAAAGATAAATTACCTATGCGTGGTAGATATATACAACGAAGGTGTTGACATTCCAGAGATTGACACTGTATTATTCTTACGCCCAACCAAGAGTCTCACAATATTCCTCCAGCAGTTAGGTCGTGGCCTACGCCTTTCAGCAGATAAGGAATGTCTGACAGTACTCGACTTCGTGGCGCAGGCCCACGTTAATTACAGTTATGAAAGCCGCTTTAGAGCTTTAATACCTAAATCCAAGAATGCGACTACTACAGGAATCAAAAATGCCGTAGCTGAAAGTTTTACCATGTTACCACGTGGCTGTACCATTACAATGGATAAAGTGGCGCGTGAATATATCATCAGCAACATTAAGTCGGCAATCTTCAATCTTCGACGCCTAGTTCAGGAGGTTCGCCAATTCAGAGTAAATAACGACAAACCTCTAAGCCTCCCAACATTTCTAACGCAGTATGATTTGGATATACGTGTAATATATAAGACCAGATGCTGGAACGCTCTCCTGCGAGAAGCCGGTATGTTGTCTTATCCGATGGACGAGTTTACAAAACTGTTTGAGAATAACATGTCACGACTCATACACATCAACTCAGTCAGATATCTAGAGTTTATTAGTCAATTAATAGACAACAAATTTGAATATGAACATACTGCTAAAAACAACACCTTTGCACTTATACTCTATTATGACCTGTTTGCTAAGTCTATAGACAATTTTGGATTTGCCAGTATTGATGAAGGCCTGAAAAAATTCGGATCTTATCCGTTATTTGTCGATGAGTTGGGACAGATTGTTCAGCACCTTTCGGAGCACCTGATGATTTCAACAAAGCCAATCACAGAACTCGGTGCAAACAACGTACTCGATTTATTTGGTTGTTATACTCGCGAAGAACAGCTTGCTATATTTGGCAGAAGGACTGCTAATCGAGCCGGAGCAATTCCTCAAAGTGGATGTCTGAATCTTGACGAAATCAACACTGAGTTACTTTGGGTAACGCTCAATAAGAGTGACAAAGATTTCTCACCAAGTACGCAATATGAAGACTATGCAATTAATGAAGCTCTTTTTAATTGGCAGTCTCAAAATAATGCCAGCCATCAGAATTCTGGCCGCCGATATGTAGAACAAAAGACAAACGGGCGCAAGTTTCTGTTATTTGTCAGAGAACATAAAGTTGACGAATATGGTTTTACCTCGCCATATTATTGCTTAGGCTTAGTCAATTACGTAAAATCACATGGCGATAAACCAATGACCATAACATGGGCAATGCAGAATCATATACCTGGTTTTATCTTGGATAAGGCTCAAAAAATGGCAGTAGGATAATTATGAAACAGATTGAGGTAGTAGCCGCAATAATTCACGATGCCGATGGGCGCATTTTCGCCACCCAGCGCGGGTATGGTGACTTCAAAGATTTTTGGGAGTTTCCTGGCGGCAAGATGGAGCCTGGCGAGAATGCCGAGCAGGCGCTAAAACGTGAAATCTGGGAGGAGCTGGAGACGCGTATCGTAGTGGAGCGGCTGGTCAGGACCATTGAGTGGGACTATCCGCAGTTTCATCTGACTATGCACTGTTTCTGGTGTCGCGTAGATAGCGGCTCACTTACGCTAAAGGAGCATGAGGCGGCGCGGTGGTTATCAGCCCACCAACTGGATAGCGTTGAGTGGCTGCCGGCTGATTTGCAAATTATCGATGATATCAGAAGACTATTGATATGACCAAATACACCTTCGCCATATCCGAAATCATCGGCCCATACGGCAACAAATACTCGCTGCTAACGGCCAATGAGTATCCTTGGATGAACTGCCAGGTTATCCCCACCCCTCCGGATCGGAAGGAAGAGATTATGGCGGAGCTCAACAAGTGGCAGGAGTATGTGGTTTATGCCGATGGCCGAACGGATTTCTGCGTCATCCAGGCTGGTGGCGGCACGTCTGAGCACCCTACCATCGAGATCAATGATGATAACTGGGAAGAGGTGGATAAGGCGCTATGCGACTGCATGCAAGCAGCTGCAGACTTCTGGGCTGCCCACCACCCATAATGATACGATTTGGGGCTGCTTCCCTAAGTATCATTTTTTGTGCGGACATCGGCCCCCAAAAACGACGCATTGGGAAACGACCCCTTTGCGGCGATTTCAAAAAACGAGTACTTTTGTCATCGGACTTTTTCCACCCCTTTGCGTCAAAAATACTGAGATTTCAGAAAAAATGGACATAATTATATTCGGCAGCCTGCATGGTGCCACAAAAAGATACGCTGAGCGCCTGACAGAAATGACGGGCATCAAGGCTGTTGATTACAAGGATCTGAAGGACGCTGGCCCGTTTGACCGCGTTATTTATATGGGTGCAATCTATGCCCGAGGTGTTGTGGGGTTGAAGAAAACCCT
>CACWTU010000026.1 GCA_902763885.1 uncultured Bacteroidales bacterium | reverse complement strand
CATATTCGGTCCTGTAAAGGATTACGAGTGCCATTGCGGAAAGTACAAGAGAATCCGTTATAAAGGTATCGTGTGCGAGCGTTGCGGTGTTGAGGTAACAGAGAAGAAGGTGCGTCGTGAGCGTATGGGTCATATCCAGCTCGTTGTTCCGGTAGCACACATCTGGTATTTTCGTTCACTGCCCAACAAAATAGGTTATCTTTTAGGTATTCCTACCAAGCTGCTTGATGCAATCATCTACTACGAGCGTTACATTGTTATAAATAAAGGTGCATGGGATGATCCTCTTAAGGAGACCCGTAAGCCCGATGAGCCTATTCTCCTTACTGAGGATGAGTACTTGGATATCATAGACAAGCTGCCCAAGGAGAATCAGATGCTTGATGACAGTGATCCTGAGAAGTTCGTTGCCAAGATGGGTGCCGAGGCTATTTATGACCTGCTTTGCAAACTTGACCTTGACAAACTCTCATATCAGCTTCGTGAGAAGGCCAATGATGAGAAGGTCACCATGCAGCGCAAGACTGAGGCCCTGAAGCGCCTTCAGATTGTTGAGTCATTCCGTTCATCACGTGAACTTAACCGTCCTGAGTGGATGATTCTCAAGGTGGTTCCCGTTACTCCTCCTGAGCTTCGTCCTCTGGTGCCTCTGGATGGCGGACGTTTTGCCACTTCTGATCTGAACGAGCTCTATCGCCGCGTCATAATCCGTAACAACCGTCTTAAGAGACTTATAGAGATAAAGGCTCCTGAGGTAATTCTCCGTAATGAGAAGCGTATGCTGCAGGAGGCCGTTGACAGCCTGTTTGACAACAGCCGCAAGGCCAGCGCCGTCAAGAGCGAGGCCAACCGTCCGCTTAAGTCACTCTCTGACTCACTCAAGGGTAAGCAGGGTCGTTTCCGTCAGAACTTGCTCGGTAAGCGTGTTGACTATTCAGCACGTTCAGTTATCGTGGTAGGTCCTGAGCTCAAGATGGGTGAGTGCGGTATTCCTAAACTGATGGCTGCAGAGCTTTACAAGCCGTTCATCATCCGTAAGCTCATTGAGCGCGGTATCGTGAAGACCGTCAAGTCTGCCAAGAAGATTGTTGACCGCAAGGATCCTATAGTATGGGATATCCTGGAATATGTAATGAAGGGTCACCCCGTTCTGTTGAACCGTGCTCCTACACTGCACCGTCTGGGTATCCAGGCATTCCAGCCCAAGATGATAGAGGGTAAGGCCATTCAGCTGCACCCGCTGGCTTGTACCGCTTTCAACGCCGACTTTGACGGTGACCAGATGGCCGTACACCTCCCGCTCAGCAATGAGGCTATCCTTGAGGCTCAGATGCTCATGCTTCAGTCTCACAACATCCTGAACCCTGCCAACGGTGCACCTATCACAGTGCCTGCACAGGATATGGTACTTGGTCTGTATTACATCACCAAGCTCCGTCGTTCAGTCAAGGATGCTGATGGCAACTACATAGAGAAGGTAAAGGGTGAGGGTCTGACATTCTACGGACCTGAGGAGGCTCTGATTGCCTACAATGAGGGTAAGGTTGATATCCACGCTGTTGTCAAGGTTATGGTTAATGACATTGACGAGCAGGGTAGCCCCATCACTCATCTGGTAGAGACATCAGTTGGTCGTGTAATCGTTAATGAACTTGTACCTGATGAGGTAGGTTACATTAACTACATCATATCAAAAAAGACTCTGCGTGACCTCATCTCTGATGTTATCAAGAAGGTAGGTGTGGCCCGCGCTTGCGAGTTCCTTGACGGAATCAAGAACCTGGGTTACAAGATGGCCTTCCAGGGTGGTCTGTCATTCAACCTGAATGATATTATCATACCTAAGGAGAAGCAGGAACTTGTTGCCAAAGGTAATGAGGAGGTTGAAGGTATCATGGCTGAGTATAACATGGGTCTTATCACTGATAACGAGCGTTACAACAAGGTTATCGATGTATGGACACACGTCAATGAGGACCTGTCAAAGGTGCTGATGAAGACCATCTCATCTGATGACCAGGGCTTCAACTCAGTATATATGATGCTTGATTCAGGTGCCCGTGGATCTAAGGAACAGATCCGTCAGTTGTCCGGTATGCGTGGTCTGATGGCCAAGCCGCAGAAAGCCGGTGCTGAGGGAGCACAGATCATTGAGAACCCTTGCCGATACCGCTCTTAAGACAGCCGATGCCGGTTATCTGACACGTCGTCTTGTTGACGTATCACATGACGTGATCATCACTGAGGAGGACTGCGGTACACTGCGTGGTCTGGTCTGCACCGCCCTTAAGGAGAATGAGGAGGTTGTAGCATCACTTTATGAAAGAATCCTGGGTCGTGTATCAGTACACGATGTAATACATCCTACCACAGGTGAACTTCTGGTTGCTGACGGTGAGATGATCACTGAGGAGATAGCCAAGAAGATTGACGAGTCACCTATTGAGAGCGTTGAGATACGTTCAGTGCTCACCTGCGAGAGCAAGCGTGGCGTTTGCGCCAAGTGCTACGGACGTAACCTGGCAACAGGCCGTCTGGTTGAGAAGGGTGAGGCTGTAGGTGTTATCGCCGCCCAGTCTATCGGTGAGCCTGGTACACAGCTTACTCTGCGTACATTCCACGCCGGTGGTACTGCATCCAACATCGCTGCTAACTCAAGCCTGACAGCCAAGTATGACTGCCGCATTGAACTTGAGGAGGTACGTACTGTTGATGCTCTGGCTGATGACGGCAACAAGGTTCAGGTTGTAGTAGGTCGTCTGGGTGAGGTGAAATTCATCGATGAAAACACTGGAATTGCACTTTCAACCCATAACCTGCCTTACGGTTCAAAGCTCTATGTCAAGAACGGTGCAACCGTAAAGAAGGGTGACATGATTGCTACATGGGATCCTTTCAATGCCCTTATCATCACTGAGGTGGCCGGTAAGGTCAAGCTGACAGACGTCATCGCTAACGTAACATATAAGATAGACTCCGATGAGGCTACCGGTCTTGAGGAGATGATCATAATTGAGACCAAGGACAGAACCAAGATTCCTTCAGCCGATATCATCGGTCCTAAGGGTGAGGTTATCCGTTCTTACAACCTGCCTGTGGGCGGTCACGTGGTCATCAAGGATGGTCAGGAGCTTGTGGCTGGTGACATCCTCGTCAAGATTCCTCGTGTACAGGGTAAGGCTGGTGATATCACCGGTGGTCTGCCTCGTGTTACCGAGCTCTTTGAGGCACGTAACCCGTCTAACCCCGCTGTGGTATCTGAAATTGACGGTACCGTACACATGGGTAAGATCAAGCGTGGTAACCGTGAGATATCAGTCGTATCACGTACTGATGATGAGAAGAAGTATCTGGTTGCTCTCTCCAAGCAGATTCTGGTACAGGAGGGTGACTATGTACGCGCCGGAACACCGCTCTCAGACGGTGCCATCACACCGAGCGATATCCTTGCCATCAAGGGTCCCACAGCCGTACAGGAGTACATTGTGAACGAGGTTCAGGATGTATATCGTCTGCAGGGTGTAAAGATCAATGACAAGCACTTTGAGATCATCGTTCGTCAGATGATGCGTAAGGTTGAGATTGACGAGCCGGGCGATACCCGCTTCCTGGCACAGCAGGTTGTTGACAAGCTGGAGTTCATGGAGGAGAATGACCGTATCTGGGGCAAGTATGTCGTTACAGATCCGGGTGACTCTGAGAACCTCTTTGCAGGTCAGATGGTAACCGCACGCAAGCTTCGTGATGAGAACTCACAGCTCAAGCGTAAGGACCTCAAGCTTGTTCAGGCACAGGAGGCACGTCCTGCTACATCAACTCAGATTCTGCAGGGTATTACACGCGCAGCTTTGGCTACTCAGAGCTTCATGTCAGCCGCATCATTCCAGGAGACCACAAAGGTTCTGAATGAGGCTGCCATCAACGGTAAGAGCGACAGCCTGCTGGGTATGAAGGAGAACGTTATCTGCGGTCACCTGATTCCTGCCGGTACCGGTCTGCGTGAGTTCGAGAAGATTATTGTAGGTGACAAGGAGGAGTACGAGCGCCTCCAGGCATCCCGCAACAACTTCATCGACATGGATCTCCCCAAAAGAGAAAATTGATTATACTTGATAGAAGAGAGGGGTGATCGGCTTGACCGGTCACCCCTCTCTGTTTTAAAAAGAGTACCAAAGGGGTCTGTCCCCAATGGTACTCTTTTATACTGCGGGAAGGCTGTTGCCGTTGATCTTGCGGTAGATGTCAAGGGCATAGACATCGGTCATGCCACTGATGTAGTCCAGTACGGCCTGTATGCGGTTGTAGATATCCTGTGCTTTGATGTCATATTGGCTTGAGACGCGGTCTATGAGCAGCTTGGAATATTCACGGTCTGGATTCTGTACTGCTTCAACCATAAGGTCAAGCAGGGTGCTTATGATGCGGAAACCGGCCAGTTCCACCTCCAGTACGTCACGTGAGCGGTATATCTTTTCTTTGGAGAGCTCTGCGCATTTGATGTATGCTTGCCTTGGAGTATCACTTATATGTTTTATGAGTGAGCCGCTGAACGTGCCGTCTAAGATGGCCTGCTCATTTTCAAGGAATACCTGGGTACACTCCTCTACAAGAAGTCCCACCAGTTTGGAACGCAGGTATGACACCTGCTCGTTCACATCAGTTACCATATCTATGATGCTCCGGGCATGGGCTTGATCCTCCGGTTTAAGGAATTCCATCATAAGCCCGATGGTCTTCTCTGTTGAGAAAATCTTGAGTTTATGGGCATCCTCAAGGTCCATCAGAAGGTAGCAGATATCATCGGCTGCCTCTACCAGCCATACCAGCGGATAGCGTACATATTTGAGAGGCTGGCCAGGTTCTGACAGACGGATTATGCCCAATTCATCGGCAATTTTGGCAAAAATAGGAGCCTCGCTGTCAAAGAAACCGAACTTGTGTTTTCCGTTGGCTACGTATGATGAATAGGGGTATTTCACTATTGATGCAAGAGTGGCGTATGTCATGGCAAAACCTCCCTTGCGGCGGCCGATGAACTGGTGGGCCAGCAGGCGGAAAGCGTTGGCGTTACCTTCAAAGTTTATTATATCGGTCCACTGTGCGGGATTATGGGTAAACTGTTCTTTCAGGTTCTGACCCTTACCCTCTGTGAAATAGGCTGAGATGGCTTTCTCACCGGAATGACCAAACGGAGGGTTACCCATATCATGTGCCAGACAGGCTGCTGATACGATGTTGCCTATCTCCTGAATATTGGTATCTGCCAGTTCGGGGCGTTTACCGATAAGGGCTCTTGCCACGTTGTTGCCTAAGGAGCGGCCCACGCAAGCCACCTCAAGGCTGTGGGTCAAACGGTTGTGTACGAATACGCTGCCGGGCAGGGGGAAAACCTGCGTCTTGTTCTGCAGACGACGGAACGGTGCAGAGAAAATAAGACGGTCATAATCCCTTAGAAATGCCGAGCGGTCATCCTTATGAACGGACTCTATTCCTTCCATTCCCAATCGCTTGGCTGATATTAGTCTTTCCCAATCCATCTGTTAGTTTCTTTTGTTTCAAAATTAATGGTTTTTCAGATGAATTCTGACTTAGTTGGCGGTATATTTGCTATTTTCGCTGTGTAAAACCAAAACCCTTTGCTTTTATGAAGGTAAAAATCATAAACCGTTCACATCATCAGCTTCCTGAGTATGCTACAGCGCAATCTGCCGGAGTGGATTTGAGAGCGAATCTGGATGAACCCATAGTGATGAAACCCATGGAACGCCGCCTTATACCTACCGGTCTGTTCATTTCACTTCCCGTGGGTTTTGAGGCTCAGGTACGTCCACGCAGCGGTCTGGCAATAAAGAAAGGCATAACCGTGCTCAATACCCCTGGTACCATTGATGCCGATTACCGTGGTGAGATAGGTGTTATTCTGATAAATCTGTCACAGGAGGATTTTACCGTTAATGACGGTGAACGTATAGCTCAGATGGTGATAGCACGCCATGAGCAGGCAGAGTGGATTCAGGTGGAGACTCTTGACGAGACTGAGCGTGGTGCGGGAGGTTTCGGTCACAGCGGAGTATAATTTGATGAAAAGAAGCGGGCTCTTAGCTGTTTTATTATTTGCATTGGCTGTATGTATCTCATGCGGCTCTTTGCGTCATGCCTCATCAGAACCTTTATCCCAGTCAGAGATTGCCGATTATGCCCGCGACCATTATTATATGGAGGGCATAAAGATGTTCAATGATTTGAAGTATGACGCGGCGATGGATCTTATGCAGCATAGCCTGTACTATGATAGCGCATCGGCCGCTACCTGTTACAATCTGGCGCAATATTATATGTCCATACGTGACAGGGAACTGCTTGAGAAAAACAGTAAGACGGCACAGACTCTCTTGCTCAGAGCGGTTCGTCTGGAACCTGACAATTACTGGTACCGGCGTCTGCTGGCCATGAATTATCTGCGTCAGAACCGTCAGGCGGAGGCCATAGAGCAATATGAGGAGATATCACGCCGGTTCCCAGGCAGGACAGATGTCCTGATAACCTTGGCGAGCCTGTACGATGATGCAGGTGATTATGAGAAAGAGTTGCGGGTATTGAAACGTTACGGACAGCTTGAGGATGTGGATGATGAACTCAAGTTCCAGCGTTTTGTCTGCTATCTGCAGATGGGTGAGCTTGATTCTGCTTATTATGAGTCTGGAAACCCCGAGCAGGTGATAGAGATACTGATGAATACCACAAGTGATATGGTAAAACAGGCTGAGAGCCAGATGGACAGGATAAGAAGCCGCGCTCTGCTGGATCTTGTGATGAGTTTCTGTGACGTGGTATCCGCGCATGAACCGGCTTTGGCTGAGCCCTATATAAAGAAATCATTGGGTTATATGTGGGTTGGAGAGGATGATGATGCTCTTGAGCTGCTGGCCAAGGGTTTGAATAATGTCCGTACTGATAAGGATAAGGCCAAGATTTTCAGCACGATGGGTGATTATTACCATTCCCTGGGGAAAACAGAGCAGATGTTTGCCAGTTATGATTCCACATTGGTGTATGATCCTCAGAACATAAGTGTTCTCAACAATTATTCCTACTTTATGGCACTTGAGGACCGCGATCTTGAAAAAGCTCTGCAGATGAGTGCCAAGACCCTTGAGGCAGAGCCACTTAATGCCACCTTCTTGGATACGTATGCCTGGATACTCTTCAGGATGAAAAAGTATAAGGAGGCTTTGAGTTATATGGAGAAAGCGTTGCGCTATCTTGATGAAGACAATGCTGAGATATATGAGCATTATGGTGACGTACTCTATATGTGCGGAGAGAAGGAGAAAGCACTTGAAAACTGGCACAGGGCAGTACAGTTAAACAGCAGTTCTGAGACATTAGACCGTAAAATACGTGAGGAGAAATATCTGGAATGAGACATTTAAGATACATATTGCCTCTTCTTGTTGCCGCTCTGTTTCTGGGAGGTTGCCGCTCTACAAATGCTTTGAAAAGACAGAAAGGAGAAGGGGAGAAGGAGAGTTCCCGTCTCATTCATACCCTCATTGCGCCTCCGCCTGTGAGTGAACTTACGGCAAGCCTTTCATTGAACATTAACGGAAACAAGGTGAGCGGACAGCTCAAGATGCGGCGTGGACGGAGCATTCAGCTCAGCGCCAGTGTTCTGGGACTGATGGAGGTGGCACGTATAGAGTTCCTTCCGGATATGGTGGTGGTGATGGACCGTTACCATAATCTCTACTCCGTATGTCATTATGCCGATATTCCCCATAGAAATGAATTGGGATTAGATTTTGAAGAGGTCCAGGCATTGTTATGGAACAGGATATTCTCTCCCGGATTTCCGGTAGAGGTGGATGCGGCAAGCCGTTTGGAAGTAGGTAAAGCCGATGAAACAGGCAAGGTGCGGATCAAGGATAAGGAGTACGGATACACTTTTGTAACGGATGGCAGTGACCGGTTGGAGAGTGTAATGAAATCAAGCGGCGGATACAGTTTCAGAATGGATTATTCTGATTTCACCGCATTATCCGGGAGTTGGAGATACCCGTTGGAACTCTCTGTCGAGATAACATCTTCAGGAGCTACGAACAATGTATCGGTTAAGATGTCATCTGTATCAGTTGAAAAGAAGAGCTGGGCTGACCGTACTCAGGTGACCCGCAGGATGAAACAGGTTTCACTTGATGAATTGTTGGATAATCTGGATTTATAATGAAAAGAAATATACTCCTGATTCTGTTATTCTTTGTAACTCTGTCCATGCAGGGACAGACCAACTCCGTCATTGAAAAGATGCGCAAGGAACGCGCTGACGTGGAGGAACAGATAGCCAATCAGGAGAAAATTCTGGTAAGTACGGAGAGTGATATCTCAAGCCAGGTCAAGAATCTGGATATAATAACGGCCAAACTTAAGGAACGTACCAGGATGCTTGAAAAGACACGCTCTGAGATCCGTTCCCTTGACCGCGAATCCACGCGTCTGGAAAAAGAGATAGTACAGCTTGAAAAAGAGTTTGAGCAGTGCAAGGAACGCTATGCCGATGCCTGCAGGTTTTATCAGCATCAGAATACCGGTCTTAATGTCCTTACTTTCATATTGGCTACCGAGTCTTTCCGTGAGATGAGCCGCAGGGCACGTTATGTTAGTGAATACTCCAATTCCTTGCGTGAGATGGCCGATGAATTGATGCAAAGGAAGGATACCCTTGAGGATCGTAAGGCTCAGGTGGAGCTGATAAAGGTTGAAAAGGTTTCATTGCAGGAGATTCAGAAGAAGAATGAGGAAGAGGCACGTAAGGAGGAGAAACAGCAGAAGACTCTGGTGAGTCAACTCAAGAACAAACGTTCCCAACTGAAAAAGGAGATCTCTGCCAAACAGAAGAAGATGAATGACCTGTCCAAGGAGATAGACCGTCAGATACAGCTTGCCATAAAGGAGGAACAGGCTCAAAGAAAGAAACAGCAGCAACAGCAGCAAAGTCAGCAACAGACTCAACAACAGCTGAATGCGGCTCAAGCGGATATAAAACTGTCGGGTAGTTTTGAAAGCAATAAAGGAAAGCTGCCGATGCCTATTACAGGCCCTTATCTTGTGGTCGGTGAGTATGGCGTACAGCAGGTTGCAGGAATGAAGGATGTCAAGACCAACAATCTGGGCATAGACATTCAGGGACAGGAAGGTGCACAAGCCAAGGCCGTATTTGACGGTACTGTTTCATCAATATTCCAGCAGGGTAAAGGGCAGATAGGCGTCCTTATCCGTCACGGTTCCTACATTTCTGTATATTGTAACCTGAGTGAGACCCGTCTTAAGAAGGGAGATACGGTAAAGACCTCAGACATAGTGGGTAATATCCAGACGTCTGAGGATGGAACACCTGTCCTGCATTTCCAATTGCATAAAGAGAGCACACGCCTCAATCCTTCAGCATGGCTCAGACGTTGAAGTATCGGATTTTTTGAGTAACTTTGACTTTCAGTCCTAGATAGGCTGCGCTTCGGGATAAAAAACAAACAAGTTTCTTTTTTCTCCTCTCAGCTTGCACTATCTTTGCAGTCCAAAACAAATCCTTATGATTACAGCTGAACAACTTAAAGACGTACTTGACCGCACTGAGGCGCTTAAACGCTATCTCAATATCGATGCCAAACTCATTCAGGTAGAGGAGGAGCAGTTGCGTACCCAGGCTCCCGGATTCTGGGATGACCCCAAGAAAGCTGAGGTGCAGATGAAAAAGGTCAAGGACCTTCAGAGTTGGATTGACGGCTACAAGCAGGTCAAGGCTCTGGCCGATGAGTTGCAGTTGGCTATGGATTTCTTCAAGGAGGAGCTGGTAACTGAAAAGGAGGTTGATGAGAACTACGCCAAGGCTCTGGATGCAGTAGAGTCGCTGGAACTCAAGAATATGTTGCGCGAGGAGGCCGATGAGATGGACTGTGTGCTCAAGATCAACTCCGGCGCAGGCGGAACAGAGAGTCAGGACTGGGCCCAGATGCTTATGCGTATGTATATGCGCTGGGGTGAGGATAACAAATACAAGGTTACGGTAGCAAACCTTCAGGAGGGTGATGAGGCCGGTATCAAGCAGGTTACCATGGAGATTGAAGGCCCGTTTGCATACGGCTATCTTAAAGGCGAGAATGGTGTACACCGTCTGGTGCGCGTATCACCTTATAATGCCCAGGGTAAGCGCATGACATCATTTGCCAGCGTATTTGTAACTCCGCTTATTGATGACTCGATAGAGGTTGACATAAATCCTGCCCTTATGAGTTGGGATACATTCCGCAGCGGCGGTGCCGGCGGTCAGAACGTGAACAAGGTGGAATCAGGTGTACGTCTGCGCTATCAGTTCAAGGATCCATATACCGGTGCTGAGGAGGAGATCCTTATTGAAAATACTGAGACCCGTGACCAGCCCAAGAACAAGGAGCGTGCCTTGCAGCACCTGCGTTCCATATTGTATGACAAGGAACTGCAGCACCGCATGGCAGAGCAGGAGAAGATAGAGGCAGGCAAGAAAAAGATAGAGTGGGGCTCACAGATACGTTCATACGTATTTGATGACCGCCGCGTAAAAGACCACCGCACCGGCTATCAGACATCAGATGTAAACGGTGTCATGGACGGTCATATAGACGGATTCATCAAGTCCTACCTGATGTCATTCGCCGAGTCAAAAGAACAACAGATGCAATAGTTACAAACCAATAATCACTAATACTATGTCTATAGAGATTGAACGTAAGTTCCTGGTAAAGGGAACATCTTACCGCACACAGGCATTCAGTTATTATGACATTCTCCAGGGTTATATTGCCCATGAGAACGGCCGTTCAGTGCGTGTGCGCATCACAGACAAGGAGGCAATCCTTACTATCAAAGGCCCATCGGACAGCAAGGGCATGAGCCGCTATGAATGGAATCATCTTATCCCGGTAGATGATGCACGTGAACTGTTTGAACTGCATCAGAGCGGTGCCATTGAGAAACGCCGCTATCTGGTACATAGCGGTCCTCACGTGTTTGAGGTGGATGAATTCCACGGTGACAATGAAGGTCTTGTTATGGCTGAGGTGGAGCTCAATTCTGAAACTGAGGTATTCGTGAAACCTGATTTCATAGGCAAGGAGGTAACGGGTGACCATCGTTATTACAACGCATATCTGGCCACCAATCCTTTCAATACCTGGAATAAGGATTGATTATACTTTGCGGGTTACTATCTTTCGCAGTACAAAGTAACTTATTGCCGCTCCTGCCAATACTCCTATGGCATCGGCAATAAGGTCTATCCAATCACCGCTGCGGGTATCGGTCAATTTAGCCTGGGCAATCTCCATGGCACCGCCTAATGCAATGGGGGCTATGATTCCCAGCAGAATGATCTTCATTTTGTCCAATCCCGTATGGTGACGCAGGTATTCAAACCAGATTACCAGCTCCAGACCACCGTACATGCAGACATGGGCTATCTTATCAATAAAGGTAATAGTGTCAAGCTTGGTCTTGGGTGGATTGAACAGCGAAAGAAACACTATGGTTGCAATGACCAGAAGTGAAAAAGGGTATTTCCTGAAGAATCTTATCATGGCACAAAAATAACCAATTATACCGTAACACATGTCTAAAGACCACTTCTATTTCAGCCGTAATGACAGGATTGTGGCGTTAATACTTCTCTCTATTATAGTAATTGTCAATATAGTACGTAATCCTTGTCATCCTCCCGTTCCGGATGGAGTTGTGGAGACAGATACTTTGTCTTATCATGCTGATACAGTAAGACGTATCGTTTATGTCAGGGATACAGTCAGAAGGAAATGGTATGTGTGGGACACGGTATCAGTAAAGGTAAACAGTGTCCGTCATACCGTGAAGGCCAGACCTGTATCTCAGATAGACCTGAATTCGTCTGATAGCAGTGAACTGGTAAAACTGCCGGGTATAGGTCCTGTCTTTGCTGCAAAAATCATGAGATATAGAGATAATTTGGGCGGATTCTCAGACGTTTCACAACTTATGGAGATTACCGGATTGCCGGATTCTCTGATGGAATGGTTCGTAGTTACAGATACTATTCCTGTCAGAAAAATCCTGGTCAATGCCGCAACTCTTGCTGAACTTAGAAGGCATCCTTATATTGATTTCTATCAGGCAAGGGCTATTATTGAGTTCCGTCATGAAAGGGGGAATATAAAAGGCCCTGAACAGCTCTCTTTTATGGAAGAGTTCACTGATCAGGACCTTATTAGGCTTGAACCCTATCTTGATTTCAGATAATCAATATCCTGCAAGTTTCTTTATCTTCATGGGAATCTCCGTGTTGTCCATCTGGCCGGTAAAGAGTTCAGCTCCGGCACCTATAGCAAATACGGGGACATAGCTGCCTGAGTGGCATCCTGCAGCCCAACTAATCTGGGCGGCCTCAGTCATTACACGTGCAGCCTCGTCAGTGAGTTTGCTTACATCAAAGTACTCTCCCTCCTTGAGCTCGCCCGGTCCCATGCCGAATGTCTCCACATATACGCTTCTCAGACGGTCGGTCTGCTTGTCGGTGAGTTCAACGGTATCCCAGAATCCGAAATTCTCCTTGAGTTCCTGCTGAACCTCATCCCATGTCAGTATATCGCCTATCTCAAGGCCCATCTTCTTGAGGTGGTCACTGAAAGCGCCTTTACTCATCTTCTGGTTACGGAGTACCTTGAAATTGGTCTTGTATTCTCCTGCGGTCAGTCCCAGTCCGCCGGTCTCGTGGTCGGCTGTAATGACTATCAGGGTCTCGTTCTTATGCTTGAGATAGAAATCGTATGCAACCTTGATGGCCTCGTCAAAGTCAAGCATCTCCTGGATGTAAGTACCGGGGTCATTGTTATGGCAAGCCTGGTCTATACGGCCTCCTTCCATCATCATGAAGAAACCTTTCTTGGGGTCTTTCATCATGAAATCAATGGCAGCTTCGGTTATCTCAGACAGTTTAAGGTCACCCTCCTTGCGGTCTATGGCGTATGAGAGGTAATGATCGGCATTTGGCTCTTTGTCAAACAGGACGATTTTATCGGCAGATGCAGCCTTCTGCTTGTATTCATCATATCCGTTAACTATGGTATATCCGGCTTTCTGTGCCTGTACATAGTTGCCTTCATCGCTGTTGTCACGGGTGTATGGAGTGTTGAAATCAGCTCCGCCAAAGAACTCAAATCCTGACTCGCTTAACTGGGTTCCAATCTCATGATACTGATTGCGGTGAGGACGATGTCCGTAAAAACTTCCAGGAGTTGCGTGATCTATGCATACAGAGGTTCCTATTGCAACGCGTATTCCTTTTTTGTGCGCCATTTCTGCAATGGTCGTTACAGGGGTTTCCCTATCGGGAAGAACACCAAGATAGTTATTGTTGGTCTTTTTGCCGGAGGCTAAGGCTGTACCTGCTGCAGAACTGTCAGTCACATCGCTGTTGGCGGAGTAGGTTACAACCAGTCCGCTATAGGGGAATTGAGTAAAGCACAGGGGCTTGAAACCGTACTTGCCTTCAATATCCTGAAGGTAATACTGGACACCCATAACCTGATTGGTGCCCATGCCGTCGCCGATAAAATAGAACACATACTTGGGGCCTTTCTTAGCTGATGCCGTCAATACGAGCAGCATCATGGCTAAAATAAGTGTAATTTTCTTTCTCATAGGTCAGTAATTATTTGATTATTTCCATCGTAATGATCCTTATGTCCTTGCGCGGACGGTCATTCATGTCTGTTCCGGAGGCCTCTATCTTGTCAACCACCTTCATTCCATCCACAACCTCACCAAATACGGTGTATTGTCTGTCTAAGAAGGGTGTGCCTCCCTCATTCATATAGGCATCCACCTGCTGCTCAGTAAACTTGAATTTACCCAGTTCCTTGAGAGTCTGTTCTGTCTTGGAAACGAGTTCTTCCTGCAGTTTCATGATACCCTCCTCATCACCTGCTGCCTGAAGCCGGATTATCGAGTCGCGGTTCTGAATGCAGAGCCTGTCAAAAATGCTCTGTCCCTCCTGCTTGTCAAGCTGCTGCTCAAGGTCCTGCAAATCATATTTACGGTATTTCTTACCGGTAACGATATAGAACTGTGAACCTGATGAACGGCGTTCAGGGTTAGCCTGGTCAGGTTTGCGGGCAGCACTGAGTGCTCCGCGTTTATGGAAATACTTGGGATAGACAAACTCCGCAGGAAGGTCATATCCGGGATCTCCTGCTCCCAGTTGGGTATATTTATCGGCGGTCTTGGAATCAGGATCACCGGCCTGGACCATGAATTCCCGTATTACGCGATGAAACAGGATGCTGTCATAAAAATGTTCCTCAACCAGTTTTATGAAATTATCCCTGTGCTGGGGAGTCTCATTGTAGAGCTTGATTGTAATGTCACCGGCAGTGGTCTTGATAAGGACATGAGTCTCTTTTTCTGTCCCCTGTGCCTTGGCGTTCTGTGCAGAACGTGCTCCGCAGGAATTGATAGTTGTTGCCATCAGAATGAATAATGCTAAAAGTTTGTATTTCATTTGTATATATTTCTTTGGCACAAAGGTAGCCTATTTTTGTTACAAATCAGTTATCTTTGCGCAAAAGCAAAACAGCAACATGCCCCTATTTCCTGTCGGAACAGAAATACCGGATTTTTACACCAGGCCTCAATGGTTCATAGGTAGGGTAAAGTATTGCCATGAGCATAAGGCGGCCGGAAAATTAAAGGAGATGGATGTGGAATATTTTCTACCTGAGCAGACTGTTTCCCGTAAGTGGAGTGACCGTGTCAAGAAGATGAAAGTGCTTCTGTTGCCAAGATACATTTTTATCCGGTGCATGAACTCCAAACGTGTCGAGATATTGCAGAATATCTCCAGCATTACCAACTTCATGACGGATCATGAAACGCATCTTGCTGCCGTAATACGTGACAAGGATCTTGAGACTTTCCGTCTGATGGTGGATTATGAAGACAGGCCTATTACAATAGATTCCGTCAAGTTCTCACCAGGTGACCGCGTGCGTGTAATCTGCGGCCCTTTGATGGAACACGAATGTGAACTGGTGGAGGTGTCAAGCAAGAAATGCATTGCAGTAGGTTTGGGAATATTGGGTTCTGCCAGAATAGAGTTACCCCTTTCTTATATACAATCGATAGATAATACAACAGAATAAATTATGAAGATAGCAGTAGCAGGAACAGGTTATGTAGGTCTTTCAATAGCCACATTACTTGCACAGAAGAACCAGGTTACAGCAGTTGATGTAATCAAGGAGAAGGTTGACCTCATAAACAATCGTAAATCGCCCATCCAGGATGATTATATTGAGAAATATCTGGCTGAGAAGGAACTGGACCTGACCGCCACAATAGACGGTGAAAAGGCATACTGCGATGCTGACTTTGTGGTCATTGCCGCTCCTACCAACTATGACAGCAAGAAGAATTTCTTTGATACAAGTCATGTAGAGGAGGTGATAGACCTGGTACTTAAGGTCAATCCCGATGCCATAATGGTAATCAAGTCCACCATTCCGGTAGGATATACGGAGAGCGTACGTGAAAAGTTCTCATATCGCGAGCGCCTGCAGGACGGCACCATGAAGGTGGTTGTGCCCAATATCATATTCGCGCCTGAGTTCCTGCGTGAGAGCAAGGCCCTTTATGATAACCTCTACCCCTCCAGAATCATCGTTGGATTCGATAAGAAAGTGCCTCGTCTGGAGGAGGCCGCACATACCTTTGCCCGTCTGCTGCAGGAGGGAGCCATCAAGGATAACATAGACACCCTCTATATGGGAACCACCGAGGCCGAGGCCGTGAAGTTGTTTGCCAACACCTATCTGGCACTGCGCGTAAGCTTCTTCAATGAACTTGATACATACGCCGAGATGAAGGGTCTTGACACCCGAGCCATCATTGACGGCGTGGGCCTTGATCCCCGCATAGGCAACCATTACAACAACCCCTCATTCGGTTACGGAGGCTACTGCCTGCCTAAGGACACCAAACAGCTTCTGGCCAACTACAATGACGTACCTGAGAACCTTATCCAGGCCATTGTGGACAGCAACCGCACCCGTAAGGATTTCATCGCGGACCGCGTGCTTGAGAAGGCCGGCTACTACACCGCCAACAGCGCATGGAACGAGGCATCGGAGAAGGTCATTACCGTAGGTGTATACAGGCTTACTATGAAATCCAACTCTGACAATTTCCGCCAGAGTTCAATACAGGGAGTCATGAAACGTGTAAAGGCCAAGGGTGCCAAGGTAATCATCTATGAGCCCACACTCAAGGACGGCGATACATTCTTTGGAAGTGAGATAGTAAACAACCTCTCTGAGTTCAAGAGCCGCTGCAACGCAATCTTCCGCCGCGACTGATCAGAAGGTTTTATCTTTGGTGCTGGCCATAATATCCTCAACTGCACTTTCTGTAGCTGTGGCTTTGGTCCGGTTCTTGTAGTAATCTAATCGGAAATTGATAGGAATCGTGAATTTTACCCGTTGGGCTTGACCATTCTGTCTGCCGGGTTTCCATTTGGGCATTGCCGATACCAGGCGTAAAGCCTCTGCGTCAAGCAGGTGGTTTACACTCTTTACAACCACAGGTTTTGTGATGGAACCGTCCTTTTCAACTATGAATGTAACCAGGACACGACCCTGAATAATATTCTCACGGCAGGAGTCCGGGATAACCATATTATCTCTAAGATACCCCATCAGGGCGTTTGTGCCACCCGGGAACTCCGGTGATTCTTCAACCACTAAAAATACGTCTTCTTCGCCTGGAGATTGGCTCAAAACGGAAGTTTCCATCGGTTTTCCCCAATCATCGTCACCATCAAGGGTAACCCAGTGATCGTCACCATCAATACAAATCATGATATCGGCATCGTCCTCGGCTATACCTTCATTGCCTTGGGCCGGGATCACTTGTTCCTGAACGGCTGGTGTTTGGGTGTTGTTAACAGGAACATCATCCTGTTTGGAGAACAGGCTGATGGTGAACACCAAAGCCATTATGATTGCGGCCACGGCAGGTAGTCCAACTGCAATACTCAGATATGTGCGGCGACGGCGTGCAAAACGCTCCCGTGTTGCCTGCCTGTTGAGGAAAGCATCACGGTCTGTGTCAGGCAGTTTCATTTCATAGCCTTCCAGTCTCTGTTTGAATATATCGTCAAAATCTTTCATCTTCCTGTCCTTTTAAGATAATCATTAACCTGGCTCTTAAGCTGGGCGCGGGCCTTGGCCAGAATGGATGCCGAACCTTTCTCCGTGATGCCTATTGCTGCGGCTATATCCTTATGGTTGAAACCGTCTATGCAGTACATGTTGAATACAGTACGCCTGACCGATGGAAGGGCAGCCACCATATCCATCAATACCTGTGCCGGAATATCGTCTGCGGCATCCTCATCGGTCTCCGGATTGCCCGTTTCCATCGTCTGATCCAGCGGGACAAGACGCAGCTTGCTCATTTGGCGCAAGCGGTCAATCACAACGTTGACCGTAAGACGGCGCAGCCATGCGTATAGTGATCCATCGCCGGAATAAATGAATGATTTGAAGCTGTCCATGGCCTTGATCATTGCATCATGCATCAGGTCCTGAGCCTCTTCACGGTCTGCCACGTATCGGTAGCAGAGAGCATACAGGCGCGACGCATACTGAGCGTAGAGTTCGCCTTGCGCCTCCCTATCGCCTGCAGTACACAAGCGGACCAGTTCCTGCTCAGTTCTCATCCTACTTTCAGCTTATCCGCTTTTAGAACGGCAAGATACTCCAAATACGTCTTATAAGCAAAAAAAATAATCCAACATTAGGGGCACAAAAAGAACCGTCCCCTTTGTGCCCCTAATGGATCACTTGTGGGCTTCGTTGAAGAGGCGGAGGCGTTCCTCAAGGGCGGGGAACTGGTCATCACGGAAGTTTGATGAGCAGCCGCGCATGCCCTGGCGGTCGCTTCCGGTCGATGACAGGACAATTCCGCTTATTCCGTAGTAGAGCAGTTCATGCATAAGCTGTCCGCCCTCCATGGGTGTGCCGTCAGGGAGATTGTAGCCGAACGTAAAGTAGAAACCGTTGCTTACCGGCTCCTCCAGGTCCTTATCATAAGTGATATGGAAACCGTTGCGCAGCATAGCCTCCTTGATCTTCTCCGAACGGCGTGCGTACTCACGGATATCCTCGCGGAACTGGTAAGTACCGTCACATGCGGCCTTGAGCATGGCGGCCATAGCGCACTGTACCGAGTGTGTTACACCCGATGACATAGCGTAAAGCATATCGTATGCATATACAGCGCCAAAGCGGGATATGTTGTAACGTTTCTGCAGAGTCTCAAAATGACGCTCGGCCAGCTTGTCCGATATGCAGGCTACGGCGATACGCTCGCCGGCGTAGCTGAAAATCTTACTGCCGCTTATCATCATGATGTAGTTATCGGTGTAGTGCGATACACTGACCTGATAAGGAGCCTTGAAAGGTATGCCCAGACCGTCACGACGGAAATCCATGGTCATGTAGGCCAGGTCCTCAAGGATAATCGTATCATATTTTGTGGCCAATCCACCGATAGTTTTTATCTCATCCTCGGTCAGGCACATCCAGCTGGGATTATTGGGGTTGGAATAGACAATGCAGCAGATATTGCCTTTCTCTAAATAGCTCTCCAGCTTGGGTCCCAGTTTATCGGCACGGAAACCGGCCACGTCAAACTGGGCGAACTTGACACCCATAACCTGACACTGCATTTTCTGGACAGGGAACCCCGGGTCTATAAAGAGGATGGTATCCTTCTTAGGGTCAACCTGCGAGCAGAGCAGGAATGCGGCGAATGTACCCTGCATGGCTCCGCAGGTGGGAGTGCAGTGAGAGGGCTGGATATCGGTGTTGATGAAAGCCTTTACAAAACGGGCAGCCTGCTCCTTGAGTTCGGTTATTCCCTCAATGCTGGGGTACTTGGAGGCCACTCCGCGGTCCAGGGCATCTTTTTGAGCCTGGATACCTACAGCTGCGGCCGGTATGCCTGGTACACCCATCTCAAAATGTATGAACTCCTTGCCGGTCACCTTCTCGGCGTTCAAGGCACAGGCCAGCACCTGACGGATGGAGGCCTTGTTCATATCAGTTACCTCTATACTCTTGAGGAAATCATCTATTACATTAGCGGGAATAATCGTTTTCATTGTTGTTTCTTATTCACAGTTACGGCCTATCTCAAGGGCCTTTATATTCATATCTACAATTGCATCACCTTTGGCACCGAATATGGTGCGTACACTCTGGCAGAGTTTGTCAAAACTGATGCTCTTGAGCGCCTTTGATGCAGCACCTAAAAGGATCATGTTGACTGCCTTGGGCATCTTGTGCTCCTTGCCCAGCTCATCGGTATCAATCAGGATAACGTTACCAAGTTCCTTGAGCTCGGCTATGATGGCATCCTTATCGGGATAGTTGCCTATGTTAACGAACGGGTTTGATGATGTGATAACCCAACCGTCCTTGCTCAGATAGTGCTTGTAACGCAGGGCCTCCATGGGCTCCATGGCTATGATGATATCGGCCTGACCAAGTGCAATGAGGTCACTGGCAATGGGCTGGTCGCTGATGCGCAGGTTTGACTGCACGTCACCGCCGCGCTGGCTCATTCCGTGAACCTCAGCCTGCTTGATGTAGAGGTCTTCCTCAAGGGCGGCCTGACCTATTACTGTGGCGATTGAGAGGATACCTTGTCCTCCTACGCCTGCAAGAATTATATCTGTTTTCATCTGTTTGCGGAATTACTTGTTTGCAGCTTTTGCCTTTGCCTTACGGGCAAGTGTCTGGATACATTCACGGCGCGGTATGATTACCGACAGGCCCTGATACTCAATCTCCTCACGCAG
>CACWTU010000025.1 GCA_902763885.1 uncultured Bacteroidales bacterium | reverse complement strand
ACGTGGATCAGACCCTCTACGCCCGGAGCAATCTCGATGAATGCACCGTAATCGGCCATAACGACAACCTTGCCCTTGACAACGTCGCCAACCTTGAGGTTGGGATCCAGAGAATCCCATGGGTGCGGAGTGAGCTGCTTGAGACCAAGTGCTATGCGCTTCTTCTCGTCATCAAAGTCAAGGATAACGACGTTGATCTTCTGGTCAAGCTCAACAATCTCCTTAGGATCGCTTACGCGGCCCCAGCTGAGGTCTGTGATATGGATAAGACCGTCAACACCGCCCAGGTCGATGAATACACCGTAAGAGGTGATGTTCTTAACGGTACCCTCAAGTACCTGACCCTTCTCAAGCTTGCTGATGATCTCTTTCTTCTGCTGCTCAAGCTCCTCTTCGATAAGAGCCTTGTGTGAAACAACTACGTTGCGGTATTCCTGGTTGATCTTGATAACCTTGAACTCCATGGTCTTGCCAACGAATACATCGTAGTCGCGGATGGGCTTTACATCGATCTGTGAACCGGGCAGGAAGGCCTCGATGCCGAATACATCGACAATCATACCACCCTTTGTACGGCACTTGATGTAACCCTTTACAATCTCCTGTGAATCGAGAGCCTCGTTCACGCGGTCCCATGAGCGTGACTCGCGGGCTTTCTTATGTGACAGAAGCAGCTGACCCTTCTTGTCCTCTGTGTTCTCAATGTAAACTTCTACCTCGTCACCTACCTTGAGGTCGGGGTTGTAGCGGAATTCGCTGATGGGGATGATACCATCGGACTTGTAACCGATGTTTACGATAACCTCGCGCTTGTTGATGGCTGTGACAGTACCATTGACAACCTCGTTGTCAGCAACCTTGTTGAGGGTTGTGTCATAAGCCTGCTCGAGCTGCTCTTTTGACATGCCTGAAGCGGCACTTCCGTTTTCAAAAGCATCCCAGTCAAATTCCTGAAGGGGAGCTACATTCTTTAAATCTTCCATTAGTTAAATTTTGAAACTAAGATAAAGTTAGACAATATGTTGTAAACACACGCCAAGGCCTATTGGCACTTAGCGGGCGCAAAGATAGCACTTTATTATTTAAATAAAGGGATTTGGTTGACTTTTTTTGAATCAGAATGGTCAGAATCCTGCATCAAGCGTGTATGGTACTCCCGATGATGTTATGCCGGCAGCCTCAACATTGAAATGCTTGGTAATGGAGCTGTTATAGAACTCCACATTGACGTTTCCATTCTCATCCGTGATTACGTTGGGGTTCCAATATAGGGTACGGCGGTAATCCACATCGCCGGGTATTGGTCCCGTAGGATATTCAGGTGAATAGAAACTGTACGGACGTGAGAAACCGTCAACTGTAGTGATGCGTTTGTCTATGTTAAAACGCTCCTTACGTGTGCTGATGGCGTCATCCTCCTTGAGTTGTATATCTACCATGATTACACGGTTATACTCTTCAGGGCTGCCTTCAAGGTTCTCAAGAGTCTTGGCCATGTGATCCATGAACAGAGGAGCCAGCATCCACGCCTCTTTCTTATAGAGCGGGCGGTCATATACCAGAATGCTCTTTATGTCACGTGTATCAATCTTTTCAGGTGATTCAAACATGCCGTTGTACTTGTATTGCCTGTTATTGTGGGCATAGAAGAACGGCTCAAAACCGTTTATGGACTCAATAGAGTCAGATCCATCACTTCCGATAGTTGAAATCACCTCATAGCCTTTCTCTAACAGGTAACCCAGAACATCAGTAGTGAACTCTCCCTTGTCCAGGTCAAGTTCTACATCTGACATTACATCATATGCCTGGAAGGTATAGTAATCAACATATTTACGATGCTCGTCTATCTCAACGTCGGGAAGTACAAAACCTGTCTCAACATTTATTATCATGGGCAGTCCGTCATCGGGGTCTTCAACCACCTTGCCCTTGCGGCGGGATTTGTTTGCAGAGTAGCTGGTGAAAACCTTCTCACTTGGTTCATAAGCCCTTATTTGCGGAACCATTGAGCGTTCAAACATTATCCTGGCCGATGTGCTGAGCAGTGTCTTACGGCCGGTACTGACACTAATGGTAAGACGTGCCTTGTCATAGAACTCGGCACCTATGTCAAAACCAAAGTAACCGGATTTGTCAGTCTTGTATGTATATGTTTCAGACAATGTCTTGTCTCTGGGCATCATTGCGGCGTTTACCTCAACTTTCTCCATGGGTTCATTCCCGGCCGGATTGAGAATCCAGCCGTTCAGGGTGAGGCCGTTCTCCTGACGGTGTACCTCCTGGAACTCATCCACGCCAGCCATAATGCGCCAGTTGTAACGTTCCCAGCCTTGAACCATGCATAGCAGGTCAAGATGTTCCATCCTCTCCGGATTCTCTGTGTTGAAGTACCAGAACGGATTCTCTATCAATCCTTTAAGGTCAGATGAGAGCAGGAGTGATGTCCTGAGGTCATCATGATAGACGCTGGTCTGGCTGCGGGAGTCTCTTACTGCCAGGCTGAAACGGTCACGGAACGGAGCGCCGTTGCCGTCAGTGAGGTTGAATGAAAGTGATACTTTCTCAAATGGGGCATATGAACTCTTGTCTGCACTCACGGATAGTGTGGGCATATTGACATTGGCGTTCTGGTGATAGAATGAGCGGGTGGCCAGGACCGCTCCCTCTGTATTGAACAGGGTGATGCGATATACGCCCTCAGGCAGTGATTCCAGGTTGAAATCATGCACTTTATTCTCTTCATCCATTTTGAGGGCCTTGAAGTCCATCAGTTCACCTCTGCATGTTATGGTTACTCCAAGTTCCTTGTTGATAAACATATCCGATGGGCGGATGGTAACGGTTACATTGTTATCGGTGGTAACATCAGCACGCAGGGCGCATCCTTCAGTTTCAGCATCTGGCAGTTCAAATGTACGGGAGCTGCCTCCCACGGTAAACTCTACATTGTTGTGGCGTTTCTGAGGTGTGAATTCAAAGTAACCCATTCCGTCATGCATCGTGTTGAATGTGAGTCCTGTCTCTGTGAGAGTGCCCTCTGCTTCTACTCCAAGTCCGTCTTCACCCGTTACCTTATAGGCTACACGGCAAGGTTTGCCTATGATTATGTGTCCGCCTTCAGGATGGAAAGAGGCGTTGATCTTACGCTGTTTGGGAGCTTCGGGACGTCTTGATACGGTACCTGTATTGCGGATTGTTATGGTGGGACTCTCTTCATAGTAATTGCCCTCAACCTTGGGTTTATCATATACGGCAAAAACGCGTGAGAAAAGGTTCTCGTCACCAAAGTTCTTCATAAAGTTGGTATATGCACGTACCTCATAGAATCCGCTGGGGTATCCAAGCACGCCACGCAGGTCACGGGCCTGTGCTGTGGCGCCGTCAAGCAGAGGCAGTGAGCCATCGGCCTGTCCGGCTACTATCTTGAGTTTCTGCTGCTTAAGCAGTACCCCGTCCGGTGAGATGAGATCTACATACAGTACCTTGCTCTGCGCACGTCCAAGTGTGGAGGCACTTACTACGAATGCCTTGAACCAGATGGTCTCACCGGTGTAGTATGATGTGTTGTCAAATTGCAGATAAACCTTCTCCTGAGGATAAATGGAGTTGAACTGGTGGATATTGCCTGCATATCGCATGAGCGCAGCTTCTGCGTTTTTCTGTGCGGTTGCAGATGCCAGAGTGATTATTGTCAGCAGTGATAATAGTATCCGTTTCATATTTGGTCAAAAGTTACTGTCAAGAATGTATGGGGTACCGCCTGATGTCATTCCGGCTGCAGATATGTTGAAATGGCTGGTGATGGAACTGTTGTAGAACTCCACCTTGGCTTGTCCGATGCTGTCTGTTATCACATTGGGGTTCCAGTAGAGGGTACGACGGAAATCGACGTCGCCCATTACAGGACCGTTGGGATATTCGGGTGAGTAGAAACTATATGGCCTGGAATAACCGTCAACAGTGGTCTTGCGTTTGTTTATCTTGTAAATTTCATCCTTTGTGCTGAGCTCACGCTCCTCTTTTATCAATATATCCACAAGCAGAAAACGCTGATAAAGTGTTTCACTTCCGGTGAGGTCCTGCATGGTCTTGTTCATGTAATCTATATATAACGGGCATTGGGTTATGATGTTAGCCAGATACATGGGTCTGTCAAACACTATGATGCTCTTTATGTCCTTTGAGTCTATGGTGCTGGGGTTTTCAAAAACTCCCTTGTTCTGGTATTTCTTGCTGTCATGGACGTAGAAGAAAGGTGAGTAACCGTTTATGGACTCTACGTTGCCTTCCTCATCAATCAATACCAGATATCCTTTGTCTATCAGGTAACCTAAAAGGTCTGTTGAGTAGTCACCCTTGTCCAGGTCAATCTCCACATCCTTTATTACATCAAATGCGTTGAATGTGAAGTAGTCTATATACATACGTTCCTCCTCAATGTCAACATCGGGCAGAAGCAGGCCGGTATTGGCATTAATGATGGTGGGGAGCCCGTCATCCTCCTCCTTCAGATTATTTTTCTGACCGGACTGTCTGGATTTGGCCTGAAGGTTTTTGAATACAAGTTCCTGAGGTTGGTAGGCACGTATGGCCGGTATCATGGATCGGTCAAACTTAATGCGTGCATCAGGGCCTATCAGTTTTTTCTTGCTGGTATGGGCATCAATGGTGAACGTGGCTTTGTCATAGAAATCAGGGCCGATGTCAAATCCGAAATAGCCCGATGTATCAGTGGTGTAAGTATATGTTTCAGACAGGGTCTTGTCTATAGGCATAAGTGCGGCAAGTACCTCAACGCCTTCTAACGGTTTCTTGCCCGATGAGTTCAGGACCCAACCGTTCAGTGTGAGCGACTCTTCCAGACGATGTCTCTCGCGGAACGCTTTACGTCCTATCATGGTCTGCCAGTCATAACGCTCCCATCCCTGTACGAGCATGAGCAGGTCAAGTGCCAGGTCACGGTCCTGGTCATCTGAGTCAAAATACCATGCCGGGTTCTCAATGAAACCTTTCAGGTCAGAAGAGAGCAGCATGGATGTGCGCAGGTCATCGGCAAGAGCATTGCCCTGTCCGCGTACATCACGTACTGAAAGACAGAAACGGTCGCGGAACGGATTGCCCAGACCGTCCCTGAGGGAGAACAGAAGCTCCACCTTGTCAAACGGCTCATATTGTCCTTTATCGGGAGTAACTTCCAATACCGGCGGCTTGATCTCACTGCTGTGGTGGTAAACGGAGCGGCTGGCATATATGTTACCGTTCTTGTCAAAGATATTTATCCGGCATACGCCCTCAGGTATGCCTCTCATGGAGATTGTCCTTACTATGGGTTCAGATCCCGTGTCAAAGGTGCCAAAGTCCATCAGTTCACCGCGGCAGGTCATGGTCATGCCCAGAGTTATGCCTGATAAGCCTGGCGTGTAGTCAATCTTGAGTAAGATGCTGTCAGTACCACAGTGGTTTACTGACATTGCACATCCCGTCTGCTCAGGCTGTGGAAGCATGAATGTACGGGAGTTGTCATCTACGGTTATCTCAACCTGGTTCCTACGGTCCTGAGGTGTGAATGTGAACCATCCCATACCGTCATGGACAGTTGAGAATGTGAGTCCGTTGTTTTCCAATATTCCGGTGGCGTCTATGCCTAAGCCGGAGTCATCGGTCACCTTAAAGGCTACGCGGCAAGGCTTGCCCATAATGAGATGCCCGCCTTCAGGGTAAAATGTGCAGTTTATGTTGCGCAGTTTCTCCGTCTTGGGGCGGAACTCCGTTGTCTCAGACTTGCGCAGATTGATGGTTGGATTCTCACCGTAGTAGTTACCTTCTGCCTTAGGTTTGTCATACACCGCAAAAACGCGTGAGAAAATGGCCTCCTCACTGAAATTCTGCATGTAACTGGTGTAGGCGCGTACCTCATAGAATCCGCTTGGATAGTTAGTCACTCC
Organism: uncultured Bacteroidales bacterium; assembly: GCA_902763885.1. Taxonomy (GTDB): domain Bacteria; phylum Bacteroidota; class Bacteroidia; order Bacteroidales; family Bacteroidaceae; genus Colenecus. The sequence goes on along the minus strand of CACWTU010000025.1, from coordinate 18,942 downwards.
GCGCTTCTCACGTGCCTGGGCTGTTGAACCATCTACAAGTGGCAGTGAACCGTCGGCCTGACCGGCTACGATCTTGAGTTTCTGCTGCTTTAAGAGCACGCCGCCGGGTGATATCAGGTCCACATAAAGAACCTTGCTTTGGGCACGGTTTAGTGTAGAAGCGTTCACCACGAAAGCCTTGAACCAGATAGTCTCACCGGTGTAGTATGATGTATTGTCAAATTGCAGATATACTTTCTCTTGTGGGAAAATGGAGTTGAACTGGTGAATGTTGCCTGCAAACTTCATAAGAGAATCCACACTTTCAGAATCAGCACGGCATGGAACGGCTGTCAGGAACAAAGGACATATTGTTACTGCAAGTCTGGATAGTATTTTGGTTAGCAAGGAATATCCTCTCATTTGCAATGGTCAAAATTGGTTGCTGCAAAAATAGCGAAAATGTGGAAATTATACTAACTTTGTAGTCCGTTATGATATACGGATTTGACAACGACAAGTATCTTAAGATACAGTCCGAACACATCAAGGAGCGCATAGCTCAGTTCGGTGACAAGCTTTATCTCGAGTTCGGAGGCAAGCTCTTCGATGACCATCACGCCAGCCGCGTACTCCCCGGTTTCCAGCCAGACAGTAAACTGCGTATGCTCAATCAGCTCAGTGACTATGCTGAGATTGTGATTGTAATCAGTGCCGTTGACATTGAGAAGAACAAGGTGCGCAGTGACCTGGGCATCACATATGATATGGACGTGTTGCGTCTGCGTGAGGAGTTCCAGAGCCGTGGCCTTCTGGTGGGATCGGTTGTAATCACCCATTACAACGGTCAGGCCAGTGCCGATGCCTTCCGCGAGCGCCTCAAACGCCTTGGCATTGTTACTTACGTCCACTATATCATTGAGGGGTACCCCAACAACGTGCCTCTTATCGCTTCCGATGAGGGATTCGGCCGTAACGATTATGTGGTTACATCACGTCCTCTGGTTGTGGTGACTGCCCCCGGTCCCGGTAGCGGCAAGATGGCAGTCTGCCTGAGCCAGCTCTATCAGGAGCAGAAGCACGGAGTCAAGGCCGGTTATGCCAAGTTTGAGACATTCCCCATCTGGAACCTGCCCCTGAACCATCCCGTAAACATAGCCTATGAGGCTGCCACGGCTGATCTTGATGACGTTAACATGATTGACCCGTTCCATCTGGAGGCTTACGGCAAGACCACTGTAAACTATAACCGCGATATTGAGATATTCCCGGTGTTGGATGCACTTTTCAAAGGCATCTACGGCTACAATCCGTATAAGTCACCTACAGATATGGGTGTCAACATGGCCGGTTTCTGCATCAGTGACGATGAGGTATGCTGCCGTGCCGCCAAGGATGAGGTGATACGCCGTTACTATACCGCTCTGGGTGATATGGCCAGCGGCAAGACAAATGAGACTGAGGTTAACAAGATAGCCCTGCTCATGAACAAGGCTGGCATTACGACTGCCACACGCCGTACCACTGTCGCCGCAAAGCAGCGTCAGGAGGAGACCGGAGTGCCTGCTGCCGCAATGGAACTGTCTGATGGCACTATCATTACCTCCAAGACCACTGCTCTGTTGGGGCCGAGTGCTGCCCTTATTCTTAATGCCACCAAGTATCTGGCCGGTATAGACCATAAGGTGAAGCTTATTGCACAGAACATGATTGAGCCTATCCAGAAAACCAAGGTGGATTATCTGCACGGTAACAATCCGCGTCTGCATACTGATGAGGTCCTGGTGGCACTGTCCATACTCAGCCAGCAGGATGATAACTGCCGCAAGGCTTTGGAGATGTTGCCTGAGTTGCGCGGATGTCAGGTACATTGCACCGTATTGCTCAGTGAGGTGGACCGCAAGATATTCCGCAAGCTGGGTGTGGGCTTGACCTGTGATCCTGTCAAGAAGAAATACTTTGCTAACAATAGGTAGCACAGCTTATTGATGGTTCGCATATCTCTGTTTGACGATATGTCGCTCTGCACCGATGCGGAGGTGGAGCGTATGATTCCTTTAGTGCCTGAACCCCGCAGGAGTCAGGCACTTGCTTTTAAGCATACGTTCGGCCGATTTGCCTGCCTTAAATCATATCTGATGCTTGCTGAACTCTTGCAGAAAGAGTTTGGGTTGGAGACTTTCCGTATTGAAACGGGGGAGCACGGCAAACCTTATCTTGCAGATTATCCCCATGTACATTTCAGTATAAGCCATTGCCAGAAGGCCATTGCGGTTGCCGTGAGTGACCGGCCCGTAGGCATTGATGTGGAATCGTTCCGCCGTTTTGGTGATGGACTGCTTGACAAGACCATGAATGGTTCCGAGAAGGCTGAGATATTGGCATCCGCTAATCCTGAAGAGACCTTTGCCTCCTACTGGACCCGCAAGGAGGCTGTCTTCAAACTGGTGGGTACAGGTATTACAGATAATCTGCACGGAATCCTTACGGATACAACAATGACCGACACCATCATAAACCCAGAAAAGGGTTATGCGGCATCGGTCGCTGTAAATCGTGAGGACGGTCCGGTCCGGTTTTACTTGCTGTGATATGCTATCAGCCCGTCCATGGGGCTTGCCATGATTTTACCTATTGTCATTCCCAGAGAATCAGCTGTCTCTTTAAGTTCATCGGCCAGGCTGTTTGCAAGTGAACCCACAAAGTGAACCGGTAACCATGGCTTGTGGTAGTTTATCACGTTCCTTGTAAAGAACTCCGTGAAACACTGTATGATCATCTTGTGGACCTCAGGCACTTCACGTTTCTCAAGAATGAAAGGAACGAAACCTGCCAGATAACGGTTGGCCAATGGCTTACGGTAAACATTCATTATGATAGTCTCCCTGTCAATTGAATATCGGTCCAGAAATTCCTTGAACAGTTTGTCGGGCATCTGACGCTTGAAACAGCTGTTTATGAAGCAGCGTCCAAGCACGGCCCCGCTACCTTCATCGCCCAGTATATACCCCAGTGACGGAACCTGGTCCGTAATGTCATTACCGTTGTACAGACATGAGTTGGAACCGGTTCCCAGAACACATGCCACGCCTTCAGACTTGCCGCAGAGGGCACGTGCGGCCCCAAGCATATCACTGTCAACGGTGATTTCAGCATTCGGAAAATAATTCTTCAGGATGTCAGACATCAGCGCGCATGTGGTATGCGTGGCACACCCTGCACCATAAAAGAACAGCTCACTGATTGTACTCCTGTCAATTTGTGTTATGACAGGCAGCAATTCACACTCAAGTATGTCACGTATCTGTTCCTGACTCTGGTGGTAAGGATTAATACCTTGTGTTTTATAAATGGTCAGGTCTTTTTTGTTGTTGAAGAATCCCCAGTCAGTCTTGGTGGATCCGCTATCAACTGTAAGTTTCATTGTTTCTTTCCAAAATCTGGTTCATATTTGATTAGTGCCGATACGATACAGGTCACGGCGCAGCAGCCTATGATCCATACAAAGAACCACTGGTAACCCATGTGTTCCTGTAGCCAACCTGATATCATGCCGGGTAGCATCATTCCCAATGCCATTATTCCGGTGCTTATGGCGTAGTGTGATGTCTGGTGCTCTCCGCGTGCAAAATACATAAGGAACAGCGTATAGGCTGTGAATCCGAAACCGTAGCCCATCTGCTCTATGAATATGCAACTGCTTATCAAGGCCATGTTTTGTGTGGGCACCCAGCTCAGATAAACATAGACAAGATCCGGTACGGATATTGCAGCCACCATGAACCATATGCATTTCTTGAGTCCGAATCTGGATAAGGTAATACCACCAAGTATGCCTCCAAGCAACAGGCCTATCACGCCAAGTGTACCCTGTGCAAAACCAATCTGTTGCGTGGTGAGTCCCAGGCCGCCGTTTGCAACGTCATCAATCAGGAACAACGGGGCAATCTTGCCTATCTGTGCCTCCGGGAAACGGAACAAAAGTATGAAAAGCAGGGCAGGAATGATGTAGGGCTTTTGGAAGTAGCTCACAAAAGTCATTCCAAACTCCTTGACTATATTCTTGCCCGATACCCCTGTGGTGCAGTCAGCAACCGGATGGGGGAGGATATATGAGTGATATAGCCAGAGCAGTATCAATAACCCTCCGGCAATCAGGAATCCTATGCTCCATGCCTTGACGGCACTGCCAAACATTTTCTGGAACAGGCCTACAAGAATGAGCAGACCTCCCTGTCCGGCAATCATGGCTATGCGGTAAGCGGTATTCCTTATACCCACAAACATGGATTGCTCGCCCTCATCAAGGCCAAGCATGTAGAATCCGTCAATGGATATGTCATGAGTGGCTGAACTGAACGCCATCAGCCATAGGATGGCCAGCGTCCAACGGAAGAAATTGGGCGTGTTGAGCGTGAGGGCCACACCTGCCAGCCCGGCTCCCAGTATGATCTGTGTGAGCAGCAGCCACCAGCGTTTGGTCTTGACCAGATCCACAAAGGGGCTCCAGAAAGGTTTAATAACCCACGGCAGATAGAGCCAACTTGTATAGAGAGCAACCTCAGTATTGCTTATACCAAGTTGTTTGAACATGATGGCGGATACCGTCACCACCAGCACATAAGGTAGTCCTTCAGCAAAATAGAGTGTGGGCACCCATGCCCACGATGTCCTGGGCTTAGCCATTTACTTTTCAGCTGGGATAGCTTGTTTGAGTTTTTCAATTACAGCCTGGCGTGCCTCCGGAGTAGGATTACGCTTGAGGGTGGTTCCTTCAACTAAGTTCAGGTCAGGATACTGCTGTTTAATATAGTTGAAAGAGTTTGTAAGATCACTGCTGCCGGATGTTGAGAATATAATCACGGTCTTACCCTTAAGGTCATTCTGCTCAATGAATGTGTAGATGATGTTGGGTGCATAATTACCCCAGATAGGGAATCCTATATATACCACATCATAGTCCTTGAGGTTCTTGGGGCTCTCCTTGAGCTCAGGACGCATTGCCTTGTCGGCCATCTCTTTGAAGGCGCGTGCCTCACGGTTGCCCAGGTTCACGTCATCGGCAGTGTAGGGCTGGGCACCCTCTATCTCAAACAGGTCAGCACCGGTGGCCTTGGCCAGATCCTGTGACAGAGACTTGGTGGTACCGGAAGCTGAGAAATAGGTAATCAATACTTTAGGTTCCTTAGCAGTGCATGATGCCACAATTATGGCCATCATTGCCAGAATAAAACTCTTTTTCATAAATCCTTTATGTTTGTATGTGTTCATTGTCTGAATTGCAAATGTAAAAAATAAATCTGAAATATTGTCCCGGTTTATTTTCACTTGCGGCGCAGCAGATTGCGCAGACGGGTAAGGAGCTTGGGCTTTACGGTCTTGACATGGCGGTTTATCTTGTCCTCGGCCATATCCTTGAAGGGGATGAGTATGCCTGAGTCATAGATATCGCCGAACTCGTCATTGATACCTGTGCCAAAGTACTGCATGTAGGGTGACATGTTCATGTATGAGTTTACCAACGGCGGTATGCTTACTCCATATTCCGATACGTATGCTTTAAGGATGCGGTAATCCTCCTTGAATGTGCTTCCCTTTAATAACTTGGCATATTTCAAGGGCTTTCTGATTCTGGCGGGCTTTACCAGTTTGACGCGGCGGAACCGTGCCGCTCCGAACCATTTGTTGAGGAATACCTGTATCATCTCGCGGGCAGGGGTGGGGTACTGGCGGTAGATGGTCATTTTGCCGAAGAAATATTTCATCCGGCCTTTATACATGACCATGAGTGCCCCCAAGCCGTCAAACAGGTTGTCAAGTGCAAATATGCTCTTGGCTCCGCCTTTGGAGCTCTGATAATCGATGGTCACGAAAGAACGCCCCAGTTCAATTGTGTGTTCCAGATAGTTCTTGATGAAGCTCTTGGAGAACCTGAACATGTGCGATGAGGTAAGAATGGGCTGCCCGTGCTTGTCATAGACAATATCATCACAAAGCACATAACGATATCCGCCTATTATACGCTCTGCATCAGGATCCCACAGCACCAATTGCTTGTATCCGTATGCCGCATCGGTATCAAACTTGTCAATATCCAGTTCGAGGCCTGTACCACCGCCTCCGGCGCGGAAAGCCTCCTCACGCAGACGTCCGATTTCACGGATTACATCGGGGGCATTGTTGTTGTCAACCACATAGATTTCATTGCCTCCGTGGTTGGTGGTACGCAGGAACTTCTCCTTGGTTAGCTGTGACTTGAGTATTTCCTTGTCAACAGGTTCTATTATCTTTCTCATAAGGCGTATGTCGTTTGTTTTATCTTTTCTACTTGCTGGTTGATATTTCCGTTTTGGTCAAATGTATTCCAAAGAATAGGCTCGCCTATCACTATCCTGTAGGTCTTACCCTGTGAGCGGTACAGTTCATCGGGCAGGAATACCATACCCAGAGGGAACTTAAGTTTAAGTATCTGCTGGATGCGCCCCATGCGGTAAAAACGGCGTGAGTTGGTGCCGTAAAAATGTATGGGCACTATGTCACGATGGGTCTCGATGCTCTTTCTAAGGAACGTCTTGCTCCATTTGCGGTCCTGTATCACTCCATGGTTCCTGCGTGACACCTGGCCTGCAGGGAAGTCCAGGATATGGGTGCCGCCACTGTAGGCATTGTCAATCCCTTGCTTGAGCAGGCGGCTCTGCATCCCTATCTTGTTTACAGGGACAATCATCGTTTTGAGCCCTTCAATATTGGTCAGGAAATCATTGCCCAGAAGCATTACATCTGATTTTTGTCCTATTATTGAGAGCAGAGCCAGACCATCGGCACCTCCAAGAGGGTGATTGGAAACAAATGTATATGGGCCTCCGTCAGGGATGGCGCCTTCAATCTCAATGGTAATGCCAAGATACTCCAGCGCTTTGCTGCAGAATTCCACTCCTGTATATCCCTGTTCAAGGAACCGGTTTATGAAATCCTCATGGAAAAGGCGCCTGAGATACCATAACAGCAGTCGTGGTACCTTGCCGCTGCGGGAGCGTCTTTCCAACATCTGTTTTACATCCAGTCTCATTATGATACGGTTTATGCCGATGCTAAGGTATTAACAGTAGTGTACAGTTCCAATCAGAAACTGTTTTATGGAAAACACAACTGTTTTTTAGCTGTTACTCAGAATAAAGATTCTGCGTTATGTCGTATTGCAGGGCCTGCTTGGAATGACGGCCGTTTATGCCGGCGTGGCGTTCAGCCTATTTTCTTGAGATACTGGCGCATGTTCATTCCGGTTTCATGCTTGAAAGCGCGATGAAAAGCCTGGCGTGTATTGAATCCGCACAATTGGCCTATGGATTCCATCGTCAATGAAGAATGAGCCTGTTCATTGAATATCCTTATGGCTTCCTTTATGCGGTAACTGTTCAGATATGTGGTAAAATTCACTCCCAGACCTGTGTTGATAGCCTTTGACAGGGTGGAACGGTTGGTTCCCAACAGCTTTGCCAGCTTATCAAGGGTGAGGGTGCAATCGGTATAAACGCGTTCCTGCTCCATCTTGGTTTGAAGGTCCCTTAGCAGTCTTGAGTCCGTGCACTTGTTCGCGGGGATTTGATGATCAGGAAACAGAAATCTGCGCAAAGCCCTGTCACGCCTTATGAAAAGCATTACGAATAGTGCCAATGCGGCGGTCAGCAGCACTATGATTATGGATTCAACGGTTATTATCGTATTAACGCTCATCGCATTCAGGTTAGCTCGCGTTTTCCAAAAGTAGTGCTTATAATCGGAAAAAAGAATTCATTTTTGTCAAATGGATGTTTTTTTACAATTCCAATTGACTATTTTTACAATCCGAATCCGCAATGTGTTTCTTATAACCATAAAAAGAGGTTGCTTTGCAGAAGTTTAATGATGATTAACCAAAAAGATTGATTATATGGGTAATTCAAGAAAAGCTTTGGTGAACGATGAATGGATCGTGGTAGTTCTGGGTTTCATTGTGCTGGCTCTGTCGGTGCTGTTCCCTGATGTGATGAACAGTTTCAAGATACCGGGTATCCTGGCTGCGCAGTCGGCCAGTGCATTAGGATCGCTTCAGGGATGGCTGGGCGCAGTATACATCTTTGTATTTGTGCTGGCTCTGCTCTATCTTGCGCAGGCATTGACAGGCAAGCCGTTCAAGGGTATATTCCTTTCATTTCTTGTAATATGTCTGCTTACGGTAGTTTCACTGGCGCTTGCCACAATCCCGTTCTGCAAGAAATACGGTCTTGAGGCTGTGCTGTTTGCCGTGATACTGGGCCTTATAATAAGCAACTGCTTCAAGGTGCCCGATTGGCTCAAGCCGGCAATCCAGAGTGAGTTCTATATAAAGATAGGCATAGTATGCCTGGGTGCCACTGTTCTCTATCAGGAGGTGCTCAAGAGCGGTGCTTACGGTCTGGCTCAGGCCCTGATCGTGGTGCTGTGCGTATGGTATTTTGGGTTCTGGGTATCACGTAAGGTGTTCAAGGTGGATGATGAGATGGCAACCATGCTGGCCAGCTCGGTAAGTATCTGTGGTGTAAGTGCCGCAATCGCCACCTGCGGAACCATCAAGGGTGACCAGAAGAAACTCTCATATGTGATTTCACTCGTAATGGTGGTTGCAATCCCCATGCTTTACCTTATGCCTCTGCTCTGCAACTGGCTGCTGCCGCTCTTCTTCCCCGGCAATGAGCTGGCTCAGGCTCAGGTGGCAGGTGCCTGGATAGGCGGCACTATCGATACCACCGCTGCCGTAGCTGCATCGGGCGGAATCCTGGGCGATGAGGCCGGTAACACTGCCGTTATCGTCAAGGCTTCACAGAACGTACTTATAGGTGTTGCCGCATTCCTGATATCAGTATATTGGTCAGTACGCGGCACCAAGGGTGTTGAGAAGACATCGGGTAAGGTTATCTGGGAGCGCTTCCCCAAGTTTGTGGTAGGCATGGTTGTGGCATCAATCGTGTTCAGCATATTCTTTGCAGGCAAGAGCGCCGACGGCATTGCATATAAGGGTCTGGCCAAGAACTTCCAGAACATATTCTTCTCAATAGCGTTTGTCTGCATCGGTCTTGAAACCAACTTCAAGCAGATATTCGCCAAGGAGAACAACAGTCACTCAAGGCATTCCTTACCGCTCAGGGATTCAATATCCTGTTCACACTACTTGTGGCAGGCATCCTGTTCGGCGTAATCAAGAACTGATAAGATAATACATCATAATATAGGGCAAGGCATTCTTTTGAGTGTCTTGCTTTTTTGTGCCCGGCCAGGAGTGAAACGATTCTTTTTTTATCGGATATAAAGTATAAATACGTTTGTGTGTTCTGTAATAATAATCTTTTGTTTGATTGTTTTTCTCAATTTTTAATCTAAGTTGGAATGAAATACTGTTTTGACGACCTTTGCGGCGAAAAAACATAAACGATATGAAGAAACAGACTATTGCCATTGACACCAAATCAGTCCGTCCCGATGTTTACGGATCATTGTCAGTACCGTTGTATACCAATGTGTCCTTTGAGTTTGATGATGCAAGCCTTATGGCCGATGTCTTTACCGGTCGTGTAAAGGCTCCTGATTACGCACGTGTGGAAAATCCTACTGTAACCAATCTGGAACGCAGGGTACAGAGATTGTCGGGTGCCGTTCATGTGACGGCTTTCAATTCAGGCATGGCTGCCATAAGCAATATCCTTTTTGCGGTTTCTGCCAAGGGTAAGAAAATAATCACATCACGTCATCTGTTTGGCAATACTCTCTCTCTGATAACCGGAACGCTGAAACGTTTTGGCGTGGAATCGGCTTTGTGTGACCTTACCAATATTGAAGAGGTGGAGGCTGCAGTTGATGATGATTCCTGTTGTATATACTTGGAAATAATGACAAACCCTCAGTTGGAGGTGGCTGATCTGAAAGCTCTTGCCCGGGTTGCCCACAAGAGGGGAACACCTCTTATAGCTGATTCTACCGTAATACCTTTTACTGAGACATCACTTAAGGAACTTGGAGTGGATGTGGAGGTTCTGTCCAGTACCAAGTACCTGTCAGGTGGCGGAACTTCACTTGGCGGCCTTGTCTTGGATTATGGAACATTCCCTGAAATCAATGAACGTATAAAGGGGGATTTGCTGTTTAATGTTGGCGCATACATGAATCCATATTCGGCATATCAGCAGACGCTAGGATTGGAAACGCTGGATGTACGTTATAAGCGTCAGGCTGCCAATGCACTTTATATCGCCCGCGAACTACGCAATATAAAAGGTATAGAACGCGTAACATACACAGGTCTTGAAGATAACCCGTTCTATGAATTGGCCCGTAAGCAGTTCGGTCCCACATCGGGAGCTATGATTGCAATTGACCTAAAATCCAAGGATGCCTGTTTCAGGTTTCTCAATAATCTGAAACTGGTACACAGGGCTACGAACCTGTTTGACAACCGCACACTGGCCATTCATCCGGCATCAACCATATTCGGTCTGTTCCCTGAGCAGCAGCTGCGCGAGAATGATGTGCGTGATACAACGATACGTCTTTCAATCGGTCTTGAGGACCCGGATGATATTCTGGAAGATATCCGTCTGGCTATCGGATAGGGGGCTGAAACGACACTCCAGGAGACTAAAAGAAGATTATTCTACCAGAACTGCAAAATTGGGGATATATTATCAGAAACATTCTACGGAAGTAGTAAAAGTAATAGGTTGTTTTCTCTTCTTTTAATTTTTGTTGGAATATGTCACTATAAGAGCGACCTTTGCAGTGCAAATAAGAACAAGAACCACATTAAGGTATTACAGAGATGAAATACGATTTCGACAGAATCATAGAGCGCAAGGGGACAGGCGCACTTAAGTACGATGCACTTAAGGAGCGTTACGGTCGCGATGACCTGCTGCCGCTTTGGGTGGCCGATCTGGATTTTGAGACTCCGGATTTCATCACTGATGCCATCCGCAAGCGCCTGGATCACTCACTATTCGGTTACACCATTACTCCCGCAGAACTTTGGGATACCATTGCCAAATGGATCTATGAACACCATGAATGGAAGGTTCGCACTGAGTGGCTTACCTTCATACCCGGAGTAATGAAAGGAGTGGGTGCCGTGATAAACACATTCGTAAAGGAGGATGAGAAGGTTATCATTCTGCCGCCCGTATACCATCCTTTCCGCCTTACCCCGCTGGGTAATGAGCGTGAGGTTGTGTATAGTCCTTTAAAGAGGGTGGGTGACAGCTATGAGATTGACTTTGACAATCTGGCCCGTGTGGCCGATGACAAGTGCCGTCTGCTCATACTGAGCAACCCCCACAACCCTGCAGGCATCACCTGGAACAGGGAGACCCTTACGCGTCTTGCAGATTTCTGCCATGAAAGGAACATCATCGTAATAAGCGATGAGATACACTCTGACCTTGCACTCTTTGGGAACCGCCACATCCCGTTTGCAACGGTAAGTGACAAGGCTGCAGAGATAAGCATAACATTCGGAGCACCTTCCAAGACATTCAACACTGCCGGTATCGTGAATTCATACGCGATAGTACCAAATGACACACTGCGCCGCAGATTCTTTAAATGGCTGGATGCAAATGAGTTGAGTGAACCCCATCTGTTCGCTCCCATTGCAATCATTGCAGCATTCACCAAGGGTGAGGAGTGGCGCCGCCAGCTTATCAGTTACATAGAGGGTAACATCCTTTTTCTGGAGGATTACCTGAGCCGTAACATCCCGCAGATAAAGCCTATCAGGCCGCAGGCCACGTTCCTGGTATGGCTGGACTGCAGCGGGCTGGGACTTGACCATGAAAGACTTGTAGACCTTTTCGTAAACAAAGCCCATCTGGCTCTCAATGACGGCGAGATGTTCGGACTGGGAGGCGAGGGATTCATGCGACTCAACGTAGGCACCCCCAGAGCACTCTTGTGTAAGGCTCTCGATCAACTGACAGAGGCTGTCTGTACATTACATTAATTCACCGTTTACATTGATTTTCTAATTTTTGAACGGGCTATTTATGGTCTGTTCTATGCACAAACTATACTTATGAATAAGAGATTGTTCACATATTTACTGCTTCTGGCAACATCAAACGTAGCTTTTTCCAACTCCACCGTTAATGGCCGTGTAATTGACGCTGCCACCGGAGAACCTCTGATAGGTGCACATGTGGTGCTAAAGGATGCAAGCGGTGTGGGTGCAGCTACGGATCTGGATGGCAATTTCAGCCTTACTATTGATGAGGAGCTGCCACAGACTCTTATAGTTGAGTATCTGGGCTACAGCCAGCAGGAGGTAAATGTCGCTGATGATTCCAAGTCTATTGACATCAAGTTGTCAGAGGATGCAGAGACACTGTCTGAGGTAGTGATTGTGGGTTATGGAACACAGAGCCGTACCAAACTGACCGGAAGCGTAACCACAATCAAGGCCGATATTCTGGAGACCAGCAGGCAAGCCACTCTGGACGGAGCGCTTAGCGGACAGGTGGCCGGTCTGGCCGTGACAGCCAGCAGCGGACAGCCCGGTGCAGACAGCCATATCCGCATTCGCGGCGGTAACTCCGTGAATGCATCAAACGAGCCTTTGTATGTAGTTGACGGATTCATCTACTTTAAGGATGCAGCCACTAACAGTACAGGCTTGGGTGCCATAGAGGGTAGCCTGAACCCTCTGGCAACCATCAATCCCAATGATATTGAGAGCATAGAGGTGCTTAAGGACGTGTCGGCCACCGCTATATATGGTTCACGCGGAGCCAACGGCGTAATACTTATTACCACAAAAAAAGGTAAGCAGGGACAGGAAAAAACCGCCATCAACTATGGTTACAGTATAGGAGTGAGCCGTATCAGCAAGAAACTGGATCTGCTGGGCGCATCACAGTGGGCACAATTGCAGAAAGACTATTTTGCCAACAAGGGCGGTTATACTGATTCTGATATTGCCGCACTTGGACGCGGAACGGATTGGCAGGACGCCGTATTGCGTGATGCCCTGCAGCAGTCACATGAACTTAGCATAAACGGTGGTACACAGAAGAGCCGTTACGCTTTCTCAGCCAACTACACGAATCAGGACGGTATCCTGCTGAACACAAGTTTTGAACGTTATAACTTCCACACAAATGCGGAGTGGGAACTCAAGAAAGACCTCAAGTTCGGTGTCAACGTGACTTACGGCCGTTCCAAGCAGAGCGGACTCACCACGACCGAGGAGAAGGTTTTTAATTCATCACCTTTCTCAGACGGAATCACCAGCAGCTTTGTCTATGCCCTGCTCATGCCTCCGGTTATCCCGGTATATGATGAAAACGGAGAGTATAATTTCAGGAATCCGTATGAGTATGCATATTTTGCCATCGGTGACCATTCATCAAATCCCGTTTATGACCTGGAGGAGAGTGTGGCCGACAATATCAACAACTATCTGTTGAGCAATGTCTGGACAAGTTACAAACTGGGTGATTTCACATTTAAGGCTTCACTTGGACTTAATAGCGAGAAACTCACACAGAACTATTTCTCATGTGCATACACATCACTTGGACTGGCTACACAGGGTATTGGCGGAACTGGTAACCGTGAGACTGATGTATGGCAGCAGGAGTATACTGTCAACTACAGCAATGACATAACTGCGAACCAGTTTATAGATGTATTGGTGGGCTTTACACGTCAGTCACAGACGTCAACCTATTCATCAATACGTACCAACCACTTTACCAATGAGGCGCTCAAACAGTATAATCTGGGTGACGGTTCAGAGATATACACACCTCAGACAGGTATCAGTAAGTCAGAACTGAACTCACTCCTGGCCCGTGTCAGCTACTCTCTGTTTGACAGATACAATGCTACGGCTACCTTCCGTGCCGATAATAGCAGCCGTTTCTCAAAAGGTCACCGTTGGGGCTATTTCCCGTCACTGGGCTTGTCATGGAACGTGGACCAGGAGAGTTTCTTAAGCGGAGTCAAGAGTGTTGATTATCTGAAAGTCCGCGTGAGCGCAGGTTTGGTGGGAAACCAGGAAATTAGCGACTACGCATTCAATACATCATACTCAACCGGCTCATACGGTGGCAGCAGCAGCTACTCCAAGAGCAATACAGCCAACGGCAACCTTAAATGGGAGACTACCGCCAGCTATAACGTGGGTTTTGACCTGGGCTTGTGGAATGACCGCCTGAGTGTAGTGGCTGATGTATATTACAAGAAGACAAGTGACCTTCTGCTTATTGTGCCGGTGGGATTCTCATCGGGAGTATCCACACAGTTGCAGAATGTGGGTAACATAGAGAACAGCGGATTTGAGATTGCCGTGAACGGAACTCTTCTTAAAAGCAGGCGCAGTAGCTGGAACGTATCGGCCAATATAGCCTATAACAGGAACATTATATCCGATATGGGTAAGACCAATAACGTGATCCAGGGAAGTGACAAGCAGCAGATACTGCGCCGTGGCGAGTCTCTGGGTTCATTCTACGGACTCAGGTTCAAGGGAATAGTACAGCAGGGTGAGGATGTAAGCCAGCTCCCTACCGTAAACGGACAGGTACCGCAACCGGGTGATATCAAGTATGAAGATGCTGACCATAACGGACGCATAGACGGTAATGACTGTCAGATACTTGGCAGCATCCAGCCCAAGTTCATATACGGTTTCTCCACACAGTTTACATGGCGGGGATTTGATGTGTCGGCATCATTTGCCGGAAGCTATGGCAACAAGGTCTATAATGCACTGGGCCGCCGTCTGGAACTTACAGGTGACTCTTACAATACACTGACAACGGTGCTTGACTCATGGACACCTGAGAATGGAGGCAACACTCTGCCTCTGGCATCCAAAGCGCGTCCTGTCTCATTGATAGATGACCGCTATGTCCAGGATGCGTCGTATCTCAAGCTGCGCAACATTACCGTCGGCTACAGGTTGCCTCTGCCTAAAGAGTATGATTTCAGTGTCCGCATATATGTCACTGGCCAGAACCTGCTTACCATCACTCCTTACAAGGGTTATGATCCGGAGGTGAGCAGCGGTACGGATTCGGGCGCATATCCATCGGCACGCACAATATTGTTCGGAACAAACATATCATTTTAATTAACATATAAAAAAAAGAGAAAAGCTATGAAAAAGAACATTGCTAATCATTCCAATTACGGAAAAGTGAACGTTATTTTGAGTGCTGCTTTGTCAGCAATACTATCAATCGGTCTGGTATCATGCACAAATGATAACGATGACAGTATAAACAATCAGGTTACAGATGATAATGTGGTTTTTGATGACGCCAGTGCCCTGTCACTCGTAAATGGCGTATACAGCCATTGGCAGCCGCTTTCATCATCATTCTCATTCATAATTGAGCTCAACTCAAACAAGCTTATCTCATTTGAGGGTGCCGAGGAGAAAGAAGGCCCGCTTAACAGCCGTTTTGAGCAGCAGCCCGACACGTGGTATCAGATTAAGGTATTCAACCATCTTTTCCTTGGTATAGTTGAGGCCAATGAGGCTATTACAGCCATTAATAAAGCTTTCAATAATGGTAAGGTTACTCAGGAAGGCTACAACGCAGCCGTAGGTAAGGCCAAGTTCCTGCGTGCCCTGGCATATCTCAAACTGGCTCAGTTGTGGGGCGAGGTACCTATAGTCACCGAGGCTGGTGGCAGCGCTACCGAGCGCCAGGATTTGAACACCGTATTCACTCAGATAGTAAATGATTTCCTTGCAGCTGAATCTCTGCTTAAGGATTACAACGGTGATCCCCGTATCCCTTCAAAGCAGGCCGCCCAGGGACTGTTGGCACGTACCTATCTGGTTTGGGGTGACAATCCTCTTACCGCAGAACAGGTTGAGGCTATTGCCGACACCCAGACTGACCCGGAGTTTACTATCACTCCAAGCCGTCTGGAGAAGGCTATCGAGTATGCAAACCGTGTGATCAACAGCGGCAAACTGGCTCTTGATCCTGAATTCAAGCTTTGGGGACGTGAATATGAGAGCAACAAGCGCGGCACCAACGAGCATCTGTTTACCATAGCTCATGACGGAGATAAGATTGATGCACAGGGTAACCATCAGACCCATTGCTCATGGACATTCCCCTTCCAGAACGGAGAGAACGGAAAGCAGTACAAGCAGAATCATACTGAGGTTGCCGATGATGACCTTTATGATGACTGGTTTGCAGAGCAGCCTAATGACAAGCGTCTGGCAGCAACCTATTTCACAGAGATCGTAAACCCTGAGGATCATCAGGTATATCACTACTACTCACCTGTATATACACCTATCAACGGAAAAGGTGTTGACCAGAGCTATGATGATGCTGAGAATCTTGAGATCAAGAAGAACTCAGTTGACCGTATTGAGATCCGTTACGCCGAGGTCCTGCTTATCAAAGCTGAGGCTCTGGTACAGTTGGGACGCAGCGCAGATGCTGTTGAGCCATTCAACCAGCTCCGTACTCGTGCAGGTATTGAGGGTGTAAGCGCCGACGAACTTACCCTTGATGTAATAAAGCGCGAATGGGACTATGAGTTTACATACGAGCAGTTCTCAGTGCTCAACTCATACCGTTGGAAGAACCTGATATCATCTGTACAGGAGGTCTCTCATTATAAGCACTTTGCTGATGACTGGAAGGATAAGCAGACCTATACCAGCGATCAGGAGGCATACTTTACTAAGGTTCACAACCACCTGAAGGCAAAGTATAACAATGTTCGCGGTAAGCACTACCGCCAGCCCATCCCTACCGGTCTTAGCAAGGAGGACCTTGGCATTGCTCAGAACCCGGGATATTAAAACGATGGATTATTATGAAGAAAGAATTAAGCTTTATACTGTTGGGAGCGGCGCTGATAGCGTCAGTGAGCTCCTGCAACTCAAATGATGATTTTGGAATTCAGGAGATAGTGATTCCAGGTGTAACCATTGACGGTGATATAGACTGCTGCTCGGCAGAGGAGGCACTGCAGGTGTATAATTTCCTGCAGACTGTAAAGATCATCCCTGAACTCTCAACAGTGGTTGACGGCAAATACAATGTGTTTGCATATTCCAAGACCGGAAAGTTCCATGTAGGTTATAATGACATATACTTTGTGGCAACCAAAAAGAAGAATGGAAACTACATCAAGAACTATGAGATTTCGGGCTTCACGCCTCACATGCTGATGGTCAAGATGAACATGAAACACAGCACTCCGGTTGGTGCGGGTGCCGAGAGTTTTGACAACAACTATCTGGCTGTAAAACGCGGATGGATATCATTCGTGATGAGCAGTAGCGAGAACGGTTCATGGACCTTAGCTTACAACTATTCTGTATTGGGCTCAAAAGGTACAACTGATGAGAAAGACATTACCGTAGATGCTTTGCCTGATGGTCAGCAGTGGCTCAAGTCATTCAAGGTAGGTAATGATACATACTATCTGACATTGGTCAATCCTACAGACTATAAGACCGGCAAGAACAGCATACAGGCCTATGTCTCCAAGAAGAGTACACCGGCTACCACACCGTATGCCCTTGCATCTGAACAGTTTGTTATTGAGATAGATCCGCGTATGCCCGATATGGGTAACCATACATCACCCGGTAACGAGGCCCTCCAGCTTCAGGCCGACGGCAGCTACCTGGGTAATGTAAACCTGACCATGACCGGCAGATGGCGTATACATCTTACCATCAAGGATAAGGATGGAAACGTTGTTGCCGGCGGCGATAATCTGAGCGATGGTTACAGCTCGCTCTATTGGGAAGTAACAATTTGACGTTTTGTGTTTTAGTTTTGTTTTCAAGATGCTGGAAACGGTTTTATTGACAACAGTTTTGATGAGTGATACGGTAGTGCCTGACAAGGTGCAGAACCTTGATGAGGTGGTTATCGTATCAGATGAGGGGAGAGGCCGTAAACGCTCCGTGAAGGGGCAGGTGGCCAGCATCGATGAACATCTGGGTGAACTGCGTAATGTCAACCTGGTTCGCAGGGGGTCTTACGCATGGGAACCCGTTGTCAACAACATGCAGACGGAAAGATTGTCAACGACCATTGACGGCATGAAGATTTTCTATGCATGTACTGACAAGATGGACCCTGTCACCTCTTACGTGGAAAGCGGTAACCTGCAGAGCATCAGTCTGAACTCAGGTTTGGACGGCAACCCGCAGGCTACCGGGAACATAGGTGGCAGTCTTGACCTGAAACTGCGTAAGATTGGTTTTGAAGCCAATCCACGACAGATAAATCTGTCGGCAGGACACGAGTGGAACGGACATCTGCAGGTTTATGGTGCCGATGCGGCATTCAGCGGCCGCAGGGCTTACCTTAACACCGGTGTGTTTTCTCGTGCTGTCGACTGCTACCAGGTGGGCGGCGGACAGCTGCTCAACTATTCACAATTCAGTAAGGTCAATCTCTTTGCCAACGCAGGAGTGCGCCTTACAGACACCGACGTTCTGGAGAGCACGGTTATATTTGACCGTGCCACAGACGTGGGTTACCCGGCGCTGAACATGGATGTTTCAAAAGCGCAGGGATTCATTACATCGCTCTCATATAAGCACCGGTTCAGCGGTGCCGGTTGGGAGACCAAGGCATATTACAACCATATCATCCATATCATGGATGATACCACGCGTCCTGATGTGGCCATCCATATGGATATGCCGGGTGACAGCTGGACTACAGGTCTGTACAGCTTGCTTACCACATCCTTAGGCGGTGAGTCACGGGTACAGCATGATGTGGCTGTGAACTATGACCTCTACTACAACCGTCTGTTTGCCGATATGACCATGTATCCCGGTGGTGCAGCCCCCATGTATATGGTCACCTGGCCCGATGTGGGTACACTCAATACCGGCCTTGCTGTGACGGATAACGTGAGTATTGATGAGAGGCAGTCTCTGCGCCTGTCAGG
>CACWTU010000024.1 GCA_902763885.1 uncultured Bacteroidales bacterium | reverse complement strand
AGGGTTTTCTTCAACCCCACAACACCTCGGGCATAGATTGCACCCATATAAATAACGCGGTCAAACGGGCCAGCGTCCTTCAGATCCTTGTAATCAACAACCTTGATGCCTGTCATTTCTGCCAGGCGTTCAGCGTATCTTTTTGTGGCGCCATGCAGGCTGCCGAATATAATTATGTCCATATTTTCTGAAATCTCAATATTTTTGACACAAAGGGGTGGAAAAAGTCCGATGACAAAAGTACTCGTTTTTTGAAATCGCCGCAAAACGACGCAAAAGGAAACAACTGAAGTGTCGAAACAACTTTGCGAAAAAAAGTCGATAATATATTTGCTTATTACACGGTCAAGCCAGCGGGCGGCCTCGTGCTCCTTAAGTGTGAGGCTGCCGCTCTCAACGTGACACCAGAAACAATGCATGGTCAAATGAAATGTGGGATAGTCATATTCAATTGTTGTAACCAGCCTCTCAACAACAATTCATCCCAACATTATTCAAACAGGTAATCATCTGTTTCTTTTATATCAGGGAAGTATGCTTTTACAAAATTTTTGTTGGATAAAGAATCCTTGACACATTGAACCCACATTACCATATCGCCAAATTCATCAAGATCACTTAAACAATCTATTTTATCCAGATCATATTTTCCAGCACACTCTGCCGCATAGGCTTCAATGTTTAAATCATTTTTTTTCGTTATTTTGTCAATCCCTGTTATTTCAATTTTAGATTGGCCATTAGCCAAATAAACCACACGCTTACCGGATGTGTCATTTCCTATAACAAACCAACTCCCTTTAACTTTAGCAATACCTTTTGGAGCAAAATTCTCAATTTTACTTATGTCCAGGTATTTAGATTTATATTGATAGTTGCAATATATTTTCTCATCCTTGTTTTCGTCCGTTATAGCAGGATCTAGATTAAAAACCTTCCATAAGGTAACAATTTTGTTTTTTTCTATGGCCTCAAGCAGATTGTCCATCACCTTGGGCGTAGCAGCATTAAGAAGGTCAAAATCACAGACTTTGTTCTTCAGCCTTTTGTTGCTTGCAGTTTTCAGATTCAGGAACAGACTTGAAAGCAGGTTCAGGGTTTGTTTGCCCTGATAATAATTGTTCTCCTCAATTCTATATTTGTATCCGTCTTTTCTGTCACATGTAATAGTAATGAATTTGAAAATGTCTTGAATGGCATCCACATAGTTATGGAATGTCCTTAATGGTATATCTTTCTTTGTCTCATTTAAATAGCAGTTTTTCCATTCTTCATTTATCTGCTCTAATGTCATCTTTCCGTGTGATTTCAGTACATCTATTAACCACAAATACTTCATAAAGGTTTTACTCATAATCTTTCTGTTTTTTGTGCAAAGCTAAATACAACTTGTGCTGAATTTTGGCGCAAGTTAGAAAAAAAGTTCAAACATATGCCACTTTTTGGCATAAGTTGAGTTTTCCTTTGTACCACATTATTAAAACTGGTATTGATTATGGCAAACAGATTTAGAGTCTTAAAGTCACCTATTGACTTGGAAAATGATTGGAGAGACATCAGCTCCTCTATCTCTTTTGATGCGCTCATTGCAGCATTTAATGTGTTTGTGGATATTACTGACAGCACTGCGCATTTACATCTTCCTGGTGGCGATGTTACAGCGATAATATGCTTGAACAGGAGCACACTGATGGAAATATATCACAAAGTGGGGGCTATGTCAGATGTTGCTTTTCAAAACTCCATTGATGATGATCTTCTTATGGAAGAAGAGATACCTGATCGCAGTCAGTTCCATACATTGTTAAGGGAACTCTCAGTCTCCACTTCAGACCTCATCATCCTGCAGTACATTATTTAAAACGGACAGCTATGATAGTAAAGGACTTAAGAGAAATTGCCAAGGCTTGGCTCGGGTCTGTCAGACAGCTTGTATAAGGAGGGCAGCCCAGTGTATGATAAGATACAGTCTGTGGGTGGTATTTTGGATATTACCCCCAGACAGGTTGTTATGCTGTCTGTTGCGGTACATATTGGTACCAGGTCAGTAAACAGACGTACCATTGCACGCTTCTGTGAGTGCACTGAGGACTACATTATGTCCTATAAGTGGGATCTCATTTCACTGTGCCTCAAGGGATATCTCAATGTATCCAGCGTATATCCGGATCATAAGGTGTATAGCCTACCATTCGGGTTGTTGGAATGCTGGGAGAATGGGAAAGCATATCGCAGTACTATTTGCTTTCCAAGTGAGGTCAAACTCAACCGGCAGTTGTTTGCTGACCAGGTATTCAACAATATCCTCAAACCATTTTGGACAGAGGATCGGCCAACCTTATATCTGGATGCACAAAAGACATTGAAAACCATCTTGTATGAGTTTTCAGCTTACTCATTGTGCCGGCACGTGCAGATAGCCTGCAGTGAACAGTTCTGCCCAAGCCCTTCACTGGGGCAGCATATACTTCTGTTAGTCATAGCCAATACAATGCATCCCGTGAGCGGCAAGGACCTTGGTAAAGATCAGGTCCGTACAATCCTGTTTGGTGCCAACCCCACAGAACCGGAAGCGGCAGAGTTCTTCTGCACAATGGACTTCCTGATTAAAACCAACCGTCTGGAGTGGGACGGCAAGTCATTGAAACTGGCCGGTATGCTCTTGGACTGGATAGCCGGTGACCTTGATATGAACCTTGTAATACCTTTTGAAAATGTGTGACCTTTTTTATGAGTATCAGGCTGGCCACGCATACGTGGACCTGGGCCTCTCAGTCAAGTGGGCCACTCTGAATGTAGGGCAGAAAAATGTATTTGAGTATGGCGATAGATTTGCTTGGGGTGACAGCACTCCACGGTTGGATGATTATAACCAATGGGATGAATACAAGTTTCTGCATCCGGAGTCTCATCCACTGTTTTCCAAGTACAATACAGATCCGGAATACGGACCCGTAGATAACCTTACTCGTCTTGAGCCGGAAGATGATATTGCTAATAAACTATGGGGCGGCTTTTGGCGTATGCCCACAGCCTTGGAGTTCAAGGAGCTTATTGATAACTGTTGGTGTAAATGGCTGAGATATCAGAAAGATGAATTTGATGTCGTTGACGGTTTCCTCTTTAACAGCAAGGTGGAAGGGTATCAAGGCCGTACACTCTTTCTGCCTGGATGCGGTATTGTGTATGACCATTCCGATGATGGTATGACGGAAGGTGCGTACAACCACTACTTCTACAGCGACTGTTTCTACTGGTCATCTGATCTGGTGGGTCAGGAACCAAGCAGCCCGGACCGCGCATGCATGTTTTTTATAAACAAGTCTCCCTTGGGCCACCCGCGGATGAAACTAATGCAGGAACGCAGGTGTATCGTTGCATCAATCCGCCCGGTGTTTGAAACAAAATAGTTAAACATATAATTAAAGTGAGTGTATGGAACAGAAATTGTTTATAACAAGTGTATATGGTAAAAATCAGGAAGTAGAGACTCCTGATGATTTACAAAGACTGTTTTCAGAAGGTTGGCAGATAAAACAAATTTCTGCTTTTGGTTATGCTGGTGGTAATGCATACTATCAGCTTTCACGGATATAATCGTCATGAACCTTCACGACAGCATCAAATATTTCCTTATCCTTGAATCCGATTATCATCTTTGTATCACCTTCTGCTTTTCTTGCATAATGGTAACCATCTTCATCAAATTCCTCAATTTTACCCACTAATCCTTCTGCGTATTTACTGGGTATAGCTATTACATCATGCTTTTTGAACTCTTCTTCAACAGAACCGCTGCACTCGCACCAATAAAAATCTCCATCCAGGCCCAATTCGGTCATTATCTTTTGCTTTGTTGTTGCAATGTTATCCTTCATGTGCTTTAATCTATGGCCGTAAGTATAAAGCGCCCTATAAACTTCTTACCCCCAATCAGTGATACTGAAGCCTTGGGCAGGTCCAATGTGGTCAGTGATGTGCATCCGTCAAATGCATTCAGTCCAATAGTCTGAACGCTATTGGGAATTGTCAGGCTGTTGATTTTAGTACACCCCTTAAACGCATTCTCCGCTATTCGTGTAACACTATCCGGAACCACAACGTCACCGCATGCTTCCTTGGAGCACTCCACCAGAATGCTCTCTCCATTCTTGTTCTCTATCTTAAACCAGTCATTCATAATTCATCGTTTTGTTTCAGGGTGACATTCCACATAACAAAAGTCATCCAGGACGCTCATCTTTGAGAAAAGGTCCATACCCCATCCGGCCGGAAGTTCATCCATAGTTTTATTAAATCTGAGAACAACGTTATAAATCTGGGCGGCACTAAGATCAAATTTATCAGCCAGATCTTTCCATGCGTCTTCAATAAGAAGTTCCGGCAGCAACATTTGCCATATTGTCTTGCGTGCATCAGCGTTGTTGTACAGTATTCTTGTTGTCAGAGCAACAGCATTATTTGATTCGGCAAGAATGAGTTCCAGAAACAGAATCATCTTTAGTGCTTTCTTTTCATTCCTGATGAAATAGCAGGGAGGAATCTGTCCATTTGATGCATCGGGAGTTCGTATGGTGCCCATATACCACTCATACAGGTTCTTGATATTGCCTATACCTTGCCCCAGCATCCACCATATATCCTCATCGCTACGGCAATACCACAGGTATTCAAGAATCTCAGTCTTGTTTGCCGGATGCCACTCGGCCCCTGCAGCAATATCAGGATTTATACAATCAAAATCCAGATAGCCGTTCATCCAATCCACCACATAATCAGACATCGGTTTAACCGCCATCAGACCTACAGCCATTATATAGTCGGTTAGTCCGTCATCAGGTATTCCCAGATACAGTTTCTTGCTGAAAAACAGATTCAGGTTAAAGTCAACGCTTTTCAGAGCATTCCATAGGGGTGTTAACTCTTCAACAACATCTTTTTCAGTCAACGGCCTGTCATCATCGTAATTGCCGGTGCAGTATTTCAGAGATTCTTTCTTAATCTCATTCCAGTCAACATCTGTTCGTGGGCTATAATCCGTATTCATATTCTCAATCATTTATCATCGTAAACACTGTCATAGTTATATTCCTCATACTTTTTTGCAATAGTATGAAGCCTGTGAGCAAACCTGTTGTCACATGTGTAGATATCAAGGTGACGCTTGGCATAATTGTCAATTATTTCCTCAAGCGTCATGCGCTTTATGTTGTTGTCAATGATGTCGCCAACAACCTTGCTGTCTTTTGCCGATGCAATACCGTATCCTATGGCACCGGCTACAATATCATCCAATAATCCCATATATATC
Organism: uncultured Bacteroidales bacterium; assembly: GCA_902763885.1. Classification (GTDB taxonomy): domain Bacteria; phylum Bacteroidota; class Bacteroidia; order Bacteroidales; family Bacteroidaceae; genus Colenecus. Next base: position 21,147 of record CACWTU010000024.1, on the reverse strand, counting down.
AGTCTTTAAATATTAATACCATAAAGAATATAAACAGACCGGTAAAACAGATTGCTGCAATGCCCCAGGGGTCAACCGTTTCTCCGGTGAATATACCGGCGTTTACAAGCACGCCTCCAACCAACCGCCATAGCAGTTTGCACATAGGTATAAGCATCAATAGCAATAATACCACTATTATTGATTTGAACAGGAACTTAATCATATGATCAGTGCTATTTGATTAAACATTTGGAAAATTCTCTCTGCATCCGCACTTTTCACTCATCAAATATATATACCAGGACCGTTGCATTTTCTTTCCTGAAAAAACCGGTTTTCTTTTTTTTCTGTTCCCGTTGCGTATTCGTGAAAGAAAAAATGTTTTCGGCAGAACATATTGTAAAACAACGGGACGATGAGAAATTTGAAAGCAGACAACATGGTTGAAACAGAACACATTGCTGATGGCCTGACAATAGCAGAATGCCTTGAGGCTGTATATAATTATGTATCACATGAGGTCGTGTTCCACCGTAGAGTGGAACCTAAACCGGATTCTGCCCCCAAGGTGCGCCCTGATGCCGAGTATGCCCATCTCTGCAAGGTCCTGGAACTCACCGAGCGTCAGGTTGATATCTTTTCAGTTATTGTTGAAGAGTCACTTGGAGGCCATGCCGGTTCGTCAGACATAGCAGCCAGACTGGGCATGACCAAGATAGGTTTCATATCAATCAAGCCTGAACTGGACGTTCTGGCACAGAAACGTTACATCATCTATAATCCCACAAAGGTTAGTAATACAACCTTTTATGTTCCTACTATAGTCGTTGATGCCATAACAGAGAACCGCAGACCTACAATCCAGGACCTTGGAGGCTTTTCTGTAGTCAGGTTTGCTCGTCAACTTGATTCATTGTTCAACTGTTTCTTTCGCGATGACTTGGACGAGAATACACTGTTGAAAGAGTTGGTATTTCTCTATTCCAACAATCCTGACAATCCGCTGGTAGTTGCCTATAACTCCTATAATATGGGAGAACTTGCATATTATGAGAAACTTCTGTCCAACTACATGCTGTATAAGAACCTTCTTTATGAAATAAATTCATTTGAGTGGAGTGAATACTGTAAACTGTTCGGGGACTCAGATTACAGCACTGACATAATGTTTTTTATTGACGGTGAAGATCTGGATATTCAGAAAAAGGGTCTGGTTTGCCATGACTCATCTGACGGGTTTGAAGACGCAAAGGGGTCGTTTCGTTTTGCGTCACTTTTTGTGAAAGAAATTGGGAAGTGTGGAGTATAATAATGTGGTAATAGCAAAGAATTATGAGCAGGAAAAAGCAAACAGAAAAAGAGCCGATGACCCTGACCGACGCATTCCAGGCTGTCTATGAATACGCAACACGTGAAAGTAACAGTGATCCTGATCTGCCTGAGTTTTTGACCAGCGATACAAAGCCCACGACCAAGGAAAGGCCCGATGCGGCATATGCCCGACTGACCACGGAACTGGATATTACAGACAGGCAGGCGGAGCTGCTCTCCGTTATACTGGAACTTGCTCTATCTGCCACTTCATGTCCCACTCCCACGTCTGTAGCCAAGCGTCTAGGAATCACGCAGATAAAGTTTTTGAGTCTAAAACCTGACCTAGAACGGCTGGCAGATAAGAGGTACATTGTTTTTAACAGGGAACGGTTGAGTCATTCGGCATTCATCATGCCAAACTCTTTCGTGAACGCCATAAGCAATAACCGAATTCCTACAGAACATGATATCGAAACCAATAGTGTGCCAAAGTTTTGCCGCCGTCTGGACGCAATTTTCCGCGAGTTCTACGATGACAACATGGACTTCAAGACATTGGTTGCAGAGATGGACCTTCTCTTGACCAGCAGTCCCGATTGCCGGATAGTCAAGGCGTGGAATGACAATAACTGCCCCAAAGAACTTTGCAAGTATGAGCAGGTACTTTTCATTTTCATGCTCTCACGTGCCGTCTGCAGGAACGAATCATCATTTGTGTGGGAAGACTATGCCCGCCTGTTTTATGATTCCGATATCGTGTCAGAGATAGCCGCAACAATTGAGTCCGGTGACCTGGATCTGTTCCGGATGGGCCTGATAGAGCATGAAAACTGCGACGGCCTGGAAAGCACGGAGAGTATCTGCCTGACCTCTAAGGCAAAATCGGAATTCCTGGGAGATATCAAAACCTCAGCAAGAATCTGTCAGGCCGACCAGGCATTCCATATAATACCTCACGATCAGATAACCTGCAAGGAACTCTTCTTCAATGATCGTGAGCAGACCGAACTGGACCGGCTTGCCGGACTGTTGCAGCCCGATAACTTTGCCCAGATCCAGCTCCGTCTCCAGGAAAAAGGAATGCGCAGGGGAGTGGCCTGCCTCTTCTACGGCGCTCCCGGCACAGGCAAGACCGCATCGTGCTACAATCTGAGCGCTGCAACCGGCCGCGACATCTGGTTCGTGGATATGGCCCAGCTCAAATCCAAGTGGGTGGGAGAGAGTGAGCAGAACCTCTCCAACCTGTTCAGGTCCTATCACAAGGCCGTCCGTGAAAACCCGGATGCAGCACCCATCATGGTCTGGAATGAGGCCGATGCTATATTTGGTCGTCGCCGCAAGGTAGAACATGCTGTGGATAAAATGGAAAATGCGATGCAGAACATCATCTTGCAGGAGTTAGAGGATCTGGAGGGCATCCTCATAGCCACCACCAACTTCTCGCTCAAGGATGGCTTTGATCCTGCCATGGAGCGCCGTTTCCTTATCAAAGTCTGCTTTGACAAACCGGAGGTAAACACACGCACTAAGATTTGGCGCAGCATGTTCACAGACCTTCCTGAGACTGATGCCCATACCTTGGCCACAGAGTATGACTTCTCCGGAGGCCTCATCGAGAACATCAACCGCAAAGCAACGGTAGATTACGTCCTCTCCGGTCGTCAGCTCAGCCTTGACTATCTCCGCGACCTCTGCCGTTCTGAACAGATGGAATCAACCACCGCCCGTCACATCGGCTTCTCTTAAATAGTACCGCTATGAGTGATAAGACTTTCAAACTAGAAGAAATGTGGGAGTATGTCCGCGTTTCCAAAGCTAGAACTGGCCTCCCGTATGACATCTTTGTCGATGATAATCAGGCCTACATACACAACTCCCATGACCTGTGGCTATGTGTCGATAAAGAAGGTGTCAAGATACCGGTCACAATAGAGGGAGAGCCTGCCATACGGCATTACCCTCCCCAAACACTTCCGGAACTTCCTCTAATATCCCGGTTTATAGAATTGAACAGTACTCCTATTAAACTACTTACCAGCGGCCAGATAGATCATCAAATGTTTTTCGCTTTTCTCAAGCCCGTTAAGCCGTAAGGGGTAGGTAATCAAAGCCGTTAAGCTTCAGGAACTCCCTCATCTCCTTTTTTATTCTGGTTCTCTTGATGGCTGTAGCGTTATCGTTCTGACCAATGCGGTCAGCAATCTCATGGATATCGCAGTCCTGGAGCGTCATCATTGCAATAACACGCTTCTCACCGGTTAGCTTTGACGCAAACTTATAAAGCAGGTTAATAGCCTCATTGCGGTCATATGAATCCGCATCGTATCTGGTGTGTGCCTCATGGTACGCCTTAACATCCTCAATGTCTGCCATACGCGGGGTTTTATCCAGTTCCAGGTTATAGTCCCATGCGGTAGTTCTCAATACCGTATTAACCCAGGTGGTAAGCTTGCCCCGTTCCAGGTTATACGTCTTTAAGCTGTTCAGCATCTTTTCGATGCATCTATCAGTAAGTTCCTCAATGTAGAAGGTGTTTTTATAGCCCTTACCTACAATAATACAAACAATGTATTCCCTCAGCATATTCCACTCCTTGCTGCTTGCATTGGCAATGTCAATTCTGTTGATCACTGCTGGATCAAACCATAGTCCTTTGTTAATTCCTTTAACATTTCTCATACACACAAAGTTACGGCGTTTTCCTGAATCTACCAAAAATAAGGCTTTAAAAATCTGTGCGTTACATAAAATAAAGTTGCTGAAAAATTTGGTAGATTCGTAGATGTTGCTTTATTGGCGATTACCCCTAAAATGTCGCAAATTAACGTTAATTAACTTTATATTGTTGGCCGGTCCAATTCTCCTGCTTTTTTAGCGAACCGCGCGTGCGCCTGCGCGCGCATATTTTTATAAGGTATAGTGCATTTTTTTACCATTTCAGTGAAAGGAATAAAATCAAGTCAGGTATATATAGGTAAAAGGCAATAGTATGCACCCCAATCATCACATAAAAGTCCAGTTTCCGGGTGATCTCATGGAATACTCATGGATGCGTCCTAAAGACACAGGTCTCAACGTTGATGTCTTTGTTGATGACGGCGGCGCATACATACGTCATGGTGAGCCTCTCTTGCTCTGGGTCCGCAACGGCTATGAAAAGTCAGTAGGGGAGTTTATCCCCGTTTCTGTCTCCCCGGAGCCCCAGATACTAAATGATACCATACCGATCCGGATTGCAGAAATTGATATTCAGGCAGTCAGTAAATTCATAGTGTCCAAGTTGAATCTTCTCCAGGCTTTGGCAGACCGTAAGATTTCCCAGATAGATTTTGGGGACGATATAGCTGTTTACCCAGCTTTTGATAGCCAAACATAATGGCGGGTGTGATTACCCGCCTTTTTTATGCCCGTTGTCATACTCAGTATTATAGCTTTCTTTAGCTTTTGTCTAGCTTTCATTAGCTAAAATAATTCCGGTAAGACTGGACTTTCTCGTACCTTAGCTTAGAGTTAAGAAAGAGAACATAAGGTATTTGAGTATGATAGACTTTGAGAATTTTGACAACATTATCGCGCTTACGTCTTACTTTAACAGTAACGAAATTTGCAAGCAGGTTATAGCCGAAAGGCGTTGGAGGGACGGGGACGTTATCTGCCCGTATTGTGGCGAGCACCACTGCAAGGTACGCAAGGACGGCAACTATCGTTGCAACAAGTGCAAGAGCAACTTTTCTTGCCTTGTAGGCACTATCTTTGAGAATACAAAGGTTCCGCTTCCCAAGTGGTTTGTTACCATGTATCTTATATCATCACACAAGAAGGGTGTAAGCAGTCACCAGCTTGCCCGTGACATCCATGTTACTCAAACCACGGCTTGGTATATGCTGCAGAAGGTACGTTTGCTCTATCAGCAGAACGATTCAATAGGATTTGACGGCACTGTTGAGTGCGACGAAGTATATATCGGCGGCAGGGAAAAGTGGAAACATAAATCCATGCGCATGGAACACACTCAGGGACGTTCCACCAAAACCAAGACTCCCGTTTTCGGTATGGCTAAAAGGGATGTCTACGTTAACAAGGATGGCGAAGAAGAACCCATTACCTTTGTACACGCCTTTAAGGTGCAGGACACATGCAAAGACACTTTACAGGCGATTATACAGCAGTTTGCCGTAGAGGGTTCTACCGTCATTACCGATGAACACAATGCCTATAACGGGCTTGATAAACTTGGCTACAGCCATGCCGTTATAAATCATGGCAGCGACGAATTTGTCAATGGCTCTTTGTACACCAACTCCATAGAGAGCTTTTGGAGCCATTTCCGTAGAATGATACACGGCGTTTATCATGACGTATCAGACAAGCACCTTCAGAAGTACATAGACGAAGCCGTGTATCGTTGGAATACCAAGAAGGATGAAGAGTGCCAAAGGTTTTCCCATATGTTCCATATGTCAATCGGCTTGGTGGTTAGATGGCAAGAGATTACTATGAAGAGGGCGGCATAAAAAATGCAGCCATTGCTGACTGCATTTAAAAATTATCCGTGGGTAACAAGTATATATCTTCTTATTAAGACGTAAAACTTGATAAATCATTTAAAAAAGATTGGTTGCCACGTTCTTCTTCATCGTTATCATAAAAAGTGTTATGCTTTCGTGCTGCTACATTTATCACAATTTCATAGACGCCTTTTACACCGCTTAACGGTTGGCAATGCAGTGCTTTCTCGGATATGCCGTGATTTCCTGCGATGTAAGATATGTCAGCAAATGCAGCTTGCATACTTAATTTACTTTCAAAACCATATATTAAAATGCCATCAAATACACCATTGCTAATTTTAAAGCCTAACTTATTGGTGTATTTTTCTAAATCGTCAAATAAGGCGTCAATATCAATTTGTCCTTCGTTTGGATACTCTTTATCCAAACGACTAGTGTTGCCTCCGTAATATTCTTTTGTTCCTTGCTTATATGATTTTCTTAAAGAATCGTTTCCTAAATTCTTTTTATAAGCATAAGTTTCGATGTCCCCAAGTTTATCGGCTTCATCGTGGCTCATGTGTGGAATACTTCTATCACCTAAATCTCTGTCTATTTTCTTTTGCTGTGCTCTTCCAAGCATATACTGCCCTCTTGGAGTATCACCTATTTCATTTAACGCCTTCTTTACGCTTTCAGCAATCATGTTGCGAAGCTGAGCCTCGTTCATTTTTATAGTCTTCTTTGCCATATTCTTATGTTTTTCATATAAATACTTTGCGATAATCAAAACATATTCAAATCATGCAACTATTTATGATAAATCGAATAAAAGTGGTATATTTGTTGAAAACCGGTTTGTTATGGCGAAGAAAACAATAAAAATCACAGAAGAGGAACTGAAGCGAATCTTAAACGAATCTATTAGTAGAGTTCTTGAAGGAATTGAAGTGACTTCCGATAGATTAGTAACGATGACGGACAAACATGAAAAACTTGTTGACACATCCGCCGTTAATAACCCTTCGGTATCTGATTCAATAATTCCTAACATACGCGTGTGGTCAATATTCAAGAGAAAAGAAGGCGCGTGGAATGACGGAAATCCCTTACTATATGCTCTTAAAGGGGAAAAGGGCTATACTATATCCAATGAAATGAAAGTCAAAAACAGAATAGAATACATAACCAAGAAATTTTTGGAAACCAATCAGGGTATTGATGTTACGATTATGGTTCCATCTGCTAACGAACTAAACAAATATTTTGCCTCAATTGTAGCAAAAGGTTGTAAAAATCCTCAATACATAGATAATCTATTAGTAAAGATGTCAATACAAGAGGTTGACGATTTGATTAATGCGCCTGATTCTTTGTTTAGGAAAACATACGGTTCACAATATGACGCAGCTCATAATTTGCTTGAAAAATATTATAGTTACATGAAAAAGGGTGTTTTCCAATTTCACTTTGTTGCAGACTTAGAAATGAGGAAAACAATTGAGCACACTATAAAACTATCAGATGATTTTTACGGGAAATATATAGATAGTATCAATGGCAAAAATGTGCTTATCATAGATGATAGCATTACTTTTGCACAATCACTTAAAGAATCTTGTAAAATCATATCCGAATGTTATACTCCTAAAAGCATTACTGTGCTAACCTTGTTTTCGCCACTTTACGATGAAACAGGCACAAAAACAGTAAGCATCTAAGCCGCAGTATTTCTCCTACGGCTTTTTTATTGATCACAAAATTTGTTTGTATATTTGTTCGTGGAGGACAGAGTTACAATACCCGATTATGAAAAGCTGGGTAAACAGCTATATCGTCCCCTAGATTTTTTCCATTTGGTGAAAGAAAACTGAGCAAATGCGGTACATATATGTGGAGAAACAAAACAACTACATATATGACCAACACATCAGCAAACCAATTACCAACAGCATTAAGAAACATCCCCACACCAGCCCGCATCAAGATGGAGCTGGACAAGTACGTAGTGGGTCAGGACGAGGCCAAAAAAACCCTCTCCGTAGCCGTTTACAACCATTTCCGTCGCCTTCAGCTCATTGCTGAGGGCACAGTCAAACCCAGTGATATGGGCAAGTCAAACGTCCTTCTGCTGGGCAATACCGGCTGTGGAAAGACACAGCTGGTACGCACAATAGCCCGCTTCCTCAACGTCCCGTGCTACATCCAGGATTGCACCAAGATCACCGCCTCCGGCTACGTAGGCTCCGATGTTGAAGACTGCCTTGTCGGCCTTCTTCGCAACTGCAATTACGATGTTGCTAAAGCCGAGTGCGGCATAGTAATGCTTGATGAGATAGACAAGAACCATAAGGCCGATGCTGGGCCAAGTGTTACCCGTGATGTCTCAGGTGAGTGCGTTCAACAGTCACTCCTCAAAATAGTAGAAGGCGATAAAGTTGGCGTTCCGCCCATGGGAGGCCGCAAGCACCCCGAGCAGTCCCTGCTTTACGTAGATACCTCCCAGATCCTCTTTATCGGCAGCGGAGCCTTCACCGGCATAGATGATATCATATCCCAGCGTCTAGGGCGTAACGAGCGCTCCATAGGCTTCTCAGGCACAACCGTAAAGAAACGCAAGAGTAAAGATAATATACTCTCCCAGCTGCTGCCTGAGGACCTCCACCGTTACGGCATGATACCAGAGTTTGTGGGCCGTTTCCCCATCTCCACCTACGTAGAGCCGCTTGATAAGAAAGACCTGATCAACATCCTCACAGAGCCCAAGGATGCCATAGTCAAGCAGTATCAGAACCTGCTTGCAATGGATGATATCAACCTGACATTCACCTCCGGAGCGCTTGAGGCCATAGCAGAACGCGCCCTCAAGATGGGAACCGGAGCCCGCGGCCTGCGCAACATCATGGAGCGCGTCATGCGTGACACCATGTTTGACGCACCTTCAAACAAGCATAACGGCATCCCCACCGATGTAGTAGTAACAGAAACAATGGTCCGCGAGCGCACCCGCATGTATCAGAGTGTTGGATAACAACAAATTATTAATAACATAAACAGATGATTATGGAACAGACAAAAAATGAACGTGGCGATAAATGGTATCATGTGTATTACACGGATCCGGATTGTGATACCGATACGGATTGTTATGAGTTGTTACCTGACTCATTCGTTGAGGAACTGAAAGCGGCCTTTGACGATTTTGTTTCAGAAAACAAATTAGGCAGCGTCAAGGATATAGAATCGGAGTGGCGTGCAGAGATAATCAAACATCTGGAGCCGGAAAGGTATGGCATAGGAGGTTATGATCCACAAGGTGGTAACTACATATTGGTAGATGTGGATTTTGATGATTACAGATATTTTTAGAAAGATGAACAATGATATTAGCTCAATTATTGCTAACTTGCATCATCACTATTAATAAAGGACTATATGAAAGCATATCACGGCAGCTCAGTGCTGTTTGACTCATTTGATCTTGCCCATGCTCTTGAGGGTGACGGCAAGTGTAAGTTCGGTTTCGGAGTATACGTTACTGATAGCTATGATTCTGCAGCTCACTATGCGTACAACAAGAAACGCCCGGACAACAAAGACTACTACGTTTATATAGTAGACATCCCGGACCGTACGGCCGATAACTGTCTGTCTCTTCTTAAGAACGTGCCTGTATGTGATTCCATAGTACAGCGTACAGAACAGAAGCTAGGTATAATCGTGCCGGAAGAGGCAAAGGTGGAAGGTATCCCGTTCCGCAAGTATCTGGCCAACTTCTTGACTGGAGAGAACAAGTCTGTCAAGCAAATGACCGACAAGGCTACAATCAAAGGAGAGGAAGCCGCTTCGCGTTTTCTGCTCAGCATAGGTGTTGAACTTATTGAGTGGCCTCACAATTGGCGTAAACCGGATGACATCAAGAACTATGCCGTACTTGATGACAAGAAGATACGCATCCTGAATATCAACAAGGAACAGTTGGATGACAAGCATCATCTGATATGGAATGCCGGTGAGAGGATCTTATAACCACTAATATGCACGTAAAAGAGTTCATAAAGTGTTTTTTCCCCGAGTACTATTCCTGGAATGAGTACCCGGCCGCTCAGACTATTTCATTTTGCAAGACAGATCAGGAGTGGGGCATATTCTCCAACTTTGCCCAGACTCCAATCGTGGCCGATGGCGTAACCTTTCCCTGTGCAGAGAGCCTGTTCCAAATTATGAAGTTCACAGACTCTGCAGCCCGCCGTGATATCTTTGCTCAGCGCGGCCAGAAGCTAAAGATGCGCGCCAAGCACTATGAGAAAGCCGTAGGTGTCCGCCCCGACTGGGGTCAGCTCCTGATCCACGCACTCAAGTACTGCCTCATGCTCAAGTATGAGCAAAGCTCCGCATTCCGTGCAGAGCTTGAGCGCACTCAAGGGCGCTTCATAGTAGAAGACCAGACCTCGTTCCGTAAGCCAGCCGATACTTACGGCGCCAAACTCTCACCGGACGGCACACTCTGGTCCGGCCCCAACCTGATGGGCCGCCTCCTTATGGAACTCCGTGACAACGGCCGCCTGGACTACAACCTTCCGCCCGATATCATTCAATTCAAGGACCTTATATGAACAAGACAATCATAACAACCGGTAACTTTAATCTTGATGAGATACGTTACCGTGAGTATCCTGAAGGTACAGAACATCCACGCAAGTACATAGATCATTGGGTAACCTGTGAGATAGGCGGCAATGCCGGAAACGTATCTGCCGAGCTTGCACTTATGGGCTGGAACGTCTATCCCGTAGCAACGTTTGATGAGTCCAAACAAGGCCATTGGTGTATGGAAGATCTTGCCCTGTACGGTTGTAACACACGCTTTGTCAGCTGCTCACCCAAAGGCGGAACGTTCATATTTCAGGGAACTCACAACAAACTGAGTAGGGAAGGAGTGTTAAGAATGTCAGTCCGCACCTGTGGCCCCACATCAATGTTTGCCAAGCGCCATAATCTTACAGTTCGTGATGAGGCTCCTGCGCTGCTTGCATCATTGGATTTTGTACCCGATGTTTTCTTCTTCGGCTCACCCGAGGCTGGTCACCGCTATCTTGCACAAGGTCTCCGGGATCGTGGCTCAATGATTTACTATGAGATCCAGAACAAGATAGAGATGAACAAGGCCCTGCGTGATTCACTTGAGGTTGCCCATATCATCAAGATGAGCGATCGGCCAGAAATGGATAACAGTTCCTGCAGTCCCCGCAAAAGTGGTGGATACCGAAGGTGCCGGCGATGCTATGACCGCCGCCTTCATCAACGCGCTTCCGGTTCTTGATATGACCTGCCTCACGACAGACCAAGTACATGCATCCCTTGAAACCGCCCAGCAGGCATCAGCTAAGGCAATCTCCTATATCGGATCCAAAGGCCACATCCTGAACGATCCCCAATACGCTCACATAGCTCAGGCAGTCCAAAAGCGTATAAAGTGCCTTTAAGACAAAATAGAGACTAATACTGTTCGAGTTAGTCTCTAATACATTCCGGCTATCGTTACCTGTTTTCATATTTCTGCTGGGGTCTGCCAGGTTTTTGCAGACCCCAGCATTTTTTTTGCATGTTAACAATCAATAGAATGTTCATTGTTTTGAAAGAAAACAGTGTGATAATGGTATAAATAGATGTGTAGTAGCCATCCTAGTAACAGGCAATTGAATATGGACAGATTCCAGGACCTACAGGAAAAAGAACTTAAGCTTTTGTGCTTCCTTGCCTATCATGGCGAGGATGTAAGTTATTATGTCCCAACAGAGTATCGCAAATTAATTAAAGTAGATAAAAAGACCTATGATAGCACAATAGATAAACTGAACAGACTGGGATACATTCAGGGAAAAACCTTTGTACGTAAGGAGTGGCATATCAAAGTCCTGTTAGAGCTGTACACAAATCATTATAAGTGGATAGAGTCATTCAGGAACATCGGTACATTCTCCCGTAGCAATGTGGCCGAATACCTTTGCAGCATAGTGATAAAAGTTCTTGACGGCAATTATAAAGATGCCGCCCGGTTGACCAGACCTCAAATAGGGATAGGCAACAGAATAAACCTGTTGAATTATATCCAGCCGGTTGTTCAGGAAGACATACGTTTCATCAGGATCCTGAATCAGCCGGAAATGAAGGAGATGATGGAGGAAATACTGGAGGAACTGTTTACTGATAACGAGATAAATAATGATGTGTTAGACAGCCTAGCACAGGCTATAACAGATGATTATGCTGATAAAGACGGACTGATGGATATGCTGTCAGCATACAGATTTTTTATGTATGCTACGCCTTTTGTGCCCCACGGCAAGCCATCTCTTTGGTCAGAGGCCGTTAACGGCATACGTCTATTATATGAAGGGGATACAGACAACAGTATTATGAGCTTCCGTCGTGCCCTGGATGTCGGAAATCTTAAGGATAACGCATTTCAAAATCCATTACTGAGCTATTTCTATGGTCTGGCGTTATTAAAATCCCATATGGCAAATAAGAAAGACCAGATGAAAAGACACAGACTGCTGATGTTCATGAAAGACAACGGTATCAGATATAAGGACAAGCATTTCTGTATACGTCTCATATTGGAGACAAATGAGAACGGAAGGGATGAATACCACAGGGCTGAGCACATTCAAAGCAGACATACAGAGAAACTGTATAACTCTTTTGTCTATATACTTTACAGTATGTATGAGGCCGGTTCTGACATTTTTACGGCCGATATGCTTCATTCCGCAGCAATAATGCAGCATGAGATGTCAGCATACCTGCCCATAGGTCCATTGGCAAAACAGCAGTACTCTGAAGCTTTTGGCGGCGCTCCCATAATAGGTACTATCCGTACAAGACCATCATGGGAAACTGCTTTGCTTGATATAGAGAGCACCATTTCACGCTCTGTTGTCACAGAAAAGAGGATTGCATACTATATCAAGGATTTTGATCTGAATGCCGTGGTTGAGCAGGTTAAGAAAGACGGCGAGTGGGTTGATGGCAAGGTCTTGTCTCTGTATGACATTGTCAACAAAAGCCATGAGTCAATGGATAACTATGATGCTATAATCGCCAGTCGTCTGCCACAAATACCTCAATATTCTGACGCGGCAAGAATCATCATTCCCGTTTTGGCCGATACGGACAGGCTGTTTTATGGCGAACAATCCGATGGACGCCATATTCCGTTGACTATTCGCCGCGAGTCCCCATACCTGTCATTTGAGGGAAAAGGGGGAATGATAACGATATCATCAAATGCCGCAACTGACAGTCGGGGTGAAATCATAAAGGAAACACTCAGACAAACCGGAACGCATGAATACAGCATAGTTACGGTCAATGCATTACAGAAAGATGTGATGCAGCGTTTCATCAAACTTAAGCAGATTCCGGCCACAGCCCTGTACAGCCTCAAGAAAGCCATTGACAGCCTTAACGGAATAGTCAATGTCAAGGAGGATAACTTAAACCAGCTTATGCGTCCCGCCATACTCAGTAACGGAATGTTGGCAATAAGAGTTATGCCCAAGCAATATGAGTATGACATTGAAATAATGGCTGCTGCATTTGAGAACGGTGAAGGCCGTTATGTTCCGGGCGATGGTGAGGAAACAGTCTATGACAATATAGATGGACTCACACATTGCATAAACCGTGATTTGACGCGTGAATATGCAAACTATCTGGAAGTAAAAGAATGTCTTGAAACAGTGGTAATGGCCAAATTCAACTCATATACCCAGGCTCATATTACCAATGCCGATGGCCTTCTTACGCTTCTTGAGTTTGTGCATGACAACAGTGACAAATTCTTTATGGAATGGCCTGAGGGCAGACCTATTAAGTTCAAGGGAAATGTTACAAACTCCGACATAGATATATCAGTCATTTCAGATGTAGAGTGGTTTACCATTGATGGTGAGGTCAAGACACCTAATCTAAAAATGTCACTCTGGGACTTGATCAGGTCATGCTGTGACCCTACGGCCCAGGGTTACATAAGGATAGGTGATGACGAGTATATAAGAATGTCAGAGGAGCTACGTAAGCAAATTGCTTCTCTGGATGCGCTCCCTTTGCGGTCGGCTTCAAAAAAGCAGGTTCCCAAGTATCAGATCGGGGCTTTGGCATCATTGATAGCAGGTCTGAATGCAAATACTGATGGTGATTATCGGGAGTTTGAGAAGAGAACAAAGCAAGCCTACTCACTTTCTCCATCCATCCCCGATGGCCTTAATGCCACATTACGTGAATATCAGGTTGAAGGATTCAGGTGGATGTGCCGGCTTTCCGCCTGGGGAGCCGGTGCCTGTCTGGCCGATGATATGGGTCTAGGCAAGACTCTTCAGGCCATTACATTCATGTTGTATAAGGCTCAGGAAGGCCCGTCGCTGGTAGTAGTACCTAAATCAGTTCTTCCCAACTGGGTGAATGAAATAAGGCGCTTTGCACCAACACTTAACGTCATTAACCTTAATGATGAAGCAAAAAGAAGTAAAGCCGTAATGGGTGCAAAGGGTGGGGACATAGTCTTATGTACTTATGGAGTGCTGGGCACTCAAAGCAGCCTGTTGTCAGGTAAAAAGTGGAACGTAGTCTGTCTCGATGAGGCACACCAGATAAAAAACCGCAATACTATGGCATCACATGCAGCAATGAGTCTTAAGGCATCCGGCAAGCTGGCTCTCAGCGGTACTCCTCTACAGAATAATCTCACTGAGTTATGGAATCTGTTCCAGTTTCTGAATCCGGGACTGTTGGGTCAGTGGAGTTCCTTTAAAGATTCATATGTCACAGCTCTCACCAGCCAGAAAAAGGATATGCTTAAAGAAATAACGCGTCCTTTCATACTACGTCGTACCAAAAAGGATGTATTGACTGATCTGCCTGATAAGATTATGCATGTGCATATGGTGGAAATGACAGATCAGGAGACGGCGGTATATGAGGAGATGCGTAAGCAGGCAGAGATCAAGTTTAAAAAGAATAAGAACCCTCAGGAACGTAAACTTGCCGCCACTCTTGATTTGAACTTCTTTACTGAGCTTATGAAACTCCGCCTGGCCGCCTGTTCCATGAAACTGGTTTATGATAACTGGAAATACCAGTCATCAAAGGTCTTGGCATTACTGGAGATATTGGATAACCTGCTTGACAGTCCGGACAATAACATCATAGTATTCAGTCAGTTCACCAGTTTTATGGAAACAATTAAACCGGAACTCAAACGGCGTGGCATAGAGTTCTTATACCTTGACGGGCAGACTCCAATGGCCAAACGTCAGGAATATGTAGATGACTTCCAGCAAGGCCGATGCCGCCTGTTCCTTTCCAGCCTCAAGGCCGGTGGCCTGGGCATTAATCTTACTGCGGCCAACTTTGTGTTGATACTGGATCCGTGGTGGAATCCCGCCATTGAGAACCAGGCTATGGATAGGGCTCACCGTCTTGGTCAGAAACGTGTTGTCAGCGTAATCAGGCTGATAAGTGCACAGACCATTGAGGAGAAGATTCTCAATCTTCATAAAGACAAGACTATACTGGCTCAGGATATTCTTGACGGAACAAGTGAAAGCGGTAAGCTTACATATGAGGATGTCATGGATTTGGTTTCACCATTCTAACAATCAGAACAAATGGAAACAAGAGATAGAATACAAGCACTGCTCAATGAGTTGGGCAAAGGCGCCTTTGAGCGTGAAGAGGCTATCGGATTAGCCCTGCTCAGTGCCATATCCGGAGAGTCAATTTTTCTCCTGGGATTACCCGGTGTGGGTAAAAGTATGATTGCCCGGCGGCTTAAACAGGCATTTACGGGCAGCCGCAGTTTTGAATACCTTATGTCGCGTTTCTCTACCCCCGATGAGATATTCGGGCCGGTCAGTATCAGCAAGCTCAAGGACCATGACAGATATGAACGTGTGGTTGACGGTTATCTGCCCACGGCCGATATAATCTTCCTTGATGAAATATGGAAATCAGGGCCGGCTATCCTAAACTCACTGCTCACCGTACTCAATGAAAAGATATACCGTAACGGAAAGGAAGACATCTTATTGCCGCTTAAGGTCATCATATCCGCTTCAAATGAATTACCGGCCGAAGGTGAGGGCCTGGAGGCACTATGGGACCGTTTCCTGATACGTTACATCGTCAAACCCATAAAAGACAAGGAATTGTTCCTGGATCTGCTGTGCAGCCAACCGGAGAATTGTGTTATACCGGAACAGTTAAAGATAACCCCGGTAGAGTTTGAGCGTATGAAAAAGGAATCTGCATTAGTAGCTGTTCCTGAGGAGATTGCAGAAATCATCTTTTCCATCAGAAAGACTCTTGACGAACAGAAGAAGGAGGTATCCGGTCAGGTTGATGTAACCAAGACGGATCTTATAGAACCGCCTTATGTATCAGACCGCAGGTGGAAAAAGATTGTGGGAATTATGAAAACCTCAGCATATCTTAACGGGCGTGGCCAGGTTGATTATTCAGACTGTCTTCTTATGGATCATATGTTATGGGATAAAGATGAGCAGATCAGCTCTGTCTCCAGACTCGTAACGGAAGCCATAGTAAATTCGTTGCATCATGCCGGTATGCCAAACGTGGTTGAGGGCATACAGGGGCGCAATTATACCAAACCTGTCGGTAAACCAATCTCACCTGATGGCGTACATTACATTTTCAATGTCGGGGGTGAAGATATCAGGATAGCAATAAAAGATTATGAGAGCCTGTCCATGACAAACAAGTCTTTCGGCATAATGAGCAATGACGGTCATTTGCTGTTGAGCGTGAACCCCACATCACTCACTATAAAGAAGACCTCTAATGGGCTTTCAATAAACGCTTTCTCCTATTCACTCAAACGTGATTCCAGTCTCAAAAGCGGCAGCGTAAAAGATATGATTAATGATATGACGAAAGATGTTGATAAGATGAATGACTGCCTTGATGATATAGTATGCAATAACCTGTTTGTACCGTCCGGGCGGCTCAGACAGATAAAGAAGCAATTTGAAAACATAAAGGGTAAGATAATCAGAAAAGGATTCTAGTTATGCGTTACTCTGCACTTGTCAGAAAACTGGTGGCAGCATCAGAAAGAGCTCGTTGGAACAATGAAGATATAGCCGACGTTTTGAAGGAACGCTGCACGGCAGACTCCGATATCATTCGTCAGACCTTAATGAATGCCGTGTGTGATCCACGTTTCAAGATGCACATAGGCGCTGTGAAATCCTGGCGTACTATGGCTGTTTCCATGCTTGAAAGACTGGCTTCAAGATTGGAATCAAAAAACATTCTGACTGAAGATATAGCCGTTGACGAGATGAATGAAATCCTGAATTGGTGGATAGCCACTATTGTGAATCTGGTAGAACAGAGTGAAGGAAAACTACATTTCGTTGACCATAAAGAAGCAAGTAAAGAAGATGAGATGAAGGATGCTATTGACAACTTTCTCAAATCTTCTGCCGGTGGTGAAGATGATAATGAACCGGAACTTGTATGGGATGGCGTTAATGCTGATGACTCGGAGGGTGGTGTTCCTGGTATTTTAGAAGAGGAAACAGAACAAAATGATAATATGTCTGAAGGAAAAGATCAGGAAGAAGACTATACAGACAAGGAACAAGACCCCATTGAACAGAAAGAACCTAATAATAATGATAAAGTATATAATCCCGGATGGGGTTGGGGCTCCGGATCAGTTCAGGCAATAGAGAGGCAGTTCCTGACACATGTGCCACCATCACTTATTGAACTGGCCAGACGTATCGGCCGCTCATCAGAATCCCCGCGTGAGCCACAAGGCAAATTCCTGTCGGCTTCAAAAAGTGATATAGCCGGTATCACTACCGGCAATGACATAAACTGTGTTCTGCCATCAGAACTGGCACTAATGGCCAACCCCGTTACAGAAAACATATTCTACAAGAACTATGTCACACACAGTCTTCAATTGTTTGCATCGGCTTCTCATTCCATAAAGGGCGATAAACACCATGATGGCCCCATCATAATTTGCCTGGATACCAGCAGTTCAATGACCGGTACACCAATGACCGTAGCTGTAGCCATTACATTTGCCATCTGCATAATAGCCCAGAGAAGAAACAGGCCGGTAGTTGTGGTTAAGTATTCTGATACCTATGATTCCTTCTCATTAAAGAATCTGGAGTCCGATAAACAACCGCTAATGAATTTCCTGTCCCAGGCAGAAATGGGAGGCAATAATGAAAATGCAATGTTCAAATGGCTTTTCAATGAACTTCTGCCCAATGATAACATTTGCCAAAATGGCGATATCCTATGTCTCTCTGATTTTGGATGGGTTCCCATATTCAGTGACGTTATGGAACTCATAAACCGGCAGAAAGCCAAGAAAATGCGTTTTTATGGGCTCAACATTCAGAATGACTTGTTTGATAATTCAAATCTTTTATCAGGCCTGCCTATTGATGAATCTGTTACAACAAAAGATTATTTCGGCCCACAGGATGTGTGTGACTCATTGTGGGAGTATTCCGGCGGTGTGTGTAAAGAAACAGATAAAACATCGGGAAAGTGAAAAACATAAAATCTATAAAATAAGAGAACAAAATCCTTTTTCCTACTTGGATATAATGAGAATGAATGATTTCTGGTGTGAAGTAAGGGTTACTCATCAGCATATAACAGATTTGAAAGGTAAAAGGTATTCATCCATAAAAACAAAATAACAGACAATATGATCAGAATCTTCTTTGTAATGCTCCTGTTGCACGTTGTGACAGAGTTCGTACTTCAGCCGGTAGCGCTCCTCCGTCTTAAACAAAAGACCTACTGGGAGCAGCCTGAACACCCTAACGGGGGTAAGGATGCCAGCGCAATGGCCATAGCCATAAATACAATCCTTTGGTCAGTAATGATAATGCTGCCCCTCATGTACTATTCAACAGAGGGTGATTTGATACTCCTCCTGGTATTCCTGGTTAATATGCTTGTTCATGCCTATATCGATGAGTATACCACCAATCGCCACAAGCTAACCTTTGTGACCGCCCAGTCCCTTTACCTCCTCCAGCTCACCATAACCTTTCTGATTACGATGATTATTAACATCTAATGAAAGGAAAAATCATTTCAATGGTATATATTTACAGAACGAATAAATAACTCACTATGTCAAGAAGTACTATTCCTCCTGACTGGCACAACTGTGCCAAATGCACTCACTGGTGCGGATACACAAAGCCAGACCCTTTCTGCAAATTCATAGAGTATGACACCTCTGATCGTGGCCGATGCGCCGGCGGCGGCTTCAACATGATGGATATGCCCCCAATGGCCACCTGTTCCAAGTGGGAACGTAGATTCAGATAATATTATAGAGTATGAAAGCATATCACGGCAGCTCAGTACTGTTTGACTCATTTGATCTTGCCCACGCTCTTGAGGGTGATGGCAAGGTCAAATTCGGTTATGGCGTATATGTAACCGGCAACTATGAGTCCGCTGCACACTACGCCTTCAACAAGAAACGCCCGGAAAACAAAGACTGCTACGTCTATACGCTAACTATCCCGGACGGTACACTTGATAACTGCCTGTCACTTCTCAAGGACGTTCCGGTCTGTGATTCTATAATCAAGCGCACAGAACAGAAGCTAGGCATATCTATACCGGCCGATGTCAAGGTAGAAGGCATCCCGTTCCGCAAGTACCTGGCCAATCTTCTGTCCGGAGTAAACAAGCCAGTCCGTCAGATGACAGACAAGGCCACAGTTGATGGTGAGAAAGCTGCTTCACGCTTCCTCCTCAGCATAGGAGTAGAAATGATAGAGTGGCCTCGTGACTGGAAAAAGCCAGATGGTATCAAGAACTACGCAGTCATAGATGACAGCAAAGTTCTTATCGAGCGCATAGATAAGGTACAGCTTGATGATAAGCACCACCTCATCCCGGGCTCAGAGCAACAGATCCGATAAATGCACGTCCGTGAATACATAGAGCGTTATTTCCCCGAGTACTATTCCTGGAATGAGTACCCGGCCGCTCAGACAGTCTCATTCTGCAAGACAGACCAGGAGTGGGGCATATTCTCAAACTTTGCCCAGACTCCAATCGTGGCTGATGGCGTAACCTTTCCGTGCACTGAGAGTCTGTTCCAGATCATGAAGTTCACAGACTCTGCAGCTCGCCGTGATATCTTCAAACAACGGGGCCAGAAACTCAAGATGCTTGCCAAGCACTATGAGAAAACTGTAGGCGTCCGCCAGGACTGGGGCCCGCTTCTGGTCCATGCACTCAAGTACTGCCTCATGCTTAAATATGAGCAAAGCCCCGCATTCCGTGCAGAGCTTGAGCGCTGTAGTGGCCACTTCATTGTAGAGGATCAGACCTCTTTCCGCAAGCCGGCCGATACCTACGGAGCAAAACTGACGCCCGATGGCAAACTCTGGTCCGGCCCCAACCTGATGGGCCGCCTCCTTATGGAACTTCGTGACAACGGCAGTCTGGACTACAATCTTCCGGACGATATCATTCAATTCAAAGACCTTATATGAACAAGACAATCATAACAACCGGTAACTTTAATCTTGATGAGATACGTTACCGCGAGTATCCCGAAGGTACAGAACATCCACGCAAGTACGTAGACCATTGGGTAACCTGTGAGATAGGCGGCAATGCCGGAAACGTATCCGCCGAGCTGGCACTCATGGGCTGGAACGTCTATCCCGTAGCAATGTTTGATGAGTCCAAGCAAGGCCACTGGTGCATGGAAGACCTTGATCTGTATGGTTGTAACACACGCTTTGTCAGCTGCTCACCCAAAGGCGGAACATTCATATTTCAGGGAACTCACAACAAGCTGAGTAGGGAAGGAATATTGAGAATGGCAGTCCGCACATGCGGTCCCACATCAATGTTCGCCAAGCGTCATAACCTCACGGTCCGTGAAGAGGCTCCTGCGCTGCTTGCATCCTTAGATTTCGTGCCCCAAGTATTCTTCTTTGGTTCACCCGAGGCCGGTCACCGCTATCTGGCACAAGGTCTCCGGGATCGTGGCTCAATGATTTACTATGAGATCCAGAACAAGCTAGAGATGAACAAGGCCCTGCGTGACTCGCTGGAGGTTGCCCATATCATCAAGATGAGCGATGAACACGTTACCCTTGCTCAGTCAGATGAGTTTGTGCGTACCTATCCTCATAAGCTCTTCATACAGTCTATGGGCGCTCAGGGAGTACGTTTCAGCCTACACGGCCAGAAATGGATAACAGTTCCTGCAGTCCCCGCAAAAGTGGTGGATACCGAAGGTGCCGGCGATGCTATG
>CACWTU010000023.1 GCA_902763885.1 uncultured Bacteroidales bacterium | reverse complement strand
ACCGCCACCTTCGAGATGACCAAGGTACAGTAATCACTGAGAATAATTCGAAGTCTGTTGTAATAAGAGTCGCCCCTCACACACCGTGAAGGGCGATTCTTACTTTTTATAAACGCAACGCAAAGGGGTCGTTTCGTTTTGCGTCACTTTTTCAGGATGTATTTGCTGGAAAGATGTGCCAGCAGCATGGAGAGCACCAGGGATACTGACACTGATATGGGGAGAGACAGGTTCAGGTCTGCTTTATCTGAAAGGATGGAGATATAGCGTATTACAAGCTGGTGAATCATGTAGAAGGGAAAACTGATTTGACCAAGGCGCTGGAGCAGCGGGGTTGAGAGCAGGCCTCCGGGATTCAGGGCAATGAATATGAGCATCAGCACAGCGGCTGGCCAGAACATGAAGGCCATCAGGGTGTACTGCTCAGGGATAAACACTGACATTGACAGAAGCACCAGGAATGACGCCACCGATACAATCCTGAACAACATCTTATGTCTTTGCACAGATTCAGTTACAGACACATTTTCCTTAAGTCTGAGATACCACATTCCCGCCAGAATGCCTACCGTGAAATCGCACAGGCGCACCAAGGGATTTATGTAAAGGACTGCGTTCCTAAGGTCTGCCGGCGTAAATATGCAAAGAACGCAGTATACGGCCGATGCCGGCAACAGCAGCATCCATCGGCCGGTCCCCCTGTCAAGCACTCTTGAAAGGAACGGGAAAACAGCCACCAGAAACAACATATCGGACAGGAACCAGGAAACTCCGTTGAATGAGTAATAGACTGATGACAACGGGAACCAGCTCTGCAGGAGCAGAGCATTGATACCCAGAACAGCACCATTCTTCCACCCCAGCCCCAAATGCAATGAAATGGGGATTGCAATCAACAATGTAATCCAATGCAGAGGATAGAACTTAGCCAGTCTGCTCTTTATGAATCCGCGGTAATCAAAATCTGCCGCCTTCACCTTCCTGTCATAGCCAAGCGCATAGCAGAAACCGCTCAGAACAAAGAAACAAGCCACACCCATATCACCCCCACCCGGATAATTAGGCAAGGCATGATGAAAGAATATAACCAGGATGAGGATGAACCTCAATGACGTAAGTTCCTTGATCATAGCGCAAAAGTACGTTATTTCCCAAAATGATACAATTGGGGTCTGACCCCTTTTGTATCATTTTTTGCGGATTGCAAAGACGTAGATCAGGAGGACTATGTTCATCATCAGCGAGTAGAGGATGGCGGGGATAGCCATCTCGGCGCTGTTGAATATGAACGGGCTGGTGGCAATGGCTATGGCCTGGGCTGCGTTCTGCATGCCCACCTCAATAACCACCGTACGGCGCTGCTGTGCACTGTTCTTAACGAGTCGTGAAAGCAGTGAAGAGCAGAGTATTGCCACCAGTATCAGAACTGTGACGCACACACAAATTACTCCCAGATTCTCCAGGATGGTCTGATGGTTCTGGATATAGAATACCGTGATGAGTACCATCAGCAGCGGGAATGCCAGCTTGGAAAGAACCTTATCGGTCTTGGAAGCCGCATTGGGCCATGCATAATGCATACCTATTCCCAGCAGCACAGGCAGCAGCATAAGCAGCAGGTTCTGCTTGATGAGGTTGCCAACCGGCAGCGTGATACCCACGCTCTCGCCAATCATCTGTGTAGCCCAGCTCATTATGACCGGTATGGTAAACAGCGTGATTATGCTGCTCAGAGCCGTAAGAATAACTGACAGAGCCACATCACCCCCTGCCAGCTTGGAAAACACGTTCGATGAGCTCCCGCCCGGGCAGCATGCAATCAGGATCAGTCCGATAAAGAACACCGGAGTAAGCTTGAAAGCCCACGCCAGCCCAAGCGCAATCAAAGGTAACAGCACAAGCTGTCCAAAAAGGGCAACAACAATTGGCCATGGGCGCTTAAAAACCTTACCAAAATCCTCAAAACGGAGCGTAAGCCCCAAATCAAACATCAACAGACAGAGTATCGGCAGAACTATCCAGATTGTATTCATTTTTCCTTAATTTTTTCAGCCCGCAAAGTTACACTTTTTTTCGCCAAAGTGTCCCAAGGGGCACAAAGGGGACGGTTCTTTTTGTGCCCCTCTTTTTGGGGAGAACTTTTGGGGTATCAGTATCTGAAACTACGCGCTTCGCGCTATCCCTCCCACGCCCCTTGGGCGCGGGCCCCTCCCGTTCACAAGCCCACGGGCGGCCATGGTTTCTGATACCGATACCCTAAAAGTTCTGTGCACCTTGGATTATTATCAGAAGGGCACAAAAAGAACCGTCCCCTTTGTGCCCCTCTAACGCAATGAACCCCTCCACAAGGTCTGCAGAGGGGTTCACTGTGTTACACTTTGGCAAGAATCACTTAAAATCGACTTGTGCCCCCGTTTCGCGGATGCGAAACTAAAACAAGGTCAGGGATTCCTGGGTCAAGTCGATTACTTGAAATCGACTTGTGTCCAAGGAATCCACTTCTGGACTTCTTTGTCTTCAAGGGTCTTGTCAACATGCATGATGATGGTGTTGGCATCCTCCTTGCCCAGCAGGAACTTGTCAATGAATGCCTCTACCTCAGGATACTGGCTCTGTGGGAGCTGGCAATGTCCGTGACCACCCTGGATTGAGAATCCCATGCGGTCCTCGATGCCGAATTTCTTCCATACCTCACGGGCAGCTACGCATGATACGTAACCAGCCTCATCGGCCAACCACTCATAGTCAGTGTTGCCAAGTACCAGAAGGGCACGCGGGCAAACCAGAGCGCAGAGTTCATGGTGATCATAGGGAAGCTTTGATACATTCTCCTCCTTCCAGTCCCACATGGACTTCATGAACCAATGCTCATCGGTAGCACCCAGGTTCTCAACCTTACCAAGGGTCTGTGATACACGCCATGCAGCAGCACCGCCGCCACCGGGCTCCTGAGCGATGGTGAGAGCGATACGCTCATCCATTGCACCTGACCAGAGAGCCATCTTACCGGCATATGAGCAACCAGTGATACCGATGTGCTTCATATCGATCTTGCTGGCAGCACCAACAATCTCCAGACCGTCAATCAGACGGCTTACACCCCATGTCCACATTGAGTAGGCACCATTATCAACCAGCTCAGGATAGAGACGGTCAAACTCGTAGTCGCCACGGTCCTTCTTCTGGCCGCCACCACCAAAGCCGCCCATCTGTGAGTAGCTGTTAACCTGGCTCTCCCTGAAGTTCATGGTAGCAATCTTGCGCTCGCTGAAGAACTGACGGGGCAGGCTGTTGTTTGATGCACCGATCATAAGTGGGAACGGACCGTCACCCTCAGGATAAGTGATCTGAGCACTGATGGTCAGAGTCTCACCGTTACGGGTAACCTTTACGGTAAGGGTATTGCCCTCAAGAGAAGCCTCTATATCCTTCTTGTCAACCATAGGTTTCTCACCAATCTCATAGTGCTGGAGCTCACGTACTATCTCGGCACGACGCTTCTCCCAATCCTTGAACTTCTTAACCTGCTTCTTGCTGTTCTCGAACTCAAACGGGTTAGGCAGAGTCTCCAGATTCTTGGCGTCACTTACTGACGGGAAAGCGGGAGCTGCATACTTGGCACCTGTAAACTCCTGATCATAAACCAGAGGAATTGATGACTTCTTTGCGGTCACTGATGCTGCAGCCAGGACTGCGGCTGCAACCAAAATGGATTTCATTCTCATCATTTATTTGTAAGTTATTTTTAGGTTAATACATTCTTTCCTTCAAAAAGCGCCCAAATATAGCGCTTAATTTTAATATACTATAACTCTTTTCCGGTTAAACCTTTTTAAAATAGCCCAAAAATCAGAACCCGATACGCATTTTGACAGGGAGATGGTCTGAATAACCATTCTGATAACGCCTACCGTTATAGGTACGGAACGGTTTTACGCCACCGTAGGCATCATCATCCGCCATAAGGAACGGCAGCCGCATCACCTCTGCGCTTATCATTTCCGTACAGCCCAATCCGTTGAGCAGTGATGCAGATACTACAAACTGGTCATACTTGTCCCACAATCCGTCATATTTGTAACTGCCGTCATCCATCGGGTCCATTACGGTAACCAACTCCCTATCCCGTTCATTCCGGCCCGATGCAAATGCGTGAGCACCCAAGCCATTACGCACGGCAGGGTCATCAGGTCCTTCATTCAGATCACCCATAATTATCACGTATGGCTTGCGACGCACTCTGAAAATGCTGTCCACCGATGCACGCACCACCCCGGCCGCACTCATTCTGAACGGCTCCGTCTGCTCCGTACCATTGTAACGGCTGGGCCAGTGGCAGACATATATATCCAATGTGTCAAGATTCTCCAGCACACCCGTCACATGCAGGATATCACGGGTAGCGCCGCCTCCCAGCGGAAGCAGATTCACTCTAAGGCTCTCATGCCCAAGCATACGGAAAAAGTTCTTACGATACAGCAGCGCCACATCAATACCGCGCCTGTCCGGTGAGTCTGTCATAACAAACCTATAGCCCGCCTCACGCAATGCAGAGCGGGCAGTCAGGTCAGTAAGAACAGTCTCATTCTCCACCTCAGCGAGCCCCACAATCGCAGGCGCCTGATCTTCATCGGCCGCAACTATCACCTTGGATATGGCATCCAACTTGTCCCAGTATCGGGAACGGGTCCAATGGTAATCACCATCAGGAGTAAATGCATCATCATCCTTGAGAGGGTCATCCTCCGGATCAAACAGATTTTCAGCATTGCAGAACATAAGAGTCATGCTTTGCTGTGAGAACAACGTAACTGTAAACAATGTGCAAACAAACAGGAAAAGGAATAAACGTTTCATTATATGGTTTTTACTCTAAGGGAACATACTGATAACAGCCGGCATCGGCGCCAGACACAGGTCTTTCCACGCCCGCCAGATCCACAGTCCATACTGTTGACAGATCATCGGCTATGCCGCGTGCACGAGACATTGAATCTAATGCAAATACTGACCTGAAGCCTTCAAGTGTATTGTTTCTGAAATTGTAAGCGCCTCCCTTCTTTTTGCCGTGACGGTCAAACACAACATTATGATAATGTGTGTCGAGCGTATCGGACACCATCAGAAGAGAGTTGTTTACGCCATAAGCATCAAGATTCTTTATCGAATCAGGGAGATTGGTCACGAATTCATTTGAATGACGGCCCGTAATGATGCAGTTCCTGAACAGGGCGCTGCCGAACGGCACTACCGCATCTCCGCGATGATCAGAAATAATCACAGCCTGGCTACCTACCTTCCAAAGACTTAATGACGCAATAGTGCAGAATGTGAACTCCGCCTTTCCGCCTGCCAGATCCACGCACGATTCTCCCGCATTGGTAATCTGTGAGTTGACCACGTCAATCCGGCAACCGGTAGCTTCAATACAGTTACCGTTCACATTATGTACTATCGATGAATGCATGCTGAACTTAGTATCATCGGCCGATGCACTGTCTGCCTTGATTCCAAACTCGCCGCTGTGAATATCACAATACCGGAACACATTTCCGTAACTACCGCCACGAATACGGATACCACCCCATTGTGATGCCAACAGATCATACGACACCGGAGGAGTGGTCTGCATCTGGTCAAGGCGGTCACCACGCATAACAATCATACTGTCTGCTGTACCTTGGGCCACTACCTTACCTGCCACGTCAAGCACCGCTCCATCATGGAAATAAAGCCTTGCGCCAGGAGCCAAAGTAAGTGTAGCACCATCAGCCACATAAAGGCTGTCAAAAATAAGATGAGGCAGATATGCAGTCAGAGTCGTGTCATTCACTATGCTCCTTCCTCTCAGCCTTACGGCATTCTGCCCGTATGCGTTCAGCCTCACGAACTGCACGTTGCCGCTTTCCAAAACAAAACGCACGGAATCAAATGCATGAAACATATCCGGCACTCCTGTTTCCGGAATATTGACTGACACATAGCAGAACAGGCTGTCATGAGCCAGGATTTCAAGGTCAGTAATCTGCGTACCACCCTCTCCGTCCAAATTTATACGGAACGGACTCAATGACCCGCCACCCATCACCGCATCAAAGTGCAGGCCTACATCATTGGGATTATACACCATAAACTTGGCTGATGCCGATGCCACACCGGTAAACACAGTGTCCATCTTAAGCGTATCGACAGAGAAATCAAGCGTGTACCGGCTGTCCGCACTGAATGTCCAGTCATCCTGACATGACAGGACGGCTATCGGAATCAGCAATATGGATAATATGCGGTGCAGTTTCATCCCTGATGATAGTTTTGGTGCGCTAAGATAAAACGTAAATCGCAAATAAAAAGTATCTTCGCAGCCTAAAAACAAGAAACACCTAAATGAAAGCCCGTCTACTCAAATTCTTTAAGGACTGGATGCTTGTGATAGGCATGTTTACCGGCGCCGGAGCATACCTTGTCTATATGCAGATCCCGTCTATTCACACCGCGGGACCTATTCTTGAAATCATTTGCCGTAAGACACAGCCCATACTGCTCTTTCTTATGCTGTTCATCAGCTTCAGCAGGATAGAGCCCCGTCAGCTTAAGTTCAGGAAATGGCATCTCCATAACCTGCTTTTACAGGTTCTTTCATTCCTTGCACTTTGCCTTACGGTTGTATGGGCCATGCACAGCAATAACCCTGCTGCTGCGTGGATTCTGCGCCATCGCGTTCTTTTTGAATCGGCCATGCTCTGTATGATCTGCCCTACCGCTACCGCCTGCGCCGTAGTGACAGGCAAGTTGGGAGGCGATATGGCACAGGTGGTCATGTACACCATAATCATTAATCTTGCTGTATCAATAGTGGTGCCCCTTACCGTACCGTTGCTTTACCCACAGGCTGGAATCTCCTTCATAGCTGCTTTCAGCCGCATCTTGGCAAAAGTTTTCCCGTTGCTTATAATGCCTTGCCTTACCGCATGGGCAGTCAGGTGGTTACTGCCGCGTGTCCATGAATGGATTGCATCCAAGATGAACCTCTCTTTCTATCTGTGGAGTGTATCCCTTACCATAGCTGTCATGATGAGCACACGTGCCATCATAAAGAGCGGAGTAGGAATATGGACACTGGCAGGCATAGCAATAGTCTCTATGGCTTGTTGCATATTCCAGTTCTGGACAGGCCGTCTTAACGGCAAGAGAAGCGGCAGCCGCATTGAGGCCAGCCAGGCATTGGGACAGAAGAACACCGTTTTCGGAATATGGATGGGTTACACTTTCTGGAACCCGCTCGTATCAGTAGCAGGCGGTTTCTACACCATCTGGCACAACGTTCACAACACACGCCAGCTCTACAAAAGGGCACAATAGGGACGGTTCTTTTTGTGCCCCTAATGGAACTTGCCTGAAAAAGGGCACGAAAAGAACCGTCCCTATTGTGCCCTTTTTGTAACTTTGCGCAAATGGCTAACAGTTTCTTAGATAAAATCAGGAACTACATCAGTAGCAACGGTCTATTGGAGGACGGGACCAAGGTGATAGTCGGCGTGAGCGGAGGTGCTGACAGCACTGCCTTGCTCCTTATCCTGTTACGTCTGGGCTACCGAGTTCATGCAGTACACTGCAACTTCCATCTACGTGGCTCAGAGAGCGACCGTGACCAGCAATTCGTGACGGATCTGTGCAACAGGCTTGGAGTTGAACTGGAGATCTGCCAATACAACACTCAGCAGTACGCATCTGACCACGGAATATCCATAGAGATGGCTGCCCGTGAACTGCGTTACGCCGATTTTGAACGTATCATGCATAAGTGCGGTGCAAGTGCCGTTTGCATAGCCCACCATCGTGATGATTCCGTAGAGACCATCCTCCTGAATCTTATCCGCGGCACCGGAATCAAAGGACTTACCGGGATCAAACCACGTAACGGCCATATCATCCGTCCGTTGCTGTGCGTTTCCAGGCAGGATATTGAAAACTGGCTCAATGAGATTGGCCAACCGTATGTGACCGACAGCACCAATCTTGAGACTGATTACACCCGCAACAAGATACGCAACCAGTTGCTGCCGCTTATGCGCAGCATTAATCCCGATGCCGACAATGCCGTAAATGACACAGCCAAGCACTTACAGCAGACTTATGCAATTTACAGCAAAGCCATCAAAAGCGCAACAGACAGGATTGTCACCATCAGTGGCGGCATCACTACAATAAGCATTCCGGAACTCAATAAAGAGGCTGATACCGGAGCCGTTCTCTTTGAGATTCTTTCTCCAATGGGATTCAACAGCACTCAGATTGAGGATATAGTGGCCTCGCTTAGCTCACAGCCAGGCGCTAGGTTTATCTCAGCAACCCATCAACTGATTAAAGAGCGTGACTTTTTAACCGTATCACCCATAGATGATTCATCGTTCAAGCCTTTAACCATTAACCTTGAACCCGATACCTCATCCGCCCTACCCGACGGCTCTGTCCTGACCGTTGCCACAGCTCACGCAGGCACGCCCATATCAAGACTGCAGTCAACAGCCACATTTGATGCGGACCTTGTCAAAGGACCAATTACAATCCGGCCATGGCAGGAAGGCGATTGGTTCATACCTTTCGGAATGAAAGGCCGCAAGCTTGTAAGTGACTATCTTACAGACTGCAAGGTTAGCGCTTTGGAAAGGCAAAAACAGTTGGTGGCTACTTGCAGAAACGATATTATTTGGGTAATGGGACGCCGCAGCGACAATCGTTATCGTGTAACTGACAAGACAGAAACGCAACTTATACTTTCATTGTCATGAAATACTATCTCAAAATCACTTCTGCACTCCTGGCCATTCTCTTTTTGGGAAGTTGTCAGAAGGATTCCGATACGGATGACGCACCGGAACCCGCCGAAAGTAATACCCAAGAGTGGTATCAGATTGTCAAGATTGACACTCTTTCCAGTGCTGATCTGACTCAATCTATTGCAGGTATAAGCATCGGTCTTGGCACAGATATCGTCAGGACATCATTCCTGTATCACTCAAAGGCTGATACCGCAACACTTACTCTTTCAGGATGCGTATGCTGGCCTATAGAAATCAGCACTTGCTCTACAATATGGCTTGAGAACCACTACACCTCATCCAGATGGAACGAGTGTCCGTCACAGACGCCCATGCCTGGCATGTTTGCGAGTTCATCATTATTTCTGAGAGCCATATATATAGGACCTGATTACCAGGGATTAGGCCTGTCACGAAACCTGCCACAGCCCTATTTCAACACTCTCCTGCTGGCAGACCAGAGTATAGACTGTTTCAAGGCCGCGCTCTCAATCGTTAAAGAATATGGGCCTGAGCTTTCTGCCAACTACTCCACATACAACTTAGGTTACTCTCTCGGAGGAGCCGTTTCACTTGGTGTAGCACGCCGTGTTGAACTTGACCCTGAAGTAAAAAAAATCATGCATCTCAAAAAGAGCTACTGCGGAGCCGGGCCGTATGACCAGGTCACCATGATGGATCGTTTTCTCTCACAGCCCGACCAAGCACTGGATCTGGCCGTATCATTCCCATTTGCCATAAAGAGCATACTCTTTACTAATCCATCACTAAGCGCCAGATACAGTGAGTCCGATTTCTTTACACAAGGCTTGCTGAACAGCGGCATATTGGAGAAGATGGACACCCGGGATTATACCACCGGTCAATTAAACGGAATGTTATATGATTCAGGTTTCAACACCCCTAACACCATATTATCGGCCGATATATTACAGGATGGCACACCACTGGCCATAGAATTCCGGCAGGAACTGGGCAAGCTGAATCTGACTACAGGATGGACTCCCACCATACCCATCGTTTTCTTCCACTCAGAAGCTGACAATGTTGTTCCCATAGAATGCCTTAATTGCGTCAAGACCAACATGGCAGACAATCCTAACATAACCTATAAGGTTGTGGAGACTGGAGAGCATGGAAACGCAGGTGTAAGTTTCTATCTGGGAGTCATACAGGGCGCTTTTTGATTGAAAATTGAAAATTAGCCATGCGGTGCGATAAAACCCGCGACATTAAAAAAGGTTCGGAAAAAATTCCGAACCTTTTTTCAATTATAAACTCTCCGCAACTCTTACTTCTTAGCAGCGAGTGCCTGAGCTACGTCAACGGCGCAAGCAACTGAGCAACCTACCATCGGGTTGTTACCGATACCCAGGAAACCCATCATCTCAACGTGTGCGGGAACTGAAGATGAACCTGCAAACTGAGCGTCAGAGTGCATACGACCCATGGTGTCAGTCATACCGTATGAAGCAGGACCAGCGGCCATGTTATCAGGATGCAGGGTACGGCCTGTACCACCACCTGATGCTACTGAGAAGTAAGGCTTGCCAGCCAATACAC
Organism: uncultured Bacteroidales bacterium; assembly: GCA_902763885.1. Classification (GTDB taxonomy): domain Bacteria; phylum Bacteroidota; class Bacteroidia; order Bacteroidales; family Bacteroidaceae; genus Colenecus. The sequence goes on along the minus strand of CACWTU010000023.1, from coordinate 9,240 downwards.
GCTCCTTCTTGTAAGTACCTGCTACGGGGTGCTGGAAACGTGTGGGGTTGGTTGAGTTACCTGTGATAGATACGTCAACACCCTCCTTCCACATGATAGCTACGCCCTCACGAACATCGTCGGCACCATAGCACTTAACCTTGGCACGGGGACCGTCGCTGTAAGGAATGGTCTTAACGACCTTGAGCTTACCAGTATAGTAGTCAAACTTGGTCTGTACATAAGTGAAACCGTTTATGCGGCTGATGATCTGTGCGGCATCCTTACCCAGACCGTTCAGGATAACGCGCAGGGGCTGCTTGCGAACCTTATCGGCCTTAGCGGCAATCTTGATGGCACCCTCGGCGGCAGCGAAGCTCTCGTGACCGGCCAGGAATGCAAAGCACTGTGTCTTCTCTGAAAGCAGACGGGCAGCCAGGTTACCGTGGCCAAGACCTACCTTACGGTCATCGGCAACTGAACCGGGGATGCAGAAGCTCTGCAGACCGATACCGATGTTCTCGGCAGCCTTAACGGCGCTCTTGTCACCGGTCTTCTCACCCTCCTTGAGAGCGATGGCGCAACCTACAACGTAAGCCCACTTGGCGTTCTCAAAGCAGATAGGCTGAGTCTCCTCACAAGCCTTGTAAGGATCGATGCCATAGCTGTCACAAATCTTGTTAGCCTCTTCAATTGAGGAGATTCCATGCTCCTTAAGAGCAGCGAGGATCTGCTTGATGCGACGATCCTGTGATTCGAACTTGACTTCTCTAATCATAACAGTATCTCCTTATTCTTTACGGGGGTCAATAATCTTAACTGCACCGGCCTCCTTGCTGAAGCGTCCGTAGGTTGAAGTAACCTTCTTCAGAGCCTCATTGGCATCGGTACCCTTCTTAATCTCATCCATGAGCTTACCAAAGTTGATGAACTCATAACCGCAAACCTGATCATCCTTATCGAGAGCGATGCGGTTTACATAACCCTCAGCCATCTCAAGGTAGCGAACGCCCTTGGCCTTGGTGCCGTACATGGTACCAACCTGGCTGCGCAGACCCTTACCAAGGTCCTCCAGACCGGCGCCTACAATCAGGCCACCCTCTGAGAATGCGCTCTGTGAACGACCGTAAACGATCTGCAGGAAGAGTTCACGCATAGCGGTGTTGATAGCATCGCAAACCAAGTCAGTGTTCAGAGCCTCAAGCAGAGTCTTACCCTGCAGGATCTCAGCAGCCATAGCAGCTGAGTGAGTCATACCTGAGCAACCGATAGTCTCAACGAGAGCCTCCTCGATGATACCGTTCTTGATGTTGAGTGACAGTTTGCATGCACCCTGCTGAGGAGCGCACCAACCAATACCGTGGGTATAGCCTGAGATATCCTTGATCTCCTTGGCCTTGATCCACTTACCCTCTTCCGGAATGGGAGCGGGACCGTGCTTGGGACCTTTCTGGACCACGCACATGTTTTCAACTTCTTTTGAGTAAATCATAAATGGAATATGGTTTTTTAAAAACTGATTTCTTAATCAGCCGCGAATTTACTCTTTTTTTCAATTTCTAAAGGTAGAACTTGTGTTATCTTTAATAAATTTGCAACTGAAAATAATTGAACAGCTATGAAAAGAATTATAATACTCGCAGTACTTGTCATCTGCATCACATCAGCCCTTTTAGTCCAGGGATGTGAAAAAATGGAACAACCCACATACTCACAAACCTTTTTCAGGATAGCTACAGTCAAGATTAAGAACGATCAGGCCTACTTATACACTGACAAACTGCACGAAAGCTTCTATCCCAAGAATCTCCAGACTCCTGAAGACGCATCAAGGATAGGACTTGTCAACAACCAGCATATCATAGCTGTACTCACTGTTGATGCAGTAGGCACAATGAGCAACAATTCTATCACTTTCAATGCGTTTGCACGCCTTGACACCACCAAATGTGTTGGGCAGAAGCCGGCGGACACGTTAAATTACTATTACTATTTCACCCCGTATGATTTTGACAGGATGGTAACAGACTCTGTCTATCCTTCATACATATATCCTAGGGTATGGGCTGAAGGACATGTCATGCACATCACCCCCACCTATTTCACCCCCACTGGTACAGACAAGGCCGAATTCCACCTCTATCCATTTGATGTTCAGGGCGATACGCTAATGATGCGTCTTTATTCCGATATACCCGAATGTGATGCAAGCCTCTACCCAAGCACATACTTCCAAACTCTGCTCAGCATCGATGTATCATCTGTAAGAGACAGTGCTGATAACCCGACTGAGCAAATACTGCGTGACACCATCTGGCATCGTTTGGACAGACTTAAGGATAGCAACAAGCAGAAGATTACCGTAACGGTAGTTACTCCTGATTCTTTACGTGCCAAAAACTCCAAGAATCCCAATGGATCTTATAACCAAAGGATTTCAGGCTTGCCTGTATCCATCAACGTTCCACTTGATTTCTGATGGCCAAACGCACCGCTTCAAAGAGCGTAAACATAAAGAACAAGCGTGCCACATTTGATTATGAGCTGATTGACACGTACACAGCCGGCATTGTGCTCACCGGAACGGAAATCAAATCCATCCGTGATTCAAAAGCCAGCTTGGCCGATACCTATTGCACGTTCATTAACGGAGAACTGTGGGTAAAGGGAATGCATGTGGCCCAGTATTTCTACGGCTCTTATAACAACCACGAGGCCAAACGTGACCGCAAGCTGCTGCTTACCAAGAAAGAACTGCGCAAGCTGGCTTCAGACAGCAAGAATCCCGGATTCACTATTGTCCCTACCCGGCTATTTATTGGTGATAAGGGGCTGGCTAAGTTGGTTATTGCTCTTGCTCGGGGTAAGCATGAGTATGATAAGCGGCAGTCTATCAAGGATAATGAGGATAAAAGGGAGATTGCTAGGGCATTCATGAAATAAAAATTGAAAATTGAGAATTGAAAATTGAAAATTAATACGCAGAACCTGCGTAAAAGCCCGCGACATTAAAAAAGGTTCGGAAAAATTCCGAACCTTTTTTACAATTTTCAATTTTCAATTTTCAATTCTCAATTAATTATGTTTTGCGCTGAGCATAACGGTGTGGACGGCTTGCAGCCAGCCTTGGCGGTTGCGGATGCGGTCCTCAGCCTTCATCTCGGGAAGGCAAATCTCGCTGATCTTACGTATCTCCTTTATCTGGTCAATTGACGTGTAGATACCGCAAGCGCAGCAGTTAAGTATGGCGGAGCCAAGACCGGATGCTTCCTCCAGGCCCATGCGCTTTACTGCAAATCCCAAGATATCGGCCTGGAACTGCATCAGGAAATCATTCTTGGCAGATTCACCGTCTATACAGAGTTCACGCAACGGAGTTGTGAGGTCACGTGTGGCAAGTTCCACCACATCGGCCACCTGATAGGCAATTGATTCAAGCGCAGCCCTCACCACATGAGCCTTTGTGGCCTGCATGGTTAGACCGCATATCATAGCCTTGGCATCGGGCACCCACCATGGAGAACCTAAGCCTGAGAATGCCGGAACAAAATAGACGCCGCCATTGTTTGGAACACTCTCAGCAAGAGTCTGCATATCCTCAGTTGAATCAACCAGACGCAGGTTATCCGTAATCCAGTCCAGAACTGCGCCCGATGAATGCACATGCCCCTCAAGCACATAATAGGTGTGGTCAAACAATGAGAATCCTACTGAGCAGACCATACCGTTGGGAGCAGGAACAGGGTTTTCACCGATATTGAACATAACCGATGAACCCGTACCGTATGTTGTCTTACCCTCACCAGTTTCAAAGCAGAGCTGACCCACCAAGGCACCGTGTGAATTACCAAGCACACCTGCTATCTGCACAGGTTTTGGAAGCAGGCCTTCTATATCGGTCTCACCGAACACGCTGTCTGACGGCTTGGTCTCAGGCAACATGCATGCAGGGATGGTAAACACCCTAAGGATATCTGCATCCCACTCCAGTGTATTGATATTGAACAACAGTGTACGTGAAGCGTTTGAGTAATCGGTAGCGTGCACCTTGCCGCCGGTAAGTTTCCACATGAGCCATGTATCGATAGTACCGAGAAGCACATCACCTCTCTCGGCACGCTCCCTTACACTCTGGATATTGTCAAGTATCCATTTCACTCCGCTGGCTGAAAAATAAGTATCAGGAATAAGACCTGTACGCTCCTTTATAGTACTCTCATAACCCTTTTCAATCAGTTCCTGACAGAAAGCCGCTCCACGTCGGCATTGCCACATCACGGCCGGATAAACTGGCTTACCGGTCTTCTTATCCCATACCACCACCGTCTCACGCTGGTTTACCATTGATACGGAGAAAGTAGCATCACTCTCTTTAGGCAGATTCAACTGCTTGACGGCAGCTACCGTATTGGCGTAAATCTCCTCAGCATCGGCCTCCACCCAATCCTCTTTGGGATGGTTGATGCGATGGGGAATTATCTTGTGATCTATAAGATTCAGTTTCTCATCAAACAACAGCGCCTTTGATGATGACGTGCGCTGGTCAATTGTGATAATGTACCTCATTATATATTATTTTCAGCCACCTTTTCTATTGCCTTGAAAAGCAAGTCAAGGTCACTGTATTCTTTGTATTTACGTTTAACTCTATTCACATACTGCAGTGTCTCAGTGGCATCAAACACTCCATACTGACACACGCTGTCCATATATACCTCCGGATCTTTCAATGATATCAGAACCGGCGTCAGGCTACTCCAATTGTATCGGTTCACACCATTCTTGCGTGCTATCCTCATTGCATCAAAAATATGGTTGGAACCTCCGTTATAGCTGCCAAGCATATAGTTGATACGCTCCTTTTCATTGATAAAACTGAACAGATTGCTCAAATCATTCAGATATCGTACAGCCACCTTGACATCAAGTTCCACATTCTGTGCCAAAGTATCTGATTCACCCATCTTGGACAAAAGATGCCTATAAGTGGAAGGCATTATCTGCATCAGTCCCTGAGCACCCCTATGTGACATTGCCGTGGTATCAAACTTTGACTCTACGTATGCAATGGCTGCCAGCATTTTCCAGTCACATACACTGTCTGCATACAAACGGAAGATGGAGTCAAAAGGAGAAATATAGACAAATTGCTGTGGTACTTCATGTAGTTCCTCACCACTCTCAGCCTCATTTCCGGATCTGGATCTGGTAAGGAAAAGGATAAGTATCAGAGCCGCGGTCAAAAGAAGAATCAGAATCTTTTTGACATTCATCTCTGGCCCGTTGTATCTTGTCTCTGTCATCGCAAACGTCGCATTATCAGGCGACTTGAATCAAATATCGGGCGCAAAGTTAATACAAACCGAGCAGATAACAAACAAGTTAACTTGTTTTAAGCCCGATGTGAGGGCAAAAGGGATGGCTCTCCAGACACCCAATCCTAAAAAAAGAACGGAATTTTTGCATATACCGATTATTGGAAGTAATTTTGCAGTCAGAATGAAACAGATAAGCACATATCACCACCATCATACCTGCAGATCCTGATCGGTAGGCTGATAATGGCGTATATATCATACTTAAGGCTTGCCGATAAACGGTGAGCCTTTTTTTGTAGAATGAAAAATTAAAACTTTATAGAAATGTTGAGAATAGCTGTACAATCTAAAGGTCGTTTATACGACGAGACAATGGCGTTGCTTCAGGAATCAGGCATCAGCCTGGGAGTATCCAAACGCACCCTTCTGGTTCAGGCCGGTAACTTTCCGGTTGAGGTTCTGTTCCTGCGTGATGATGACATACCGCAGTCTGTTGCCGGCGGTGTAGCTGATGTAGGCATTGTAGGTGAGAATGAGTTTGTAGAGCGCGCAGAGAAGGCCGATATCATCAAGCGTCTTGGATTCAGCCGCTGCCGCCTCTCTCTTGCCATCCCCAAGGCTATTGATTATCAAGGTCTGGAGTGGTTCAACGGCAAGAAGATAGCCACCTCCTACCCCGGCATTCTCAAGACCTTCCTTGAGGAGAAAGGTATCAAGGCTGAGACACACGTCATCACCGGTTCCGTTGAGATTGCCCCCGGTATAGGTCTGGCCGACGCCATATTCGACATTGTAAGTTCAGGCTCCACATTGGTAAGCAACAACCTGCGTGAGGTGGAGATTATAATGCAGTCAGAGGCTCTGCTCATCGGCAACCCCAATCTGGATGCTGAGAAAAAAGCCATACTTGAAGAGCTCCTGTTCCGCTTTGATGCAGTCAAGGCTGCCCAGGGCAAGAAATACATAATGATGAACGTGCCCGATGACCGCATGAAAGAGGTCATTGCTGAGCTGCCCGGCATCAAGAGCCCCACAGTAATGCCTCTGGCACAGAAAGGCTGGAGCTCAGTTCACGCCGTTCTTGACGAGAAGCGTTTCTGGGAGATCATCGGCAAGCTCAAAGCCGCCGGTGCAGAGGGCATCCTGGTTCTCCCAATTGAGAAAATGATATTATGAATTCAAAATGGTACAATTGGGGTCAGACCCCTTTTGTATCATTTTGGCCAAAATAGTACAAAAGGGGTCTGACCCCAATTGTACCATTTTTCCAAAACGAAAGAAAATGAACGTATTACGATATCCCGATAAGTCAGAATGGAAAGACCTCCTATCCCGACCCGCGCTGAGTGTGGAGGGTCTCTACGAGCGTGTCCAAGCCGTCCTTGACACCATACGCCAAGGCGGAGACAAGGCCCTGAAGGAGTATGAGCTCCAGTTTGACAAGGTTCAGCTTGACTCACTCGCTGTAAGCCAGGCAGAACTTGATGAGGCTGCTGCACTTGTACCCGCACAGCTGCGCGATGCCATTGACCGCGCTGCCGTGAACATCCGCAAGTTCCACGAGTCACAGCTGCCATCACTGAGCAAGGTTGAGACCACCCCGGGCGTAACCTGCTGGCAGAAAGCGGTACCTATCACCAAAGTGGGCCTCTACATACCCGGCGGTACAGCACCGCTATTCTCAACCGTGCTGATGCTGGCCATTCCCGCCCGCACCGCAGGCTGCCAAGAGATCGTGCTCTGCACCCCTCCGGGACGTGACGGCAAGGTCAACCCCGCCATACTCTACGCCGCACAGGTGGCAGGTGTGAACCGTTTCTTCAAACTGGGCGGATCACAGGCCATCGCCGCAATGGCATACGGAACCGAGAGCGTGCCTAAGGTATCCAAGATATTCGGCCCCGGTAACCCCTACGTCACCGCCGCCAAGCAGATTGTGTCACTCAAGGATGTGGCTATCGATATGCCCGCCGGCCCGTCAGAGGTAGAGGTTATTGCCGATGCCCAGGCCAACCCCGCATTCGTAGCTGCTGACCTTCTGTCACAGGCCGAGCACGGACGTGACAGCCAGGTGATACTGCTCACAACATCGGCCGAACTGATTGACAAGGTTCAGGCCGAAGTTGACCGTCAGGTTGCCCTGCTGCCCCGAAACGAGATTGCCGAGGCTGCCCTGCAGAACAGCCGTATGATACTGCTCAATAATGACGATGAGATCATTGAGATGACCAATGAGTATGCCCCCGAGCACCTGATCATACAGACCGCCAATGCCAATGATCTGGCTGAGCGCGTTGTGAACGCAGGCTCAGTGTTCATCGGACCGTGGTCACCTGAAAGTGCAGGCGATTATGCATCGGGCACAAACCATACGCTGCCCACAAGCGGCTATGCCAAGGCCTACTCTGGTGTGAATATAGACAGTTTTATGCGTAAGATAACATTCCAGCAACTCACCCGCGAGGGACTCAACTCCCTTGGCCCCGTGATTGAGACCATGGCCGCCGGTGAGTACCTGGATGCACACAAAAACGCAGTAACCATCCGATTAAAGGAAAAATGAAAAAACTACAAGAACTGGTAAGACCCAACATCTGGAGCCTGAGCCCCTACACATCGGCCCGTGACGAGTATCAGGGCAAGGATGCCAAGGTATTCCTGGACGCCAACGAGAACCCCTACAACGACCCGGTAAACCGTTATCCCGATCCGTTGCAGCGCGACCTCAAGAAGCGTATTGCCGATATCAAAGGGGTCGCAGAAGACTCAATATTCTTTGGCAACGGCAGCGATGAGGCCATTGACCTGATGTTTCGCATATTCTGCCGTCCCGGAGTGGATAACGCCGTGGCAATAGAGCCCACCTACGGAATGTACGGTGTCTGTGCCGATATCAATGACGTGGAGTACCGCCGCGTGCTGCTGGATGACAACTTCCAGCCCAGCGCCGACAAACTCCTGGCAGCAGTTGACGCCAACACAAAACTTATATTCTTTTGCTCACCCAACAACCCCAGCGGCAACAACATTGACCGTAAGGTGATTGACAAGGTGCTGGACTCGTTTGACGGAATAGTAATTGTTGATGAGGCCTACATTGATTTTGCAGGCGTACCTTCATATCTGCAGCAACTTTCTGAGCGCCCCAATCTGGTTGTGCTCCAGACTTTCTCCAAGGCATGGGGAATGGCCGGAATCCGTCTGGGTATGGCATTCGCACAGCCTGAGATTATCGGCATCATGAACAAGGTAAAGTACCCCTACAACATCAACCTGCTCACACAGCAGCGCGCTATGGAGGAGATCATGCAGCACGCCCGCGTAAAGGGATGGGTTGATTCTATCCTTAAAGAGCGTAAACGCCTGATGGAGGAGTTTGCCCGTCTGGATTGCTGCATCAAGGTCTATCCGTCCGATGCCAACTTCTTCCTGGCCCGCGTAAAGGATGCTGCCGCCACCTACAACTATCTGGTTGACAAGGGTATCATTGTCCGCAACCGCAGCAAGGTTGCCCTGTGCGGTAACAGCCTGCGCGTAACCATCGGCACCGCCCCTGAAAACAACGCATTGATTGACGCTCTCAAGAAATTTAAATAACTTTGGCCGATATGAGCAAGAGAGTCCTATTCATAGACCGCGACGGAACCATAGTGGTAGAGCCGTCCGACGAGCAGCTTGACAGCTTTGACAAACTGAAGTTTGTACCCGGAGTATTCCGCAGCCTCACGTTCCTGCGCCAGCACACCGACTATGAGTTCGTAATGGCCAGCAACCAGGACGGACTGGGCACGTCATCGTACCCCGAGGCCGATTTCTGGCCCACACAGAACTTCATCCTCAACACTCTGAAAGGTGAAGGCGTGGAGTTCAGCGACATCCTCATTGACCGCCACTTCCCGCAGGACAACGCCCCCACCCGCAAGCCTGGCACCGGCATGTTCGG
>CACWTU010000022.1 GCA_902763885.1 uncultured Bacteroidales bacterium | reverse complement strand
TCATCATTTGAAGGTGTACGCCAATCTTCACCCTGCTGCAACTTGGTTATATCACCCTCCGCTTTTTGGAAAGCTTTATCTTTAAATACATTCCACAATGCGTTATTAGAGTTCCAATTGTAGTAGTAACCTACTTCCAATGGTGTGGCAGCGCCTTCATTACAAGTGGCCCATTTGACGCTCAGGCCCAGGTCAACATATTCCTTATCCTGTGCAAACACTGAAACTGCAGCTACTTGAAGCAGCAGAGCAGACAATAGGACTAAATGCTTTTTCATATTCTTTGTTGTTTTGAGGTTTCTGGCACAAATGTAAGTACAGATATATTATCAAAGCAACAAACAGGCGTTGCAAAACTGTTGCAATTATACGAGTCAACCCCTTTCAGGGATAAGTTGAAGAATATCGGGCACATTAGATGTACGGCCGATGATGAAAAAGAGCAGGCTTGAGGGCCTGCTCTCTATTATTTATCCTGAGCCGGGGTATCGACGGGCTGGGAATCATCGGCACCATCTTTTTTAGACTTGTGAATGTAATAATCTCCAAATCCTTTCTGCTGAAAGTTGAATCGTCTTTTTGCACCAAGGTCTCTGAGCTGATTGGCAAAATGTAATTTATTCCACAACATAGCTGATTGATTTAAAAGTGAAACTATTGTCTGATGCAATATTACAATCACAACTGCTTATTTCAAAATCTAAATCCCATCATTCAAGCAAACAATGCTCAACAATGGGATTTGACATCGGGAGAAAAGTGGCACAGGGGGACTGCCCCCTTTGTGCCATCACTTACCTATTTGGGGTCATTCTTGAACTGGTATACCTCTGCCTGCCAAGCTTCATCGGGAACATCCTCAGAGCCACTAGTCCAGAAATAAGCAGCCTTATCAGGAGTAAGAACATAGGCGGTATTGCCATCATAGAAGGTTGCTACATGAATAACCACTCCATTGCTTCTTACTGTATTGGCTGTTTTCTTAGGAACATCGGCAGAAGCAATCTTGGCGTCTACGGATGATATCAGTTCTTTTGCCTGACGAGACTTGATTCTTCTGCTCTCTGTGTAGTCAGACTTCTTATACACCATGCTGTATTGTTTTCCTTCCTTGACAAGATATATACCATATAGATAGGTTCCCCACGGATTCTTCATGACATACCCGCAAACGTAATCCTGTGGAGCATTCTTTTGAAGTTCCCCCATAGTGTATGAATCGCTTCCGATGATTCCACGGCCACGAGGACTGGTATCAGGCGTTGTAGAATCATCATCTATCAACTCCTCTTCATTCATCTTGATCTCAAAAAAGGTCTTGTCAATAGGAATATCCACCGTTTCATAACCAACGTAGGTTATCTGTATCCTGTCATCAGGATTAACCAGACGAAAAGAGAACTCACCCGCCATATCAGTGATGGTGTGAGCTACAATACGGTCCGATGAATCACGCTCCGTAACGTTTACCATCATCATAGGACCACTTTCTTCACGAATGATACCGGAGATTGTATCACCCGCCTTTGGCTTATCCTGAGCAAACGCGGTGATTGCGGCTACCTGTATGGACAGCAATAACGCAATAACAGTGAGTTTAAACGCTTTCATTTTTGATTTGTTTGTTATGGGCAGACTGGGCGGATTGTACTACCTGAAAAGCGGTAATCAGAACTTACATATTGATTTCCTGAACCGAAACCCAGAAAATAATTAAAACCGGGACGCTCAGCATTTAGTGAACTGGAGTGATAGCCACCATATGAATTGTACAAATTTATATTTGAATAGCTGAATCCGCCGGGAGCAGGAAGGAAAATGGAGCGATCCGTGTAACCTGCCTTCTTACTTGTGACGCGATATCCATTCACATTATTGATGGTTGTCCAGGTCCAGGTACAGTTCTCAATCAGTTCATCGAACTCTGCCTTGGTAGGCATCCGCCATTGGCCGCCCCATTTGACATGGGCCACGTCATCGGCAGGTTCAAGCGTTTCCAGATGATCAACCTTACCACATTTATCTATGCTGTTATATTTATTCAAAGAATTATAGAGGACACTATCACACCATTTATATGAAAACTCGCTGTAATAACTTTTGGGGACAGTCTCACCCCAGGCATAAAAATCACCACTGTCTTCAGGCTTATAAGCACCCACATTGCAGGTAGCCCACTTTACGCTTAGGCCTAAATCAACGTATTCATGCGGTTCTTCCAGATTTGATGTGTTCTTATTATGCCAGGATATAAGGTCAAGCGCAACGATATACAGATTAACGCCATATTTTGGCACAGTCTTTCTGTTATGGGAGATGTAAGAACCTTCCTGAACATCTTCACGGTACCACATGTTATTTTCTATCTGACGGGTATTCATCCTATATTCTCTTGGAACATCAATCTGAATGCGCAAGGATGAATATGACCTGATACCCATATTGAAGTCCTTCTCCAGCGCCTGGCTGTATCCAACATACCAATTATAGCCTTTCTTATCGCTGTAAGCATCATAGCAATGCTGCAAATCCAGGCCGCAGACGGAGTCACCTATATGTTCAATGGACATAAGACAATACTTATATGTGGTATGACGGCACGTCTTATCAGAATAGTCATAGAAGTATTCGCCACTATATGAGCCTTGCAAAACCTTCTCAACATGATATTTGGTTCTGAGTGATTTATAACCAACCGGCTGTAAAGGATTTCCAACCTCTACAGTTTCCTGCTGTACAGCTTTTACAATGACAAATGAACGCTCCCTTTGCCTTGTCTGGCAAGTAACAGAGCTACATACAAGCAGAAGCAACAGAGCTAAACATTTCTTCATAATTCATTTTTTGTGACAAATGTAAGAACTGAAGTATCATCAGAACAACAAATATGCGCTGCAAAACTGTTGCATTTGAGTTTGCGGGACACAGGGGGACTGTCCCCTTTGTGCCACTGCGGTTTTAGACATCACGTCTAAAAATATCAATCATCTCAGCGGGAGTCACCACTAACGGAGTTTTTGGAAAATGCTTAATATTACCTGTTATTACATAAGCATCCTCTTTCGACAAGGCCACCTCATAAAATGCAGCATCATCAGAATCCGGAAAATCAAAATCACTTGACACTCGCGGCGTCAACACACCTTTATCTTTTATGGCGTTAATGTAACGAGCCACTTTCTCTTTCGTGAAATGGAATGCTGGCCTATTTAGTACTATCTCATATTCACTAATAATCTCTTCATTGTACAATGGGATTATCTGCCCATTCATTATTGCTTCAAGGACCTGAACCGTAGCGGCATCAGATTTACTGGTTAATAAGGCTGAAACAAGGACATTGGTATCAATTACTGCATGTATCATGGTAGACTATTTCTTTCTGCTTTCTGCACGGGCTTTTCTTATTTCTTCATTTATCTCTTCCAATGTCATATCCTGCACTCCATTCTTTCTTGCCTCATCACGCAAAGCGTAGAATGCAGTCAGTCCATCAACAGGATCTTCCTTAGGAGCCTTAATCTCAAAAGGAATGCTTCTTGTCATCACCACAGCATTTGCGAATATGTTCATTGCTGTGTTGGCGCTCATGCCAAACTCACTGCAGAGTTTGTCAAACGTCTGTTTAAGTTGTGAGTCCATCCTCACTGTCATAGATACTTGTGCCATAATTACATTCATTTTACGTCACAAAGATACATATAATAGAATTAATTATATCAAAATGACGTAAATTTAATTAGCAAATTAATCTCTACTGCTACTTGCAGAATGGTTGATACCATTTAGAAAAACGACACCTATTATTGGGATTGTTATGAAATATTGATAACTTTGATATATGAAAAAACAGAAACAGAGAATAGTTGCACTGCGTACTGACATTGAAGAAGGTTTGACAAGTGGTTGCGTGGAGGATTTTGATTCGAAGGCCTACCTTCAGGAAATGAAAGCACGCAAGCATGGCAAACTAAAATAAGGTGCTACGCACCACAAAATAAGAGCCGCCACTGGGCGACTCTTATTTTGCGGTGCGTATGGGACTCGAACCCATGACCTCCGCCGTGACAGGGCGGCATTCTAACCAGCTGAACTAACGCACCTCGCTGTTTTGCGGTGACAAAGGTACAGACATTTTTGATTTCTACAAGCGTCTAGGCACATTTTTTTCAAAAAATTTTCTGCATCACTAAAACATCGCAATATGACTCATCGTGAACAAGCCAGTCCTTAAGACGGCCGCTTTCACTAAACCCATTGCTGGCAAACAATTTAATGCTTTGACTGTTGTATGAAGGCACATGACAGAACAACTGGCGCAGACGCAGAACCTTTTGTGAATATCGGCAGACAATCTTTAATGCAGCCGATGCCACACCCTGCTCCCTATATTCCGCCTGTAACGCTATTCCTATCTCAGCGCGCCCGTTATAAGGATCTATATCCGTCAGGTCAACACTACCCATTACCACTGAATCAGCCTCACGAACAATCATGAACCTCACCTGGCGGTCAGTGTAGAAATCATGCTGAGACTGCACAATATACTTCTTGATCTGATAACGGGAATATGGTACGGCATTGCCGGAAGCCATCCACAGTGAAGTATCATTCTCCATGTTGAACAGCACATCAAGGTCCTCCGGTTCAGGAGCACGCAGCCGGTACTTACCGTCAGTCAATAAATCATTTGTAGTCATAACACTTCATCCTCAGTTATAAGTTTGCCCGTCTTCTCTGAGTACAGGCCCATTGTATATCGTTTCCCTTCCGATGCCCTGTTGTACATCCAATACATGATGGCATCATACGTAAAAGCGTCAGTATCAAACAACACGGCATCAACGCCCTGGTTCAATCGCCCCTGAAGCACAGAGCCTACGTCACCGGCTCCTTCAACATACCGGGGGTTACGCAGCACCTCACTACCAGCCAGCAGCTTCTCCACAGCCGCAAATGTACTCTTACGCCCCACATACAGGCAATTCTCAGTATAATCAGCAAGTATGCGGCTGCGTGCATGCAGGTTCTCTCCAATGAATGTGCCAATCTTCCTAAAGCCAAGCACCACCCTTACAAGCAGAGCAAACAGACGGCTGTAACGATGGAAATGCTTGTTGAAGAAGATAAGCATGGCGTCATAGAAAACCTTGGCATACCGGTATGATGTCTTGTTGGTGCTCTCACCCTTGTAATGTACTATAGGCAGCGGCAGATATCGGTTCTGATATCCTTCCTGCAATATTCTGTATGAGAGGTCTATATCCTCACCGTACATAAAGAATGACTCGTCAAAGCCGCCGGTCCTGTCAAGCGCCTCCTTGCGTACAAACATATATGCTCCCGATACCACATCAATGGGGCATTCACTATCCTTATCCAGATATGTGCGATGATATCTGGCAAACACCTTTGATTTAGGGAACAATCGGCCCAGCCCTGTCATATGCCAGAACGACACCGACGGCGTAGGCAACGAGCGGCGTGACTCCAGAGCAAAACGTCCGTCACCATACTGCATCCGTACGCCCACTGCACCCACCTCAGGATGCGCATCCATATACTCTATGCATCCGGGGATGGTACGCTCTGCCACAACGGTATCGGGATTAAGGAACAGCACAAACCGGCCCTGCACCTTATCGAGAGCCATGTTGTTGGCTTTACCGAATCCGGCATTGAAGTCATTGGCTATAACCTCAATCTGCGGGAACCGGTCACGCAGAAACTCCACGGAACCATCATCAGAATTGTTGTCAACCACCAGTATCTGCGCATCAGGAACGGAGCGCAACACGGAGTTAAGGCACTGCTCAATGTAATACCTTACTTTATAGCTGACTATGATGATGCTTACTGAGGGCATTATCAATCAAAATAGCCTGTTTCGTGTTCTATCCCCGCCTTGGTGGGAACGGTAAACATGGAACATATTGCACCTATGGCTGCAATGTACAGTCCTATTGTATCATTCAGGAGATAATATAGCATCACTCCAAACTCTATGACCAAAGAGAATGCGGCAAGACGCAGCACAGAACAGGTCATGTATATCTTTTCTATCTTCTCCTCGGGATACTCCTTCTCATCCAGACGGTCCACCATCTTCTTGAATCCACGCAATGCCAACGGAATAAGCGCAAGAGCGGCAAGCACACCTACCACCTGCAGCACATAAACCACCTTAGGTTCCGTAACCGCCATACCCTTCAGCGGGCCGAATTCAAACAACAACGCAATTATGCCGGCTATTATATACATGCTGATCCACATTGCCATCAGCTTTACAGACATTTTCTTAGTATTCATCCTGTTACAGTTATTTTAAAGGGGTACGGTCCTGAATGGAACGGCCCAATGAAACTTCATCAGCATACTCCAGATTATTACCGACAGCCACGCCACGCGCTATCACGCTCAGTTTTACGCCAAGAGGCTGCAGTTTGCGGGAAATGAAAAAGTTGGTGGTATCGCCCTCCATGGTGGGACTCAGCGCCAGGATAACCTCCTCTATGCCTCCCGCCTGCACGCGCTCCACAAGGCTGTTTATCTGCAGATCCTGAGGACCCACGCCATCCATCGGTGAAATGACTCCGCCCAGCACGTGGTACAATCCGTTGAACTGCATGGTGCTCTCCACAGCCAGCACATCCTGCACGTTCTCCACTACACATATGGTTGAACTGTCACGCTTGGGGTTGGCGCAGATGGCGCACGTATCAGTATCCGATATGTTATGGCATACCTTGCAGTATCTTATATCCTGCTTGAGCGTAGAGAATACACGGCCAAACGTACTCACCTCCTCTTCCGGTTTGGAGAGCAGGTGCAGCACCAGACGCAGTGCGGTCTTGCGGCCTATGCCGGGTAGTTTTGAAAACTCCCCAACAGCCCTCTCCAATGCCAATGACGGATACTCCTTGTTCATTTTATTTCCAATGCTCTGCAAAAATAACTGATTCGGGCAAAAATTAGTACTTTTGCACCATAAAACCGGTAGAAATGGAGATAAAGAGCGCCGAATTCATAATCAGCAACACGGACATCAACAAATGTCCGCAACACAGCATGCCTGAATATGCATTCATTGGCCGCTCCAATGTGGGTAAATCCAGCCTCATCAACATGCTTACGGGCCGTAAAGGATTGGCCATGACATCGGCCACACCGGGAAAGACCCTGCTCATAAACCACTTCCTTATCAATAAAGAGTGGTATCTGGTTGACCTGCCCGGCTACGGCTATGCCAAACGTGGCCAGAAACAACAGGAACAGCTTTCACGCATCATCAATGACTATATCCTGGAGCGTCCACAGCTCACATCACTCTTTGTACTCATAGACAGCCGCCACGAGCCCCAGAAGATAGATATGGAATTCATAACATGGCTGGGTGAGAACGCCGTTCCCTTTGGAATCATCTTTACCAAGGCCGATAAGCTGGGCCGCGGCCGCCTATCGGAAAACGTCAAGAAGTTCCTGGACACCCTATCTGAGCAATGGGAGGAACTGCCGCCCCACTTCATCACCTCCTCACTTGACAAAACCGGCCGGGACGATGTCCTGGACTACATCTCTACAATCAACAAATCCCTTTGACACTCAAGGGCACAAAGGGGACGGTTCTTTTTGTGCCCCTTGATAACATTTACATAATACTGACAAAATTAACGGCCATACGGGCTGCAATCCATAATCTTGGTTAAGGGATTTGGTGGCAAGAAAAATGAGTGATATGTTTGAGCCACATAACGAGAATTATCCCTGTTTATAAACCTATTTAGTCTTTCATTATGAGAAAAATTGTTTGTATCCTTTTCCTGTCTGCTGTTTTGTTATGCGGATGCTCTAACCCCAACAAATCTAGCATCTTTATTCCTGAGGTAAAAGAACTGGATTATGGTCACCAGGCCAGACCTAAAATCACGCCCATCCAACTGGATTATTGCCCTTTAGGAGCGAATGATGTGGTATCCTTTGGCCAATACTTGCTTTTTACCACAAATGATGGTTCCGGTTATATCAGGGTATATGATATTGACAAAGGCACAGAAGTGGCTTCCATAGTAAAAAAAGGCCGCGCTGTCAATGAATTAACCGAGCATCCGTGGACCGTCACCGAACAAGTGTATCTGTCTGACGGTGACATCATATTCCCTGTTATTGACAATAGTACCTTAAAGGAAATCAATATCACCCAATCCATCCAAAAAGGAGCAGCAGTAATAAATGCCAGTGCGCCATGTCTTTTCCTGCTTGATGGTAAGACAACCCTTATTGATGATGATATCTCAAAGACCTTTATTTACCAAAAACCAAAGATGCATAACGGAGAATGTGATCCTCCTGAATTTTACATTCAGCAGGCTGGAGGAAAAAAGAAGGTCATCCCGGTTCACAAACAGATTATGCCAGCCGGCGATGGAGTTCATACAGAGGTTGTAGTTGAATTATATGCACTATATATGGGAAGTACTTTTAAACACCCCACCAAAAACATCATTGTCCATTCCCTTCAGAATATGAACTATCTGATTTTCTTTGATCTGGATAAAGACAAATGCTTTGCCATCCACCAGAAAGGAGCCAGGACATATGATGATAAAGCAGAATACGTTCCTGAGAACATGACTTTTGGTGATGCCGCTGTCTCTGAGGACTATATATTCATCAATTATCGTTATAACATCACGGCTGGTGGAGAATCAGATAAGGAGTGTGAAGTCCTTGTCTTTGACTGGAGCGGAAACTATGTCGGTGGTTTCACGTCCGATGCATCACTCCACCGCTTAACATATAACGCAGCCAACAAGTCATTGTATTGTTGCAATTTAAGTGATGAGATATTGTATCAGATACCCATCAAAGATTTTCTTAAATGAGCGTTTTTGCATTAATTAACTACAATTGGGGTCAGGCCCCAATTGTATCATTTTTGGCAAAATAGTACAAAAGGGGCCTGACCCCAATTGTACTAAAAAAAATGCACTAGGATGATATTTATTCGTTTGAAAAAGTGTATCTTTACGGCGGAAATTCGCTGTAAAAAATGCTAAAAAGGAAGATTGAAGATACGCTGGCACAGTGGAAAAACACCGCTGGACATAAGCCTTTGGTAATTATGGGCATCCGTCAATGCGGAAAGACATTCATTGCACAACATTTTGCAGCCGACAACTACAAGACTGTTGTTTATATCAATTTTATCAAGCAACCGGAACGCATCAGTGCGTTCGTGGGGAGCAAGGCCGTTGACGATATTCTTCTCAACCTCTCTTCACAAATCAAAAATGTGTCGTTCACACCTGGCCAGACCTGCTTTATTTTTGACGAGATACAGGATTGCCCTGAAGCACGAACATCACTTAAATTCTTTAATGAAGACGGGCGTTTTGATGTTATTGCCACTGGTTCTCTTTTAGGTGTTCAAGGGTATGGTGACGAAAAGAAAAAGAAGCATCGCAAGCTGGCTGGCCAGCAAGAACTGGGAATTAACTCTGTTCCAGTTGGTTCAGAAGACATCATTGAAATGTACCCACTTGACTTTGAGGAATTCCTCTGGGCAAACGGTCTCAACACAGAAGTTATTGAGGCACTGGGTAAGTTCTATCGGGAGGAAACACCTGTGCCTGAGGGCATTCATGTAGCGTTGAAGCGTCTGCTGAACCTCTATGTGGCCATTGGTGGACTGCCCGATGCCGTTAACGCGTTCTTAAGTACAAACAACATGAACGATGTGAGCAAAGCCCACAAAGCCATACTGAAGGAGTATCGAGACGACATGGTGAAGTATGCTTCCGATAGGGATAAACCACACATACGCGAGTGTTTCAACTCCATTCCCAAACAGTTGGCCAAGGAGAACAAGAAGTTCCAGTACAACAAGATAAAGCCTGGCGGCCGTAGTGATATCTACATGGGGTCATTGCAGTGGTTGGAGGACGCCGGAATCATCTGCCGCTGTTACAACACCGACATCACCGGTCTGCCAATGGAAGGCAACGCTAAAGATAATGTATTTAAGGTATATGTGGCTGACATCGGACTTCTCATTGAGATGCTGGGGTCTGGCACACGTGCCGATATACTACAGGGAAATCTGGGCGGATTCAAGGGTGCCATTTATGAGAATCTGATGGCCGATACGCTACATAAGAAAGGGCAAAAGCTGTATTATTTCCAGAAGGATTCCGGGCTGGAATTGGACTTTCTGATACGGATGAATGGTGAGTGCGTACCGCTGGAGGTCAAGGCAAAATCAGCAAAGGCCAAAAGTTCTAAAACCGTATTGGCTCATCCCGATAAGTACCACGTGAGGCATATCATCAAATATGGTGATTATAATGTTGGCCGAGAGGGTCAGTTACTGACACTTCCAACCTACATGCAGTTTCTGCTGGATCTGGAACCGGCAGAGATTATTCTCGAGCCTATAGACACTGATGCACTGAACTCGCTGGCAAAGGAAATTTTGGGTAAATGATACAATTGGGGCCTGACCCCAATTGTACTATTTTATGCTTGGAGCTCGTTTATCTGACGGATGAGGTCATCGATCTTTTCAATCACTTCCCTGCGCTTATTGAGCGCGAGCGGAATGGTTATGCCCACTGTTATGATGCTGAGAATGAGAAATACCGGGATGGCCATTTTTCCCATGGTAAATGTGCAGAAATCCCAGAATGCCCATAACAGCCAGATGATTGCTAACGGGATTATTATTTTGCCCATTCTGATATAGTGCTGCTTGTATTTGACAAGCTCACTGGCCGCTGTCAGCAGATTATTCTGGAGATCAGGCAGATGTTTGTTTCTCCTTATGATACCAATAATGGAATATGTCCAAAACAGTATGTTGTATATAACAAAGTAGATTGAAGAATATCCGCAAAGGTATATCACGATGAATAAAGTTATCTGCACGAACCCCCCTAAATAGGTCATTGACACATCAGAGAAGTTCTTAAGGTTATTCACGTTATCAAGAGCGGCATTCCACAACATCTTGTCTTTGACAATCTCCTGGCTGTCAAGCTTCTGTTTAAGCAGCTGTATCTGCTGCTTCATCTCCTGTATGGTTTCATCGGTAGTTTCCATCTTACTGCATGTTTTTAAGTTGTTCCTTGATTCTGACAAGACGTACAGAGACGTTGTTTGAGGTGATTCCTACTATCTGGCCTATCTCTTCATAGCTCATGTCCTCAAGCCAAAGCAGAACTATCGCCCGGTCAAATGCTCCCAGGCGCCTGATACGGTCACGCAGCAGGCCTATCTGGCGGGTGTCATCGGTCTGGGTATTGAAAAGGTCTATGTCCATTGAAAGAGGTACAGTATCCAAGCCGCGTTTCTTCTTTCGGTCATATGATATGCAGGTGTTGAATGATACCTTCCATATCCAGGAGCTCAGCGCGCTGTCACCCCTGAAAGTTCCGGAACCTTTCCAGAGGTTGATGAGTATCTCCTGAAACAGGTCGGCCACCTCATCCTGATCATTGGAGAACATGTAGCACACGGTATATATGGTGCCCCTATGCTCTCTGACCATCTTTTCAAATTCTTGTTCTGTCATTGGTTTGTCTTGTTTCTGCACATTAGACGCAGAACTTTATGGAAAACTACAGCAAAAGTAGTTTTTTTTTGCCAAAGTGTCCCACACTTACCCCATCGGGAATACGTTCTCACACAGGTAGCTATGGAACATTCCCTCATATAATGGCACAGGGAACTGATACCATTGTGTTTATTATCTGTATCTTTGGAACCATAGTCGTTATTTAAGTCATTTTTGAGTATGAAGAAAATTTGGAAGATTGTGATAATTGTGGCGGTGGCGCTAGGTGTTATGGCTGTAACTTGTCCGGGCAGGCAGCGTCATGTTGATGCAGGAGTTAAGTATATGAGCAAAGCGCTTCACAAACAGGCAAAAACGCTGGAGAAGACCTATAAGGAGCAGCATAATAATAAGGAGATGCCTGATAAAGGCAAACAAATGATGGCTCAACTGGAGGAATCTTTGATTAGCCAGATGAAAACTGCCGTGGAGAATGTCTTAGTGGTAAAGAACTATGTGCTTTTCAGCGTAGGACAAATGAAGAATGAGATTGATGGGGTCACGACTATGAGCGTGGGCTTTCTGGGTATGGTGTTCCCTAACAAGGAGGGCCTTAAGACTGATCTTAATTTTTACATTTGCATCGGTACTAGTTACTGATGCATTATGAAACAGAAAGAAATTACCAAGCTTAGTGAGAAGAAGGAGGTCATAATGAACCACTTCTGGGATAAGGGAGCACTCTTTGTGCGTGAACTCCGAGAGTTATACCCCGAGCCTCAGCCCCATTTCAACACGCTCTCCACACAGGTACGTGAACTGGAGTCCGACGGATTCCTGGATCACAAGGCTTACGGTCCCACCTATCAGTACTTCCCCATCGTGACGCGTGATGAGTACAGCCGGTTCTCCATGGGCGGATTCATAGGCAACTATTTCGGTTCATATCTGAATGCCGTGTCTGCATTCGTGGGTGACGGCAAGGTCTCCATAGATGAACTGAAAGAATTGATTGAACACCTGGAAAAGAAATAATATGATCACCTTCCTTACCTATCAATTGAAAGTTGCGGTCATAATGGCCGTCTTCTACATATTCTACCGTCTGTTCCTGATCAAGGATTCATGGCACAGACTCAACAGGATTGTGCTTTTGAGTACGGCTTTGCTCTCTTTTCTCCTCCCAGTTTGCATTATTACCATAACCAAGACAGAGATACTGCCAATGCCGGTAACACAACTCATGCAAGCCGCCTCAAGCACCCCTGCTGAAGCTGCCACCCCGTGGTGGCACATCGCCCTCATGGCTGTCTATACCGCAGGCGTGGTCTTTGTACTGGCCAGAGTTCTGACATCGGTTATACGCGTACGCAGTATAATAAAGAACGCACGCAAGGAGTTTACGCCCGATGGCACCCAGGTGTACATCATGCCCGGCAATGCGGCATCATTCAGTTGGATGGGACACATTGTAATATCTGAGGCTGACTGGAACAACAATGAAAGCGCTATCATCAGGCATGAGAAAGCCCACGTGGCACTCCACCACTCCATTGATGTACTTATTACCGATCTTATAGCCGCCGCACAGTGGTTCAACCCCGCAATCTGGATGCTGCGCATAGACCTGCGCGCCGTCCATGAATATGAGGCCGATGACACCGTACTGCGTGCCGGCACCGACTTACGTAGTTATCAGTATCTGCTCATAAGCAAAGCGGCCGCAATGAACGGATACACAATAGCTAATAATTTTAATCACAGTATTTTAAAAAACAGAATTTTTATGATGGAAAAGGAAAGAACAACCAAGAAGAGTCTGCTTAGAGCACTCTATCTTCTCCCCCTGGTTTGCATTAGTCTGGCACTCAATGCAAAAACCAAGGTCAACTACGTGTATGATGACGCGCAGAGTGACCAAGCACCCAGAAAGATTATAGGCAGAGTTACTTATGAATCTGACACATTGAAGTATAAGAACCTGAATCCCGAAAAGGAGATTAAATGGGATGCAAATGCCTATGATTCACCGGAAGGAAAATCCGTAGATGAACTCATCAAATCATTACCCGGTGTAGAGTATGACGAGAATGGCAATGTAACCGTCAATGGTAAAGTTGTATCCAGGATACTTGTCAACGGAGAGGAAGTTCCAATGAATAAAACAGATTCCATATCCAGCACTGTTGTCAAATAAGCAATCTGAGGATATCACAAAAAAATCAAAGGGGACGGAGTTAACCGTCCCCTTTGATTTCAAATCTGTTTCTTGCGTTCCGCCCTATACTCGCGGATAATTTGGTTTATGCTTTCAAGAGGCATATCTGAAAGTCCGTTTTGTTCTGCACAAAGCCTTATCTTTTCAATAGCCTGCCAGCCTTTCTCTATGATCTGTCTCTTTTGTTCTGACATATATTCCATTGGTGGTTCGCAGACAGTGTTCCCCTTGCTTTCAGCCAGATGGATTATCTGAAGCATCTCGGCTGGTGTAACCACGTGGCCGTTCTTGGGAAAGTGTTTTAAGTTTCCTGTTATGAGGTATGCATCATCAACGCTCAAAGATACTTCATAAAACACTATGTCATCGGGATCAGGAAAAGGTCCGATTGCTTCTTTACGGTCACAGAATACGCCCATGTTTGTTATCGTATTCATCGCATCCAAAATAGAAGTCTGATCTATTTTAAGTTTATCTCTATTCAGCACTTCCTGATATTCATGTACAATCTCGGCATGAAGGAGAGGAACTATCGTCCCTTCCTTAACTAATTCCATAACTTTAGCTACTGACGAATCGTTATTTCTTGTCAATAGGTATGAAACAAGGACATTAGTATCAATTACGGCAAAGAACTTCATATTATTAGTTGTTATTTTGGTTTTTCTGGCGACGTTCTTCTCTACACTCTCTTATTATTTCGTTGATTTCGTCCAAGGTCATTTCTGATGTTCCATTCTCAGCTGCTTGCTGACGGATTTTATCCATTGCCTCCCAACCACGACGAATTATCGCTTCACGCTCAGACTCCACTTCAAACGGAATCCTTTGTTTCTTAATAACCGCTCTGGCAAAAACATTAAATGCCGTATTTGAACTCATGCCAAAATCCTTGCAGAGCTCATCAAACTGTTTCTTTACCTCTGAGTCCATACGGACTGTAAAAGCTGTCTGTCCCATACCAATAGAATTTGGTTACAAATATAACCATAATAAAACCAAAATACAACCACATTCGTATTATTTTTTAATAATAAAACCATAAGGACCAGATTATAGCTGACGGCACTGCTATCTTGCCCCATTTGATATATTCTTTCTTGATTTTAACAAGCTCACCAGCCGCAGTTACCAGGTCACCCTGAAGATCCGGCAGATGCTTGCTTCTCCTGAATACCATAATAAAATAAGACACCCAAACAAGTGTGTTATATATAACGAAGTATATGGATGAGACCCCACAACAGTAAAAAACAATAAACAAAGCTATTTGAAAGAAACTCACAAAGTAAGCAATTGACGCATCAGTAGAGCTCTGAATGGGATTGCCCTGTCAAATGCTCCCAGACGTCTGATACGGTCACGCAGCAGACCTATCTGGCGGGTGTCATCGGCCTGGTCATTGAAAAGGTCTATGTCCATTGAAAGAGGTACGGTATCTAATCCGCGCTTCTTCTTACGGTCATAAGAGATGCAGGTGTTGAATGAGACCTTCCATATCCAGGAGCTCAGCGCGCTGTCACCCCTGAAAGTTCCGGAACCCTTCCAGAGATTAATGAGTATCTCCTGAAACAGGTCAGCCACCTCATCCTGATCATTAGAGAACATGTAGCACACTGTGTAAATGGTGCCCTTGTGCTCCCTGACCATCGTTTCAAATTCTTTTTCTGTCATTGGTTTGTCTTGTTTCTGAACATTAGACGCAGGACTGAATGAAAAACTACAGCAAAAATAGATTTTTTTCGATGTTATCAATACAGACTAAGCTAAGATATACCCCAGGCGGACCAGATCAGCGCGGGAATCTATCTGGTATGTGAAACCGTCACGGAGCAGGAACAGGTCATCGGACACACGGAGTATCTCTTCATAGATGTGGTCGGTTATTATGATACCCTTTTTTGCCTTCTGCTCCTGAATCAAGGCACGGATCTTCTCATCATAGACGGGGGCAATATTAGAGAAAGGCTCATCAAGGATACAGAATTCAGCATCGGAATTCAGAATCAGGTAGAGTTCTGCAATCCTGCGGTCTCCGCCTGATAATGCCTTGACCTTATGATTCCGGTAACTGTCATATTTATCATCAAACCGCACCAGGCCCTCATAATCAACACCATATAACTCATAAGCCTGCGGCAGGGTCATGCCTGGCGGAATAAAATGCTCCTGCGGCAGATACTTTACATGGAGTCCGATATGACCGTAATCCGTGCGCGGCTCATCGTTCAGACGGATATACTTGTTCTGCGGTCTGATGCCACCCATAATACACTTGAAGAGGCAGGATTTACCGGTACCGTTGCGGCCAAGAACGCCTGTCACCCTACCCTTGTATGATGTCACGAAAGCACCCTGCAGAACCGTATTATCACCAAAGCGCAGTTGCACGCTGTCTATCAGCAGCTTTCCGTTCTCATTCTCCTGCTCCATCTCAATTCAGTTGCAATAAGGTGAACAACGGCGGCGCCACAAAGATGAGCAGCCTGAAAAACACATACTCTATCACAATGGGAATGACATAGTACTCCGTCCTGCTTATGCCAAGATTGAGCCAAAAATATATAGCACAGCTACGGTCAAACTTTTTGAACAGATATACTATTATCGGTATAGAAAGTATCTTAAGGATCTTGCACAAGAATATTCCCTCAGAAAGGCCCTCAGCATCACCTGAGTTAATCCCCACATTTACAAACGCACATAAGGACACCAGGCCGGCCACGACAAAATAGCCGCTACCGTATCTGAAGGACAATCCTAATTTACGCAGTATAGTCATTAAAGGGAGAACGTAAAAACAAGGTCAATTCAGGAAACAAATGTAAACCAATGTGTGTAGCTTCCAATAAAGAATTGAAGTAAAAAAAGTTAATTGTAGCCCTGAGTTCAGCGGAATCCGGTATATTAGCATCGGTATTCCGTTATACACACAAAAAAAAAACGGAATTCCGGTGAACCTTTTCCAAACTCGCGTGTATGCAAATGTGAAGCGCTTCAAAAAAACTTCAATTGTAATCACACAAAAAAGAACAGAAATGAAAAAACTACTTATCCCCTTGTTTCTGATAGCGGTGTTTGCAACCACTTTTGTATCGGCACAGACAGAAAGGCCGGCATCAATCGAGGCTCTCCGAAGCGAGCATGACGCAGAGTGGTACGCGCATCAGGCTGCACTCTGGGAAAAAGAGGTGCAGAAGAACCCCAATGATGATGAAGCGTGGTATTACTGGTTCACATTCACCAGATCCAAGTTCACCAATGTTGCAACTACTAAAGGTGTTGATATGGAGGCAATGGCAAAAGAGATGGCAGCCATAGCAAACAGACTGCACAAGGAACGCCCCAACAGCTATGCACGGTATATCATTGATTTCAATTACACCCGCATGTTCAGAAGCTGGCCCGATTATCTGGACGAACTGGTAATCATGAGCAAGACACCTGATGCGGCCAAATTGGACGACATACAGGACAACATGCTGAAAGCCATAAAGATGCGTCCTGATTTTGAGCCGATGTACGCGAGTTATGTAGCCTATCTGCTACAAAAAGGCAGGACAGACCTGATGGCCGACATCCTTAAACGCTGGTACAACACAGGCCGCTATTCATATACCATGCTGTCATACGCATACAACTGCCTGGCAGGCTTGGAGGAGAACGGAATCCTGTTTGTGAGCGGTGAGGAGGAGACTGTTGCATGCCTGCTGGTACAATATGGCAAGGGACTCTTTCAGGACCGTCTGGTAATAAACCTCAATCTGCTGCAGGAGCCTGATTACCTTGAGTATGTATGCAAGCTGCTTGGAGTTGAAGCTACACAGCCGCCTGCTGACAAGACCAACATGGACTATATGAACCCATGGCGTGAGAATCTAATATTCTCCATAGCCCACACATCAAAGCGTCCGGTCTATTTTACGAGCTATTACATTCCTGAAATTTTCATGAATTTCCTCTATTCTGAGGGGCTTGTCACCAAATACAGCACCAAGCGTTATGACAACCTGGCCGTAAAGCGAAGGAACTTTGAATCAGTATATCTGACAGACTATATGTACGAGACCTTTGCTCCCGACCCCTCTTTAGGCGAACGGATTTACACCCTCAACCTGAACTTCATTCCTTGTTTCAAATCCCTGCTTGACTTCTATAAGGCTGAGGGGATGAAGGATAATTATGACAGGCTCCGTAACCTTATGGTTCGCATTGTGGAGAACTGCTGCAAAATGACAGATATTGATTCTGAGGAGCATGAACACATTATGAAACTTATGGAGAGATACCTGGATGAGATTAACCGCTGACACATTCCGCTCCCTGTACCTTGAGCACGGTCCGCGTGCCCAAGGTTTCTTCCTCAGGATGACCGGCTATGACCGTGAACTGGCCCGTGACCTGACACAAGACCTGTTCATGCGCCTGTGGTCTGCCAGGGAGAGCTATGATGCCAATCGGTCTTTCCGAACCTGGATGTTTGCCATAGCCTACAACATGCTCAAGAATGAGTACCGCCGCCAGATGACAATCATGGAATATGTGGAGAACGTCACAAAGGAGGAACCTCTCACAGAAACTGATCATTTTGAGAAACAGCAGCGTGACCAGATGTTGCGTAGCGCCATCGGGAGTCTTCCGGAACCGCAAAAGGTTGTATTCCTGCTAAGATATGAAGAGGAACTGCCCATAACCGAGATTGCCCGGGTATGCAGCATTCCGGAGGGAACCGTAAAGTCACGTCTGTTCAGCGCTCTGACTGCCGTGCGTGAATATTGTAGAATAAATGAAAACTGAAAGAATATGGACAAACTGAAAGAACTTGAGAAAGAGAGCCAAGAGTTGCTCTCAGCAATAAAATCAAAGGCCGATGCTGAGAACCTGGAGTTGTCCCTGCCCCCATTGGACATTACAGACAGCGAGCCTAAACTCTTACGCCGCAGGATACCGTCATGGGTTGCCGTAGCTGCCATGATCACGGGCATAGCCATTGGCTTTATCATGCCCAGACAGGCCAAGACCGGCAATGACCGCATAACAGCCTTCAACTATGCTGACACCTGCCGCAGCATCGCACAGGACGATGTTAACCTATCATTACTTGTAAACGCATCATCAATCTTTTAAAACCAATAGTTTATGAAAAAGAATAACAGAACATTCAAAAGCTTCATTGCTTTGTTTGCAACGGTTGCCGTAATGCTTACAGCCGGCAGCTTGAACGTAAGTGCACAGGAGGAGGAGCCTATGACACAGCCGGAGATAGCACCGGAATTTCCGGGTGGCACAGTAGCATTGCTCTCACTCATACAACAGAACATCAAGTACCCCGAAGAGGCAAAAGAACAGGAGATACAGGGCCGCGTAATAGTCCAGTTTACAATTGAGAAAGACGGATCAGTAACGGACGTAAAAGTAGTGAAATCTGTTCATCCTCTGGTAGATGAACAAGTGGTCCGTGCCGTTTCAGCAATGCCCGCATGGAAACCGGGAATGCATGAGGGTAAGCCGGTACGTGTAAGTTACTCCGTGCCCTTCCGCTTCAGGCTTCAGGCTCCGCCTAAGGATATCATTCTGGTACAGTATGCCAAGGGCCAGGACGGCAAGAAGGATGTCACCTGCACCCTGACCAGCCAGAAAAAGCTCACAGAGCAGGAGCAGGCATCAGTCATAGAGATGAAAGACCTTGACTCAAAACTGAAAGAGGTGAGCAAAAAGAATACCGAGGGATTCTTTGCCCTGCCCAACACCCCCGAAACAATGGATGAGTTCAACACCATAGAAGAGAAGCTCAACAGCATCCAGAACCTCAACGTCACCTACAAGCAGAACTGATCTTGTAAATCTGACAGGTTTTTCATATATTCGCAGTCAATTCAACCAATAATTGACTGCGAATTTCTTTATGAAATATAGCCGATATCACATCCCTGACAAGAAACTTTGCCAAATAATCCCCTATGACAACTCATTTGAATACAAAACCAATAATCAGAAAAATCATGAAACGATTATCCGTCTACGCCGCTATAGCTGTTATTAGCTGTTTATTTACCATATCCTGTACCGATGATGCCCAGGGACCCACAAAGGTTGATGCCACAAAATGGGACAAGAACCCTGAATCACATTTCACTTCCCAGAGTATAATTCCCCTTGAAACTACGGATGACATTCTGATGGGTGACATAAAGAGCATAAAAATCTATGACGACACCTATTTCATTCTTGATTCCCGTAATGTGATATTCCGGTTTGACAAGGATGGCAAGTATCTCTCCAAGATAGCACGCCAAGGACGCGGACACGGCGAGTATAATGACATCAGAAGCATTGATGTGCTTGGAGATGAGGTTTATACTCTTTCCAGTTTTGAAAAGAAAATACGAACCTACTCTTTTGACGGAGAGTTCCTCAGGGAGATAGACCTTAATGAACCGTATTTTGATATGGCAGTTGAGGATAGTTATATTCTGCTGTTTTCAAATAGCTGCAACAACAGTTTCAAGAACTATGTCAAGATATCCCAAAATGGAGAGATTCTGGATTCATGGGATGATTTCAGAGAGAACACCAGCTTTATCATGGGAGGCAGGTTCCTGAACAGACAAGGCAGTTCCATACTCTATTTCAAACCTTTTGATTACCGCATATTTGAGTATGACGGAAACAGCTCAAAACAGATAGCTGAATTTGATTTCACCAATAACGAGCGCTACCCGCAGAGCGAGATGGAGGATATTGTGGCCTTTAATGAACTGGTCATGAATACTGAATATGTAAGAAAGTTCAACTCGGCCGCAATGGTCGGCAACAAACTTGTTGTTACCTATAGCATGTATCTGGACGGATACGGCATAAAGGATTTCATGGCCATAAATGACCTCAATGCCAACAAGTGCTACAACTACTGCCTGCAGGAGCAGGGGTTATGCTCCACCCCGTTCCCCGGATACGGCTATTACCTGTGTGATAAGGCGTTGATAACATACTCATCGGCATCGGGCTTTATAATGGCTAACGGAGAAAAGGTTGATAAGGAGATACTCTCCAAGATATCTCCTGAAGGCAATCCGGTCCTGATGCGCTTTGAATTCAAGTCTGGAACCTCTGATAAATGATTTCCGCCCTACTGTGTACTTTGTATTGAATTTATTTGTACATTTGCACCCGTAAGCCGCAATACAGTCCAATTCAAGGAACTCCGGTAGCGGCAATCAATCTGAATTTTCATAACCCATACCTTACGTAATGTCAATGCACATAGAGTGTGCTCCAGATATTACTAAGGTCCAATAAAACAATGTACGATATACTTCAATTAAAGAGCAAGAGTCTTGAAGAACTTCAGGCACTTGCTGCCGAGATGGGCCTTAAGTCAGCCAAATCAACAGACAAGAACACTCTTGTTTATGACATTCTTGATGAGCAGGCGATATCAGCCTCCAAGAACGCCCCAGAGAGAGACCGCAAGCCCAAGAACAGGATTCGTAAGGATAATGCCAATACCGAGAAGGTTTATACCGCAAACGGAGAGAAAGGCAAGCATAATCCTGCAGAGAAGAAGAGAGAGAAAGCTGAGCGTCAGAATCAGCAGGCTGAGCCTGTAAAACAGGAGAACAATGCTCCCAAGCAGGAGGCACCTGCTGTTGAGAAGCCCGCTGAGAGCCAGCCGGCACAGGCAGAGCAAGCCGCTCAGGAGCCCGCACGCAAGAAAAAAACCGGCCGCACACGCCGTGAGCCCAAGGAGGCAGACAAGAGCAATGAGCAGGATGCTCCCGTCCAGGAGAGCAAGCCCGCTGAGCAGCCCGCACAGGCAGAGCCGGCAGCAGCCGCACAACCCGCTGAGCAGCCGCAGCAGGATGCCCAGAAAGCCGGCAAGCGTCGCGGCCGTCCACGTAAAGGACAAGCCGTTGAGGTTCCGCTCCCCGAGATTGATGAGGAGAACATCACTGCATCAACTGATGCCTTTGAGGATCAGGAACAGGAGCCCGTACGCATGCAGCAGCCGGAGCCCCTGCCCCAGCGTGAGCAGCAGGAGGAGAACCCACAGGAGCGCAGGGACAATAATCACAAGTTCCAGCAGAACCGTGAGCAGAACGCTCCCGCAGAGCAGCCCATGCAGCAGCCCAACATGCCGCGACAGCAGCAGTACGGCCAGAACAACCAGCAGAACCAGAACAATCAACAAAACCGCCGTCAGGAGGAACGCATGTATGACTTTGGTGACTCCCTGCGTGGTGAAGGCGTGCTGGAGATCATGCCTGATAACTACGGATTCCTGCGTTCATCAGACTATAACTATCTGGCATCACCTGATGACATATACGTTTCACAGTCACAGATCAAGCTCTTTGGCCTTAAAACCGGCGATGTCGTGGAGGGTGTCATCCGTCCGCCACGTGAGGGTGAGAAATACTTCCCGCTGGTAAAGGTGTTCCGCATAAACGGTCTGGAGCCCTCTGTAGCACGTGACCGCGTTCCGTTTGAGCACCTCACCCCACTCTTCCCTGATGAGAAGTTCACTCTGTGCAACGGTAAGAATGACAACCTGTCGGCCCGCGTGGTAGATATGTTCGCACCTATCGGCAAGGGACAGCGCGCCCTGATAGTGGCTCAGCCTAAAACCGGTAAGACTATACTGCTCAAGGATATAGCAAACTCAATAGCCGCTAACCATCCTGAGGCATACATGATAATGCTGCTCATTGATGAGCGCCCTGAGGAGGTTACCGATATGGCCCGCAGCGTAAAGGCTGAAGTCATTGCATCAACCTTTGATGAGCCCGCTGAGCATCACGTAAAGATTGCCAGCATCGTTATCGAGAAGGCCAAGCGCATGGTTGAGTGCGGCCATGATGTAGTGATATTCCTTGATTCTATCACACGTCTGGCACGCGCCTACAACACCGTAGCGCCTGCATCAGGCAAGGTACTCTCCGGTGGTGTCGATGCCAATGCACTGCATAAGCCCAAGCGTTTCTTTGGTGCCGCACGTAACATTGAGAACGGCGGATCACTCACAATCGTAGCTACCGCCCTTATCGATACCGGCTCCAAGATGGATGAGGTTATCTTTGAGGAGTTCAAGGGTACCGGTAACATGGAGCTCCAGCTGGACCGCAACCTGAGCAACAAGCGCATCTTCCCCGCCGTGAACATCGTGGCATCAAGCACCCGCCGCGACGACCTGCTGCTTGACCAGACCACTCTTGACCGCATGTGGATACTGCGCAAGTATCTGAGCGACATGAATCCCATCGAGGCTATGGAGTTTGTCAAATCCCGCCTGGAAACAACTCAGGATAACGCAGAGTTTTTAGCTAGCATGAATTCCTAACCGAATTCATGCTCCCCAAAAACTCATTTCCTTTTTTTAGTTCGCTCTGCGAACGGGCTCCTTCCAGTCGCATAAACGAAAACAGCCGCATTTAGCGGTTGTTTTCGTTTATTATAACTGCAGATCGGAGCCCCCCCGTTTGCGGAGCAAACTAAAAAAAGGTTCCCATTTTTTTGTATTTTCGGATTTACTTTCTGCTAGTTCCTGCAACCTATATATAGACCAACAACCCTACTTATGATGAGAAGTGTCCTTTTGTTTGCTTTCTTATCCCTTATGCCCGCATTTTTGCTAGGGCAGAGTACCGTTACAGGCGTTGTTCTTGACAGCCTCACGCAGGAGCCGCTGCCATCTGCTACGGTTTATATTAACGGCACAACCCAGGGTACCACTACAGATAATGACGGCCGTTTTGAACTGAAAGGAGTATCATTCCCAGCTACGATTGTGTTCAGCTTTGTGGGTTATCAGCCCAAGGCATTGGATCTGGACCATAATCCCGGCAGGTTGACAATAGGACTCCGTACTAACGATGCATTGCCTGAAGTTGTGGTGTCAGGTAAGAAGGATAAGCTTGACAAAAAGAATCTGGAATATTTCAAGACCATGTTCCTGGGCGATGACCGATGGGGCTTGCGCGCAGAGATAGAGAATGAAAAAGTCCTAATGTTTGACAACACATCTCAAACCACATATTTCACCAGAAAGATAAGCCGTACATCATTCGCAACCCCCTACGCATCAAATGAAAAAGTGGTAAGACATGTTGAAGAAGTGGATACTGTGAAAGTGATTACAAAGGTATTCACTGCATGGGCGCATGAACCCCTGATAATTGATTTGCCTCTGCTGGGATATGAACTCTATGTGGATTTGGTAAAATTCACTGTTGTACATATAAATAGCGTAACTACATGTAACATACTTGGCTACTTTTACTACAAGCCTTATGAGAAGCTTAAGAAACGGCAGACGGAGCGCATTGAAGAGAACCGAAAGAAAGCCTATTACGGTTCAAGCCAGCATTTCCTCAGGTCTCTTGCCCAGAACAGTCTGGCAGAGAACGGGTACATTCTGACCGTGCCTGAAATAATTGGAAAGAAAAGAGTAAAAATACAAGTGCCGGTTGACATCAACGAATACTCAAAAAGTACAGATAAGCTGATGCAGATTTCCGGTCTGAAGGATAAGGAACTCAAAATAAGGTACTATCACCGGAGTGACGGCTCTCCCATGAACTTTAAAGCAAAGGGAGATGGCATTCACATTTATTCGGAGTCTGGAATTACTTTCCTTGAAGACAGCTGCATATTCCTTAAAGAGGGTGTGACCATTGACAATAACGTACAGTTTACAGGCGATATTTCTAAAAAAAGAATCGGAGCCAGCCTGCCTGGTGATTATCTTCCCCCTGTTGACTCAAGTAAAATCAATGTGGCGGACCCTGTAGATTACGCCAGTGAGCTGATAAAGTTTGCTGATAACATCCACCAGTTCAACCGCATATTCCCGCAGGAGAAGGTATATCTGGAGTTTGACAACACGGCCTACTTCCAGGGAGAGAACATCTGGTACAAAGCCTTTGTGACAAACGCCTCCACATTGGAGCAGGCACCCAGCGGTGTACTGTATGTGGATTTCCTGTCACCAACCGGCAAACTGCTGCTGCAGCAGAAACTTAAGATAGTGTCAGGACAGGCTGATGGCATCATTCCGCTGCTTAATGCCGGCACACAGCAGACACGTGAGAAACAAGGTATCCTGGCCTATCCCAGCGGATTCTATGAGATACGTGCTTATACCCAGAACATGCTGGACTTCAGCCCAGAGGCCATATTCTCACGAGTAATACCTGTCTATACCCAACCCAAGTATGTGGGAGAGTATGACCGCTCACATGTGGTGCGTGTTCAGGATAATCCTCTTGTAGAAGATCTTCGCGGCGAACCTAAAGAGAAATACAGGAACATAAATGTAACGTTCTATCCAGAGGGCGGTGATTTGGTTAGGGGCCTACCCTGCAGGGTGGCATTCAAGGCCACAGGCAGTGACGGATTCGGCTTAAAGGGAGCTCTCAAGATTCTGAACCAATGGGACTCTGTGCGTACTGTTCATGACGGAATGGGAACTTTCATAATCGATCCCAGAGGTTATGAGGAAACGGAATTCTATCCTTATGGCAGTGATGAAAAACGCAAAGTCCGCCTGCCTGAAGCAAAAACCAGTGGATACTCCATGATATCCGATATGCTCTCTGACTCACTGCTACAGGTTAATATCTGGCGCACTCAGGACCGTTTGGGTGAGCAGACTGCTCTTGCTGTAACCTGTCGTGGTGAGGTGATATATTTTGAGGAGATAAAGGATATTGAAAGCAGTCAGTTGAACATAGACTGCTCCGCTTGGCCGGTAGGCGTGTGCCGTATAACTCTTTACAATAAGGATGGAAACATACTGTCATCACGCAGCATATTCCATGGCAATGACATGTACCAAAGTCCCACCATCACAGCAAATACGGATAGTATGTCACATCAGTCATGTGATAAGGAGGTGATAGAGTTCAACCTTACTGACCAGGATGGCAATCCGCTGCGTGACCGTTTCTGCCTGTCGGTACGTGATGCCACAGACTACGGCGGCGGCCAGACTGATAACCTGCAGACTAACCTGCTGCTGTCGTCAGACCTGAGGGGATACATTCATGATCCTGCATGGTATCTGGAATCAAATGATAAGGAGCATCGGGAGGCACTTAACCTGTTGACTCTTGTTCAGGGTTGGGAGCGTTATGAATGGCAGACTATGACAGGACAGAAAGAGTTTGAGGAGAAGCACCGCATAGAGGAGAGTCTTACCGTAAACGGATGGATACTTTCATACGGAAGACGGAAACCGGTATCGGATATAAGTGTATATGCGTCAGTGATGCCTGATGATGACAAGACTCTGTTTGAAGGTTTTGAATACCAGACTGATTCTACCGGTTATTTTGGGTTTAACCTCTCTGACTTTTATGGAAAAGGTGATTTTACCATCCATGTGATGTCAACAAAAAGGAACGGAGAATCCAAGTATGAGACAGCTAAGCGCATCCGTTTTGAGCGCGCTGACAGACCTGAACCCAGGCCATTCCTTAAGCAGGAGATGGATTTGAGGCATAACACTAATCGGGTAGAAGACTATAAGGTTGACTATACGGATTATGACCTTACCCCTGCTCAGCGCCGTAAACTGGGTAGAATGATTGATGACGTTGATATAGAAGAGGAGGCCGGAAAACTACGCTTCATTGATTATGACACCTTTACCTCATTTGAGGTTGAAGAGGATGCAGAGTTGGAACTGGATCAGGGAGAATACACGACTGATGTCTATGGTTACTTATTGGAACGAGGTATCAGAATACTTAACCCGACGGATTATTACGACCCGACGGATTTTGAGGCAGAGGTAGGAGCATATGAAATGGGCAATAGCAGATGGGGATCGGACGATAATGGAACAGAAGGTGAAGGCACTGAAGAAGGTGATGAAAAAGGAGGGAAAAAAGGAAAAGGTACAGACATATCATCGGGTGCAGCCAACGATATAAGAGCATATTTATCGGCCCATACCATGGAGGATTATTTAGGTGACTCTCCGTCTATTGATATGATTGACGTCAAGAGCATAATAATATATGACAAACCAATGTATCCCAGAGAGTTTGCAGAACTGATTCCTGTTGAGGTTGACTATCGTAATAAACATATTCATACCGGTTGGTTCTGGTGGGTACAGACCACATGGGATAGATATACTCTGGTTGACGTACAGGTCAAGGAAGACTGGCAACGGCTTCATGACTGGGAAATCCGCAACCTGGGCCGCCGTACTACCACCGTCAAAGGTTTTACCAAAACCGTACAGTTCTATGCTCCCGAGTACCCCGAAGGCCCCATAGAAGGCAATGTGGATTCGCGCCGCACTCTCTACTGGAATCCCAACGTGATTACTGATGAAGATGGCCATGCCCGCGTGGAGTTCTACAACAACAGCTTCACCCGCCGCTTCACCATCAACGCCGCCGGCATCACTGCATCAGGCATACCCTACACCCTAAACCAGAACTGGTGACCCAAAAGGGACAGTCCCTTTTGGGTCATTTGCAACAGTTTTGCAGCGCCTAATCCTTGACATTTGTTGATTTGGCAATTACTTTTGTCAGTAAATAAACATACACTGTTATGAAAATACGTAGAATTAGAATTCTCATTGCCAAGGGGTGGTACGTTGCCGTATGGTGCGTATCATATTCATTGTTTTCCTTGATTTGCAGTTTTGCATCGGCCCAGAAACCGGTCGATAAGGCTGTGGTAGCTAAGGAAATCAAGGCCGGTGATATCATATCGGGCAAAGTTACAGATAATGAAGGCCCCATGATGATGGTCAATATCACGGAGCGGGATTCAGCTGACCGTATAGTTGCCCATTGCGTAACTGATATGGAAGGTGCATTTTCTTTTCGTCTGGTTAATCCCGCAAACAGATTAAAGATAACGTATGTGGGGTATAAGACAGTTGATACCTTGATAAACAGTACCTACTATGAAATCAGGATGAAAGAGAATGAGTCTTTGTCAAAAGTGGATATCACAGCTAACCGCAGGCTGGAAACAATGTACGGACCACTACCCCCTCCCATAAACAAACCCCAGACTATGGTAAAACAGGCCATAAGCATGGATGAGTTTGAGGGTTTGGCCATTACAACGGTTGATGATAATCTGCAGGCATACGGTACTCCCAGACCAGGGCTCGATCTGGTATTTGAAGCAAGTGATCTTGGCCGTTCAAGGCCGTTGCTTGTCATGGACGGCCATGTCATAACCCGTGATGCTACAGCTTGGGAGGGCATCGACCTTACGAAAGACACCTATTCAAAAGATGAGCTGGCACAGATATTTGGAGTTAAAGCCAGAAAGATAAAGACAGTGAACATACTGAAAGATGAAGCCGCCGTAAAAATATGGGGAAACAGAGGTAGAAAAGGCGTCATAGAACTACGTACCCGTAAGGGAATCCGCATGGAAAAGAAGAACAAATGACACAAAGCGCACTTTGTGTCATTTTTTTGCATTTCCGGATTTACTTTCGGCAGGTTTCTGCAACCTATATATAGAAACCTATAACCCTGCTTATGATGAGAAGAGTCCTTTTGTTTGCCTTCTTAACTCTTATCCCGGCTTTTCTGTTGGGGCAGAAAACCATTACCGGTATCGTTCTTGACAGCCTCACGCAGAAGCCTCTTCCGCTTGCTACGGTCTATGTTAACGGAACCACCCTAGGGACCACTACAGATTCCGATGGCCGTTTTGAACTGAAAGAGATATCATTCCCCGCTACGGTTGTGTTCAGTTTTGTGGGTTATCAGCCAAAGGCATTGGATCTGGACCGTAATCCCGGCAAGCTGACAATAGAACTCAGCACTAATGATGTATTGCCTGAGATTGTGGTATCAGGTAAGAAAAACAGGATTGATAAAGTCAACCTAGACTATTTCAAGACCATGTTCCTGGGTGATGACAAATGGGGCAAGCGTGCCACCATAAAGAATGAAAATGTCCTGATGTTTGACAGGTCATATCAAACATCATCTCATACCAGACAGATAGGCAAGGCCAGGTTTGCAAAAACATACATCGACAATGATGTGTTTGAAAAACATGAATCATATCTGGATACGGTAAAAGTGGTTACAAGCGTATTCACCGCATGGGCGTATGAACCACTGATAATTGATTTGCCTCTGCTGGGATATGAACTATATGTGGATCTGGTAAGATTCACTGTTGAGCAGGTAAACAATGTCACTTCATGTGATATGCTGGGATACTTTTACTACAGGCCGTACGATAATGTGAGTCAGCGTAAGGCTAAAAGTATTGAAGAGAACCGCATGAGGGCATATTGGGGTTCAAGCCAGCATTTACTGAGGTCTTTTGCCCAAGACAGCCTGACGGAGAACGGATATATTCTTGCTATGCAGGAATCTATTGCAAAGGGTAAGAAAAACTTATCTATATATATACCTGTTGACATTAATGAACACTCTGTCAGTGTAGGTGACAACGCCATCCGGATTCAGGGATTGAAGGACAAGAACCTGAGGGTCAGGTACTATCACCGCAGTGACGGCTCCCCCTTGAACTTCAAGGAAAGAGGAAAGGGTATCCACCGTTACTCGGAGTCAGGGATTACCTTCCTGGAAGAGGGCTGCACTTTCCTTAAGGAAGGTGTCGCCATAGACAATAACATACGTTTTACAGGAGACATCTCCAAAAGAAGGGTTGCATCATGCCTGCCGGATGATTACTTCCCGTTTACATATGAAAAAACAGTAGAAGTAAGTGATACTGCCGATTACACCAGCGGGCTGATGAAGTTTGCGGATAACATCAACCGGTTCAACACTTTGTTCCCTCAGGAGAAGGTTTATCTGGAGTTTGACAACACTGCCTACTTCCAGGGAGAGAACATCTGGTACAAAGCCTTTGTGACAAACGCCACTACATTGGAGCAGGCACCCAGCGGTGTGCTGTATGTGGATTTTCTGGCGCCTACCGGGCAACTCATCCTGCAGCAGAAACTCAAGGTTGAGGCAGGTCAGGCTGATGGCATAATCCCGCTTCTCGATGCAGGAACTCAGCAGACACGTGAGAAACGCGGCATCGTGGCCTATCCGAGCGGGTTCTATGAGATAAGGGCATACACACAGAATATGCTGGACTTCAGTCCTGAAGCCATATTTTCACGAGTAATACCTGTCTATACCCAGCCCAAGTTTGTGGGAGAGTATGACCGCTCACATGTGGTTAGCAATCAGGACAATCCGCTTGTGCAGAAAATACGTGGTGAGATCCCTGTGGATAGATGGAAAACCAATGAAGTAGATGGAATCAAAGTGGATTTCTATACAGAGGGAGGTACTCCTGTCAAGGGTCTGCCCTGTCGAATAGCGTTCAAGGTTACAGGCAGTGACGCATTCAGCCATGAAGGAGCACTTGTCGTTCCGGGCATTTGGGACTCCATACGTACCGTCCATGACGGAATGGGATCATTCATAATCAATCACCCGGGAGGCTTTCCACATGTTGATTTCATTCCATCAGGCAGCAACAAGAAAATCAGTGTTAGCCTGCCTATAGCTGAAGTCGGCGGATACTCCATGATATCCGATATGCTCTCTGACTCACGTTTGCAGGTTAATATCTGGCGTACCCAGGACTGCATAGGTGAGCAGACGGCTCTTGCCGTAACCTGCCGTGGTGAGGTGATGTATTTTGAGGAGATAAAGGATGTTGAGAACAGCCAGTTGAATATTGACTGCTCCAGCTGGCCGGAAGGCGTATGCCGATTGACTCTTTTCAATAAGGAGGGCAGGATTCTTTCATCACGCAGCATTTTTCACAATAGCGCTGAGTTCCGCAGCCCCACAATTACCTTAAGCACCGACAGCATGTCACGACAGTCTTGTGATAAAGAGGTGATAGAGTTTAAACTTACTGATGAGTCCGGCAAACCGCTGCGTGACCGTTTCTGCCTGTCGGTACGTGATGCTGCGGATTATGGCGGCGGGCAGAATGATAACCTGCAGGCCAATCTGCTGCTGTCATCAGACTTGAGGGGCTATATTCATGATCCCGCATGGTATCTTGAAGCTAATGATGAGGAGCATCGGGAGGCATTGAATCTGTTGACTCTTGTTCAAGGCTGGGAGCGCTATGAATGGCAGACTATGACAGGACAGAAGGAGTTTAAGGAAAAGCACCGCATTGAAGAGGGTCTTACCATGAACGGATGGATTCTTTCATACGGAAGACGTCAGCCTGTATCGGACATTAGCATATATGCGGCACTTATACCTGATGATGACAAGACTCTCTTTGAATCCTATGATTACCAGACTGATTCAACCGGCTATTTCGGTTTTGACTTGAGTGATTTTTATGGAAGAGGTGATTTTACCATCCACGTGATGGCCACAAAGAAGAACGGTGAATCCAAGTACAAGACAGGCAAGCGCATCCGTTTTGAGCGCGCTGACAGGCCTGAGCCCAGACTATACTTCAAGCAGGAGACAGACCTGGAACACAACACATCAAATACAGATGGCTACGAATATGATTTTACAAATAACCTGTTGACAGAGGAACAACGCCGCAAGCTGGGCAGGATGATTGATGATGTTGATATAGAAGAGACAGGTGGTAAAATTCGCTTCATTGATTATGACACCTTTACCTCATTTGAGGCTGAGGAGGATGCCGAATTTGAACTGGATCAGGGTGAATACACAAGCTGTCTCTATAACTACTTACTTGACAAAGGTTTGAGATTTGTATGGCATAGACCCGAACCAGTAGTATATGATGATCCCGGAAATTTAGGTGAAATTTATGCAGTAAATGACCTCCATGATGTCATATTCGGAGGGGGAACGGAAATAATACCTGAAGACGTAGAATCAAAGAAAGACTATCTTAATGACCTGAAAAGCAGGGAACTCAATATATTCTTTTATATCCACAATCAGGAAAAAGTACTGGCTCATAAGCCATTTGACTATCCATTCCTGATTGATATGATTGATGTAAAGAGCATAATCATATATGAGCAGCCCATGTGCCTCCATGATTTGTTAACCTGTACACCTCTTCTGTTTAAACATATCAGTTCGAGTTGGTTATATAACTCTTATTGGGACTATGTCTATAAATACAACCTTGTTGACATACAGATCAAGAATGACAATCAACTGCTCTTTTACAATGAAA
Organism: uncultured Bacteroidales bacterium; assembly: GCA_902763885.1. Classification (GTDB taxonomy): domain Bacteria; phylum Bacteroidota; class Bacteroidia; order Bacteroidales; family Bacteroidaceae; genus Colenecus. The sequence goes on along the minus strand of CACWTU010000022.1, from coordinate 766 downwards.
TACGGAATCTGGGTAAGAGGAGCACTACTGTCAAAGGTTTCAACAGACCCGTACAGTTCTACTCACCGGAGTACCCTGATGGACCAATTGAAGGAAATGTTGATGCGCGCCGAACACTCTATTGGAATCCAAACGTGATAACCGATAATGAGGGCCGAGCCCGAGTTGAGTTCTACAACAACAGCTTTACACGCCGATTCACAATACGCGCCGCAGGCATCACTGCTTCCGGTGTACCCTATATCCTTAACCAAAATTGGTAACTTAATCCTTTTTTGCAGCTATGAGACGCCTTATTACTTTAACCCTAACATTAGCCCTGTGCTTTCCTACTGTCCGTGTAAGTGCAGAGGATTTTGACATGCAGGATCCTGATGAATCCGCCAGCATCACAAATGACCTGATGCGGTTTGCTGGTAACATACACCAGTTCAACAGCATCTTCCCTCAGGAGAAGGTCTATCTGCAGTTTGACAACACTTCTTACTACGCCGGTGAAACCATATGGTTCAAGGCGTTCGTAGTCAATGCATCAACGCTTAGGAGGGCGCAGAGCAAGGTGCTGTACGTGGATCTTATCTCACCCACGGGAGTACTGCTCAAGCAGCAGAAGCTCAAGGTGGTGGCCGGGCAGGCTGACGGCTCTTTCCCGCTGATGGACGGAGCGACAGAGCAGTCACGTGAGAAGATGGGAGTGATTGAGTATCCCAGCGGATTCTATGAGATACGGGCTTATACAAACTATATGCTCAACTTCAATGAGGAG
>CACWTU010000021.1 GCA_902763885.1 uncultured Bacteroidales bacterium | reverse complement strand
TAACGACCTGATTAATGACATGGAAACATTTGGGCTCATTTTTGAGACCCTTGCTGTCCGTGACTTGCGTGTATATGCCGATGCGTTGGATGGTAAGGTTTATCATTACCGCGACAAGAATAATCTGGAGTGTGATGCCGTTGTTCATCTAAGAAACGGATCATACGGACTTGTTGAAATCAAGATTGGCGGTGCAGACCTTATCAATGCCGGTGCCAAGAGTTTAAAGGATCTGTCTGACAAGATTGACACTACCAGGATGAAGAAACCTTCTTTCCTGATGGTACTGACCGGAATAGGAGATTATGCATACAAACGCCCCGAAGACGGCGTGCTGGTTGTACCGGTAGGCTGTCTTAAAGATTAGAGTGTGAGCAGCGGATATTAGGTCAACTAATGAATATACATTGACCAAACAGGACGAACAGAACCTTAGCAATAAAGTAGAAGTTTTTGAAAATGGGGAAAATCAGGACGGGTCAGGTGCAAACGTATTGGGGCGAACCCGGAGGGTGAGAGCGGTCCCGGAGGGCCGCCAAGCGGAATGGAATGGAGCGCTTTTGCGAAGCAAAATAAAATGAGGTCGCACATGCTCCACATACAAAAAGAGGCCGCATTGCGACCTCTTTTTGCATGTGGAGCATACGAGACTCGAACTCGTCACCTCTTGACTGCCAGTCAAACGCTCTAGCCAGATGAGCTAATGCCCCAAAACCTGAATCCCTTTCAGAATTCGGACGCAAAGGTAACAATTAGGATTGAATTATTGCTATCTTCGCAAAAGAAAAATTCAGGGAATGGCACGACAGCTGGCCGAGAAAATAATACTGGGCATTGACCCTGGTACCAACGTGATGGGCTATGGCGTTATCAAAGTGCAAGATAACAAGGCGTCCATCGTCACTATGGGCGTTATCGATATGCGCAAGGAGGATGACGTGTACCTCAAGTTGGGCCATATTTTCCAGCGCGTGAACGGCATCATAGACTCCTATCTGCCCGATGAGATGGCCATTGAGGCGCCATTCTTTGGCAAGAACGTACAGTCCATGCTCAAACTGGGACGTGCACAGGGCGTTGCTATTGCGGCCGCAATAAACCACAGCGTGCCTATCACTGAATACGCTCCGCTAAAGATTAAGATGGCCATTACGGGTAACGGCTCAGCAAGCAAGGAGCAGGTGGCGGGCATGCTTCAGCGAATTCTGCACCTTGATGAAAAGGATATGCCCAAGTTCCTTGATGCCACCGATGCCCTTGCTGCCGCGTACTGCCACTATCTTCAGATGGGTCGCCCCGATACCGGTAAGAAAGGGCCCAAAAGTTGGAAGGAGTTTATCTCAAGCAATCCCTCTAAAGTCTCCAAACGCAAAACTCCTACGGAGTAATCTCTCGCTGAATTATTATTTCTGCGTTTTCAGCGCTTTCTGCGAGAGGTTTTACCGTACAATGACTTTAGCAGTCTTTCCGTCAACGTTAATCAGGTAGATGCCGGGAACAACAGAGGCGGAAACGGAGCGGGTGCCTGAGGCCGTTACGCCACCTGTCACTGATACTATCGTGATTCTGCTCTCATCGGCAGCATTGACGTATATTACGCCCTCTGAAACGGTGATATCGGCATCAATGCTTATGCTTTCAACCGCAGTCTCATTGTCATAAACATAGAGATCCTTTGTGCTGTAGAAGTGATACCATTCATTCTTGTCAGTATCATATTTTTCATTGACAATAAGAATATAATCTGTATTCCCATAGTCATTCTTGAACTCTGAGAGAGTCTCTCTGGATTCCAAAAACCAATCTGATTCCTGCAGATCCCATTTGGATTGTGTGAATATTATTGTTGAGGATGAATTTTCACCTTTGTTTGTTGCTATTACAACCTTTATATCATTTATCCAGGTCTTGGACTCTTTATCCCATGCATAGGTGAATTGGGTGATACCGCTGATGGTACTCGCGTATATTTCTTTGCTGTAGCCTTGCCAGCACCATTCATCATCATCCCAGTAATATTCAGCATCCATAATCAATAACGGAAGGTCAAGACTTTCTGTATTGCTCAAACCGCGCCAGTCGTTGCGGTCGTAATCCCACATGTAGTATTCACTGTGGAAAACTAAAGATGAGTCGCTATAATTCAGAGTCTTGAAGAGAGGTATCCAGTTGCCATCTGAATCTGTTGAATCATAGGAGCATTCATAAATAAGAGCGCCAAATTCATCAAATTCAGAATCTGTTCGGGCTAAGCCGGTCCATCTCAGGGAGTCAGGATTCCACTCATAAGTTGCAGAATGAATTAAATTGCCGTTTATGTCATGTTCCTCCTCATTCTTTTCCGTGCCTATCCAACAGTTCAGGTCATTATCCCATTGGTATGATTCTGACAGGATAACCTCGCCAAGAAGATTCTTTTGTTCAATATTTTTACTCATCGGATACCATTCGTTCGTTTCCTGGTCCATTATTGATTCTACCGATGTTTTGGTAAGTGCGGTGTCATCATAAGTGATTTCCTCCTTGATGCCACTAAGCCATAGGTTTGTATTAGGATTCAGATAAAAGTATGATCCCTTAAGAATTATTCTGTCGGCATCATCTTTTACAATGTTCACAGAGTCATATGTCATCCAGAATAAACTGTCTCGGTCATCAAGTGTGAGGTAATAAGTAAGTATGTTCTTTAAGTCGCCCGACGGATAGTATTCAGCTGTACTTTTTTTGTAATCAAACCAATCTCCCTCTTCAAAAAACCATACGGAAGAGACCTCTGTTACAATATTGTTCTCATATGTGATTTTATCCCGTTTTTGTTCCTCCCAGATGCTGTCGGCAAGATTCCAGTTTGAAAAGGAGTATGTATAAATCGGTCTGTTTTCATCGTCGTACTCATAATACGTACTGTCATAGGGCGTATAGACTCCATGGTAGATATCTGAAGATGTTCTCAGGACAGTGAGTTTCTCAATATAGGAACTGTCTCCGTCAACGCGTGTGACATATTTGTATTGGAATGTTTTGCGATCATAAATAGAATCGTTCTCATAAAATTCCCTGAAGATATAGGTTCCATATTCATCATATTTCCACTTTTTTTCCTGTGAAAGATTCCACTCGTTATTGGTGTTGTTAAGGGTATAATGCTTCTCAGAAGTTTTCTTGAAAGTGAGCACCGGATTGTCATAACTATCGGGTACCAGGGCATATTCATACTCTATTATTTCATCTGGAACCCAATTATATACGCCATTTTCATAGCTTTCAACGCTATAGAACAGAATGCTTTTTTGGGGCAGTTCCAGATTGGGATAATCACTCAGTGAAATGCCAAGTTCCTGTTCTGTGTAGTATATATCTGAATATTTATTACTCCATGATATAAGTGATTCAGGATCAGAGAGTTGCTCCAGGGTTTGAGGCTCTTCGTAGTAGATATTCCATTCGGCTGTCAGGGAGTCGCCGATATAATCAGCGCCTTCCTTATAAACCAGGTAGAAAGTTCCCAAAGCAGTGTCATAAGAATACTTTTCATGGTATATGGTGCTGCCATATTCATTGAATTTTTTCCTGTATTTCTCCTTTCCGATCCAGGTGGAACCTGTAGTGTCGAATTTGAGTCTTTCATAGCAGGAATATCCCTCAGTATCAGTTCCTTGGATAATCTTTTCGGCGGGTTGCCAGTAACTGTTGCCGTCAGGGTTGATGATATAATGTGAAGTTGTGGTTGAAACCAGGCCATCAGGTAAATACTCATATTCAAGTTTCTTATACAGGTCAAGATACATTGAGTCCTGTTCTGTATAATGCGGTGAGTAGAAGACTGTTACAACGGGGCGGCCCTGACCGTCAAATTCTGATTCAACTTTAGCATACTCAATCATATTGCCGGTGTTGTCCAGTTTCTTTTCAATTACATATGCAGGCTCGCCGTTGTAATTGGTGGTGATAGATACCGATATATCATGTCTCTGGCCAGTCTCAGAATCAATATAGTAGATCTCATTCCTGTCTTCATCATCGGTTTGAACCTTTATTTTGTAGAGCGTGGCGTTGAGCGGAATGGTTGTATTCAAAGTTGAATATAAGTTGATGATATTATCCGTATTCTTTTGTGCTGATTCTGTTTTTATGATTGAACCGTTTTCATTATATGTGATAGTCATGGAGCCGTTCTGAATGAAAGGACCGTCGGCTATACTGTACAGGTAATCAATATGTGACAGATACTGATTTCCGTAACGCGGCAGGCTGATTCTGGTCCCGCCCGATGACAATGGTACTGTACTCTTGAGAACGACGGATAAGGGTTTTGCACTTGCGCAGGCGGCAGATAATACCAACAGGGTAATCAAAACAGATGAGATCTTTTTCATAAATAGGCAAGTCTTTGACTCTAACGAGTTTTGAGAACACAAAAGTAATACAAATAAAGTGATAAAGTCATGTTGTTGATAAATAATGTAAAAATTGAAGAGAAGGGCCGGTGGTGAGTCCTATTTATTTGTAACTTTGCACTGCAAAAACTATAAACAATTACAGTCAATTCCTTATGGATCAAAGCAATCCTTTCCTGGTCTTTTGCGGTACAAACACCATGTACCTGGCCAAAGAGATATGCGATTACCTTAAATGCCCCCTGGGCAACATGAATGTGTCTCATTTTGCAGACGGTGAGTTTGCAGTATCGTATGAGGAGTCTATCCGCGGTAAGGATGTGTTCCTGGTACAGTCCACATTCCCGTCATCTGACAATCTGATGGAGCTTCTGCTCATGATTGATGCCGCCAAGCGTGCATCGGCCAAGTCAGTGAATGCCGTTATTCCTTACTTTGGTTGGGCCCGTCAGGACCGTAAGGACAAGCCGCGTGTGTCAATAGGCGCCAAGTTGGTGGCCGATATGCTCAGCACCGCCGGTATAGACCGTCTTATTACGATGGACCTGCATGCAGACCAGATTCAGGGATTCTTTGATGTTCCGGTGGATCACCTGTATGCTTCAATGGCTTTCCTGCCTTATATCCAGAGCCTTAAGCTTGATGAACTGGTTATGGCTGCTCCCGATGTAGGCGGCAGTAAACGTGCCAGCGCATACGCCAAGTTCCTGGATGTGCCTTTGGTGCTTTGCCAGAAAACCCGTACCCGTGCCAATGTGGTGGATGATATCCGCATCATAGGTGATGTACAGGGCAAGAATGTGGTTATTGTTGACGATATCGTTGATACCGCAGGTACAATTTGCAAGGCTGCCGATGTAATGAAGGAGGCTGGCGCCAATTCTGTACGTGCCATTGCATCACACTGCGTGATGTCAGGTGACGCTCCTGTACGCGTAGATAACTCACAATTGGAGGAGATTGTTTTCACAAACAGCATTCCTTACCGTAATCCTATTCCCTGCAAGAAACTCAAACAGGTATCTATTGCACAGATGTTTGCAGAGACTATCCGCAGGGTCATTTTAAATGAGTCAATCAGCTCACAATACTTAATCAAATGATAAAGAAACTGTTATTAGCCTTTGTCGCAGTGGCCGTCATGGCTTCATGTGGCAGTAAGAGTTCCTATAAGATCAACGGTCAGGTTGAAGGTCTGGAGGACGGTACCGTAATGACGTTGAACGTTATTGATTACAATAGTCTGATGCCTCTGGATTCAGTTGTTCTCAAGAACGGAAAGTTCTCTTTCAAGGGTGAGACCGATACCGCTCAGATAGCAGTTGTCACTTTTGAACTGAATGACAATATCGGAGGCTGTGAGTTGTATCTGGAGGGTGGAAAGATTAATATCTATTTGGATATCGAAAACGGATATCAGCGTGTTGAGGGTGCTCCCAACAATGATGCCTTCCAGAAATTCATCGATGAATCACAGCCTTATAATGAAGAGGCTAGTGAGATAGAGGATAAGATCCGTATAACCCTGGCATCACAGGGTGACTGCTCTGACCTTTATAATCAGATGGGTGATCTGCAGGAGCGTTTCAAGGAGTTGGTTGCCAGGGATATCGTGGACAATGCCAATTTATTTTACGGATATAGGCAGTTGATGGACAACTATAGCGTTTTTGACCCGGAGGAGGTTATGGAAATGCTTGAGAAACTGGCTCCTACATTCGGTGGAGATTTGGCACTCGGCCAGCTTACAGCTATGATTAAATCTCAGCTCAGTGTTAGCCTTGGGCATCAGTACATTGATTTTGAGACTCCATTGCTTGACAAGAAAGGTGGTTTTGATACCAAAGCCAAACTTTCAGATTATGTGAGCAAGAACAAGATTACCCTGCTTGATTTCTGGGCCAGCTGGTGCACCCCTTGCATGAATGAGGTTCCCAATCTCAGGGCTGCTTACAACAAGTTCAAGTCAAAGGGATTTGAGATTGTAAGCGTTTCTGTTGATGAAGATACTGAAGCATGGAAGAATGCAATCAAGGTAAATGAGATGAACTGGGTACAGTTGTGGAACGGCGCTGAGGAGGATGTTGCTAACTCACCCGCCAGTGATTATTCTGTTTCTGCTATTCCCTGTACATTCCTGATTGACGCTGAAGGTGAAATCATCGGCCGTAATCTCCGTGGGGATGAGCTGGAGAAGGCTCTGGAAGACTACTTTAAGAATTGAGAATTGAAAATTGAAAATTGAAAATTACACGCACCTGCGTTAATTTCCTTAATAATAAAAAGGCGCTCGAAAAAATTTTTCGAACGCCTTTTATAATTATATCACTTCGTTCCATGATTTTTGTCGCGATTCGGGATAGCCTAAGCGAGCTCAGTCTCTCCTCTCACTGCTCCAAAAATTTTCAATTTTCAATTTTCAATTCTCAATTCTTTACGGCCGGCGAGAGATCTTTTTCATAAGATCACTGCGGTTAGTGCTGAACTGAAGCGTATTGGCCGCAATAACGTAGTTCTGCGGGTCAACACAGTTGCGGTATGCGTAGAGCAGGAAATCATAGCGGTTTGAGTCAAACTGGAATGTCTTGGCCATATCGGCTATCTGACGTGATGTAAGCAGGTTTCCGGCTACTATCATATCGGCCAACTTCTCACGTGAAGAATCAAAGGTCTCATTCTTGAGCGCCTTGATTATGGCATTCATATCGGAACTGCTTACTTTGCCGTAAGGTTCTCCGTCACGATGTCTGTGCTCTTCATCTTCTATCACAAACTTCATTATCTTGTCACGGCTTGAGCTGAATTGAAGCGTGGGCAGTACGCGATAGAAGTTGTGGCAGTCTATGCAATTAATGTATGCCTTTTTGAGGAACTTTACGCGGTTGTCATCAAAAGAGAAATTCTCCGATATGCGGGTTATCTGTGCAACGGTCATGAGTCCGCCGGTGCTGAATATCATATCGGCCATCTTAAGACGGTCTGAATCAAAGCGCTCGTGTTCAAAGGCTCTGATCACCTCATTGTCAACTACCTTGACCGGAACGGGGCGCGGTGCGGGAGCTATGACAGGTTCGCGTTGCGGACGACGCGGCTCCTCTCTGCGTGCCTGACGTTCATCCCTGCGTTCTGTGCGTGCTTTCCTGACTACTCTGGACTGTGCCTGAATACTCTCTGTGCTAAGCAGAAGGACTGCAACTGCTATGCAAATCATCATTGTAATCCGTTTCATAGTTGTTGTGTTTAAGTGGTTGTTCTATTATTAAGATGCACAAAAACGTGAAATGTTAATTCAGGATTAAATTTTCAATTTTCAATTTTCAATTTTCAATTCTCCGCTCGGCCCGAATGGACGCTTTTACAAAGCGTAGCGACTAAAAGAATTTTCAATTATTTATTTACGACTTCGCGCTCAAAGAAATCCAGGAAGAAAGGCCAGTTGGGGCCTGCCTCATGCCCGCCATGGTGCTGGCGATAGGTGAGGCGGCCATCCATAAGACCGTTGTCCATGCCGGGGAAGAGGTCTGTGCCAACGCCCTTATATCCAAACAGTTCATATACGGGTGATGCCTTTGAGGCCGATATGAATGAACCAACCACATCCTGCCATTTGTCGCCGCTCCAGCTGCCGGTGGAGATGAAGCATGCACGCGGGGCGCAGAGGGCAATGAGTTCATGCTGGTCAACGGGGAGGTCATTCTCAGTAAGCGGGTCTGTGCCGTATTTGATAAGGTTGCCGCATACCCAGTGATACTCCTCATTTGAAACTATGTTCCCGATGCTCTCGCCGCAGTCTCTGCGCCATCCTGCGGCGCCGGCCTTACCTGACGAGGCAATGAATCCGGCAGCTATGCGCTCCTCAAAAGCCATTGCTACAAGTGATGCCTTGCCGTAACGTGATACGCCCTCAATGGCGCACTTGGTGGCATCGAAAGTCTTATCGGTCTCAAAGTAGTCAATGAGTCGTGACAGGCCCCAGCCCCATGCGCGGAGTGAACCCCAGTCTGTGGGCTGGCGGAACTCGCCCTTGTTGCAGAGTCCTATGATACCGTTGGTAAGTCCTGAGCCTGCATCGGCCTGGATGGATGAGGGGTTGATGGTGGCTGCGGCCCAACCACGCTCTATCACCATCTGCTGCCATGATGTGCTGCCGGCGCGGACACGGGTGGGATCACCGCCTCCGAATCCGAACTCTATGATTACAGGCAGGTTCTGCTTGCCCTCAGGATAAACCACATTGGCCTGTATCTCAACGGTGATTGCGGGATAACTGGAGTTATCGACCACACCTTTGAGCATGCGTACTACTACGGGCGTTCCGGCAAAATCCTTTTTCTCCTCACTGGTTACCTCCCATTTTACACCTGGGACGTTATCAGGAATGCGGCCATAGACATTGTCTTCAAAGAGTTTTACAATCTCCGGGCGACGCACCTTGGTCCACATCTTGGCATTCTTGACCTTCTTGCCACTCTCGGTTACCAATGGATCGGGGTAGAAGGGGTAGGGGTTGGCTATGAGTTCGTCATAGTTGGGGTGTTTGCTCTCATCCTGGCTGTTGGGTTGGCGGCCTTCACGGGGCTGGTCAACACCTACTTTTGCCAGCATATCGGCATAATCGGCCGCCGCAATCTTACGCAGACTGTCCTGACTGGCGCGGTTACCGCCTCCAAACATCATAAACTGGGCATTCGCAGAGAGAGGAATGCACATCATAAGGGTTACTCCAAGAACAAACTTAATGACTTTCATAGCGTGTAATTATTTTGGGGTATAAAGATAATGCATGCTAAGGGTAGAAACAAAAAAGGTCACCAAAAATGATGACCTTTCCTGATTATAATAGGGTATGTTTATTCATTTGGTGAGTTGTACTCAGCATTGAGGCCGTCCAGGATAGCGGCGGTAATGTTCATTACGTCATCAGCATACAGAATGCTTGAACGTGTTATTATAAGGTTGTAACCATGTTTCTTGTTATACTCCTTGACGAACTTGTCAATAGCCTCACCAACCTTCTGTGAATTGGCGTTATTCTGGTCTTCAAGCTCAGCTGCGTATTTGTTACCTTTTTCAATATAAGCCTGTCTCTTTCTTTCAAGCCTGTTCTGCTCCTGCTGTACGCGTTCTGCTGATGAATAGACATTGTTTCTGACCTTATTGTTGAAATCATCAATGTCTTTCTGGAGGCTCTTCTCATCTTCTGCCAGGCTGAGACGGAAGTTCTCCTGCTTGCGGATAAGCTCTTCAGTAAGATCCTGATAGAAAGCGTAGTTTGCTAAAAGTGAATCAATATCAACGAAGGCAATCTTAAGACCGGATACAGCTACAGGGGCTTGCTCCTGCGGAACTACATTGGTGGTTTCTGCCTGCTGTTTGCATCCCACAATCATGATTGCAGACAGTACAATTGTTGAAACGGACTTGATATTCATATAATTGTTTTTTATTTACTCTTTTCACTTACGGCCATAGGATTGCTCTTCTGTGCCTGCTTGTCTTGTGACTCAACGCATCCGATGTGACGTTTTCTCATTGCCGGATTGCTCCCTACGTGTATGTTGGGGAACTTACCGTTCTTCTTTATCAGGATACTGACTGATAGCAGTATTACTGCAATAAGAAGCAGAATTGTAACTGTCAGAAACGTTTTCCACATACGCGGCGCGAAGTTAGGGATTTTAGTTGAAATAATTCAAAGAATGCTGTATTTTTGGAGTTGTTAAGAATTCAACTGAAAATACGATATGGAAAAGACAGACTGGTCTAAAAGGGTGATGGATTTCTTCCTGGAGATATGCCGCATTCCGCGTCCCTCCGGAAGTGAGGAGAAAATGGGTGAGTATCTGATGTCATTTGCTGCTGCACGCGGGCTTGCGGCACGGAAGGATGAGGTGGGGAATGTCCTGATTTCCAAACCCGCCGTTCCCGGTTTTGAGGGTAGGCAGACAGTAATCCTGCAGGCGCATCAGGATATGGTATGTGAGAAGGATGCCACTCTTGACCACGATTTCATGACCCAGCCTATTGAGACATACGTTGAGGACGGTTGGCTCAAGGCACGCGGTACCACCCTTGGGGCCGATGACGGCATGGGTATCGCTATGGCGTTGGCAATCTTGGACAGTAAGGAGATTGAGCATGGACCGGTGGAGTGCCTGTTTACCGTATCTGAGGAGACTGGCCTGACAGGTGCTACCTGCCTTAAGCCGGGTATGATGAACGGCAAGATGCTCATCAATCTGGACTCAGAGGATGAGGGTCAGATATATATAGGTTGTGCCGGTGGAATGAACTCCATGATAGAGTTTGAGTATAAGAGCGAGCCTGTGCCTGCAGGATATCTCTTCCTGCGTGTTGGTGTGGATAAATTCCATGGCGGGCATTCTGGTGATGACATTGAGAAAGGTTTTGCCAATGCCAACAAGATCCTGGCGCGATTCCTTAATGCCGCTCAGGATAAGTACGATATGCGTCTCTGCTCAATAAGCGGCGGAAATCTGCACAATGCCATTCCTCGTGATGCTACGGCTGTGATTGCCGTTCCTTTTGCTGACCGCGAGAAGATTAGGGTTGACTTCAACGTGTTTGCATCGGAAGTACAGGATGAATACCACGTTACTGAGCGTGAGGCCAAATTCTTCATGGAATCTACTGATGCCGTGGCTGAGTGCATTGAGCCTGCTGTAGCGCGTAACATCATACGCTCTGTGTTTGCCGTATTCAATGGCGTATATGCCATGAGCATGGACGTTCCGGGGTTGGTTGAGACCAGTTCAAACCTGGCCCGTATCCGCACAGAACAGGGTAAGGTAACCATGGTGGCAAGTCAGAGAAGCTCAGTGGAATCAGCTAAATATGCCGTGCAGGCTACCGTGGCGGCATGTTTCCGCTTGGCCGGAGCCAAGGTGGAGCAGAGTGACGGCTATCCAGGCTGGGCGCCTAATCCAAAATCGGAATTACTGGATATTTCGGTGCGTGCGTACAGGGAGCTGTTTGGACGTGATCCCCAGGTTAAGGCCATTCATGCCGGCCTGGAGTGCGGCCTGTTCCTGGATGCATATCCAGATCTGGATATGATCTCCATCGGCCCCACACTGCGTGGCGTCCATTCCCCCTCAGAACGTCTGGAGCTGGCCACCGTCCCGATGGTGTTTGACCATCTGCTGGCCATCCTCCGCAACATCCCTAAATAAAAAGAGTACCAAAGGGGACAGACCCCAATGGTACCTTTTTTCAAAAATGGTACCATTGGGGTCTGTCCCCTTTGGTACTCTTTTTGTGCATTAGTTGCGGATGAGGCCGGTGCGATAGGCTTGAAGCAGGGCTTTCAGGTCCTCAACACGGGCCATGATGCGCTTGCCCTTATCGGTATCACGCACCAGGATCTGATTGTCTGTATATTCTACAACTTGTGTGGAGGCTATAACGTCCATACCTTGCGATATGGATTGCTGGATTGACTCAAACGGATGGTGGCGAACCAGGCGCATGCCGTGTGAGTTGTAGATAAGGGTGTAGCCTGCTATGCCGGTCTGCTCATGATAAACCTTTGAGAATCCGCCGTCAATGACCAGCAGGCGTCCGTCGGCCTTGATGGGACTCTCTCCGCTGGCTGCCTTAACGGGTATGTGTCCGTTAATGATGTGTGCGTGCTCCATATCGGTGATACCGAACTCCTGCAGTATCATCTCACAGATGTCGCGGCGGTTCTTGAGGCGATAGTAGTTTCCTTTTTCTTCAACGTGCGTGCTGGCATCGGCTATGAAATAGCGCTCAAACGTGGCCATGCTCTTCTTGTCAAAGGGAGGCGATACTGGACCGCACCAGAGATACCAGAACAGGTCCTTGCCGTACTCCTTGAGTTCATCATTATCAGTTGAGAAATAGGCGGTGCGGACCATCTTTTCAAGCATGTCAAAGAGCTCGCGGCCCTTGTATTCAACGCCTTGAATCTCCAACGATGCAAATGTGCCGTCCTCATTCAGGGGTACGCTGCCGTGGTAGAGCAGGTTGTTGTTGTGCACCAGATAGAGTGATCCGTGTGCAAAGAGGCACTCCATGTGGCGCGCCAAGGCCTTGCTGTTGGTAAAACTGTGCACCAAGCGGTCTATCACGTTCTGCTCAGCGGGCGTGAGCTTGTAGGGATCCTTGGGGTCAACGGTGGGCAGATTGGTGTCGCGCAGTTTGTACTCCTGCCCGTTGCACATAACGGTTCCATTCTTGAAGTCAATCTTGTCAAGTAAAAGCCGATGATCCATCTTGAACTCCGGATGACGCGCAATAACCTTTGCCTCAATCTTGAACTGTATAACGGCTATCGCCTTGTGCATCTGTGACAGAAGACGGGTCTGCGGCATGTCATCGGCCGGAGTCTGGTTTGACTTGACGGGCCTGAAGAGTGTGCATTCATCATTGGCGTAGGTCTCCATGGCAAATGTGGCAAGGGGCAGCAGGTTGATGCCGTAACCATCCTCCAGCGTGCTCATATCGGCATATTTGAGGCTGTTGCGTATCACGTTGGCCACGCAGGCGGCGCTTCCGCTGGCGGCCCCCATCCAGACTACATCGTGATTGCCCCACTGAATGTCAAAGTCGCGGTAGTTGCAGAGCATATCCATAATACGGTGAGCGCCGGGGCCGCGGTCATATATATCGCCTATGATATGGAGTTGGTCGATGACCAGGTCGCGGGTGACATCGGCAATGGCTATGATAAAATGACTTGCACGGCCGGTTGAGACTATAGTATCTATAATGGCTTTCAAGTAATTATGCTTGGACAGGAATGTGCCGCGTGTCTCATGCATCAGCTCCTCAATGATGTAAGCGTAATCCTTGGGCAGGGCCTTGCGCACTTTGGAGCGCGTGTAGCGTGATGATACGCGGGTGAGCACTGCAATCATCTGCATGAGAGCCACCTTGTACCACTCGTCAAGATTCTCATTCTCAGCCTTTAACGCGCGTAGCTTAGCCTCAGGATAACTGATCAGGGCGCTCAGGGTACGTTTATCGTCCACGCTCAATTCATCGCCGAACACAGCGTCAATCTTCTGCTGTATTACGCCCGATGCAGAGCGCAACACGTAATCAAACGCATCGTACTCACCGTGAATATCGGTCACAAAATGCTCGGTACCCTTGGGCAGGTTGAGGATTGCCTCAAGGTTTATTATTTCGGTCGATGCAGCCGCAATGGACGGAAAGCTCTTGGCCAGCAACTGCAGATATTCTATGCTTCGCTCCATAATCAGGTCTTGTTATTATGCAAAAGTAAACAAAAATAGTACAAAAGGGGTCAGACCCCAATTGTACTTTTTTGAAAATGATACCATTGGGGTCTGACCCCTTTGGTACTATTTTTAGAGTGACGCATTGTTAAACGACCCCTTTGCGGCGTTTTTTGTACATTTGTGGCGTCATAACATCTTACAGAAGGTTTTTTGTGAACAGAGACAGAAGTAGAAGGTTATCAGCCATTGTGTTGCTGGCGGTATTTGTGCAGGCGTTGTTGCTTGCATCGTTCCACCGTCACCTGCCTGCTCCTACGCAAAATGCCGTATGTGAGATAGGCGAGGGGCACAGTTTCCATTACATCTTTATAAATCATGACGGGTTTGATGACTGCCGGATATGCCGATTCATTTCTGCTGTCCAGTTGGAGATCACTCCCACGGCTCAGCCTGTCATTTCCGTAAGTTCAGTTGTTGACTGCCCTGCCGTTCCCGTCAGCCTGCAAGCAGGTTATCAGGGCCGATCCAAATCCCGTGCTCCTCCAGTAGTATCTTGCTGATAATCAGAGAGAATGGGCTATTTGTGTAAATAGTCCTCATATTCCATTATTAATCAAGATACTATAAATCCACAATGAAAAGAAATATTATCATTGCGGCTGTGCTGTGCATAGCAGCGCATACTGCCGCATATTCTCAAGACAGTACCGATGTATTCTATAAACACCTCAAACTCGATGAAATCACAGTCACGGGACTGACCGGAACCAGCCGTCTGAGCCAGACCCCGTCGGCCATAAGCGTGGCCGATGCACAGACGCTCAAGGGCAGGGCATCGACCAATATCATAGATGCGATTGCAACCATACCCGGAGTGAGTCAGGTAACCACTGGCAGCGGCATCTCAAAGCCTGTCATTCGCGGCATGGGATACAACCGGGTCATCCTTTTGGCCGATGGAATCCGCCAGGAAGGCCAGCAGTGGGGCGATGAACACGGAATCGAGGTGGATGCCGAGACCGTGGGCAGCGCCGAGATTCTGAAAGGTCCGGCCAGCCTGATGTACGGGTCCGATGCGCTGGCGGGTGTAATCATTCTCAACCCCAATCCGTTTCCCGAACCCGGCGAAATCCGGGGCGGAGTAACGAGCGAGTATCAGACCAACAGCGGCCTGGCTGCCTATTCTGTACATCAGAGCGGCAATCGTGGCGGAACGGTCTGGGACGTTCGCTTTACCGATAAGTACGCACATGCATTCCGCAACGCCGCCGACGGGCTTGTGCCGGGTACCCAGCTGCGTGAGCGTGCGGCCAGCGGCAAGGTGGGCCTGAACCGCGACTGGGGATTCTCACGTCTTACGTTGGGCTATTACCATCTTACTCCGGGCATGACCGAAGGCTATGAGGACGGAGAGTCGGAACTTGAGGGCCCCACCGGATATGGCGTTGAACTGCCGTTCCAGCAGGTGCATCACTACAAGGCGGTGCTGGACAATTCTTTTGTGATGGGTCCAGGCAGCCTTAAATTGCTTATCGGCCTGCAACAGAACCGTCGTCAGGAGTTTGAGGAGGAGGCCGATGAGGCTGAGCTTGATTTCAAGCTCTCAACCATGAATTATGACTTGCGCTACACCACCGATGAGTTTGCCGACGGGTGGCGTTTGGCGGCAGGCGTGGGCGGTATGTACCAGGAGAGTGACAATCTGGGGGAGGAGGTGCTCATCCCTGCATACCGCCTGTTTGATGCCGGTCTGTTCGTGACAACCACAAAGAACTGGGACCGCTTTACTCTGGCCGGAGGTGTCAGGGCCGATATGCGCCATCTGAGCAGCCTTTATCTGGAGGATAAGTTCGATGCGTTTGAGCGTGACTTTACAGGAGTGACCGGTAGCATCGGTCTGGTTTATTCGCCGGCCAGGAACCTGAATCTGAGGGCGAACGTGGCACGCGGATTCCGTGCCCCAAACCTGAGTGAGCTGGCATCGAACGGCGTTCATGAGGGAACCGTACGTTATGAGAGGGGTAACAACCGGCTTGACCCTGAATTCAGCCTGCAGGGTGATCTGGGTGCGGATTTGCAGCTGCAACACGTGTCTCTGACCGCAGCCCTGTTCTGCAACCGCATTGACAACTACATCTACGCCTTGCGTACAGGTACTGTAATTGACAGCTATGACGAGTACCGTTATGATGCAACCGATGCACTGTTGTACGGGGCGGAATTCGCTGCCGATTGCCATCCGTTTCACGCCCTGCATCTGGGGGCTGATTTCTCATACGTGCGCGGCAAGTTCCAATCAAGTGACATGCCGCTTATTCCTGCACCCAAGGTGGGCGCCGAGGTGAAATGGGAGATTACCCATTCGGGCAAGATCTTGAATAACAGTTATCTCTCCATGCGTGCCGATTACCATTTCAGGCAGGATCATTTTCTGCAGGGGACCGAGACTGCAACTGATGCATACACTCTCGTGGGGGCATCGGCCCATACGGACATAATGTATAAGGGTAAATGTGTGGCTCAACTCAGTATTATCGCTGATAATCTGACAGATGAGGTCTATGTTGACCACATGAGCCGCCTTAAGTATGTTGGCATCCGCAATCCCGGTCGCAACATCACCCTTAAGCTCAACATCCCGCTCTGATGCAAAAGTGACGCAAAGGGGTCGTTTCCCTTTGCGTCGTTTGGCAAAAAAGTACAAAAGGGGCCTGACCCCAATTGTACTATTTTTGCACCGGGCGGACGTAATAGGAGTTGGCGCGGTTGTATTCCTGAATCCTGTAGTACACTTTCTTTCTTTTACTGCTGCCGTCGCTGACACTGATAGGATTCTCAGTAATGTACAGTGACGCACACGATGTGTTTCTTTTACTCCAGTCCAAGGCTATGTCGCCGGACATATAACTGGCGCTGCTGTTTATGTAAGGCAGGAATATGCTCCGGTCTGTGTAGCCTTCCTTGCGGCTTGTAACTCTCCAGCCTTTTATGCCGTCACATTCATCCATCGCCCAATCACAACTGTCAATAAGCTCCTGCATCTCCTGTTTTGAAGGTAGGCGCCAGTCCCCGCCCCAATTGAATGAAGCCACATCGGCCGTATCAGCATCGATATCGTATGTGTTGCGGGTTATATATTCATGAATATCAAGCATGGGCTTACCGTATTGATATGTCTCGCCGTAAATATTCTCCGCAGTTGATCCCACATTGACCGTAGCCCACTTTACACTTAATCCCAAATCAACATACCTGTAGTCCGATTGGTCAGATCCTGGCTTGACAACGGTCACATTGCATGATGTGCTTGCGCCAAAGTATGATGCTGTAACGTTACACTTTCCTTCCGATACAGCCGTAATCACGCCATCTTTAACAGTTGCCACACGGGAATCTGATGATACCCATTCAATCCGGGTGCCGTCTGTTACCATTCCCGGTTGAGCCAATGCGAATTCAACACGAATCTCACCCGGCTCAAGGTAAACTTCATTATCCGTAATCATTATGGAAGGCTCTACGGTCACATCGCCCGGCCGGTAATCACGCACCAGTCTTACCGGAAGCAAAGGACTACGTTTCATGTCGTAATCAAAGTCACCCGGCTCTGAGCCATCGGCAGTCATTCTGAACTCATACGAATAATAAGAGTATTCGCTATAATAATCCTCAAGATCTACAGTCACAATACTCCGGTCTTCATATCCGGGCATCTGGCTGAACTTCCAGTAATAGAGACTCTCTATACCCAGGCTGTCAGCCATTTTCACATTATATCTCCAGTTGCTACGGGTTTCATGTTGCAGTTCCTCATATTCAGTATAAGTGGGGAGCCTCCATCCCTTATCAAGCAGCCACTCAAACGGAGCCGTTTCACCCTCACGGAACATACCGCCGGGCTCATACGGAGTCAACGCACCCACATTGGCCGATGACCACAATACGCTCAGTCCCAGATCAACAGCCTCCGGTTCAACAATCGTAACGTTTATTCTGCACTCAGCTTCCAGTTGGCCTATACGCGCCTTCACGGAACAGGAGCCTGCACTCATTGCTGTGACCGCACCGGTTTCTGAAACTGTTGCAACTGCAGGGTCCGATGTCTCCCAGGTAAAGATTCCACCGTCTACAGGATGCTGTGGAGAGGTTATGACTTTCATTATCTTGGTTCCTCCCACAGCCATATCAATATCACTGTCCAGGCTGATGGAACTGAAATCATTCTCCCCAAGGTCGCGAACAGGACGTATGGTCATGCCCAGACATCTGTTTGAAAACATATTGAGCGGAATATCCTCGGGGTCATCGGTCCTGAACATCTTGCAGTTGTAGGCACTTGCCCCGTTCAGACTTGAGGTCCAGAACTGTACATAATCACCCTTGTCAAGCGGCTCGTTGCCATCCATGCTTCCCGATGCCGGCAGAAAAATATACTGGTCCTCAAGTCCATCGGCCTTTGAGTAAACCTTGGCGCCGTAAATTCCATTGACAGTTGTCCACTCCCAAGTGCAGTATGCTATCAGTTCCTCCATCTCCTTCCTTGTGGGCATACGCCAGCCGTTACCCCAAATTGAGGCTGCTGCATCATCCTCGGGCTCAAGAACCTTTTTACCATCATACTTGGGATAATACTCTCTGGACTCATATTTGGTATATGGATTTCCGTTACCGTATTTGTAGTTGCCGGAGCTGAAGAATTCCTTGCTCTCCACCTCTGCCCAGGCATAGTAGGCGCCGTAATCATATGGCTTGCGCGCGCCTATGTTAGTAGTAGCCCATCGGACCGAGAGGCCCAGGTCAACACTTTCATGTCTGTCACGTGTGTTCTTGGCGTAGGCACTGACAGCAATTACGCACAGCAGTGATAATATGATGCGTTTCATTTTAATACATTCAATCAAAGTCCAACCATCCCTTCTTTGTAGTCCTTATCTGGCTCTTTGGAAAACGCTCATGCAGCGCCTTGGCCTCATCCATAGTCATGTCTCCCTCAATTATGAAATCATCTATTTCCATCTTATCCATCCATTCGGGTATCACCACCTTGCCCATGAATACCAGATGAAGATTGTCAAGTTGCTGTATCTTACGGAATATCTCAGGTACCTGCTTTACCCTGATGTACAGGCCGTCAAAACCGTTTTCTGACTTATCCTTAATCTCTTCTATCAACTGTTTCTCAGTCTTGCCCACACGTACAAACCAGCCCAGTTTGGGAGTGAAAGCGTATGTTTCAGGGTTTTGCTCCATGCCTGCTATGCCTGACCACAGTTCCATCTCTGTGGTTACCTGTTCTCCGGTAAAAGGATCCACCTTGATATACTTGAACTCCGTTCTCACCATCTCAGGCAGCATGTTATGACCGGCAGTCACCTTATCCGGTGTACGGCCGTTCTTGTCAAAAGGCAGGAACTTAAGGAACCAGCCGTCAAACTTGGTGGGAGTATCCATGCTGCAACCTCCTCCACGGACATCGCCCGGGCGGTATTTCTTGACTATGTTCATCCAGAACTTGCGGTCGGGATGGCCCTTTGATGCGTTGACGAACTCCTTGAGTATGGGCTCTAGGTCATCTACCCACCAGTCCAATCCGTACTCTCTGAGGCGGAGCATCTTGTCCAGAACTTTCTGCCAATCATCGGGGGTGCCCTTAAGTGTTATATCGGGAATTCCACAGCCAACGTAGATTATTATGTATTCAAAATAGGCCTTGACGCCCTCCATGAGAGTGGCTCTTGACACCGTACGCTCAGTAACACCGGTTGTGGTAAAATCGGCCTCCATAAGATCTGCTATTCCGTTCAGGGTGTTTTCCCTGATCTGATCCGCGAACACGCCTATTATACTGTCCCAATCAACCGGTTGAGTGAGAATGTCCGCACCGGACTCTACAATAAGACTCATCTTATCCTCATGCTCCACTATCAGATGGCGCATCTTTTCAGGATTTTCATTTATATAATGTGCAAATCCCTGACTTATCAGTATCCAGATGACATCGGGCGTAAGCACAACGGGCCGGTGATTGGCAAAGGCGTCAATCATCCCCTTGAAGAAGGGGTTGTCCCTAAAGCCGCACAGGGTATCATTGGCATAACTTGATGCTATAACCCTTTCATCTTCACTGTCTATTCCTTTGTCACGGAGGATACTGCTGATATTGTTTCGGCCGCTTGAAGCCCAGTAAAGATTCTCCGGCTTGGGCAAATCCAGGTCCACGCGGAATGTTACTGACCCCGGTTCCTTGGTTATCACATCCTTTCTTTTACCAGCCCATGCCTCTGAGCTCATGAGGACCGTCACTGCAATTGTGGCAAAAATCAAGAAAAATCGTTTCATATCGTTTGGTTTTTGCTGCAAATGTCAGCATCAGCAGGCTTCACTCCAATAATAAAGCGTTGCAAAGCTGTTGCATTTTTTTTGCAACGTTTCTGCAACGCCTTTTTGGAAAACGCCGCATTAGGATACGACCCCAATGCGGCGTTTTTTAGAGGAGACCCTTGGAAGAAGGGAGGGTGTAGTTCCAGATGTCGCGGCGCACGGCCTGCTTAAGGGCGCGGGCAAAAGCCTTGAAGATGGCCTCAATCTTGTGGTGTTCGTTGTCGCCGCGGGCCTGTACGTTCAGGTTCATGGCAGCGGCGTCACTGAGCGACTTGAAGAAGTGCAGGAACATCTCAGTGGGCATCTCACCAATCTTTTCACGCTTGAACTCTGCGTTCCAGACCAGCCAGCTGCGGCCTCCAAAGTCAAGTACCACCTGAGCCATGCAGTCATCCATGGGCAGGGCGTAGCCGTAGCGCTCTATGCCACGCTTGTCACCTAAGGCCTTGCGGATGCACTCGCCCAGCACGATTCCGGTATCCTCAATGGTGTGGTGCTCGTCAACATTCAGGTCACCCTTGACCTTGATAGTCAGGTCCATACCTCCGTGACGGCCTATCTGCTCCAGCATGTGGTCAAAGAATCCAAGGCCGGTGTTGATATCGCACTTGCCTGTGCCGTCAACGTTGAGTTCAACAAGTATGTCGGTCTCCTTAGTTGCTCTGTGGGCCGATGCACGGCGCTCGCCTGCAAAGACGAACTCTGCCACCTTCCACCAGTCGCGGCTTGCAAATGCGCAGGCTGACTTTAAATCGTCCGATAAACCATCGGCACTGTCCTGCAGAAGGATGGCACGACAACCCAGGTTGCGGGCCAGCTCCACATCAGTGGCACGGTCGCCTATCACGTAACTGGCGCTCAGGTCATATTCATCGGTCATATACTTGCCGAACATGCCGGTGCCAGGCTTGCGGGTGGGGGCGTTGTCCTGCGGGAAGTGGCGGTCAATGAGGATGTCGCTGAACTCCACGCCTTCACCTTTCAGA
>CACWTU010000020.1 GCA_902763885.1 uncultured Bacteroidales bacterium | reverse complement strand
TCAGAGAATCTCGTGCTCCTCTTTCATGTCTATCTCATTTCCCTTAAGGTCGATGAAACGGTATGAGAGGAACGGCAGGTTCTGGTCCGGCAGCAGGTTTATTCCAAAACCGTATCTGAACTGCCAGCGCAGTTTGATGGATATGATCCTTTGAGTCAGATAAGCATACACATACGGGTGTACAAACAGTGTGAAATGGCTTATCTTCATCTTGTTCCTGATGCAGCTTACCTTGTTTTCAAGCTGGTCTGTAAATAGTATGGATGGCCTGATGGTGCCTTTGCCAAAGCAGGTGGGGCAGGTCTCATCCACAGGCACGTCCATAACGGGGCGCACTCTCTGACGTGTTATCTGCATCAGGCCGAATTTGCTCAACGGCAGGATGTTGTGCTTGGCACGGTCACGTTCCATATTCTGGCACATGCGCTCATAGAGTTTCTGACGGTCTTCTGCCAATGCCATGTCAATGAAATCTACTACGATGATTCCGCCCATATCGCGCAGGCGCAGCTGGCGTGCCAGCTCATCGGCAGCACCTAAGTTTACCTCAAGTGCGTTCTCCTCCTGGGTGCCGGCTTTTACGCGGTGACCGCTGTTTACATCCACCACATGCAGAGCCTCAGTATGCTCTATTATAAGGTAAGCGCCGCTCTTGTAGGATACAATGCGTCCGAATGATGACTTTATCTGCTTGGTGATGGCAAAATTGTCAAATATGGGCAACTCGCCTTTGTAGAGCTTGACAATCTTGGTTCTCTCAGGATCTATGAGTGAAACGTAGTCGCGTATCTCCTGGTATGTCTTCTCATCATCAACCCAGATTGACTCATATGAAGAGTTGAGCATGTCACGCAGAATGGCTATGGTACGGCTGGTCTCTTCAAAGATCAGTTCGGGTGCCTTCTCCGCTTTCTGTGCCCTTGTCAGGCTGTCTTCCCAACGCTGATATAGTATGGAAAGCTCATTGTCCAGCTCAGCCACACGCTTACCCTCAGCCACGGTACGTACTATCACGCCGCAGTTCTTGGGCTTGATGCTGTGTATGAGCTGCTTCAGGCGGGCACGCTCCTCAGATGATTTGATCTTGGATGAAACAGATACCTTGTCACCGAATGGTATCAGTACCAGGAAACGTCCTGCAAATGAGATCTCGCCTGTCAGGCGCGGGCCTTTTGTGGAGATAGGTTCCTTTGTAACCTGGACGATGATCTCATCACCCTGCTCAAGTGCAGTGCTTATGTTGCCCTGTTTCTCATCAAACGGTACGTTCTGTGCCTTATTGAAGGGGGCCAGCTTCTTGCGGTTGGCGCGTACCTGTTTGGTGTATCTCTTTAATGATTCAAACTGTGGCCCCAGGTCCTGATAGTGCAGGAACGCCTCTTTTTCAGATCCTACATCCACAAAGCAGGCGTTGAGTCCGGGCATCAGTTTCTTGACACGTCCCAGATAGACATTGCCTACAGCAAAGGTAACCTCTTGGGCATCCTTCTGGTACTCAACCAGATTCTGATCCTCAGTAATGGCTATCTGAATGCTGTCCGGCTGGACATTTACTGTAAGTTGGCTTGTCATCAGTGGGTAGTGCTGTTCGTTTGATAAAGCAAAGAACAAACCTGACGAATAAATATCACGGCAAGTTTGTTCTTTGAGAGGTGTTGTCAGACGTTTTGCTTATTTGCTCTTATGTCTGTTCTTTCTCAGTCTTTTTTTACGCTTGTGCGTAGACATCTTATGTCTTTTTTTCTTCTTTCCGCTTGGCATAATCGTGATTATTTGAAGTTAACTATTACTTTCTAACAGCCTGAGCGAAAGTCTTGGCCGGCTTGAAGGCGGGAATCTTATGCTCTGGAACAGTGATTGTGGTGTTCTTGAGGATGTCACGTGCGGCCTTGGCAGCCCTCTTCTTGGTGATGAAGCTACCGAAACCTCTCAGGTAAACGTTCTCATCATTCTCAAGAGAAGCCTTTACAACTTCCATGAAACCTTCTACACATGCCAGAACATCGGCCTTGTCTATGCCTGTCTTTTTGGCGATCTCGCTTACAACATCTGCTTTTGTCATATTCTCAATTATTTAAGTCTTAAATAGTCTCTTTCAGTTTCGAGTTGCAAATGTAGCGCTTTTTGATAATACAGAAAACTTTTTCATCTGTTTTTACGTGATTTTTTTAGGTAATAAACCTTAAATGTGAGCGTAACTTACGGGAACCCCAAAAAAACTTGTCTTTAGTTTTGGAATCATATTGAGCAGTGATTATATTTGCCAATGAATTTTTAATACCTATTTATTATGTCAGTTAACAAAGTAATTTTAATTGGAAATGTGGGTAAGGATCCGGATGTAAGGTATCTGGATAACCATGTTTGTGTAGCTAACCTTACCCTTGCCACGACAGAACGTGGCTACACTGCTCAAAATGGCACTCAGGTGCCTGATCGTACAGAATGGCATAACCTTGTTTTTTGGAGAGGCCTTGCTGAAACCGTTGAGAAATACGTTCACAAAGGTGACAAGCTTTACGTTGAGGGCAGTATCCGTAACCGCAGCTATGATGACCAGAACGGCGTCAAGCGCTATGTTACGGAGATATTCGTGGATTCTATGGAAATGTTGTCATCAAGACAGCAGGCCAGACAGGATGCACAGTCTCCGCAGGTACAGGCATCTGCTCCTGCACAGGGATCCGGAAACTCCGATAATATCCCGTTCTAATTAAAAAAGGAAGCATTATAGAAACCGTTAATTTTCTGATTTCGGGTACGGCAGCCTGGTGGGCTGTCGGATTCAATGCTCCAACAGCGGGGTCTGTCATCGCAATGGTGGCGGCCCTGCTTCTTTTGGTTCTTTCAGGGTTTGTCTCTGCTTCTGAGACATCATTCTTTTCACTTTCACCTGAGGAACTGAAAAAGATATCTGAGGATGACAGCTACAGCGGCCGTAAGGCAGAGGCTCTGCTTTCTGATTCGGAACGTCTGCTTGCAACAATCCTTACGGCCAATAATCTGGTAAACGTAGCCATAATCCTTCTGCTCAATCTGGCTTTTTCTCAGATGCTCACATTCGGCGGAGCAGAGTGGGTGGAGTTTGTGCTGCTCACTGTCATTCTGACTTTTTTGCTCTTGCTTTTCGGAGAGATTATCCCCAAGCTATATTCAGCTCACAACTCTCTTTCGTTCAGCTTGAGGGCGGCTCCGCTTATCTCTGTCCTTGAGGTTGTGCTGCGTCCGGTGTCATCACTTCTCATCCGCTCCAAGGTTCTTTCAGAACACGTTCAGCCTAAGAAAAATTTCAACATTTCAGTTGATCAGCTTGAGCATGCGCTTGAACTTACTGACTCCCAGGATATACAGGAGGAGCAGCACATGCTGGAGGGTGTGATCCGTTTTGGCGATGAGACGGTTGTAGATATCATGACGTCACGTATTGACATGATTATGCTGGATATCAAAGCCAGTTACAGGGATGTCATGAAATGCATTAACGAGAACTTTTATTCACGTGTTCCGGTCTATTCCGGCACGTCTGATAATATCAAGGGAATTCTTTACATTAAGGATCTCCTTCCGTATCTTGAGAAAGGCGATGGTTTCCGTTGGCAGTCTCTTATCCGTCCGGCATTCTTCGTGCCTGAGACCCGTAAGGTTGATGACCTCTTGCATGACTTCCAGACCGGCCGCATCCACATGGCTATAGTGGTTGATGAATTCGGAGGTACATCGGGCCTGGTTACCCTTGAGGATGTCATTGAGGAGATACTGGGAGAGATCAATGATGAGTTTGATGATGATTCCGTCAGCTATCGCAAGACAGGTCCGGATACATACGTCTTTGAGGGCAAGACCCTTCTCTCTGATTTCTTCCGTATAGTTGATCTTGATGAGGATGATTATGCCCAGTTTACAGGTGAGGCCGATACCTTGGCCGGGTTCCTTCTTGAGCTTAAGGGTGATTTCCCCAAGAAGGATGAAGAACTTGTCTGTAAAGACCTGGTGTTCAGGGTCATGGAGAAAAAGGAACGCCGTCTGTCCGGTATCCGCGTTACTGTACGTGGCAACGGCAAACGTGACCGTGAAGAATAATCCGTTTTACATTTTTTGGCTTTTCTCGCGCGTGTGTACTTAATTTTAGTATATTTGTGCCGATAACCGTTTTCCCCAAACAGATAATACAAACCGACAAATACTTTTTTTATGGAAAAATTCAACAGATCATTGGCATTGTGCGGTATTGCTGCTGCATTTTGTCTTGGTTCCTGTATTTCCGTGACTGATGAGCTTGATCTTGACAAGAAAATCAGTCTGGATGTTCAGGTTGCTCCAGGAGGCTTATCAATACCTGTTGGTAGTCTCAAAGAGATTCTGATTGATTCACTCATCAAGGTTGATGGTGATAATTCTGAGCTGGATATTCTCAAGGATGGCCTTTACGGATTCTCCAAGGAGGGTAATATTGATGATGTTAAGGTAGATATAGATCAGGTAAGTATCAAGATCCCTTCTCCTAAGATTAATTCCATCACTACAAACTTTGACTTTCCTTCTAAGGAAGACTTGTCATTCAACATTCCCACTAAATCCAGTAAGCTGAATTTTGATGCTATAAATCTTTCCGGAATCAATACTGAACTTCCTGAATTTGAACTGAAAGTCCAGACCCAGAAGTTCCCTATCACTTATGCCGGAATTACTCTTCCTGCGCAGTATGGAACCATCACTGCAGCACAGGAAAAGAATATATCATTCAATTATACGCTTCCTGATGATGTGGAGACCTTGAATGCAGTATATTTTGGTGACGGTACTTCAGATAAAGGTCAGCTCATAACGCTTTACGTTGATTTGGCACCTGTCTATAAGGTCCTGAACAATGCCACCGTAAGCATTAATAAGCTGGATGTTGAATTCCCATCCAATTTTACGCTCATCAAGGATCCCGGTCTGGATGCTTATTTCAATGGTGCTACAATATCTGTGCAGAATAACAAATTCAGCATTGCCTCTGGTAATATCAAGGATTTGAGTAGCAGTGAACAACAGAAGTTGCCGTTGTCCTTCTACCTGAATAAGGCCGATTTTAAGGATTACGGTCATGAGATCAACTTTGAAGGGACAGTAAAATATTCTCTTGAACTTACTGTAACAGGAACCACCAGTGGTGAAGGTGAAATGTATGTTGATGTTGAAATGGCCGATGCTCTTCGGATGGCTGATTTCTCTGTTGATACAAAACAGAAGGAGATTAAGTTTGAGGGAGAATCAGTAAACTCATCCTTCACCATTAACGGCCTTGACGGAATGGATAGTGTTGGCGTGATTTCTTTTGAACCCGTAAACAGTTACATTAAACTTTCATTGTCTGATTTTGATATTGCACCGTTTACCCTGAAGGATGGCAGTAATATCCGCATTGTCTTGTCTGATGATTTTGAATTTGACAAGCAGGATGGCTATGGATACTCATGGACATCTGATGCCAATAACAATAATATTCTGGTTATTGATCCTGATAAGGTTAAGGGTAATGATATCATGCTGCATGTGTTGAGCTTGACACTGAATAAGAAGGTTCATTATATGAATTCATCCATCAAACTGGATAACAGTGTTTCCTATAGCGCCTCAATAGATATCGAATCCGTGAAAGGCCTTGGTAAACAAGATGTTGAGAAATTGAATGGCAGTAACATATCCTTCTCCGTATCGGGACAGTTTGTGGTTTCTGATGCATCTTTCACTATTGCAGAGATTAAGACTGATCTGGACAATACCACTTCCATATCGATATCTGAGAATGTTGACAAGTCTCTGCTTTCATTGCGCCGCATAGATTTGAAACAGGCTGCCGGAGTAAAGTTTGTCCTTAAGTTCAAGGGCGTACCAAGCGGTATTGATGCAATGATGCTTTCCAATCTTAATGTCACATTCCCTGATTTCATTAAGATAAACTATTCCGGTGATCCCAATACCACCATAAGTGAAGACGGACATACTCTTATAATAAACAGGGTAGCGACAGCTCAGGAATTATCAGACGGTGACAGCCTTACCATATCAGGTCTTAAGATTGAAGGTTTTGAGTTCGCTAAACCGCATCAATTGGAAAATGGCAAGTTGGTACTGAACAATAAACAGGTCACCATTACCGGTTCTGCAACAGTTCCTAAGTCAAACATTAGTTTGAGTGGTCTGAATAACATCGAGGTTACACCAAGTGTATGGTTTGAGCCTATTGAGGTTCAGTCTATAGACGGTAAGGTTAATCCGGATATCAAGACCATCCGTGAAAGCGTAAGCCTTTCACTTGGCAGTGATATGGATTTCCTCAAGGATGCTTCATTCAAGCTGTCTGATCCTAAGATAGCCATCAACCTGGTCAATTCCGTTCCTGTTCCTATCAACCTTGACCTCACTTTGTCATCAAAGACAGGAAAGGAATCAGTTGAAGGCATCATTCCTGATTGCAAGACAATCAGGCTTGCGCCATGTCCTACAAATGAGGAGAAGCACACTACCAGAATCGTGATAGGGCAGTCTGTTACGGATCATGTTGATGGCGATACCATGTTTGTACGTATGAGTCGTCTCTCAGAGCTTATGACTAAGATTCCTGATTCAATCATATTCAAGCTCAATGCATCAGCTGATACTACAGTATGGCATTACATTGACCTGACCCGTGATCTTGGCGTATCCGGAAACTATGAGGTTTCAATTCCGCTCTCATTTGACAGCGTCTTTGTATCATATTCAGACACAATCAAGAATCTCGGAAAGGATCTCAAGGATATATCTGATAAGATCATGGGTACTGTTAGGATTCAGATCAAGTCAGACAGCGTGATATCCACAATTCCGCTTGGAGTAGACTTGAATGCTACTGCACTTGATAAGGACTTCAAACCTATTACAGGTATCACTATTGACCCCTGCACTATTGCCGCAGGTTCAGAACAGGGTAGCGTTTCTTCCTTGTTGTTGAATCTGTCTGTAGCTGAGGGTGCTCTTGAGAAGCTGGAGGCTATTAAGTTTACTGCCGAGTGTGATTCTGATGATGATACCAGCGGTTCATCCAGTATCAAAAAAGGCCAGTATATACATCTGAAAGCTCTTAAACTTTATTTCCCTGATGGAGTGAGAGTTGACTTTACAGAGAAGAAGGATGGCAAGTAACCGTAAAAGTGAGACATTATGAAAAAGAATAATATTAGAAAGTCATTTGTGGCAACTGCAATGTTGCTCATGGCTACTATGTCATATGCACAGAGTTCAGTATCCGGATATTTTCTGGAAGGTTTCAATCAACGTTATCAGTTGAACCCTGCACTTGCCCCGGAACGTTCAGGTTTCATGGCTATTCCCGGTGTAAGTAACATTCAGGTTAATGCCGAGGGCTCAGTCGGTATGTCACACTTCCTGTTTGAATCAAAATCCAAACCGGGAATGCTTACCACATTCATGAGTTCTGATGTTAAAGCCGATGAGTTCCTTGATGCGCTTCCTGATGCATCACAGTTTGATGTTGACCTGAATATGGATATCCTGGGATTCGGATTCGGTAACTCCAATTGGTACACCATGTTCAATGTCAAGATGCGTAACAGTGAGAAAGTGTCATTGCCTAAGGACCTGTTCGCATTCATGAAATCCGGCTTAACCAATGGTGAGTACATGATAAAGGATGTGAACGTAACCAGTATCACCTATCTGGAGTATTCTCTTACCCATTCACACAAGATTGGTGATAACCTTACCATCGGTGTTGCCTTAAAGTTCCTGCAGGGCGCAGCCTATGCAAATCTCAATATTGATGAGATTGATGCCCGTCTCAGTGATAATGAGTGGCTGGTAAGGAGCAACGGTACATTGAAAGCCTCTGTTCCCGGAATGAAGTACAAGCTGAGTGATGAGAACACCTTTCAAGGATTGGAAGATAAATATACTTTCAAGATGCCTTCAAGCTATGGTTTTGCTGTAGATCTGGGTGCAGAGTATGACTTTAAGGATCTTGTCAAGGGACTTAAGGTGTCAGCATCTGTAAGTGACATCGGTATGATTGATTGGGGGCAGACCACAACTTTTGCCACAAACAATCAGGAGTATGTCAGGTTTGCAGGCTTCAAGGAGTATGATGTTACGTCAAAGGATAATGACAATAAGGAGCTGGAGAATATAGGTGATGATTTCAAGGATATGATCAAGCTCTATCAGACAGGAACAGAAGAGAGCAAGTCAGTCGAACTTGATGCCACCTTCCGTCTTGGTGCCGAGTATGAGACACCTTTCGCCAAGTGGCTTTCATTCGGTGAGTTGATGACATTCCGTACAGGCTTGAATCCTTATTTTGAGGAAAGGACTTCAATATGCATGTCACCTAACAGTTGGTTTGACATAACCGGTAATATCGGTTTCTCAACTATGGGTAGCTCAATGGGATTGTTAGTTAATCTGCATCCCGCGGGATTCAATTTCTTCTTTGCTGTTGACCGCATAAAGGCTGATTTTAATCCACAATATATTCCTTTGAAAGATTTCGGCCTGAATTTCAGTTTGGGCATGAATCTTGCTTTTGGTGCTAAGCGTTAAGCTTGATGAATGAAGTATCTGTCTTTGAGCTCTTGCTCAAAGGAATGGCTATAGGTTTTCTGGCAGCAGCCCCGGCGGGTCCGTCGGGGGTGCTTGTCATTCAGAGAACATTGAACAAAGGCCGGTGGAAGGGATTTCTTACCGGCCTTGGAGTGTCTATAAGTGATGCAGTATATATCTTCATCACCATTATGTGCCTGTCATTGGTGCTCGGTTATCTGGAGAACCCTGATGTGGCGCTTGTGGTGAAGCTTGCTGGTTGCGTACTGCTGATGGTGTTTGGCATAACCACCGTCAGGAACAACCCTCTTGCCAAATCCAAGGAGGTATCGGTAAAGAAAGAATCTCTTGGACAGTTTACGTTGACGGGATTCCTGGTGGCTATCGTGAACCCGCTCGTGGTCTTTTTCTATATGGGACTGTTTGCTTTCTTCTCACTTCCCGTAGATGATTTCAGCACAGGTCTCAAGATTGAGACGTATGCCTTCACGCTTATGGGCGATGTATGTTGGTGGCTAACGCTTTCCACGCTGATCAACAAGGTACGCAACCGTTTTGACCTTCGTGGCCTGTGGATAATAAACCGTGTTCTTGGCACCATACTGATAGTAGCATCGGTGTCGTGGTTTATCTTTATTATGGTAAAATTGTAGGATATAGATATGATTTCAGTCTTATGGACTATTTTTTCCTCTGTTTTTATCGTTCCGGAGGGAATAATGGAGGTCCATTTTGACTGAGGAACGATGAAAACAGAGGGAAAAAGAGGCTGTAAGATGTTTGTACAAGAAGATCTAAGAGGAAAAAATATTGCCGAATACCTGCTTTACATGTGGCAGGTTGAGGATGTCATACGTGCAGCCGGGCTTGACAGCGACCGTCTGTATGAAACCGTTATCAAAAACAGCGGACGCAGTGAGCCTGACCAGCTTAAATGGAAACAGTGGTATGATGACCTCATTGAGATGATGCGTGTTGAGGGTAAGACTGAGCAAGGGCATCTGCAGATCAATGAGAATGTGCTGCTCCTTTTGGAAGACCTGCATTCCCGTTTGCTTGAGTCACATAAGCAGCCGGAGTACAGGGATCTCTACTACAAGGCTCTGCCGTTCATCGTTGAGTTCCGTGCCAGGAACCATGAGCAGCAGAACGAGGAGCTGCGTGACTGTTTCAATATGCTGTACGGAGTATGGATGCTTAAGCTGCAGGGCAAGCCTGTAAGTGATGCTACCGCCCAGGCTGTAAAGGCCGTATCGGCATTCATCGGAAAGCTGGCCGTGCTCTACCGTGAGGATAAGGAGGGCACGCTTGAATTGGATTGATATTATGGAAGAGATAAATAGACGTAGAACATTTGCGATAGTATCGCACCCTGATGCCGGTAAGACTACACTTACTGAGAAATTCCTGCTGTTCGGCGGCCAGATACAGGTGGCTGGAGCGGTCAAGTCAAACAAGATTCGCAAGACCGCCACATCTGACTGGATGGACATTGAGAAGCAGCGTGGAATTTCAGTGACCACATCGGTCATGGAGTTTGATTATGAAGGTTATAAGATAAACATTCTGGATACCCCGGGTCACCAGGATTTTGCTGAGGATACGTTCCGTACCCTGACCGCCGTTGACAGCGTTATCATAGTGATTGACAGTGCCAAGGGCGTTGAGCTTCAGACCCGCCGCCTCATGGAGGTGTGCCGCATGCGCAAGACTCCGGTGATTGTATTCGTCAACAAGTTGGACCGTGAGGGTAATGACCCGTTTGACCTGCTTGATGAACTTGAGGAGGAACTCCAGATACATGTACGCCCGCTCAGCTGGCCAATAGAGAAAGGAGCCCGTTTCAAGGGCGTATATAACATATATGAGCAGAAACTTGACCTCTTTACTCCTGATAAGCAGAAGGTCACGGAGAAGGTAGAGGTCGATATAAACAGCACAGACCTTGAGGCTCATGTGGGTGAGCGTGAGGCACAGAAGCTGCGTTCTGACCTGGAACTGATAGATGGCGTCTATGAGCCGTTTGACCGCCAGCAGTACCTGGATGGTGAACTGGCACCGGTGTTCTTTGGATCAGCCCTGAACAACTTCGGTGTGCAGGAACTGCTCAACTGCTTTGTGCAGATAGCGCCCAGCCCGCGTCCCACGCAGGCACTGGAGCGCCTGGTGGAGCCCGAGGACAGCAAGTTTACGGGATTCATATTCAAGATAACGGCCAATATCGATCCCAACCACCGCTCATCGGTGGCGTTCTGTAAGGTCTGCTCGGGCAGGTTCCAGCGTAACGAGCCCTACTATCATGTGCGTCTGGACAAGACCTTCCGTTTCTCGTCGCCCACCCAGTTCATGGCGCAGCGTAAGAGCACCATTGAGGAGGCCTGGCCGGGCGATATCATCGGACTTCCTGATACCGGAAACTTCAAGATAGGCGATACCCTTACGCAGGGTGAGAAACTCCATTTCAAGGGCCTGCCCAGCTTCTCGCCTGAGATGTTCAAGTATATAGAGAACGCTGATCCCATGCGTGCCAAGCAGCTTGCCAAGGGTATTGACCAGCTGATGGGTGAGGGTGTGGCCCAGATGTTCATCAACCAGTTCAACGGCCGCAAGTTGATAGGTACTGTAGGCCAGCTGCAGTTTGAGGTTATCCAGTACCGCCTGGAGCATGAGTACAATGCCCTGTGCCGCTGGGAGCCCGCCAGCCTTTACAAGGCCTGCTGGATTGAGAGTGATGATGAGGCAGAGCTGGAGGCGTTCAAGAAACGCAAGTACCAGTTCATGGCTACCGATATGGAGGGCCGTGATGTCTTCCTGGCCGACAGCGGCTACGTGTTGCAGATGGCCCAGATAGACTTCAAGCATATCAAGTTCCACTTTACAAGTGAGTTCTGATGCAGGAGTTCATAGAAGATGTCAAACGTGCCGTGCAGGTGATGCGTGACGGAGGTATCATCCTCTATCCCACAGATACCATTTGGGGTATCGGTTGTGATGCCTCCAATAGTGCTGCCGTGCGCCGTATCTTTCAGCTCAAGCAGCGCTCAGACAGCAAGTCCATGCTCTCGCTCATAGACTCTGATGCCAAGTTGGGCTATTATGTGCCCGATATACCTGATGTAGCCTATGACCTGATGGACCTGGCGGAGAAACCGCTTACCATTATATATGATAATGTGCGTCATCTTGCCCCGGAACTGTTGGCCGATGACGGCAGCGCAGGCATCCGTGTTACCCGTGAGGCCTTCTCCAAGGAGCTGTGCCGCAGGTTGGGTGGGGCGGTTGTATCCACATCGGCCAATATAAGCGGTCAGCCGTCAGCTGCCTGTTTCAGTGAGATAGCTGATGTCATAAGGCAGGGCGTTGACTACATTGTTGAATACCGTCAGACAGAACAGACCAGAGCCGTTGCATCGGGCATAATCAAACTCGGTTCCGGCGGACTCGTTAAAGTAATCAGAGAATGAAAGATACATCAGAGGAGATAGAGAAACAGACAGAGTCATTGCTCAACAAGTTCAACTTGTGGCGTCGTGACCATATCAGTGAGCGTCAGTTCATACTGCTGCTCAGTCTTGTGGTGGGTATCTTTACCGCCTTTGCGGCATTGTTGCTCAAATACCTTATATCGCTGATTCACGGCTTTGTTTCAGGCCATCTGTTTATCAGCCAGGAGAACTACAGCCTGCTTATTTATCCTATCATAGGCATACTGCTGTCAGGACTGTTCATCAGGTATATAGTGCGTGATGACATAGGGCATGGCGTAACCAAGATACTTTATGCCCTATCCAAGAAAAACGGCCGTATCAAGCCGCACAACATGTATTCATCTGTCATAGCCAGTGCCTTGACCATCGGTATGGGTGGATCTGTCGGTGCTGAGAGTCCTATCGTGCTTACGGGTTCTGCCATCGGCTCCAATATAGGCCGAATGTTCAAGATGGAGCACCGTACGCTCATGCTGCTCGTGGGCTGTGGCTCGGCCGGTGCCATTGCCGGTATCTTCAAGGCTCCTATCGCGGGATTGGTGTTTGTGCTTGAGGTCCTTATGTTTGACCTCAGCATGGGTTCGCTTCTGCCGTTGCTGGTGTCATCGGTCACTGCCGCTACCATATCATATGTGTTTACCGGAACGGATTCCATGTTCCATTTTGCATCGGCACATGATTTTAACCTCTCCAGGATCCCGTTCGCATTGCTGCTGGGCGTCACCTGCGGAATGGTGTCGCTCTATTTCTCGCAGATGATGCACTGGTTTGAGACCTGGTTCAAGCGTTTCCAGAGCCCATGGATCAAGTTCGTGGTGGGCGCCGTAGTGCTCAGTATTCTCATATTCCTCTTCCCGTCACTCTATGGTGAGGGTTATGATACCATCTCGCTTCTGCTTGATGTGAATGAGGATTCCGGCAAGGTAATGGGCGGCTCCCTCTTTTATGGAGGTAACCTCCTGCTCTACCTGGGTCTGGTAGTGCTTACCAAGGTGTTCGCATCAACCGCCACCAATGCAGGCGGAGGATGCGGCGGTATATTCGCACCCAGTCTGTTCCTGGGCTGCCTTACCGGATTCATATTCGGTGAGCTCATGAACCGCCTGTCGCCGGGTTCAGATATATCGGTCCAGAACTTTGCATTGTTCGGTATGGCCGGCCTGATGTCGGGCGTTATGCATGCTCCTCTTACCGGTGTATTCCTGATAGCCGAACTCACCGGCGGCTACTCCATGTTCCTGCCGCTCATGATGGTCTCCATAATGTCATATCTCACCATACGCCTTTTCCAGCCGCACTCCATCTATTCCATGCGTCTGGCTCAGAAGGGTGAGCTCATGACCCATCATAAGGATCAGTCAGTACTTCTGCTTATGAGTATGGATAACCTGATAGAGAAGGAGTTCCTTACTGTCAGGCCCGATATGGACCTTGGCCAGCTGGTAAATATAATTGCCCGCTCCAAGCGTAACCTCTTCCCGGTGCTTGATGATGACGGTTGCCTGGTTGGCGTGGTCAATATGGAGAGCATACGTAACATAATGTTCCGTCAGGAGCTGTACCACCGCTTCAATGTGCAGAAACTCATGGAACTGCCACCGGCACGTCTCTCTGTCAAGGATACTATGGACACCGTGATGAAGAAATTTGATGAGACCGGTGCCTGGAACCTGCCTGTTGAGGATGAGGACGGAAAGTATCTGGGCTTTGTCTCAAAGTCCAAGATCTTCAACTCATACCGCAGTGTGTTGCTTGAACTCTCTGAGGAGTAAAAAAGATTCATTATGGAGAAGAAAGACCTGAGGATAGTATTTATGGGAACTCCGGAATTTGCGGAGTTCACCCTGCGTCGTCTTGTAGAGGACGGTTATAATATAATAGGTGTAGTAACCATGCCCGATAAGCCCATGGGCCGTCACGGCAGCGTCCTGCAGAGCAGCCCCGTCAAGAAATACGCCGTAGAGCAGGGCATCCCGGTGCTTCAGCCTGAAAAACTGAAAGACCCGGCCTTCCTTGAAGCCCTTGCCGCCCTTAAGGCCGATCTCCAGATCGTAGTAGCCTTCCGTATGCTCCCTGAAGTAGTATGGAACATGCCACGCTTAGGGACCTTCAATCTCCACGGCTCCCTGCTCCCTCAGTACCGCGGAGCCGCCCCCATCAACTGGGCCATCATAAACGGTGACAAGGAGACCGGAGTAACCACCTTCTTCCTAAAGCATGAGATTGACACCGGCGATATAATTCACCAGGAGCGTATTTCTATTCTGCCCGATGACAATGCTGAGACCATGCATGACAAACTGATGGCGTTAGGAGCTGACCTTACCGTCCGTACACTGCAGGATATCCTTGCCGGTAATATCAAGCCAATACCGCAGTCCGATATCCCGGTCAGTGAACTCCGCCCAGCCCCCAAGATCTTCAAGGAGACCTGCCGCATAGACTGGAACCGGCCCACCGCCCGCGTCCGTGACTTCATCCGCGGCCTCTCCCCATACCCGGCCGCCTGGACCGTCCTGCACTCTCCTGAAGGCAATGATCAGGATTTCAAGATATTCGCCGCCGAACCCGTTCCAAACGCCCCCCTCCAAACTCCCGGAACAATAACCTGCGACGGCCGCAAAAACCTGATAGTATCAACAGCCGACGGAGCCCTCCGCCTCCTTGAAGTCCAGCTCTCCGGCAAAAAGAGAATGCCAACCCCCGCCTTCCTCTGCGGCTGCACCCTTTCCGCCTGCACCTTCATCTGATAATGCTTGCTCAGTGAGCGGAAAATTATGGCGATAGGGTTACAAGACCGTCGCCACCCTCGGCGCGTCAGAGGGAGGGGCCCACTCCAAAGGAGTGGGAGGGATAGCGCGAAGCGCGTAGTCTGGTAACCCTATTGCCATAATTTTCCCCTTCTAAAGTGTTAAAATTGACATTTTGTTTGTGTATTAAGAAAAATTCACATTATCTTTGCCCTCGCACTAATCGAATTATTCACTAAAACCGAACTGCCTATAGACTGAACTTTACTCCAATAACCAAGTAAAGAAGAAGTAATGGAGAATTTGAATCAGCTTACTGACGACCAGTTGGTAGCTCTTTATTCAAACGGTAACAATAAGGCGTTCGATACCCTCTTAACACGTTATCAGGACAAATTGTATTCGTACATCAACTTTGTTGTACGCAATCGTGACTTGGCCGATGATATCTTCCAGGATACATTCGTAAAGGCAATAGTAACCCTCCAGAAGGGAAACTATACCAGCACCGGTAAGTTCGGAGCCTGGCTCACCCGTATTGCCCATAATCTCATAATAGACTATTTCCGTCAGGACAAGAATGAGAACACCGTAAGCAACGATGCTCAGGATTATGACCTGCTCAACAACGCCAACCTTGCTGAGATGAACATAGAGGACACCATGATCAATGACCAGACCCTGCGTGATGTCCGCCGTCTTGTAGATGTACTGCCCGATAATCAGCGTGAGGTAGTCTTCATGCGTTACTATCAGGACCTCAGCTTCAAGGAGATAGCCGATATCACAGGCGTTTCAATCAACACAGCGCTGGGCCGTATGCGCTATGCCTTGATCAACATCCGCAAGATGTCGGTAGAGAAAGGCATCGCCCTGACCATTGCAGATTGACCTGTAGTCAGTTTTAAATATTTTTTACTCTGTTCCATATACTAATTTTGTAAGGTTCGCGTTTTAATTGTGAACTTAACAAAAGGATGCCTATGGATCAGACTTCTACTTCTTCTTCTATTACTGAAAATCTAATCCGGACTGCTCTTAAAAGCGTCTCATACGGCCGCCCAGCCGAGAAAACGCTGGAGTTCCTCCGCAATTTCGCAGCCGGAATACGTATCGTAGGCGAGCTTCCCGGTGAAGCCTCCGCATACTCATTGAACTAAGAAGGCAGGATAACCTCCCGCTTTCTTTTTTTAATCAGATATTCTCACTACTTTTGCGGTAGGATTCAGCAGGAATCCAATGAATAACACAGATTTTTTGAATAAAATGAGCACCATTGTAGCACCCTCATTGCTGTCTGCCGATTTCGGTGATTTGCGAAAAGATTTGGAGATGATCAACCGCAGCCAGGCCGATTGGCTGCATCTTGATATAATGGACGGTGTGTTCGTACCTAACATATCGTTCGGTTTTCCCGTATTGAAGTATGTGGCTAAGTATTGCACCAAACCGCTGGACCTGCATCTTATGATTGTGGAGCCTGAAAAGTTCATGGATCGTTTCCAGGAGCTTGGCGTAACCACATATAACGTCCATTATGAGGCCTGCCGTCATCTCAACCGTACCATATATGAGATCAAGAACCGCGGTATGAAGGCTGCTGTCACGCTTAATCCCTCTACACCGGTTTCCATGTTGACCGATGTCATAAAGGATGTCGATATGGTACTGCTCATGACCGTGAACCCCGGTTTCGGTGGCCAGAAGTTCATAGAGCACTCAATAGATAAGGTTAAGGCACTGCGTAAGCTCATCAGTGAAAGCGGATCGAATGCTCTCATTGAGGTTGACGGAGGTGTAACCTTTGAGACTGCTCCACGTCTTGTAAAAGCAGGTGTTGACGTCCTGGTATCGGGCAACACCATATTCTCGGCACCAGATCCTGAGGCCGCAATCCTTGAACTCAAAAAACTCTAAGGATAAGTGAGGTTACAGGACTGGCCCTCTTTAAGGCTGGTCTTTCCCCTTATAGCAGGGATAATAATATCGGATACCATCTTAAACACCCGGGCAGATGTGCCGGTCTGGTGCTTCTTTGCCATAATCGCAACGCTAATAGCATTAATTCTGATATTCAGTGACAGGCATCCCCGTTTCTCAGGGCTTTGTCTGTCACTTTCATTTGTTGCGGTAGGGACATTGTCCTATACCATACAGATGAATAGGGTAAAGGTGGAGTGGCCAAGGCGCTGGGCTATATATCATGGGGTGGTAAACTCCTATCCGCTTGAGCGTGAACGTACCTATCGGCTTGAGGTGAGCCTTACTGACAGTCTTTACAGGGCCCGTAATATCTATCTATATCTGCCCAAGGACAGTGCCGCGCAGTCTCTGCTACCGGGGCAGACAATAACCTTTGACGGCAAGATAAACAAGCCTTCCAGTGAGGGTGCCGGCTTTGACTACGCCTCATATCTGTTGAGTCATGGCGTCTCCGGCACACTCCGTGTCCAGGCCAAGGATTGGTGGGCAGGCCAGTCAGACGGTCCGTTGAGCCTTAAGAACCGATGCATCCGTTTCCGTCGCAGCATAATGGCCAAATACAGGGAGTGGGGGCTGCAGGGCAATGCTCTGGCGGTTGTATCTGCCGTCTCGCTGGGTGAGAAGAGACAGCTTAGCGAGGGTCTGCGTGAGGTCTATTCCACATCGGGAGTAAGCCATGTCCTGGCGGTGTCAGGCCTTCATGTGGGCATCATGTGCTGTTTCCTATATTTTCTCTTGCCCTCCTTCCTTTTCCGCATCCGTCCGGGTGGTATGATAGCCCGCCTGTGCCGTGTTGTTTCCGGCAGGAAGGATATGCTTGAATTGGGAGCCGATGTCTTCTGGCTCAGGGAGCTGATAGTCATGCTCGTGATGTGGTCATACGCATTCGCCATCGGTATGCCTGTCTCCATAACCCGTTCTCTCATAATGTTCTCCATCGTGGCTGTCTGCCGTGCCGTTGAACATGAAGGCTCCGCCCTTAATTCTCTTGGCCTGGCCGCATTGTTCATGCTGGTAGTCAACCCTTCGGCCATATTCGATATGAGTTTCCAGCTCTCCTTCAGCGCAGTGCTGTTTATCGTAATACTCACTCCGCCGCTTCTGGAACTGTGGAATCCCAAGAACGTCGTTGTCAGGTACATCTGGCGCGTATCGGCCCTCTCCATATCGGCTCAGATAGGCACAACGCCCATAATCATGTACCATTTCTCCAGCTTCTCAACCTATGTACTGCTGGCCAACCTCTTTGTCGTTCCTTTGATGTTCGTCATCGTGGCGCTCTCCATGTCCCTCTGGATTACAGGTTGGATTGCTCCGTTGAGGGATATCACTGTAAACCTGCTCACCTGGATGATAGACACCTTGACCCTCCTGCTTACTCGTGTTACGTCGTTGCCTTATTCTCATCTGGAACTTTCCATCAGCAAGGGGTGGCATATTATAGCCTTTTATGCGGTCATTATCTGTATCTATTTGTGGTATAAAGAAGCTCGTTCGCATCGTTTGGTTCAGGCTCTTGCCTGCGTGGCCATCGCATCGGTTTTGGGCATGATTCAAAACTTTGTTGTTTGAGCAAGAATGAGTAACTTTGCGCTGTTATGATAGAAAATGCGTTTTCAGGTAGTGACGTATCTGAGTTCCGGTTCTGGATGGGCTGGGCTGACCGTTATGTCATTCTCACCCACATGGGCCCTGATGGTGATGCCATTGGTTCGTCCCTGGCGTTATGTCACTACCTCAGGAGTAAAGGCAAGCAGGCCGTAGTGCTTGTGCCTGATTCGGCTCCTGATTTCCTTAAGTGGTTGCCTGGCGCTGATGAAATAAAGGTTTATAATGATAACCCCGCAGCTGCAGAGGATATGGTGTATAAGGCCGATGTCCTGTGCTGTCTTGACTTCAATGTGGTGAGCCGTATTGACAAGATCGCAGCCAGCTTCCTGTATTCTAAGGCCAAGAAATTCCTGTTGGATCATCACCCTTATCCTGGTGCCAATTTTGATGTGATACTCTCTCACCCTGAGGCCTCTTCAACATCGGAGTTGGTCTTCCATCTTATATGCGCGTTGGGTGATTTCCGTTCCATGGATCTCAATATGGCAGAGTGTATCTATACAGGAATCATGACTGATACCGGCGCACTTTCATACAACAGCAATTCCAGTTCTCTGTTCAATGTAGTGTCGCATCTGCTTGACAAAGGCGTTGATAAGGATGATATTTACCGTCGCGTCTATCACAACTACTCGGAGGACCGTCTGCGTCTTCAGGGATTCGTGCTGTGTGACAAGATGCAGGTTTTCCGTGATAAATCTACTGCCCTCATTACATTGACTGATGATGAGCTCCGTCGTTTCAACTATAAGAAAGGAGATACTGAAGGCTTTGTCAATATGCCTCTTCAGATAAACGGTGTGCTCATGAGCGCCTTCTTCCGTGAGGATAAGGAGCAGGGTGTCATTAAACTCTCGTTCCGTTCAGTAGGTGATGTGCCATGTAACCGTTTTGCTACTGATTTCTTTCATGGCGGCGGTCACATGAACGCTGCCGGCGGTGAATTCCACGGTACGCTCAGTGAGGCTGTTGAGTGTCTGCATAAGGGACTTGATGAATGGTCCCGTTCTGCCGAAGAATGTATTAGACAATTATTTGTAAAGTGATATGAAGAGAATCTTGTATTTGGCTGTCTTATTCGTGGTTGCATCGGCTTCTTTTATCTCTTGCGATGATGAGGAGACCTATGCTGAGCAGAAAGAGCGTGAGGCCAGACAGATTGAAAACTGGATAAGCCAGCATAACATCAAGGAGAAATCTATGACAAAATTTCTGCAGGATACCATAACTGATGTATCCCAGAATGAATACGTCCTTTTTTCTGATAACGGCGTTTATATGCAGATAGTCAAGCGGGGTGGAGGCCGTGCCATCCAACCGGGTGAGCAGTTGTATTATAACGTCAGGTTTGTTGAGGTTCGTGTAAGTAATGGCGACACTATTACAATGAATCTTTATCAGTCTGAGCCGGATGTATTCTATGTAAAACGTACAGGTGATAATTATTCTGCATCTTTCATTCCCGGAACTGGTGGAATCCTTGGCATAATGTCAAGTTTTTATGGTTACTCAGTGCCCAATGCCTGGATAATGCCTTTCCCCTATATCAAACCGGGCATGTTGGATGATGCCGCTAAAGTTCGTCTCATTGTCCCTCATAATCAGGGAACCCAGACTGCTGCAGCAAATGTTTATCCTACTTTTTATGAATTAACTATTACTTCACAAAAATGGCAATGATTAAATCAATCTCCGGTTTACGCGGAGAGATAGGTGGTCCCGCAGGAAACGGTCTGACCCCTCTGGATATAGTAAAGTTTACATCGGCTTACGCCACATGGGTACGTGAGGGTAATCCTCAGGCCCGTCATATCGTTGTAGGCCGTGACGCCCGTCTTTCAGGTGAGATGGTACGTCAGGTGGTGTGCGGTACCCTTATGGGAATGGGTTTTGACGTGACCGATATCGGTCTTGCCACCACTCCCACCACAGAGCTTGCCGTAACATGGCTCAAGGCCGATGGAGGTCTCATCCTCACCGCCAGCCATAACCCCCGTCACTGGAATGCGCTCAAACTTCTCAACAGCAATGGTGAGTTCCTGACAGCTGCTGATGGCAATCGTGTCCTTGAGATTGCAGAGAAGGAGGATTTCATTTATGCCGATGTTGACCAACTGGGTCATTACAAGACTGATGACACCATGAACCGTCGTCATATAGAGTCCGTCCTTGCACTTGACCTTGTTGATGTCGATGCAATTAAGAAGGCTGGCTTCAAGGTAGCTATTGACTGCGTAAACTCAGTAGGTGGCGTTATCCTGCCTGAGTTGCTTGATGCACTGGGCGTCAAGAGCGTTGACAAACTCTATTGTGAGCCTACCGGTGATTTCCAGCATAACCCCGAGCCCTTGGAGAAGAACCTTGGTGACATAATGAACCTCATGAAGAAGGGTGGCCGCGATGTCGCTTTCGTTGTTGACCCTGATGTTGACCGTCTCGCATTCATTGATGAGAACGGCCAGATGTACGGTGAGGAATACACCCTTGTAACCGTAGCTGATTATGTCCTGCGTCACACTCCCGGCAATACCGTATCCAACCTCAGCTCCACCCGTGCCCTGCGTGACGTAACCCGTCAGTACGGCGGTCAGTATAACGCCGCAGCCGTAGGTGAGGTTAATGTCACCACTAAGATGAAAGAGACCGGAGCCGT
Organism: uncultured Bacteroidales bacterium; assembly: GCA_902763885.1. Lineage (GTDB taxonomy): Bacteria > Bacteroidota > Bacteroidia > Bacteroidales > Bacteroidaceae > Colenecus. Next base: position 3,767 of record CACWTU010000020.1, on the reverse strand, counting down.
TATCGGCGGTGAGGGCAATGGCGGAGTCATCTATCCCGCTTCACATTATGGCCGTGATGCACTCGTAGGCATTGCTCTGTTCCTGAGCCATCTGGCACACATGAACATGAAGGTCAGTGAGCTTCGCAAGATATATCCTCCGTACTTCATCGCCAAGAACCGTATCGACCTCAAACCCGGTACAGATGTTGATGCCATCCTCAACAAGGTCAAGGGCATCTATTCCAATGAGGAGATCAATGACATTGACGGTGTAAAGATAGATTTCCCCGATAAGTGGGTACATCTGCGTAAGAGTAACACTGAGCCCATCATCCGTGTCTATTCAGAGGCTTCCACAATGGAGGCAGCCAACGCAATAGGCCAGGATGTGATGAATGTCATCAATTCAATGATCTGACCGTTTGGCGGGCATATACATACATATCCCGTTTTGTTCCAAACGCTGTATATACTGCGGCTTCTTCTCGACTGTGCGTCAGGAAGAAGCCGCACGTTATGTCGGCGCCCTCTGCCGTGAACTGCAACTGCGCAAGGGTTATCTGTCCGATGCCCCCGTCAAGACCCTCTATTTTGGTGGCGGAACCCCTTCGCGCCTTACTATTGACCATCTGGGCAGTATTATATCGGCCATAGATTCCGTGTTCGGCCTAAGTCACCTTGAGGAACTCACCGTAGAGTGTAATCCCGATGATATAACCCCGGATTATGTCTGTGCCCTCCGTGCTTTTGGCGTGAACCGCATAAGCATGGGCGTGCAGACCTTCAATGATAATCTGCTTACGTTCCTGCGTCGCCGTCACACCGCTGCCCAAGCACTGGAAGCGGTCCGCATCTGCCGTGATTCCGGCATCACAAACATCAGCATAGACCTTATGTACGGTCTTCCTGGCCAAACATTGGATATGTTCCGTTCCGACCTTGAAACCGCTCTCTCAGCCTGCGTGCAGCACATCTCCTCCTACTGCCTCTCCTACGAGGAAGGCACACCGTTGCAGGTTCTCCGTGATCAAGGCCGTGTAGTCCCTGCCACTGATGACCTTTGCGCCCGGATGTTCACCCTGATGTGCGACACACTCCATGCCGCCGGCTTTGACCATTATGAAATCTCCAACTTCTGCCGTCCCGGTTTCCATTCCCGCCACAACAGCAGCTACTGGGACGGAACCCCCTATCTCGGAGTAGGAGCATCGGCCCATTCCTACAACGGTACGTCCCGCCAGTGGAACCCCTCTGATTTGGATGCCTATATGACCGCAATAGAGCATTCAACCCCGCAGTATGAGATAGAAACCCTGACTCCCGCCGATCTCTACAACGAAAAACTGATGCTCTCACTCCGTACCGCCCAAGGCCTCAATCTCTCTGCCCTTTCATCTAATGATCGTCATTCTGTTTTGCAATCCGCAGAAAACTTACTGAATAATGATTCTCTGATATTGGAAAACAATCATCTCAGAATCCCTGAGCACCGATTGTTCATAAGCGATACCATCATCTCCACTCTCTTCAAATCCTGATTCAGTTTGCTGAATGAGCGAAAACTTAAAGGGTATGGTCTCGGAAACCGTCGCCACCCTCGGCGCGTCAGAGGGAGGAGCCTGTGTCCAAGAAGGTATCATGGAAGGTGGGGGGAACTCACACCTTTCAGGGTGCCTTATTGGACATAGGAGGGATAGGCCCGAAGGGCCGTAGTTTCAGAGACTATACCCTTTAAGTTTTCCTCTCCATTCATGAAAAGCTGTAGGAACTTCTAATAAAAAAGTTTGGTATTCTTCGTATTATTAAATAAATTTGCGAGCCTTCGTTAGGAAGGATAACCTAATTGATAAATCAATAATTACTAATATGAAGAATTATAAAACAGAAGACATCCGGAACATCGCCATACTTGGCGGAGCCGGATCAGGAAAAACCACCCTGACCGAGAGTATCCTTTTTGAAGCCGGCGTCATTAAGCGCCGCGGTTCTGTAAACTCCAAGAACACAGTAAGTGACACAGCAGCAGTAGAGCTTGAGTACGGCTATTCAGTCTATTCAACAGTATTTGCAGTAGAAATGTTCGGCAAGAAGTTCAACTTCTTTGATTGCCCGGGCTCAGATGATTTCTCAGGCCAGGCAGTAACAGCACTGAACATCTGTGATTCAGCTATTCTTGTAGTGAACGGTTCACGCGGTGTAGATGTAGGCCTTATCAATAGCTATCGTCTTGTAAAGAAACTGGGTAAGCCCGCATTCTTCGTAGTAAACCACGTTGACAGCGATAAATGCGAGTATGACAACGTAGTAGAGCAGATCCGTTCTACCTTCGGTACCACATGTGTACCCATCCAGTTCCCCGAGCAGGCAGGTCCCTCCTTCAAGAGCGTGATAGACGTACTGCTCAACCAGAAGCTCACATTCGCCGATGGTTCAGCCATGAAGGCTGAGGATATCCCCGGCGCTGTTGCCGATAAGGCACAGACCATGCGCGATACCGTAACAGAGTCAGCAGCTGAGAATGATGAGGCTCTCATGGAGAAGTTCTTCGATCAGGGCGAGCTTTCAATTGATGAAATCCGTGCTGGTTTCCGTAAGGGTATCGAGACATGTGGCCTGTTCCCCATCGTATGCACAGCCGCTGCACCTAACGTAGGTGTCAGTCGTCTTGTTGAGTTCCTTGGTAACGTTGCTCCGTCACCTCTGCAGGGTAAGGAAGTTCAGGATACCAAGGGTGAGACCGTTAAGCTTGATGCATCAGGCACATCACTCTTCTTCTTCAAGACCACCATTGAGCCCCATATCGGTGCAGTATCATACTTCAAGGTAATGTGCGGTAAGGCACATGAGGGTCAGGATATGTTGAATGCTGACCGTGGTTCCAAGGAGCGTGTAGCCCAAATCTTTGTTAGCCAGGGCAATACCCGCGTTCAGGTTCCTGAGTTGCTGCCCGGTGATATAGGTTGCACTGTAAAACTTAAGGATGTACGTACCGGCAATACTCTCAATGAGGGCGCTGACCGTTCATTCAACTTCATCAAATATCCTAACTCCAAGTATTCACGCGCACTCAAGCCCGTTAATGAGGCCGATATGGAGAAGATGATGACCATCGTCAACCGTATGCGTGAGGAGGATCCCACACTCGTTATTGAGCAGTCCAAGGAGCTTCGTCAGGTTATCCTGTCAGGTCAGGGTGAGTTCCATCTCCGTACCTTCAAGTGGTGCATCGAGAACAATGATAAGATGATGATCAACTTTGAGGAGCCCAAGATTCCTTATCGTGAGACCATCACCAAGGCAGCCCGTGCTGATTATCGTCACAAGAAACAGTCAGGTGGTGCCGGTCAGTTTGGTGAGGTTCACCTTATCGTTGAGCCTTATGAGGACGGTAAGCCCATGCCTGAAATGTTCAAGTTCGGCAACCAGGAGTTCAAGATGACCGTTAAGGGCGTTGAGGAATATCCGCTGGAGTGGGGTGGTAAACTCGTTTATGTAAACAGTATCGTCGGTGGTTCTATCGATGCACGCTTCATGCCCGCTATCCTCAAGGGTATCATGCAGCGCATGGAGCAGGGACCTCTTACCGGTTCATACGCACGCGATGTACGCGTTATCGTATATGATGGTAAGATGCACCCCGTTGATTCAAATGAAATCTCCTTCCTGCTTGCAGGCCGTAACGCATTCAGCGCAGCCTTCAAGGAGGCCGGTCCTAAGATCCTTGAGCCCGTTTATGACGTTGAGGTTCTCGTGCCCGCAGAGTACATGGGTGATGTAATGAGTGA
>CACWTU010000019.1 GCA_902763885.1 uncultured Bacteroidales bacterium | reverse complement strand
CTTACATCAAGTTCGCAGGCTTTTTCAATGTGCCATTGGGGTCTGTCCCCTTTTGTCACCTGATTAGTTAAGCGACAGTCACTAACTTCAACAAGTGCATAAGGGGACTGACCCCAATGGTACATTTCAAGTGCAAAAGGGGACTGACCCCAATGGTACATTTCAAGTGCAAAAGGGGACTGACCCCAATGGTACATTCAGAACTTGTTGAAGGTGAGCCAGCGGTAGAAGGATTCGCGCCAGGTTCCGCTGGTATTGCCTGGGTCGTCGGGACCGAAGGGGCCGGTTCCGTCATCGTAGAGGTGCATCTCGGCGTTGGCTCCTGCACGTTTCCAATCCAGATAAAGTGATACCAGGCCGGCAGCTACGTTGTGGTGGTCGCCTCGGGTGGCTATGAAGAGCTTCGGGGCGTTCTGCGGTACCTCCACATCAATGAGAGAAGGACCGTAAATGGTTGCCATGAAAGCAGGACGGTGTGCATCATCGGCCCTTACGGTTGCTCCTATTCCAACACCACCGCCTGCGGAGAAGCCTAGGTAACCTATTTTGTTGGGGTCAATATGCCACTCTGTAGCATGTCCACGTACTATCTCCATTGCACGTAGGGCGTCATTAATGGCGTTGTCTATGTTCTTTATTCCGCCTTCAGAGGTATCGGGGTTGGCATTGGATTTTGTTATCTTGGAGAATTCGGTTACTGTGGCACTGAGTCCGCCTTGACGTCCGGCTCCGCCACCCATAGGCCGTCCTGCACCCATTCCGGGACCACCGCCCATTACTCGGGTACGATATTTGAGACCGATGGCAGCTATGCCGCGCTCATTGAGCCAATGGGCCATATTGATGACATCTGTGCCCCATGAGTGTGACATCAGGCCTCCGCCGGAGCATAGGATTACGGCTGTGCCTGTAGCTTTATCGGCACTGGGCAGATATATTGTTATGGAAGGAGTTACTACACCGGATATGCTTTGGATGCTTCCGTCTGGGCCGCGTGAAATGCGTTCATTGTCCTGTACACCCTCACTGCCGGGTGCTATGCCATCATACAGACGTATTTCCTGTTGAGCAAATACACTCGTTGCGAGTGTTAGTGCTAAAATTGATATGATTTTTCTCATCGTGTTGTTTGTAATTGGTGGAATGTAGCTTTTATTCATTTGTTCAAAGGTATGTTTTTTGAATGGGATTCGTGGACAATTACTGTATTATTCGTTATATTTGAGGCTCAAAATGATATTGGACTAAAAAAATAATGCTTATGAGCGAATATGAATGGAAGTTTTCCACTATAGGTGGAAAGAACCGCGTTAACATTAAGAGCGGTGAGGACATAAAGCATCTGGGTGAACTTGACCAGAAACTGTGGACAGTTCTTAGCAGCCCGGTAACAGGACTTGAGTTTGACGCCAAGACATTGAAAATGCTTGATTCCGATAATGACGGAAGAATTCATGTAAATGAGGTAATTCAGGCTGCTCAATGGATTACATCAATCATCACAGATCCTGACCTTCTTTTAAAGAAAGAGGATGTACTTCCGTTCTCTGCTTTTAATAAGGAGAATCCTGATGGTAGAAGACTTCTGGCTTCAGCAAAACAGATTCTGTCAAATCTGGGTTTGAAGAAAGACAGCATTTCTGTGGCTGATACTGATGACAGCATAGCTATTTTTGCCAAGACTGCCCTTAACGGTGATGGTATTATTACGGAACAATCCACTGATGATGAGGCTCTTAAGAAAACAATAGCTGAGTGTATCGCATCAATGGGTTCCAAGGCAGACCGTAGTGGACTTCCCGGAATTGATGCGGATATGATAGAGGCCTTCTATGGCGCTCTCGCATCATACGCTGCCTGGAAAAAGGCTGCCGATGATGATAAGGATGCAATATTCCCGTATGGTGAAGGTACTGCTGATGCCTATGCTGCCGTAAGTTCGATTAAAGCCAAGGTGGCTGACTATTTCATGCGTTGTAAACTGTCTGCATTCAGCAAGGATAGCACATCGGCACTGGATGTATCGGTCAGCCGCATCGAGGCCATAAGCGACAAGGATCTTTCAGCATGTGATGATATGATCTCACAGTATCCGTTGGCAAGCATTACTTCAAACGGTGCACTTCCGATAGATGAGAGGGTAAATCCTGTGTGGCAGGCTACATTCTCAAGTCTCAAGGCTCTTGTCTTTGACAAGGATTTCAAAGGTGCCAAGGAGATTACAGAAGATCAGTGGAAATCTGTTCTGGCCAAGTTCGGTGCTTATGAGGCATGGTTGGGCAGTAAAGCCGGCGCAGAGGTTGAGGCTTTAGGTCTGGATGAGGTCAAGGCATTGCTCAAGGCTGACCAGAAGGCTGAACTGTTGAAACTGGTAGATGCAGACAAGGCACTTGAGTCTGAGTCAGTTTCTATTGACGAGGTAAGCAAACTGCTCCATCTGTACAGGGATTTCTATACATTCCTTTGCAACTTCGTGTCATTCCGCGACTTTTATGATCCGGAGGGCAAGGCAATCTTCCAGGCCGGTGAACTCTATATTGACGAGCGTTGCTGCGAACTTTGCCTCAAGGTTCCTGATATGGGGCCGCACAATGCATCCACAGGTTTGAGCGGAATGTATATACTCTATTGCAACTGTGTCAATAAGATTACAGGTGATACAATGATTATTGCCGCTGTTATGACCGATGGTGATGTGGCTGATCTGCGTGAGGGTAAGCATGGTCTGTTCTATGATCGCGCTGGTGTTGAGTGGGATGCTACTGTGTTTAAGATCGTAGAGAACCCCATCAGTATCCGCCAGGCATTCTGGGCTCCATATAACAAACTTGGCCGTTATATAGAGAACACTATTGAGAAGAGGGCCGCAGAGAAAGACAGTAAGGTAACTGCTGATCTGACAACCAAGGTCGATGCTCCTGCAGAAAAGAAACAGGCGTTTGATATTGCCAAGTTTGCCGGTATATTTGCTGCCGTAGGCATGGCAGTTGCCGGTATCGGTGTTGCATTGAAGAGCATGGCACAGTCTTTGGCTGATTTCAAGCTCTATCAGTGGCTCATTCTGATTGCTGTAATCATGCTTGTTATTTCAGGCCCGTCCATGATTCTGGCATGGCTCAAGTTGCGCAAGCGTAACCTCTCTCCGTTGCTCAATGCCAATGGTTGGGCAATTAATGCCTCTGTGAAGGTAAATATCGCGTTCGGTGCCACTCTGACTGAAGTCGGCAAGGCTCCTCTCAAGGCTGAGCCCGATCCGTTTGCTGACAAGACCCCGTTCTGGAAAAAGATTCTTAAGTGGCTGTTCATACTCTTTATCATATACTGGACACTCTACACTTCAAATCTTCTTTACAAGATAACCAAGGTGGAGTACTTCAACTATGATGCCAAACAGAAGGCCAAGAAGGAATTGCTCAAACAGAATGCAGCTCCAGAACCCGAAGCCATGCTTATCCTGAAATCAACAGATTTCAAGGCATAAGAAGGTTTCCGTCGAATCCTTCCCCCCAACAAAATTAGAGGCCCCAAATTGGGACCTCTGATTTTGTTGCGGAGGAAGGATTCGAACCCCCGACCTTTAGGTTATGAGCCTAACGAGCTACCTCTGCTCCACTCCGCGATTTCATTTCTTTTTTGCGAGTGCAAAGGTAGTTCTTTATTTCCGGATTCGCAAAAATATTCTTATTTTATTTGTGAAGAATTGCCTAATTAATTAAAAAACAGCACACATGGGATATATATGTGCGTTACGGATTGGTTAATGTTTAACAATATATTATTTTTGCAGTAAATTGTTTTCTGAAGTTAAGTTGAGGGAAAGTATGATGTTTGGTAATAAAGAACCTCATATCAAAAAGGTTTTGGTGGATTTGTCCATACTGAAACATATTAATTGTGGTTTAGGCCAAATAGCATATAATTACGCCAAATATTTTGGAGAACATGCTGATGAATATGAATTTGAGATTCACCTCCTGTTGCCCAGGTCATACGTAGGACGTTTTGGAAACAAGGTATTTTATCATGTGAGTCTTGGGATATACATCTTGTTTCCTTCGCTGTTAAAAGGGTTTGATGTCTGGCATTCAATCCATCAATTGAGTAAGATCATTCCTTTGGATGGTTCTGTAAAGAACCTTCTTACTGTCCATGACCTGAATTTCATATACGAGAAAAACGGAAGGAAACTTGAAAGAGCCGCCAACAGGTTGAACTACAGATTACAAAGGGCCGATAAGATTGTGGCGATATCCAATTTCGCCAAATCGGATTTACTGAAATATTGTCCGGAGTTGAAGGATGTGGAGGTGGTCTATAACGGTGTTGAGTTTGGCCAATCTGATGATCCGGGAAGTATGCCTGCGGCACCTTTTGATGGATCCGGGAAATTCCTGTTCACTATCGGCCAGGTTGTGGAAAAGAAGAATTTCCATGTATTGCTTGATGCAATGAAACTCATGCCTGAGTATAATTTATATATCGCCGGTAATAGTTCCACTTCTTATGGAAATATGATTCGTGAAAGAATCAACTCTGAGCAGATAACAAACGTGATATTGCTGGGAGAAATATCCAATAAGGAAAGGACATGGATGTATTCAAATTGTGAGGCTTTTGTTTTCCCGTCCATGTTTGAAGGGTTCGGGCTTCCTGTTATTGAGGCCTTGTCCTATGGGAAACCTGTTGTATCATCAAAAATGACTTCACTTGCAGAGATAGGCTCCACACATGTTTTCTTTATGGATAGTTTTGAGGCTCAGCATATTGCAGATAGAGTCAGAACGGCCGTTCAGGAATATGCGGAGCATCCGGAACTTGCTGCTGAAAGCATTGAGTATGCAAGATCCTTTACATATGAGAAACACATTAAAAGATATCTGGAGATATACCGTTCTTTACTGTAAATAATACATGGATAATCTTAAGACAAAATATAAATTCATCAATGCCGCTAAGACCTTGTTTGTAAGGAAAGGCTATGATGATACCACTATGATTGATATTGCAGAGGAGGCCGGATTGAGCAGGCGTACCCTGTATTCTTATTTTGAAAGTAAGGTTGAGGTGTTTCAGGCGGTGGTAAACAGTGAAGTTGAGAAAATATTGACTCAACTGTCAGATATTGCTAAGCAGAATATGCCGGTACAGCAGAAAATAGTGGAGTTCATATTCGGATATTTCCGTCTTGTCAAGGAGACTGTTGACCGTAACGGTACGCTCAGGTCCGGGTTCTTCCGTAATGTTTGGGGCCTGGAACATTTCCGTAAGGCTTTTGACCTTAAACAGAAACAGATGCTTCAGGATATCATATCTGAGGGTAAGACAACCGGTGTGTTTGATGTGGTTAGCGTAAGACGTACCGCTGAGATTATGCACAACTGCATGCGCGGTTTTGAAGCACCATACATCAGAGGTAAACTATGGCAGGGTAATACTAGGGAGGAAATACGTTTTGAGGCCCGCAGGCTTATCTACGGTGCACTCGGATACAATAATCTGGATTCAAATAAATAACAATCAATAATATAATGGGAAAATTGACTGGAAAGACGGTGCTCATAACAGGAGCAACCCGTGGTATCGGTCTGGCTATGGCTCAGCTGTTCGCTGCTGAGGGGGCAGACCTGGCATTCGTGTACATTAACAGTGTGGAGAAGGCTCAGGCCTTGGAAAAGGAACTCAGTGCGAATGGCGTCAAGGCTAAGGGTTATCGTGTGGATGTATCGAGTTATGAGGGCGCTGCTCAGATGGTAGATGAGGTGGTCAAGGAGTTTGGCCGTATAGATATCCTGGTTAATAATGCCGGTATCACACGTGACGGTCTTATGATGCGCATGAATGAGCAGCAGTGGGATGAGGTGATTGACACCAACCTTAAATCAGCATTCAATTTCATAAAGGCCTGCACTCCGCAGATGATGCGTCAGCGTAGCGGCAATATACTTTGTGTTTCTTCAGTAGTAGGTCTGCACGGTAATGCTGGTCAGACCAACTATTCGGCTTCAAAGGCTGGTCTGGTAGGTCTTACCAAGTCTGTGGCCAAGGAGATGGCATCCCGTGGCATCCGTGCCAACGTGATTGCTCCGGGTTTTGTGCTTACAGAGATGACCACAGGCAAGATTCCTGAGGAGAAACTGGCAGAGTGGTGCAAGTCAATTCCTCTGCAGCGTGGTGCTCAGGTTGAGGAGATTGCCAAGGCAGCCCTCTTCCTGGTATCCGATGACAGTTCTTATGTGACCGGACAGGTACTGCAGGTGGATGGCGGAATGAGCATGTAATGACAGTTCTTTACGAGGATAATCATATTATCATTGTCTCCAAGCGGGCTGGGGAGATAGTGCAGGGGGATAAGACCGGCGATGTTCCATTGTCGGACATCGTGGCTGCATATCTTAAGGAGAAATACTCCAAACCCGGCAATGTGTTCGTGGGAGTGCCACACCGTCTGGATCGTCCTGTAAGCGGAGTGGTGGTGCTGGCCAAAACCAGCAAGGCTCTGTCGCGGCTTAATGAGATGTTCCGCGTAGGGAGTGTTGACAAACGCTATCTGGCGATTGTGAAAAACTGTCCTAAAGAGCCTGAAGGCAGGCTTGAGAACTGGCTGGTACGCAATGAGAAACAGAACCGCTCATATGCTTATGAAAAGGAGGTTCCTAACAGCAAGCAGGCTATCCTGAACTATAAACTGGTGGCAAGTTCCGTAAACTATCATCTGCTTGAAGTGGAGTTGCTTACGGGACGTCATCATCAGATACGCTGTCAGCTGGCCAAGATGGGGTGTCCCATCAAAGGTGATCTCAAGTATGGGGCAGAGCGTTCAAATCCGGATGGAAGCATATCGCTTCATGCATTCCACGTTACGTTTGAGCACCCCGTGTCACATGAGATGATAGATGTGAAAGCTCCTCTGCCGGATGATCCGTTATGGCAGAGTTTCAAGGATAAGGTTGCAAATCTTTAGAATAGATTTATAGAACTGCCGCTTCTCATTGCTGAGGGGCGGCAGTTTCTTCAAGGACGTATGCCCTTATGATCTTTACATCGGGATTGGGACGTCCGTTCTTACCGGTAGGCATGGCGTTTATCTTTTCTACTACATCCATACCTTCTGAGATCTCACCGAAAACCGTGTATAATCCGTCAAGGTTAGGTGCACCGCCTATCTCGCCGTATTGCTTGATCTGTTCAGGTGAGTATGAGAATGACTTGCGGGTTTTCATTATGGCGTCAGTCTGAGCGTTCAACTGGTCATTCAGCTTGCTGATCTTATTTTTCTCACCGTATTTCTGCCATTTGTTGAGGTCACGTGAATGGGGAATGGTAATGGAATCCTTCACAGCCTGACGGTAACGCTTGTTAATCTTGTTCTCCTGTGATGTTAGGGTATTGGTCTTGACCTTGCTGCCGGTTATTATGTAGAACTGCTGGCTGGTTCGCAACGAGAAACAGAACCGCTCCTATGCATATAACCATGAGGTGCCGGGCAGCAAGCATGCGGCGCTGAATTACCGCCTTGTGGCCAGCTCCACCAACTATCATCTGCTTGAGGTTGAGCTGCTCACCGGCCGCCATCACCAGATAAGGTGCCAGTTGGCCAGCATGGGTTGCCCCATCAAGGGTGATCTCAAGTACGGAGCCGAGCGCTCCAACCCTGATGGCAGCATATCACTCCATGCGTTCCATGTTACATTTGAGCACCCTGTATCACACATCACGGTCGATGTAAGAGCCCCCCTGCCGCAGGATTCACTGTGGCAGAGTTTCAAAGACACTGCAAGTCAATTGTAGCAGCAGGCTCCCATCCCAGTATAGACAGTAGAATTTTTTTTACTGCCATGAGATGGCTTGTCCCATTTTTGTCCCAAGTGTTTTTTTTGATTATTTTTGTTTTGAATTAATTCGCCTGCTCTACAAAACAAAATAGAATGAAGAGAATAGCCGGATTTATCCTCGCAATAGCTGCATTTGCCATGTGTGTATCGTGCGGCAGGAATAGGATTATGCGGCAATTGAGTGTCATAGAGACTGTGTTGGAATCCAACCCTGACAGTGCACGCACACTGCTTGCCGATATTGATGCTACTTCGCTGTACGGCAAGCCGCAGGCCCTGTATGCCCTGCTCAAAACGCATGCCGACTGCAAATGTTACATAGACATTCCGTCTGACAGTCTTATCCGCCTTGCAACTGACTACTACGGTACCCGCCGCAAGAGTTTCCACGCTGCCATGAGTTGGTACTCGCAGGGTTGTGTCTATTCCAAGATGGGTAGTGATATGGCGGCTATATATGCGTATATCAAGGCAAAAGATATGTTTCCCGATACTCTTGTAAGGTACTATGCCATCACTGAAAAGAATCTTGGCGGACATTATTTTAACAAAAGAATGTTCAAGGAAGCTTTTGAACAGTTCAATTGTTGCAAGATAAATGCTGAAAGATTGCAGGATAAAAACATGTTATATTATGCGTCTTGCTATTTAACCCTGTGTGCAATCCATGATGAGGATATCCCGAATATCGGCAGTTTATCATCATTATTATTTGGTAGTCAGGATGACCCCGAACTTCCATTTGTTGAGTCCCAAAAGAGAATACCTATGTATTATCCATCCTCATCGGAACCTGAGCGCGATACTGTATTCAAAACTGTAACGTTTTATTCTTTTTCTGACAAGAATAGCAAGAATAACAAGAAGGATAAAGAATCACAGCATACATATTATGCACTTAAGGCTGATTTGTTTTTTCAGGATGGTAATTATGATTCTGCGTATGTTTATTATAAGTACACATTCAATGATACCATGATGGATATATATGGCCGAATCATTCAAGCTGAAAAGTTGGTAGAGGTCTCAGCAAAAATTGGTGATGCGGATGAAACTTATCGTTGGCACAAGTACTATATTTCACTGCTCGACTCTATAAACAACGTTGAAAAGACTGACTCAAAAGAGGTGTTGGATATGCAGTATCTTCACCGTGAGGAACTTGCCGAGGAAAAAATGCATAGCAGGAACCAGCGCTTTATTATTATAATCATTTCATCTGTCATACTGATAATAACAATGACTATCCTTGTCTATGTCTTGCTCAGGAACAGGGATAATAAGAGAATAATTCAAAAGCAGAATGAGCTAATAGAACTGGAACGGAAAATACGCAGGAGCAGTATTGCTATTTTGGAAACTCAGGTAAGGGAGCAGTCACAGACGGATTCCGATGCAAGAACTGCACTTTTGGAATTGTATAACTTAAGATTGAACGTAGGTAAGGACCTGTTCTATAAAAGCAGTGCTTATAAGATATTGACATCGGTCGTGCATGGAGGAAACCTGAATATGGATGACCGTAATACAATTATTGAGACCCTTAAGCAGTCATTCATTGACTCCATAGCAGATATGCAGATTGAGTATCCAGGCATAGACACGGAGGAATCCCTGACATTGATACTGTCGGCAATGCATATCAAGAACGAAATTGTATCTGAACTATTCGGGAATGTTACTGCCGATGCAATAAGAAAGAGAAAGTACAGATTCGGCAAAAGCAATCCTGACTATTACGCCTTGTTTTGTTAACTCGTTTATTTATAGTTCTTTCCATTTCGTCCCATTTTTGTCCCGTATTAAATTGATTCCGGTTGTATTAAGAGAGTGTACATTTGTCATAATATATATTGTGAATTGATATGGTTTTTGGCAAATTATTTTTTTAATACGCTATATGAGGATTGGGAGTATATTTTACGCTTTGAAGTCTTGCTATAATGGTAGCGATTTCTTTTCATCAATAAATGAAGATTATTATTTGTGGGAACATTGCTTGGTGACATTTTGACCGATAATAAACAATTATTTGAAAGTCATTGTATTCCAACAGTTGGTTTAGATCACAAAAGTAATCTTAAAGCAGATAGAGAATTTTTGTATGGAGGATAATATTTTTTTCCGGTATAATATCGACAGGATTCTGTATCTAAATCCTTAGGTATGATGGCTTAGACATCTATTTTCTTTTTAGTTCATGTCGATCTTTCAGAAATTATGATTGGAAATGAAGTAGATTCCTATAAGATGAAGCCTGTGGAGATTGGACAGTTCATTTGATATGTAAATGCGAAGCAAGAATATAAACTATTAGTTGGGTGAAATACTTTTATAAATTAGTGACATTAGTAGTCATTGTGACATTGTTATTCACAATAATGTTCGCATCATGCTCCCATGAGTATGATGCACTTGAGTATGCATATCAGGTTTCCGGCCCCAACCGTGGTGAGTTGGAAACCGTAATGGAACACTACAAGGACGATTCCCTTAAACTAGCAGCCGCCCACTTCCTAATAGAGAACATGCCCGGTCACGTGTCATACAAGAACAGAAAGGAAATAGAACAATACTACGAGCTAGCACTACAGTTGTTCAGGTCCGACCTTTCGCCCAAACAGCAGAGAGACTCACTTCTGTATCTTTCCGACAACCGTTTTTATGGTCTTAATGATAATCTCATTCAGGATGCCCGCATAATAACAGCTGATTATCTTATTTATAACATAGACAAGTCATTTGAGGTGTGGGAGAATGAAAGATGGGCCAAGCATCTCACCTTTGACGAGTTCTGCGAGTACATTCTGCCCTACAAGTGCGTGGAACTTCAAAGCTTTGACTGTTGGCGTGACACTATGCGCCAGATTTTCTGGTGGAATGTGGCACACATGGACTATGATGATGAAAGTTATGACTCTCCGTTCCGTGCCGTCAACACTATACGCAGCGAGGTGGCATGGAGGGTTAAGCCTGTGGGTATGTATAACCGTTCAGGCTATCCAATGCGCAGTGCATCTACTTTGGCTCATATGACATATGGAGCGTGTGCCGATTATGTAAATCTGGGTGTACTGACATTCCGTAGTTATGGTATACCGGTCGTAATTGAAGAAACCCCGTCATGGGGCCGTTATCGTGCAGGACACACATGGTATACGCTCCTAAATGACAACGGTGACATGATGCGCTCTGAGTGGGATATATCGTCTGTTCCTGGTAGTCCATTCTTCCCGCATCAGCGCATACCCAAGGTCTATCGTCAGCAGTACGCCATAAACAGGGAGAGGGTGGCATACCATAACAATTCCGTATATCAATATCCATTCAGCATGTTTGCACATGACGTGACCGACCAGTATTACAAGACCACCGATGTTACTGTAAAACTGCGCAACAACGTCAAGCTGGTTGAGGATTATGCATATATAGCGACCTTTAGAGGCAATGAATCATATTGGACGTTGATAGATTATGGTGTGGTAAAGAAAGGAAAGGTTACATTTAAGAATATGGGCCGTAACATACTCTATTTCACACTGGGATATGACGGAAAAGATCTTGTACCTGTTTCATGGCCTTTCATTATTCAAAAAGACGGAAGCGTAGAGTATATCTATACCAACTACAAGAATACTGGCAGTGTTGATGTTCACCGTAAGTACTACTCATCAGAGAATGTGGTAGCCATGCGCAAAAGGATACTTGGAGGTTCAATACAAGCATCAAACAGCCCTGATTTCAGCAATATCGTTACACTCTATACGATTGATTCCTTGACGATACCGGACAAGATTCCTGTTAATCTGGACAAGCCATATAGATACTGGCGCTA
Organism: uncultured Bacteroidales bacterium; assembly: GCA_902763885.1. Classification (GTDB taxonomy): domain Bacteria; phylum Bacteroidota; class Bacteroidia; order Bacteroidales; family Bacteroidaceae; genus Colenecus. The sequence goes on along the minus strand of CACWTU010000019.1, from coordinate 39,316 downwards.
TTTGTCTCCCGACGGTTCATACGGCAGTATAGCAGAGCTGGCATTTTTTAATATGGATACGGTAAGGATGAATGGAACACCTATCAGTAGCGATGAACAAAATAGTGCGAATGCAGGAAAGGCTTTCGATGGTGACTGGCTCAGTAATTTCGAAACAGGGAGTGCTGACGGCAACTGGGTGGGCATGGACATGGGCCGACCACAAAGTGTAAGCTATGTACGGTTAGTTCCAAGGGGAGATGATAATGACATACATCCCGGTGATGAATACGAGCTTAGATATTGGGATGGCAATTTCTGGATAACTCATGACATTAGTATTGCACGTGACAACAGTCTGCATTATGATGGCATTCCTACTGGAGCTCTGATATGGTTGCATAACCGTAGCCGTGGCATGGATGAGCGTCCCTTTCGCATAAAGGACGGTGAGATAGAATGGTGGTAATATTATTAAATATATAATAAAATGAAGAAAGGACTATTATTAATTACAACAGGCATTATTCTTTCAGCCTGTTCCAATGACAGTGATTATTTTCCGTCATTTAAAAATGACTGCAGTTGGGAAACTTCGCTAAGCGAAATAATAACTGATAATCAGACGGTTTTCTCAGACCGTGGTATCAAAATCACTAATATGCAGTTTATGAAGGACATCAGTATAGACAGAGATCTTTTCCTTGGTGATAAGTATGGCTTCTTTCCAGTTTATTCTAAATTAGATTCTGTTTTTACTGTTGTTACTTATGGTCAATTGATGAGAGACTCTGCAAATTACTTCTTTGACACCATTCCTGTCTTTAATACTATTAACGACTTACTTGAAGAGGCTGATGATTTTGATATTGTGGAGCTTACATGGCAGTATGATGATAATAAATACAACTCATTGGCATTCTTTAATAAGAGAACAGGAGAACTTAGGTATGATAACATGTTGTATAACATGTCAACATTATCTCATTACAAGAAAGAAAGTTTCTCAAGAGCTTTGAACAATACGGAAATGATAAATGGTGTTGGAGATAGTGGAAATGATTGTGTTGAATATATACAAAATAATTGCGTATTAGCAAGGTCTGGAATTGAATGGGAAGTCAAAGGTAAGTGGCGTATAGTTTATCAATATCATTATTCAGATGATGATTCTATATACTATAACACAAGTTCTACATTTGCTGTAGACCATGTAAAATTTACTCGTATTAGATATGTAACAGATGAAGTACTTTATGATACTTACTATGACAAAAGGGATTTAAGCCCAGGTAATACAAGTACATATAAATTCCGTTATGCAATATGGGCCGGACCCAAAAATGGATTGAATATATATGATGGAAATAATCCGTTTAATATGAATTTAGAAAGTCCAGAAGGCTTTGCTAATAGAATAATAGCTGGTTGTGGTCGTTTGGTAGAACAAAATAGTACTGTTTCACCAAGATATGGGCAGGTTGCTTTCCCAAAACCACAAAATCCAAATGATTAGTGATTTCATGAATAAACCATCGTTTATGAAATAATAGAGTTGCTATTGCAATTCATAATTCCTATGTTTTTAAATAATTGTGCGTTATTACAGGATACATATCAATAATACAAAGCATAACAAGAATTATTATGAGAATAAAGTTGGAATGTATTAGCGTCTTTTGGGCAATTACGTCTGTCTTTTGCTTATCTTGCGGTGATGAAAAGACCGGTTCAGAACTGGTTATGAATTCAAGTGATATAACTCTGGGCGATGTCACTCCAACTGCCTTTTCTGCCACTATAAGTGGAACATTCAAGGATATTACCACCGTTGACATAGCATTGGGCAAGAATGGTATAATGTATTGTCCTGAGTCCGTAGAAGCCGAGACTGTATTCAAGTCATGGCTTGACGGCAATGACCAGCCGGATTGCCAGATACTCATTTTCAAGGAAGGATTCAAAGGTGAGTCATTTACAGGTGTTATTAAAGGACTTAGTCCTGAAACAGAGTACAGTTTCTGTCTGTTCTCGCAGGGAATGGATGCATCAAAGCGTAAGATAAGCCCTATGTCCACATTTACCACCTCCGTTTTCAATCCTGTGTTTAATAATCTCAAGATAGAGGATATTCATTATATTGACGTAACTGTCAGCGGAAGCATAGTGATCGATGCAAATGATGCTTCCTATTGTAGAGCAGGGATAGTCGTTTCTGAAACTCAGGGAGGCGATTTAGACTCCGCTTTATCCATTGCCCAGATAAAAGATATGAGTTGTTTCAGCATTACTATGAACGGTCTTAAGCCTGATAAAACATATTATTGCAAGGCCTATGTTCAATATGCAGGTTCAGACGGAGAACCTATATTGATATATAGTCAGGATAAAGAGTTCTCAACGCTTACATCGGACAAGATGTATGTGGATCTTGGTCTTACGAGCGGAATTAAGTGGGCAAACTGTACACTGGGTGAATGGGAGTTTAATGTTGATATATGCAAAGATGATCTATACTTTAGGTGGGGCTCATTTAAACTTGCTATGCATGACTCTTTTGAAAACGATGAAAGGAGTAAGTATGATTATTTGGAACAGGCTACTGGCAGTTATACGGATATAGGAACTGATATAAGTGGAACCAAATATGATGTGGCACATGCGCTTCTTGGCGGTAAATGGAGGCTTCCACGTAAGGAGGAGGTTGAGGAGCTTATGGACAATTGCGATATGAAGATGACTACTCTTATGTCTTGTAAATATTGGTATCCATCTTCTAATAATTATTATCAAGATGAAGCTTATGCGGTAAAGATTGTTGGACCTAACGGTAATTATATTGAACTTGAAGATGAGATGTTTTTTTGGACTGGAACCTTGAGTGAAGACTACGGACAAGCGTATAGTTTTATTTATTATACAAGGAAATATGCTTCCAGCGGCCCCATTCAGAAGGTTGATTACCGTAAAATGGATATCTGGAGTAGGTGGCGTGAACTATCTGCCAGAATCCGCCCGGTGTGGGATTCCAATATGCCGGAATAATATGCAGTAAGTTTAAACAAAGAAACTGATGGCAACGAGGTATGGCTGTAAGTTTAATGTCAGCAATGTTTTATTTGGATGTATTTGTCTTGCTGCCAGTTTTTCACTAATTCATAATGTATTTGAGTGGCAGATAACTGGAAAGTGGATAGGAGCCGTAGCAGTTGTATCAATTAGTGCCGCCATAGTATCATTGTTTCATACCATCAAGCCTGGTTTCAGAATAAGCCCTGATGTCCAGGCTTGCTCTGTTATTATGACAGCGGCCAATGTTATTGTGGCGGTCTTTTGCCTGCTGCAAATGACGGGAATGGCTGCATTAAGCGGTGATCCGTTCCGGTATGTAGCGGATTTTGACAATCCTGCAGGAGTGGCTGCGCAGTTTTGCGTAACATTTCCATTTGCAATACTTGCAACACATAGCATCAATTATAGGGATGTGCCTGTATTGATTGTATTTGTCATTGATATGGTGGTACTGTTTGTCGTCCAGTCACGTGCCGGACTTATAGCCTTGTCAACATCGGCTATACTCTGGTTGCTTTTTAAGATAAAGGAAAAAGGAAGTAAACGCATATGGATACTCTCTATGGCAGTATTGCTTGTGGCTGTGGTGTGCGGAGTTTGTATCCTTTCCTTCCACAAGAGAGCCTCCACAAGTGGCCGAGCAGTAATTATAAACACGTGTTTGCGTATGGTTGCTGATAATCCGTTGTTAGGACACGGCCCTCACGGATTTGATAGAGAGTATATGCTGTACCAGGCTGAATATCTGAAGGATTGCACTGATATTGATACGTTGATGCTCTCGGACAATGTAACGCACCCGCTATCGGAATATATGCTTGTGACTGTTAATTACGGTGTTGTGGGACTCGCTATTATAATATCACTGATATTATATGCTTTTATTCGGTCATTAAAGAGGAGGGGAGTATTCCGCATATTCCTGCTTATGGAGCTATGCTCAATCTGCGTAATTTCATTATTCTCATATCCATTCAGATATCCCATGACCATTGTGGCGCTGGTCTGTTTTGTTCTCATTCTGTTAAAGCAGACATGGAGATTCCAGTTCTTAAACAATAGGGTGGTATGGCTGGCGGTTTTATCAGTATCTATAATATCAATCGTATATTTAACCCGCTGGCATTCTGCTTTGGTAGGATGGAAGTGCGTTTACGAAAAGCTCAATGATGATAAGAAGTCTGCCATTGAAATAAGGAAGGACATTCTGCCATCTATAGACAAGGTGTTGGAAAATAATCCGCGCTACCAATACAGCAAGGCCGTTGTGAGTTATTATGCCGAAGACTATGAATCTGCCATTGCCGAAGCAAAAAGGAGTAGAGACAATCTTTCCAGCTATGATACGGAATTACTTCTGGGTAGTGCTTGTCAAAAACTGGGAATGATGGATGAGGCTTATATGCATTACACAATGGCAGCGAATATGTGTCCTTCACGTATTGCCCCATTATATCGTTTGTTCTGGATATTTGAGGAACAAAACGATACATTAAAAATGGTGGAATTTGGTAACAATATTTTGGATAGACCAGTTAAGGTACAGTCTCATGATACGAGAGCCATGCGATTGGATGTACGTCGTAAAATGATGAAAATAAACTGATTGTTATACAACTTTTGATTTTAAAAAATCAATTTGTTATATTTGCGCATAACGGGTCTGGACTGCGTTGCTGAGTATGGTCAGTAAAGATTTGCAAAGAACTATTTGCTTATGAGAAGGATGGTTTATTGTTTAGTGTGCTTCCTTCTGCTGGGTATAAGTACCTTGTGGGCAGATAATGACGCTATGATGCGTTTTGCCGGTAACATCCATCAATTCAATAAGCTGTTCCCGCAGGAAAAGGTTTATCTACAGTTTGATAATACTGCCTACTTCCAGGGTGATGATATCTGGTTCAAGGCGTTCGTGGTCAATTCATCGGATCTGAGTCGTACCAAGTCGGGCGTGCTATACGTTGACCTTCTGTCGCCAAACGGTGTGCTGTTGCAGCAGCAAAAGCTCAAGATTGTGGCAGGTCAGGCTGACGGGCGTATTCAGCTTGTGGATTACTCCACTGAACAGGCCAGAACGTTAAGGGGCGTGCGTCCATACCCCAGCGGCTACTATGAGGTTAGGGCATATACACAGTACATGCTCAATTTTGACCCAGGAATTATATTCTCGCGTGTATTGCCAGTGTACTGCGAGCCAGAGCAGGAGGGTGACTACGCACACCCCGTAATGCTTCCTGACTCAACATACCCTGACAAACTGCGGCCAAGACAAGAGAGACTGCATGACGTGAACGTGTCTTTCTATCCCGAGGGAGGCAATATGGTACGTGGTTTGCAGGGCCGCGTGGCTTTTAAGGCTACCGATATGGATGGTATGGGGATAAGCGGAAAACTCACCCTGGAGACCGATGACGGACGTAAGGTGGTGGCGGAGAGCGGCCATGAGGGAATGGGTATGTTTGATTTTACGCCGGATAGCAAGCGCAATAGGGCGGTGTTCGAGTATGAGGGGAGGCGCTACCGTGTATCTCTGCCGCAGGCCAAGGATGAGGGTTATGTCATGACAGCTGATATGGATGCACGCAGGGAGAACCTGGAGCTCACCGTAAGCCGTACTCAGTCACGTCGCGATAGCACGATAGGCGTTACTGTGACTTGCCGCGGCGAACTGGTTATGTTTGATGAGTTGCCCATGAGCGGAAATGAGGGTGGATACTCATTTGACACCAGGAATTGGCCCGCAGGAGTGTGCCGGATAGTGCTGTTTACCGCCAATGGTGAGGTGCTAGCCGCCCGTAGCGTGTATAACGGCAATGTCAAATACGTGCCACCGGTAATAGAGATGAAAGCCGACAAGCGCCGTTATGATGCGTTCGGAAAGATGCACCTGTCATTCCGGTTAAAGGACAAGGATGGCAAGCCGTTCCGTGACCGTTTCTGTATATCGGTACGCGATGCCGGTGATTACGGTACGCAGTATGCCGACAATCTGCTCACCGACTTCCTGCTCACGTCGGACCTGAAGGGATTCATACACAATCCATCATACTATTTTGAGTCTGCCGACAAGCAACATCTGCGTAATCTGGACCTGCTCTGCATGGTTCAGGGATGGGAACGCTATGACTGGGAGTATATGACGGACAACAAGACATTCGTTGAGACGCGCCGTTTGGAAAAAGGGCTGAGCCTGAATGGAATGATAATGACTGACCATGTTATTCTGGATCATGCCAAGGGTAACGTAAAGGTTAACGTTGTCATATCGCCCATAAACCATGAGTCTGTGGAGTACGGCCATGTACTTACTGGTAAGGACGGATACTTTGGGTTTGACGTAAATGATTTCTATGGTGAGAGCGAAGTGTCAATACGTGTCACCAAGGCAAATAATAACCTCAAGCAGCCTCTGACAAAGATTCTGTTAGAACGCGTCAAACTACCATCGGTCAGGAGGTATCTGTCGGAAGAATTGCAACCGTTACATCCGGTTGTGAAGGCTACGGTAAAGACTGACACCGTAGTCATGGATGTGGCAAACTATCCCGCAATAATAAATGAACAGGAGGGCATAGTGTTGCCTGCGGTACGTATTAAGGGCGACCGCAAGTATGTGGACTATTTCACATTCAGGTCATTTAATGTGGAGAAGGATGTCGATGATGCGCTGGATAAGGGAATACATTCAACCGATTTGGGAGGATATCTTATAGACAAGGGCTATTCTGTGCACTATCCGATAGACTATGGCGATGAAAACAAATACTATTACGATGATTCTTTTACTATAAACGGTCACGATGTACTATGTTATGTCCATAGAGGCAACGGCTTTCAAGTTCCAGGACACGACTTCCGGCCATGGATTACTGATACGCAGGATATAGAGAGTATTCTTGTTTTCGATGGCCTGTATAGTATTGAAGATATAGGTGATTTTGCTCCGGAATATATGGCTCATCTTAAAAAGTATAGTCCTTTGGCAATGGATGGTATTTTGAGTAAAAGGCTTGTGATTTTGGATTTAAAGCTTAAGGATAAGAAGCGCATGATTACAGGTACCCGGGATGCATTCAATCTGGCTCAGAGATTCACTACGTTACAAGGATTCAGCCCAAGCCATGAGTTCTATGCACCTGAATATCCAAACGGAGCCGTTAAGGGTGACGTTGACTACCGCCGCACACTCTATTGGAATCCCAATGTTATTGCCGACGAGAACGGTCGTGCCGAGATAGAGTTTTACAACAACTCCTACAGCAAAAAGTACAAAGTCAGTGGCGCGGGCATAACCGCATCGGGCATGCCGTACATACTGGACAGGGAATTCTGATGACCTATTATTGAGCCTGGAGGGTGTCGTTTAGGACGTAGGCTCTGATTATCTTTACATCGGGATCGGGGCGGCCGTTTTTACGTATGGCCGGCAATTGTGATATGGCATCAACAACATCCATTCCGTCGCATATCTCACCAAAAACGGTGTACATGCCGTCCAAGGTGGGAGCTCCGCCAATATCGGCATACTCCTTGGTCTGTTGTTTGGAGTAGCTGAATGACTTGCGTGTTTTCATTATTTCATCAGTTTGCTTGTTGAGCTGGTCATTCAGCTTGCTTATTTTTTTGTTCTCACCAAATTTTTTCCATTCACGCAACTCTTTTGCATGGAACTGGGTCAGTGAGTCCTTTACAACCTGACGGTAACGCTTGTTAATCTTGTTCTCCTGTGATGTTAGGGTATTGGTCTTGACCTTGCTGCCGGTTATTATGTAGAACTGCTGGCTGGTGGAGTACTTGAACTGTACCGTGCTGGCCTGGCCCACAGCTCCGCGTTTATGGTAGAATTTCCAAGGATTGATCTCAGACATTATGGTGTCATTCTCTTCATCCACTCCAATCTCCTGTCCGGGCTTGGCGTTTTTGGATTTCACATCACCGGCTTGAATCTTGTAGCCTTTCTGTACTCCAAAAAACAGCTGGTTGTCATAGAAACCTTTACGTGCCTGACGCACCATGTTGTGACGGTGCAACGGGGTCTCGCGGTAAAGTTTTATCGTGAAATTACCCTCTGTCGTTTCAAAACGCACATATTGGTCAGCATCCAGAATGATGGTATCGGCATCAACCTCCTCAACAGGGGCAGCTGCATTGTTGTTCTTGCAATTGGTGGCAAACAAAAGTGCCAGTACAACGGGAATACCTATCAGATATCTTTTCATAGTTATGTTTGAATTTATTGAGTGCGAATATAATGGTTTTTAGGCCAAAGCCAACGCCTACGCCAAAGTAAAATGTTACCTTTGCATATTAAATTTGGCTGCCGGTATGGGTAGCCGTTACGGTGGACTCAAGCAGCTTGACGCTCTTGGCCCCAATGGTGAGACCATTATGGATTACTCTGTGTTTGATGCTATCCGCGCCGGATTCGGCAAGGTGGTGTTCATTATTCGCAAGGACTTTGAAGATGATTTCCGCCGTCTGGTGCTCAAGAAATATGAGGGCCACGTTCAGACTGAGGTGGTGTTCCAGAGCATCAATGACCTGCCAGAGGGTTTCAAATGCCCGGAGGACCGTACCAAACCATGGGGTACCAACCACGCAGTGCTCATGGCCAAGGATGTCATCAATGAGCCTTTCTGCGTAATCAATGCCGATGATTTCTATGGCCGTGACTGCTTTGCTGTAATGGGCAAGTTCCTGAGCTCACTGCCTGAAGGTTCAAAGAACGTCTACTCAATGGTAGGATTCCGCGTAGCCAATACCCTTAGTGAGAACGGTAAGGTATCACGCGGCGTATGTGAGGTGAATGAAAAGCGTCACCTGACTACTGTTGTGGAGCGTACCGAGATTCTGCGTCGTGAGAACGGCGTATGCTACAAGGACGGTGAGGATTGGGTCAAGATTGAGGATAACACTCCCGTTTCAATGAACGTTTGGGGATTCACTCCAGATTATATGAAGTACTCTGAGGATTTCTTCAAGGGATGGCTTAAGGCTAATATCAACGTTCCCAAGTCAGAGTATTTCATTCCGCTCATGGTGAATGAACTGATCAACAACGGAACTGCAACTGTTGAGGTTCTGGATACCACTTCCAAGTGGTTTGGCGTGACATACGCTGATGACCGCCAGGGTGTGGTTGATAAGATTGCAGAACTTGTAAAGGAGGGTGTTTATCCTGCTAAGCTGTTTGCATAAGAATTCTAGGTGTTTTCGGTAGAGAATCTTAAGGTTGAGTTCGGAGCCCGACCTCTGTTCCATGATGTCAGCTACGTGGTAGGTGACAAGGATCGTATTGCCCTGGTGGGTAAGAACGGTGCGGGCAAATCAACCATGCTTAAGATCATTGCCGGACTGCAGCAGCCTACATCGGGCACGGTTTCCATACCCAAGGAGATGACCATAGGTTACCTGCCGCAGGTAATGAAACTGGCCGATACACGCACCGTAAGACAGGAGGCCGAGACCGCCTTTGAGGATATTCACAAGCTCAAGGCTGAGGTCGAGCGTCTTAACAACCAGATGGTTGAGCGCACTGACTATGAGAGTGAGGAGTATCACGCTCTCATAGACCGCTTTACCCGTGAGAGCGAGCGCTACCAGATGATGGGAGGCGGTAATTATCAGGCTGAACTGGAACAGGCACTGCTGGGTCTGGGATTCCGTCGTGATGATTTTGACCGTCCCACCAGCGAGTTCAGCGGCGGTTGGCGCATGCGCATAGAGCTGGCCAAGATCCTGCTGCGTCATCCTGATGTGCTGCTGCTTGATGAGCCTACCAACCACCTTGACATTGAGAGCATACAGTGGCTTGAGGAGTTTCTTGCCAAGCGCTGTAATGCTGTAATATTGGTGAGCCATGACCGTGCCTTCATCAACAACGTTACCACCCGCACCATAGAGATATCTTGTGGCGTGATATATGATTATAAGGTCAAGTACAATGAGTTCGTGATTTTGCGCCAGGAGCGTCGTGAACAGCAACTCCGTGCCTATGAGAACCAGCAGAAGGAGATAGCTGATGCCAAGGAGTTCATAGAGCGCTTCCGTTACAAACCCACCAAGGCTGTACAGGTGCAGAGCCGCATCAAGGCACTTGAGAAGATTGTGCCTATTGAGATTGATGAGGTGGATAACAAGACCATGCGTCTTAAGTTCCCGCCCGCAATCCGCAGTGGCAACTATCCCGTGATTTGTGAAGGTGTAGCCAAAAACTATGGTGACCACACTGTTTTCAGCGGGGTGGACCTTACGATAAAGCGCGGTGAGAAGGTGGCTTTTGTGGGCCGTAACGGTGAAGGCAAAACCACCTTGGTGAAGTGCATTATGGGAGAGATTCCTTTTGACGGAACGCTCACAATAGGTCATAACATACAGATAGGGTACTATGCCCAGAACCAGGCACAGCTGCTTGATGATGAGCTGACGGTACATGATACTATTGACAATGTTGCTACCGGGCCCATACGTACCCGCATCAATGACATTCTTGGCGCATTCATGTTTGGCGGTGAGGCCGGCCAGAAGAAGGTAAAGGTGCTCTCAGGAGGTGAACGTAGCCGCTTGGCAATGATACGCCTGCTGCTTACACCCAATAACCTGCTTATCCTTGATGAGCCTACCAATCATCTGGATATGGCATCAAAGGATGTTCTTAAGGAGGCAATTCAGGCATTTGACGGAACGGTTATCGTAGTAAGCCATGACCGTGAGTTCCTGGACGGCCTGGTAAGCAAGGTCTATGAGTTTGCCGATGGTAAGGTCCGTGAGCATTTGGGCGGCATCTATGATTTCCTTCAGAAAAAAAATCTGGACAGTCTGGCTGATATCGGTCGCATGAAAGGAGCTCCAGCGGTACAGCCACAGCAGGATAAGGCATCGGCCGGAAAAGAGGATTATGAGGCCAGGAAGGAGCAGGAACGACGCAAGCGCAAGATCCAGAAAAGGATTGAGGAGTGTGAGAAGGAGGTGGAGCGCATATCGAAAGAGATAAAGGACATTGAAGAGTGGCTGGCTACTCCCGGGGGAGCGCAGAATCAGGCTATGTTTGAGGCATACGGCAAGCTGAAGGATGATCTTGCCAAAGCTGAAGAGCGTTGGGAGGAGGCCATGATGGAAGGCGAGAATATTTAGTCAATGATATTTTATGAATAAGATTTTATTATTCACAATTGCATTTGCAGGAATTACTATGTTGTCTTGTAACAATTCAAAGCAGGGAATAGGTATCAAACTTGAGAATCTTGATACTAGTGCTGTTCCGGGTGATGATTTTTTCCAGTTTGCCGATGGAGGTTGGAATGCAGCTCATCCGCTTACTGACGAGTATGCACGTTTTGGAAGCTTTGACCAGCTGGCAGAGGATAACCGCCAGCAGTTGAAGGGCCTTATTGATGATATCGTGGCTGCTGATAACGAGCCGGGTTCAAACGCACAGAAGATAGCTGATCTGTATAAGCTGGTGCTTGACACCGCCCGTCGTGACAATGAGGGGCTTGCTCCGCTCAAGCCTTGGATTGAAAAGATTGAGGCTGTCAAAGACCGCAAGGAGATATTCCCGCTTATGGTGGAGTTGGATATCAATGGCCTGGCCGGTAACTATTTCGGCATAGGAATAGGTGCCGATATGATGGACAGCAAGTCTAATCTTGTGAGCATAGGTCAGGGCGGTCTGTCACTTGGCGAGAAGGAGTATTACCTGGATACCGATGAGGCCACGACTGCAATCCGTGAGGCATTCAAGAAACATGTAGTACGCATGTTCACCCTGTGCGGATTTGATGAGAATACGGCACAGAAGAAGATGGAGGATGTGATGTTGATAGAGACCCGTATTGCAGAGAAGTCATACAGTGCGGTGCAGCAGCGTGACCCGGCAGCAAACTATCACAAGATGTCATTTGCCGATCTCAAGAAAGACTATAAAGGCATTGACTGGCAGATGATGTTTGATAATTTGGGCATCGGTGACTGCGATTTTGTCGATGTAGGTCAGCCTGAGCCTATCCATGAGGTGGAGGCTATTCTGGCTCAGGTGCCTGTTGAGGCTCACAAGGCTCTGATGGAGTGGCAGCTCATAGACCATGCAGCTTCAAGACTGACTACGGAACTGGATCAGGCCAATTTTGATTTCTATGGCAAGGTCATGAGCGGACGTCAGGAGCAGCAGCCATGGTGGAAACGTGCCACGTCAACTGTGAGCGGTGTGTTGGGTGAGGCCATCGGACAACTCTATGTTGAGAAGTACTTCCCGGCATCATCAAAGGAGCGTATGGTAACGCTTGTAAAGAACCTGCAGATAGCTCTGGGTGAGCGTATTGACGCTCAGGACTGGATGAGTGACAGCACCAAGGCATACGCCCATAAGAAACTTGATGCCTTCTATGTAAAGATAGGTTATCCTGACAAGTGGAAGGATTATTCAAAACTTAAGATAGATCCTGCTAAAACCCTGTTTGAGAACAATATTGCGGTGAGCCGTTTCTTCTGGCAGGATGCCGTTGAGCGCAAGTACAAGAAACCGGTGGACAACACTGAGTGGTTCATGACCCCGCAGACCGTGAACGCATATTATAATCCCACAACCAATGAGATATGCTTCCCGGCCGGAATACTTCAGTATCCGTTCTTTGACATGAGTGCCGATGATGCATTCAATTATGGTGCCATAGGCGTTGTAATCGGCCACGAGATGACTCACGGATTTGATGACCAGGGCCGTCAGTTTGATAAGGAGGGTAACTTTGCCGATTGGTGGGCTGAGGGTGATGCCGATAAGTTCAAGGAGCATGTTCAGGTTATTGTAAATCATTTTAACGGCATAAAGGTGTTGCCTGACCTGAACGGTAACGGTGAACTCACTTTGGGTGAGAATATAGCAGACCATGGTGGCCTGATGGTAGCTTATCAGGCATTCAAGAACGCCACAAAGGATGCTCCGCTTAAGACTGTAAACGGTTTTACTCCGGAACAGCGTTTCTTTATGGCATACGCAGGCGTATGGGCCGGCAATATCCGTGATGAGGAGATTCGTAACCGCACCAAGAGTGACCCCCATGCCCTGGGCCGCTGGCGTGTTAACGGTACCCTGCCACATATTGATGCATGGTATGATGCATTCGGCATAACAGAGGATAACGCACTTTATCTGGCTCCTGAAAAGAGAGCACGTATCTGGTAATCTGTGCTTAAAGGTGCTGGTATAAAGGAGGAGAACCTTGACCGTAGCGTAAGCCCCGGTCAGGATTTCTACAGGTTCAGTTGCGGGGGATGGCTTGATGCCAATCCTATGCCTGATGACTTTTCCAGTTACGGTACATATGATGAGCTGGCTGAGCTGAACCGTCAGCAGCTCAAGGATCTTATTGACGGCATCACCGTTCAGGACAATGCTCCGGGCAGTGATGCCGCCCGCATTGCTGCCCTTTATAACCTTGTCATGGATACTGAACGCCGTGACCGTGAGGGGCTGGCACCCATCAAGCCTTATATGGAGCGCATAAATGCTGTTTCTGATAGAGAGGAACTGCTCAATCTGATGCTGGAACTTGATCCTTACGGGGTGACCGGTTACTTTGATGTGGGCATAGGCCCTGATCTCAAGGACAGCAAAAACAATATCGTTGGTTTGAGCCAAGGTGGCCTCACGCTGGGTGACAAGGAGTATTATACTGACCGTGACCGTCAGACCCAGAATATACGTAAGGCATTCAAGAAACACGTGGTGCGTATGTTGATGCTTACCGGTTACGGCAGATGGGAGGCCCGACGCAGGATGCGTATAATATGGCGTATAGAGAAACGCTTGGCCAAAGCTTCAAGAAACAATGTCCAGCTGCGTGATCCTGCCTCTAATTACAACAAGATGTCTGTTGCTGAACTCTATGAGCAGCTACCTGGTTTTGAATGGAACGGTTTTTTCAGTAAACTTGGTCTTGGCGGAGTAGAGTGGGTAGATGTAGGGCAACCGGAGGCAATCCTGGAGGCAATACATGTACTGAATGATGAACCGCTTGAGGATCAGAAGGTCCTTATGGAGTGGCAGATGCTTGATTCAAACGGCACACGTATAGGTAAAGCCTTTGATGATGCCGATTTTGATTTTTACGGGCGTACCTTGAGTGGGCAGAAGGAACCCAAACCCATGTGGAAACGTGCAACATCGGCCGTAAACGGAACTCTTGGTGACGCTCTGGGACGCCTTTATGTGGAGAAGTATTTCCCCGCGGGAGCTAAGGAGCGCATGATAGAGATGTTCCATAATCTTAAACGTGCGCTTGCCCGCCGCATTGAGGCTCAGGACTGGCTGAGCGATGAGAGCCGCCGTCTGGCACTTGAAAAACTTGATGCCTTCAAGTTCAAGATAGGTTTCCCTGACAAGTGGCGTGACTACTCCAAGATGGAGATTGACCCGGCAAAGACACTATTTGAGAACAGCGCCTCCATAAGCCGATACTTCTGGAACGATATGGTGGAGCGTAAGTTCAGGAAGCCTGTTGATCCTACCGAGTGGTACATGAACCCGCAGGAGATAAACGCCTATTATGACGTCTCCATCAATGAAATATGTTTCCCTGCGGGAATATTGCAATATCCGTTCTTCAGCATGGAAGCCGATGACGCATTCAACTATGGTGCCATAGGAACCATCATGGGTCATGAGATGACTCACGGCTTTGATGATGAGGGTCGCCAGTTTGACAAGGAGGGCAATATGTGCAACTGGTGGAGCAAGTCCGATACCCGCCGTTTCAACCGCCGCGTAAAAGTATTGGTGGATTGGTTCAGCGGGATTGAGGTACTGCCGGGCATAAAGGCCAACGGTAAACTCACCCTGGGTGAGAATATAGCTGACCACGGCGGCCTGACGGTAGCTCTTGAGGCATTCCGTGAGTCATGTAATCAGAAAGATGTGAAACTTGGATTTACGCCATTGCAGCGCTTCTTTATCGCGTATGCCTGTACGTGGGCTGAGAACTGCCGTGACGAGATGATTCTGCAGCAGACCAAGAGTGATGAGCATTCTTTAAGCCGCCTGCGTGTGAACGGTGCCTTGCCGCATATTGATGAATGGTATGAGGCATTCGGTATAACGGAACAGGATTCTATGTATATTGCACCCGGTAACAGGGTACATATATGGTAAAAATGAAAGAGGTTAGAGCCATAGAACTGCTTTCGCCTGCCAGGAATCTGGAGTGCGGTATTGAGGCAATAAAGCATGGGGCCGATGCCGTCTATATCGGTGCGGGACGGTTTGGAGCGCGCCAGGCTGCCGGTAACAGTGTGGATGATATTGCTGTGCTCACCCGTTTTGCCCACTTCTATGGGGCCAAAGTATATGTAACCGTTAACACCATACTCAAGGATTCTGAACTTGCCGATGCCGAGAAACTTATATGGCAGCTTTATGAGGCCGGAGCCGATGCTCTGCTGGTTCAGGATATGGCGGTTCTGCGCATGAAACTGCCCCCGATTGCCCTGCACGCAAGCACCCAGTGTGATGTGCGCAGCGTGGATAAGGTGCGTTTCCTGGCAGACTGCGGCTTTACACGCGTGGTGTTGGCGCGTGAACTGTCACTTGATGAGATAACTGAAATCCATAAGGCCTGTCCGGATGTGGAGCTTGAGTGCTTTGTACACGGTGCTCTCTGTGTGAGTTACAGCGGGCAGTGCTATGCCTCGCAATACTGTTTTGGACGTAGTGCCAACCGTGGTGAGTGCGCCCAGTTCTGCCGTCTCAAGTTTGACCTGGTTGATTCTGACGGCAATGTCATTGTAAAGGGTAAACATCTGCTCTCACTGCGTGACATGAACCGCATGGAGAGTCTGGAGGAACTGATGGATGCCGGTGTCTGCTCATTTAAGATAGAGGGCCGTCTGAAAGAGACATCGTACGTAAAGAATGTGACAGCCGCATACAGTGATGCGGTAAACAGGATACTGGAACGCCGTAATGAGTACTACCGTGCTTCATCGGGCCACAGTGAATACATGTTCACGCCTGATGTGAACAAGAGTTTCAACCGCGGGTTCACTGACTATTTCCTGAATGGTCGCCAGCCCGATATATGGTCACCCGACACTCCTAAATCCAAGGGTGAGCTTATGGGGCAGGTGCGCATAGCAGGCCGCGGCTTCATTACCGTATCAGGAAACAAACCGTTCCATAACGGTGACGGCCTGTGCTATATAGGGCAGGACGGAGAGCTGAAGGGGTATCGTGTAAACCGTGTGGAGAACGGCCGCATATTCCTCTATCTGGAGAGCGGTGAAATGCCTTCAATTGCAGCGGGCACCGATGTGTACCGCAACTATGACCAGGAGTTTGAGAAGACGCTCGCCAAGGAGAGTGCCGTAAGGAAGATTCGCGTCGATATCCTGTTTGAGGAGACCGCCGCCGGCTACGGTGTAAGCATGACTGATGAGGACGGGAATGCAGCATCGGTCACATGTGACTGGAAGAAAGAGGATGCCCGCACAGCACAGGAGAACAATATCCGTACGCAGTTGGGTAAATTAGGCGGTACCCGTTTTGAGGCTCAGACTATTGATATAAAGCTTGATGGCAACAGGTTCATTCCTTCATCGCTGCTCTCTGACATGCGCCGTCAGGTGACTACAGAACTGGAGAGTATCCGCATGAATTCATACGTGCGTCCGGTGCAGGGAAAGGCATCGGGAGTAAAGGTGGAGTACCCGGTCCGTGAACTTACATATCTGGGTAACGTGATGAATGCCCAGGCCCGCACGTTTTACAGTGACCATGGCGTGCAGCGTATTGATGACGCTTTTGAGAAAACCGCTCCTGATAGTGTGGTGATAATGTTCTGCCGCCACTGCATAAAGAATTCCATGGGAATCTGCGCCAAGAACCGCAGGCAGGATATCAAGGTTCATGAGCCGTTGTATCTGCTGTCGCAGGACGGACGTCGTTTTTCACTACGCTTTGACTGTGCTAATTGCCGGATGGAGGTGAATAGTTGAGAAAAATAGCTATCTTTGCGCCCAAATTCAAATAAAGTTTCAGAACACTATGAAAAGAATCGTAAAAATTATGGCTGTTGCAGCTTTGGTGCTGGTTTCTTACACTGCTAAAGCTGAGCTTGCTCCCCAGTGGTCAAAAGGTACAATGATTGCCAATGCAAATATCGGTATAGGTGACAATGCAGATTTCGGTACCACAGTCTCATTGGATTATGTCTTGGTTGACGAATGGTGGAAGGGACACTTTACCGTTGGTGGTGAGGTCGGTTTCTCAACATGGGAAAATAAAGCTTTGAACGATAAGAACTTTGGATTTACTCCTCGTGTAACATATGGTCTCAATATTACTCCTAAGTTTGAGGTTCATGCCATAGTAGGAATGGGATTAGGTTTACAGAGTGAGAAAGATAAAGTTAATGACAAGACCAGTGAGAATCTCTTTATCACATGGAATGATATGGTTGGTTGCCGTTTCTTCTTTACAGAGAATTTTGGTGTAATGGCTGAGGCGGGTGTATCATACAGAATGCCGGAATTACGTATCGGTTTTTCAATAAAGCTTTAAACAATAGCACAAAAGGATCGTTTCCCTGTGTCATTTTTTTAGAAATGGCACAGGGAAACGATCCTTTTGTGCTATCTTCGCGCTGTTATGAGAAGAATCGCATTTGTTTTGTTGCTGGCTACCAGTCTGGTTTGCCATGCTGAGAGTACGGTCATAAAAGTTTCTAAGGATAATGCTATCCAGACCAACGGAGGATATTGGGAAGGATGGGGTACCAGTCTGTGCTGGTGGGCTAACCGCATCGGGTATAATGAGACTCTTACAGCCAAGAGTGCAGCGCTGTTCTTTGATGCCAAGCAGGGGCTTGGCCTGAACATTATGCGCTACAACGTGGGTGGCGGTGATGACCCTACGCATCATCATATTACCCGCACTGACAGCGATGTCCCCGGCTGGATGATAATAGACCCCGCCACCGGAGAGCGCAAGTATGACTATACTGCCGATGCCCGCCAGCTGAATGTGGTAAAGGCTGCCATGAAAGCAGCTGGACAGGATGCCTATCTGGAGATATTCAGCAACTCACCGCCATACTTTATGACCAACAGCGGTTGCTCCACCGGTAACTTCAAGGCCGAGGAGAACAACATAAAGGATGATGAGTATGATGACTTTGCCGAGTACATGGCTCACGTGGCTAACTATATGACCCGTGAGATGAAACTCAAGGTAAAGAGCGTATCGCCCATGAATGAGCCCAATACCAACTACTGGCCCGCCATGAACTACAAGCAGGAGGGCTGCCACATCGATGCCGGCGAGTCACAGTCCAAGTTGCTTGTTC
Source organism: uncultured Bacteroidales bacterium (assembly GCA_902763885.1). GTDB lineage: Bacteria > Bacteroidota > Bacteroidia > Bacteroidales > Bacteroidaceae > Colenecus. The sequence goes on along the minus strand of CACWTU010000019.1, from coordinate 20,930 downwards.
TCACAAAAGAGGCACTGAACCGTTACGGCCTGAAAGATATAATCCTTACCACCAGCGATGAGACCAATCCTGGCAAGCAGATAGAGGAGATCAAGACTCTTACCCCCGATGCCCGCGCAGCAATAAACCGCATAAGTGTACACACCTACGGAGTAAACAGCATCCGCGAGATGGGTCAACTGGCCAAGGATGAGAAGATAAACCTCTGGATGAGTGAGGTGGACGGCAACGGGACCGCCGGACAGAACGCAGGTGAGATGGCTGCCGGCCTGTGGCTTGCAGAGAAGATAATAACCGATATTCAGGCTCTTGAACCATCAGCCTGGGTGCTCTGGCAGGTGATAGACACCCACATAAGCAAGGATGGCTACAAAGGCCGTCGTGACGGAGGTCCGCTCCGCACTGCCGGAGGCTACTGGGGAACCGCCTGTGCCAACCACGATACTAATGAAATCCTGCTTACCCAGAAGTACTACGCCATGGGTCAGTTTACCCGCTACATCCGTCCCGGCTCAACCCTGATCAACTGCCCCACCGACCGCCGCTCCGGCGTCAAAGCCCTGGCTGCAAAGGACAAAAAGACTCTGACGCTGGTATGCACCAATACTACATCAGAACCAAAAGAAGTGGAATTCAATACAGAAGGCCTCAAACTGAAAGGTCAGGTCCGTCAAATCCGAACCAGCGGCCAATTCGCAGACGGAGAACACTGGGCCGAAACCACACTCCCAAAAGTCAAAGGCTCAACTCTAAAAGTAACTTTAGCCCCCAACTCTGTCACTACCTTTATTGTCGCTTGCAAGTGATTCTGGTTTAGAAAGGGAACAGGAGGAATACACCCTTCAGGGACATTGCCCAGGGGCACAAAGGGGACGGTTCTTTTTGTGCCCCTCTTTCCAAGAGAACTTTTGAGGTATCAGTATCTGAAACTACGCGCTTCGCGCTATCCCTCCCATCCCTAATAAGACGCTCTGAAAGGCATGAGTAAACTCCTACCTTCCAGAGCATCTTCTTAAGCACGGGCCCCTCCCGTTCACAAGCCCACGGGCGGCCATGGTTTCCGATACCGATACCTCAAAAGTTCTGTGCACCTTGGATTATTATCAAAAGGGGCACAAAAAGAACCGTCCCCTTTGTGCCCCAATTATAAACCTTTACTTTTCGCTTCGTTCCAGAGGGCGTCCATCTCATCCAGGGTCATGTCTTTGAGTTGACGATTGTTAGAAAGGGCGGCCTCCTCAACATAGTTGAAGCGGCGTATGAACTTCTTGTTGGTGCGCTCCAGTGCGTCATCGGGATGGATTTTGTAGAGACGCGCCACGTTGATGATTGAGAACAGCAGGTCACCCAGCTCCTGCTCTGCTTTCTCCTTGTCATTGGCCGATATCTCCGCACTGAGTTCAGCATACTCCTCACGGACCTTATCCAATGCCCCCTGCGGAGTATCCCAGTCAAAACCCACATGAGCGGCCTTCTCCTGTATGCGGAAAGCCTTGATGATTGATGGCAGGGCATCGGGCACGCCTGCCAGCACACGTTTGTTACCACCCTTCTCTTTGAGCTTGAGCTGTTCCCAGTTCTGCAGCACCTGCTCTGCACCGTTTACATTGGTAGTGCCGTAGATATGCGGATGGCGGTATATCAGTTTGTCGCAGAGCTTGTCACAAACGTCCTTGATATCGTAATCGCCGGTCTCGCTGCCTATCTTTGCGTAGAAGACTACGTGCAGCAAGACATCGCCCAACTCCTTGCATATATCGGCCTTATTGTCTTTCATTATGGCATCGCAAAGTTCAAAGACCTCCTCAATGGTGTTTTGACGCAGTGAATCATTGGTCTGGACACTATCCCAAGGGCACTTCTCCCTGAGCTCATCCATTATGTCAAGCAAGCGTCCGAACGCCTGCATCTTTTCCTCTTTAGTATGCATGATTCTGTATTTTGCCGCAAAGATAATTCTTTATTCGCGTGTTTGTTGCATGACAAAAACAGATCCATCATTCACTAAAAGAAAGATTCTGTATTTGCTGCTTCTTCTAGGCGAGCAAAAACTTGAAGGATATAGTCTCAAAAACCGTCGCCACCCTCGGCGCGTCAGAGGGAGGGGCCCGCGACAAAAAATATCGATTCTGGAACAGAGTTTCGGAATCGATATTTTTTGTTGTGGGAGGGAAGAGCGAAGCGAAGTTTGGGATACTATATCCTTCAAGTTTTTCCTTAATAATGAGAAAAAAGCAGTACCTTTGCACCCAATTACGAAAACAGTTATTTCTTTATGGAATTAGCAAGCAAATACAACCCCGCCGATGTGGAGGGAAAGTGGTACAAGTATTGGGAGGATGGCAAGTTTTTTCACTCAGAGCCTGATGGCCGTGAGGCTTACACAATAGTCATTCCGCCACCAAATGTGACCGGCGTGCTTCACATGGGTCATATGCTCAACAACACAATCCAGGATATCCTGGTGCGCCGTGCCCGCATGATGGGCAAGAACGCCCTGTGGGTACCCGGAACTGACCATGCATCAATAGCAACTGAGGCTAAGGTTGTGGCCAAGCTTGCCAAGGAAGGTATCAAGAAGACTGACCTTACCCGTGAGGAGTTCCTTAAGCACGCCTGGGAGTGGAAAGAGGAGCACGGAGGCATAATCCTCAAGCAGTTGCGCCGTCTTGGCTGCAGCTGTGACTGGGACCGCACCGCATTCACCATGGATGACCTGCGCTCAGAGAGCGTGATCAAGGTGTTCGTGGACCTCTACAACAAGGGCCTGATTTACCGTGGCGTACGTATGGTGAACTGGGACCCCAAGGCTCAGACAGCACTCAGTGATGAGGAGGTCGTTTACAAGGAGGAGCACAGCAAGCTGTACTATCTCAAGTACTATGTTGCCGATGCCGCCGAGAATCCTGTAAAGACCACCGGTGCCGAGGGTGAGGTGGTACACAAGGATGCCAAGGGCTACTACGCTGTGGTTGCCACCACACGTCCCGAGACCATCATGGGTGATACCGCAATGTGCATCAATCCCGCTGATCCTAAGAACGTCTGGCTCAAGGGTCACAAGGTGATTGTACCTCTGGTTAACCGTGTGATTCCTGTAATTGAAGATGATTACGTTGACATTGAGTTCGGTACCGGTTGCTTGAAGGTAACCCCTGCCCACGATGTCAATGACTATATGCTGGGTGAGAAGTACAACCTGGAGACCATCGATATCTTCAACGACAACGGTACACTGAGCGAGAAGGCCGGCCTTTACATCGGCATGGACCGCTTTGCCGTAAAGAAGCAGATTGCCATAGACCTGGATGCCGCCGGTCTTTTAGAGAAGATGGAGGATTACACCAACAAGGTGGGTTACAGCGAGCGCAATCCGGACACTGTTATTGAGCCCAAGCTCTCCATGCAGTGGTTCCTCAAGATGCAGCACTTTGCCGATATGGCTCTGCCTCCTGTAATGAATGATGAACTCAAGTTCTATCCGCCCAAATATAAGAACACATACCGCAACTGGCTGGAGAACATCAAGGACTGGTGCATAAGCCGTCAGCTCTGGTGGGGTCACCGTATTCCGGCTTACTTCATGCCCAAGGGCGGATTTGTAGTTGCTGAGACAATTGAGAAGGCTGTCGAACTGGCACGCGCCAAGAGCGGTGACAACAGCCTGACCGCTGCAGATCTGCGTCAGGATGAGGATGTGCTGGATACATGGTTCAGCTCATGGCTCTGGCCTATCAGCCTCTTTGACGGCATCAACAACCCCGATAACGATGAGATCAAGTACTACTATCCCACAAATGACCTTGTGACCGGCCCGGATATCATATTCTTCTGGGTGGCCCGTATGATCATGTCGGGTTATGAGTACCGCCACGATATGCCTTTCCGCAACGTATACTTTACCGGTATCGTACGTGACAAACTGGGCCGCAAGATGAGTAAGTCACTTGGTAACTCTCCCGATCCGATAGGTTTGATTGAGCAGTACGGAGCCGACGGTGTACGTATGGGACTGATGCTATCGGCTCCCGCAGGTAACGACATACCGTTTGATGAGGCCATCTGCGAACAGGGCCGTAACTTCAACAACAAGATCTGGAATGCGTTCCGTCTTACACAGACATGGACCGTAGCCGATATAGATCAGCCTGAGAGCGCAAAGGTTGCAGTAGAGTGGTTCCGCAGCAAGTTGAACAGCACTGCCGCTGAGATGGATGACTTGATGTCAAAGTACCGCATCAGTGAGGCCCTGATGGCTGTATATAAACTGTTCTGGGATGAGTTTGCAAGCTGGTATCTGGAGATCATCAAGCCTGTTTATGGACAGCCCATTGACTCTAAGACCTATGCTGCCACACTTGATATGTTTGAGCAGCTGCTTATGCTGCTTCACCCGTTCATGCCGTTCATCACTGAGGAACTTTGGCATGCAGTACGCGAGCGCAAGGATGGTGAGAGCATCATGAACCAGACTATCGTTGATCTTGTAAAGGGTAAGGCCGATACTGCTCTGCTTGATCAGTTTGAGCAGGCCAAGCAGGTGGTAACTGAGATCCGCTCAGTGCGCAAGGCCAAGAACATCGGCCCGCGTGAGCCGCTTACTGTTGAGGCTGTAGGCAGCAACCCGCTTGAGGCAATGAACAGCGTGATACTCAAGATGGCCGGACTGGATGAGATTGTTGTAGTAGCTGTCAAGAGTGAGGGTACAGCTGCGTTCATGGTGGGTACCCAGGAGTATGCAGTACGTTTGGGCGGACTCATTGACGTGGAGGCTGAACTTAAGAAGATGGAAGCTGAGTTGCAGCACCTTGAGGGATTCCTCAAGGGTGTCAACGCCAAGCTTTCTAATGAGAACTTTGTGGCACACGCTCCTGCTGCCGTCGTTGAGAACGAGCGCAAGAAACAGGCTGATGCCACTCAGAAGATAGCAACCATAAAGGAGAGCATGGCTGCTCTTAAGAAATAATGGAAGAAGAAAAGAAATCAGGTAAAGCTGGTCTTGTCATTGCCATTCTGGCAATTGTATTGCTTGCCGGTGCTGTAGTCTATCTCTTCAAGGACGGACAGGATAAGAATCGTGAGATAGAGGAGATGACCCAACTCTTTGAGATTGAAAAGGAGGAGATGGAGAATGAGTACTCCGGATTCGCCATGCAATATGATGAGATGAAGGTCCATATCTCAAATGATTCACTTATCCGTCAGTTGGACAAGGAGAAACAGCGTACACAGCAACTCTTGGAGGAACTGCGCCAGACCAAAGCTACCAATGCAGCTGAGATAACCCGACTCAAGAAGGAGTTGGCTACCGTGCGTGAAGTTATGCGCACATATATCATTCAGATAGACTCATTGGACCAGATTAACAAGCAGCTTGCCAGGGAGAATACCCGTGTGCGTCAGCAGTATCAGGAGCAGACCAAGGTTGTGGAGCAGCTTACTGTTGATAAGGAGAAGGCAGAGGAGAAAGTGGCTCTTGCTTCACAGCTTGATGCTGCAGCCATTACCGTAACACCCCGTAACAAGCGCGGTAAGGAGGAGAAGAAGGTCAAAAACGTGACACAGTTTATGGTAAACTTTACCATTGTCAAGAATATTACCGTCAAGACGGGTGAGAAGATTGTATATCTGCGCCTCACCAAGCCTGATGGTGAACCTCTGGTCAAGGATGCAGGCAATACGTTCCAATATGAGAACGTGGCATTGGAGTACTCGGCCAAGAAGTACATTGAATACACCGGCGAGCAGCAGGAGGTTACAATGTACTGGGATGTGGAGGAGTATCTGAGTGCCGGTACATACACCGCTTACCTGTTCGTGGACGGTGTGATGATAGGCGAGCAGAGCGTTACACTTAACTGATAAACCCCAAGAATGAGTTCATTCCGTGAACTTGGTGTATCTGAGAGGATACTCAAGGCAATTGAGGAACTTGGATTTGAGCAGCCCATGCCGGTCCAGGAGGCTGTCATACCATACCTTTTGGAGGAGGGCAGCGGTGATGTAGTGGCATTGGCCCAGACCGGAACCGGCAAGACTGCCGCATACGGCATTCCGGTAATCCAGCAGACTGATGTAGATAGTTCAGAGGCTCAGTTCCTTATACTTAGCCCTACGCGTGAGCTGTGTGTGCAGATAGCCAGTGACCTGGCTGATTTCTCCCACTATATAGAGGGCTTGCACGTAATCCCCATGTACGGTGGCTCATCGATAGAGAACCAGATACGTAATTTCAAGCGCGGAGCACACGTGATTGTAGCCACTCCGGGCCGTCTTATTGACCTTATGGAACGTGGTGTGGTGAGTCTTGACACAATCCGCACCGTAATCCTTGATGAGGCCGATGAGATGCTCAATATGGGTTTCTCTGAGGATCTGGAGAAGATTCTGTCATCGGTTCCCGTAGAGCGTAAGATGCTTATGTTCTCGGCCACCATGAGCAAGGAGATTCAGGCCATATCGCAGAAGTACCTGAATCATGCCCGCGAGATTGTCATCGGCACACGTAATGAGGGTGCTGAGAACGTGGAGCATGTCTATTATATGGTACATGCCAAAGACAAGTACCTGGCTCTGAAACGTATTGTTGACTATTACCCATCCATATACGCAATCATTTTCTGCCGTACCCGTCTGGAGACGCAGGAGATTGCCGATAAGCTGATGCAGGACGGCTATAATGCCGATTCACTGCACGGTGACCTGTCACAGGCACAGCGTGACCTCACTATGAACAAGTTCCGCAAGCATCAGCTGCAGCTTTTGGTGGCTACTGATGTGGCTGCACGCGGTCTTGATGTGGATAATTTGACTCATGTTATAAACTTTGGACTGCCTGATGATATTGAGAACTATACCCATCGCAGCGGCCGTACAGGCAGAGCAGGTAAGAAGGGTGTATCCATATCAATCGTCAATCTGCGTGAGAAAGGCAAGATCCGTTTCATAGAGAAGGCCATCGGCAAGACATTCGTGCAGGGTACGATGCCTACCGGTACCCAGATATGTGAGAAGCAACTCTACAAGGTTATTGATGACCTGGAGCGCATTCAGGTTAATGAGGAACAGATTGAGAAGTTCCTGCCTGAGATTTTCCGCCGTCTGGATTGGATGGACAAGAATGATATCATAAAGCGTATCGTGACCCGTGAGTTCGGACGGTTTGTGCGTTACTATCAGGATGCTCCTGAACTGGAGGAGGTAACCCGTAGTGATGCTGATGCAGAGAAACGTAAGAAAAAGGACCGTCATCGGGCTCAGAAAGGTTATACCCGTTTCTTTATCAATATAGGTAAGAAGGATCACGTACAGCCAGTCCATATCATTGAGATGCTCAACCGTAATGTAGCCGGGCGCGTGGATGTGGGCCGTATTGACCTGATGCAGAGCTTCTCATTCTTTGAGTGCCCGGAGGAGTACACAGAGGAGATTATTGAGGGCATGAACGGGGTGAACTACAAGGGCCGTGAGGTAAATGTGGAGGTTGCCGAGACACGCTCAGAGGATGGAACCCCACGGGAAGAGAAACCGGCACGTGAACGCAAACCCCGTAAAGAGAAACCAGTTCGGGAAGAGAAAGTTTATCGTGAGGATAAACCCCGTAGGGAGGCTAAACCTCATAAGGAGAGTAAGCCAACCCGTGAGGAGAGAGCTTATCGCGAGGAAAAGACATCACGCACTCCTAAACGTGCCCCCAAGGTGCAGGTGGCGCAGGATGATGATTTCTGGCGCGATTTTGAAAACGGTGACTGGCGTCAGTTCTTCCGAAATGGCACAAAGGGGACAGTCCCTACTGTGCCATCCAAACGCAAGGAGAAGAAGTCATCGGGCCGTAAAGAAAAAGTGAACGGACGCAAAGCATCCCGCACCGTCACCAAGCCAAAGAAATCCCGCCGATAACACTCCTTATTGTATGAAAAAAAGTGCGATGGAAAAAACTGCCATCGCACTTTTTAAATCCGGAAAAAATCAGAACAGTGAGAAACCGCTGCAATCCAGTTTCTTGCTGATCTTTTCAAAAGTTTCATTCAACTCTTTCGTGAGATCTTCAATTTTCTTCTTTTCTGCATCGGTCATCTTTTCTCCATCTGAATAAGAGGCAGATGTCAGTGCGCCTGCCAATAGAGAAAGGCCGGCTTCCTGTAATTCTTCGCAAGATTTGGCACTGTTTGCAGCTTTCTTGACGTTCTCAATAAGCTTCTTTGAGTCTTTGAACTCCTGAGACCCTTTGCTTCCGCATGCGGAGAATGCAAAGAGAGCGATACCTGACAAGGCAATGAGGAATAATTTCTTCATAAGTCAAATTGGTTTAATAGGTTAACACGTTGTAAATGTAATAGTAATCATGAATAAAACAAACTTTATCATTCAAAATTATCAATTGCGACCAGGAGAAGGGAAATGACAGGGAGGCTGGTTGCCTGATTCTGAAGATAATGACTATCTTTGGAGAAATAAGTTACTAATTATTCATTATGAGAACATTGCGTATTTTAGCTGCTGTTATGGCGACTGCTGTGATTATGCAGTTCGCGGCCTGTGATTCTACCACCAATAATAACGAGTTGAAGCGTGGCAAGGCCAGTAATGAACTTATCGCTGCGGCCGATGCTTTTTATGAGGCTACGCGGACCGAACCTCAGGGTAGGGACCATATCAACTTGCACAGTATCATGGTACTCAAGCACGGAAAAGTGGTGCTGGAACGGTGGTACAACGGTGAGAGTGCCGATAAACCGCATACCATGTGGTCGGTGAGCAAGACATTTACCGCTACAGCAATTGGCTTTGCTGTTAACGAGGGCCTGATTAGGGTAGATGATCCTGTTTTCAGTTTCTTTCCAGAGAAACTGCCTGCCAATCTGGATGAAAATCTGGCAAGGATGACCATCCGTGACCTGCTCACCATGACCTGTGGGCATGATGTGGCTATTGATTTTCATAATTTTGATGCTCCTGACTGGGTGGAGGGATTCCTGGCATATCCAGTGACTCATACTCCAGGTACTTATTTTGTTTACAATTCTGTGGGAACCTATATGTTATCGGCTATAATAAACAAGGTTACCGGTCAGGATATGAATGACTATCTGGACACCCGTCTGTGGCAACCCCTGGGTATTGAGAAGCCGGAATGGGACAAGAGTCCGCAGGGATTGAGCTGCGGCGGATGGGGTCTGCACCTTAAGACTGAGGATATGGCCCGCATGGGACAGTGTATGCTCCAGAAGGGCAAGTGGAACGGCAAGCAGGTGATTCCCAAGAAATGGGTCAAGGAGATGTCAACTTACAAGGTGGAGTCAGGTCCTGCCGGAACACGTTTGGAGGATATGCCTCGTTTGGGCATAACCAAAGAGAATAACCAGTGGGCCAAGGGTTACTGCTATCAGATGTGGATATGTGCCGACAACGGCTATCGTGCCGATGGTGCCAACGGACAATATTTCATGGTATTCCCCGATAAGGATGCCGTTCTGGTTCTAACCACTGATTCCAATGTCTACCAGCCTTATATGGATATAATCTGGAAGTACTTGATTCCGGCACTGTAATAGGGAAAGTGTCAAATTTTTGGACAATATTGGGGCAGAATCAACGATTTTGCCCTTTTTTCTTGGATATAGGTCCGATGAGCGGATAAATTTGGGGTAAAAATTAAAAGTCCTATAGATGTTTATCCATTACCTTACAATTGCGCTGCGTAACATTAAGAGATACGCGCTCCAGAACACAATCTGCATCCTGGGGCTTGCGGCAGGATTTGTTTGCTTCTGCCTCACATCCATCTGCGTCCACTATGAGAATACTTATGATACTTTCCATAAGGATTGGCAGAATATCTGGTCTTTTGATGTAAGCGATGCAAACAAATCGGAGAGCCTTAGCAGTGATATCAGGCCTTTTCAGGCATATATTAAGTCATTTGATGATATGTCCAAGTGGCCGGAAGTGGAGATGGTCGTGCCCTTTGAAAGATGGGGTGGTGCCAGTGGAACAAAACGTGTCATCATAATCAATGAATCCTTTACCAAATTGTTTAATCTGGAACTGGTAAAGGGTGATATGAACTTTCTTAATGATCCTGGTCTGGTAGCCATATCGGAATCATATGCAAAAGAGTGTTTTGGCGATGAGAATCCCATCGGTAAGGCCATAGATGATTTCGGAAACAACCGTTGGTTTTTTGACAGCGGAATCCATTATGTAGGAGCAGTCATCAAGGACTGGAAACACTCTTTCCTTGATTTTGCCATGCTGGTTTGTGAAGAGTCTCAGGGACGCCGTCATTATGGAGAGGTCACGGATGTTCTGGTTAAGGTTAAGCCGGGATGTGACCTTAATGCTCTTGCTGATAAAGTGAGTAACTCAATCCTTGAATACAACAGCCATTATAAGAGAGAATATGTTCCTGTAAATATCAGTGGAATACATAAGATTCTAAGGGGCAATCTCCTTGAAATGAGTATGGACAGTGTCACCATTATCTCGTGGACAAGCCTGTTGCTTATAATCTGCTCAATAATCAACTATCTGATATTCTTCCTGAACAGCCTTGCTGACAGACGTCATGAGATGGGACTTCGCGTGGTTCATGGCTCAACGCCAAGGGATCTTACCGTAATGCTGTCAGTGAATATCCTTGTGGTGCTGGCAATAGCATATGCCATAGGTATTGTGGCCGATCTGTTCCTTGTGGGGCCCTTCTGCACCTTTGCAGGCTTTGATCTGCCGGAATCCTACTTTATAGGTGGCAGCCTGCTGTTTATGCTCATTATACTTGTATTCTCAGTGATGCTTTGCACTGCGTTGTCACACCTGGTAAGCAGGAGATTGTTGCATGAATCAGTTGTAAACAAGCGTTCGTCAAACGTGCTGTCACAGGTGAGTGTCGCCGTACAGCTGGCATTCAGCATATTCTTTGTCTTCTCTACCGTATGTATCAGTCATCAGTACCGGGATATATTCAAGAAGGATTGGGGGCTGGCTACAAAGAACAGGGCGTTGCTTGAGATGGGCCAGAAATATGTCTATGATGAGAACGGATTCAGAGAGGTGGATACATCTGGGTTTATAGATCAGATAAAGGGCTTGCCGATGGTAGAAGAGGTTATTGCTGATGGCACTCTGCTTATGGGCGGCGTAAATATAGGCTTGTCTGACGGCTATCTTTCAGTGGATCCGGATGATGAAGGTATAGCGGCTTGTACCGACGGCGGAATACAGGAACCGTGGAGACCGATTTACGGCTTTACCGTAGTGCAGGGTGAACTGCCGCAGCGCAGGCTGAACTGGGAGAATGAGATTGTAATAACGGCCGATGTGGCCAGGCAGCTTGGACTTGAGGACGCGGTTGGCAAGTCTATATATCTTCGTCCCAAATGGGGCGCATGGGATGCTTCCAACAGACCCAGGGAATTCAAGGTGATAGCTGTCTTGAAGGAGATGTATTTTGCCGGACCTCTTAAAAGACCCTTACCCTTGTATCTGATAAACGGTTCATCGTCATATGCCACTCTTTACATTCAATACAAGGAGGGAACCCGTGCTCAGTTGGAACAGGAGATTGACAAGATGGGTCTTTCGGGCAGGCTACTTTTTTCAGAGGATGCATTTTTGGAAAGAAGAGTTGAGAGTACAATGAAACTGTTCCCATTGTTGTTCATCTTCTCAGCAATCTGCATACTCATATCTGTATCAGGTGTATGGTCTGTGGTGATACTCTCCTGCCGCAAGAGACGCAGGGAAATTGCCATCCGCAAGACATTCGGCGCCAGGACATGGGAGGTGTTCTCCATATTCCTGCGCCAGTACGGCATGATACTGGCTGTGGCCTCCGTTCCTGCATTCGGCCTGGGATTCCTGTTCATAAACCATTGGCGGGGGCAGTTCCAGCAGCAGGCAGTGGTAAGCTGGTGGATTTATGCTGTAGTCCTGACTGGAATGGCTGCCCTTATCTATCTTGTGGTAGTATGCAGCGTGCTGCGTATTGCCCGTGAGAATCCGGCCGATGTAATCAAGAGCGAGTAACTGATGCTTAGAATGACAGGTTGATACCAGCCATAAAGGATATACCCGGCATGGGATATCCGTCATTGATCTGATACTTGGTGTTAAGCAGGTTGTCACCGTTTACCCAAAGCTGTACCATATCGGTCAACTGGTATGAGCAGCGGGCGTTCCAGAGCAGAAAGTCCTCCTTTTGCTCGTTGGCTAAGACTGTGGGGGGTTGCGTAGATTTGGGCGTAGTGTAAAGAGAGTTTATGTACTGCAGCCCAGTGCTGGCGTGCCAGCCGTTTTTGCTGAATGAACCACCCAGATATGCTTTGTGTGCAGGGATACCTACAACTGGGTCTTCCATCTTCAAGAAACTGTAGTTTCCATTTACTGCAATATTTTTTGTGATGAGGTATGAAGCCTGAATTTCAACACCGGTGTTTTTCAGTCCATCGCTGTTTTGGTTCTTGGGCCCTTTGGGGGTACGTAGGGTCTGTATAAGATTCTCTACCTCTAGATGGAATAGGTTGATTCCGTAATTGAGACGGCCGTTGAACAGACTCTGAGAGAATGCCAGTTCGTAGTTCCAAAGTGATTCCGGCTTGAGTTCTGTGTTTTGGGGTGGAAACATGAACATTTCTCTTAATATTGGATAACGGAATCCTCTTGCAACTGACAGTTTAACCTCGGCATTGGCTGGTAGATGAATGGCTGCACCGAATTGAGGTACTATTTCTGTACCTAAAGTAAAATGATGATCAGCACGAAAACCTGCGTTCAGGGTTAACCATGAACCTAAATCCTGACGCATCTCAACGTAGCCAGCCATTTCGTCCTCGCGTTTGTCAACGTATAAGGAATCAAATCCGTTTTTGGGTCCTTCAATATAACTTTTTGTGGCTTTGCCACCGTAACGGTAATAATCAAATCCCACAGTCAGGCGATTGCCATCAAATAGGCTTGCGCTCTGCCATGCCGATGCTCCTAACATCTCGTCATATGATTTGAAACGGTAGGGTAATGGTTTAGTTCCACGATATCCATCGTTAATCCAATGGTCACCCCAACTGTAAAACAGGCTTATGGTTCCCGATGTTCGGTTATAATTGTTCTCAACATAAAGAGCTGTTGTTCCACGGGTGATATCCTGGTCTGCATCATTTAATGGATTATTCTCTGGTCCCGGATATGATGCCTTGAAACGTGTTATGTCAATGTTGGCTGATGCGTTCCAGTTCTTTGAAATCTCATAGCCCAATTTGCCATATCCGCCAAATTGTTCAAAGTTCAGGTTGTCGCGATGGCCGTCAGTGCGGTTATATGAACCTGACGCCACGGCGCTGAACTTGCCCTGTTGCGTGTTGACTGAGAATTCGGTCTCGGTGGTATTGAAAGAACCATATCCGGCGTGCAGGTAAGCGTGAGTGCCGTCTTGCGGTTTCTTTGTTACAATGTTAATGACACCAGACATTGCACCTGATCCATATAGCATTGATACCGGACCACGTACCACTTCTACTCTTTCTGTCATAAGTGATTGGTAAGAGTCGGCTATGGGATGTCCAAAAATTCCTGCATAGTTAGGATGACCGTCAATAAGGACAATCATACGAGCTGATGCACCAGACATACCACGCATTGATATTGCTCCAGCTGCACCATCAGATACTCCGTAACCGGCGTAACCGCGCTGTGTGATGAATAGGCCGGGAACCTGCTCTGAAAGCAGGGGCAGGAGTGATGTGCGGTTGGTCTCCTCAATGGCGGAGCGGTCAATTACGTTGACGGTCTGTGACAGATGACGTACATCGGTGGCACTGCGTGTACCGGTTATAACTACTTCCTGAATGGTTTTGTCTGAAGGTTCGGCAGCCTTTACTGTGCTGTATGATACTGCTGCTGCAGCAAGAATAAGAGCAATGTGTTTCATTTATCCTGTTTTTGGTTAGTCTTTTGGCTGCAAATATAATGAAGTAACACGAATTCTGGAAATCGTGCCACTATTATTTTAAAAGAATAACATCCGGAAGTTGGCCGAAAAGATACGTTTAATCGGCCCGGCTCATCAGGAGTTTGCCGTGACGGATTCCTTTTATGGAAGTCATCTCGTCGGCCAGGGCAGTTAGCATGCGGGCCTCACCCATGACGGTACACACGTGCAGGCAGGTGCCCTCGCTGATGTAGTGCTGGGATGATGACAGGACCAGTTTCTGGTGGCGGATCTGGATGTCCGATATGCGTGCGGATATATCGGAGCGCTGCTGGTCATATATTATAAATATGGTGCCGGCCACAATATGGTTGCACTGCCATTTCTTTTCGGCCAGGTTCTTCTCTATAAGGAAACGTATGGCCTGTGAACGGTTAGCGTAACCGTCCTCTTTCACAAAAGAATCAAGCTGCTCCAGCAGTTCGTCTTCCAGCGAGACTCCGAATCTTTTCAGTGCCATATTCTCTCTGCAAACTTAATAAAAAACCTTGTTGTACTGAGAATCTGTTTTGATTTGTTTCCGTGATTTTCTTGTATCCTCTTTTTCCCTCTACTTCCACCGCTTCTCGGTCATAATGGACCTCCGTTACTCCCTCAAACCGATGAAACCGGAAAAAATTGACCCAGGAGTCACCCTAAAACACCTGTTGAAAACTTCTTCCAAATAAGGCCTTTGAAGTTATCAACAAGCTGTACCAACTAGTCTTTTTTATTATAACTTTGTCTGCGTCGTTCCTGTTTTTCAGGAAAACGGAGTCAGAAATACTTTTATTCTTTTATGGAAACATATATAGTGAAACGTGATGGTAAGCACGAGGTGTTTACCATAGACAAGATTAAGGCCGCAATTTCCAAATCATTCCTGGCTTCTGGTGCGTTCGCTACAGAAGAGGTGATGACCGGCATCCTGAGCCATCTGAACATTCAGAGTGGCATCAGCGTTGAGGAAATCCAGAACCAGGTTGAGGTGGCTCTGATGGCCGAGGGCTATTACCAGGTTGCCAAGACGTACATGCTGTACCGCAACCGTCATGCTGAGGACCGCGAAACCAAGTCCAAGCTGGAATTTCTTATGGGATACTGCCAGGCTGCCAATGCCGCTGAGGGCAGTAAATTCGATGCTAACGCTAATGTTGAGAACAAGAACATCGCAACTCTTATCGGTGAGTTGCCTAAAAAGGGCTTTATCCGTCTGAACCGTCGTCTGCTTTGCGACCGCATACGTATCATGTTCGGCAAGGAGGTGGCCGACAAGTACATCAGCCTGTTGCATCAGCACTTTATATATAAGAATGATGAGACCAACCTGGCCAACTACTGCGCCAGTATCACCATGTACCCTTGGCTGCTGGGTGGCACCAAGTCAATAGGCGGTAACGCTACACAGCCCACCAACCTCAAGGCTTTCTGCGGTGGTTTCATCAACATGGTATTCATGGTATCATCAATGCTTTCAGGTGCCTGCGCTACTCCTGAGTTCCTGATGTACATGAACTACTTCATTGAGAAGGAGTATGGTGAGGATTACTACAAGCGTGCCGATGAGATTGTAGATCTGAGCATAAAGAAACGTTCTATTGATAAGGTTATTACTGACTATTTCCAGCAGGTGGTTTACTCAATCAACCAGCCTACCGGTGCACGTAACTTCCAGTCGGTGTTCTGGAACATCAGCTACTATGACCGCTACTACTTTGAGTCACTGTTTGGTGAGTTCCGTTTCCCGGACGGCGAGAAACCCCATTGGGAGTCTCTTTCATGGCTGCAGAAGCGTTTCATGAAGTGGTTCAACCAGGAGCGTCTGCGCTGCGTACTCACATTCCCTGTTGAGACCATGGCTCTGCTCACTGAGAATGGTGATGTAAAGGATAAGGAGTACGGTGATTTTACTGCCGAGATGTACGCTGAGGGTCACTCATTCTTTACTTATATCAGCGATAACGCCGATTCACTGTCCAGTTGCTGCCGTCTGCGTAACCAGATTACCGATAACGGATTCTCCTATACTCTGGGAGCAGGTGGCGTGAGCACAGGTTCCAAGAGTGTGCTTACCATCAATCTGAACCGTTGCGTTCAATATGCTTCACGTATGGGCATACCGTATCAGAAGTATATTGAGGAGGTGGTTGACCTTATGCACAAGGTTCAGTTGGCATACAATGAGAACCTTAAGGAACTTCAGAGCAAGGGTATGCTGCCTCTGTTTGATTCAGGTTACATCAACATCGGCCGTCAGTATCTGACCATTGGAGTGAACGGCATGGTTGAGAGTGCTGAGTTCTTAGGTATTGAGATCAGTGACAACCCGCGTTACACTGAGTATGTACAGACCGTTCTGGGTATCATTGAGAAACTGAACAAGCAGTATCGTTCCAAGGGTGTCATGTTCAACTGTGAGATGATCCCTGCTGAGAACGTAGGTGTAAAGAACGCCAAGTGGGATAAGGAGGATGGCTATGTTGTACCGCGTGACTGCTACAACAGCTACTTCTACAAGGTTGAGGATACTACTCTGAACGTGATTGACCGTTTCCGTCTGCACGGTGTCAAGTATATCGAGCACCTCACTGGTGGTTCAGCTCTGCACTGCAACCTTGAGGAGCATCTGTCACAGGCTCAGTACCGTCAGCTTCTCAGAGTGGCTGCTCAGGAGGGTTGTAACTACTTTACGTTCAATATCCCCAACACCATCTGCAACGAATGCGGAACCATCGATAAGCGCTACCTTAAGGAGTGCCCGCACTGCCATTCAACCAATGTGGATTATCTGACCCGTATCATTGGTTATATGAAGCGTGTGAGCAACTTCTCAGCTGCACGTCAGGTAGAGGCCGCAAAGCGCTACTACGCCAAGATCTGAGCATCGTGTTGAAGATTGCTTCATACGATATAGTATTTCAGGATGTACCGGGAGAGGTTACGCTATCGCTTAACCTCTCCCAGTGTCCTAATTGCTGCCCTGGTTGTCACAGTCCCGGACTTCAGGATGACATAGGTTATCCTCTTGATGACAATATGCTGGATGGCCTTCTGGAACGCTATGGACGTGATGTCACTTGTGTATGTTTCATGGGCGGTGACCGTGAGCCGGAAGAGGTAATGCGCCTTGCAGACCGAGTACATGGCATCGGATTAAAGACCGCATGGTATTCCGGACGACAGGAACTGCCGGATTGCTTCAGAAAGGAATCTCTTGATTATGTCAAGGTAGGACCCTATATCGAAAGCAAGGGGCCGTTGCCGAATCCAAACACAAACCAACGGATGTATCGGATAGATCAAGGAAAATTAATCGATATAACATCAAGCTTTATAAAAAAACGATAAGCATAGGGGCACAAAGGGGACGGTTCTCTTTGTGTCCCTTTTACTTGAAAAAAAAGAAGGGCACAAAAAGAACCGTCCCTTTTGTGCCCCTCTCTTGTGATGTCTTACTTTACCTGTTCTGTCCGGGTTGGAAGAAGAACTGCGGTTGTGCAGGTCTTTGTTGTCCTTGCTGGAACTGCTGCTGGCTTTGCTGTTGGAACTGGTGCCCGCGTGACTGTTGTATATCCTTTAGTATCTGGCTGTTGAACTGCTCCTCAGCATTCTGAACCTTGAGGATCTTGGAGGCGGGGAGCACCTCCTTGAATTTCTGTAGATACTCTTTTTCCAGTTCTGCTATCTTGATGTTGGCGTCAGCCTTGGCATTAATTGCCTTTAAGCTCTGTTCTTCTGATGCCTCGGTATTGCCTTCCAGACGCATATTGCGCCTTATCTCTCTGTTGATATCACGCTTTTTCTGCTGTAGCTCATTATAGAGAGGGAAGAATGCATTGGCTTCATCATCAGTAAGACCTGCTTTCTCTGTAAAGAAAGCTTTCTGCTGTTTCCAGTATTCGGCAGGTGAGAACTGACCGCTACGGTTGGGAACCTGCTGGACCTGCTGACGATTCCTGTTTTGCCATTGGTTCCATATCTGTCCCTGCTGCTGTTGACCGTTCTGGCGCTGCATGAAAGGCCTCTGGTTCTGTGCAGAAACAGACAATGCCAGTATAAGGCATATAATTGTCATGAAATGTTTCATATGACGGTCAATTAGCTGTTTCAACCAAAGAATAGTACAGGGTGTAGTCATCAATCATTGCTGTTTCCAGGAATGAATCAATGTACTCGTCAGTATAGATAGTGGTCTCTTCTGCCTGGGCCATCTGAACATTGTCATTGCTTGAGCTGATCATGACGGCTGCCTTTATGCAGAAGAAAATACCTGTGAATGCGGCAGCTGCGTAAAGATATGGTCTGATCCGCATCCATGGGGTAACCTTAATTTGGGTGGAGTATAACTGCTCCTGCTCAGGCAGTGCGGCCATAATGTTCTGCGTCAGGTTGTCAAAATAACCTTCCGGAACGGAGAACGGCCTGCGTGGCTGCTGCTCTTCAAGCTTATATTTTTTTTCTTTTTCCATCCGCTGTTTTGACTGGTTTTCAGATAAATGGTTTAATCTATACTGTTGAAATACTCTTCAATTTTCTTTACCGCAATATGAAAAGACGCCTTAAGGGCTCCTACGCTGGTTCCCAGGGCCTCAGAGATTTCTTCATATTTCATCTCATTGAAATACTTCATGTTAAAAACAAGACGCTGTTTGTCAGGAAGAGTGGCAATGGCCTCCTGAAGCTGTCGCTCAGTAAGGTCACCGTCAAAATAAGGATCACTCTCCAAACGGTCTGCTATACTCAGTTCACCCTCCTCATCGGTCTCAAGCGGAACGGTAGTTCTCTGCCTGTTCAGGAAGGTAAGCGTCTCGTTTACGGCTATGCGGTATAACCATGTGGATATGCGCGAATAGCCCATAAAGGAGTCTATGTTGGTCCAGGCTTTGATGAAAGTGTTCTGGAGTATGTCATTGGCATCCTCATGTGAAAGCACCATGTGGCGTATCTGCCAATAAAGCTGTTCACTGAAATTATTGACGATTGATTCAAAGGCGCGACGGCGGGAGAGCTCATCCTCGCGGAGCATCTCCAGAATCCTACGTTCATCATACGCCATCATTGCCATAGTTCTCAGATGCTTACAGTGAGGTTCTCTTTTGCAAGAACGGTTTCAGGAAATATGGCAGCAGCTTCATCAAGAAGTATGCTCTCATCATTGTAACGGGCCGAGAAATGGCCCAGGATAAGACGTTTTGCTTCTGCCTCCTTGGCGGTGCGGGCTGCCTCAACGCTGGTGCTGTGGAAATGCTTTTTGGCCCGCTCTGCATCTTCATCGGCGTAGGTACAGTCATGATACATAAGGTCCACGCCTTTTATGACCTGTATCATCGATGGGTTATAGGCCGTATCACAGCAGTAGGCATAGCTGCGGCCCGGGTCAGCCGGTTTGGTAAGGCTGGAGTGGGGGATGACTGTGCCATCTTGGGCGGTGAAATCACCACCCTCCTTGATGCGGGTGTACTCCCATTGCGGCACGCCATAGAAATCAGCCGCTTCACGGTCCAGATGATCGGCTGTGGGTTTCTCCCGGAAAAGGAATCCTGCGCAGGGAACGCGGTGTTTAAGAGGGAAGGCTGTCACTGTGAGTGAACGGTCATCATATACCACCGTAGTCTTGGCCGGATCAAAGCCCTGGAACTCCACCTTGAACTCAAGGTCATGGTAATAGAACTCAATCTCCTGTTCAAGAATGCTCCAAAGCTGCTGCGGTGCATGAATGAAAAGAGGTGCGGTACGCCCCAGAAGTCCGAATGTGGATATCATGCCCAAGAGTCCGAAACAATGGTCACCGTGAAGGTGTGAAATGAAGATATGGTTGATTCGTGCAAAAGCTACACGTGAACGGCGCAACTGAATCTGGGTTCCCTCTCCGCAATCCACCATGAACAGTTTGCCGCGAATATCGACCACCTGTGATGATGTGAAGTGCTTGGGGCTGGGGGTTGCAGAGCCGCAACCAAGTATGGTTACCTCGAACTTTTCCATATCAACGGCCAAAAGTACAAAAAAGGACCGCACATACGCGCGGTCCTTTTATTAAAAGATGTAATTATCAGATTACTTGTTGCCACCTTCCAGCTGCTCCTTGAGAGCTGCAAGAGCATCGATGTCACCAAGAGTGGTTGAAGCAGCCTGATTCTGGATTGCGGGCTCCTCCTTCTCCTTCTTGGCACCTGCCTTGCGTGCAGCCTTCTTCTCAGCCTTGGCCTCAGCCTTAGCGATATCCTCAAAGATACGGCTGTGTGAAAGGATGATTCTCTTTGAATCCTTGTTGAACTCGATAACCTTGAACTGCAGTGTCTCACCCTGCTGAGCCTGTGAGCCGTCCTCCTTAACAAGATGCTTAGGAGTAGCAAAGCCCTCAACGCCCTCTGCGAGCTGGATAACTGCGCCCTTGTCCATCATCTCGATGATCTTACCCTCATGGATTGAATCAACGGTGTAGATTGACTCATATGCATCCCAAGGATTCTCCTCAAGCTGCTTGTGGCCCAGACTGAGACGACGGTTCTCCTTGTCTATTTCAAGAACTACAACATCAATTGAAGCACCGATTGAGGTGAACTCTGAAGGATGCTTAACCTTCTTGGTCCAGCTCAGGTCACTGATGTGGATCAGGCCGTCAACGCCCTCCTCAATCTCAACAAAGATACCAAAGTTGGTAAAGTTGCGAACGGTAGCGGTGTGCTTTGAACCGATAGGATACTTCTCGTCGATGTTCTCCCACGGATCCTGCTTGAGTTGCTTGATACCGAGTGACATCTTGCGCTCGTTACGGTCAAGTGTCAGGATTACAGCCTCAACCTCATCGCCAACCTTGATGAAATCCTGAGCTGAACGCAGGTGCTGGCTCCATGACATCTCTGATACGTGGATCAGACCCTCTACGCCCGGAGCAATCTCGATGAATGCACCGTAATCGGCCATAACGACAACCTTGCCCTTGACAACGTCGCCAACCTTGAGG
>CACWTU010000018.1 GCA_902763885.1 uncultured Bacteroidales bacterium | reverse complement strand
GCGACCAAGGAGACGGCCGATTTCCTGAACGCAGAGGGCATACCTGCCACATTCTATCACGCCGGCCTGGACCAGGTGGTCAAGGACGAGCGCCAGAAAGCCTGGACTCAAGACCGCTACCGCGTGGTTGTGGCCACCAATGCTTTCGGTATGGGCATAGACAAGCCTGATGTCCGCACCGTCATTCATCTTGATATTCCCAGCTCCATAGAGGCTTATTTCCAGGAGGCAGGGCGCGCCGGTCGCGACGGACTGCGCTCATACGCCGTGCTGCTGCACTCACCGGGCGACAAACGCACTGTTAGCAAACGCATATCGGACTCATTCCCAAAGGAGGAGTACATCCGTGATGTCTATGAGAAATTGGGATTCTATCATGAGATGGCTGTCGGTGACGGCCGTGGCTGCACATATGCCTTCTCATTAGGTGAGTTCTGCCAGCATTATATGCTGCCCGTAATACCCACTGACAGTGCCTTGCGCATCCTTACGCGAATGGGGTACATAGAGTATGTCGATGAGATGGATTACTCAGCCCGGCTGCTCTTTACCTCCACGCGCGATGACCTGTACCGCCTGCATCAGGATAAGGTTACAGAGGATGTGATGAACATCATCCTAAGACTCTACAGCGGCATATTCACTGATTACGCATACATAGACGAACACCTTATCTGCACAAGAGCCGGGATTGACCGCGAAAAGCTCTATACAACGCTCATGAATCTGCAGAGCCAGGGGGTTGTGAGATACGTACCTGAAAGACGTACGCCGGTCATAACCTGGACAAGGGAACGGATAGAAACCAGTCTGCTCTATTTTGACCCTGAGGTTTACCGCCAGCGAAAAGAAGAGTTCAAGGAGAGAATAGGCGCCATGATGGAATATGTTACCCGTGAAACCGGATGCCGTAGCGCAATGCTGCTAAAATATTTTGGCGAGCATCAGAAGAAGCCCTGCCTTTGCTGTGACCTGTGTCAGGAAAAGATTCAGGGGGATCTTACCCGGGGTGAACGCGATGCCATAATGGGAGACGTGCTTGACACATTCCACTCCAACCCCAATAATCCACAGAAAGTATATTCACTGCCATACGACAGAAAAAAGATAGATACAGTCCTGCATTATATGGTCAATGAGGGCCATATCCTGATGAAGGACGGAAAAGTTTTTGCTCAAAAATGATTAACATAAAGAAAATAGGACTTCTTGATGCCCAGCCGGGCCGATGCGCCATAATAGCAGGTCCCTGCAGCGCTGAATCCGAGACCCAAGTATTGGACTGTGCCCGTAGCCTGGCCAGGCTTGGAGTGAAAGTGTTCCGCGCCGGAGTATGGAAACCACGTACCAGGCCAGGCAATTTTGAAGGTTCAGGACTGCAGGCGTTACAGTGGTTACAGTCTGTCAAGTCCGAGACAGGAATGGCTGTCACCACAGAAGTGGCCAATGCCCGTCATGTGGAGGATGCCCTCAAAAGCGGTATTGACATGGTATGGATTGGCGCCCGCACCACCACAAGTCCGTTCGCCGTACAGGAGATAGCCGATGCTCTGCGTGGCACCGACGTACCCGTGCTGGTCAAGAACCCCATCAATGCCGAGCTGGAACTCTGGATAGGTGCATTTGAGCGTCTTGCCGGAGCAGGTGTGACACATCTGGCCGCCATACACCGCGGTTTCAGCTCATACGGAGAGCGCATATACCGTTATTCCCCTCAGTGGCAGATCCCCATTGAACTGCGCCGCCGCATTCCAGGGTTGCCCATACTGTGCGATCCCAGCCACATGTCAGGCCGCCGCGACCTGGTGGCACCTCTTTCACAGATGGCACTTGACATGAAGGCCGACGGTCTCTTTATCGAGGTTCATCCTGACCCTGAGCATGCACTGAGCGACAAGAAGCAACAGCTTACTCCGACAGAGTTCCAGGAACTGGCCGGAAAGCTTATCCGGCATCGTGAACCGAAACAGGCTGACCTCAAGTTTATGAAGCCTTATCGGGAGCAACTTGAAGAGATAGACCTCAAGCTCATACATGACCTGGCTGAAAGGTTCCGCATAACAGGTAGCATAGGTGATTACAAGAACCTGCATAACCTTGCCATCCTGCAGCCTGACCGTTACAATATGATATCGGACAGACTTGTGAGTGAAGGCAGCAGGAACGGCCTTGATGAGAACTTCATACGTCTTCTTTTTGAAACCATTCACGCTGAAAGCATCAGATGTCAAATTGAAAACAAACATACAAAATGATGAAAAAAATCACATTTATCCTGTTGTCAGTAATAGTTCTGACAATTACGGCCTGCAACAGAGAGCCTGTACGCGTGGCTTGCGTAGGTGACAGTATAACTTATGGACATGGCATCAAGGACCGCCTTCACGATGCATATCCCGGTGTGCTCAGTTCCATGCTGGGTGAAAAATATGACGTACGTAATTTTGGCGTAAGCGGTACCACAACCATGATGGGAACAGATATGCCCTACATGAATGAGCAGGCCTACAAGGATGCCCTGGAGTTCAATCCGCAGATTGTTACCATCAAGCTTGGCACCAATGACAGCAAGCCTTACAACTGGAAGGAGCAGGAGCATTTCAAGAAGGACCTCAAGACATTGATTGAGTCATTCCGCGCACTCCCCTCCAAGCCCAAGATATGGCTCTGCCTGCCTGTACCTGCTTACGGCCATGCATGGAGCATCAATGACAGCATCATATACAATGGCGTCATTCCCTATATCAAGGAGGTGGCCCAGGAGGAGAACCTCTCCCTTATAGACCTGAACACACCGTTCCAGGGCAAGAAACAGTATTTCCCTGACACCATCCATCCCAATGAGGAGGGTGAGAAGATGATTGCTGAAATTATTTTTGAAAAGGTTTTCAAAAAGTGACCCAAAGGGGACTGTCCCCTCTGTGCCATTTTAATCCCACCACTCACAAGCTGATTTCTCCCCGGCCAGCCAGACCAGATCACCTGATTTGAAACGGTAGTCTGGTGTGGGATTAGTGGTAATCTGACCGTCACTGACCACGCTTATCACCATGCAACCGTATGAACGCATATCAGCCTCGCGCAGAGTCTTACCTGTAAGCCAGGAGTCATCTTTCAGTGTGATGGATTCCAGCTGGAACTCACGTGGGGCAAGCGCATCGGCTGCAGTTTTCTCAGGAACGTAAACATCCTCAGCCATATCCTTGCGGAATTCAGCCAGTTGCTCCTTGGTGCCAACAGCCAGAAGCTTATCATACGGGAAAACCATCTCTGATCCGGTAGGAATCATAATGGTACGGCTGCCACGTACTATCTTTACTATGTTCACGCCTGATTTATGACGGAACGGCAACTCCTTCAAAGGCTTGCCTGCATAAAGTGAATCGGGTGAAATGGTGAGCATATCCGTCTTGACATTATAGCGTGACATCTTGTCTGTTACCGATGAGGTAACGGGAGCCAGACGGCGCTGATGCTGCTCCTTCTCGTTGAGGTTTGCCATAAAACGGTCCTCCACGATGGTAAACTTGCTTATGGAGCGGCGGCCTATAAAGAAGAATGCCACACCCGATATGAATATCAGCAATATGGTCCAGAACGCCAGATTGAAGTGACTGGCTATCACACTTATTACAAAACCCATGGCAATGAGGATACGCAACAGGGCAAGTGATATTACCGGCCAGAGATTGGATCGCTTTTCCTTGATGAGCTTGATTGATGACTTTGATATCTGCTCTCCGGATAGGGCAAAACCCACCAGGAACGGTGACATAAGGACAATTGTCACCACCACACTGATAAGATTCCTCACAAAAGGAGTGAGACTGTCCAGACGGTTGTTCAGGAACTTGTCAAGGAACAGATGCGAACCTAAGTTGAGAGCTATCAGCACTACTCCGTAAAGCAACATACGCAAAGCCAGTTCCTTTATCAGGCGTTTCCACTCGTTCTGCTCAGCGGCAGTATTGTCACGATCCTGTGCTGAGAAAGAGTTGATTTTCTCAACAAACTGCGATGGCAGTTTTTTGAGCAGGAAATGAAATGCCGGTGTTCCCGCCTTTATCATATAAGGAGTAGTAAAGGTTGTTATGACCGATACCGTAATGATAACAGGATAAATGAAATCACGCATCACGCCCAGCGAAACTCCCAAGCCGGCAATGATGAATGAGAACTCACCAAGTTGAGCCAGACTGAAACCGGCATGGACAGCGTTGTCCAGTCCCTGTCCTGCCAATACTGCACCGGATGTGGAGAAGAACAGTATTCCCACCATCACAGTAATTGTCAGCACCAGGATTGTCCCCCAATACTCCGCGATCACGTTAGGATCGACCATCATACCTACAGACACAAAGAAAATGGCTCCGAACATATCCTTGATGCCTTTCACCAATTGCATTATATGCTCGCTCTCAAGCGTCTCTGCCAGTATGGAACCCATCACGAAAGCACCCAATGCAGCAGAGAAACCGGCCAGCGTAGCCAGAGTGACCATCACGAAACAGAGCCCTATGCTTACCAACAGCAGAATCTCATCATTCAGATATTTTTGAGCCCTCTTAAGCAGTGTAGGAATAAGATAGATACCCACAAGAAACCATAATATCAGGAAGAATACCAACTTAATAAGCCCCATAAGCATCTCGCCGCCTGCAAACTTGTTTGAAACAGCCAGGGTGGAGAGCAAGACCATAAGAACCACGGCAATGAGGTCTTCAAAAACCAGTGCACCGAACACCAATGGTGCAAAAGGTTTCTCCTTGAGCCCTAAATCATCATAGGCCTTGATGATTATAGTAGTTGATGACATGGAGAGCATTCCGCCCAGGAAGATGGATTCCATATTACTCCATCCAATTGCCTCTCCCACCATAAAACCCAGTATGAACATGCCCACGCACTGCGTCATGGCGGTTATAAGTGCACTGCTGCCCACCTTAAGCAGTTTCTTGAAACTGAACTCCAGTCCAAGGGCAAACAGCAGGAATATGATGCCTATCTCTGACCACTCTGATACCTCGGCCGTGCTGGTCACCGTAGGAAACAGTCCCATGTGGGGCCCCACCAGGAAACCGGCCAGGATATAGCCAAGTATAAGAGGCTGCTTCAAAGCCTTGGATATTATCGTAAAGACACCCGCCGAGATAAGTATCAGCGCAAGGTCCTTAAGTAGATTCGCTTCTTCAGACATGCTCCGTAATATTTGTTATGCAAAAGTAGTACAATTAAAAATGAAAACTGTGAGGAAAATCATAACTTCGCACAGATTTTTCCTAACAACCACAAATCAGACGATGAGAACCGGAACCATACTTCTTGCCATAGCCTCGCTGTTTGCAGGATGCGCCAACGGTACGCATTTCAATTCCACCGGCGGCATCATGGAGTACTCAAGCCATATTGTCCTGGAAGATACTCCACAAGGATTTACAGCTCAGATAGCCAACCCTTGGAAAAAGAACACTTTGCTGCACTCTTATACATTCAGCACTGAAGCGAGTACCGACTACAGTTTCAACAGGAACAGCAACACCATACAAGTACCCTTGCAGCGCATAGTTGTCATGACCAACAGCCTGGCGCACCTGATGGTGGAACTTGGAGCAGTAGATTGCATAGCAGGTGTTTGTGAGCCGGAGTATATTGCAGACTCTACAGTTTGTGCACGTCTGGCCGACGGCACCATAGTGGACTGCGGCAACAGCATGTATCCTACCATAGAGAAAATCATGGAACTCAAGCCTGACGCCATAATGGTATCACCTTTTGAGGAGACAGGTTACGGTCAGCTTGAGAAACTGGGAATACCATTATTGGAGTGCGCAGACTATATGGAGACATCGCCATTGGCCCGTGCTGAATGGATGCGTTTCTACGGACGCCTGTTCGGAGTGGGCAACAATGCCGACACGTTGTTCCAACAGGTCAAGTCAAATTATCAGACCCTTTGTGAGGTTGCAGCAAAAACGCCACTGCGCCCCAGAGTGATGCTTGATACCAAAAGCGGCTCAGCCTGGTATGTAGCAGGAGGAGGCAGCACCATCGGACAGATGATAACTGATGCCGGAGGAAACTATATATTTGCCGAAAACAAAAACAGCGGCTCTGTGCCGCTGTCATTTGAGACCGTATTTGAGAAGGCTCAGGATGCCGATGTATGGTTGCTCAAGAACAGTTCATCAAATAATCTTACCTACAAACTGCTGGAATCCGATTATAAGCAATACTCCTCATTCAAACCGTTTAAAGAGAGGAATATTTGG
Organism: uncultured Bacteroidales bacterium; assembly: GCA_902763885.1. Taxonomy (GTDB): domain Bacteria; phylum Bacteroidota; class Bacteroidia; order Bacteroidales; family Bacteroidaceae; genus Colenecus. The sequence continues at coordinate 26,861 of CACWTU010000018.1, read as the reverse complement.
GTGTGCGATGTTTATCAGGTTCCCTATTTTGAGCTTACCGCCTTTCATCCTGAAATACTGCTGGCTGACTTTATGGCCATATTCCATCCGGAACTGAGCCACGCCCGCACCTTTTACCACCCGCTTGACGAGTAATCAGCAGCCTAACAGGATACGTGTGATAGTACGATCAACCAATGCCTTGTACTTGCGTGACCAGGTTCCGCCTATCAGCATCAGATACTCAACATCAGTTGCAGAAAGTTGGGTTGCATCTGAATCAGCATTGAAAGAGGCATTCAGGTGTGCCAGTTTGCAGGCTGTCTTGATGAAAGGCTTCATCTCATCTGTACAACCGGCAAAAGCAATGGTCTCATCACGACGGTAATCACGAACCATAAGACCGTATGCAAGATTGCGTACTCGCTCCTCAAAAACACGGGGAGATACCTCAACCCACTTGCCGTCAACCGGCGCAAAGGGCTTAACATCACCGGCAATGGTCCTGATTGCTGAATGATTGCAGTCAAATGAACAGATTGTTGTCATACTATATGGTTTTTATTTGTTATTCAAATTTGTTACATAATCACAAATGGCATCGGCAATAATACGGTGCCCATCCTCATTGGGATGAATGCCGTCATTGCACAAATAATCCCTGTAATCCTTCCTTATAAGGAACGGTGACGTAATATCTATTACAGGAACACGCTTTGCGGCACCCAGTTTCCAAACCGCCATGTTGTACATATCATGCCAGTGGCCGATAAAATCAACATCACCTCCCAGCCATTTCAGGATATTGTCCGCATTAAGCCCCTTGGTAATGTGGTTGAAATAACGCTCGCTGTCAATGAGAGGCAGCGAAAGCAGTACAGGACTTGCTCCTCTCTCCTTGATTTTATCAATCAAAACAGAATACTGCCTGCGGAAATCACTCAACATTGTAAGTGGGTTATGGACAGACATGGGATTCTCAGATATCTCATCCCAATGGTAGGAACAATCGTTGCCACCATATTCGATAACGCAATATCTTGAATCTGACACCTCATCCTTATGTTTCTCAACAAGATCCATGCCCTGATTAATGGTTCCGCCGAACCGGGCATAGTTCTTAATGTCAAGTCCCAACCTGAGACTGCATAGTTCAGCAAAACTAAAGTTGCTGATTATATATTTTATGGAGTCTGTCACCCGGGAATAATCCTCAACTATTCCTTTCATGACCGAATCACCAAATGCGCATATCTTGTTCATTGAAAAATCGCCTTTATTTTTCACCACAAAGATAATGCAGGTGTTTGATGGGTGAAAATAAAAGGGATATGTGCAAGTCTGTAGTGACAAAAAGCCATATTGAATGGTAAAATTCAAAATACAGGGGTGAAATTCAGAGCAAAAAATTTTCACCCCACATCTTGTGGGACAAAAATTTACCCCTATATTTGCATCCGGAACACTACAGACAAGACTATGATCAAGATTCCAGACTCATATTTCAAGAGCGGCGCAATGTCATGTTACATACTGCTCATACCTTTATATGCATTCTTTTTCCTTATCGGCGCCAAGCCTTTCAATATAGATACGTTCATGCAGGTAACACAGGGACAGCTTGCATTCCGTGCCGCTATCATGGCATCAATAGAACTTGTTGTTGTACTGTTTAGCCGCCTGTCAATGCTGCTTGTCAGGAGCAAGCATCAGATAAACTATACGGGCTTTGTTATATGGGAGCTGATGGAAGCCTTAGTGATAACCATGTTCTGTGCCCTGTTTGTATGGCTCATGGACAAACGCACCATGACATACGTGGATCTGCTTCCAAAACTGTTCCTGATAACCTGTTCCATTCTGGTATTCCCCTATGTTATAGTAGCGCTGATTTCTGAGATTCAGGACAAGAACAACCGCCTGGCAAAAGACCAGATAACCATTGAAAAATATGCCAGCGGGCAGATAGGACGTGAGGAGAGCACCCTACCCTTCTTTGATGAGAAAAAGAGCCTGAAACTGGCCATCACCGCCAACACCCTGCTATACATTGAGGCTGCTGACAACTACGTAAACATCTGCTACATGAATATGGACAAGATGGTACGCTACCCCTTACGCAACTCAATGAGAGCCATTGAGCAGATCTGTGAGGCTAACAACATAGTACGCTGCCACAGGTCATACTACGTCAATCTGCGCAAGGTAAGCGCCATCCAGAAAGGCCCTGACGGTCTGTTTGCTGAGCTTGAGTACGCAGGCGCTCCGCACATTCCGGTTTCAGCCACCTACTCTGAGGCCGTCACCGGCAGATTCTCCACCCTGAAATAATTGAAAATTGAAAATTGCCATGCGGTGCGTTTTATACCCGCGACATTAAAAGGCGCTCGAAAAAATTTTCGAACGCCTTTTATAATTTTCAATTCTCAATTTTCAATTTTCAATTCCCATTCTTTCCCTTCTCTTTCCGGTATCTGCGTACCTTCTGAATTCTCTGGGTTGTCTCAATAAGTTCCTGGCCGGCTCGGGCTGCAACACGGATATTACGGCGTGCACGGGTACGCATAGCAATCACAAATTCTGCACCCGGCATCTTGTCTGAGCGGTACATGCGCTCATAAATGAACAGAGAGAGCATGAAATAGATTCCGGTCAGAACCCAGAGCGACAGACTCTCTATCCTTACATCCTGAAGCAACGCCCCTGATGTGTTGATGCGTGCAAATCCGTTGATGCCATGAGTGGATGGGAATATCTGAGCCAGGACTTTCCAAAATGCAGGCATGTTTGATGATGGCCATGATATGCCGCTCATGAAGATAAGCGGTACAGAGACGAACACAAACAGCAGGAAACATGACTCCCTATCCCTTACAAAGAAGGATATACACATGGCAAAGAATATGCTGGAGAGCAGGAACGGAATGACAAATGCCACAAGAGTAGGCAGTTGCCAGAGCTGAGGCATACCAAACAGCCACGGCACAAAGCAGAGCACGTATGTGGCGGTAAATCCGTAAACCAGCAGATAGGCCATAGCCTTGCCACCCAGCACGGTAATAGGATTGTCATACTCATGTCCCAAAATCAGGGTTCCGGCACGACGGCGCTCAGCCTCGGTACCAGCCAGCATGGCTACACCAAGCACCAGCGTCTGCTGCAGCAGCAGTATCAATATGGCAGGTATCAGGAAGGCCTGGAATCCGTTTGCAGGGTTGAACATGGTCACATACTCATTCTCTATCGGCATGGTCATGACATCCTTCTCCCAATCAGACATACCTGACAGACGCTGCATCTGTATATCCCGATTCATATCCAGCGATACAATGGTACAGCCGCTCAGCATAGCCTTGTAATAGAGAAGACCGCTCATATCGCAATAGAGGTTTATGGTAGCCTGATGACCGCTGGCAAGCGTTTTCTCAAACTCGGCGGGAATATGGATCAGGCCATATGCCTTGTGGCGGTGCATAAGGTTACGCGCCTCCTCCATATCGGCACAATATGAGATTATCTTAAGGTCAGCGGTAGCATCACTCTTGCGCAGGAATTCACGGCTTGTGGCACTGCGGCACTCATCGACCACAACCACAGGCACCTCATGAACCACCTCACGACTGTACAGATAGGCATAAAGCAACGGATAGAGCAACGGCACTATAATGAAGAATACCATTACACCCACATCCTGCAGGCAGGCGCGGAGCTCCTTTCCGGAAACATCAAGCATATCTTTTACCCACATATCTTTTTCTTGATTATTCTAAGTATGTATATTCATGCGCAGCTTTCCTGAGCATGTGAATGTCAATAAGCGGCAGAATGGTGAAGAGGATCAGAGCCACATAGAACCATGCCGAATAGACCAAGGATACTCCGTTCAGTGCCTGATCCACATATATCAGGAAATAGTATCTGAGCGGGAACATATATGACAGAGCCTGCAGTGCAGGAGGCATACCCATAACAGGAAATGAGAATCCGCTGATAGGAATGGAGAGCACGCCCCACAGAGTGCATAGGCTCAGAGACCAGCGCAGAGACGGGATGGCCGCAGCCATGAACACCGCGAATCCCTGCGATGCCAGTATCAGCAGCTCGGCCGCAATGAACATGGGCCAGAAGCCATTATTATGAGGGAATCCAAGCCATCCGTAGAGCAATATAAGGTATATCAGCGCCATAAGCGAGAACATCATTGTCTGCGGGAACAGTTTGGCACTCACGGCTTTGAACACATTGTCATGGGCTATGGACATCCATTCTGCGGCTGTACCATCCTTAAGCTCAGTATGTATGGAGAAACAGGTCACCATCAGTATCATAAGAGCCAACACAGCGGGCAGCAAGGTGTTGGTCAGATAGACGTTGTAATTGAGCCACGGGTTTCCAAGCGGATGCATATCCATCTGGATGGGCTGCAGAAATCCCATAGCCTGGTCCAGATTGGCACCCTTGGCATACAGAATCTCACGCCCTACGGCAGCCGATGCCATCACAGCCATGGTCTTCATGTCACGGTACAGAAGTGATGACGGAATCAGGTATGTACCGTTTGTATATATGGATATCTTGGGCTGTTGCTGGCTTGAAGCCTTCTCCTGAGTACCCTTGGGTATATAGAAGAAACCGTAAATCTCATTCTTCTGCAAGGCCTCACGTGCCTCTGCAAAATTTGAGTATTGTTTTATGATTTCTGTCTGCTGGTAAGAGTCCAGATTACGCAGAATGGAGCGCGATACCGTGGTGTTGTCCTCATCAACCACACCGGCAGGCAGGCTCTGCGGCAGCCCCTCACCCATAAGGGTGGTAAAGAACAGGAAGCAGAACAGCGGCGCAAAGATCATGCTCAGTCCGTAAAGCGGACGTGACTGCATACGCACGATCTCACGTCTTGCTATCGCCCAGAATCCTTGCTTTGTTCCACTCATGGCTGTTTACTGTCTGTCAATGATAACTGTCATACCGGGACGCAGGTTCTCAACCTTCTCCTCAGGAACGGCACGTACCTCAAAGGTCTTGAGGTCATACTGACCATTTACCTTTGTGGCCTTCCATGCGGCATATGAGCCAAGGTCACGCATGTATGAGACCTTTACCTGTATCTTCTTGTCCAATGCAGGCACGTATGCCTCACGTACTGCACCCATTGTAAGATCCTGGAGCAGGTCCTCACGAACATTGAATGAAACCCACATCTCATCCATCACGGCTATGTTCATGATGGGAGCACCGGTACCAACCAGCTCACCTACCATAGGGAATATCTCACTCACCTCACCGTCAAGTGATGCAGTGAGAACGGTCTCCTCAATGTATGAGTTAACCTCGGCAACTACACCTTCAGCCTGACGCATCTGTGCGGCAGCCATCTCCTTAACCTCCTCCTCTGCACCATTGACAGCCATATCATACTGTGACTTGGCAGCTCTCTCAGTAGCGGCGGCAGCATCATACTGTGCCTTGGCCTCATCACGTTTCTGCTCGCTCACTACACCCTCCTTGAAAAGGTTCTCCACACGACGGTATGATTTCTCATATATATCCAGACCGGCCTTGGCTTTCTGCCAGATCTCATAAGCGCCCTGTATCTGCTCCTCACGGGCACCCTTCTGAGCCTTGGCGTTCTGTGCAGTAGCAGCACTGAGCACAGCATTGGCCTGAGCCTGCTTTGCATTGATATCGGGAGTATCAAGTATAGCCAGGGTATCACCTGCGTGAACTGCCTGACCCTCCTGTACAAGAATCTTGAGGATACGTCCGGGTACCTTGCTTGACACGCGATACTCACTTGCCTCAGCCTGTCCCTGAACAATCTCCGGCTCTCTGTGATTGAAGGTATAAATACCTACCAAACATACTATAGCCACAACAATCGCAAACGCTGTAAGTGACAGCGCAATGTTCATTTTTTGAGTTTTGTTGTCCATATCTTTTATTTTTTATCGTTTACACTTAACTGACCTGTCACCTGACGCAGATAAACCGTAGCCATTATGCGGTCTATGCGTGCGTCTATCTCCTCGGAATGCGCCTTGAGCCATGCTGTCTGGGCTGCCAGCACCAGAGATGACTCTACCACGCCCTCCTTGAATCCTATGTTTGCCACACGCAGGTTCTCCTCAGCATTCTCCATATTCTTGAGTGCCATCTCCAAGCGTGAATCAGCCTCAGCAATCTTCTTCTCATACTGTGAAGCCTGGAGTGTCACCTTGCCGCGGGCATCATCAAGCTGATACTGGGTGATTATCTTATCTGATTTGGCACGACGATACTTGTTCAGACCCTCGCCAAAATGGAACACCGGAATCTTGGCTACAAGGCCCACATTCCACATCCCATGAAACTCATTGGACACACCGTTGCTGGCCGACGGATTGGTAATCAGGTAATTACCCATAACCGCAACCGTAGGCAGGAAATCGGCACGTACAATTCTGGACTTTTGGTCATACATGTTTACGGCCAGTTGCAGGCTCTTAAGCTCGGGACGATTCTCATAGAGGCTTTCCTCTGTGTATGTAACCTCATCGGCCGGAATCTCAAGAGTCTCATTCATCTCGTCCTTAAGCATTATCTCTGAATCAAGCGGCAGGCCGCAAAGCTGGCAAAGCAGCATCTTGGAGAGTGTCAGACCGTTCTGAGCCTTGATCTGGCTCATCTCAGCCTCATTCAGCTTAACTCTTACGGAAAGCTGGTCTGATGCCGTGGCCACGCCCTCATTCTTCATCACCTCAACATTGTGGTCCATCTGGCGCAGCAGCTCCACATACTGCTCTGTAAGACGCAGCTTGTTTGCAACAGATACAATCTGCCAGTATGCCTCATCGACCGTGACCAGCACCTTCTGGTCCTCACCGTCAAGCTGGGTCTCGGCCAATTCCTTGGCATATGCAGTCACCTTATTGTATGCACGTATCTTTCCGCCCACATAGAGAGGCTCCTCAACGGAGATAACACCCACATATACATTCTTTATATCAAGAGAAAGGTTGTCTGAAAGTTCACTTCCCACCTGGTTGAGAGCTCCCTCTATATCAGTAGTTGACATCTTGGTAAAAAGCGCGGTAGCAGCATTTCTGACAGCGGCGTCACTACTTCCTACCAGACCGATAATAGCAGGATCCATCATAATGGAGCGTGCCACTCCGTTCACTCTCGTACCGATAGTTGATAGCTTGTTGCCCTGCTCATCACTGATAAGATTCAGGTTCTCGCTGTTATGCAGATACATTCCGGTAGCGGAAACCTTGGGCAGATAATTGGCAAATGCAGCCTTGCTGTCATACTCGGCGGCAGTCACTTTCTCCTGCGCCATCTTGGACTGGCCGTTGTTTTCAAGTGCCATAGCCCTGCAATCCTCAAGTGTCAATACGGTCTGAGCCATCGTGTAAGTGGTTATCAGCATCATGCAGACCGCAATCATAATTCTACTTGGTTGTTTCATATAGTCCGTTTATTGTTTTGTTTTTCGTTATTAAATCGAATGCAAAAGTAGTGCCGTTTAGCCATTATGATGTAATCTTTTTTTACACTACTTGTATCTATTGGTCGAAAATACCTACAAATAGGTACCATTTAACGCAAAAACATATTACTTTTGGCGCAAACTTGAAGAAAAAGAGATGGAATCGTATTCAGAGCTGCTCATTACACCCTCCAGAATCAAGCAGATGATTCCCTCAGGTGTATCGCTTGGCATAGGCGATGATTTCTTTATTGCACGTCTGCAGGAGACACCCCAATACAAGTATCTGCGCTATCCGTTTCGCGTGGATTGCTACATGGCTGCATATTGCGTAGAGGGCACTGTTGATTGTTCCATAAATCTGACAGATTATCACCTTACCACAGGTACACTGTTGCTCATTACGCCGGGCAACATAGTAAGGATTGCTCAACCGGATGACCTTACCGACAATCTGCGTTTCTCTCTTATCTGTGCATCGGCCTCTTTCATATCAAGCATCGGCATAAATCCAAGCAAATTCCTGGTTGAGGCGATGGATGTGCTGCGCGATCCGTGCATTCACCTCTCTACTGATGAAACCGAGATGCTCCATAAGTATGTGAATCTGGCTCTTGACATAACCAAGACCAACCCGCAGTTTGTGCATGACAGCATGGCCGGTCTGGTATCATCAGTGTTCTACCAGTTTGCAGGGTTCCTGGCCGACTCCAAGAAACGCCAGGACCTGGAGGCTCCGGCACGTACAACGCGCCAGCGCCAGATGCTGGAGCAGTTCATCAAACTGGCTATCAACGAACACGCCCGCGAGCATCTGGTGGGCTATTATGCCGACAAGATGTGCGTAACCCCCAAATACCTCTCCAAGATAGTCAAGGAGGCCAGCGGCCGCTCCGTACCGGAATGGCTCAATGAATTGCTGATACTTGACGCCAAGAACATGCTGCGGCACACTGACATGACCATAAAGGAGATTGCGGCAACCCTCAATTTCCCCAGCCATTCATTCTTTTTCCGCTTCTTCAAAGCCCATACCGGGCAGACCCCCACGCAGTACCGAGAGGAATAAAATTGAAAATTGCCATGCAGTGCGTTTAATTCCCGCGACATTAAAAGGCGCTCGAAAAATATTTTTCGAACGCCTTTTATAATTTTCAATTTTCAATTTTCAATTCTCAATTATAATAAATTTCCTTCCGTCCCTAAAATAAACACCCTTCTCTGTCGGTGCTTCAAACAGCCGTGTTCCGTCTATCGAGTACCATTCAACATCCAACGGGTTCTCAATCTCAACCAATGGTGCCGATGTGAGCAAATCACCCACAAACGTCACGTTGGCATCGGGGAACTTAGTGCTCCAGGCATCAACATCAGACACATGGAACTTAGTAGTCTTTTGTGTCATCATAGTAAACGCCATCTCCATACCGCCATCCCAAGTTAAGGCATCAGGATCGGCAAAACACCAGACATCTTTCATTCCTTCACAGAAGAAGAAACACTCCTCATCAACATAGGTGATGCCGGAAGGAATAGTGAGTTCCGTCAGGCCGCTGGCCATATGGAAGGCACGTTCTTCAATGGCAGTGACACTCTCTGGCAGAACGAGTGTAAATGCTCCTTCCTCTCCCCAGAAAGCTTCCTGACCGATAGTGGTGATTCCATCAGGAACGGTAGTGGCAGCACCGCCAGCTACAAGCTTATTTTTATCCTTCTCAAAGACACCGTTACAGCCCAGATCAGCATACTTGGGATTGGCTTCATCGATAGTAAGTGAGGCCACCGGTGATGAGCAGTAGAGAGCCTGGCCGATGCTGGTCACTCCGGCAGGGATGTGGAGCGACGTGAGTCCGGCAAACCAGAAGACGGTCGTGCCAAGGGTGGTCACACTCTCGGGGATGGTGAAGGCCGTGAGTTTCTTGCAGTCGCCGAAAGCATTGTTACCGATGGTGGTGATAGTCGGCGTGCCGTCGAAGGTGACGGTGGCCAGTTCTGAACAATAGGCAAACGCACTCGCACCGATGCTCTCCACAGTAGCGGGAACGGTGAAGGCCGTCAACGCCGAGCAAGAATTGAATGCCCGAGCGCCGATAGTTGTAATTGCGGGTGTTCCAGCGAACGTGACAGTGGCCAGCTTACTGCTTTGGAAGGCCCCACTGCCGATAGCAGTGACGCTCTCAGGAATGATGATGCTGGTCATTTTTGCATAGCTTAGTGCAAGTTCGCCTATTCCTGTTACATAGCCGGAATAGACCACCGTACCATTAGTTCCATCGAATTCATGCGATTTCACGCTTATCGCTCCCTCGAATTTGCCAAGGTTATCATCAAATTTAGCTACCTTCTCTGTTGCGGTGTAGGTGAATGTTGTGGTCGGTGCATCCTTAATAAGGTCTGCATAAGTGCTCCAACCATCGGCAGCCTTGTAGGCATCGGCACAGCCTTCAGGTACATAGATAGCTGTCAGCTTCTCACACTCGCCAAACGGCAGTTCATCAGCATACAATTCCGGAGGTGTGATGGGCAACATCGTCACTACTGCCAAGTCCGGATTATACAAGAAAGAACTGGCTCCGATGTAAGTCACCGTGCTCGGAATGGTAAGGGCGGTAAGCTTTGAGCCGAAGAATGCATACATATCAATTGAATCCAGGCCCTCCGGTAGGGCAATGCTGGTGAAGGCACACTCTTCCAGTGCACTGCTCGAGATTCTCTTGAGCGAATTAGGCAACGTGACAGAAGCGCAATTGACCTGCATTCCGCAAATCATGCCGTCCAGTTCAGTAATGCCTTTACCGATGGCGCAGGTCTTTACACCGCCCCAGAATCCGGGATGTTCCTCATCCGGATACACAATAGGATTAATGACCGGTTCGTTGTTCCATGGAGAAACATTCAATATTCCCGTTCCGGTGATGGTCAGTTTTCTCTCTCTTACCTCAAAAGACCAGTTACCACTACCTTTTGAAGCATCATATACCTCAACATACTTCCCCAATTCACTATCCCAGTAGCCGGCATCGCGATCATAATACGTCCAAGTACCGTAGAAAGAATCCTTGAATCTGTCCGAATCATACTCTCCCCATCCGTCGTAATTCACACCGTAGGGATAATAGAATGCCTCTATCTCCAGAAGCGTTTCACCGTCATAGTCAGTGAACACGGCATCTCCAAGAGCAGGCCTTTTATTGCAGAAAAGTCCCACTTTCTTAAGACCGACACATCCCTGAAAAGCTGCATCGCCGATTTCTATCACCCCCTCTCCGAAGGTCACTGTTTCCAATGACGCATTCGACATGAAGGCACAGGCACCTATTTTCGTAACACTATTGGGAATAAAAATGGCAAACTTATCAGCGGTTTCATTGTTAAAGGCATCATCAAATGCTCCCTCGCCTATCTCCTCTACACCTTCGTATATACCGAAACCTTCCAACTGACAACTATTGAAGGCGTAGTCACCTATTTTCTTCAGACTGCCGGGAATGGAAACGTTTCTTGTCTGACACCCTGCAAAGGCACCCTCGCCAAGCTCTGTAAGCGTTTGGGGCAGGGTGACATTCTTCACCTTACAGCCGCTGAAAGCATAGTCACCGATGCTGGTAAAACCCGATGAGGGGTATTGCACACTGTTTAGTTTTTCACATCCGGCAAAGGCATTGTTGCCAATGGATGTGATACCTTTCTCTATCACAAGGCTTGTTATCTCTTCTGCATAAGCATTCCAAGGTGCTTCGCCGTATGCGTAGTCATCCATTGCACCTGTACCGCTGATGGTCAACGTTGTACTTTCATATGACCACGTTGCGTTATCGCCGCATGAGCCACTGGTTTGGGCATAAACAGTTGTACACACCATTGCAAAAAGCAATGTGGACGCAATTTTGAGTAGTCCTTTATTCATAAGCAATATTGTTTGATTGATTTGATGTTCTTAATCAACATCCACAAAAATAATAAAAGTTTAAAAAATAAACTATAACTCCACAAAAAAAAAGCACCTATCGTGAAAAGTATGATTGCAGAGCCTGCTGGTATAGTTTGAGAGCACGAATGCCGGCGGGAGTGATGCGGCAGATGGTATGAGAACCCCGTCCCTCACCACTACGGGAAACCTTGATATAACCTGCCTCCTCAAGTTTGGAAATCTGCACACTCAGATTGCCTGCCGTCGCCTTGGTTAGTTCTTTCAGATACACAAAATCTGCATCGGCCAAGGAATCCAATGCAGCCATCACCTTAAGGCGCAGCTCGTTGTGCAGTATCGGGTCCAGGTCTTTAAATTCCATGCTTCAGGCTTTTTTAAACAGACATCCTGGTATAATGAGAGAGACAACGGCAACTGCCACAATGAATAATATCTGATATAACCATAAGTCACCTTGTAGAATAAAAGAGACAACTCCCAAACCTGCACCTACAAGACCGCCCACAATCATAGGCCGGAAACGTAATACTTCACCGGTAATGAATGCCCCTATACCAACAAGCAGACATATCAACGGATTCTCAACCACCTCATAAACGCCCAAAAAGCCAAACAGGAAACCACCTGCGCCAAACGCGCAAGCTGCAAATATCCAATAGTCCAACACCAGCCTGGATTCACGGGTACGAATATGGGAGCGCTCGTGGTCCCGGCGTATTATCATGTACATTAGCGGAAGTCCCACCAAAGGAATAGCTATCCACAGCCACAAGCACCATTCCCCATGAAACACCTGCCACAGTACAAATTCCAGCAGATAAGTCACAGCTGTAAGCCACCCCCACATAGGAAACAGTTTCTGCCCGGTAGGAACAATATCCATCTCCACTTTGCCCTTTGTCCGGGCAATAACTTCAAGTGCATCAAATTCTTCCATATCGTTAAGTAAGCAGCGCAGTTGCTAATTTTCAATTTTCAATTTTAAATTTTCAATTTTCAATTAAAAATGTAATCATCCCCACCAATACAGCCACTGCCACATTAATAAGCTTGGCTTTAAGGAATGATCCACGGCTTTCAGCCAGCAGGGGCAGTGAAGCATGTCCATCCTGGCTGATGCAACTGGCCATGAGTACCGGTAGCGGAACTACGCCGGCGGCGTAAAGTGATACGAATAGCAGATGCGGACCTGATTCCGGGATGATGCCGATGGCCGCAGCCAGAAGAATCATAAGGATTGTGTTGTCACTGATCCAGGTTGATACGTCAAGATATGACATCAGCACACCTATTATCAGTATCGTACCGAATGTCCACAAAAAGATACTTGGCAGGTGGTGACACACTATGTGTTCCCAAAGGTGTTCCACCACAAAATGGTCACCGGCAAACAGCAGCACTCCAAGCACGCAAAGGCTCAGCGCAGCAAACAGCCAGTACATCCAATCCTCAGACAGCAGATTGAAACCACCCGATACAGCATCGGGCTCATCTCCCTCCAGCCAACCTGTCAGCAAAGCACACATAAAAAGCAGTATGCCCAGAAACATAACAATGCGCTGCCATCCGTAATGACGCTCATGCCTATGCTCGTGTTTAGGCTCGCGGTCCTCATCATGCACATTCATGGAATGGCAGCCATCATACTTACTGTGGAACAGATCCACGAGCAGGCCCACCACAACCGCTATAACAAAGAGTATCAGGAATATCCAGGCTGACTTACCTGGAAACATAGCCAACATCACGAATGCCTCATCACCCGATGAAGCAATCATCATGGCTATCAAAGCGCCAAAACTTATAAGACCGTGTGTATAAAGAGAGACTGACGCAAATCCACCCATGCATCCGGGTATTGCGCCAAGCGCCGCCGACAGCAGCACCTGCCCCACCCTGCGGTTCTTAATGCCGCTGAACATGCGTCCATCGGAGCGCACGTTAAACACCTCAATGAGCATCATCATTATCACCACGAGCCCCGTTACCAGAACTGCGGTGCGCAATGAATCTATCAGGACATTAAGGATCATTTGTAGTGACGCTGTTTTAACAGGACATATAGAATAACGGGGGCGCCGATAGCCGGAGTGATGGCATTGAGCGGAATGAGCCCACGGTCACCCGGAATAGAACTGAGCAGGTTGCAAAGCAACGCAATCACCGCACCGCAAAGAATTGTAAGCGGCATCAGACTGCGGTGGTTGCTGGACTGCAGCAGCATACGCGCAATATGCGGCACAGCCAGGCCTATGAATGCCACCGGCCCGCAGTAAGCAGTGATGATAGCCACAAGCAGGCTCGTAGAGAGCAGCAGCCAGTTACGTGTACGTATTATGTTGATGCCCAGGTTCTCAGCATACATATCGCCCAGCAGCAGTGCATTGAGCGGCTTTATAAGCGATACCGCGATGGCAAGCCCCACCGCCACCACCGGGCAGAACACCTTTAGCTGCGCAAGTGAAACTCCGCCGAAGTTACCCATACCCCACATGGTGTAAGAGTGTACGCCCTCAGCTGTAGAGAAAAAATTAAGAAGTGAAATCATGGCCGATGTCAGGTAGCTTACCATGACACCCATAATGAGCAGCATCACGGGATTCTTAAGCTTGGTTGACAGGTAAAGCACCAGGGCTGTCACTGCGATAGCCCCCGCAAAAGCACCTATTATGACTGAGACGGAACCGCCCAACGTGAGATTACCCATAGTAAGGTTACCGCCGAACAACAGCATTACCAGCGCCACACCAAGACCTGCACCACCGTTAATGCCTAAGATATCAGGACCGGCCAAAGGGTTACGGAAAGCAGTCTGAAGCATAAGGCCCGATGCAGCAAGCGACGCCCCTGCCAACAGAGCCGTAACAGCCGACGGCAATCTGGACTCATGTATAATGAAATCCCAGCTCTCGCGGCTTGCCCCCGTCCCTGAGAGCGATGCAACCACATCCATGAACGGAATATGCACCGTACCCAAGCACAGATTCAGGAAAAACAACACCAGTACTGCAAGCACCAGTGCCGCCGCTATCATGACCGATTTTCTTTTTTCTCCTGCCATAATGAGTACAAATTTAAACAAATAATGCCTAACTTTCGGACCAATTCAGAAATCATTAATCAATTAATATTTACAACTATGAAGAAAATCATTTTAGTAGTGGCAGCAGTAGCATTGCTTGCAGGCGCAACAACAGCATTTGCACAGTTCGGTTTCGGAGCACCCCAGCAGCAGAGCGGTGAGCCAAAAGCCCCTGAACTGGAGTATGTAGTACGCCTTAACGTATCCCTTGGACAGGCATTTACCGTAGGTGACACCGGTAAGGGAACACGTACCGTAATCCCCATCACCGGCGGCACATTTGAAGGTCCCAACATCAAGGGTGAGGTACTGCCCGGCGGCGCAGACTACCAGATGCAGTGTGACGGCCGCACAGAGATTGAGGCTATCTACTGCATCCGTACCGATGACGGCGTAAGCATACACGTACGCAACTGCGGCATCATCAAGATGGGCGGCCAGGGCGGCATGTATTTCCGTTGCGCTCCCAGATTTGAGGCTCCCAAGGACAGCAAGTACTCATGGATGAACGAGTGCCTCTTCCTCTGCCAGCCCGGCTTCGGCGCCGGTGGCGGCATCACCCTCGATGTCTGGAAAGTGAAGTAAATTGAAAATTGAGAATTGAAAATTGAAAATTAACAAGCACCTGCGTTAATTCCCGCGACATTAAAAGGCGCTCGAAATTCTTTTCGAACGCCTTTTATAATTTTCAATTTTCAATTCTCAATTATGTCACTTCGTTCCATGATTTTTGTCGCGACTCGGGATAGCCTAAACGAGTTTAGTCTCTCCTCTCGCTGCTCCAAAAATTTTCAATTATATAATTGCATATCCACTGACCAACCTCGCGGGTGCCGTAAGTGGCGCCACCGGAGACCTGGATCTCAGGGGTGCGGACATTGGCATCAAGGGAGGCTTGGACGGCCTTACGGATCAAAGCGCCTTCCTCATTGAGGCCGAAATACTCAAACATCATGGCAGCACTCAATATCTGAGCTAACGGGTTGGCTATGTTCATGCCCTTGCCCTGAGGCCATGATCCGTGCACGGGCTCAAATACCGGAGTATGCTCACCTGTGGATGCGCTGGGCAGCAGACCCATGGAACCGGTTATGCATGATGCCTCATCAGTCAGGATATCGCCAAAAGTGTTTTCGGTCACTATCACGTCAAAGAAACGAGGCTCCTGAATCATACGCATGGAGGCGTTATCTACAAACATGAAATCAGTAGTGACATCAGGATACTCTTTCATTATCTCCATAGCTACGTTACGCCACAGACGTGAGCTGGCCAACACATTGGCCTTGTCAACCACGGTAAGGTGGTGCTTACGTGCACGGGCATACTTATAACCTACACGCAGAATGCGCTCAACCTCAGCACGGCTGTACAGATTGGTGTCAAAAGCCTCATCAGTTCCTTCCTTTTTTGGACCGAAGTACATACCGCCGGTAAGCTCACGGATGCAGATGAAATCAGCACCGCGTACAATCTCATCCTTAAGAGGTGACTTGTGTACCAGACAGTCAAAAGTCTCAATGGGGCGAATGTTTGCAAAGAGTCCCAGTTTCTTGCGCATACCCAGCAGGCCCTGCTCTGGGCGCACCTTCGATGTAGGGTCATTGTCATACTTGGGATCACCCACAGCGGCAAACAGCACCGCATCACAATCCATACAGGTGCGGAAAGTCTCATCGGGGAACGGATCACCCACCAGGTCAATGGCATGAGCACCGCATATGGCCTCATGGTACTCTACCTCATGTCCGAACTTGCGGGCCACAGCACTTGTCACTGCCACACCCTGCTCCATTATCTCCGGGCCGATGCCATCACCGGCCAAAACAGCAATCTTTAGTTTCATATTGGAATGATTTTACATTGATTCTATCTTGTTCAACATCTTGACTGTAGCCTTGATAGCCGCCTCAGTCTGGTCAGCGTCAAGACCGCGTGTCTTGAATTCTGAACCCTTGAAGCTCCATGTGATTATGGTCTGCACAAAGGCATCGGTACGGCCGCCTGGCGGAATTGACACCGTATAGTTGGTCAGCACCGGGAAGGGCTTGTCCAGGCCGGCATATATCTTACGCATGGCACGTACAAAAGCATCATACTGACCGTCACCGGTAGCCGCCTCCTGATATGCCTTGCCGTCAATTTCAATCTTGACCGTAGCCTGCGGACGCAAACCTTGCGTAAGGCTGAGCGAATAGTTCAGTATGCGGATGCGCTGTTCCTCCTGTTCGTGATGCAGTACATCATGCACAATATAAGGAAGGTCATCCTGTGTAACCTGCTCTTTCTTGACGCCCAGCTCAATGATACGGTCCGTAACCTTGCGCATGGACTCCTCATCCAGCTCTATGCCCATAGCCATAAGGTTCATCTGGATATTGGCTTTGCCGCTGTTCTTGCCCAGCGCATACTCACGCACGCGGCCGAACCGCTCCGGCAGCAACGCATTGTAATAGAGGTTATCCTTTTTGTCACCATCGGCATGCACGCCGGCGCACTGCGTGAACACAAATTCACCCACTACAGGCATATTATGCGGAATATGTATGCCGCTATCCATCTCCACCTTACGGCTCACCTTGAACAATCGGTCCTCACGCAGGCCAGTCTCAACACCCATCTGATCCTTTAAGACAGCCATCACACTGCTGAGAGGAGCATTTCCTGCACGCTCACCCAGACCGTTCACGGTTACATGCACACCCTTAACTCCAGCCTTGACTGCAGCATAAACATTGGCTACTGCCAGGTCATAGTCATTATGGGCATGAAAATCAAAATGGATAGAGGGATAACGCTCCACCATACGACGACAGTACTCCACAGTGGTGTCAGGGTTAAGGATACCAAGCGTATCGGGCAGCATTACACGCCTTACAGGCATGGCAGTCAGGGCATCCATCAGGTCAAACACGTACTTGGGTGAGCGTTTCATGCCGTTGCTCCAGTCCTCAAGATAGACATTCACCTCCATACCACGGCTCACCGCATACTCTACAGTACTCAGTATATCCTTTATGTGCTCTGCAGCAGTCTTGCCCAGCTGTGCGGTAACATGCTTAAGACTACCCTTGCAGAGCAGGTTCATCACTCGGCAACCGGCACCCAGGATCCAATCGGCCGACCGGTTCTGGTCAACAAATCCCAGCACCTCAAGACGGTCAGTGTAACCATTACGGGCAGCCCATTCAACTATGCCTCGTACGCAATCCTGCTCACGGTCGGATACCATGGCCGATGCTATCTCCACGCGATCCACATTGAGGTCCGACAGCAAAGACTGTACGATGCTCAGCTTTTCCTGGGCAGAGAAACTCACGCCCGATGTCTGCTCACCGTCACGCAATGTAGTATCCAGTATCTCTATGTAACGTCCGCGAACGACGCGACTCTCATACGACTCAATATCAGCCTTGTGGCTAAGCAGATAGTCTATGTCATCATAACCGTTCAAGAGGCAGTGTTTCTTATAGGCATCTATCTCAAACTTCTCAGAGTGTCCGGTAGTAACGTTGGTTACGGTCTGTTGCTCAAGGTCCACACGTACCACAGCGGCGGGATTATTCATTACCGTCTTAGCCAGTTCATTACGGAATGCCGTGCTCACGGTAACCGGCAGCACAAAGCAGTTCAGAAGGTTGCCGCGGTGGATATCGGCAAAACGGTCAGATATGATAACTCTGATACCATAGCCCGCAATAGCCCATGCCGCATGCTCACGGCTGGAACCGGATCCCCAGTTGGTCCCGGCAATCACAATCTCATGTGAACCCTTACGTGGGCGCTCGCTGTACTCGGGGCGGTTGAGGACGAAGTCTAATTTTGGGGTACCATCAGCATTATAACGCAGGTCATGCATGAACGCATCACCAAAATATCCCAAGTCACGCGTTGTGGATGACATGTATCGGGCCGGTATGATAAGGTCCGTATTACAGTTGTCTATGCTTATGGGAATACAGGTTGATTCCACTATATTCATTTTCTTTTCCATAGTCACAAGAGTTTACGGGGGTCAGTTATTACGCCCGTCACGGCGCTGGCAGCCACAGTGAGAGGGCTGGCCAGCACGGTTCTGGCTCCGGGTCCCTGACGGCCCACAAAGTTACGGTTTGAGGTTGATATGCACAGCTTACCGGCCGGAACCTTATCAGGGTTCATGGCCAGACAGGCCGAGCATGACGGCAGACGCAGTTCAAAACCTGCATCCTCCAGTATCTTGTCCAGGCCCTCCTCTATTATCTGACGACGCACAGCCCATGATCCGGGCACCAGCCACGCAGTAACGCCGGGAGCTTTACGGCGGCCCTGTACCACACTTGCAAAAGCACGGAAATCCTCAATACGGCCGTTGGTACATGCGCCTAAGAAACACCAGTCTATGGGTGTACCCTCCAGCTTCTGACCGGGACGGAACTGCATATAATCAAGCTGTACCTTAAGCTGATCTTTATCAGCATCCGTCAAGCCCTCCATAACGGGAACAGTACCGCCTACCGCAATACCCGCACCAGGATTTGTGCCGTATGTGATACGCGGCTCAATGTCATCGGCATAATAGGTAACTTCACGGTCAAACACCGCATCGTCATCCGTACGTAGCTGTCTCCAACGGTTTACTGCGACATCCCAATCTGCGCCTTTTGGTGCAAACTCACGTCCCTTAAGCCAGCTGAACGTGGTCTCATCAGGGGCTATCAGACCTGCACGGCTGCCCATCTCGATAGAGAGGTTGGAGAGCGTAAGACGTCCCTCCATGCTCATGTCACGAACCACCTGCCCTGCATACTCCACGGCATAGCCGGTAGCGCCCGATGTGGTCATCTGCGCCATGATATAGAGCGCCACATCCTTAGCGGTGACACCCTCACCAAGCGTACCTTCAATGTTGATGCGCATGGTCTTGGGCTTGCGCTGCAGTATGCACTGTGAAGCCAGCACCTGAGCCACCTCGGATGTGCCTATACCCATTGCTATTGCACCTATTGCACCGTGGGTGGATGTATGCGAGTCACCGCACACTATTGTCATTCCGGGCAGTGAAAGACCTTTCTCAGGGCCCACCACATGGATGATTCCGTTATCGGGGCTACCCAGTCCAAAGCACCTTATTCCAAACTCGCGGCAGTTACGCTCAAGTGTCTCCACCTGCTTGCGTCCCACCGGATCGTCAATGCGGTCACTGCAGTCCGACTGCGTATTATGGTCAGGCATGGCAACCACACGCTCGGGGCGCAGCACGCCGCAACCCTTGTCACGTATGGTATCAAAAGCCTGCGGGGTGGTAACCTCATGGCAATACAGACGGTCTATGTACAACTGTGTAGGACCGTCGGGTATGGCCTGCACTACATGCGCATCCCATATCTTGTCAAAAAGTGTCCTTCCCATCACTCAGGTCTGAATTTGTTGATACAATCTATATAAGCCTCGATACTGGCGGTAACTATATCGGTATCTGAACCGAATCCGTAATAGAGATGACCGCCTGTCTCTACCTGCATGTGTACCTTACCAACGTCATCAGAGCCTTTTGAAATAGCTTGGATTGTCATCTCCTTAAGTATCATGTCACGCTTTATTATCTTTTTGAGAGCCTTGATTGATGCATCAAGCGGTCCATTTCCTGCCGATTCCGCCTCAAAACTCTCTTTATCTACCATAAGGCGGATTTTTGCGTATGGATTGACACCCTTGCCGGCAAGCACCTGAAGGCTTTCAAGACGCACCTTCTTGTTTATGGCCATATCGGCCCCAGCCAGCATCAGTATATCATCATTAGTCAATTCCCTCTTCTTGTCTGCCAGCTTAAGGAACTGTTCATATACACGGTCCAGCTTATCGCCCTTCAACTCCACGCCAAGTTCAGCGAGCCTGTGTTTCAGGGCTGCCCTTCCGGAACGTGCAGTCAACACTATGTCACCCTGTTCCAAGCCCACATCCTCCGGGTTGATTATCTCATATGTGCTGGTGTTCTTGAGTACTCCGTCCTGATGTATGCCGCTGGAGTGCGCAAACGCGTTGCGGCCCACGATAGCCTTGTTGAACTGCACCGGCATGCTCATGAGCGATGACACCAGTCGGCTGGCGGCGGTTATGCGCCGGGTGTTGATTCCGCACTCCAGCGGCAGGTCATGGTGGCACTTGAGTATCATTGCAACCTCCTCAAGCGATGTGTTGCCGGCCCTCTCACCCACTCCGTTTATGGTAACCTCCACCTGACGGGCTCCGTTCAGGATCCCGCTCATGGTATTGGCGGTGGCCATACCCAGGTCGTTGTGGCAGTGGGTGGAGAGTATGGCCTTGCCGCCTGCCAGGCCATCTACATGCTCCATCAGGTACTTTATCTTGGCGCCGAACTCATCGGGCAGGCAGTAACCTGTGGTATCGGGTATGTTTATTATGGTGGCACCGGCCTTGATTGCAGCCTCGGCTACGCGTGCCAGGTATTCGTTATCGGTACGGCCGGCATCCTCGGCGTAGAACTCCACCTCACAACGCTTGGATGCCGCATACTTTACGGCTGCCACGGCGCGCTCCAGAATCTCCTCTCGGGTGCTGTTGAACTTGTAGCGGATATGCTCATCGCTTGTACCTATGCCGGTGTGGATACGCTTTAGCCTGGCGTACTGCAGGGCATCGGCAGCTGCGTCTATATCGGCCTCTACGGCACGGGTAAGGGCGCAGATAATAGGGTTGCTCACGGCTTTTGATATCTCCACTACCGAGTTGAAATCACCCGGGCTGCTTACCGGAAATCCGGCCTCAATCACATCCACACCCAGCTGCTCCAGCTGGCGTGCCACCTCAATCTTCTCAATGGTGTTGAGCTGGCATCCCGGGACCTGCTCGCCGTCCCGGAGCGTGGTGTCAAAGAAAATGATCCTGTCTGACATTCTATTTTGTTTGTTAATGTTGGTCAAACAAAAAAGCCTCTCTCACTCTTGTGAGAAAGGCTTTATCGCGTATTGTTTTGTTTCTGTACTCAGTTCAGATATATGCGTCAGGCTTTCTCACACCGGCAGTCCGGAATGATAATAATTGATAGAATAATCAAGCCTTGCAGTCGCATATATTTTCTCTTTCTTTTTGCTTTTTGCGCCGCAAAGTTATACACTCCTATCAAACTGACAAAACAAAACCCTCTTTTTTTGAAGTAACCGCAAAACTTAGCACAAAAGTATCGTATCCCTGTGTCATCGGCAATGACACAGGGATACGATACTTTTGTGCTAAGTTTGTGCCTAAAATCATTAACTTTGCAGCTAATGAATAAGGTATATTATATTGTAGCGGAACATCTGTTTTGTGTAGAGGCTCAAGAGAACCTTCTCGAACTGCTTTCCAATTATGAACCTTTCAGGTCTGAGAAACAAGACAATCCTCTCTTTTTCCTTACCGTAACCCAGGGAAAACCAGTAAGTTTCATTGAGGAACTGAGGCAGGATGAGGAGGGACAGGATATCATTTGCGGACATACTGAACAGGGAGATGCGGTTTTTGAGTTCCGATGGGACGGTTGCACCGCCGGATGGCTGGTATGCTCGGCTGATTATCGGCAGGGCACACTTTACCTTAGCGGATTCCAGGTTAAGGCTGCCATTGACAATGCGCTTATGATACAGTTCGCAATGGCATCGGCCACACTTGATACCGTACTGTTCCATGCAGCGGCTGTGAGTCTGGATGGCAAGGGATATATGTTCTTAGGCAAGAGCGGCACAGGCAAGAGTACCCATGCACGGCTTTGGCTCAATAACATATCCGGTACGGAGCTCATGAACGATGACAACCCTGCAGTCAGAATCAAGGCCGATGGCACCGCTGTTGTATATGGAACTCCATGGAGCGGCAAGACGCCGTGTTACCGCAACGTGAGCGCCCCGGTTGGCGGCATAGTATTGCTGAGCCAGGCCCCGCACAACCTGATTACACGGCTAAATGGAATAGGCGCATACGCCGCCGTGGTGCCCAGCATATCGGGCAAGCGGTGGGACAGCCTCATCGCCGACGGACTGCACGAGACTGAGAACGCATTGGCCTCCAATATACCGGTATGGCATCTGGATTGCCTGCCCGATGCCGATGCAGCCCACCTGTGTAAAGACACCATAGCGGTATGACAGATGATGTTATAATACAGGAGGCTGTACGCCTGGTACGTGACGGTGTGAGCGTGACTTTCCCTGTAAAGGGACGGAGCATGCTGCCGTTCATTTTTGGCGGACGGGAAAGCGTAATACTCCAAAAGCCGGAGTTACTCAAGCGTGGGCAAGTGGTGCTCGCAGAGATTGGCCCCAATGTTTATGTGGTACACCGCATCATAAAGATTGAGCCCCACCGCATAACGCTTATGGGCGACGGTAATATACGCGGAACCGAGAGCTGCAAGCCGGAGTGCGTACTGGCCGTTGCCACACACGTGGTGGATGAAAAAGGGCGTCGCCGTGAACTCGGGTCACGCACCAGGATGGCTAAAGCGCGTATCTGGTACCTGATAAGGCCCTTACGCAGATACATCCTGGCTATATTAAGAAGAACTGTAAAGAAATACGCAATATGAAAATAAAGAAAGGATTTGTGCTCCGCACCGTATGCGGTGAGAACGTGATAGTTGGTGAAGGCCTTGACGCCATAAACTTTGGCCGCATGCTCAGCCTCAACGAGACAGCCGCCTGGTTGTGGAACAAGGCCAAGGAGTCGGGCGATTTCACTGCAGAAAGTCTGTCTCAGGCACTTTGCACCGAGTATGAAGTAACCCCAGACCAGGCTTTGGCCGATGTCAGGGAAACCATAGACAATTGGAGCAAATTAGGTGTGATTGAATGAAATACTTCCGGTGGATATGGAATAACACTCTGGGCATTCGCTGGAACACGGCGGTGCGCATAGTGGCAGGCACGGCGCAGGTAGGATTAGGCCTGATGATGGTCTGGCTCTGCCGCCGTTTCATTGATGAGACCATACGCACCGGATCGGCTCATGATGTCACGGTTATGGCCATTTGGCTTATCCTGACCGTTGTAGGCGGAGTGCTGCTGCGGCAGGTATATTTTCTGCTCACCACCACAGCCGGCATACATCAGACCAACACGCTGCGCCTTAAGATGTTCAGCAGCCTGTTCCGCCGCCAGCTCTATGAAGAGAAGCAAATTCACTCAGGTGACATAAGTTCCCGCCTCACCAAGGATATAGAGGTGGTATCAGAGACCACGACCGATACCCTGCCCCAGATGTGCATCACCGCAATACAGCTTATTGGAGCATTCCTGTTGCTCCGTTATTTTGACCGATGGCTTGCCTGGGCTCTGCTCATCATGACCCCGCTTGCCATACTCATGGCCAAGTTCATAGGCACCCGTCTGCGCAAGATGACTCTTGATATCCGTCAGGACGAGAGCCGCATACAGATGCAGGTGCAGGAGGGCATGGAGAACAACGCCGTACTGCGTGCCATGGGCAGCGAGGAGTGGATGACCGGACGTTTAGACTCAATGCAGCAGAAACTCAAGGGTAACATGATGCGTCGCGCCCGCTTTACCATTATGATACGCATCATTTTGGGCTGTGCATTCGGTTTGGGTTATCTGCTGGCATTCGTATGGGGAGGCCTGCAACTGAGAAACGGCGCAATCACGTTCGGTATCATGACATCGTTCCTGCAACTTGTAGGCCAGATACAGCACCCCGTAATGCAACTGCTCAATCTGGTGCCTCAGGTGATACACTCCACCGCCAGCATTGACCGACTCATTGAACTGGAGAACCTTGAGGCGGAGTCCGGTACATCCACGCTGCACCCCACCCTTAACGGCATCCGTTTTGATAACGTCAGTTTCAGATACGCCGGCGGTGACCGCCAGATTCTTTCAGACTTTACGCATGATTTCCGGCCAGGCACCAAAACCGCCCTTATGGGCGAGACCGGCATAGGCAAAACCACAGTTTTCCGCCTTATGCTTGGATTCATCGGCCCTCAGAGCGGTAGCATAAACCTATATGGGAATGACGGCACCACTATGCCTGCAGGTGCCTCCACCCGCTCCGACTTTGTATTCGTACCGCAGGGAAACACTCTTATGAGCGGCACTATCCGGTTCAACCTGCAGGTGGCCAAGCCCGAAGCATCGGACCCGGAACTGCTTGAAGCACTGCACACCGCCTGCGCTGATTTTGTAAAGGAACTCCCCGATGGTCTTGACACCCTTCTTGGCGAGCGCGGCACCGGTCTTAGCGAGGGTCAGGCCCAGCGTATAGCAATTGCCCGCGGCCTGCTGCGTCCCGGCTCAATCCTGCTGCTCGATGAGATCAGTTCATCACTTGATGCCCCCACAGAGACAGAACTCTACACACGTCTCTTCAAGGCCTACCCTGGCAAGACAATGATATTCATCACTCACCGCCCGGCCGTAACCGCTCTCTGCACAGAAACCCTCTCACTCTGAAAAACGCCGCAAAGGGGTCGTTTCGTTTTGCGTCGTTTTAGCCAAACGCCATAGCCAAGCTACCGCCGGAAACACTCGTGCCGGTGTCCAGAACAGCGGCAAAAGCACCAAGCGCCAGCATAATCAGAAGCACAATGGCAATGATAGCCAGAATCACTCCCAGGCAGCCCCATCTGCGCTCGCCGTCGGGCAGCTTGTCAAACAGAAGCGTAATGATAAGGCCGATTAACGGCGTGGTCAGGACAGAGAGCAGATATGCCCACCCGAATCCAATCCGTCTCCTTGCGCCCAGCAAACCCACCAGTACCGATACAAGTGAACTGGTTATTAATCCGTATAAAATCAGTGTTGTTGCCATAACTCAATATTGATAGTCCGATTACAAATGTACGCGTTTTTAAGTGTCACAAATCATTCATTTCAGGTAATCGCGCAAATTGATAGTGCCGGCCTCAGTCTCCAGATTGAGCGCCGGAACAAACTCCACCATCCTTGTGGAACCGCTCTCCTTGTCCACGTGAAAGTAGGTCAGCGCGCCGGTATAACTGCGGAACACAAGCTTGTACTCCGCGTCGGTGCTATCGGCCAACGCCACATACATAATGGACGGGTTGTCCTGCGCCGGGCTCCAGTCAAACTCGCTGTGGCAATAATTGCTCACTCCATCATAAGCCATCTTGGCCGATATCCGCTCCGTCTTGCTCCCGCGGCATCCGCCCAACAGCAGCATCATTATGGCCGATGCCAAAACCACAAAATATCTCATCATCTTAACTCCAATTGCGCTACTAAGATAGCAAAAATAGTAGACGCAAAGGGGTCGTTTAACAATGCGTCACTTGACGCAAAGAGAAACGACCCCTTTGCGTCACTCAATTGCATAAAACTGTATTGTTTATTTTTTTGTTACAAATAAAATATGTAATCTTGCAATCACTATTACGAAAATATGCGTAACGAAAAACCGCGTCGTTTTGGAAAAAGCAGTGTTGTGGCAAAGGCTGTCAAGCAGAGTGGTCGGGAATATATAACATTGAATCTGCAGAAAGTAACATCGGTATCAGAGATGTCGGCTAAACTTCTACGTGAATTTTTCAGGATTCATCCTTTGGAGCGCGTTCGTCATTTGATAACACATTTCCGTATAATACCCACTATCTCAACCAATCCACTTACCGGCATGATGGACGTATCGTTCCAACCTGATGCTGACGGTACGGTCATAATGGAAGATGTATTCACATTGATGGAGAATGCCTATACTGAGAATAATCGTTTGATTGTTGTGCTTGATGAGTTTCAGGAAATACGTGATATAGCACCAAAACTGGACAAGCAACTCCGTTCCATAATGCAGGAGCAGAAACACATCAATTACATATTGTTGGGAAGTCAGGAGAGCATGATGACTGATATTTTTGAAAACAAGAAATCACCTTTCTATCATTTTGGTGAGCTTATGCGTTTGAGTAAACTGCCTAGGGATGATTTTCACCGTTATCTCTCTGAACGACTGGCACATTGTTTCCCGAACAACAGCGACATACTGTCTGACAGAATCCTTGATTATACAAACTGCCATCCATATTACTCTCAACAATTAGCTTCAGTGGTGTGGCAAATAGGAATATTACAGCCCGATGTTGAAGATCCTTTTGTCGAGGCCATTGAGCATATTGTCATGTCACATGGTCTGGATTATGAGCGTCTATGGATGAATCTTAACCGTACCAATAAATGGATACTACAAAGACTTGCATCAGGACAGCCGCTTCAAACAGGATATTATCCCACCAGTACGGTTTACAGTGCCCTTAAGCGCCTTCAAAAAGATGGTTATGTAATCTATTCCGACAGGTATGAAATAGAGGACCCCTTTTATAGGCAGTGGATCCGGAAAGGAGTATAAAAAGGATAGTTGTTGCTTTAGTCGATTTTTCTGTGTATACACAC
>CACWTU010000017.1 GCA_902763885.1 uncultured Bacteroidales bacterium | reverse complement strand
AACCTGCTGCCGGACCAGAACCTGCCGTTCCTCTCATACCGTTTCATCGACCTTAAGGGAAATGAGATAGACATGAAAGAGGAGCACGAGATTCTCTGAACGTTCCAAGAGGGCTACAAAGCCCTTTTTTCATCTTTTTCCGCATAGACGGTTAACACCTGAGGCACAGTTTCGTCCTTATTCCGGAAACGATATTCAAGAACTAAGATGTCACCACAAGAACTGACTGAAACATTCAAGTCCATGAGCGACGGGCTCTACAGGGTGGCGTTTTACATACTTGAATCCCAGTCCGATGCACAGGATGTGGTACAGGACCTCTTCATCAAGTTGTGGAACACACGTGACGAGCTGGACAAGGTGCTGAACCTAAAAGCCTACTGCACCACCCTTATCAAGAACCTGTGCATTGACCGCATACGCAAGGCGTCAAAAGAGCAGGTCATCGAACCACAGGCGGACATATCAGAGAGCAGGACCATTGATGATGACCTTATAGCAAAGGACAAGCTGGGAAGAGTGATGGCTGCAATTGAAAGACTCCCCAAGGGACAACGCAACGTAGTGAAGATGTATGTACTGGAAGATATGTCATACGATGAGATATCAGAAAAGACAGGAATGTCAAACCTAACCCTAAGGGTGCTTCTAAGTAACGCCCGGAAAACATTAAGAAAGGAGATATGAAAGGACTTGAAGAAATAGAGAAACTTACAGAACTTGACCTGGAGCGGATAGCCCAGGATGAGAGCATAGAGGTGCCCGCCACATTAAAACATGACATATCCGTAAAGGCGCGTGCACTTGAGATGACATCACATAAGAGGATAGCCATGTTCTCATACCCGGCAGCCGCGGTAGCAGTTATAGCCATAGGTATGAGCCTGACATTCCACACAACTCCAAAGGATACTTTTGATGATCCGCATATGGCTTACGCCCAGATAGAGGAGGTGTTTGAATTCATATCAGAAAAAATCAACGCCGGCATGGACATTGTCAACACAGCCCAGCCGGTAATAGAAAAAACCATAAATGTACTGAAATGAAAAAATTAGCGACAATCGTAGCAGCACTGTTTCTGCTCACAGCCAGCACCTGGGCACAGGACGGCAACAGCCTTTACAGCAAGTACTCTGACAACGAGAAGGTTACTGCAGTGTATATTTCATCGGCCATGTTTGAGCTAATAGGCAAAATTCCTAACATGGATATGAAAGACAGCCCCGTGGACATAGGGTCTCTTATCAAGGAACTTAAAGGTATGTACCTGTTAGGAAGCGAGGATACTGAGATAATCGAAAGCCTTAAAGATGATGTAAAAAAATACATCAAGAAGAATAAGTTCGAGATGTTGATGGAAATCAAGGAAAAAGGTGAAACAATAAAGATATACACTGACGGCAGTGACAAGACCGTGTACCAAATCGTCGTGACCGCAACAGGAGAAGACGGTTTCAAGTTCATCTGCCTGGACGGAGAAATAAACCGCAAAGACCTGGAGAAAGCAATAGCGGAATCCGCCCCTAAGACAGAATAATCAACGCAGAAGGAGTGTCATGCCTGTTACAAGCGGATTGCCGTCACCGATACTGTTGCGCTTGACAAGCGATGACACCTTGATTCCGAACTGCTGAGAGATAGACCACAGACTGTCACCTTTCTTTACAACATAGGCCTTGTGCTCACGGTCAGCACGGGCCTTTTTTCTTTCCAGATAGATGAGTGTTCCTACGGGGGGAGTGAACTTACGGTCCACCTCATTGAAACGGCGCAGCAAAGAGAGCTGCATACCGTACTCGCGGGCAATGTCCTTCAAGGTCTCACCTTCACGCAGGCGGACGCAATTCTGTCCGTTCACGAGCAGGGGCTGATGCGGTATCTGGCCTGGTTTAAGGCGTACGGATTTCTTACTGTCATAACGGTCGAGCCCGTAACTTTCAATCAGTTCTATGAGTTTTGTAGCATAAGTGGGGCTGGTGGCATAACCGGCAGCCTTAAGACCTTTGGCCCAGCCTTTATAATCAGTAGCCCCCAGTTTGAACAGGGACTGGTATCGGGCGCCGTTTACAAGAAACAGCGAATGGTCACGGAATGAATCATCGGCATTGCGATAACAACGGAAACACTCATGGCGCTCGTCATCATCATGATACATCTTACGGCCGGTCCAGTCACTGTGGCACTTTATGCCGAAATGGTTGTTACACTTGGTAGCAAGAACACTGCGCCCGGCATCGGACTCAAGCAGGCCCTGCGCAAGAGTGATACTGGCCGGGATGCCGTATTTCTTCATCTGCTCGACAGCCATACCGCTATACTTGGCTATGTATGCCGAATAGGCATCCTTACCATGCGAGCTTACGGCTGCATTCTGCATGAAACACGAGCTTACTGCCAAAAGCATCATAAGGATTACGGCAAGGCGAGCTGACTTAAATATCATAGTTACACATTGGATTGTGTGCGAAGTTAAATAAAAAAACTAACTTAGCGGGCAGAATAAAAACGTAACCGTATGAAAAAGCTTAGCCGGACCATAAATTGGAGCATATTAGGCCAGGACGAACTGGACAGCAAGGACCTGATGCTGGTAGATGCAGCAAAAGAGGCCACCAAAGGCAGTTGGTCACCCTACTCAGGATTCAGCGTAGGCGCCGCTCTACTGCTTGACGACGGAACCGTGGTAACCGGCAGTAACCAGGAGAACGCAGCGTATCCATCAGGGCTTTGTGCCGAGAGGACCGCACTATTTGCAGCAGGACACTCCTACCCCGACAAAGCGGTTACAGCCTTAGCCATAGCAGCACGTAATGAGAATGGCTATACGGCACAGCCCATTACGCCCTGTGGAGCATGCCGTCAGGTTCTGGCGGAGACTGAGCAGCGTGGAGGCAAGCCTATCCGATACATACTGTACGGTACAGAAGGCACCATGATCATAGAGGGCGGAACCGATGCCATACTGCCGTTCTGCTTTGGTGCCGATTCAATGAAGTGACTTTTATATTTATTTAATATGCCACAGTGTCATTGTGAACGCTGTGGCACAATGTTTGTTGCACATTATGCGACAACACAAGAAAGTATAGGAATGAGTAAGAAAAACAAACATAAAATGTCAGAAAATTTCCAACCTGAGAAAGACCAGGAGAAAGAGGTTCTGAACAGCGCGGAACAGCAGACTGAATCCGCGCAAGACGAAAACACGCAAGAAGAGCCCCAGGAGGAGACAATTGAGGCAAAACTGGCCAAAAGTGAAGCTGAGGCAGCTGACCTCAAGGACCGCCTGCTCCGACAGATGGCAGAGTTTGACAACTACCGCAAGCGCACCATGAAGGAGAAGGCAGAGATCATACTGAACGGAAGCGCAGGCGTGGTTACGGATATCCTGCCGGTCATTGATGACCTTGAGAGGGCAATAGCAAACTCTGCAAAAACAGAAGATCTCAGTACGCTCAAGGAGGGCATAGAGCTCATCTACAACAAGCTGATGCACATTCTGGAACAGAAAGGCCTGCAGAAGATCTCACCTAAGAACGAGCCTTTTGACACTGATTTCCATGAGGCCATAGCCATGATTCCAGCTCCCAGCGAGGATCTTAAGGGCAAGGTTCTGGACTGCGCTATTGACGGATATAAACTTAACGACAAGGTTCTGCGCCACGCCAAGGTGGCCGTAGGAGAATAACGATATGGCAAAAAGAGACTACTATGAGGTACTTGAGGTCCCCAAGACCGCAACTGCCGATGAGATAAAGAAGGCTTACCGCAAGAAAGCCATCCAGTACCACCCTGACAAGAACCCCGGTGACAAGGAAGCTGAGGAGAAGTTCAAGGAGGCGGCTGAGGCATACAGCGTGTTGAGTGACCCTGACAAGAGAGCCAAGTATGACCAGTTTGGATTTGAAGGCCTGAACGGCGCATCCGGATTCGGCGGAGGCGGCGGATTCAGCGGAGGCGGTATGTCCATGGATGACATATTCTCAATGTTCGGTGACATATTCGGAGGCGGCGGATTCGGCGGTGGATTCAGCAGTTTTGGCGGATTCGGAGGCAGCCGCACCAGACAGCGCGGCGAGCGGAAGTCACGCGGATCAGACTTGAGGGTTAAGGTGGCACTTACCCTTGAGGAGATAAATACCGGCGTAACCAAGAAATTCAAGCTCAAGAAACTGGTTCCCTGCCAGCACTGCAAGGGTACCGGAGCCAAGGACGGATCAACAGCTGAGACCTGCCCGGATTGCCACGGCACAGGTACGGTGATGCGTACGCAGCAGAGCTTCTTTGGAATGGTACAGACACAGACCGTATGCCCGCGTTGCGGAGGTGAAGGCAAGATCATCAAGGACCGTTGCCCGCACTGCAGCGGTGACGGAGTGGTATATGGTGAGGAGATTGTGGAGATAAACATACCGGCAGGTGTTGCCGAGGGCATGCAGCTCTCAGTAGAGGGCAAGGGTAATGCCGGCAAGCACAACGGTTATAACGGTAACCTGCTCGTACTGATTGAGGAAGTACCCCACAAGGATCTGGTACGTGACGAGAACGACCTGGTCTATAACCTGTTGCTGACCGTTCCGCAGGCATCACTTGGAGGAGCCATTGAGATACCCACGCTGGACGGCGCCGTCAAGCTCAAGATAGAGCCGGGCACACAGCCGGGCAAGATGCTGCGCCTGCGCGGTAAGGGACTGCCCGAACTGAACAGCAGCCGTCGCGGTGACATGATCGTAAACGTAAGCGTTTACATACCGGAGACGCTCTCCAAGGATGAGAAGCAGGCTATGGAGAAGTTACAGACATCGGACCACTTCCAGCCCACCCAATCCATCAAGGAGAAGCTGTTCAGGAAGTTCAGAAGCTACTTTGACTAAAAAAATATTTGACTGATGACTTATCAGGAAGCTGTAGAGTATCTCTACACACAGACACCCCTTTTCCAAAACGTAGGCCAGGAAGCATATAAGGAAGGCCTCTACAACACAGTGACCATAGACCGTCATCTGGGTTGCCCTCATAAACTGTACAAGACCATACATGTGGCCGGCACGAACGGCAAAGGCAGCGTATCACATACACTGGCTGCCATACTGCAGGCATCGGGCTACAAGACAGGCCTGTACACATCACCCCATCTGACTGATTTCCGTGAACGCATAAGGGTGAACGGCAAGCCGGTAGCACCGGAGTTCGTAGTCAAATTCATTGAAAGGAACCGTGAATTCCTGGAACCCCTCCATCCCTCATTCTTTGAGGTGACCACAGCCATGGCTTTCAGCTGGTTTGCCGAGCAGGAGGTGGATGTGGCAGTAATCGAGACCGGTCTGGGAGGCCGATTGGACTGCACAAACATAATCAAGCCGGTTCTTTCAATCATCACCAACATAGGCTATGACCACATGAAATTCCTGGGCGAGACACTGCCCGGAATAGCATTTGAGAAAGCCGGTATCATAAAGAAGAACGTTCCTGTAGTAATAGGCGAGCACACCCCTGAGACCCGTACCGTGTTTGAGCGCAAAGCTGAAGAGGTAAGCACAAGGATAGTGTTTGCAGAGGATAATTGTAAGATAATTTCTCAAAAATACCACAACCCGTCAAAGGTTGTTTACGAGACCACGGCCTATCCTGCCTTGGAGAGCGGACTGGCAGGTTTGTGTCAGGAAAAGAATGCCAACACCATCCTGACAGCCCTTGATGAACTCAAAAAGAAAAAGTTCGACATCACGGAAAGTGCCATCAGAAAGGGATTCAAAAGCGTATGCCGCATGACAGGGCTGCGAGGCCGCTGGCAGCTGGTGAGCAAGAAACCTGACATAATTTGTGACACCGGCCACAACAGCCATGGCCTGAAATACATAGCCAAACATCTGGAGGAGCTGTCAGCAAAGCCAGGATTCGGTCAGTTGCGCATAGTGATGGGTATGGTGAATGACAAGGACATTACCGATGTACTGGCCCTCATGCCACGAAACGCAAGATATTACTTTACCCAGGCATCAGTAAAAAGAGCCCTTGACGCAAGCACGCTCAGGGATCTGGCCCGCCAGGCCGGACTTACCGGCAGAGTATATCGCTCAGTGGCACAGGCTGTGGATACCGCCCGCCGTGAAGCGGCTCAAAATGACCTGATTTTTGTAGGCGGAAGCACATTTGTAGTGGCTGACCTGCTGACTATGCCCGAATTCTTCATTCAAGGCTGAAAAAAACCGCTTTTCACTTGCAATAGTATCTGAAATTGGCTTAATTTGCGTTGTTTTATTTTAATAACCAATTAAGTTAATCATACTATATGAGTGATTTCTTTGTAAAAGACAATCTGGCCGGCCTCAAAAGAGAGGATTTCCAGGCTACAGTTGAGGGTAAGAAAGTTGACCTCTACATCCTTAAGAACAAGAGAGGCAGTGAAATAGCAGTTACAAACTTTGCAGGTGCCCTGTGCGCCGTGATGATGCCTGACCGTAACGGCAAGATGGAGAGCGTGGTCTGGGGCCACGACAGCCTTAAGCACGTCATGGAGAGTGAGGAGACTTACCTGAGCGTACTCATCGGACGTTATGGCAACCGCATTGCAAACGGCAAGTTCACACTTGACGGCAAGCAATATACACTGGCTATCAACAATGACCCCAACAGCCTGCACGGAGGCCCCACAGGTTTTCACAAGCGTATCTTTGACGCAGAGCAGACTGACCAGCAGACCCTGCAGCTGCACTATCTGTGCAAGGACGGTGAGGAGGGATTCCCCGGCAATCTGGATGTGAACGTAACCTACCGTCTTACCGATGACAACGAACTGGCCATAGAGTATGAGGCTACAACTGACAAGAAGACCGTAGTATGCCTTACCAACCATGCCTATTTCACTCTGAACGGCATGAAGAAGAACCCTCTCACGGTTCTGGACTATGACCTGACAATCAACGCTGACCATTATATTCCAATTGACAATACAGCCATACCTTTAGGCACCATTGACAAGGTTGAGGGCACCCCGTTTGATTTCCGCACCGCACACAAGGTAGGTGACCGTATCGAGCAGGGCATCCAGACCAAGAACGGCAACGGCTATGACCACTGCTGGGTACTTAACAAACGCGAACCCGGTGAGTTGAGCTTTGCAGTAAAGTGCGTTGACCCCGCAAGCGGCCGCACCTTAGAGTGCTACACCACTGAACCCGGCGTACAGTGCTACAGCGGTAACTACTGCAGCGGCAGCACCTGCGCCCACGGTTCGACACTGCCCAAGCGTTGCGCCATCTGCTTTGAGGCGGAGCATTTCCCCGACAGCCCCAACCGTCCTTATTTCCCCAGCACGGTTCTGAATCCGGGAGAGGTTTATACACAGACTACAATTTACCGTTTCGGAGTGGAATAATTCCCATATATGGATACAGCCATTCTGAGAAACAGGTTCCGCGAGCAGTTCGGTACAAGCGGAGACCTGTACTTTTCGCCCGGCAGGATCAACCTGATTGGCGAGCACACCGATTATAACGGCGGGTTCGTCTTTCCTGGTGCTGTTGACAAGGGCATCACTATAGAGATTTACCGCAACGGTTCACGCAAGGTATGCCTGCTGGCACTTGACGAGAAGGAACACAATTACGTGGAGTTCATGCTCGATGATTCCTCTAAACCAGAGGAGCATTGGGCATGTTACGTTTTCGGTGTATGTAAGGAACTGGAAAAACGCGGCGTATCACTGGGCGGTTTCAATGCCGCCATAACGGGTGATGTCCCGCTGGGTGCCGGCATGTCATCATCGGCAGCACTGGAAAGCGTGTTCGCATTTGCGCTGAACACCATGTTTGCAGGCGGACGCGTTGACAAGTTTGAGCTTGCCAAGATAGGACAGGCCACTGAGCACAACTATTGCGGAGTGAACTGCGGAATAATGGACCAGTTTGCATCAGTATTCGGCCGTGAAGGATGTCTGATACGTCTGGACTGCCGCTCACTGGAATATGAGTATTTCCCGTTTGACCCCAAGGGTTACACACTGGTCCTGATAGACTCATGCGTAAAGCATATGCTTGGAAATGAGTATAACGAGCGCCGTGAGAGCTGTGAGAAGGCAGTGGCAGCAATAGCAACCCAGTGGATAGGTGTGGAATCACTGCGTGATGCGGATTACACTATGCTGGATTCCGTAAAGGACCTGCTCACTGATACTGATTACCGCCGTGCCAAGTACGTTCTGGATGAGAAGGAACGTGTACTGGCCGTATGTGATGCCCTTAACGAGGGTAACTATGAGCTGGTGGGACAGAAGATGTATGAGACCCACTGGGGCCTTAGCCGTGACTATACGGTAAGTTGCCCTGAGCTGGATTTCCTGGTGGAGACAGCACAGGAGTGCGGTGTTACCGGAAGCCGTATAATGGGCGGCGGATTTGGCGGTTGCACGCTGAATCTGGTACGCGACACCCTTTATGACAAGTTCATATCAAAAGCCACACGTGAGTATTCACTCAAGTTCGGTATAACGCCCAAGGTGTATCGCGTGGTTATAGGCGACGGCTCAAGGAAACTGTAATAATTCATTAATCAACTAAATAACAAACCAAAATGAAAAAAACTAGTTTAATCGCTCTCGTGGCAGGTATGCTCGCTCTGACAGCCTGTTCACAGAAGGAGGCTCCGGTTCTCAACAAGGCCGACTTCCAGATGGAGTTTACAGGCAAGAAGACTGACCTGTACACACTGACCAACAAGAACGGCTGCGAAGTCTGGGTTACCAACTTCGGTGCACGTATCGTTGCCATTATGGTTCCTGACAAGGATGGCAAGAAGCAGGATGTGGTAATAGGTTTTGGAAACATCAAGGACTACACCACTCTTGCAAGCGACTTTGGATCGACAGTAGGCCGTTATGCAAACCGCATCAACCAGGGTAGGATCACTCTGGATGGCGTTACATATCAGCTGCCGCAGAACAATTTCGGCCACTGCCTGCACGGAGGTTGCGACATCACCATTCCCATGGGCTGGCAGAACCTGGTATGGGACGTAAAGGAGGTTAAGGACAACAGCATCACCCTGCAGATGAACTCAGCTGACGGTGAGGCAGGTTTCCCCGGTAACGTTGTTGCCACCGCCACATATACCCTCAATGACAAGAACGCCATTGACATTGTATGGAAGGCAACCACCGATAAGAAGACAGTGGTTAACATGACCAACCACAGCTACTTCAACCTGAACGGTGACCACTCAATTCCTATCACCAACCACATCCTTACCCTGAATGCCAGCAACTTTACTCCCTGCGATGACACCTACATGACCACAGGTGAGATTCTGCCGGTAGCAGGTACCCCCATGGACTTCACCAAGGGTAAGGCCATTGGCAAGGAGATCAACAACTACAACTACGAGCAGCTCAAGAACGGTAACGGTTATGACCACAACTGGGTTCTCAACACCAAGTGCGATGACACCAAATGCGCCGCCAAGCTCTATAGCCCCATCACCGGCATCTACGTTGAGGTATATACCAACGAGCCCGGTATCCAGTTCTATTCAGGTAACTTCCTGGATGGTTCAGGCATTGACAAGCAGGGCAACAAGATGGAGCAGCGCACCGGCTGCTGCCTGGAGACACAGAAGTTCCCCGACAGCCCCAACAAGTCAAATCTGCCCGGATGGTACAGCGCAGAGCTCGTGCCCGGCCAGGAGTACTACAGCCATTGCATCTACCAGTTTGGCGTAGAATAATCACGGATTTCTAATTACAAACAAATAACCAAATGAACAACAGTATTATTGAAGCATTGTCAAATAACGGTTTCAAAACCATTGACTATGTTGTATTCGTTGCCTATCTGGCAATCCTTATTTTCCTGGGATTTTTCCTGTCCCGCAGTAAAGACGGTAAAGAAAAAGATTCAAAAGACTACTTCCTGGCAGGTAACACCCTGACATGGTGGGCAGTAGGTGCCTCACTGATTGCCGCAAACATCAGTGCCGAGCAGTTCATCGGTATGTCCGGTACGGCATTCGCATCAGGTATCGCAATTGCAGCTTACGAGCTTATGGCTGCAGCCACACTGCTGGTTGTAGGTAAGTTCCTGCTCCCCGTGATGATTGAGAAGAAGATATTCACCATCCCGCAGTTCCTGCGTGACCGTTACAACCCGGGCACAGGTCTGGCATTCTCAATCTTCTGGCTTTTCCTGTATGTATTCATCAACCTGACATCAGTTGCATGGCTGGGTGCTCTGGCTATCAAGCAGATCCTTGGCCTGCCTAAGATTACAGGCATGTTCTTAGGTATGGAGGTTGATATGACTCTGCTCGTAATCATCCTGGTTCTCTATCTGATTGCCGGTATCTATTCAATCTACGGTGGTCTGTCATCAGTTGCATGGACCGATGTTATGCAGGTTACCTTCCTGGTAGGTGGTGGTCTTATCACCGCATATGCTGCTCTGGTTGTTATTGCTAAGGACCTTGGTCTTGAGGGTGGCGCTCTTGCAGCTCTTGGAGAGGTTTATCAGAAACTGAAATCCATACCGGGAGACTCACACTTCAACCTGGTTGTGAACCAGGCCAAGACTCCCGATGCATACTTTGACATTCCGGGCATAGCCGTTATCGTAGGTGCCCTGTGGCTGACCAACCTGGGTTACTGGGGCTTCAACCAGTACATCATCCAGAAGGGTCTTGCTGCAAAGAGCCTGAGCGAGGCCAAGAAGGGTATGGTATTTGCCGCATTCCTTAAGATCTTGATCCCGTTCATCGTTTGTATCCCCGGTGTATGCGCATTCTACATCATGAAGGAGCAGCCTGAGTTGTTTGCTAAACTGGCAGGTAGCATTGAGCGTTCTGATGATGCTTATCCTTTCCTTATCCGTAACTTTACTCCGGTATTCGTAAAGGGTCTGTCATTTGCCGCTCTGAGTGCAGCTGTCATCTCATCACTGGCTTCAATGTTCAACTCAACATCAACCATCTTCACGATGGATATCTACAAGCAGTACTTCAAGAAGGATGCAAGTGAGAAGCGCCTTGTTAACGTAGGCCGTATCACATCAGTTTGCGCCCTTATCATTGCCCTCATCGCCGTTTATCCTATCATGGGTGGTGCTGACCAGGCATTCCAGATCATTCAGGAGTACTCAGGATTCGTATATCCGGGCGTTGTAGTAATATTCGGTCTGGGTCTGCTCTGGAAGCGTGCTTCAGGTCCCGCTGCCGTTGTTACCGCTATCGGTACATTCGCATTCTCAATACTGTTCAAACTTATTATGCCTAACACTCCGTTCATGCTCCGCATGGGCTATGTATTCCTGGTACTGGTGGCTATCTTTATCCCCATGTCACTGCTCAACAAGAAGAATGTCGTTAAGGCCGAAACTCTTGACCAGCATACCATTGACGCTCAGATGAAGTGGTCATCAATACTCTTCACCATAGCTGCAATCTGCCTGGTATTCGCCATCTACGGCGTTATCGATCCGGTTCTGCGCGGATGGGGCTTTGAGGCTATGTTCTTCCTGACAGCTATACTGGCCGTTCTGGGTATTTACCTACGTTCAAATGCCAAGGATAAGGTTCAGGATGCCAAGGCTGTAGGTATTGACCTGGAACTCTTCCGCACCGACAGGACATTCAACCTGGGTGCACTTGGCGTTATCGTTATCCTGTTCATTCTCTACTACTTCCTCTGGTAATATCATGCTCGAAGAACTTAAAGAGAAGGTTTTCAAAGCCAACCTTGACCTGGTAAAGCAGGGGTTGGTTATATTTACCTGGGGTAACGTATCGGGCATAGACCGCGAGAAGGGCCTTGTAGTAATCAAGCCCAGTGGCGTGAGCTATGACGAGATGAAAGCCAGTGATATGGTTGTTGTCTCCCTCGAAACCGGCAAGGTTGTCGAGGGGGACCTCAATCCTTCATCGGACACCCCCACACACCTTGTACTGTACAGGGCATTCCCCAATATCCAGGGCGTGGTACACACCCACTCTACCTATGCAACAGCCTTTGCGCAGGCCGGCCGTGACATTCCCAACATAGGAACCACACACGCTGACTATTTCTACAAGGACATACCTTGTACACGTGACATGACCGAGGCTGAGGTTAAGGGACAGTATGAGTTGGAGACGGGTAACGTGATAGTGGATGAGATACTGAACATCCGCAAGATCAACCCCGACCATACCCCAGCCGTACTGGTCAAGAACCATGGCCCGTTCTCTTGGGGAACATCACCTGACAACGCTGTTTACAACGCCAAGGTGATGGAGCAGTGCGCCAAGATGGCGTTCGTGGCTCTGTCAGTTAATCCTGACTTAACAATGAATCCGCTTCTTATTGAGAAGCACTATAGCCGTAAGCATGGACCAAATGCTTACTACGGCCAGAAAAAACATTAATAACCTAAATTGAGAATTGAAAATTGAAAATTGAAAATTAATACGTTAGAACCTGCGTAAAATAACACGCACCGCATGGTAAATTTTCAATTTTCAATTTTCAATTTTCAATTCAAAAAACTAACATTATGTTTGAGAATAATGAAATTTGGTGGGTAACTGGAGCTCAGTTACTTTACGGAGGTGACGCTGTCGTTAAGGTTGACGGTCACTCAAAGGAAATGGTTGACGGTCTGAACAAGAGCGGCAACATCCCCGTTAAGATAGTTTATAAAGGTACTGCCAACAGCAGTAAGGAGGTTGAGGCTGTAATGAAGGCCGCCAACAATGACGAGAAGTGCATAGGTATCATCACCTGGATGCACACCTTCAGCCCCGCCAAGATGTGGATCAAGGGTCTGCAGGCTCTCGAGAAGCCTCTGCTCCATTTCCATACCCAGTACAACACAGATATTCCATGGGATACAATCGATATGGACTTCATGAACCTGAACCAGAGCGCCCACGGCGATATCGAGTTCGGTCATATCTGCACCCGTATGCGTGTTCCTCGCAAGGTTGTAGTAGGTCACTGGAAGAGCGTTGATGCCCAGAAGCAGATTGCCGTTTGGGCCCGCGCCGCTGCCGGCCGTGCCGATGCACACAACGTACGCTGCCTTATGTTCGGTATGAACATGAACAACGTGGCTGTTACCGACGGTGACCGCGTTGAATTTGAGCAGCGCATGGGTTACCATGTAGATTACTACCCCGTATCATCACTGATGGAGTACTTCAAGAAGGTTACCGATGCTGAGGCTGACGCACTCGTTGAGGAGTACAAGAAGCTCTATACCATCAAGATTGATGAGAGCGGTGAGAAGGTATATTGGGAGAAGGTTAAGAACTCAGCAAAGGCTGAGATAGCTCTGCGCCGCGTGCTCAAGGATGAGAACGCTACCGCTTTCACCACTAACTTTGATGACCTGGGTGACGCCGATATCGACGCTCCTGATTTCTGCGGATTCGATCAGATTCCGGGTCTGGCATCACAGCGTCTGATGCAGGAGGGTTACGGTTTCGGTGCCGAGGGTGACTGGAAGACAGCTTGCCTGTACCGTACACTCTGGGTTATGAACCAGGGCCTGGCCAAGGGTTGCTCATTCCTGGAGGACTACACCCTGAACTTTGCCGCTGACTGCACATCAAGCCTGCAGAGCCACATGCTGGAGATCTGCCCGCTCATTGCCAGCAGCAAGCCCAAACTGGAGGTTCATTTCCTTGGCATCGGCATACGCAAGCAGCAGACCGCACGTCTGGTGTTCACATCAAAGACCGGTTCCGGCATCAAGGCTACAGTTGTTGACCTGGGTAACCGTTTCCGTCTGATTACCAGCGAGGTTGAATGCATCGAACCCAAACCAATGCCCAAGCTGCCGGTTGCATCGGCCCTCTGGGTTCCGCAGCCTACATTTGAGATTGGCGCAGGCGCATGGATACTGGCCGGTGGTACACACCACAGTGCTTTCTCATATGACATCACTGCTGAGTACTGGGAGGATTTTGCCGAGATGTGCGATATAGAGTACATCAACATTGACAAGAACACTACCATCAGCAACTTCAAGCAGCAGCTCCGTAACAACGAGGTTTACTACATGCTTAACAAAGCTCTGAAGTAATATGAACGCACGTAAAACTATAGAAGCCGGTCGCGCCGTTCTGGGTATAGAATTCGGCAGTACACGTATCAAGGCGGTACTGATTGATGAGGACCAGAGACCGATAGCCCAGGGTAGTCATACCTGGGAGAACCAGCTTGTGGACGGTCTGTGGACCTACAGCAACGAGACTATATGGTACGGCCTGCAGGACTGCTATTCCAATCTCCGTGCCGATGTACTCAATCAGTATGACGTAGAGATTGAGAACCTGGCAGCCATAGGTATCAGCGCCATGATGCACGGCTATATGGCTTTCAACCGTGAGGGGCATCTACTGGCACCGTTCCGCACTTGGCGTAACACCAACACCGGTGAGGCCGCCGCTGTACTGTCAAACCTTTTTGTATATAACATTCCTCTGCGTTGGAGTATATCACACCTCTATCAGGCTATACTGAACGGCGAGGAGCATGTTCCGCAGATTGGTTTTCTGACCACCCTTGCAGGTTACATCCACTGGAAACTTACTGGTGAAAAGGTTCTGGGCATAGGTGATGCATCAGGTATGATTCCTGTTGATCCCGAGACCAAGACCTACCGCGCTGACATGGTGGAGAAGTTTGACAAGCTGGTTGCTCCCAAGGGTTATCCCTGGAAGCTGGGTGATATTCTCCCCAAAGTTCTTATGGCAGGTGACAAAGCTGGTGTCCTTACTGAGATTGGAGCCAAGCATCTGGACGTATCGGGCCATTTGAAAGCCGGTATTCCGTTCTGCCCGCCAGAGGGAGATGCCGGTACCGGTATGGTGGCAACAAACTCAGTTAAGCCACGCACCGGTAACGTATCGGCCGGAACATCATCATTCTCAATGATTGTGCTGGAGAAGGATCTTAAGAAGCCTCATGAGGTTATTGATATCGTGACCACTCCCGATGGCAGTCCTGTGGCTATGGTTCACTGCAACAACTGCACCAGTGACCTAAACGCATGGGTTAACCTGTTCAAGGAGTTTCAGGAGCTTATGGGTATGTCCGTTGATATGGGTAAGATCTTTACAAACCTGTTCAACACTGCTCTCAAGGGTGATCCGGACTGCGGTGGCATTATCAGTTACAACTACGTATCAGGTGAGCCTGTTACCGGATTTGCCGATGGACGCCCGCTGTTTGTACGTTCTGCCAATGACACATTCAACCTGTCAAACTTCATGCGTGCCGTGATTAGCGGTGCTGTAGGCGTGCTCAAGATAGGTAATGACATTCTGTTCAAGGAGGAGAAGATCAAAGTGGACCGTATAACCGGTCACGGTGGTCTGTTCACCACTCCTGGCGTTGGCCAGCGCATTCTGGGCGCCGCTCTGAACTCACCTATCTACTGCATGAAGACAGCAGGCGAAGGCGGTCCATGGGGTATGGCTATCCTGGCTTCATACCTTATCAACCGCAAGAAGAACCAGAGTCTGTCTGAGTACCTTGACCAGGAAGTGTTTGCCGGCGATACAGGTACATCGGTAGCTCCTACCCATGAGGACGTAGCCGGATTCAATGCTTATATTGAGAACTATAAGCAGTGCTTCCCGATTGAAGAGGCTGCTGTCAAATTCAAGAAATGATACCATTGGGGTCTGTCCCCTTTGGTACTCTTTTTGAAAAATGGTACCAAAGGGGACAGACCCCAATGGTACATTTTTGGAAATCAACCTAAACACTAACAATTATGAAGAAATTTTCCTTTAAGCTGTTTGCACTGGCTGCAGCAATGGTTTGCTGCATGTCGGCCGGCGCTGCAAAGCCCAATTTCCCGCTTCTGGACAGCGCTCCCTATGACACTGTTATCGATGGTCAGAAGGTTGCCCTTTATACTATTAAAAAAGGTAAGGTGGCTGCACAGATCATCAACTACGGCGGTTTCGTGGTAGGTCTCTACTCACCCGACAAGAACGGTGAGTATGCAAATCTGGTCAACCACTATGATGACATCCATCAGTACATGCGTTACAATATGGGTATGATAGGCCCGGCTCTGGGTCGTTATGCCAACCGTATTGCAAACGGCAAGTTCACTCTGGACGGTGTTGAATACAACATCACCAAGAACAGTGGCCAGCACACTCTGCACGGTGGTTCAAAAGGTTTTGACCATACCGCATGGAAGGTTGTCAAGGCTAAGAAGAACAAGCTCGTCCTGAGCTGCGTTCTGCCCGATGGTCTGGACGGATTCCCCGGCACTCTGACTACCACCCTGACCTACTCCATCACCAAGGATGGCGGCTTGCAGATAAGCTATGAGGCTACTACTGATAAGGCTACTGTTGTAAACCTGTCAAACCACACCTATTTCAACCTGGATGGTACCGGCAACGGTGACATCATGGATCATGAGCTGATGATCAACGCTGCATTCATTACAGAGACTGACCGCAGCAACATTCCTACAGGTGCCCTGGGTATGGTAGATGGTACTCCTTATGACTTCCAGAAGCCTGTAAGAATCGGTGACCGTCAGTATTCACCTGCTCCGGCTCAAGGTGGCCGTGGCGGATTCGGTGGATTTGGCGGACAGGTTCCTGAGGGTATGGTTCGCAACTATGACAACAACTTCTGCCTGGTTCATGACCAGCAGGGTAAGGTTGAGAAGGTTGCTACACTCTACTCACCTAAGTCTGGCCGTTTCATGGAGGTTTGGAACAACCATCCGGGACTTCAGGTCTATACCGGTGCCCGTACCGCTATTGCTCTTGAGTCACAGATGTTCCCTGATTCACCTAACCATGACTTCTTCC
The DNA here is from genome assembly GCA_902763885.1 of uncultured Bacteroidales bacterium. Lineage (GTDB taxonomy): Bacteria > Bacteroidota > Bacteroidia > Bacteroidales > Bacteroidaceae > Colenecus. The sequence continues at coordinate 28,184 of CACWTU010000017.1, read as the reverse complement.
CCAGCACAACTCTGCGTCCGGGTGAGAAGTATCAGCACACTGTAATCTACAAGCTCTCTGTAAAATGATGCAAAAATGTGGAAAAGGGGACAGTCCCCTTTTTCACATTTTCTCTGATAAGGGCCCTGCTTGCTTTGCTTGCAGGGCTTTTTGATATTTGAGAAAAAAAAACTAATATTGCAGAAGAATAAAAACAAATAATATCATGTGTACAGTAAACATTAAAGTTGATGATGCGGTAATGCGTCGCATCAATCCTAATCTTACTACTCGCGCATTAATCAACAAGTGGTTGCAACAGAAAGTTGATGCCATGATTGAAGATTGTGTTAATGAGACATCATTACCTCCTTTTTCCTATGAACGTGAAACAATGATGGCTGTTTGTGATCAACGTATGGACGACATTCTTTCCGGTCGTTCGACCACAATTCCCCATGAACAAGTAATAAGTAGAATAGACGAAAAATACAATTTATGACAATCGAATGGTCTGAAGGCGCATTCAGTGATTATGACGAAATAATTAATTACATAATCAGCGGATTTGGTTTGCGCGCCGCAAGAGACTTCAGAACAAAACTATTGGAAAACATCAACGTTTTGAGAGAACAACCTTTTGCCGGAAAAGAAGAATACACAAATCCTAATACAAAAATTGAGTATCGTAATCTAGTATGTAAGTACTATAGCATAATATATACACTTATTGGAGAGAGAATCATCATCGTCTCATTCTGGAATAATCGCAAGAATCCTGATACTCTCCATAACATGCTGGATCAAATGGAATAAAAAAATGTTAAATACTTGTAGGAGAAAAAAATAACAATTTACTTTGTGATGCAAAGTACTTTTAAGCCTTTATTTCACAACATAAATAACGTTAACAAATTAATTCTTAGATTATTATTATTATTATTATGAAAAAGATTATCAATTCTGAAAGAGCAGCATTATTTACTGTTATGTTCTGCTCTATCATATTAGTCAGTTGCTCAAACAGTAATTCTATCTCCCCAAATAACACTGATGACAATAAAACATTCCAAACATACATTGACGTAGATCCCAATAGTGAAACGAGAACAGATTTAGAGAAAGAACTGTTCAAAGAGGCAACTGACAGATTCTCCAGCAAGATGATAGTAAACGAGGATGGTACGATGACATTGATTGAGGGCACTACCGCTGATGATTTGCAGATAAGTCCAGAGCTCTTTGAACTATTCAATAATGTTCTTGACATCTATAATGAGAAGCCAACTCCTATACCTTATTCAAACCAACAATAACAACGTACATCATTTAATATATAGAATATGAAAGAACAGGAGATTAAGGAGACACTTAGTGATATCAGGGAGATGATGGAGCGGTCACAGAAGGTTATGTTTCTGGATGGGACAGCTGGAATTATTGCGGCAGTTTGGGCTTTGCTCGGGGCTGTGGCAGTAAGTCTGGTTCTTTACGGGACGGTCAGTCCGCTTTGGGGGGCTTGGATCAATCCAATAAGGCATTTTGACTGGAGTACATTCCTTATTGTGGCCATTATTTGCGCTGCTGTTTTCTGTGCTGCATTCCTTACCGTTTGGATTATGTCTAAGCGCAGGGCGGAGCGTTACGGCATGGAATTCAAACTCGACGCAGGTGCACAGCGTCTGTTGGGCAATTTCTTTACCGCCATGGTGGTAGGCGGATTGGTTTGTCTTACGCCTCTTTTCAACGGACTGTGGAATATGATTCCGGGCTTTATGCTGTTGTTCTACGGCCTGGCTCTGGTGCTAATCTCTCCTATCGCATTCAGGATTTCCATTACCAAATATTTTGGATACGCTGAGATTGCCCTTGGAATTGCGGCATTAGCATTTACTCCTTTTGGCATGATGTTCTGGACCATCGGGTTCTGCATTCTGCACCTTATCTGGGGCATATGGTTCAAAATCTGGTTTGACCGCAAACAATAATGTCCGATGACCGCTATTGAGAATCTTGACAAGGCGTTTGAGAGCCGTGTACGGCTGGGCATAATGTCGGTGCTTACCGCATCCGGACAGGCCGATTTCAATACCCTCAAGGGGATGCTGGGCGTATCGGACGGCAATCTGGCAAGCCATATCCGGGCTCTGGAGGAACTGGGGTACATTGAAACCATTAAGCAGTTCATCGGCCGTAAACCCAACACCTCCTACTCCGTAACTGATGCCGGCCGGGAAGCATTCAGTGCGCATATTGAAGCATTAAGTTCACTCCTTGGTCTAAAATAATACTGAAAACATCATGTGGAAATCAATAAAAAAGACATTCACTAGTTATATACGTTTCTGCGGCAGAGCCGACCGCAGAGAATTCTGGATATGGACCTTGGCCATGCTGGCAATATCATTTGCATTTGTCTGCATATTGGCTCCAATAGCCTTACTGTTCGAGCACGCGCAAAATCCCGTTTTATCAGATATCTTTACCTTAACCATTTCGCTGTTTGGACTGTTCTGGTCCGTAATGTTCTTTCCTACACTCACAGTTACGGTACGCCGCCTGCGTGATGCAGGTATAACTCCTTGGCTGCTCCTTATTCCTGCAGCATTGGGCGTATTCACAATACTAGTTCTTTTTGATCAGGCTCTATACAATATGGATCCCAGCACCCCGCCCTACTACTCCGGAGTATTTGCCTTCATTCTGACATGCATCACAGCATTGGTGGGCGTTACTTTTCTGATTCTTTTCTGCCTACCCTCAAAAAAGAAGCTTTAATGAAAGCACAGGATAACAGCGAACATAAGAAGGCCGATAACAAGACCGGATGTGGAGGGTGTCTGCGGAATGTGTTGATAATACTTATCGGCCTGGTTCTATTTATTGTCATTTACGATAGGATAACCGTATATAGATACAAGAAGAATCCTACCGGAGCACAGAAGGAGGTTGTTGAAGGTTTTGCAGGGCTGGAGTTCCCCCCGTACAAAGTGAAGAAAACAATAATGGAGACAAACTGGTTCCTGGGTGATTATATCGACACTATAAAAGTGGAGTTTGAATCCGTTCCAGACAGTTCATTCTATGACAGACTGGACAAAGCATGTAAGCCATCCATCCGTCTTAAATATGCAAGCGGACATGAGGATTATCATTTCTGGTATAAAGATAACGATGGAAGATACAATATATACTATATGGCTCATAGGTCAGACCAGCATTATGACACTATAAGGAGTATCTATACTTCAAGAGGTGTGCCTGAGGATTTTATCGTGGGAGTAGACAGGTTCTATTCAATCATCTTGCCAAAGAACTCTCTTGAATGGACAATAATAGTAGGACAGTTTTAGACAGTACATATATGAACAGTTTAAAGGAAAAGACGATAGAGTTAGTTAAGGCTATCAGGCGGAGCATTGAGAGGTTTCCGCTGACGGTGGCATTTGCAGTTGCTCTGACGGCATGCATGATGTTTCTTGAGTATAAAGGCTATAATTATCCTGCTGAGAAATGGAGGTTCTTTTTGTTCTGGTATCCTTCTACGGGGTTGCTGCTCTCACTCAGCCTGTCACTCTGGCTTGAAGAGCATGCAGGCAAATGGGGATACAAAGCTGTGGCGGCACTGACTCATCTGGCTTGGATTGGAGTAAGCGTATTGCTTATGTACAATTATAAGATGACGGTATATGCACCTTACAAATATGTGATGATGGCTCTGATTGCAGCGCTGATAGTGTCATTACTGGTGCTCTCTTTCCTTAAGGACAAGACCGATGTGGCCTTCTGGAACTTCAGCCTGCGTTCTATAGGCGCAGTTGCAACGGCGCTTGTGGTGAGCGGTATTGTATGCGGGGGATTGGAGCTGCTAACAGTTGCTATCGATAAGCTTTTTGGGGTGTTTGTAAGTTCTCACTGGTACAGCAATGTGGCCATACTCTGTTTCTGTCTGTTGGCGCCTATTCTGGTTATCCAGGGGATTCCCGGCGGCACGCTAAAGCATGATGATGAGCCGATACTCATGCCAGGCCTGATAGAGAATGCGGTGACCAAGCTGTTCATGCCTATCGCTGCGGCATACCTTGTCACTCTATACTGCTATGCAGCTAAGATACTGTTTACGTGGCAGTTGCCCGATGGTTGGGTATCGTGGCTGGTTACGGCATCAATGGCGGCTATGGTGATACTATTCATGATGGTATATCCATATATCGATAAGGCCTCTCAGAGCGCATCGGATTGGAACAGAATGGCAGTCAGGTTCATCACTGACCGGATGCCTCTCCTGATGCTGCCGTTGCTGTTGCTTATGAGCATTGGCATTGCCAGGCGCATATCGGACTACGGGATTACCATACTGCGCGTTTATCTGGTGGCATTCAACCTGTGGTGCTATGCTGTGTGCATAATACTCATCATAAAGCGCCGTGCCGGGATAATGTGGATTCCGGTATCATTGGTGCTGACATTTGCGGTCCTCACACTACTGCCTGTCAACGTATCAACCTGCGTCAGAAAAAATCTCACAAACAAGGTTAATGCCATACTGCAGGATAATGGCTGGAACGGCGCAGCCATGAGCGATGATGAGTACGGTAAGTTTCTGAGTAAACTTGACTCATCTGTATCACATCAGCTGGACAGCCGTATTGACTATCTCAAAAGTCAGTTCTCACGGCAATCGGTAAACGAGATCATTGATACGGGCGTGCTTACCGGACGCATTCCTGAGCACGTTTTTGAGGATGGCAAGGACGGGAACGTGGAGATTCACCGTTATCGCAGCATACTGGGGGAGACAAGTTTCAACCTGCCACAGAATGCATCAAAGATGTGCTTGTACGAGTATAATACCGATTTGGGAAAGAATTGCATAAAGGATGAAATCCTGACGGTAGAACTGCCGGTAAAATTGGATTATAATGGAAAGGACAAAACGCTAAAGTATAGGTTCAGCATCCCGCTTTCCCAACTGCGGGCATTGCAGGAAGAGATGACGCCTGACAATATCATTAAGGATGATTTCAATCATGTTGTCAGTCTTACCGGTACGCTTGTGGGGGCATCGGCCAATGACGCACCGGCCAAGGTTACACTGTTCCTTGACACTTTCCACCTGCGCCATGACGGCAAAGAGGGTTACATTCGAGTTACCGGTCCGCTATTCTTTTAGTGAAAAAAAGTACCAAAGGGGACAGACCCCTTTGGTACCTTTTTACTTACGCTTGTCAATGACCTTGGCGTTCGGATAGGCTGCGGGATTGAAAGTGACCTGATCCTCTGTGACGCCAAATGAAACATCATGTATGGAAATAGATGCAATCATAGCTTTGGTTGAAAGACTGATAGGATAATAAGTGCCTTTCTCCACTACAAGATCCATCTTCTTGGGGTCATTCTTATCCTTGTTGCCCTTTGATTTCTTGCACTTGAAGTACCATGCCTTGTCTGTTTCACTCTGAAGCTTAACGTCATAACCTTTGGTGATTCCGGAGAACATGTCATCGGCATTTGATTCTACTCCTGAATTCTTTGAGGCGTTATCAATTGTGAGTTCATTCTTTTCAGCATCATATGTCCATGTTGTCTCACCGTCGCCCCAGGTAACGGTTTCCGCATCAGCTACACGTCCGCAATATTTATCACCTAAAGACATAATCGTAGTTGAAATATTGCCCACCAGAAGTATTTTTATATCCATAGTCATAACGAGACCTTCATTACGATGCTTCTCAAACTCCGCATCCATACGTGAAATAATCTCCTCTGTTGATTGAGCAAATAATGTCATTACACTCATCATGGCAGTTACCACCAGCACTAATACTTTCTTCATAGTTATATACATTAAGTCCTTGCCTGCGAATATAGTCAAATTTTCCAATTGACACAAAAAAAGCGGAGGGGCACAAAAGGGACGGTTCTTTTTGTGCCCCTATGACACGGAAAGAACCGTCCTATTATTTTGCGCTATTAGCAGTTAACTCAAAGGGGCACAAAAAGAACCGTCCCCTTTGTGCCCCTCTGGTCAATCAGTGAACGGGGATGCTGTTGACGCGGAGCTGATGGCGACCGCCCTCAAAGGGGGTGTTCAGATACTCGTCCATGATCTTGCGGGCCATATCGTTGTCGATGAATCGGCCTGGCATAACAAGTACGTTGGCGTCATTGTGCTGACGGATAAGGTGAGCTATCTCTGGAATCCAGCAGAGTCCGGCGCGGATGCTCTGATGCTTGTTCAGAGTCATGGAGATTCCCTCTCCGCTGCCGCACATGGCTATACCCTTCTCTACCTCTCCGTTCTCAATGCCGCGGGCCAGAGCATGGCCGTAATCAGCATAGTTGCAACTATCGGGAGTATAGGTGCCGTAGTCCTTGAACTCCAGCCCCTTCTCCTTCAAGTATTCAATTACAAACTGCTTCAACGGGAAAGCAGCATGATCACTAGCTATTCCTATCATTACTTAAGCAATGACTTTACCTGGTTATATACGTTCTCAGCGGTGAAGCCCAGCTTCTCATCAAGCACCTTGTAAGGAGCTGAGAAACCGAATGAGCTGAGACCCCAAACCTTACCGCTGGCACCTACCAGACCCTCAAGGGTTACAGGCAGACCTGCAGTGAGACCGAACTTCTTCTTGTTACCGGGCAGGATGCTGCGCTGGTAAGCCTTAGACTGGCTGCGGAACAGGCCCTCTGAAGGAACACTTACGATGCGGCACTTGATACCGTCCTTACGCAGGAGCTCAGCACCGGCAACCAGAGTTGATACCTCTGAACCAGAAGCGAGCAGGATAACGTCAAAGTCAGCGTCTGAACCGGCTACGATGTAAGCACCCTTGGCAGCCTGGCTGTAGTCATTACCTGCGGGCAGAGTCTTGATGTTCTGACGGCTCAGGATAAGGCCTGTGGGCGATGTGGTATTCTCCATAGCGAGTTTCCAAGCCTGTGTGGTCTCGTCGCTGTCAGCGGGACGCAGAACAAGCATTGAGTTCTTGCCCTTGTGAGTCTTGAGTTTCTCCATGAGACGGATCTGTGCCTCCTGCTCAACGGGCTCATGTGTAGGACCGTCCTCACCAACGCGGAATGCATCGTGAGTCCAGATGAACTTAACGGGGAGCTCCATGAGGGCAGCCATACGTACGGCGGGCTTCATGTAGTCTGAGAATACAAAGAATGTACCGCAAGCGGGGATAACGCCACCATGCAGAGCCATACCGATGCAGCAGCAAGCCATGGTGAGCTCAGCTACGCCAGCCTGGAAGAATGCACCGCTGAAGTCACCCTTAACCATATTAGTGGTATATTTGAGGAAACCGTCGGTCTTATCCGAGTTGCTGAGGTCAGCACTTGCGCAAATCATGTTGGGAACCTGCTGAGCGAGCTGGCTCAGAACAGCTGCAGAAGCTGAACGTGTGGCGTCATCGGCCTTCTGCTCAACCTTGCTCCAGTCAATCTTGGGAGCCTTGCCGCTGAACCACTCCTTGAGGAGGGCAGCCTTCTCAGGATTAGCCTTCTCCCATGCAGCCTTGCGTGCATACTTGGCATCCATGATCTTGCGGAGTTCCTTGGCACGGTCAGCATAGAGCTTCTTGACCTCGGGGAATATCTGGAAAGGATTCTCGGGATCACCGCCCAGAGCCTTGATGGTGTTGATGTAAGCGTCGCCGCCCAGAGGAGCACCGTGAGTCTTGCAGTTACGCTCGTAGCTGGTACCATCGGCCTTGAGGGCACCCTTACCCATGATGCACTTACCGATGATCAGGGTCGGTTTGCCGTTAGCGTTCTGGGCCATGGTGAGAGCACCACGGATCTGGTCAACGCAGTTACCGTTAATCTCATATACGTTCCAACCCCATGCGCGATACTTGGCGGCTGTGTCCTCTGCAGTAACAACCTTGGTCTCGGTAGAGAGCTGGATATCGTTAGAATCATAGAACATGATGAGGTTGTCAAGACCCAGAGTACCTGCAATACGGCCGGCGCCCTGTGAAATCTCCTCCTGGATACCACCGTCAGAGATGTAAGCGTAGATCTTGTGGTTCATAACCTCCTCACCCAGTACGGCTGCCAAATGCTTCTCAGCGATAGCGGCACCTACTGCAAATACATGGCCCTGACCAAGAGGACCAGAGGTGTTCTCAATACCGCGTGCAACCTCAAGTTCGGGGTGACCGGTTACGGGTGAGCCCCACTGACGCAGAGTGGCCAGCTCCTCCATTGAGAACTTGCCGGTAAGAGCAAGCTGTGAGTAAAGCATGGGAGCCATATGGCCGGGATCCAGGAAGAAACGGTCACGACCCTCAAACTTCATGTTGCGGGGATCATACTCCAGGAACTCGCTGAAAAGCACGTTAATGAAATCAGCGCCACCCATAGCACCACCGGGGTGACCGGACTTGGCCTTCTCGACCATAGATGCAGCCAAAATACGGATATTATCAGCTGCCTTGTTCATCAATTCTTTACTGTTCATTGTAATATATGTTTAGTTTGAATTTGCGCAGTAGCTTGCAAATTTAGCAAAAAAATCGGCAGTAATGAAGCATAAGCCTTTTTTTATAATAAAGGAGTATGCAATGCTGCTTTAAAGCCATTTTTTATTACTTTTGCAAACAACAATCCGAATATTAACACTAACGAATACTGACCCGAAAAATGAAGAAATCAATCATCGTCAGCCTGGTACTTCTCATCCCACTGGCCCTGTGTGCTGAAATCACAAAAAAAGAAGACATCAACAAGGACAACCTCTACAAGTTCAGAGGGAGCATGACCCAATATGAGGACCCCGGAGTAACCTATTCAAAGGCTCCCAAGGGTTTCAAGCCTTTCTATATGAGCCACTACGGACGTCACGGCTCACGCTATCTGCTCAACACACCGCAGTACAATGACCCTTATACCATACTCCAGCAGGCCGATGAAAAAGGCGTACTGACCGATTTCGGCAAGGATGTACTGAGACGTTTGGAGATAATGGCCAAGGATGCCGATGGTCATCTGGGTGACCTCACCATAGTAGGACAGCAGCAGCATCGCGGCATAGCACGCCGTATGGTACGCAACTATCCGGAGATCTTCAACAAGAACAACACCATTGTAGCACGTTCCACCACATCACACCGCGTCATGGCCAGTATGACGGCTGCCATGATGGAGTTCTCAAGCATACTGCCCAAGATGAACATAGACTACAACTGCAGCGATTTTGACCGCGGCTACATGAACTCTGAGGACAGAGCCATCAACAGTGCCAAGAACAGCCGCGAGAGGAACGCTGCCGTCAACGCATTCAACGCCAAGCACAACAACCCGGAGCGTCTTATGTGCGCCCTGTTCACCGACACCACATTCATAACAAGATACCAGAGGACGTCATCATCGGGATCCGTATCGGTTTCTGACCGTTCAGATGACCTCTACACCAAGATTTATGACATCGCAGCCAATATGGGAAGCCACTCATATCTTGGATTTGACCTGGATGACGTATTCACATACGACGAGTGGTATGACTGCTGGCTCCAGAACAACCTCTACTGGTTCTCCGTTTCCGGTTATCATGACCTTACCCAGAACATAGTTCCTTACGGTCACGCCACTCTGCTTCAGGACTTCCTTGACAAGGCCGATATAGCATTGGCTAACGGCACACCTGCCGCCAACCTGCGCTACGGACATGACACCGCACTCTATCCGCTCCTGTGCCTCATGGAGGTAAACGATTGCGAATTCGCCCCGAAAGACATCGAGGACCTGGCCACAAAGTGGGTAAACTATGACATAGTCCACATGGGCAGCAACCTGCAGCTCATATTCTTCAAGGACAAGAACGGAAAGATCCTGGTCAGGGCTCTGCTTGACGAGAAAGAGGCCAAGCTGCCCACAGAGTGCTACAAGGATGCCAAGGGCAAGGAATATCCCTACTTCTATGAGTGGGACAAATTAGAGAAATACTACCGCGACATCCTTGCCAAATGGGACAAGATCAAGGCTGAGCTCACAACAAACAGATAAATGGACAGACTTGCCATAGGAATTGACATAGGTGGTCAATCCTCCAAATGCGGAGTAGTGACAGAAGACGGGACCATACTCTGCCAGAGTGTGGTCACGTCACTTATTGACAACTTTGACGAGTACCTCAAGCTACTGGCCGATACGGTAAGGGACATGGTACGTCGTACAGCCGACCGTGGCACTGTGGTGGGAATAGGCATCGGAGCACCTAATGCCAACCGTCTGGACGGAACGATCCGTTATGCCCCGAATCTCAAATGGGCGCGTGACGCCCATGGGAATCCTACGGTGATACATCTGGCAAAACGGCTGAAAGAAGCTACAGGATTGCATGTAAGGATAACCAATGACGCCAATGCGGCGGCACGCGGCGAGCACACATACGGAGTGGCACGCGGCATAAATGATTTCATTATGATTACACTCGGTACAGGTGTAGGCAGCGGAATCATATCACACGGACGTCTGGTTTACGGTCATGACGGTTTTGCCGGCGAGTTGGGGCATGTATGCGTCATTCAGGATGGCCGTCAATGCAACTGCGGTCTGAAAGGTTGCCTTGAGACATACGCAAGTGCCATGGGTGTGGCCCGGACTGCTCGTGAGATATTACAGAACGACTCAAGAGAAAGCCTGTTACGCAACCTTGATCCGGAAAAGATATCGTCAAAGGATATCTATGATGCAGCCGTTCAGGGTGACCAATTGGCAAAAGAGATATTTGCCTTTACCGGCCGGATACTGGGGCGTGCCATGGGTGATTTCGTCAAGTTCAGCTCACCAAAGGCCATAGTGCTGTTTGGCGGCCTTACCAAGTCACGCGAGTTCTTCCATGATGAGATGGTCAAGGCAATGAACGACAACCTGATGCAGATATGGAAGAACAAGATACATATCCTTTACTCATCACTCAAGGAGTCAGACGCCGCAATTCTGGGAGCAAGTTCAATGGTTTGGTCACCGGAGATAATATGAGAATAGGATTCGACGCCAAACGTCTTTTCAACAACTTTACCGGTCTGGGCAACCACAGCCGCACAACAATTGACATTCTCACAGAATTCTTTCCAGGGAATGAATATCTGCTATATACCCCCAAGATAAAACACAACTCCACAACTGACCCTTATACCGACAAGGACCATTGCAGGACCATACTTCCGGACGGAATGATAAAGGGTGGCCTATGGAGGACTTTCCGTCTGGCCGATGCCGCACGGAAAGACTCGGTTGACATTTTCCATGGTCTTTCAAATGAACTGCCTGCAGGTATGGACATTCCATCAGTGGTAACCATACATGATGTGGCTTTCAAGACCTTTCCGGATATGTACCACGCCGCAGACCGGTTCACCTACAACATCAAGTGGCAATACGCATGCCGTAAGGCCGACAGGATAATAGCCATAAGCGAATGCACCAAACAGGACATAATACGTTTCTACGATGTTGACGCAGACAGGATTGATGTGGTATATCAGCCTGTCAGCCGCCTGTTTTATACCGATTACCAAGGAGTGTGCCCAGAAAGCCTTGCATCATACGTAAACGGCAAGCCGTACATACTGTACGTAGGCTCCATCAACTCCCGCAAGAATCTGCTGGGAGCCATAAAGGCGCTGGAACTCTTACCAAAAGACCTACAGATACCCATTGTAGTTATAGGCGACGGCAGAGAATACAAACAGAAGGTGCAGAACTATATTGCAGAACATTCACTTCAGGATATGGTCATTTTCTCTCCTGAGAAAGTAGGCCTTGAAGGGTTACGCTATCTCTACCGTAATGCACAGATGCTCATCTATCCGTCATTCTATGAGGGTTTCGGGCTGCCTGTAGTTGAAGCTCTGCTCTCAGGATGTCCGGTAGTGACAAGTAACGTATCCTCACTGCCTGAGGCGGCCGGCCCACACTCCCTATTGGCTGACCCCGGCAACATTCAGGATATATCCGACAAGATTAACAGGATTCTCACTGACAGCACCTTGCGTTCAGAAATCATAACCCACGGATATGAGTTTGCCAAACAACAGTTCAGCCCGGATGTACTGGCGGCAAAGCTCATGAGTATCTACAAAAAGTTACAGTGATACAAACATAAAAAAGGGCAACACAAACTGTGATGCCCTTTTTTTTATCCTATTGTCTTAATATTATTCAGCTTCCGGCATATCCTCAATCTCGATAGGAGAATCAAATGTGGTAGTTGATGATTCCGGATTGACAACCTGATTCTCAATTGCCTCATCTTTGAACACTGAACCTGCATTGATAACCTTGGGTTTAGCTACGTAAGCAGTAAGTATGCTGAGTACGGCAATGCTGGCTATCAGAGTCCATGTGGTCTTCTCAAGGATGTCAGTAGTCTTGCGTACACCCATTATCTGGTTTGATGAAGCGAAACCTGCTGCCAGGCCACCGCCTTTTGAGTTCTGTATGGTAACTACAAAGCACAGGAACAGTGCCAGTATCACGATAATAATAAGTAAAACCTTAAACATTTTCTATTTATTTTTTTGATTTATCCTAACTAAAATATCCAAATACCGGATTTGGTCCGCAAAGTAAATGCTTTTATTCGGAAAATTCAAATAAAGAGACCGAATAATTTCCAATGCCTTGTCATATCTGCGTTGTTTTAGGTAGATACGCGCAAGAGTCTCGGTAAAATACGATTCATCAAGCTGTTCCGTATCTTCCTCCCGGGCATCGGCATCCGCAACATCCGGCAAATTATCTCCCGGCGTCTGCAGATGCAGACTGAACGACGGCCTCTCATGGTCTGAAGCCAGGAACGCATCCAAAAGCTGCTCTGTCTTAGAGCGGATGGCGCTCTCAGCACCTGTCTCTGATTTATCGGGGGTACTCAGATAATCAGATACATAGTCCATCGGAACGGCACCAAGCACCCGGTCATGGACTGAGCAATCCTCCTTATCCTCCAGAAAGGAGTCTAACAGGAACATCAGGCGTTCATCCTTACCCTCTCCCATTACCAGTTGGCTACGGTTGCATTAAACACCTGGTCTACGATATCATCAATCATCTGCTGGACAAGCTCTTCCTGAACGGCGGAGAGCTGTTGTGACGAGTCATATTCACGATTGGCAGAGAATGTCTTGTCAAAGTCATCATTGTGTTGCTTATTGTTTGTAAACTTGACCTTGACTGTCATCTTAAGCTGGACCATTGATGAGTAGCCATCGGCTGAGATTGACTTGTTGGTCTGGTCATACGATACAATCTCGCCCGATATTACCAGATCACCGTCACGTTTTACCTGGCGTAACTTTGTCTGGCTGTTATATCTGTCACTCAGAGTGTTATTGAACATGGGGGCCATGGGCGCCCACTGGTATGCCGCACGGTTTGAGAATGTCTCCAGTGTTATGGTCTTGATTGTATTATAGTCAATTGACGCACCGTTCAGCTTGTACGACACCGTACACCCCTGCATCAGCAGGACCGATGCAAGCGCCACCATAACTGTCTTAATGATACCGTGTCTCATTCCAGGTTATACTCTTTGATTTTACGGTACAGAGTGCGCTCTGAAATATTCAGGTCTGCAGCAGCGCCACGACGCTTGCCTCCATGTTTGGCAAGGGCACGTTTGATCATGTCTTTCTCTACCTCATCAAGTGAGAGGGTCTCCTCAACATACACCTCCGTATCCTGAATGTCATCATCAGGTTGAGTACTCTTTTTGGAGCCGGAAGGAATGTTTTGGACTGTGGTCAGGCCGTCATCGGGCGTGATTATTGACACAGGCTGCTGGACAGGTGGCTTTCCCTGCGAAAGGCTGCTTACCTGGGCCTTAAGGTCAGTTACGTCACGACGCAAATCAAAAAGCACCTTGTAGAGTATCTCACGCTCATTCTCGAATGAGTTTTCCTGACGCTGCCCTCCTGTAATCATAGGAAGCATTGAGGTACGGCGGTCAGGCAGATACTCCTGCAGCATATCCGCAGTGATGACACGCTGCGGTGCCATGATTGAAATCTGCTCGGTGATATTCTTGAGCTGACGCACATTGCCGGGCCAGTGATAGGTCATGAGCATCTGCTTGGCATCCTCAGAGAGCTGCACTGCAGGCATGCGGTATTTCTCGGCACAATCGGCTGCAAACTTGCGGAACAGCAGCAGCACATCGGCCCCACGTTCACGCAGTGGCGGTACCTTGATGGGAATGGTACTCAAACGGTAGAAGAGATCCTCACGGAAACGCCCCTGCTCTATCGCCTTAAGCAGATCGACATTGGTTGCCGCTACTATGCGGACATTGGTCTTCTCAACGGTGCTGGAGCCCACGCGGATGAACTCACCGGACTCAAGTACACGGAGCAGGCGGGCCTGGGTGGCAAGCGGCAGTTCAGCCACCTCATCCAGGAATATGGTTCCGCCATCAGCCTCACCGAAATAACCCTTGCGGTCACTGATAGCATTGGTAAATGCGCCCTTGATATGTCCGAACAGCTCTGAGTCAATGGTGCCCTCCGGTATTGCGCCGCAGTTTACAGCCAGATACTTCTTGGTCTTGCGCAGGCTGTTCTCATGTATAATGCGTGGAAAAACATCCTTTCCGGCACCGCTCTCACCTGTTATCAGAACCGTCAAGTCAGTAGGTGCCACCTGTATGGCTACATCTATGGCGCGGTTCATTTCCGGTGAGTTTCCGATGATCCGGAACCTCTGCTTCATTCTCTGTATCTCTTCCAGATTCATGCTTCAATAATATAGTGTGACAAAAATACACACTTTATCTCTTTATACGGAATTTTTGGCAGATTATTTCTTTAATGAACACCGCCGGACATCCGTTTTTGGGACACGACGTTCCGTGGCTGACGCCGGACATTCGTTTTAGAGAGACGACGTTCCGTGGCTGACGCCGGACATTCGTTTTTGGGACGCAACGTTCCGAGGCTACTCCGTACCCCTACGGACCCTAAACGTCGAACTCGGCCTTTTAGCCCCCTTCGGGGTCTAACGTGCCTCAGACATGCGCCGTTCTTAACGGGATCCTCCAGGGTACTGCGCTTAACGCCTCTACACTAATGGTCCCAAAAACGGATGTCCGGCTACTGCAAGGGGAAACCTTATCAGAATTTGTAGCGGAGGCCTAGCATCAGCACTCCTTGTTCTCCGAATCCGCCTTCGGCAAATCCGCGCAAGCTTTTACCTACTTCAATGCCTATAAGGGAGACTTGCCAATTAAAATGAAAATCCGTTTTATCAGTGTTATACTCTGCTCTATCTCCATCGAACTCCCTGATTTCCCTACGCATAGTGACACCGGCACCCAATTTTGAATAGAGACCTACTACGTTACCACGCAACCAGTCAAACTTAACGGCAGGCATAGCAGTAAAATAGTAATTGGATTTTTTTCCTACCTTGTCATCACCTTTGATAGCATCCTGGGTCAACTGACCATAGGTTGCTATAGCACCCACACCCAACCAAGGTTTAAGGTGATAGAAATACTCCAGACCAATAGGACCAAAGAAAGTGTCATCCTCATAATTTTCACCAAAAATAGCTCCGATGACATTTTCAAATATGTTAAGCCAATCGGAATTTGAAAGGGAACCGTATGAAACAGCTACTTCATGCTTTGAATCACGTGAATCACTCTGTGCACTTACATTTGTTACTGTCAACATTGCAACTGCAGCCAACAAAATAAACTTTTTCATGCCGAATATGTTGTTTATTAATTATTGAATGTCCTTTTTGGGGTACAAAAATACAGTATTTTCATAAATAAGCCTACTTTTGCATCGGTATGAATTACGGTATATACAGGGAATTGATCAAGGCAGCCAAGCCGCTGTTTGAGGAGGATGACTGGCGCAGGCTCAAGGGTTTGCTCCGTGAAGGCATTGAAAAGGGAGCCTACGGAACGGATTCTCATGGGATTCCCATGCTGGAGCGGTGCATCAGGACCGGCATTGTCATCATAGAAAAGACAGGGCTTAAAAAAGCCTCGTTGCTGACTGCGCTGTTTGACCCCATGGTACAGCAGGGCCTTATTGCTCCGGAGCAGTTTCAGCAGCAGTTTGGCCAGGATGCGGCGCAGCTCATCCAGGGCATGTGCCGCGTAAAGGACCTCTATTCCAAGCATGATTCCATAGCCGATGAGAACTTCCGCAAGCTACTGGTATCATTTGCCGAGGATGTCCGCGTAATTATCTGCCTTATTGCTGACCGCTACGTACTCATGCAGATGCTGGCCAACACGGCCGATACGGACTACCGCCTGCATGTAACTGAGGAGTGCCGCCTGCTCTATATCCCCATGGCACACCGCCTGGGCCTGTACGCCATCAAAAGTGAAATGGAAGACATGGTGGTCAAGTATGAGCACCGTGACATTTATGATGATATAGCACGTCAGCTCAACGAGACCAAGCGTGCACGTGAGGCTTACATTAAGTCATTTATCGAACCGGTAAAGCAACGTTTGGAAGAGGCCGGGCTCAAGTTCACCATAAAGGGCCGCACCAAATCCATTTCAAGCATCTGGAACAAGATGAAGGCGCAGAACACCACTCTGGACCACATCTATGACCTGTTTGCCATACGCATAATACTGGATTCGCCGGCCGATAAGGAAAAGGCCCAATGCTGGCAGGTCTATAGTATTGTGACCGATATGTACCAGCCCAACCCCAAGCGCCTGCGTGACTGGCTGAGCGTGCCCAAGAGCAACGGTTACGAGTCATTGCACATCACTGTAAACGGTCCCGAGAACCGCTGGGTGGAGATACAGATACGTACGCGCCGCATGGATGACATCGCGGAACGCGGTCTGGCAGCCCACTGGTCATACAAGGGCATTAAGAGTGAGGGTGCTGCTGACAATATCATGGCCGGCATACGTGAAATACTGGAGCACAATTCCAGTCCCGATGAGATGCGCAAGGACTTTGTGCTGGACATGTATCAGGAGGAGATATTCGTATTCACTCCTAACGGTGAGGTACGTCAGCTGCCCAAGGGCGCAACGGTTTTGGACTTTGCATTCTCCATTCACAGCAAGCTGGGTCTTACCTGCGTAGGTGCACGTGTAGGAGGCCGCAACGTACGCATCAGCCACAAGCTGCAGAGCGGCGATACCGTGGAGGTGCTGACATCGTCCACCCAGACGCCCAAGCAAGACTGGCTCAACATAGCTGTTACGTCACGTGCCCGCATGCGCATACGCCAGGGCATAAACGAGATACGCAACCGTGAGGCTCAGGCCGGCAAGGAGCTCCTTCAGCGCCGGTTCAAGAACCGCAAGATAGATATATCGGAAAGCGACATGTCACGCCTTATTGTCCGCATGGGCTACAAGGGCCAGACCCCGTTCTTCCATGCTCTCATGGAGGATGAGATTACTGTCGATGACGTTCTGAAAGCATATGAGGAGATGCACGCCCAGGCGGAGCAGGAGGTGCATCACGCTGAGGATTTTGACATAGAGAAAACCTTTACGGATCCTGAAAGGAAAGCCGCCCAGGATACTGACGTACTGGTTATAGGTGATAACCTTACCGGCATTGAATTCAAGATGGCCGGATGCTGCCACCCCATTTACGGAGATGATGTTACCGGATTCGTAAGCATCAACGGCGGCATAAGGATTCACCGCAGTTCATGCCCCAACCTACTACGTATGAGGGAGCGCTATCCGTACCGCATTGTTCGTGCCCGCTGGTCAGGCAAGAGCGGCAGCCAGTACAGCATAACACTCAACGTTATAGGGCAGGATGACATAGGCATAATTTCAAACATATCATCCGTAATAAACAAGGAGCCCGATACCCTGATGCGCTCAATAAACATTGACTCAAACGGTGGTCTGTTCCAGGGACGGCTTACGGTGCTGGTTAGTGACCTGTCATCACTGGACCGCCTGGTCAAGAAGCTTAAGCAGATTAAGGGCGTGAGAGAAATTGAAAGAATAAATTGAAAATTGAAAATTGAAAATTGAAAATTGAAAAAGGCGTTCGAAAAATCTTTCGAGCGCCTTTTAATGTCGCGGGCTATTAACGCATGTGCTTGTTAACGCACCGCATGGCTAATTTTCAATTTTCAATTCTCAATTTTCAATTTTATTTAGCGGTCAAATCCCGGATTGCCCCAAATCAAAGGAGCATCCCCCCTCAACTGGCTTGCCACCAGCAGATTTGACTCCATCTTAAAATCATAGACCTGTGTTGAGGGCTTGATATATATCTTTTTATTTGTATCCATAACGCTTTAGAATATTTCAATTGTTTCACCATTGTTTATATACATTCCCTTTTCAGTAGGTTTACCTGGAAGCAGGACACCATCTATGGTATACCATTCATCACTCTCCTGCCAGCCTGACTTGGTATCTGTAGGCTGAATAAGGATAACATCGGTGGTTGTGCCATCGGCAAATCTCATTATGCTGCGCCTTATAGCTCTCAGAGCAGGCTGTGCAGGAATCTCAAAGTGAGCACGGAAAGTGCGCAGAGTCTTTGGAGTATCATAATAACCTATGGTGCTGTTACCACCCAGAACTATTATCTCATTAAGGTTTCCATCATCACCATTGGTCTTGTCACCTACCTTAAACGATGAATACTGGCCTACGAAACTGCCGCCTGCAAAATTCTGAGGTGTTGGAGTTTCACTTGAAATGGTAACATCCTTGAACTCCGGTTCAATAATGTCAAAGGCATCCGGATCAGTATCATAACCATCGGGCTTGGTCCACTTAATGATGAACGGTGTGCCGGCGGTTATCGTACCGGTGGCCTCTTTGTCAAAGTTGAGAGTCAAAACAGTACCTGACAGGTTAGATGACTCTGTATTCAGTATCTGAACCTCAACCCCGTCGCCACTCAAAGGACCAGTGATGGTTGACACATCAAACGGCAGGCACAGAGTGTTCCATTCTCCATCCTTATAGAGTACACGGTCCTTAAGCGTCACATCAACTGTCTTATTGTTGAACTCACTGATCTTGGCTGTGTTCTTTTCTGTGTCATCGGCCTGGCTGTCATCATTGGCAAGGATGAGATCATAATTGTCATACCAGAACGTCGTCTTGGGCAGGAAGTTTTTATGACCGGGAGTAGTAATATTATCCAGACTAGAGGAACTACAACCACTAATGCTTGAACCATTTACAGTCTCACCATAGAAATAGGCTCTCGTATAACTACCTTCCTTATACTCGTAAACACCGATGAGCAGGTTGCCACCCTTATATAAATAGGGAGTGCTGAAGGATATTTCCATAATATCCTTTGTTCCATCAAGTTCTCCTTCATACACAATGGTTGCATCATCGGTGCCGCTAAAGGCAGGACTACTGCTGTCAAAGGTAGTAAAGTCAACCTCTTTCAGGAACACACGGAAACTAGCCTTGCCCCAACTATTACTGGCTTTCTGCTTGAGATAGAACTTCATGGTCTTGATTGCTTTGCCATTCATGGCAGCCAACTCATCGGCAGGCATGACAAACTCACACTTGTTATAATCATCTACATAATAACCATATACGGGAACGTATTCGTTGCTATCCGTTTTATCATGTACAGTCAAAGCTAAAACATCAAGAATGGTAAATGATATTACCTTTTGACCCGTATAGTTTTCTTGGCCTGTCAGAGTGATTGTGTAATCACCGGCAAGAATGCAGCCATCGCTATATGAAAGCAAGTAGTCTGTACCCTCAGATAAGGTAGCGTTTTGGGTAGCCTGGCATATCGCTCTAGGAACAGGATGCTGAACGTCTCCCGTCTGGGCATAGCGAGCCTCTACGCCACTAATGGCCAGAGCGTTCTCGCCACCGATATCAAACGGTTTGATATTGAACACCTGGCTCGTCGTTCCATTGAAACGACCGATACCTGTAACAGTTATAGTCTTCTGGCCTACGTTTGTACAATCCGTATCGTAACTGATGGTATAATGCGCACCTTCTACAAGTGTCTCATTTTCAGATATAATAACAGGCAGAGGATGCTGTTCCTGACCGTTATAAGTCAGGTCTTCGATTTCCTGCACCGTTGCAGTGGCAATGTCTGTCAGATAATCAACAAAACGGCGGCATATAACCACATCCTGAGTGAAATCTGTCAGCACATGAGAGCCTTGTATAACGCCTGAATTGCTTATCTCACCATTGTTTACAGAATAACAGTTAAAGTATTTACCATCAGGAATGTCGCATGTGAGCGTAACATCGGTTCCACTCTTGTAATAGTTATCCTGATTCCAAACGTAATCAGGTGTCTCGGGATAAGTAATGGAGACGCCCTCACCGGCAGTAATCCTTACGGCATACTGGGCGCCATCGCGGTCCGTACCTTCAGCACTGTTTGAGCTGCCCACGCCACCGGTGGTACCCGGAGTGTGATAATTATTGGTCAACGTTCTACCATTATAGCCACCCATAATAGAGCCTACATAAGACGTTCCTTCGATAACACCCGCATTAAAACAATTGCTGATATTAAAATTATCACTAATATATCCTACGATTCCACCATGAAATGCACCTTCTCCTGTAACATCGGCAATGTTGATGCAATTTTCAACGGTACCACTGCCACCCCAATAATTGCAGCATTTTGCAGCATTCTCCTACAATACCGCCATGGCGATTAGCATTGGAATCGTCAGATAAGTCGTTGCCGACCCTGATAACTCCACTTACCTTGCAATTAGTTACCCTACCGCCATAATCATACATTTTTCCTACGATTCCACCAGTGCATTTACCTCCGGTAATATCACAATTCTCAAGAACGACATTGGTTATTTCACCATAGTTGTTATTTTGCCAACCACCATAAAATGAGCCGAACAATCCCTGATTTTCGGAGTTGGGCTTATTGATGACAAGATTACTGATGACATTGTTATCACCATTGTAAGAGCCTTTGAACCTATGATCTACATCAGTACCAATAGGCGTATGCTCTGTAGTAAGGGTAATGGGATCCGTCTGCTTATAGTAGCCATCCAAACGTTTTCCTGAGTTGACGATTCCTGCCAAAGCCTTCAAGTCAGCCTCAGTTGCAATCAGATAGGGGTTGTCCTTGCAGTTTGATTTTTGAGAATCCTGCAGGGGGAAATCCACAATATTAAACTCCTTGGTGGCTGTACCCTCAAAGTTGTTCATACCTTTCAGGATTGCAGTGGCAGTTCCCTTGTCAATATTGTTTGAATACTCCAGATAATAGTCTGTACCCTCAACGAGTGTTACGTCGTTATACGTTGCAACAATGCTTGGCTTAATTTCGATATTACCAGACCAACGCTGGTCGGCGATATCAGAAATGGTTGCCAGATTTATATTGGTACTACCATTCTTGCTTGTGGTAATGCCCAAGGTTATGTTCTGATTGTTAACGGTCAGCGAATGTTCTCCGTCTGCCTGACCCAAATTAGTCAGCGTACCACCCTGGCAGGTATAGTTAACGAAAGTATAGCCCTCAGGAACAGAAGGAGTCAGAGTTACTGTCCAATTGCCAGACCTGATATACTTCTTGCCATCTATCATGCTGGTAACAACGACACCGTCTGTAGCGCATGTGATGTCTGCGAAGTTCTCTTCCTTTAAGACTTCATAAATACGCTCTGTCTTACCGGGTTTATCGGCCTCAATACTTGCCTTGTAGGCACTGCCATCGCCCTGTGCAACATAATAGCAATGGGTATAGTTTCCGTAATTCGCACTCTGGTTTCGATAATAGCCAGATATACCGCCTATAAGTTCGGTTCCCTCAACGATACCTGTATTCAGGCAGTTGGTTGCAACCAAGTCACTTTGTGCAGCAAGGCCGAAAATACCAGCGTGCAGGGCGCCAGGACCGGTTATGTTAGCAGCATTCTCGCAAGAGTCAACCTTGACGCCATAATAGGTTTCACCGATTATGCCACCTATACGGCTTACATTGGCCGTAGAGCTTAAAGAACCACGAACAGTACATCCTTTGATATTTCCATAACCCAGATATCCGGCAATACCGCCAATATGGAATCCGTCATCAAGGATACCCTTAATGGTTCCGCTCACATGACAGTTCTCGATCAAGACTCGATTATTGTCGATTTTTTTACTTGTGTATCCCAATATACCACCTACATTTGAATAGCCTGTAATATCACAGTCTTGCAGGATTATGTTTTTGGCAACGATAAGGCCTTCACTACGACCGAACAAGCCCTGATAAGCGCAGTCTGGTTTATTGATTGTCAAACCAATTATCTTGTTGCCACGTCCGTCGAAAGTTCCGTTGAAAGGATTATCATAGTCTTTACCGATGGCTGTATGCTCGCCCGTCATGGTGATGTCGGTGGTAAGAACGAAAGTCATGCCCTGAGCATTGTGACCGCTGTTAACATAGGCTGCCAAGCGCTCCAGGTCGGCTTCGTTATCAATATGATATACCTTATTGTCACCCTCACCTTCATAGCTAAATACATAGCCGTCAAGGTTCTCGGCATCCTGAATGATGTTAAAGGTACGGCTGATGGGCTGTCCTGCATAGCCGGCCTCATTACCATCTACCGGAGTAAAGGTTATGGTATAGGTGCCTGCAGCAGTCAAATCCTCCTTTGCAACAGTCTCTTTGTTGCTGTCCTTTATCGTTACCGTATAATCGGTGTTCTCCGTAAGGGTTGTGCCACCTGCCTTAAGAGTGTAAACCAGATTGATAGCATCACCGTTATTATACAGATATGAGTCCATAAAAGCGGAAACACTTACCGGCTGATAGAATGTATAGCCTTGAATGGTGCGAGTCAGATAGAGAGCGTTTTCAGGAGCGGTCAGACTAACATTGAAACAATTATAGTTTTCGGTAATATATTCACCTATACTACCAATCTTGTTGATATAGTATAAACTGTTAACCTGCTTGTTAGAAGGATTTTTATATCCTGTGCGTGGGTTCATCATAGAGATGTTCGTATAGGTTCCATTCTCCAAGCAATTGGTAAAATATGATTCTCCGTAACCATAACCACAAAAACCGCCAGCCTTATGCTGATCACTGTTACTGCTTTGAATAGTACCGGCAAAGACACAGTTATTGAAGGATATGCTATGACTGTTTGCACTTTCAACATCTATGTTTCCCACAAAACCACCAGCATAATCGGCACTGGTAGTGATGGTAGCCTTGACAACACAATTAGTGCATTCGTCTGGTGAACCTGACCATCCAATCAGACCTGCTGCATATTTGCCGGCCGAAGTTATGGTGCCATCAACTGTCAAGTTCATAATCTTGGCAAATCTGGTATGATGGAAAGGCGCAACGCCCTCAACGGCTGGATCGTTGTTCTGGAGATTGACAGTCAGCTTATGGTCACGTCCTTCAAAATAACCTTCAAAACAGTGGCTTGCATCCAATCCCACCATTGTGCTGATTGTTATGTCTCTGTCAAGAGCCACAAATCTACCACTATAGTTGTAGCCGCCATTCACAAACTCGGCAAAGCGGTTCCAGTCATCAGTACTGCTTATTACATAAGGGTCATTCTTATCACCATTACCTTGAAGCTGGGCCAGCACCTTTATCTCCTGAGTCAGAGAGCCGCTATAACCGTTTGCAGTCTTGCCCGTAATGGTCATAGTGTAGTTGCCGAGAGTCAAGACGGGGCTTGGCGAGAAAGTAATTTCGTAATTTTCAGGATCAATGGTATTACCATCCAAGTCTTTTACGATTGGAACAACACTGATTTCAGAGCCTGTCCACTCGTAGGATGATTTGCATATCAGTGTGCTGTAATCAAGGTTCCTGTTGTCTTGTACAGGTACTACCTTATCATTCTTTATCTGCCACATACTGCCCAGAACCTCTTTCAACTCGGCGTTGGTCATCGAGCCTACAGGAGAACCCTGTACAGTACCAAAGGATTGAGTGTAATAACAGTTGTCAATTAAATCTGCCTCACGAGCAAAAGTATAGCTTATATAATCGCCAATGGTAATTTGGGCAGGAGCAAACAGACAGTTAGTTATTCTAAGGTCATGACTATAAGTAGAAAAGTCAGCCACAAAACCAGAACAGCCCTTAACTTCCGGGCCAATAAGGCTTCCATCATACAGACAGTTATTGATATATGCATTCGAATATAAATATCCTATAAAACCACCATAACACCTATTATTGTAGCTATTATCTGCAGCGGCTGTACTTACAAATCTGACACTGCTCCAGCAATTATCAATATAGGTGTTACTATAATAACCGTCTGCATATGCTATAAGACCACCGGCATATCTGTAGCCATTTGTTGTGATGGTACCTGATACATGCAGTCTCTTGAAGTTACAACCGTTTGCATAACGGAACGGAGCACAATAATTCTCTGTTGCTTCCAGATTGAGTGTCATGGTATGACCATCACCGTCGAATGTGCCACGGAAAGGTTTTTCTTCACTTAAACAGGCTGCCTCAGATACATTGATGTCGGCACCCAGTCTGTAATATTTATCAGCGTATGTTGAATAGTTGTTCTCTAGCAAATAGGCAAAAGTACTCCAGTCTTCATCACTGTTAATCATATACGGGTCGTTCTTGGTACCACTACCTGCGAGTAGCTTCTCTACAACAAACTCTTTGGTAAGTGCTCCTGTATATTGTCCCTTTCCATTGACCGTTATGCTATATCTACCTACCTCCTTAACTGGACTCGGAGTAACAGTTACACTATAGTCAACATCTTTTGTCAGTTCGGTATGGTCGGCAGACAATACCTTATAATTTAAATTGATGACATTGCCTGTATATATATAATGTTCTTCCAGACCTGGGAAAAAGCAGATATCGGTGGGGGCTATCAAATAAACAGTTAGCGACATACCACCGTACTCTCTCGAGGAGTCTGAACGGAACCTTATTTTCAGACAATTGCCAGAGCTTAGCAGCTCACCTACTTTATCTGATCCTGTGTATTGATCTCGACCAAGAATATTATTGGTGTCACCATCATAAAACTTCAGCCAGTCGCACCCAGTTTCTGTGTCGACCTTACCTGTTACCTTAATATAATAGCCAGAAGGCGCATTGATAACCAGATAACCGTCACAACTGCTAGAATGAGAATCTGACTTTCCGCCGTCATCATACACATTGAATGTGGTGATGTTGGCATTGGAAAGTGTCAGAACAGATGTGCCTGTTTGTGGCATGTTCACAAAATAATGACCTGCCGTCCCTACGGCAATCTCATTATCCTCAGACAATGACACGTAATCGTAAGAGTCGGCCCACGCCCCAACGGTCGTGAGCATTGATAAGGCAAGGACTAATAATGCCTTACATGGTTTGTTTTCCATTTTTACCATTTGATTTATTTAAATTTATAACACCATTCCTGACTATTGTACTATACGGAAACCTTTTTTGTCCTCATGATGACGGCTTTACAGGGTCCGTGATTTTAGGCCGCAAAAGTATGTACAGAGTGAGTTTACAACTGTTCAACGGGGTCAAATAAACTGTTCACATAAGTCAATTTTGTCCATATGAGTTTATTTTTTTGCTAACTTTGCAGCGATGAAAAACCAAGGACTATATTTCTATGGATTGGCCGCTGCGACATACGTCATAACCAGTCTTGTGATAGCTGCCGTACGCTGGTTTCACATGTGCAGACCATGCGACCGTAATCCCCGTTATTACTATCCCGGGCGGCCTGCAGCCACACTGATTTACCTGTCGGCTCTGGTACTTGTTCCATATGTCATACATCCCGACAGCCATACGGCTTGGCTGCTTGTAAAGGCTTATTTTCTGCCGGTTGACCTCTATTTCCTGACTATTCTTTTGTTCTCCTATTTTGGAGGAGTAAAACAATGGAAAAAATGGCGTGTCCCCATAGTGGCACTGGGCATCATTGCAGGTTTAAGTCTGTTGGCAGCGGCGGCATGGACTATATCAGGGGCCGATAAAGGGACATCGGACATAATTGAGTACATTATTATAGGTATAGGTGTAATAATGACGTTAGTATGTTTATGGTCAGCCCGTGTTGTGATCAAATGGGCACGCCAGGCCGATAATGAGGACTATTCAAACCCTGAGGATTTTCCCGTCAATTTTGCCCGCAAGACATTGGCCATGATGCATCTTACCATGGTACTGTTATGGATAACTGCCATAATAGGCAACAAGGCTGTTATGGCGTCACTACATATCTTTATGAGCTTTGCATCGGTGTGGTTACTGATATCTGCACTCCACCCGCACCGCCATGGCAATCCTTTGGAGGAACAGGATAATCAGGATGACGAGCCGGACAAAAACCGCAAAAAGTCCAGTGCCTTGAATAAGAAGACAGCATATTACTCCCACAATATTGCCGATGACAAGGTCCAGGACATAATAAATGCTATACGTGAGGTTGTGGAGCGTAGGGAGGCGTTCCTGGAACCGCACCTGACCATGCAGGATGTTGCCACCCGTACCGGCTATAACCGGACATATGTGGCTGCAGTTTTCAAGAACCATTTGGGTGGCTTCTTTACATACGTAAATACACTACGTCTGGATTATGCCGACGAATACCGGAAAACGCATCCCAAAGCCTCAATAATTGAAATTTCTAACGAATCAGGATTTAATTCACGTACTACCTACTATGCCGTACAGGCAAAATTACGCCCCGATAAATAAATGTATTTTTTAGCCACCTTTGTGCTAAAGTTGCTACATTTGCTTTCTCAATCAGTTTTTTATTATGAGAAAGAGTCTGTTTTCAGTTTTATTGTTTGCAGTAGTTCTTACAGGCTGCAAAACACAGAGCCAGGTGGGTGTGCTTACTGAGCCCACAAGTGCCACAACAAATTTAGAGGGTCATGAGTATCCTAAGATCAACCCTGACCTGAGCGCAACGTTCCGTAACGATTTCCCCGATGCCAAGACCGTGACCGTCAATGTGGGCGGAAAGAACTACCCTCTTGTAAAGGGTGATGACGGCAAGTGGGAGGTTACCACCGATCCCTTGGTGGTAGGATTCCACTACTACACCATGAATGTTGACGGCAAGCGTGTATCGGACCCCAACAGCAAGGAGTTTTACGGTTCAAACTTCTGGCAGAGCGGAATTGATGTTCCTGAGGCCGGAGTGGACTATTATCTGGAAAAGAAAGTTCCGCACGGTGAGATAGAGATTGTAAAATATCACTCTGACCTGACCAATGCCGAGCGTACCACATGGGTATATCTGCCGCCGCAGTATAAGAAGGATCAGAACCGCCGTTTCCCGGTGCTGTACCTGTTCCACGGAGCCGGTGAGGATGAGACCGGCTGGGGTACCCAGGGTAAGTTGGGCAACATTATGGACAACCTGATTGCCGCCAAGGAGGCTGAGCCCATGATCATTGTCATGGAGCATGCTGTTGCTAATGATCCCAATGCCACCGGACGCCAGAACATGTTTGAGTTCTCTTTCTTTGAAAAAGTGATGGTCCAGGAGGTGGTTCCCTATTTCGATGCCCATTACCGCACTCTTACTGACCGTGACAACCGCGCCATCTGCGGTCTTTCACTGGGCGGATTCCAGTCATATTACATAGGTCTTAACCATCCCGAGCTGTTTGGATGGATTGGTGGATTCAGTGGCTCGGGCCGTGGTCCCAATGACCGTCGCGATGCAGAGATGTATCCTAAGTCAATCAATGACCAGTATCACCTACTCTATATAAGCATTGGCACCGATGAGCCCGCACAGATGTACAAGGGCATTCATGACTTGCATATTGCTCTTGATGAGCTGGGCATCAACCACATCTACTACGAGTCACCAGGCACCGGCCACGAATGGCTCACCTGGAGGCGTTCGCTGCATCAGTTTGCTCCGATGCTGTTTAAATAAAGATAAGGAGGGACGGTAAATGACCGCCCCTCCTTTTTTTGAGTTTTTATTGGAAAAGTTATGCGCCTGGGAAAGCCCATCCGTAAGGATCCGTCTCGCTGCTGCAGAGTATCTTTGAAGCATTCATATTATATGCCTCAGTTGAAGGCTTGATATATCTCTTTTTAAATATTTTCTTATCCATATTGCTTAACTTGATTATTCTTGAAAAGATACTGTTACTTACTTATTGACACCTTCTGTCCTTTATAGATATAGATTCCGCTTTCTGTGGGCTCACCTGTAAGCATTTTGCCTTCAAGGGTAAACCATGCATC
>CACWTU010000016.1 GCA_902763885.1 uncultured Bacteroidales bacterium | reverse complement strand
TACACCATGAATGTTGACGGCAAGCTGTTTAAATAAAGATAAGGAGGGACGGTAACTGACCGCCCCTCCTTTTTTTGAGTTTTTATTGGAAAAGTTATGACAGATGGTTCTCTGAATCCTGGGTAACTCCTGGAATCTGACCAAACACGTCACGATACACTGGTGGTTCACCACTTCCACAGAGAATGCGTGATAACTCTATCTCTACCACCTTTGATTCCGGTTTGCTATATTTCTTTTTCATATCTGATTACTGTTTTGGAATTAATACTTGATTAAAACTTGATTGCCATTGTGGATATACATGCCTGGGGTTGTTGGGGCGTCGGGCAATATATGGCCGTTCATATCATACCATGTGTCAATGATAAAGTCAGCTGTCTCTGTACTGATCTCGCCGGTTGCCGTTATGGTACCGTTAGCATCAATCAGCTTAACCTTCATACTGTTGGGCAATGACACATCAGCACGTGTTCCGCCACGCATGGGGGCATTCTGAGCCGATGAGCCTGTGTATTGCAGGAATGCGCGGAAGGATGGGATGCTGGCACCTTCGCCGGCCTTTACAAAATCACCGGGATTGACGGTATAACTGTTATCATCGGGACTATAGCTGTTGGCTGCAAATCCATACACCTTGCCAAGCATTCCAGAATTATGCGTTTCATCCCACAGTATGTTGTAGAACACGCCTTGGAATGTCCAGAAACTGCCATCAGCATCAGCTTGCTTTATGACTGAACCTGCTATATCAGGAGAACTTACACTGCCGCTGAAAGTAAACTCAAACGCATCGCCATGACTCATGCCGTCAAAAATATACGGAACGAACAGATAGGGCTTGTTGGCTTCAAGGCCATTTGTCACTTCATTCACATTCTCCTTCATGATGACTGTCCACTGCTGGCCGCTCTTGTCTATTCCGTCAAAGCTGTAGAACTTTCCTACCGATGCAGCCTGGGCTGCCGGAACAGCGAACGGCAGGCAGATGGTCGATGAGACGCCACACTTGAACGTACGCTTGAATTCATATCTGCCAGAAACAAAATCTGTGGTGTTGAATCCTGTGACTTCACTGAGCGAGCCTACAAGCTTATCACTGTATGTACTCCAGTTATCAGCGTTTTTATAAGTTTTTAAAAGTGTGGAGGGCACTACAATAGAGAGTCCTTCCGGGCAATTATCAAAAGCATATTGTGCAACTGATACAGCCTCAGTGCGTGGAATAATTATGCGATTAAGACTGCTTGTATAGAAAGCGGCCTGGTCTATCTGGAACACCGATGCCGGCAAGGCCACATCGGTCAGTTTACTACACATGGCAAATGCGTATGCGCCAACGCTTGTTACACCGTCATTGATAACGACATGCTCCAGTACATCATCAAAATGGCTCCAGGGCGATGTGCTGTGATTATAATCATCGGTAAGTCCATAATACATCATAGCTCCGGTACCGCTTATTGTAATGGTCTTGGATGATTCATCATAACTCCATGTAACATAACTGCCATCTGTTCCCGTCTGACCGCAATTACCTCTGGTTATCAGAGTCCATAAAGGATAGAGTTCAACAGAATTATTTTCTGATAAAGAAATCTCATTTACAGTGTTATTGTTATTATACCCAGGTTCTGCAAACCAGCCACCAAATACATATCCGGTGCGTTGCGGAGCAATGATGGCCGCATGGAAAGCACTGTGAGAAACATCAGCATCCGTCAGGAATGCATCTCCGGTGCTGACATATGGTTTGTAAGAGCCCACGAACATCACCTCACCATCCTGGCTGACTACATTATCGTCAACCGTATTGTTGATGAGCACTTTGCTGAAGGTAGGATTCTCAATGTTTTCGCCGGAATCCCACTTGATAAGGTATGGCTTACCCGCCTTAATCTCGTAGGCTTTTATAAAGCAAAGGCGTAGTGTACCATCGGTGTTAAGACCAGTATGACGCAATTCTGCAACATCGCCACCATAATCGTATCCATCTTCATCATAATAACCACCTTTTCCTTCATCATACGTATAACGTGTATTTCCATAATAGAAACCTTCGTACTCAAGTTCCATCAGCGTGCAGCCTTCAAGTGGCGAGTCTGTGAGGGCTTTTTCATCCCAACCACCGGGAACGTTATACCATACTTTATCGGGGTCATAGTCGCTATCCTTCACATCAAACGGCAGACAAAGCGTGTGCCATTTGCCATCTTTGTAGAGAGTAAGCCCTGTAAGAGTGACATTTGTAATTCCTCCGTTCCACCCGTTTATGGATTGAGTGTTGTCGGCGTCAACAGCAAGGCTGAGGGCATCCTTGTACGGACGCATCGTCTTACCATCTATAGTTCCATATCCCAGTGCGCCAGAGTAGGTATCAGTACCGTCTGACATGGTCTTACCTTGGGCTATAGTCACTGCACTGAAACTGTTTGCCCAGACAAAGTCGTCAGATCTGGTATAGCCCAAGGTTATTGTGCCATTCGGAGCATAGATGCTTCTGAATGCGGGATTAGTATTTGCATTAACCGTCACCTGACCACCGCTTATGATGATATCTTGTTTTGAATTCAAGCCTATATAAGTAGCCAATGTCTCATCAGAAGGTGTTATAGTCACAATACCACCGCTGATAGTGATATTTTGAGCATGAACACATGTCAAATTACCACTGCCGGGAGCAATACTAGCCACAGTCACGGTGCCACCACTGATGGTTAACGGACCATTGCTGTATATGTTTTCCATAGAGCCGGTAGCATTGACCTGACCACCTTTTATCTGAACATCATTACCATAGATATCATAACCTGAACCCAGGTTCTTGACATCTACTGTGCCGCTGTTGATAGATATGTTATTAGCGGCAATACAATAGCCGTTCTCTTTTACAATATCGATAACCAGCTTACCGGTACCATCACTCTGGCCGTAGATGGTGAGGCTTTCATCATTTTCACCTTCAAAAACAATGCCATCAAACAGGTTCTGACCAGTCTTGCCAATCTGCATTTTGTGTCCGTCGGAGAGAATCAGCGTCACGTCACCATCAAGTTTCACCGTATTTTCAAAGGTGATGTCTCTGTTTACAACATATGTTCCGGTAGTCAGTGTAGTTCTTGACTCTTCAAGTTCATAGGCATCCACGTTATGAGTAGTACCGTTTTCATCGACATAATAAGTGGCGACGGGAGCTGCCACATTTAACTTGGCGTAATATTTCATGATGTTGTCCTGGTCTAATTCCTTAAGGGTGATGGCACTGGTTTGGAATTGTTCGTCTTCATAAACACCCTCAACTATATAGGTTGACTTGTCATAAACTTTGACAAATGCATGGAAAGCATCCAGAGCTGTGGAATTGTCGCTCTCCTTAAGGAGGGCTTCAACGCTGCCTGTGTACGGTAAATACGTACCATTAAAGGTAACGCTGCCGTCTTTGCTGGTGACCACTGTCAAGTTGTTTCCTATATTTGTTACACCTGTAAAGGTAGGATTAACAATGTCAAAGCTTGCGGGATTATCATCATATCCATCTGGCTTTGTCCATTTAACGAGATAGGGCTTACCATGTGTCATTTCATTACCGATGATTGATTTGAACTTGAGTTTCAAAACACCGGTCCCTGAATCAAAGTTCGTGCCATCGCTTGTATCGTCCATCTCCATGATGACAGCACCGTTCAGCGGACAGATATATTCGTCGTTATCGTTTTGGGCAAGAAGGTCAATGTCAAATGGCAGGCACAGAGTGTTCCAACTACCGTCTTTCTTTAGCGTGCGACCATTTATGGTGACATTGGCTGTCTGGGTGCCTGAAATAAGTCCTATAATAGCAGTATTATCAGACGATTCCATTGTGCAGGAAACGCATCTCACCTGATAAAAAGCTGTTGGATCTATATTCTCTATGCCGGAGTTATTGTTTTTAAAGATCGTTATGATTTGGTCTATATCGATGGTCGCACCTGTACAGTAAGCAAAGGCGTCCTCTCCTATTTCAGTGAGTGTTGAGGGGAATGATACGGATTTTACATTACCATAGGTATTCACATTATGTGAGCCGGCAAAGGCATTGTCGGCAATGTTACTGACACCCTCGCCTATAGAAATAGAGGTGATATACTGTCCATATTGGAACCAAGGATACCCGCCTTGGTTTGTGGCTGCCATAACTACATTACCCTCTACGCCATCTTTCTTATTGATGGTGAGCGTGCCTTCATGGAGGTTCCATGTCAGGTCGCCCCATTCGCCACTTTCATCGGGTGTGGTAATCATGAAATTTACCCACTTACTGCCAGCGTAGTTGCCTATACCTATAATCTCCACAAGCATCTCTTCACCGGGTTCATTTGTTTTAGCAGTGCCTGAAGTGCCATCTAAATATTTCACACTGCCAAACTCGTAGTCAGTTTTAAGGGTTAGCTTGGTATTGCCATCATAGACCTCTTCGCCAATAGTTACATTACCATAGTTTGCACTCTCAAACTTATAGAAAATGTAGCTATTGTCACCCAACGACTGGTCAGGTACAGTGGCAGTGCAGCTATTGATATCTTTCTTTAAGCTCACGGAAACAGTGACTGGACTATTTTCCATTGAAAAACTATACGTTCCATTGCCTTCATCTTCGAAAAAAACAATATAATCAGAATCTCCATAACGATGTGTTATAGATAATTCAGGGGCCATGCCGTCAGGAATGCCGTCAAAGCTGATGGTGACTTTATCACCAAACTTAGCTTTTTCAGGAGTTACCGTACCTGTCACGCCATCGGGCAGTGAACTTAATGTGATGGGTTGATAGATATTGGTAAGTTTCCAGGTGTCATAATCGTTTGTTATGATAGAAGCAAAGTTTGTAAAGGTACTTTCATAGGTGGCATTTTCAACTCCGTCGATTGTCACTGTGCCGCTACTGCAACCAGTCCCTCCACTTGCTCCAATGAAGTTGGTGGCGCCGCTGCCCTTTGTAGCAGTCACGCAGAGGGCGCCATCGGTGATGATGATGTTACCGCAGGTGCTGTTCTTCATGCCGGTACCTATACCGGCAGCACCACCGTTACCAATAGCGGTTACCGTTCCACCTGTTATGGTTATGTCGCCGCACTGCACTATATAATCGATAACGTCTAAAGTTTGAGGATTACCGAGTTGGTATCCTTCTCCAGAGCCTATGCCCGCACAATTTTCTCCACCAGTAGCATTGATAATGCCGCCTTCAATCACAATGTTACCGCATGGACTATTGTACGCACCAATTCCAGCGCCACCAGACTGGCCTATTGCGTTCAGTGTGCCGGTACCACGGATTGTGAGAGTAGTACCGGAACCACCGGGCAATATGCCGGAATATCCAAAAAGCACTTCATCCATCGAAGGCTTCATTCCCTTTACCGTATTCACAGTGCCGTCGGCCAGTACGATGGTAGCGTTGCCAAGACAGGTAATGCCGGCGCAACCGCCGGTCAATTCATCATTAGCATTTATGCTTACACCATTGAGTGTCACAGTTGCACCATTGGCAATCTTGATTTTGCAGTTACTTTCCAAAGTGCCTGTAAGAACATCGCCATCGTTCAGAACTAATTCTTGGACTTGTGAATCAAATATAACTGTTTCAGCTATTCCTGGAATGGTTGTGAACAGCAACGGAAACAGTACCATTACGGCACTCAATTTAAGTTTTTTTCTGTTTTTACTCATGTTAATCATATTTTTTTATCATTGTTTTCAGGTTAAGCGGTCATTTACTAAGGCAGCGCCAGATAATGACAATGGCGGCCACAACCAGGGCTGCATATATGATGCCGACCAAGATGACAACCCACATAGGTGAACCGTAAATAAAAGTTTTAAAATCCATCGGACTATCCGGACTATTTTAATCGGGCGCAAAAGTATAACGCATGAGCATATCGGTTTGTCTTAATTTGCAAAGGGGTGTCTTGATTCACAAAAAATGGTGTCTTGATTCGCGAAATGAGACAATATTTTTTTTGTATTTTTGCAGTACAAATGAGAGAGATGCAGTTTTCGGCCGTCCTTTTGACGGCGCTTATGTCTGTGGCATTGATGTTTCTTATGCCACGTAAGGTTAAAGAGGACAAAGTACTCCAGTTGTCGCGTACAGTCATGACAATGGGGCTGGTTTTATTGTGCATCCAGTTCCTGCTGCAATATACATTAGGTTTGCGCTCCACAAGCCCTATTAAGGCCGTAGCCTTGAACCTGATGCTTTTCATACCTACAGCGGCCCTGATGTCAATTAGCGTGCTTAACCTGCAACGTCAGGGTAATCTCAATTTGTGCGACCGTCTCATCTTACTGCCCACATGGGTGATTGCCATGCTTATCATAGGCATAACCGCACTCACTGGCGGAAAACCGTTCATGCATGATTCACCAAACTTGCTCTGGGCAGAGATAATGGCAAGTGCACTTTATACCCTTATGCAGATCTATTACACCGCCCGCATTGCACACCAGTTCAAACGAATGAGACAGATGCTGGCCGATTTCTATGACCATGAGATGTACGGATTGCTCAACTGGATGCTGATAAGCGTAATAGCACTGACGCTTGTGGCATTGACTGCACCGGTGGTAATTTTCTCCAGCGGTTGGCCGCTGGCTGCCTACGGGGTGCTGGTTTTGGGTACCATTTTCTATCACTGGTTCTGTTTCTGCCGCTATGTCCAGACAAGCGCCGCCAGCCATATCAAGGAGGCCGAGGAGAGTGAGAGCGAAACTGAGTCAGAGGAGGCCAAGGTCAAGAGCATAAAACCTGACAGGCTTGACAAGGTTGTTGAGAAATGGGTGGCTCAAGGCGGTTATCTCCATCATGACATAAAGAGCGCCGATGTGGCCAAGGGCCTTAAGATACCGCGTTCACACCTGCTTGCATGGGTTAAGGCATCGGGCTACGAATCATTCACCCGATGGATAACCACCCTGCGCATTGAAGAGGCCAAGCGCCTGCTCGCAGAGCACCCTGACTACTCCATAGAATACGTAGCAGACCACTGCGGTATAAGCCGCACCCATTTCCACTCAGTTTTCAAGAAAGAGACCGGCGTCTCCCCCACCCGCTATTCAAAATGACCCATTAGGGATTGGGGCACAAAAGGGACGGTTCTTTTTGTGCCCTTATAACAAAGACGAGAGTTCTCTCAATGTTTCACAATAGGGGCACAAAAAGAACCGTCCCTTTTGTGCCCCTGGTGTTCTGCGGAGGCAGAAGGTTTGGCAGCCGATGGATTGGGCGGGAAGGATGTCTTTTTCAAGGCTGTCGCCTATCATAATGGTTTCTTGCGGTTCCAGGCCCAGGGCGCGGACGCCAAGGCGGAATATTTCAGGATCAGGTTTGCGGATTCCTACTACGGCCGATTCAATTACATCCTTGAACAGATGGTTCAAGCCGAACTCATCAAGGACCGTGTGCATATTGCCGTAAAAATTGGTCACCAATACCATAGGATACTTTCTGCTCAGTTTTTCCAACACAGGCTTGGAGACGGTGGAAATATGCTTTACCACCTTGTTGTAGCAGTAATCCAGAACGGTATCCTGCTTAGTAAAGACAAGACCCTTTGATTGCATATACTCTGTCTGTAATGCAATCTTGGTCTGAAGCGTCTTACAGAATGAGTAATCAGGGGCGATGATGGGATTGGTGCCTAAAGTGCGCTCCGTATGGACGTATGCTTCACGCAGCAAGGGCTCAGGGATATCGGCCACAAGGGCGTATGCCTCACTGAAAGCATCAAACCAATGAACGCCATCGGAATCAATGGTTCCGCCAAAGTCTATGAGTATGCCCTTAATCATGCTTACGTCCGGTTTTCATTATTATGATACCAATCACTGTCCATACCAATTGGCGTATGCGGGCCACAAGGGCGGTGTAAAGGCCGTATGCGCCGGGTACCTGTACTCCGCCTGCAGCCAGAGCCATGCCGCCCTCATAGCCACCCATCTGCATAGGTGAAAAGAATATCAGGTTGCTGAAGAGTGATGAGAACGCCATGACAAGTATGCTGTCCCAAAAGGTGAATCCCGGTACGAACATACCTATCAGCAGCCAGTACTCCAGGCACGATACCACGCGTGCCGCATACTCAAGCAGCAACGACCACCAGAATGGAGTACAGCGCTCACCGTGCAAAAACGCAATCTGGCTATCTACCTCCTCAAGGTCAGTACGATGCCTCTCCAGATAACCGGCAGCCCACTTCCTGACCAACGGAATACGGCTCAGCAATCCGAATACCTTGAGCACAAAACCCTTGCGATAGCCCAATGAGAACAGCCAGAGAACTGCGATAAAGACAACAGTCATAATGCCCAGCATTAAGCTCATCCACACATCAAGTCCATAAGCGCCACCAACCGTAAAATGCAGCACTACATAGAGCGCCACCGCTGACAGCCAGAAACAGAAATGCGAGCATATATGCATCATGGAATACAGGATAACCGATGATATGGCTTTCCTGCCGCCCACATAGTTTGACAACTCCAGAATGCGGTACGGCTCACCACCCATTAGTCCAAGCGGAGTGACATAGTTCAGCGCATAACCCGATACGGTGAGCTGAAATACTTTGCCAAACGGTACTCTCCTACCCGTTCCGTCATTGATGATAAGGCCAAATGAGCACGCATTGATAAGGTATATAATACCCCAGAGCAGGACAATGACCGGAAACCATATTCCCGCCTGCGCCAGCACCTCCTTGACGCGTATCCAATCCGCATCAAAAGAGAGGAGCATCAGCACCACGGCAGCTACTCCGCACAGGAAGAATATGTTACGCCAGCGTTTGTTCATATCTCATTCATCATATCATAACATACCTTTTCATGCGATACCCTCATGCACAGGAATATGATATTCATCACCGTGATTTCAAATATGGGATAGAGCCACGGTTCTCCTATCAGCAAGAATATGTATAGCGCAATGGCGCGGGTATTGAACGTAAGTATGTTTGTCCATTTGAGCAGATGATAGGTGCGGCGGCAGAACTCCTGGCCCAGCTCAACAGGTATTGTACTGCCGTACTTGTCATTGACGGCGGCACGGAACTGCTGGAAGAACGGCGTCATGCCCTCCTGCCAGGCAGTATAATTCTGATAGAAAAAGAGCCAGATTTTCCAGAACCAGCGTTTGCGCCATGGCGTCGATGCCTGCTGCTCTGCCAGTTCACGGCTGTCATTCAGTTCAGAGTGGTCACCATGGAAAAGCAGGTATATGTTACGGTAATAGTCAGCCAGACCTGCCTGACGGGCATGGAATATAAAGCCTGAACCAAAAAACAGCACGAATATCCATATGCCCCAAGTCCTTCCGTCAGCAAAAGGTATAGGTTCATCATATAGCCTTAATGAGAGAAAGAAAGATATTGAAAAGAACCACGCATCGCCGGCCAGTCCGTCAAGCAGGCGTCCCCAAAGGGTCTTCTTACCGGTCATACGGGCCAACTGCCCATCGGCGCTGTCCAGGAAATTGGCCAGCATAAGCATGGCTATGCCAAGTATTGTCCAGCCCATTGTAGTGTGCCACCAGCAGTAACCGGCAAATACGCCAAGTATGATTGATATTATGGTTACAACGTTTGGATGCACGCCAAGAGCGCCAAAAGCTTTGGCAAAGAGATATCCTACCGGTCTTGTGAACCAGATATCAAGCCACTCCTCAGTATCCTTTGACTTATATGTAGCCTCAACCGCACTTTTACGCTTACTATCTGTCATCTGTTTTTTTCATTATCAACGTGGCTATCTTCTGCGCCGCTCCTACGGTACATGAACGGAAACTTGGCCAGTCATTGAAATCAACAACAGTAATTGCTCCGTCTGCCCCTACCACGGCATCGCCGCCATAAATATCTACTCCCAATATTTCCGATATACGCTCAGCCACAGCGGTCAAAGCCTGAATATCTACACTGGCACAGTCTGGCTGGTCATTATAACGTTCCAGACCAAACTTTCCGTTTGAAGGAGACGCGGCATAGTAATCTGTCAGCCCCATGCCTCTTACGCCATAGAACTTGACCAGCCATCCCTTGACATGTGCCTGCAGCACACACTCGCCCAATCCACGTCCGGCAAGCCCGCACATAGCAGCAGCACACCGGGCGGCATTCTCTACATATCGGACGTCATCCTGCTCCACGGCATGGCTGTCGGCCCGTTTAATCCAGCAGGGATATCTTTTCCAGCCATCCGGCACTCCCGCTGTTGAACAAATGATACTCTCAGGAATCAATCCTGTTCCCTGCAACAGTTCCGTCTGAGCCGCACGGCCACAGTTCCTTACGGCCTGAACGCTGTTGATTACCGGAATACGGGCCCCATCAAGAACAGCCAGAGCCTCACGGCTCCTTGCCATCTGGAATATGCCGTCCACACGGGCCGGTATGCCGTTACAGACCAAATCCTGCTCGGTCATACAGACCACTTCATTACCATGACGTTCCAGCTCTGCCGCCACGGCGCGGAACACGGCAGTATCACCCGATACACGTCCGGGTGAATACAGTTCAGCTCGGCTAACTCCAAGATACCTCATAGCTCTGATGCTATCTGTTGAGCCTTTGCCACATCATCTGCGTGATCAACATCTACCACCCCCCCCATGTCAAAAGCCTTGAGTCTGAGGCCTGATTCCAGGAGCTGACGCTGAAAATAGCGCATCCTAGTCTGTCCGCTCCCCAAACATCCCTCAAGCACATCAAAAGCGGATGCATTGAGAGCATAGATACCGGCTGACACAAAACGGGAATGGGCCATTTCATCGAGAAATCCCCGTATCATCATCTCTCCATCAACATCCACATATAGAGGCTTCTCATCATCAACAAATGATGTGACGCCCATCATTCCGTCATAAGGAATAAGGGCAAACTCATCCATCATGGCTCGGAAACGGCTCTCAGAAAAGACGGTATCAACGGTTGTAACGCAAAACCGGTCATTACCCAGATACGGAGCAAGCTCCATGAGGCTATGCATGGGAGACGGCGTACTTTTGACCGTGAGGTCTATGGGCAGCTCACGGGAGAGACACGTCACGAAATCTACTGTTTCACGATTATCGGCATTCACTATGACGGCAATCCTATCGGCCCCGCAACGCATCATGATACGTGCCAGGCGTTCAATCATGGGAACACCGTTTACAGGCACCAGCGGTTTAGGCTGTCCGTACCCTTCTGCTACCAGACGGTTTCCCTTGCCTGCCGATATGATGCCGAAACGCATAATCCTTCTGGAGAGGATTTTACTCCTTACCCGTATCTAAATGCTTAAGCTTGTCGCTGTCATCGCGACGGTCAAAGAAGAGCTTGCCAAGCGGATTGACACTGATCTCCTCCTCCTTGCGGCGTGAACGGTAAATGTCAATTGCTGCATATATTGCCTGACGCATTGACTCCTCGTTGGCCAGCCCCTGCCCTGCGATATCATATGCAGTACCATGGTCAGGTGATGTGCGTACAACCGGCAGGCCGGCTGTATAGTTCACTCCGCCGTCCATGTCAAGAGCCTTGAGAGGGATAAGCCCCTGGTCATGATACATGGCCAGCACGGCATCAAACTTGCGATACTCACCGCTCCCAAAGAAGCCATCGGCAGAGAACGGGCCAAAGCACTGTACCTTGTCAGCAGCCATCTCATCAATGGCGGGTTTGATTATCTCATTCTCCTCCTTGCCGATAAGGCCGTCATCACTGGCATGAGGGTTCAATGCAAGCACGGCTATACGCGGGATCTCTATGCCAAAGTCTATCTTGAGTGACTTATTGAGTATTCTCAGTTTTTCCTTTATGAGGTCCTTGTTGAGCAGTGAAGCCACCTTGGAGATAGGCTCATGCACGGTGGCAAGCGCCACTCTCATGGAGCTGTTCATAAGGATCATGAGTGCCTTGTTGCCATCACCAAGTTCTGACTCGATATACTCAGTGTGTCCCGGGAAATGGAATGCATCAGAATGGATTGTCTTCTTGTTGATAGGTGCGGTAACCAGCACGTCAATCTTACCCTCACGATACTCCTTGACTGCACGTTCCAGCGCCTGGAATGCAGCCTGGCCGCTCTCCTCTGTAGGCAGGCCAAAATCTACCTTGACATCCTCCTTATTGCAGTTGACCACATTCAGACGGTCCGGCTGTGCATCAGAAGCAGAATCCACCACATTGAAATTGGTTGGTGAGTCTATGGTCTTGCGATGATATGTCATCACCTTGGGTGATCCATAGACTACAGGAGTACAGAACTCAAACATAGTGGGATCTGAGAATGTCTTAAGGATCACCTCATATCCTATTCCGTTCACATCACCCTGGGTGATGCCTACTATCAATCTTTCACTCATTATATTATCTCTGTTTTATTCTTCGGGTACAATAATTATCTCATCCAGATCATAGCTGAATCTGGCCAGGTCAAGTTCATCAGGGAGGCGTAAAGTGTACAGGGCAGCCTCAAGTTTCTTGAGGACATTGCGCTTAGGCTGGTTTGGATAATAGACGAATGCCTCTGCCACAATCACCCGCTGGTATTTCTCATCAACACGGCTTACCGATACGAACGGGCCGCCCATATCATAGTCCTTGACGTTCCAGAGGCCACGAACCACCTGGGCATACCCGCCGTGTACCTCCTCATCGGATACGAATATATACGGCATTGAGGTCATCATGTACTGGCCTTCACGCGGGCCGGGTATATTGGCCTTCATCACTGAATCACGCTTTTTCACAAAATACTCCTCCGTGAATGTATTCAAATCGCGGTATGGGAATGAATATATTACGATATTCAGGTCCTGTTCCACCCTCCTTACGAATTTCTCACTGTGCGCCCACAGGAAGTTCTTTCCCTTGGTAATCTTGGTCAACTCTGTCGGGGCCAAGAAATCACATCCGAACATTTTCTTGACCTCTTCCTGAATATACGGCTGATAGTCTTCCTGCAGCAGTTCACACGCACGGTTCAGTTCTGCCTTATTGAAGAAATCAACGATGGCATCCCTGTTATCAGTCACAAAATCCTTGAACTTGGAGGCGCTGGGAGCCTGGATAGTCATTATGATCTGAGGTGCGGCATACACATCCCTTGAATACTTGAACCTGCACTTGTTGTATGTGGAGGGATCAATCTTGACCACAACGACGTTACGGCACATCCGCAAGGTCTTGGAGAAATTGTTCTGGGTTATCTTAACAACCTTGAAGCTGGGCTCGGACTGGGCAACGCCTAACACATCATCAGTAAGGACTGCATAAAGGGAATCCACCACACCGTTATGGAAATCATCCTCTGCGGCCACCAAAAGAATCTCATAAGGAGAACCGGACGATGTAGGTGTGAGAATGGATTTCTTCTTCTTTCTGCCTTTTGTCTTTATATCCTTGCTCTTCTTTTTTGATTTCTTGGATTTTCCTGACTTTGAGGCAGACACCTCAGTCTTGGTATCGTCATCAGACGTACCACTCTGTTGCTTTCCCTTTCCGCAGGCTATCATTACCATAGCCGCAAGCATAGCAACGCAAACTTTGAAAAGGATGTTCTTTCTCATATCGTAACAGATTTATTGTTTTTTGCTGTACTCAACATTCCGCAGGCTGCCCAGATATCCTCACCGCGTGATGCACGTATGGTGGCAAACACACCGTGAGCGGTAAGCCAGTCACGGAATTCCACCATCCTTGACTCCGGCACAGGCTTGAGCGGGCTGTCAGGAATGGCATGGAAACGTATCAGGTTTACCCTGCAACTTAGTCCATTCAGGGCTTTGACAAGCAGGCGGGCATCATCGGCAGAGTCATTGACACCGTCAAACATGGTGTACTCAAATGAGAGACGGCGCTGATGGCTGAAATCATACCTGCGCAGCACCTCAAGCATCTCAGTCATTGAGAATGCCTTCTCTGCCGGAATAAGCTCACGGCGTTTCTCCGGTGTGGGTGCATGCAGACTGACCGCAATGTGGCACTCACAGCCCTCAACAAGCTGTTTGAGCTCACGAAGCAGGCCCACCGTTGATATGGTGATGCGTTTGGGGCTCCAGCCGAATCCCCACGGAGCGGTCATGATCTCCTGCACTGCAAGCACGTTCCTGAGGTTGTCAAGCGGCTCGCCCATGCCCATAAAGACTACATTGGTAAGGTTCTGCTTTTCCGGCAGGGAGAGTATCTGATTAAGTATCTCACCCGCAGTAAGGCTGGCGGTATAATGCTGACGGCCAGTCATGCAGAACACACAGCCCATCTTGCAGCCTACCTGACTGGATATGCAGAGAGTGGCGCGGTCATCATCAGGGATATATACGGCCTCAACAAAATGTCCATCCTGAACAGGGAACAGGTATTTGACCGTACCGTCTGTAGATGCAACCTTGTGCTGCGGAGCAGAAAGCCCTACCTCATAGTTTTCTGCAAGGCGCTCACGCAGTTTAAGCGATATATTGGTCATCTGGTCTATGGAACTGACCTGCTTGACATACAGCCAGTCTGCCATCTGCTTGGCCGCGAACATGGGCATACCCACCTCAACAGCCACCTGCTGCAGTTCCGCCAATGTCATTCCAACCAGATTCTTCTTACTCATACAGCTATATTATTACGTGCAAAGATAGTGCAAATTATTATTTTTTCAGTATCTTCGGGCTTGCTATGATAGAAACGATAGATTTACCCAAATACGTCTCCTCAACTGCAGCAGTAAGGGAGATATTGAGTTCCACGAATGCAGAATACCTGCTGTTCAACATCAGCGGCAGAGAAGTCAGCCTGATCGATGAGGCTCTGGCACGCATGCTTGATGCCGCCAAGGCCACCGGAGCAGGAATGGTCTATTCTGATTATATCAAGATGACCGGCCCGGATTCAATAATCCCTGCACCGCTCATTGACATACAAAGTGGCAGCCTGCGTGATGATTTTGACTTTGGTGCCGTAGTTCTGGTTACCCGTGCCGGTATTGACGCATATCTGGCGCGTACAGGACTGTATGAGTCAGAGTGCGGCGGATTCTACCAGATGAGACTGGCCATCCAATGCGTTCTGCCTATAGTACGTGTTCCCCAGCCGCTCTACACCTTGACTGAGACTGATCTACGCACATCCGGACAGAAACAGTTTGACTACGTGAATCCCAGCAACCGCTCCATCCAGATTGAGATGGAAAAGATATGCACGGAGCATCTCAAACATATAGACGGCTATCTGAAGCCCGGATTCGGCAAGAAAGTGGAATCCTATAGCGGTGATTTCCCGGTTGAGGCATCGGTCATAATTCCCGTGAGGAACCGCGCCCGTACCATAGCCGATGCCGTCAAGTCCGCACTCAACCAGCAGATAGACAGCACATTCAATGTAATTGTCGTTGACAACTACTCCACTGACGGCACCACGGAGATTCTGAACAAACTGGCTCTTGATGATTCACGTCTGGTACATATCATACCTGAGCGCACAGACTTAGGCATTGGCGGATGCTGGAACCTGGCCATCAATGATGCCCATTGCGGCCGATATGCAGTACAGTTGGACAGTGATGACCTTTACAGCGGTCCCGATACCTTACAGAAAGTGGTTGACAAGTTCCGTGAGGGAGGTTATGCCATGGTGATAGGCAGTTACCGCATGTGCAACTTCAAC
Organism: uncultured Bacteroidales bacterium; assembly: GCA_902763885.1. GTDB lineage: Bacteria > Bacteroidota > Bacteroidia > Bacteroidales > Bacteroidaceae > Colenecus. Next base: position 35,788 of record CACWTU010000016.1, on the reverse strand, counting down.
CTTGAGACCTTGCCTCCCGGCATCATTGACCATAAGGAGTGGACCGATGAGAACGGCCCCAACAACGCACTGCGCATAAACGGACTGGGTGCTCCTCGCGCATTCTACACACCTGTTGTACGGCAGATTGGATTCCCCAACGTGAGTTACGGTGAGGATTATGCCGTAGCCATACGCATAACCGGTGAATACCGTCTGGGCCGTATCTTTGACGAGCTCTACCTGTGCCGCCGCTGGGAGGGCAACAGTGACGCTGCCCTGAGTGCAGAGAAAGTAAACGCCAACAATCTCTACAAGGACTCCTTACGAACCGCCGAGCTGGAGAGAAGAATCAAGAACAACAGCCTTTAACTGATGGATAACATTTTCAAGCATCTGGATATCTGCCTGGAACAGCAACTCAACGTATGGCCTGCGGCACGTGAGGCATTCAGCAACCTGGAGCAGGTACAGACACGTGTACTCTCATCATCGGGACTTGCACTCCAGCACAACCCTGCACGCATAATTTCAACCACAGCTAAGGTTCAACCGGCAGAGACTACCGTACGCCCCTGTTTCCTTTGCAGTGAAAACCGTCCTCAAGAGCAGATTGCCTTTGATGCAGGTGATGGATTTGACCTCTTGCTCAACCCCTATCCTATACTCAGGGAGCATTTCTGTGTGGTGAGCCGAGAGCACCGCAAGCAGGCATTCAAAGATTGCTATGAGAAGATGCTTCAGATTGCCTCTGAGCTTGAGCCGGGCTATATGATTTTCTATAACGGGCCACGCAGCGGAGCATCGGCCCCGGACCATCTGCACATGCAGATAGGGCGTTCTGAAGGCATTCCGTTGGTGGACAAACTGCGTGAGAACGAGCCGTCAGCAAAAGACGAGCCTGTAACTATCCAGCCTTTCGGGTTCCCGGTTATAGTAATCAAAGGTTCTGATCCCTCCAAGCTGTGGGATTACGTGAGCGACATGACCATTTATGACGGAGATTATGAGCCGCGCATGAACGTGCTCTCATTCAACCGTAACGGTCAGGTGATAACCGCCATCATACCACGCAGTAAGCACCGCCCGGACTGCTATTATGCCGATGAAATGGGCAAAATTATGGTCAGCCCAGGTGCAGTTGATATGTTCGGACTGGTAATCACTCCGCGCAAAGAAGATTTTGACAGTCTCACAGAGCGCCAGGTGCTTGACATATATCGTCAGGTCACCCCGCAACAGCCCAAGATCAAGGTGGGCATCATGGCCGCTCAGGAGATACGTTTCTGCCTTAATGACAGCTACACAGACGGCCACAACAGTTTTGAGGGTGAGATGAGCATAAACGCTGTCCAAGGCCGTTTGAACTGGAACGGCATACTCCTGGACAGCCTCACTCTCAAGCCTCATGAACACGGCAGCACATTCACGCTGCATGACGTAACCATAGGCATCGGATTCCACTGGGAGCGTAAGGAGGACCAGACATTCTCAGGATGGCTCAGGTTCATTGTAGAAAACGGCATGGTACGTGCCATCAACATACTGCCTGTAGAAGATTATCTGGCAAGCGTGATATCATCGGAGATGAAACCCACCGCCAGCCGCGAATTCCTGCGTGCCCACGCCGTCATTTCACGCAGCTGGGTTCTGGCTCAACTGCGCTCCCCACGCCGCAAAGTCATGGATGCTGATACCGCCCAAACCTCAGTACCGTTTGCCGGCAGCCATATCCTGAACCGCATAATCAAATGGTATGACCATGACCAGCACACGCTGTTTGATGTCTGTGCCGATGACCACTGCCAGCGTTACCAAGGCCGCACCCGCATTATCAGCGCTGCAGCCGAGGCCGCAGTAAAGGAGACCATGGGACAGACCCTGGTGTATGACGGTCACCTGTGTGACGCACGTTTCAGCAAATGCTGCGGCGGCGTCACCGAGCAGTTTGAGACCTGCTGGCAGGATGAGCACAAACCCTATCTCATTGCCCTGCGTGACAGCAGCATTAACGAAGGCGCCCTGCCCGACCTCTCTATTGAGGAGAACGCCCGCCAGTGGATCATGTCAGAACCCAAGTCATTCTGCAATTCAGCTGACGGCAACATCCTGGCCCAGTCACTGAACGGCTATGACCTTGAAACACCTGATTATTACCGTTGGAAAGTAGAATACTCCACAGAACAGGTTTCTGATATTTTCCGCCGCAAATCAGGCTTGGATATAGGTGACATAGTTGATTTAAGGCCTATAAAGCGCGGTCCCTCAGGACGTATCTATGAGCTGGAGATTGAAGGCACCAAGAGTACCGTTACCATCGGCAAGGAACTGGAGATAAGACGCACACTATCTGAAAGTCATCTATTCAGCAGCGCGTTCGTAGTTGAGAAAAACACCGATGAAAACGGCAATATTAAAGGTTTCACACTGCACGGAGCAGGCTGGGGACACGGAGCTGGCTTATGCCAGATTGGTGCCGCCGTCATGGCCGCCAAGGGCTACACCTACCGCGAAATCCTGCAGCACTACTATCCTGGCACTACACTGGGCAGATTCTACTAATGGGGCAGTATTTTGTTATTTGCAAGACTTTACCTTAATTTGCAAACATGTTTGAGAAAGAGATAGCCCAATATAATGAACTACTGGATATCTATCGGAGTTACATATCTGATAGAATGTCCGTTGAGGACTTGAGGCAGTACAATGAGGTTCTGTTCTCTGCTCATAGTTGCGCCATAGAGGGAAACTCTTTCACTGTTAATGATACCCGCGAGCTCAAGGAGAAGGGGTTGGGGCTTATTCCCAAGGGTAAGACTCTGTTTGAGGCATTTGAGATTCTGGACCATTTCCAGGCTTATGAGTATTTGTTCTCACACTTGGATTACACTTTATCAGAAGAACTACTTAAGGAAACTCACAGGTTGCTTACTCTGCACACTATCTCATACCGGCATCCGGGCGCTGTTCCGGGCCAATATACAGATAAGGATATGGCTGCCGGAGATACTGTGTTCGGCCAGCATGAGTTACTGGTAGCTAAGGTTCCCGATTTGTTGGCATCGACCCAGAAACAGATTGATGCCGCCACAATACACCCTGTGATAATAGCAGCAAGATTCCACGGTTTCTATGAGTATCTGCATCCGTTCCGTGACGGTAACGGCAGGTTGGGCCGTCTGTTCTCGAACTTTATTCTCCAAAAGATGGGTCATCCCATCATAATCATCCCCCAACAGGACAAATCAGCTTACATTGAAGCACTCAGAGCTATCAGAACAGAAGGCACAGACGAGTATCTGATATCTTATTTCTTTAAGAAAGCAACAGCCCGCATGCAAGACGAGATTGCCCAAAAGAAGAAGCAATCCCGTCCTAAAACCTTTATCTTTTGACTAGTTATTACCAGTTACAGCTCCTGTGTTATTGCTGTCTAGCTTAGAATCTTTACCACAAGAAATAATACTATTCAATTCTTCTTCTCTTCCTCATCAAAAGCCTCATCTGCCATCGCAGTATAGCGGTTTCTACGCTCGGTAGCATCCATCGGTGGTTCATCATCCATATACATATTGAATTCATTGATTTTGAAGTTAGCCAAACGGGAGAAGAAATTCATTCTAGCCTTTGCGTCCTTTTTCATACTGTCTATAGTCCCCTCCTCTGAATAGTCAAAGTTACGTGCATTACGCAACGCCAGATTGGATGCGACATAGAATGAATCCTGATTAGCGCCCATATAGGTAAATGTCCAGCCTTCCCCCTTGAGCCTTTCCACCAACTGCTTCACATTCTGGCCAGTGTATTCTTTTGATGCGTTTTCCATTCCATCTGTTATTATTGTAACCACGATAACGCAATCTTCTATGTTCTTTACGTAGTTATGCGTAGTGGTCAGAGTGAATCCCATTGCATCATATAACGGTGTGCAACAGCATGGCTCATAATCATCTCTGGTCAATGGATGCGCATCTGACACCGGAACCTTATCAAAAACATATTTTCTCTCACAGTCACAGAAGGTGAGCAAGGACACAAAATGATCCTGAGTATCGGAAAACTTCTCTTGAGCCTTCTTAATTCCCGCCAGAGTTTCATTAAACCCGCTAATTGCGGCATCACGGATACTTTCCATAGATCCGCTCTTATCCATTATTATCACATTATATACCTGTGTCCTGGTCTTTTTCTTCTCTTCCTTTTCCATAGTTCGTTTAATTATAATTTAATTTATTAACCACTTACTCTGATATCTCTTTACCGTTCCTGTCCAACAGCACACTTTCATTGTTGCTGTAATTCACTTCTGCGCGCAACAGCTCTTTTGAGATCATGTATATTTCGCCATATCTGGCCAGTGTGATAATCTTTCCGGTGTGGGCGTTCATCAATCCGTAATTGTCATTCACCCTATATGCTACCAGATCCGGCTCAAATTCCAGAACTACATCCTGGTCATATTCCGAACTGGCATCCGTAAGTCCGGTTACATAATTCAGCCTCTCTATACCGTCTATCACAAACGGTTCCAACAATGTCCCGTCAAAATCAAAGTATTGTTTCACATAGTTACGCGTTGCAAAGACACCGTCTGCAGCGTTTACCTCCTCCATGTAATCATAAGGTTCATCAAACACACTCTCATATACACTGTCCAACAGCCAGTAACCTTCATCACTGCGCGCTATCATATAGCTACTCCTTTCAAGTTGGTTGATATAATGATACTCGCCAACTTTTCCCAATGTCTTTCTGCTGTAAACTGAATATATCCTTTCATCGGTCTTGTCATCCCAAATCATAACCGTGCAGAATCCGTCCTTGAACACATAGTCAAAGAATCCGGATTCATGAGCCACATCTTCAATAACCATTTCATTGTCATGGTTTATGAATCCCAGTTTCTTCTTATCATACTCTACCGCTGCCAGCCCTTCAGAGAATACCCAAGCCTTACCGTACTGTGCCGGAATCACAATCTCCCCTGTATTCACATTGAGGAAACCACGATACCCGTCCCGGTCACAGAACACAGTCAAGCTATCCCGCTTAGGGGTGCCCGCCACCCAACACAGTTTAGGGGTTGTGTACCGCTTTGTTTGTTTATTGTAAACACGTACCTTACCACTGTTGTAGGCACGCACCACAATATTGGCCGATAAAGTCTTATCCCGCCATTCGGCACGCCCCGTATAATAATGACACCATCTTGATCCTATCCTTACCAGTAGGATAAGCACAAGAAGTCCAATCAAACTAACACCCGCCTTCCAGGTGATGTTTAGTACATCTTTCAGATTCTTTTTCATAGTTATACTATTCATTGTTTGTTATTATTTACCAGTTTAGCCCCGCACCGCATCAGTAGATAAGTCATTCCCATCTTACCAAGAGCCCAGCAAATCAGTCCGAAATCAATCGGAGACACAAATGATCCTCTCATGTATTTGTTAAGGAGTTTCTCCATGTTCTCCGATTTGACCGGCAGGTCCAGCTTGGCAGCCACATAAAACTGGTCCGGTATGCTCAACTTGTTTGTATCAATCTCAAAACCCGGTGTAGAGCCTACCTTAGCACACACATATGCGTATTTGGTTGCTTCAGCCAGCTCTTCCTGCTGTTCAAGGATGTAAGAATCCGGGAAATGACGCAGTATCACATACCCTAGTTGTTGGTTATGCGACTGTTCCCAACGCTGGCGAACCGACTCAGAGAAAGACTCAATCCAGTTGTCACGCAGCTTGCGTGCCGCCCATTCCATCTCCTTGACCCTACCAGCCATGAACGCCTTGAGAATGTCACATCTCATAGTGTGTTCCTCATTGCCATATCTCTTTTTAAGTTCATCGATAGCCTTAGCCTTGAACGGACGGCTGTTTGTTACATACCAATCCAGCAGACACACAGTGGGAATAAGCTGCATCTTATCAGATTCTTTCTTTTTTAGCAAACCCTTGACCTTAAGATAAAGCCTGTAAGGGCAACCGTCGCCATCCATCTTGGAGTGCAACTCTTTAAGCTCATCGATAGACAGAGAATCCAATACGCCTCTGAATGCCGAATCCTCCATATCCAACCTGTAAGAACCGCGAGCCCCCTCATAATACGGATAAGCGTATTGTCTCAGATACTCGTATATCTCATCAATCTTATTCATAATATGTTATTTAAGCTTTAACATCAGATATTATCTCATACCCGAACCAACGGTCCAGCGTCTCTCCTACTCTGGCCTCAATATCGGGGGTGATGTTGTTCTTTATCTTGTTATAGACAAATGCAGCTATAGCAGCATCATCAGCAACGCCCAGCAGTCCCAGTACCTTTCGTGGTAACAGATCATTTGGAACCATCACATAGATTATACCTCCGTAAACCAGAGCCTTTTCACCTGTAGTGAGTTCACCCTCCGTCATAGTGTAGTAGAAATAGAGTGCCATCCGTGTAGCCTGCCTACCAGCTTTCTTGGAGTACTTCACTATGTTATCCCAAGCGGTATGGGTCAGGTTTTTCCAGTCTACATCACCCAGTTTACTTACCAAATGGCCTACCGGTTTACCCAAGAACCAGAAGGCAAGAATCAAAAGACAAATCGTAATCATAATCATTTAGTTTTTAAGTCCGTTTATTATATAGAGAGTACATAATTTACAATCTATCAAGTGTCATCAGATAAATCTTCAATAGCTCTCCTGAAGAAAGTCCGTATTACACCTATTACATTAAGAGATTTCTTAATGCCGTTCTCCAGTGAATCATCATCATTATAATAGAATTCGCACACAGCCGTTATAGACTTGAAGCCCTCATCCAGATAAGTCTTGACAACCTTCAGTTCACGGTTTAGTTTATTGCAAACCGCTAATGTCAAAGACTCTTCATCCTCCTTTATATCATGAAACCTGGGGAGCATAACGGACACGTATGATTCATCCTCATTTCCGGGAAACAGATACAGTATCTTCATCTGATACATGAGAACTATATCCCCCTCATCATCTGATTCAGGACTGTATCCCATTCTTTTCAATGCTGCAATTATCTCTTCTTTCTTTGTCATAACGCAATTGATTCAATTAATTACACATATCTGTCATCACTCATCAGAATCACCGGTATCATCAGAATCATCCTCATCCTTTAACATCTCCATTGTTCTATGAAGTATGTTCAAGCCTGCATCAAGATGGTTAATTACGCTAATAAGTGAATCATTCAGGTTCTCACCCTCAAACAACTCACGTTCCACAAACAACCATATATCATCACCAATCCTATATGCCTTGACATACTTGAGTTTGGAGTTGATATGATCCATTATCTGGTAATACGGTAGTTCATTATCCGTATCTATCTCCTGAGCATATGGAACTGCAATGTTCAGAAATGTCTCGTCGTTTTCACTAAACATATAGACCAGACGGTGACCTTCATACTCAAAGCCATAGCCCAGTTCGCCTAATTCATCAAGCTCAAATCCCATCTTCTTGAGCGTATTCAGTACTTCCTCTTTCATAACCGATCATCTTTAAGTTAATAACGTGTCATTACAGCTCATACAAATCCCACAGCCTTACGTCTACACCCCTCATCCTTTGGAGAGAACTCCATACGCAGCCGCTCAAACTCCTTCAGGTCACGGCTGCTAACCGACGGAACCTTAGCCGCAATGGACTCTTCCAATATTGTTTGGGAAATCAGACAATATGGCTTTTCCTTGTCCCTGATACTCTCATTGAACATCTTACGTGAAGACTCTTTCACGATATAGCTTATGTCGCTACAGTTATAACCCTCCGAGAGAATTGCCAACCGCGCATAATCAATGTCATCAGACACCGGACGTTTTGAAAGTTCCAGCCGGAAAAGACTCTCACGCGCCTTCACATCTGGCATATCCACATAGATTATCTCATCAATGCGACCCGAGCGCAAGACAGCTTTATCTATACGCTCCGGATGGTTAGTGGCAGCAAGCACATACACCCCCTTCTGTGATGCATTGTTCAGCATACAAAGGAATTCGTTTACTTCACCGTTCTGGTAGTTTCGTTCATCATTGGTCCTGGTAGGAACCATTGCATCAAATTCATCAAAGAACAACAGCGTAGGAGCCTTCTTCTCTGCCTGACGGAACAACTCACCGATTTTCTCCTGAGTACCGTGAATAAGCGTCGATGCCAAGTCATCAGGCACGACTTTTATATAATTTATGTGGACCTCCTCCGATATTTTTTCTATGAAGTAGGTTTTACCACATCCTGCAGGACCGTAAAAAAGCAGACTGGGCGGTGTAATGCCGTATGCCTGTGCACATTCGCGGTTATTGAGAACATTGATGAATCCCTCAGTGACAAGACGCTTAAGTTCATCCATTCCGGCCACATCACTGAATCCATTACCTTTCTGGGGCTCTGGTTTAGCAGATTCAGCAGTCTCAACCGCCGCCTTAAGGGGAGCCTCCTTGCTATTATCTCTGACCGCAGGATTCTTTGAATTCATCCTACGGAGCCACTCTCTTTCTATGCTTGAATCTGTTTTCATAATCTCCTGTTTTGGGGTCCTACACTATACAAGAGGAATGAAAACCTACTTTTCTATCTGAAAAGCATAAAAAAATATCATTTATTCACATAATGAATCTCTTGTCCTTATATTTGAGAACATGCCATGAGAGAAAATGAAAAAGTAATCGACCCTCTGACAGGATTAACACTTAGGATATAAAGCAATATGATATTTGAAGAAAAACAGAATACCATCAAAAAAGTTGGAATTAAATGATATAATTTAAAAGATGTCGACTCTTTATAGATGTAAACCACAAAAAACAAACGATATGAGCAAGAACAAGATTTTAGCAGTGGGAATGTTTTTAGGCGGAGTCGCTCTTTGCGCTGCTTGCCCCGCACTTACTCCAGCAATCAAAGTTGCCACAATTGCCGGAGCAGTTCAAACCTGGAATCGTCCTGATGATTAATGGAGACACATCAAAAAAAGGAGCTGAGATTCATCATGTCTCAGCTCTTTTTTTTCAGCCTATCTATGGATCCAAGGTAGTTGTTCTATCGCAATAAGAAGGCTTTCACTGATGATCAAGCTATTTTCTTTTTTGTGATTTCTGCACCATGTATAAATTCCATTTCCCAAGATTCTTGCAAGATTGTCTATATTGAAAGACCAAAACTGGTGACGATTTATTTTAAGCCATTCTGCATATAGATGTATCTCAAGGTCAGAATTAATGTGATCACAACGATCCTCATGAAGAGCCACCATCTCATTTAGTACAATACCAGCAGCCTCTATTGCTTTGCCCTCTGACATACACTGGCCGTTGAGGCCTGGCATGTAGTGTTCCAAAAGTTTGTTACGATAAAACTCGTAAGACTCATCCTTATCCATTCCCATCATCTCGTATGGGTATTGGCGTCTAATAATATCAATGTAGTACATTAGAACAGAGTTTTCTTGTAAACCAGATTAACAGTAACTGTCTTGCCATCTGCCAGATCATTTTTTTGATCATAATCCAAGTCATTGGCATAAACAGTATAGAAAGACAGACACTCATAACGATTGAAGCCATCATAATAGACAACAACTTTTGTGAGCAGCTTTTGCGGGATTATCTCCACAGAATAAGAACCGGAGTCAGCTTTAGATTTTTTAAGTTGGGAACGAACCAGTTCAATAAGGCCATCAACACTATCAATAATCTTGACCTTATTGTCCTTATAGTTCAATACTAGGGTTTTGTATTCGCTTATTTCCGACGCATGAAGCATAACGGAATATGCTTGATTCGGTCCTTGAAGGCCATCCCATACAAACTGGGGTAAATACTCCAAGCTAAAGAATTCCTGAGTATTCTGTGATCTGTAATATTTTTCACCTTCACGCCAGACAAACTCCAAAGTAACAAAATAGCGATCATCCTTCTGCAAAATGATAAACCTTACAGCATGATTCTGGCGTAACGGATCATATTCTCCAAATACATCATGAAGGAACTCCTCATCTGTACGCACAAGCATTGCAACTAACTCTTTCCATGTAACATGACTGAGCATCCTAATCTCTTTCATAGAATTTGGCTCATTATTCAATGATATTGTATTCATATCCTTATATATGATTAAAAGTTGTTATTATTTTGATTAAGAGCCTGTTCTTCGGCATCTTTGTCAACATGGACGGCCGCGACCTTCCTACCCTCTATTTCAATAAATGATTTTTTGTTCTCAGCCTGGTCTAACATTTCTTTAAATTCAGGCACATCTGATTCTACATAAACCTTCTCATCTACTTTTAGTTTATAAGTCAGTTTTTTCTCATCACGGCCTCGAATAACTATTACAGCCGAACGTATCTTACCGTTACGTTCCCTATACCAAATCTTAAGAAGGCGGAACCAGCCTGACAACTGATTAGCGATATACTCGCTAAAAGTTATTATTGCCATTATAGCAGCCACTAACAAGGCCGAAAACACTATTGCTGTTATCACAGACAATGCAATTAAAGAAACAATTTCTATAAACATATCTTTAATGAATTAATTGGTTATTTCTTTGTGTGTGTTCTACAAATTGTGCCAAACTCTCTTCCGAAACATTTGGCTTGTTTACTCTCTCTCTTATTGCATCCTCTAGCATGGACTGTGTAAGTACATATTTGGATGAGGCAGCCATCTTGCCAAGGGCAATCAAAATTGTTTTGTTTACATCTCTGTATGAGAAATCCTCTGATGCTTCTCCCAGTTTCAAATAATCAATGTTCCTATCCAGAAATGGGAATTCATGTAGATTCTTCTCATACAATTGTCCCAAGCATTCAGCCGATGGTGCATTAACCTTTATTGTACGCATTATACGGCTCTTCACCGCAAAGTCAATTGCATCAGCACGATTAGTTGTTATAAAGCAATCAACCCTACTATTCTCCAAGAGCGTCAGAGCATGAGAGACTAGTTTGTTATCGGCAGCTGCCGAGTCTGAGTTTGAACGAGAGCAGAACAATGCATCGCCTTCATTGAAAATCAAAATCTGGTGCTCCTTCTCAGCTGTTGCAAACAACTCACTCAAGTGCTTTTCGCTGTCTCCAACCAAACGCCCAAGAATATTAGCTAAACTGACTTCAATATACTCTCGCCCCAAAACATCTGCCAGCATCTGGGCTCTAAGCGTCTTACCTGATCCGGGAGGTCCAACAAGTACGAATAGGAAACATCCGTTCAACTCCTTGAGCAAACTCTTACTCGTGCTGTACCGACCCACTATTTCCGGTACGTTTTGTACTACCGACAAGATTTCATTTATATCTTCTCTCTCTTTATCACTCATCACCATATCGTCAACAGAGAGATGTATGCGGTTTGGTTCTTCCTTTTCATGCTCGGATTGTTCAGCGTTTTCCGGAACCTTATCATTTAATGACAAAAGTTTTGTTTCATCTATCATGCCGTCCAACAAGCTTGAATACCTACGTGATACTGCCCCTATTGTCCTGCCCTTGAAGAAGTAATACAGGCGCTCCCAGAACGTCAGTTCCTCCGGCAGAACGATTAAGCCCTTGTCATTGACAGCAACAGTGCCATAAAAACTAAAATCAGGATTAAGCCTCTTAAAACTGGATATCATTTTTTTAAGATTCCTTTTAGGTATCATTCCAATGTTATCAAACAGAATGGCATCAACACCCAAAGTTATTATCAGAGTAAAGAACTGTACTAACGCCATGCAGGATGTATTAATCATACTGCGTGACTCAATAGTTGCTTTCTGAATAACCTTAATATTTAAGGAATGAGCTTCATTGATCAGTTTTCTGTAACTCTCAGTTTTGTATTTCCCACAATTTATCGGGCCAATCACGAGTGATTTAACCTTCTGCTCCTTTAGATTAGGAAGCACAGCAATGGTTGATTCTATCGAGCCATTGCTTTGGTAAATCAGTAGTCCACTTTCCATACTATTCTGCATAAAACAAATTGTCTCGGTTTCACATCTCAATTAAAAAGAGAGTCCACCAAGACAATTTCTTTCAAGAACAAGTGTTAATTTATTAAAACGCCATTTATTGGTAACGAAATCAGGTTAAGAGCATTGCTTAAGATTCCACCTTACATCCTCAAGAATGATATTTAAGTATGAATCTATCTTAGTATCTATATCTCTAATTAATCTGTTTTTTCTTTCTGAAGAGTTAATACTTTCACGACATTTTTCAACAAGAGTCTTACGTATGTTTTTCTCCACGGAATTAAGAGCCCATGATCCACCTATAAATGCTGAAATTATAGCACTGCATACCATAGCAGCCAGACCTACTGGCGTAAACAATGATATTATTCCCAATACTATTCCTGCCCCGAACTCACATCCCAATGTCTTGAACATTGCGTCGCTTCCACCTGCGCCCCCCATGATAGCGCCACCAAGATCTCCAATAAGGATACAAGCACCCGTACTAAGGATACGGTTACGTTTACTGGGAGTTGTTCTTATGACAATATCATTCTTATTGACATCTACAGACAAAGACAATTTGCTTAACTTACCATAATATTCATCAGTACGGGCATCAACAGCCTTAGATAATGTGGTTATTTCTCTTTGAATCATTGGAACAAAGCTATTTGAAACCCAATCTTGTGTTTCTCTTTTTATATCATCTTGAAGGTAACCTGTCAGTTCCTCTGTATATGCCTTGACCTGACTTTGCATTTTAAAGATATTGTCAACATGATTATGACACCTGTACCCGTTAATCCATCCTGGTATTTTGGATGAAAGGTTACTAAATAAAGCAAGCGCAGATGATTCTGCATGAGAATGGATAGCTCTACATTCTTCCTCAATTTGTTCAATAATTATGTGTGCGCCATCGTCGATGATGGATGCCGGATAATTTGTTGTCTTCATAACTCTATCTTTTTTAGTTCGTTCATAATGTTTGAGTCAACTTCTGCCAAGACCCCTAATACATGAGACTTTAACTGCAACCTGTAATTGTCTACAATTGTTGGCACAACTTGTTTTATAATCTCTTTGGATGATTTGCTCTTTGATATAAGTAGTTCCTCTGCTCCTGTTCCGCACAACATACTACCCACAAACGCGCCCAATCCAAAACCGGATAAGCATAATGCTACAAATAGTGTTCCTAATCTTGAGCATAGACGAACTCTGTGGATATCTATCAGATTAAGTTTATCTTGACATTGTTCAGAACCAGTCATATTGTATCCAGTTAATGGAATAGTGAAGTTCTGACATCCAAGCCTTTTAAGGTTGCCCTGCAACCATGTCAAATTTGTAGCATATTGCTGAGCTATCAGCTCTGGTATCTGCTGCATATCTTTCCTTAGCTGATTTTCTATGCGAAAAGGGATCTCCTTCTCATAAAAACCTTTAGGATCTCCACACCATTCTATATCATGCATCATCTGGCACAACATATCATCTGCTTTAGAGTCTATACGTGCAGCAATAAGATTTGAAAGATCCCGGCCTTTTTTCATGAAAAGCAACCTGAGAAGAGTATAGTTTTGTTTTGTTTCTATAGCATTCATGATGTGGAGTATTTAGGTTAAAAATGTTTGGTTAGATTGTTGAGTTGTATGTCAAACACCACCTTGAGCCAAAAATTCCTCAGGAGAGACAGCTGTTGCAACCATCAGACAATTGGAATCCTCCCATGCGTCCATAAATGTATCCAAAGGATATTCCATTCTGAAATTACCTGTACCTGAATCTGTCAAGGTAATGGTGTTGTCCGATGTGTTTATTCCATCTACAATAAGAGCATGATCAGGACAACCGCCATAAATGAGATCTTCCATATGTTCCTGTAAACCAGGATACCATATTTCACCAGAATCCAATGCAACAATAACACGATGCCCCTGTGAGAACTCATTAATAAGGTTATCAATACCATTACCTTCTGTAACATTAACGGGAACTCCGTGGTTCTCTAAATGGCTTCCCATATACTGTAACGGAGTACCATGTCCCTGACGATACCATCCTTCTTCTGCGCCTTCACGCTGAAGCTGCTCTTCAGAAACATTGATTCCAAACTCATGAAGAATAGTGGCTTCTGAATGAAAAGCACAACCATCATCTGTATGCTGAATCATACTGGGAATGTTTACATTTTCAGAAGGTAAGCCAAAATCATGATTGGCTTCGGCAAAGCCGATTTCAAAAGTAGTGTTCATAACATTCTCTCTTTTTTGTTAAACAATCAATTAATTATTCTCTTTTTTTATTTAGAGTTCTCTATTCAAGAATTCTATCATCAATTCACCGATATCTTAAAACCCAACTTAATGATGAGTTTAAGAGTTCCCAAGGCAGTGTTCCGATCATAGGTTCTCTCATTGTCTGGTAAGTTCTCATAAGGAACCAAGCATGGATTTGTTTTCGTTTTATCATCTCGAAAAGGACCATAGGTCCACCCCTCTTTTATGCGAGACGCCGCCCATACATCATGAACATTCTTCGCCATCTTCTCCACCAAAGGAGTTAATTCTTCCGGTAGTTGTATATCCGCGACATCAACCACCTTTGGCACATAAGTATCCCTCTTTTTCATAAGTAACTAACTTGATTATAAACAATCAACTTACAATAGAGATTCTCTGTTTCAGATTCTTAATAATTGCTTCAGTAGCCTTAACGCACATATACCTTGTGTGAGGTGATTGCAGAATCTGTTGAACAACCTGAACGGAAGCAGTTCCAATTTGTGATACAATAGGTCCCATAGTTTTAATTGATTAAAGGTTGATAATTGTTTGTATTGTATCTATATGAGGCAACAAGTTGTTTATTCTATCATTATAGATAACAAAAAAAATGTGAAAGGTATAAGAAAACCTTTCACATTTCATGTTATTTTTATAGGTAATTTATTCCTTAACAATCTTATATCCAATCTTTTGTGCTAGCTTCAAAGTATTTATTGCCATTTTGCGATCATATTCTTTTTCTTTATCTTCTAAATCAGAATACGGACGCATATCTGGGTTTTCTTTCTTATCATCATTTCTCTTAGGTCCATATGTCCAACCTTCCTTTTTGCGATCTGAGGCCCATATTTCATGGTTATTTTCTGCCAGAATCTCAACAAGTTCGCCAAGCGAAGGATCCAACTTGATATCATCAACATTAATTGGTTGTGGATCATATTCAAAATTATCACGAGTGTTTGATACAACAAGAAAATTCTGAGAATCACTCCATGCTTGAACAAAATCATCTAAAGAGCATTCGTCCTGAGCATTCCCTGTTTGCGGATCAAAAAGGTAGACTTTGTTTTCACTAACAGAAAGAGAAATAATAACAACCGCATGATTGGGATTTTTCTCTTCAGATTCTTGTTGATTGAGATTATCCTTCAACAACAGTTTTTGCGCATTAACAACAGCAATAAGTTTATTACCTTGTTCCAGACATCCTTCAATATCTTCTATTGTATATTGATTGTATTTGCGGGCAACTGATAGTTTATACTTCTCCAACAGGCGACCTATCTGGTAAATAGGCATACCCTTTTCTTTCATCCATTTGTTCTTATATGCTTCATCTAATAAGGTCTTTTTATTAACATCATATCCCAATGACAACAAAATGTATTCTTCACATTCAAGGTCGCACAAATAGCCGTCAGTTTTTGCTGCTGCTAGACGCATCGGGTCAAGAGCCAAAATTCTACTTTCATTTTTATTTAAAGGAATGGAAATAGATATTATTTTTTTCTGATTATCAACAACGCCCCTCTCTTCACCAAAATCCAACTCGTCCAAATATAGAGCTTCTGAGTATAACAAATGAGTAAGTAGACCAGATTCGCCATTCTCGTCAAGTCTTTTTTTCAAGTCCCCTATCTCTGCTCTGGATAATCTTCCTTCCAGATAAGCAGCTATTTCTTCGTCTCTAACCATATTAATCATTTAGTTTTAAGAGTTCCGTTTATCTTATTCTGTCTAATAGCTCTCTTTAAATTGATATATTTGTCACTATCGCAAACCATATCAGTAAGGTGAAGTATCGCTCTTTTTTTCCACTGAGCAATTCTACTTTGTATGTCTTTCTTCTCTTCAGTTGGAATCTCTGATAATGGACCAGAAAATGGTTTCTTAAAGTAATCTCTTAGCTCATCAGCAACATCTTCCCAATCATATTCATACATAATGCATAGTTCCAAAACGCGATAGTCTTTCTCACCATCAAATTTATACCTAACATTATCTTCGTTAACAGTATTAGTATTGATGTTCCTTAAATCAGTTAATGCATTCCTTAAATCAGTTTGAATTTCAGCACCAAAATCGTCAGAAGACACATCCTGATCATAAAATAGTTGCTCAAAAAAATTAAAAACCTCTTCTGTAAAAACTGTTCCAACATCAGGTGACTTTTGAAGTGTTTTTGCTCTTTTATAAAATTCTCGAAAAGTTATCGTATATACAAAGGAGTGTAACTTACAATTGTTTTTTGCTTCATACTTCCTCAAATTATTCCATTGAGGAATCGGATTTGACATATTCACATTATCATCGCCTACAAAAAAAGGTTTAGCTATAAACATATAAAAATCACTTTTCATAGGCGATGCATAATCCTCATAGTAAGACTTATTCACTTGATTATAAACAACTGATGGTTGCACTATCATAAAATACTTTCCAACATACTGAAGGATATCTTTTGAGAAAGGGCCCAAGAAGTCATTAACATATTCTCTTTCATTCTCAACAACATGGTCTCGGTACACCATATCATCTTCTAAGGTCTCATGTCTAAATTTCATATTCTTAATACTTTTTTGTTAGCAAAGATATTTTTTCTTCAAATATAGAGTCATTTTTCTATTGTTTCTATCACTTTATCTCACAATTAGATTTTTTTGTCTCGATCTCCCAAGCCAGAATGTCTTTTGATAGAACGAGTCAGTTTCTTGCGTATTCTTTCCTGAGTAATATTTAAATAATGGGCTATATTATCATCAACAATAGAAGATTTACGTTTCGAAATATACTTTTGAGCTTTATTTAAATCTTTTGGAAAGCCATGAAGACCTTTTGAATAACTATCAACTAAAAACACTTTAGTATCCGGACTATGTGTCTCTTTTGCAATACGAATAAGTATTTCATTTAGGCGATTGGCCTCTTTTTCATCAACTGCGGCATTCTTTCCCGTCCTGAAATTATCTCCATGAGTAATTATTGCACCTGGTGTTAATACTTTAGAAAGGATTATATCTGTAATTTCATCAGCCGTATAACTATCATATAAAGGATTTACTGATATTTTTACTATATGACTCTTGGGAATATTTTTGTTGTTATAACGACACCATTCTAATGCATTCTCAGATAATGCAATAACAAAAATCTTTGCATCCATCTCAATAGCCTGCTCTAATTCCCGAATAGCCCACTCACCTTTTATGGAGTCATCATCTGCCAATAATATATAATATCCATAACTGGACACATATGTTATTGTATTTTTTATATCTTGGTCACCCAATGATTCCCGTAATTTGGCATCCTTATCCGGATAAAAAACACGAATATCATATTTTGATAAACGCTCATTAATCATATCAAAAACATGTTGCCTCAGCAATGAATAAGATATAAAAACATTGGTCTTATCCATATACTTATCTAACTCAGGTTTCAATTGTTCTAATGGTTTTGAGAGATCGATGACTTCATATGAGCGTTTTGGCCTCGCATTTTTTATGTAATCCATCTCTTTTCTTACCCAATCAGAATTTTGAGCATTTTTACTATTACAAAGTATAAAACGAGTCCTGACATCTATTTCTCTTTTGATTAGATCAAATGTTTCTTCTTCAGTCTCAAGGCATTTAAGATAGAACATTAATGGTCTATAAGATTTCTCCTCCAAATAATTCCTTATAAGACGAACTTTATCAAAATCAGCACTTGAATGGGATAGAAATATCCATATTTCCTTTTCTTTATCTTCCATATACCAGTTATATAAACTATTGCTTCAACTCGTTAAAACCCAAAATGTTAGTCAGGCCGCAATCATCCACCTCGTATCCTCTTTATCTGTTTAATATGTCAATACAACAACATCTGAGCTGCAGGGCATGACTATCTTGTCATTATACAACGGGATTGTTGTTACGATGTGATATGAAGGTCGTTGTTGCTCTAAAGGGATAAATAAATCCACAATTCCCTTATCGTCAGAAACGGTTTTGTATCCCGCAATTTCAACTTCAGCATCTGTTACAACTTTTTCCACACTTGAGTTATATAAACGGAAATGTATATTGCCAAAGACAGATGGATTACGATTAATGTTAAGAACAAAAAACTTTGTCAACACAAGTGATGTGTCCAAATCCAGATAGTTCTGGCATCTTACTTTTACATGTACTTCTTTATTCAAAAAACTATGCGGAATATTTGTAAATACTGCTTTTGATTCTATTGAGCTAATGGTATTCGTTTCTGTCTTGTTGTCAAACATAATGTTCACTACAGCATTTTTCAGTGGAGGTAACATTGAGTTTTGAACGGTTGCTTCATTTAATTTCACGGCAATTTCTACTGGTTGATTTACCCACCAGGTATATGCAATTGCGCTAAAAGACAATATCACTCCAACCGTCCATGTAATGACTTTTTCGGCAAATCTTATCTTTTGATATGACCAAAGTTGTTTAAACTCTAAATTTAGAAGACCTGAAATCAGTTGCATATAAGCTCGTTCCCGCTGTAGGATTGAGCCGATTATCGGCCACCTATATAAGAACGACATCTTGTCCACCCCCTTTTCCTTAATGTTAACACCCAGTATCTCCTTTTTTTCACAGTCATGCTCAGCCCATCTTTCTTGGACCTCTTTGATGGCTGGATTAAAACTTGCCTCTATATTACTGGGATTGCTTTCTATAATGAAGAGGAATACCTGGTTTTCTCTTCCGTTGCGAGTAAACCAGTCAATCTCCGCCTTTACATACTCCGACTGAGCGGAACGGGGAGAGCAAACCACAATAAGATAATGTGATCTGTCCAGCTTCTCCCTCAACTCGTTCGTAAGATTGCCCGGCTGAATATTGGTTTTATCAAGGAAGACCTCATAAGTTGGTTTTTTTTCCTTTTTAAATTGTTTGCATAATAGTGTAGGTAGCTTGTAACTGTCAAGTTTCTTCTTGAGTCTCCAAGCATCTTTCAGGTCATCAGACTTATAGCTGATGAACGCAAAGAATCTGTATTCTTTTTGTTCCATATCAATTGTCTTCTTGTGTGAGAAGTTTCTTTATTATTTCTACATCTTTCTTTCTCTTTTTGGGAATAACTCCGGCCTTATCAAACTGGCTGAGATCTTCTAAAAATGTATCCTTTAACTCATCTTTGTATTTAAGATAGATTTTTTTTGCATCCTTGTACTTGCCTTGGAAAAGAAGAGAAGATGCCAGATTGGCAGCTATCCAATGAAAAGTTGAATCTATTTCCAACCCGTCACGAGCTAATTGCTCTGCTTCTGCGTACTTAGTCTGAAAAATGGCGTAAAAAGACTGATTGCCAAGACTTTCAACATAATCTTTAAGCATTAGATCAGGATAATCTTCTGATTGTTTTTTTATGAGAGGAAGCCATTCGTTGCCAACCTTATAGGCGGCATTATAATTGTTGATCTTGGGATACAATTGGCTTAATTTGTATACAAAGTTGGTATAGTTAAGTTGATGACCCGAATCCTTCTCTGCATATTTTTTTGAAAATTCCAGACATCTGTCATACATGGCTTCTGCCTCTTGGAAACGTAGTGCATCCCAATAGAAATCACCCATATATTCCAAAACCGAAGTTAGACTGATTTCGTAAAAATCTGGATTCTTTGAAAACAACTCAGATTGTATCTCCAAGATTTTTAAAAACCATGTTTCAGATTCTGAAAAATTGTGAGCCTTATATAGCGCATCTCCTATTGTAAAATATAGTGAACATATATTCTCCAAAATCTGAATGACACAAGCATCGTATGTTTGGTCATCTTTAGCCAATCGTTCAAATTTTTTTAGTGCCCCATTAAACAGAGAATCTGCTTCATCATATTGCTTTCGTAATACTTTTATTTTACCTAATTCATTTTCTATGGATGCAACTGATTGAATATAACCTTTCGAAACTCTGAGTGTCAAATAACGGTAAATTTTAAGTGCTTCCTCATAAAGAGTCTCACTCTCATCAATACGCCCCATATCTTTATAAAGACCGGCAAATTCTTCGACTGGGGTACTCAAAATTTTGTTGTATTCTTCTGGAATAGCCTGGGCATATTGTCGAAGTACTGTCAAGGCTTCTTTATACCATATCTCGCTTTCAAAAGGCCTTCCTGTATACTTGCAAACTTTTCCTAAACTAGAATGGATTTGAGCGATAACTATTTCTTTGTCTTCTCTTGAAGAGTTATTGATAGCATCCAACGCTTCTAACAATAATGGTTCACTTTCTTTATAGTAACCTTTACCTATTTTATAAAAAGCAAATAGAAATAGATCAGTTCCAAGGTGGTCATAGTAACATGAATCCCTTAGAATCAATCTGCGGTCGATGATAATCGATTCCGAGAATAAACTATCACTCTTTTCAAACTCATTTTCATAAAAGTAATTTATTCCTAATATGTTATAGATGTAAGCTGTACAAGATAGTATTTTATTTTCATCATACTTATAATAACCATTTTGCAACAACTTTATAATATTCATAAATAAAGAATCCGCTTTTGGATATTGTTTCATTGTCGTATATAATCCTGCAAGACTAATTTGATTTGTAAATTCATCGATATCTCTCTCTTCATCAATTTTTGACCTAATCTTGCCTCCTGCGCGTTTAACTATTTCAATGTTTTCTTTTAATAATAATTCCGCCTTTTTGTAATCCTCGTAGTGTTGGTAAATATTTGCCAAACTGACATTAAATGAACATATCTCATATGCATAATCATCAAATGATTGTTGACAGATATGCATTGCCCTTAAATAATAACTCTCTGCTTTCTCAAAATTGAAGATGCCATGATAGAAAGATGCTACTTTGGCAATATAATATACATCGGTTGAATCTAGATTTAATAATTGCTCAATATAATATGCGGCAGAATCAATATTAAGTTTAAGCATAAATAACTTGTTAAGCGTTATGCAAAAATCTTCAATTTCCTCCTTTTCTTTTATCATACCGACCTTTGCATCATCATGTTCTCTTTTTGCATTCTCTATCTCGATTTCTCTTTCTTTCAAAATCTGCTCTTCATGCTTGACCTTTTCGATGCGGCTCTTTATGCTGCCTTTGGTATGAATCAACGAATCAGCTTCGGCCAATCTTCCATTTGAAATCGCGTAATGAATACGCCGATTCAAATCTGTCATCTGATCATAGTCTATCATGGCATACTCTCTGACCATATCAGAAATTAGTTTTTCATTATCCTTTTGAGTGGCATACAGTTTCTGTAATGCGTTTTGGTATTCTTCTATAGTTATTTTGTGCACTTCTTTAAGTGAATCCAACTCTTCTTCCCGCTTTTGTATCTCAATCCGCAAGGTACGACGGATGTCGCGCTCAGATTCCAAAAGGTCCTGCATTTGCTGCTCCGGTTTTTCCATCACTATGTAGAGCGGATTACTGGAATAGTGATGAAGCCTTTTTAGAATATCCGGATCAATTAACTGGTAGTCTTTTTTACGAACAGACTTTATCGCAAAAGACTGTGATTGTACAGGAAAAGAGAACGAGCCATCTTCATTCTGGACAAGGTAGGTATTGCCATCCTGAATATCTACAGTGGCATCTTTAAGTCCTTCCCCCGGAACAAGCTCTCCATTGACCATGCGGCCTCTTGTCTTTACAATCGCCTTCTGAGTCTGTCCGTACAAAGACAGGCTCAATATTGTAATCAATATAGTTAGAGCAGACTTATAGTAATTCATAGCTATTTAGGGATTTGCCGTTTATTGTTCTAAGTTGAATCGAAGCAGTGACTATTCTTTGTATTCTTCCACGTTGACTTGTAAAAGTTACACATTTCATAGCACTTCCCAGCCTCATAGGCTGTTTTTTAGTTCAAATAGCAGAGATTAGTGCACGACTCTGTCCGGACATTCCTTAGTAAGCATCTCGTTTGTAAAGTAATACGTTAGTCCTTTAATCCTATCACATCTGAGATTCCACACAATAACCGGCTTCTAAAACCTTAAATCAATTATTTAAATCACATTATATGCCTCAACCTTTTCTATCAATGCATCACCGTACGGATTATCGGGTATGTATCTTTGCCATAAGAAAAAAGATTGTTCTGGAGCATGTTTAATCTTGATTATAGAGTGACAGTTAGGACATTGTACATATCCCTGTTCTATACATTTTGAAAAATCCTCTTTCTTTACGACAAAAATCCCGTTTTCTCTATTATGACTTGCCTGGGGCTCTGATTCATCACCGATATGAATGAAATCATGTATAAAAGAATCATTTTTTAAATCATCCATACAGATCCCTTTCTTTGAACATTTTTTACAGGAGAAAACGCGACTTGTCAGAAACGAGGATTTATACGCATGCAACTTTTCCATCTCGGAATAGGATGCCACCTTCAATATTTTTTTATTCAAATAACCATTAACTTTTAACTTGGCACGTTTTAAAAACGACAATTCTGACTTATGCTCAAAAGTCCAAATCAACTTTTTCATAGCAGCCCTATCTCCCCACAAATTATCTGAATTTGCAGTAATTGCCCCCAATTCTGTTCTAGCTTCATCTGAAAGATGAGGAAAATCTTTTATTTCCTTGAATAATCCATCATGTGGATTAAACATATACACCTTAGGCATACAATCATTAAGCCCTTGATTTATAATCATTAATGATATAAACTCACCTTGTGTAAACCATGAATCCCAGTATGAACATACGTCTTCTTTATCACTATTGAAAATCCAAACTTCATCAACATGTATAAATACATTCTGCACATAACACATTAACGACCATCTCAAATCTTCAGTTGGACAATCTTGGGACAAAGAACCAGGGGGATAAAATAGCACTCGCCACTCTTCGTTAGGATTAATCTTTTTATGATAATCAAGTATTATACGTTCTAAATCTTGGACTGAACATTGACCGCATTTGTGGGGTTCATTATAATAACTCCGATAACTGACAAATGCAACTTTCCTTCCGTCATGAATAAAAAGATTGGGATCTTTTTTTACTGGATCTCGAGTCAATGAGTCATTCTTTTTGTTTTTCCTCAAGAGATTTCCCTCTTTATATCTCTTTTTTATTTGCTCTATTACCCATAATACTATATCATTATTGTCATAAGAACGAATATATTTCAGACTCCCGTCATACATATAATCTTCTCCAAAAGGCAGAACATTAGTTGTGTGAGGAATAAAGTTTAATGGCAAAACAGTTCTACTAACGACCAACACATTATCATTCATATACGGAGCATGAGGAGCACATGCATAATTCTCTCCTATTTTTATTTCTCCGCCATCATCTTCAATTGAGGCATCATAGATGACAAGGTCTGCTTTTCTTTCATATGAAAAGAAAAACAGTTGACCAAATCTGAAATCACCAGGATAAATAACTTCAATATCAACCGGTTCACTCGACACCAGTGCATGAATAATCATAGGCAGTCTTTCAGACAAAAGACTTGCCAATTCTTTACCTTTATCTGTTCTTGATGCAAATAGTTTAATATTCATATTTAATAATCTCGTTTTTAAACAATTACCTGTTTGTTATTAGTTAATTAGGCTACCTCTTTCAGGTATATATTACCGGAAACCATATGGTTGATACAATGATGCCTACGATGATGGTTGTAGTCATCCACAAAAGTTTTTTATTCAACATATTTATAAAGCTTAGGCTTCCCATATTTCATCTCAATATCGTTTTGTATACTATCAACAATATGAACATATTCATCGTACTCATCTTCAAATGAATAGAAGTTAATCTGCTTATTGTTTGAGACATCATAGACTTGAACTTGCCAGTCATCCAGTTGAATAGCCATATGGATTTTTTCGTTCTGTTTATCGAAACTGTATGCTTCACGAACAGTCTCCTTCTCATTATCATATGATAACTTTATAGTCTTACGAAACAAGCGTTGACCTGTTTCAGTAATATATAATAACATATATCCAAAGGGATCATTCAAACTATTGTTATTTACAACATTTCGGTTTGAATCTAAATAAACAGTTTCATATATATCATTATCATAAGAGAAAATACATTCCGCAAAGCCATCAACAGTATTCATTTTCTCTCCATTTTTGTCGGTAGCACACATATAAATAACCCTATCTTGATTATCATATCTTGACTGAATCTTCGCGACTCCCATGTTAAGTGGAGATTCGACAAGTTCATTTTGGGTATTATATGCAGTTTGTTCAGTTTGCAAACCTCTTTGATTCAACTTAAGTCTAATGCGAACAAAAGGTTTCAAATTTACAGCATCATAATAATCTCTTCCTATATTCCGTCTATTTTCATCATAAATATTAACTACTTTATGTGCACCAATTTGCAAGTTAATTGTTGGTCTCATTACTTTGTTAAAAGCACTTTGAGAAAGAACATATCCACATTCATCAATCTCATATTGGTATCTAAACACACCCATAATTTCAATACTATCATCATCTCCTCCTTCTCCATAATAAGAGTTTGAGCTTATGACACCATTTTTGTAATTGAACTTTTGCATGGCCCAACCTTCTGGACCAAGATATAAAACATGTAACGTATCATATAGACATATTTTCTCTACTTGGCCCGTTTTTGTATAAGACAAGCTTATTTGAAACACTCCAGATTGTAATGTCGGGTTTTTATTTTCATCATAGAAACAGCGATTAATCATCATTCCCATTTCATTATATTCAATCTCCATAATAGCACAATGATTATAATTAGAATATAGTTCATAATTACCATTGCAATAATTATAATACTTGCATACTCTGACTTGCCCATCTAAATCTCTTTCGAAACTAACTCTTGCACCTGTAACGGTTTCAATCGGTTCATTGTCAACTCCATAAAATGATAAATCGGATACCCAGTTAGAACTTCCATGATATCCAAATTTCACCCATGCGGCACCATTAAACAAATAACAATTCATAGGCATATTTTCTTGATTGTAAGCATGAGATTCTACAATTCTATACCCCGAACTGTCATATTTATTTTGTATTTTATGGATACCTATAATATTCTGAACAGGTCTCTCGCTGTTATTATAAATACATGTTTCAGTCAAATTACCTTTTTGATTATATGACATTTTCTGATGAAAAAAACCATTATTATTAGAGCAAGGACGGTTTTCCGTATCATAGTTACGTATATCTGTAACCAATCCGTTATCATCATATTCAACTTTTATAATAGCCTGATGGTTTTGATTATAGCAAGGCTTACCCTGTGAGTCCATGAATTGCATTTCGACTATTTGTCCCTTCTTATTCCTAATATTTGTCCGTACAGAGTAGCCTCCCGGTTCTTCTCCAAGTGGCAATGTATAAGAAGGATTATTATGGATATCATAGAAAAAAAAAGATTCCTTATTTCCATTTGTAGAAACTACCATTTTATGATATCCATAAGCAGAGAAACATGGTTCTCCATCTGTTCCAAACAAACGTTCTTCTATGCAATAACCTTTAGCATCATATTTGTCTATAGCTTTAGCCCAATGGTGTTCATTGTATTTAAGATTCCCGCCTTTATCCACATACTCAGCAACAGTCAGATTTCCGTATATATCATATTCGTATTTTTTTCCAGCCACACCTAGGTTGTTACTTTTATATTCATAATGGTTGTCCAAAAAACGAATTCTTGTCACTCGATGAAGAGAATCTCTCTCATATTCAAAACCAGATATGCCATTCGCATCCATACCAATATCATTATCTGCACTATGTCTAGCATATATTTTTTTTGTTATATACCCTTCATCATCTCTCTCATAAATATATCGTCCTATTTTAGACGGCGTTTTAAGAAATTGATCTAAAAAGGTTGTTTGTTGAAAGAGAGATTTTCCCTGGTCAACAGATGTTGATGAATAAATAAAGTTGGCAGATAGATTCTCATCTTCATCCTTTAGGTCTGCGGCTAGTTTATCTTTAGAAAGATGCATTATATACAAAGTTTTATTT
This sequence comes from uncultured Bacteroidales bacterium, assembly GCA_902763885.1. Classification (GTDB taxonomy): domain Bacteria; phylum Bacteroidota; class Bacteroidia; order Bacteroidales; family Bacteroidaceae; genus Colenecus. The sequence goes on along the minus strand of CACWTU010000016.1, from coordinate 9,520 downwards.
GTTGCATCTTTACAATTTATTACTGCAAGTTCACCATTGTTATATAACAGTTCTTGAATACATGGACGATCTGCCAATTCCGAATTTGTGTGATTCTGAGGATTCCCATCGCAGTCAACATAGACTACTCGACGCAACAATCCTCTTCGCTTTTCAAAACGGTATAGCCTATAATGACCTTTAGCCTCATCTTTGTTAATCTGCATAATTCCGGTAGGCATGCCATAACAGTCAGCTATATCAATAAAAAAATCATATTTTGTATGTAAAAAATAGTCCAAGCAACCAAACAACACGACAGTTAACAATGCAAATACTGCACAACGAATAGCAAAACGTTGATGTTGCTCACGTTTAAATCGATTCCATAAAATATCGAAACGAATATCTAATAAAGTAGATACAATATTGACGAGTGCTTTGTTCTTCCCATAGTCACGTACATCTATGCAACGTAATTGTTTTTCCCTAGGCAAATTTCTAATCGGTCGAGGAAGACATTCTTGTTCAATATTATCCGTATTTATCTCGCCATCAACTACAAAAGGAATTATTTTATCCCCACGACCTAATTCTTCTTTAAATATATGAACTTCATCATTAACCCATTCTTTATTTGCACTCGCTTGAGAACAAACAACAATCAAGTATTTTGATTGTTCCAATTCTTTCTTAATTGCTCCACTTAGATGCGCCCCTGCCAAATCGTTTTTGTAAAAAAAAACAGGTCTTATTCTAGCCGGCAACTCTTTGTATTCACTTCTTACTTTTGTGGGGATACAATAATGTTCTAGTTCCCATTGCAACCATTCTGCCCATTTCTCATCTTTTTCAGTATAGCTGATAAATGCATAATATGAGTAACCTAAAAGATTTCCACACTCATCTGATGGTGTTTCAAACATAGAATTCCAAAACTCTTGTATTTTCCTTTGTATCTTCATTACATTACATACTTTTATCGTTTGGCTTGAACTAGAAGATTATTATTCTCATTCTTTTAATTCATATAACAGGACACTAAGTTTTTTCTTGCATCTGATTTTTAACACAATCAAACTAAAGAAACATCTTCCCAAATTCAATCTTGTGTCCCCAGCTACGAACATATGTTGCCAAAAGTGTACATATCTATTAGAATTCGACAATATTGAACGTGTTGGTTTTACAAATTTATTTAAATGTGTGTAATAACATGTAATAAATAGCAAAAAAAAGTTATCGGCAAACAGGGTTCAGCTTTTTGATGATAGAATACTAGTGATGCGTTTAGCGACGCATCAACGCTTGTAACTAATTAATAATAATACATATTAAGCGCGTTCTTTGATAACTTCGATTTGAAATGAGTTCGTAATTTCGTGGGCTTTATCCCACTGATTATGAATGAAGGCAATTATGTGTTCACCCAAGTAACAAGTTTCATTCCCAGGCAGATTTTCCTTAGGCTTGTTGACAAGTACAAAGGAGATTACCGTGTGAGAGATTTCAACTGTACGAACCAATTCCTATAAAACCACAACCACTCATTCAAAATCAAAATGTCAGAGAGCCAACTATATTTTAAAGACATAACGCATCAGTAGTAATGATAGAAATAAAATCCATTATCTATCCTATATGTATCCAATAGAATTTTCTATTATAAATGCAAAGCAGGAGCCATTAGGATTCGAAGTAACTTTTGATTTTTTTCCCGGCATTTTAAGAATCGAAGCACCAGTATAATACATTCTTCTTAAAACTTTTTCCACTTCTGCAACATATGGTCTATTTGACATTTTTTACTTTTAGGAAAAACCTCTAACACCAAGAAAACAGTTAGCTGACCTCTACTCATCTATTGTAACCACAATATTGCCATTCATAAAATTCGTTAAAGAACTAGGCGAACATCCCAACTGATGATATAATTCCAAATTCCATCCCTCTTTACTAGTGTAAATGATTAACTAAAAACCATACGATATGAAAACCGAAAGATTATTAGAACTCCAGATTAAGCTTTACTACTTGCGTAATGGAGAGAGCCACAAGGTGATGCCGGTATTTACAAGCTATGAAAATTGGAATGCCACCGCGCCCCATGTGTAAAAAACAGACATAAGGCAACGGATTCCCCTTATATCAGTTGATTGATTAAACAAAGTGAGTCCGATTACTTTAACCATTAGCGCTATGATAATATCCGGATCCATGTATGCGCTCATCGTTCTTGGCTGCAAATACCTCTCAAAAGAGGTTGAAAAAAAGATCGAGGAAAAGAGACGGAACAGAAAGTCTTGACTGTTTGGGGGCTAAAGTCACATAGCTTTATTTAGCCAGACTTTAGCCCCATTCTCTTTTAGCTGTTTCAGATTTAGTGAAATGTTTAAAGAAAGAACTGCTATGACACACGATGAAATGATTAACAATGCGGTAGAGGAATTGAAGATGTACCTCCCCGCAAGACTCAGAAAGGCTGAGAGAGAACTTATACATAAGGCCATTATCATGGCCCGTGATGCTCATGCGCTTCAGACCAGGGACAGTGGCATTCCATACATACTGCACCCGCTGGCTGTGGCGCTCATAGTCATCAAGGAAATGCGTCAGACTGATGCTGCCGTTATTGCTGCTGCCCTACTTCACGATGTTGTTGAGGACACCGATGTCACTATTGAACAGATACGCTCTCAATTCGGGGCCGATGTGGCTTTTCTGGTTGATGCGGTTACCAAGCCCAACAAGGAGCAGGTGGATAATTTCCAGCACATTCTAGCCTCAGTAAACGGCGATGTACGTGTGTTGGTACTTAAGATATCAGATCGTTTGCACAACATGCGGACCCTTGATGGACTGCCTCCACGAAAGCAGTGGAAGATTGCATCTGAGACTCAATTCTTCTTTGCTCCATTGGCTGGCAGGCTAGGTCTTTACAAGGTCAAGTCTGAGTTGGAGAATCTGGCATTCAGGTTCCTTAACCCAAATGAGTATTCTTACATCCAGAAGGCTATTGATGAAGACATGGCGCGCACCAAAACAGCAACAGAATCATTCATGTATGATGCACTACATACAGTAGGCCGTGAACTTGGTGATTCCATTGGCTGGGACATCCGTTACCGCAAGCCCTACTCCATCTGGCGCGAGATGCAGGAGTTGGGGTGTGATTTCTATCACGTTCCGTTCAAACACTATATCCGTGCAGTCTACGACCCATCGGACATCTATTTTGATTCTAACTGTGGCCCGTTAACTGAAGAGGAAGCTGCCATGAAGATTTACACTCTGCTGGCAGCCAAGTATCATGAACAGAACGGCAGTTTTACAAACTTCATGGCTCAGCCCAAGGCCAATGGATACAAATCTCTCCATGTCCGTTTTCTGAATCCCTACGGCGGCATTGAGGAGTTCCATATCAGCTCTGAGAACATGCGTGAGCAGTCTTACTATGGCTGTGTCCTGGACAGCAAGGAGGAGTGGCTCAAGCGTCTGACCGATGTTCTGAATGAGCTGGCCAAGGATCCTGATGATATGATGCTTGGCATACGCTATTCACTTTTCAACGAGGATGTGGTAGCCTACACTCCCAAGAATGAACCCATAACACTACCTAAAGGTGCTACAGCGCTTGATTTTGCTTACGCCGTGCATTCTGAGATTGGTGACCACGCCAAGTTCGCCCGCATAAACGGTCGTCTGGCATCAGTCAAGACTCAACTCAAACGCGGCGACTGCGTTGAAATAGGTACCGACAATGGTATTCACCCCGCTGCCGATTGGCTTCAGGCTGTAGTATCATACAAGGCTAAAAAGAACATTAACAGCTATCTAAGCAAGCAGCCAAAACCGCAATACGAGCTTTGTCCACACTGTAATCCTATGCCGGAAAGTGAGATTATCGGTTTCAAGGATGCGGACGGCAAAATCACAATACACAGCCGCAATTGCCCGGAAGCTATCCGCACCGCTTCAGAAAAAGGATACTCCATTGTAGCAATCGATGATTTCAAGGCATCAGCCGATATACTCTATCCTGTCAGGATTGATATCACCGGCATTGACCGTTATCATCTGCTCAAAGAGATACTCAACTGCATTGTTGACAATCATAAACTATCAATAAACCGTCTCAACACCGAAACAATTGACAACATAGTAAAGTGTAGTATATCATTCTCAGTACATTCTGCCTATGAACTGAAAGAAGTCACAACAAGTATCTCGGCTATTGAAGGAGTTGAAGAAGTTACATGGCTTTCAAATACTCAACCAACATAACCTGTTCTTTACAATAGTGGAAAAAATGACCCATTAGGGACAGTCCCCTTTGGGACATGTGACCCAAAGGGGACTGTCCCTAATGGGTCACTTTGAGAGCCAGGCACGGCGCTCGGAGTCGGGGAATTTCTCGATGGCGTAACGGAGGGCGGTGCGAGGCATGGTGTGAGCGCGGGGCTCAAGCCACTGACGCAAGGCATCGGGATTGCGCTTGCCGGCTTCACGGAGCAGCCAGCCTACGGCTTTCTGGATGAGGTCATGCTTATGATTGAGCAGGATATCGGCTATGGCGTAGGTATCGGCAGTCTGGCCGTGGCGGATGAACTGCATGGTGCTGACCATTCCTATGCGCTGCTCCCAGATGTTGCGGCCGTTGCGGGCCAGGTCATAGAGCAGGGTGCGGTCCTTGTCAAGCAGCCATGTGCCTATAAGCTCATAGCATGACAGGTCAACCAGATCCCAGTTGTTTATGCAATCGGTGTGCGACAGATAAAAGTCTATGCACTGTTTCTGCAATGCCGGGTTCTTCTTGGCATGACCGAATATCTGCACCAATGCCAAAAGCGCTGACAAGCGTATCTCATGATACTCACTCATTATGCACTCCTCAAGTTCAGTAAAGCCCACGTCTTTCCAGCACTCCTTAACGACGGAGCGCGTTACCGGCACTTTGATGCCAAGGAACTTATCACCCTCACCATACTGGCCGGGGCCTGTCTTGAAGAAACGCATCAGGCCCTCAACCTGTGACGGGTCAGCATGTGCAGTTATCTGCTCTTTAAGTATGTTACTCATCTTTCCACAAACGGGTTACCGCTGCCGCAGCTGCAAGGGTCTCGGGTTTTCCTGCATCCACCCAATCCTTTGGGTCCGATAAAACCGAACGCAGTCTCAAACGAGCGGCGTTGTCAACATAGAAATCAGTTATTGAGAACTTTTGTTCAGGTATGGCGTCAAGCAACGGCAACAAAGAACGTGACACCACATGGATGCCTTGGAATGCGCAAGGTGTAAACTGGGATTTGTCAAACCCCGGATACGGGGAGCGCACTTGGCCGGTTTTCTCATTGCTCCAGCCGCGAAGCAAGCCCTCAGAATCAAAATAGAGGTAACGGGATGTTGAGCGCTGAGCCACCAACAGGGTAGAGTCTGCCCCACTCTTGATGTGACCGCAGTAAAGAGCCTTCAAATCAACGCATGAAAAGATGTCAACGTTATGGACTAGAACAGGCTGGTCATCATCAAACAGACGCATTGCCTTGCGGATGCCACCACCTGTATCCAGCAGCAGACCGCTCTCATCAGACAGGCGTATGTCAAGCCCGAAATTGCCGTGAGCCTCAAGATACTCCCTCACGGAAGCAGCAAAATGGTGTATGTTGATTACAAAATGATCAAAACCGGCAGCATGCAAATGCTTAAGTTGATGCTCAAGCATTGTACGTCCGGCCACTTCAACCAGTGCCTTGGGGCGGTCTGATGTAAGCTCACCCAGGCGTGTGCCCAGCCCTGCGGCAAGAATAAGAGCATTCATAACTCCTTACGTACTTTCTGTTCGCGATGTTCAAGCACTATATGAATCCTGTCTGCGTACTTCTCTTTCAAGTGCTCAGCCAGATGGTTGGCGCAATATAATGACCGATGCTGACCACCGGTACAGCCAAATGCAACCATCAGGTTCTGGAATCCGCGCTCAATGTATTTGTCAACCGCCGGATCCACCAACCCATAGACATGCTCCAGATAGCGCTGTACCTCACCCTGAGATTCAAGGAACTCTATCACGGGAGCATCGGCCCCGGTAATCTTCTTGTACTGCTCATACTTGCCGGGGTTATGCATGGCACGGCAGTCAAACACGAATCCGCCTCCGTTGCCGCTGGGGTCCTCAGGTATTCCGCCCTTACGGTAACTGAAACTCATTACACGGACTGTAAGTTTGCCGTCAGCCGGAGCAGATGCCGGAGCAAACTGCGGCAAGTCCACCATATCGTTCAAGACCTGAACAAGATATGGGTATTCTTTAGCTCCAACACCTGCATTAAGCAACTCCTTAAGGTTGTTTATTGCGGCAGGTATGCTCTCAATGAAATGCTGCTTTCGTTCAAAATACCCACGGAATCCGTATGCACCAAGCACCTGGAGAGTGCGGAACAGCACAAAATGCATCAACCCCTTGCGGAACGATGCCACGTCAACCTTACGGTAACGGGTCAATGACTCAATATAGATATCAATCAGATGATTCCGCAATAAAGCCGGATATGCGGCACGAGCCTGCCAAAGGAACGATGCCAGATCATATTCCACTGGTCCGCGGCGGCCGCCCTGAAAATCTATAAACCAAGGCTCACCATCCAATACCATCACATTACGTGCCTGGAAATCACGGTACATGAACGTATCGTAGGGGGCATCGGAAAGCAGGACCGATGAAAACCTCTCAAAATCATCCTCAAGTCTGGCCTCATGGAACTCAAGTCCGGTAGCCTTAAGGAACGAGTATTTGAAATAGTTCAGATCCCAGAATATGCTGCGGCGGTCAAATGACTCACACGGAAAACAGACGCTGTAATCCAGCCCTGCGCCACCCTTGAACTGGAGATCCGGCAGCAGACGCATCACCTTTTCAAGCAAGGCGATCTGCTCGGCACCATACTCACCGCTTTCACGGGCACTCTCCATAAGAGAGAACAGTGAGCTGTCACCAAGGTCCTGCAGGAGATAGCACATGCGGCTGTCTGACACCGCCAGAATCTCAGGTACCGGCAAGCCGGCCTCACGCAAATGACGTCCTATGATCAGAAACGCCCTGTTCTCATCCGCATTGGTACCCTCCACACCTACAACGGTTTTACCGTCCGATAAGCCCAGACGGTAATATACACGGTTAGAGCCCGCAGCCGTCAGACGGGTTGCAGACTCTACATCGGCCCCGGCATACTGCCGGAAAAGATCTCTGAGTTCTACATTCATATCAGAACCCAAAAATACTCCATCCGGCTCTTATTTGCAAGTGAATGCTAATTATTCTCCTGTGCAGCAACGTCATGGTTGACCATAGAGGCCACACATGAGTCTGACCATACATTCTCAGCCGTCTCAACCATATCAATTACAGTATAGATAGGAAGGATGACACCCAGGATGGCCACCGGTGCGCCAATACCTGACATCAGCGAAAGCGTGAGGAAGAAACAGCCCATGGGAACGCCCGCATTACCTACGGCCGATACCACTGAAATAAGTATCCACAGCAGTATGGTTCCAAGCGTAAGCGGTGTACCGCCGTTCTGCATGACAAACAATGACGTTACAAGTATGAATGCCGCGCAACCGTTCATATTGATGGTGGTGCAGATGGGCAACACAAAACGGGACACCTCCTTACGCACTCCCAGACGGTTCTCAGCCGATTCCATCGTAACGGGCAGAGTAGCGGCACTGCTCTTTGTAAAGAGGGCCATAAGCACCGCAGGAGTCATGCGGCTCAGCACATGAATGGGGTTAAGACCGCGCGCCAGCAGGAACAGGGGCAGCACTACAAAGAATTGGATAATGTTGCCTCCAAGAACCACCAATACGTATTTGCCTATCGAATCGGCTATAACCCCTGCCGATATCTGTGCAGAAAGCTGCGCTGAGAAGGCCACGATGCCAAGGGGCAGCGTCCAGATAAGGCCGCGAATGAGCAGGAACAGCAAATCCTGCAGTCCCAGCAATCCTTTCACAACCACGGCCTTGTTCTCAGAATCAGGCAGTTTGGAGAGTCCTATACCCACGGCAAAAGAGAGCAGCAGCAGTGACAGCACATTACCCTCCAGAAACGGTCTGATGATGTTGTTCGGAATGATACTGACAACATGGTCAGAGTATGATAATTGGGAATCAAGAGCGGAGAATTGAGAACTGTCACTGATAACAGAAGCAGGAAGATTACCCGGTGCAATAAGGAGATAAAGTATTGCTCCTACTGCAGCGGCAGCAACAGTAGTAAGCAAAGTATAGGTTATGGTATGCCCGAAAATCTTTCCGGATCCGTTGGATCCGAATGTGGCAAAGGTGGTTATCACGGCAAGCACAATGGTAGGTACGGCCAACAATTGGAACAAGCGTGTATATACCAGAGCCACATACTCCATGCTGTTGTCCAGCCATTCAATACCAAACAACCCCAATACGGCACCAATCACAAGTGCTCCTATCCAAATCAAAGTTCTTCTCATATCTGTATTATTACAGTTCAAATGACAAATTTAAGTAAATATTACGACCCTTTTGGGGGATATTGTTCCAATCAGAGTATGATGAGTATTTCTTGTCAAACAGATTCTCTACACCGGCTCGAATTGAAAATTGAGAATTGAAAATTGAAAATTGAGAATTATGAATTGAAAACTGATAGGATGCAGAGAGGTTTACTATGGTCCAGGCGGGAGTCTTAGTCTCACCGTATCGGGGTGCATAATCAGTCTGGTCTGCATTGCCCTTAACCTCCACTCTGGCCTGGAGATGGCGGTAACTGTACTCCAGTTCCGTACGCCATGACACGGGTGATATCAGAGGCAGCGGATTATCCTCATCATCACGTCCCAGGCTGTAGCTAACCCTGCCACTCCAGACAAGCCTATCAGTGAGCTGCCAATCGGCAGTAAGTGACAGATTGGCTATGGTGGCATGATCCAGGTTACGGTAAACCTTGACACCCTCAGCACCCACGGTCATGGCTGAGAGACGGTCGTCCAGGCGGCCTATGATGTAGTCTTTGAACAGGAAGACGTTGGCATCAACTCCAAATTGAAAATTGAAAATTGAGAATTGAAAATTAGTGTTGAGTTCAAAGGCGGACTCGTTCTTGAGGTGAGGGTTGCCTATGTAGTCATACTGGTCAAAGGTATTGTTCAGGTAATAGCCGTAGGCCTCAGTTACTGTGGGTGCACGACTTCCCCAACCTGTTCCAATTGAGAATTCTTTCAGTCGCTTCGCTTTGTGAAAGCGCCCCTTCGGGTCGAGCGGAGAATTGAAAATTGAGAATTGATAGCTAGCGGCTATGCGGCCGGTGGTCTGATGGTAGGAGTCGGTCATGAGTGGAAAGAATACTTTCTGACCGCTATACCCCTCCTCATTGTTGAGACGCTGCTGCTGCCATGCCAACTTGCCTGACAGGCGCAGAGACTGCCTCTCATCAATACTCACGTTATCCGTCACAGCAAGGCCGGTATTGAGTGTACCCACATCGGGCCAGGTGACCATATAC
>CACWTU010000015.1 GCA_902763885.1 uncultured Bacteroidales bacterium | reverse complement strand
GGTCCGTCATTGCGTGAGGGTGTCTGCTATACATCCGAGGAACTCTCACGCAAGCAGATAGTGCCGCGCATCACTGAAGTGCTGACTGGTAATTAAGATTAGTAATGTTTCATCAAACACAACGACAATGAGAAAGTTACATGAATTAACATGGATGCTCGCCGCCATCCTCGTAATCATTTGCGGCACAAGTGTATTCACATCGTGTACTTCGGACAACGACGACAATCCTTCTCCTGAATCAGGGGTGAACGGCGAACTTGTTGGCCAATGGTATTCCGACGTGTCGGGGGCTACTCATGCCGCCTGGACATATGGCAAGGCATGGCAGCAGACGGAGCTGAAGTCCGACGGCACAGGCGTAACCAACATCTATTACCTCAGCGGCGACAACGCCGTGGCGCGTGAGCACTATTCGTTCACCTACACAGCCACGGATGGCGTGCTGACGATGGACATCGCGGAGAGGAACACCAAGACCACTGTCAGATATGCCGTGAGCGACGGCAAGTTGCTGCTGATGGAGGGCGAAGACCAGACGGTCATGCAGAAGATGGACGAAGCAAAGGCTAAGGACTTTGATGCGTGGAACAGGAAGGACAGCCTGCTCAATGTGCCGCAGCCCGCCCGCTACACCGTCTTTGTCTATGGCAATGCCGAAGGCATAGCAGATAATATTATTGAGTATGGCTTCTGGGAGAAGATAAAGCCGCTGCTCACGGACCACAACAACGTTCGTGTGGTCTGCTTCTACAAATATGGCAAGGACCTGCCCCCCGAAAGGCCCTTTAGCGGTAAGTATGCCGACCCGGGCGACATCGTATGGTTCGATCTGAACGACACGACTAACCTGGAGAATATTCGTAACGGAGGACTTCAGGCTCTGGGGTATGAAAAGGAGGCCAAGGCTATGAAACTGTGCGACCCCAAGACCATCAGCGCGTTCATCCAGATAAGCAGTCTGGTGTGTCCTGCCGAGCAGTATGTGTTCAGCATCTGGGGGCATGGCAATGGACTAAGCCCCATGGCCGATGTCCCCGGCAAATACAAAGACGAAGCCCCTGCCGCTGCACCTGCTACCCGAGGGGTCATTGGCGATGAGTGGAATGAACGTGAAGAGCTGGATATGTATGAACTGAGTACCGCCGTGACGCAGGCTTGAACCGGCTGAACACCATCTTCTTCCACAACTGCCTGATGGGCAACATGGAGACGCTGACCGAGCTGCGCGGCCTGTCCGACTATATCATGGCCTCGGCGCATGTGCTCTCAAGCGAAGGCGAACTGCTTTTTGAATACGTCCGCGGACTGCTGGAGAAGGGGAATACCGAGGATGCCATCGCACAGATGTTTGAGCGCGTGCGTCCGGCATGGGACGAGACCTACCGTGACGAATTGGGTAAAATCTGGAACAACGGTGACTACAAGCTCATCCGCACCGCCAAGCTCGATGACATCATCAGTGCCGCCAAGCGCCTCGCTGACAGGCTCCTCGCTCTCTACCCCACGCAGAAGGAGGCCATCGACAAGGCCACCACAGGGGTGTATCGGTTCTTCCTACCCTATAACTCTCCCGTGTTAACATTCGTGAATCCCTTCTTCGATTTGGCAGACTATGCCCATTTGTTGACAAAGGAGACTGGCGACGCAGAAATGGCTGCCATCTCCAGCGATTTGGACAAAGCCTTCAGCGAGGCCTTCGTCCACTATGCCGATGTCAACACGAACGAACAGCATCTGGACCACTACACGCTGAGCGTCTGTCTGGTCAACAATGAGATCTACGAGGGAAATAACATAAACCCGGAACTGATTAAGACTTTTATCCCTAATGCCCTGTGCAATTTCAAACAAGGCTACGAGCAGACCACATTCCACAAACTGACGGGATGGGGCAACTGGCTGTACACCAACCAGCAAGTGCTTGGGGACAATCCCCGCAGCGGCGGCGGTGGTCCGCTCAAGTGAATAAAGAACAAGTATTAAATTCTCAAAAATATGAATCAAAGGAAACTGTGGGACTTAACATACCAATGCCATTGCGGGTAAAAACATAAGGATTTTTGCGTGAACCACCCCAACTTGAAGTCGCAATTTGCGACTTCAAGTTGGTAGCGAACTCATTTTCAGCCTTTTCTGCGGTCGCAATTTGCAATCGCAAAGTGTTCCATTCGTGTTTGGTGAGTTTGCTACTCTTGCAAATACCAGGGATAATCCCTTAATTTGCAGAAACCAATCCTTTTCTAACCGTTATGAAACCAGAAACCTGTCGGACCCTTTATCATAGTAGCATAATAGGCAAATTTGTAGGCGGAGTCCTATTTCTGTACAACTTCTTCGGCCCACGCCAGCCCAAGGCTACGCATATTAGTATTGCCATTATCGGAGTCTCTGTCATCACCCTGATAATCCTTCTCATCACCAAAAAGAAGTGGGATAAGCAAGACTCAGATCAAAAGGACAAGTAGCCACCACCCATCCTGAACGCTGGCATCTATAACAGTTGCTATTCTTTTAACAGCTCCTCAATCCTTCTGCGTGTCTTGGTATCAGAGGGTCTTAGATGCATGCCGTAATCCACTATTATTCCATTCTTGTCAATAAGCAGATAATATGGTATTCCGTTTCCTAATTTCAGTATCGGGTCAAGGCCTAACAGTTCATCGTCAGTGAGTAAATGGTCCTCAATCATTCCTCCCGATGTATAACTGACATCATCATTAAAACCGTTCCGGCTGAATATCAGGTCAAGGATCTTGAGCGGCTCATTCCTTAAAGAATCGGCCAATTCCCTCAGATACGGTCTCTCCTCAACGCATCCTCTGCACCAATTGGCCCCGACATTCACATAAACCACCTTCTGCTCATTCTGCTTCAGATAGTCTCTCAGCATCTTGAGACCCTGATTTTCGGCCATCGATGCCATACCTCTGTCTTTGGGCTTATCGGCATAAAGAATGGCGTCCGATACCACTTTGGGATTCTCATTGAATGATTTACGGTCAATATACCGGTCTCTGGTTGCCAGTTTCAATACCGGATTTGTAACTGACTCACTGAAATAGTGATAGAACTTCTCAAAACAGTCAATATCATTGTATTCAAGCAGCATGTTGAAGTAATTTGAGACAAGAAGTTGCCGCATCGTACTTTTTTTATCGGTGGCCTTGTAGATGAATTTCAAAAAATCCTGAGTCCAGTCATCCGTAGACTCATACTCTCCGTTCTTCTCATGCAAGAGAAAACCAAGCCAATTGCTAACATCATGTGCCAGCTGGTAGATGTTGCCGTTCATGTAGTCCTCATCCAGCAGCGGCTCCAGATCCTTTGGATCAAAAATTTTGTTGGGATCCCCATCAACCTTTAAATCGGTTTGTGACAGGAACCTTACATACATATAATAGTCAGTCTCAATCTCCTTGCGGCAGAACTCCTCCAGTTCCTTGCTGGGTTTCTCTTCCCTGATAAACTTTTCAAGCTGGGTGCGATAATCCTCACGCAACTGCTCGTACGTATCCATCATCTCCTGCAATGTCTCATCGCCAAAGCCTGATCCGTTATTGAACCAATGCCAGTTCTTGAGGTAATACTTGTTGTGGAATATGGTGAGCTTGCGGTTGTTCTCCGCTCCATTGCCGGAACAGGAGACGCTGAGCAGATCAGCAAAATCAATCTCGTAGTGAATTGAATCACCGGGGGATATTATTATCTCTTCGGCATACGGCGGCATTGAAATCTGACGTGTGGCGTATGGAAAAAACTGGAACGAGAATGTATCATCATTCCAGATAGGTGATATGAGCGTTGTATATGGTACTCTTCCATAGAACGGAATAGTGATACGCACCTCCTTCTCATCAGGATAGAGATGGCGGTTTTTTATGTGACCGGTAATGATGGCAGGCTTTGAAAGGTCCTTATCATCAATATTGGTTGTTGAAAGGTCCGATATAATATCGGCCTGCTCCATAGGAGTATTCAGATGGTTACGGCACGAGCCGAAAAATACACAAGCAAGGATTGCAACTGAAAACTTTAAAGGACTACTCATACTGGCTTATTTTGATAATACCTGTGCCAAATTAGTAGTATATCATAGAGTTTCCAAATCCATTAACCATTTTTATTATACATGTAAAAGGGGACTGTCCCTACTGTGCCATTTTGATTGAGAAACCGGCGATGGTCCAGATGCCGGGTTGGGGGACGCAGCCGTAATCTATGTAACTTTTGTTGGTCAGGTTGTTGCCTTCAATGAATACTGTCAGGTTGTGCTTTTCCCATTGCAGTCGGGCATCGGTCAGGAAATAGGGCTCGTAATCATAGACCAGGCCGTCTGTGCCGGTGTACGTGCCGGCGCGGTCCTGATATCGGCAGTTTATGCCTAAAACAAGGTTGGGGAGTATTCCTAAACGAACTCCGGCTACGGCCTTGTGTTTGAGATACTCCAGAGTGGAACGGCTCTGGATGCCCTCTACGTCAACCTTATCCTGACTGATGTAACTGTATGCAAAGTCTGCTGAACGCAACAGGTGCTGTGACGGGATGAGCGTCTCAAAGTCAAATGATGCCTTGAGCTCGGTTCCCCATGAGTTTACCTGTGTGAAATTGACTGACTCCCAATGGCGCTGTTCCAGGGGTTGAGTTATATCCATTATCCAGTCAATCATATCAGCACCGTGATTGTAGAACAGTGATGCCGATGCCTGAACGCCATCGTAATGAGTATATCGGAGTCCTATATCATATGATGTCAGTTTTTCAGGCTTGAGGTGCTTATCGGCCTTGTAACCGCCTACGCTGTAGTAGAGTTCTGTTACAGACGGCAGGCGCAGTGATGTGTTGTATGTGGCAAATGCTTTCAACCGGTTTGTGAGCTTGTAACTCATATCAACACCAGGATAAATGTTGAAATCACGCCCGTTCCAAGTGTTGTGTACTCCCACGGCTCCTGCACTCATGGCAAACTTTCCGATGGTGACATTGTGCTCCAGGATAACGCTCATGTTTGTGCGGTTTAGGCCGTATATGTAGTCGCGGTCAGTACCTTTTATATGTATGGGATTGTCTAACGGCTCACCCAGATTGCCGCTCACCAGATTTTCATTCTTTATTTCAAGACCGATAGCTGTGCGCCCCAGCTTCCAGTCAAACCAACTGTTAAGGGCGGCTCCGGTTACATCGGACCGATGATAATTGAAAGGAACCGGTGTCTCGCTGCCGCGAATCAGCTCAAAACGGTCCTGGTTATGGTTCCACCAGATGCTGGGATGGATGTGCAAACCGCCCAGAGTGCTTTCAGCCTGCAGCGCGGTATATGTCTTTAAGGTGTGCTCAAACTGGTCATCGTATTTGGCGGAGTAGAAGGTGTTGCTGCCCCAATCCTTGATGCTCATTCCGGCGTGCCAGTCAATACGCAGATTGTCACCTGCATAGCTGCCTTTGTAAAAAGCTTTCTTATATTCAAAGTCTGCATTCAGCCCCCCGTTTTTGTTGCGGCTGTAACCGTCAGAGCGACCATAATTCAAAGAAAGCAGATTGTTCCATCTTCCGGTGACTGCCGTAGCATTTACTCCGCCTGCGGCATATCCGTAGCTGCCGCCCTCTGCATGGGCCGATGCCGAATTCCTTGCAGCGTTTTTTGTCACGATATTGATTGCACCCATCAGTGAGGATGACCCGTAAGCACGGCCGGCAGGCCCTTCAAGTACCTCGATATGGTCAATATCGCTCATATCTACCGGGAAATCAAATGAGTTGTGCCCGGTTTGCGGATCACAGATGTTGATTCCGTCAAGCAGTATCGCCACCTGCTCAAAATTGCCGCCACGT
Source organism: uncultured Bacteroidales bacterium (assembly GCA_902763885.1). Lineage (GTDB taxonomy): Bacteria > Bacteroidota > Bacteroidia > Bacteroidales > Bacteroidaceae > Colenecus. The sequence continues at coordinate 81,182 of CACWTU010000015.1, read as the reverse complement.
ATGCCTACATCGGTCTGCGCACCCATCGGGCCACGTTGACGTACATCTACACTTACAGCATATTTCAGAATATCATTGACAGACTGGATGGGATATGTGGCTATCTCATCGGCTGTCATAACATTGGTTATGCGTACGGCGTTTGGAAGGGTGGTCTTTATCCTTGAAGCGGTTACCTCAATCTCGTCCATCCTGTAAAACAGGGAATCTGTGTTTTCGGCATATAAAGAAACGCTGACGGCAGTTGAGCACAACAACGCAGTAACAATTACTTTACGGTATTTTTTTGTCATATTTTTCAGGGTCAATCAATCAGACCGCAAAGGTATTGGAAAGAGTGAGAAGATGGAACATAAGAATGTTCCTTTTGGGATTTTTTTAATATAATTTGATATTCTTACCCAACCGCTTACTGGTATGCTGGCAGATAGGGTAAAGCAGCGTCATTGGATATTGCTGTCCTCAATAATATTGATGATTCTGGCGGTTATTGAGACTGTATGCGTTATACCATATCACCGCTGCAACCACGATATGGGGCATGCGTGCCATAAACGGATGTCTTGACGTAGTAACCAAGAAGCAGTATAATCCGGAACTCTCAATAGAGAATCCCGATGGCTATTACCAACCTCTCAAGTAACCGGCAAATCTTTTTTGGGGGGTAAAATTGCAACAAATTGCAACGCCTAACCTTTGACAATTGTAAATCTGATAATTATTTTTGCTGGTGAATAAGCGTAAACTGTTATGAAAATAAGAAGAATCAGAATCTGGCTTTCCCGCGGTTGGTGTCGCACACTCTGCAGCGTATCTCTGCTGTTACTGCCTCTCTTTTGCAATACCGGCAGGGCCTACGCTTCAGTCAACCATGTTGAGCAGGATACCATCAAGTCAACCGTTGTTGTGTCTGGCACTAAGCCCCAAGCTGGTGATATTATAAGCGGTACAATCTGTGATGAAAACGGTCCAATGCAATTGGTTAACATTACAGAGAGAGATTCTCTTTACCGTATTGTTGCTCATGCTGTTTCTGATGTAAATGGTAAATTCGCTTTCAAACTCGTTAATCCGGCCAACCGTCTTTCTGTAACCTATGTTGGGTATTTGGAGGCACTAACTGAGTTTACCGGATCATTCTTTGAAGTAAAAATGGTAGCAGCAGAATTACCCAAGGTTGATTTGAGTAGTGACATAAAACTGGTTACAATGTATGGTCCTCCTGCTGTCAGTTACAACAGATATTATGATCCCAATGCCAAACCGGTTGTCAAGGAATTCATAGAGATAGGTGTACGCACTCCCGATGTCAGCGTAATGTATGGTGTTCCCACAAACAGGTTCATGGCCTCAGATGACGCTGCGCCCGTAGAGGTCTCTACTCCCAAATATCCGATGATAGTCCTTGACGGTGAGATTGTTTCTGTTAGTGATGATAAGCTCTCCGCATTTGATTTCGGAGCTCCCATTTTTGACAGATATGAATTGGCAGATTTAATAGGAATACGTGGCGATAAGATAAAGGCGGTGCAGATATTGAATAGTAAAGCTGCAGAGGAGATTTGGGGCGATAAAGGTGCAGGCGGTTCACTTGAGATACTTACCAGGAAGTACTACCGCAAGGCTCGCAGGGCCGGCAAACTGAGTGGTCACTATCAGCCGGTGACAGGCCTAAAGAACCGATGAATAAATCGGATGATTGCTCTAATCATCCCATCTCTGTTTTATTAATTTACGCTGTAAACATACGAATCAACAAAAGAGCAACAAAACGAAATAATGAGAATTTCAGGTACAATAATTGTTTTTGCTTTGGCATGGGTGATGAACTCATGCTCACCAAAAGTAACATCGAGCATAATACATAAATACCGTCCTTTGGAATCAGTGGAGGAGGTTGTTGTTCTAAGTGAGAATGAGAAACTGCCGGGAGATGCTGAATGGATAGGCTCGACTACGGTTGACGGTAGAGCCGATTATGAACGTATGTTGGCTATGACACGGTTTGAGGCGTGGAAATATGGAGGAAAGTATGTCAAGATTAAAAACTTTACCAGTTTAGACAGAAAGTCTGTTTTAAATATTATGAATTCTGATATCTACAGGAGTGACCTTGATGACAATTCTTTTTCCTTAACTGATTATGTCAATGCACAAAATCCCGAACAGCGTGAGGTTATATCTTCTCTTATTCCTAATACAGAAACAAGCCGTTTTTATCTGTCTGCAGGAGCAAACCTTGAGTATACAAAGATGGAGTCATCAGATGCTTCTTTTCTGTTGTCATTTGGAGCGGGATTTTTTGTCTCAAAAGATTGGAGTCTGGAGATAGGTGCGGAGTGCGCTAAAAGAACTCTGAAAATTAACAACTCAAATAGCGAATCAACCGCCAATGGTATTGCTGCGGCACTTGTGTATCATTGCAAATGGACTGAACGTCTGTATTATCTACCCCAGGTGTCTTTAGAATACATTTATGTTAATGCAAAGTCGGGCAACACAAGGATTAAGTACGAAGCGGCTTGCGCATCTTTGGTGCCACTGGTCTTTGAGTATAGGTCTGAAGATAATCTGTGGGGTTTTCAGGCTGGCGTTGGTGCGGTTGGATTGGCGTTCCCTATAATCGGGAGTAAAAACCTGGATTATGTGCTAAATCTGAACCAGTTTTCTATAGGTGTAGTCAAGTATTTTTAAGTATGGATGTTATGAAAAAGGAGATAATAATACTTGTTTTGATATTGATATGTACAATATCTGGTTCAGCACAGCGAAATCGGTTCTTCTTATACACCCAGGATGGGTACCAGTCTTCTGTATTTTCATTGAACATCCCATCAGATGATGAAAAAGCAGAGTATGAAGAAAAATCAGAAAGCTTTTTTTTGTCATTCGGTGCCGGATATTATTTCAATAATGATTTTAGCATAGAGGTCGGAGTTTTTGGATTGAACCCATCGGTAAACAAGACTCTGATAGTTGGCGCAAAGGCAGGAGTGGCTAATTATTCTTGCATAACCGGAAATGTCTATTGGGGCATTTCAGGTTCTTACAGGCTCGTAAAATACATAGTCAATGGTAGTTCTGACCTTTTTCATGATTTGTATATTGAACCTCTGATTATAGAAATAAGGTCCAAGAATAATCACTGGGGTTTTCAAACATCACTGGTAGGCTTCGAGGTAATGACACATACCTCCAGATCATATGATGAGAAGACAAATACCTTTGGATTAAATGAAAATAAATTCGACAGGAAAAAAGATATGACTGCGTTTGGAATTAGTTTCAATAACATCAGTTTCAAGGTGATATACTATTTGTAACATCACTTTTTTTATCAGTAATATGGTACAAACGCCTTCAAGAATATGAGAAAAGTTTATTTTGCAATTGTTTACGGGGTGGTATGGGTGCTTACGTCCTGCTCGCCTAAGGTTACATCGAATATGATACATAAGTATCCGCAACAGGATTCACTTGAGGATGTTGTGCTGTTTAAGGAGAAGGAGGCGCTCCCGGCAGATGCCGAATGGATAGGCTCCATCGGAGTTGAGGGTAAGGGGAATTACTCTGAGATGGCGGAGATGACACGCCTCAAGGCGTGGAAGGAGGGCGGAAAGTATGTGCGTGTAAGGGATTTTGGTGTCAGTAGTGTAAGGTCTGATATACACTTTATGAACTCAGATGTGTACCATCAGGATACAACAAAGGTAAATAATGTTGTGTCATTACCTCAATCCGGTAGTCAAAGTGTATCACCTCCAGTGAATACTTCTATTGCATATGCTTCACCTGATTTGAACACAGAATCATCTGTTCCTGTTTCTCCATTGGAACAGCTTACTCCATATACGGTGAGAGCTTTTGTTGGTTATGGAAGGCGTTTGAACAAAGTGAATTCAAATCTAAACCTCTTTGAGAAGGAACATGTAAAAAGACTTTTGAACGGTGTCTTGTTTGGGTGCGATTTTCTCTATTATTTTAACAGTACAAAAGGTAGAGGAGTGGGATTCAGGTATCAGGTTTTACATAGCACATCTTCTGATGCAGCTGCGTTTACTTATGAGAATGGTACTACAGAGGAAGGTATATGGACTGAGACGGTTAATATTAGTTTTATCGGACCGCTTTATTCTGAACGTAGCGTCTCCAGAAACGGTAAGCATTTGCTGATATCAAATGTAGGATTGGGCTTGCTTTTATATCGTGATAATTCAAAATTTAAAAAAGATAATACAAACGGTACAGGAAGTAACTTGGGATATACTTGCGATTTGAACTATTCATATTTTGTAACTGATAAACTGTCGATAGGAGCGGCATTGTCGTTGACGGTGGGTTCTGTGGGTAGCCTGAGGGTATCGGATGGTAATAAGACTGAAACAATAGAATTAAGTAAAGAGAATAGGGAGGGCTTGCTTCACATGGGGCTGTCCGCGCAAATAGTGTACACATTCTGAGAAGTTATATCCTGATGAAAATAGGACTTTGGTTTGTATGACACATCTACTCAAATTGGAGAAATAACCAATTGATTCTTTTATGGGGGGCTATCTTATCATACTTGGTGTTATTATTCTTGACATATTAGCTATAGTTGATGTGATAAGGAGCCGTGTAAATTATTCCTGGGCGTATATTATTCTAATTGTTGCTTTGCCTTTTATCGGTTTCTCTATTTGGTATCTCTATAAAACCATTTTTAGGATAAAGCTTCCTAAGAAAGAAGCAACGTTATCATCAGATTTAAAAGGGAATAAATCAAATAATAACAGCTTATTACAGAATTATGAGTTGATCCGTTTGAATGAGTCGCTTGAATGTTGCAATCGTAAGTTTAGAGAAAGTAAGGACTTTGATAAGCTGAAAGATAAACAATATGTGTTTAGTCCATCAGAATCAGATTCCATCATTAATGATTTGGCACTGCAATATGATGAAATTATTAACGCTTTAGCTCTGTTTTTGAGTAATAGGGAATGTTTGGTTTGTATCTTGACGTCATTAGATATTTCTGAAGAATCTATATCTTCTCTTCTTTTTGTCAGTAACACAACTGTTCGCGCTTATAAATCAAAAATCAAATCAAAACTGCCCTCTTCATACTATGAGGTGTTTATTTCAAGTAAACTCTCGGCACTTAAAAGAAATACTTATTCCAGTTCCAGACATCATCACTCAACAAACGAAATATGAAACGTCTATTTATTATTACATATTTATTTCTCTGCTCTCTTCAGATTTCTGCCCAAACAGAGATTTCAAGGATATCTGTTTTGATTGGCGAGATGATATCATGGGATTTGGTTGAGAAAGGCCATTCTACAAAAAATGAATATGGAAATGGATTGATGGGTATAGGTGGAACACCAAATAAATTCCGTTCGGCAATAAGACTATGATGATTAAATGAAAAAACGATTTCATCTGAACATATTCTTTATCTTGCTCCTTTGCATTACAGTTAAAGCTCAAGAGCAAAGCTTTACTGATTATGCCGCTCTTCTCAAGGACCGGTGCAAAATCTTTGTAACCTTCCCTGATAATATAATTGAATATAATCCTGCGGCTACACCTCAATATTTCAGTTTTGATGAGTTTCAATCATCTCCCAAGTTTTATTATGATCCAATCATAAATCTTACGGCCAACTGTAATGTTGTCCTGATGGACGTTATAAATCAAAAACAGGCACATTATGATATAGGTCAGTTGGTTGTAAATTATTATCCAGATGCCGTAAGTTGGATGCTAAAGAACTGCGATTTACCTTGGGATCGTTGGTCTTACACCCCTCCAGGTGGCTTGCTTAGAGAGGCTGATATGCGAAATGATGACATGTTTCTGAAAGCTCCCACTGAGCAGGAACGGGCAGAAATGATAAAGAAAGCAAATTCACTCAGACTGAAATATGAACAGACAATAGAACATAATGAGTTGACAGAAAAAACCAATTGCAGCGTCATCTATGTTGTTAAGATACCAAACATGGAACGTGTAATTTGCACAGATGAGTCGTTAAGTAAAAGATTGAAGAAAAACTCCACGGATTGTTATGGAGTAGAGTTCCATAATAGTAGTACCCATATAGGACTCAAGATGCTGCTGTTCTTTGACGACAAGGAAGGCAAAACCATAGGTGACTATCTGGAGCAACTAAGTCAGTACATCAGGTTTGAATAAATCATTTGCTATTTTGACCTTCATTGCTTGCTTGTTGGAGAAAACGCATATTCCAAATACAAAAACTAATAAACAGTTTTTATTGACTGTTCTTTTTAGTAAGTTTGTAGTCGAAACAAAGTGATTATGAGTCATGACATTCTTCAACCAATTCCACAAGGAGGCTACGGAGCGTACGATGAGGAAAATCGCAAAATCCAAGGAATCGCCGATGAACTCCAGAGACTTTGCCGAATACATGAAGAAGAATTTGGAGACAGCCAAACAAATGGAGGCAGCCTCGAAATATGCAAACCATCTAGGTCAGAATGAAAGATTGTTAATGAGTTAGGTTATTCACTTAACTATCGGGCAAGGCAAGTATTATATGTAAAAAGGATTATTTATGAAAAGGATAATAACACTACTTTCAGTTTTATTATCATGCTTCAGCACCCATTCCTTGACAATTGTAAAACTGATAATTACTTTTGCCGATATGAAAGTATTGATTCGCTTTATGACATTTCTGCTTGCAGTACAGTTATCTTTTCCTGTGTCTGCAAGAAAGATTGATGTAGATGGATTGAAGGTCAAGATATCGATTTTTAAGAAGACAGCCCAGGTTTTGGGCCCTGCGGATCATGATTCATTTTGTAAGGATTCACTTATTATTCCGGAATCATTCAGCGTTAGAGGACACAAATACAGAACGGTATCGATAGGCGGTTTCGCAAATTGCAAATCACTTGTTTATGTATCAATGCCCTCGACTGTTGAAACACTTGAAAGGGCTTGTTTCCAGGGATGTGTCAACATTGAGGAGATTGTGCTGCCGCCACTAGTGGAGGTTATTCCGGAAGCTTTTATGGAGTCATTCCAGGCATACACCTTCTCACCGGAACAAGAACGTATTACATCCCGGCTTAGGTCTGTTGTCTTGGGTAAGAATGTTACAACCATAAGTAATTGGGCGTTTGCCGGCAGTTCAATCCAGCAGATTGTGATACCCGAGAAAGTGAAATACATAGGTACTGAAGCTTTTGCCTCTTTCAGGACAATGACAGAAGTATATTGCCTTTCTCCTGAACCACCTGTAATACATATAGAATACACCCCCGATGAAATACTTGACTGGAGTTTCCAGTTCTTAGGCCCTCATAACCCGGGGCTTAATCCTCCAAGGACATTATACGTACCCCAAGGATCCCTTCAATCATATCAGAATGCTCCCGGATGGCGCTCTTTTGACAACATAAGAGAAATTTTACCCGTTCCTGAAAGACTTGAATGTGGACCAGAATTCAGTCCCGATAACTTCAGGTTGCCTGAAGGTGTTACGTTGGATTCAGTAATCCGCAAACTTCCTGGAGTAGAGGTGTTGAGTGACGGCAGTATCACCGTAAACGGGAGGCTTGTAAGCAAAAACCTGCTTAGTCAACAATTGGAGGCTGTTGGAAGCACCCAACAGGATGACATCTTCGGTCTCCGTATAGGAATGCCCGTAAGTGAGCAGGAGATAGTCAACCAGTTTATCATGTCAGGAATATCCAGTATCTGGGCTTTGACTGGAATCATGTTTTCCTGTATGTTGATAAAGATGACAACACGCTGAAATCAGTAGAACTTAACCTGCTCGTTCCGCACAATTTTGATTTCGCTCCCACAAAAGAGGACAGCATCAACATAGTAACCGCTAAGGTAGGTGATGCCTTAGACAGTCAGTACGGCGAGCCTACCCGTAATTTCGGTGGCACAGTATGGCACGGCCCTAATGACGTTGACGTATTGTTGGGTGTTGACCGCTCCGCTCGAACCGTTGTCTCAGATCCCAGACGAGAAGGCCTTACAACCGAGGCCATGATAATCCAAGTACGATACCTCAAAAGTACAGGTATTCGTATGCTCCACTGAAAACGGCTTTACAGGTGCCTGTGGGCCGTTTTTTTCTCGTAGTGCTAATATGTTACTATTTTTTTCAGCGAAGCCTTCAAATTATCGGAATAAATCCTCCATTGTTATCACCTTTTGGAATTTTCCGGCATACTCATTTCGGTGGAGGCCATAAGTTGTAATCAATACTGAAATGATTGGCTTAGTTTGCTTGGTTATTTCACTTGTATGGCTAATTCTGTCCTGAATTTTAGTTGCATAATTATTGTCAACCGTGAACAGTCCCTGTCGGAATTTCATTTCGCAAAGGCAGATCTTGCGATCGTCCCTATCAATGATGAGGTCAATCTGCATTCCTGTTTCTGATTTAGTTCCCGGAACAATCCATGAAGACTCGCGGGTTATGACATCGCCTATACCCAATGCATCCTTGATTTGGCGGATATGTGCAAAACAGACATCCTCAAAGGCGTGTCCAGCCCAGTTGTATGCGGCAGGAGAATTGTAGAAGGATTGCCAATATGTAGTTGCATCCTGGTTATTCTCCACGTGTTTAAGATAAAAGATACAGAATTGATCGGTAAGCCGATACTTTTTTATATCCTCCCCAAACGGGAGATATGGTGTAATAAGTGTGCTGTTTGTCAGCGATGATAAAAGTCTTGTCAATCCGCCACCAGAAGTGTAATTTCCCTTGGCGGCAATCTCTTCCCTTGTATAGCCGGACCGTTTTCCTGCTAGTATTCTAACAATGGTCTTTAATTCTTCAGGGTTGGCAAACTGAGAATTAAAGAGCTTGTTGAATTCGTTACCCAGAGGTGCCTGTCTGCCATACAGAATGGAATCAAAATTCTGAGGAACGCTGAATCCCCTTCTGAACATATCCAGATAATAAGGTATTCCACCAAAAGCCATATAAGCTAGAACAATATCATACTCGTCCATAGCATATCCACCTTCCCTAAAGAACTCACGGCATTCGTGCAGAGTGAACGGTTCTACAAACATAGGCAAGGTTACACGTCCGTACAATCCGCCTTGGTTGTTCAACAACTTATCAAGAATCCACGAAGTTGCACTACCACAGACAATCAGTCGTGCGTTTTTTCTGGCCGATACCCAATCATTTGCAAAATGCTCAAATGCTGTCAGGAAATTAGACCTTGGTGTATCCAACCACGGCAGCTCATCTATAAATATGACAAAATTGCTGCCATCATCTTTGCTTTCCAATAGTATTTGTAAAAGGTGAAATGCATCTGCCCAGTTAGTAGGGATGGGCTCATCAGGAGAAATGCCATAATTACGTAACGAGTAATGAAACTCTTGAAGCTGTAGTTTCAATATTCCAGGTTTTAATTTGTTGTTGTCATCATACGGAGACACAGCGGTATGCTTGAAAGCATATTTGTTCTGAAAAAACTCGTTTACTAAAAACGTCTTTCCAACTCTGCGTCGGCCATAGATGGTAATTATTTGTGCTCTGGGCTTCTCCATGGCCTCCTGTAGAAGCTCAAATTCTTTTTTACGTCCAATCATAATTATCTTTATTTGGCCGTGAAGATATAAATAAGTTTAGTTGTGGCCAAATAATATAACGCTATTTGGCCGAAAAGGGCTAAAAATGTAGTTTGACGGCCAAATTAAATTTTTTGAAGGCAACATTTGTGGTATATTTAAAAAGGGCTACCCTGAACCTTAGGGTTACGGTAGAATGCGATATTTTACAAGAATCACATATTGTTCAATGCGATAATGTACAGCTCTCAAATAGTAGGCACAAAATTTTTTTGTTTCAAGGACGCATTTTGGTTACTTTGCAGTTTAGTTATCAGAAAGGCCTTAAAAAGTAATGGGTAAAGCCATTATTACTGAGCAAGAACTTGCGTTGGGGTGTGCCCGTAAGGAGCGGGATGCACAGGGGGAGCTGTATGCCAGATATGCAGCTGGGCTCTATGCGCTCTGTCTGAGGTACATCGAGAACCGTGAGGATGCCCGGGACCTTATGCATGACGCTATGATAAAGGCTATGGATAACTTCCGTTCTTTCCGATACGCGGGTGAGGGGTCAATCTGGGCCTGGATGAGCAGGATTACCGTTAACATGGCGGTTGACAGACTCAAGGAGAACAGCCGGTTCCGCCAGATTCCGTTTGATGAGGTCAGCGGGGCGGAGGTTGAGAATGCTTTGGAGCCCGATGCCGAATCTGTTCGCGCAGTTCCTGATGATGTACTGGATGAGATGATAGCAGGGCTGCCTCCCGTTAAGCGTACGGTGTTCAACATGTATTGCATAGACGGATTCAGCCATAAGGATATAGCCAAGGCGTTGGGGATATCAGAGAGAGGATCCACATCCATACTTGCAAAGGCCCGCGCCAGCCTAAAGAAGGTGCTTACGGATTACCTAAACAAAACAGGACTATGAAGGATTGGGAAGACATATTAAAAGAACGTATGGCAGGCCGTAAGGCGGAACTGCCGGAGTCTGACTGGAATGATTTCCTTTCCAGAAAGGCCAGCCATGAACTGGCTGTAAAACGTCGACGCCGGATTCTGTCTGCGGCCATATCAATCCCAGCCGCTGCAGCGGTACTGCTTCTTGTTTTCCTGCAGCCATTCAAATCGGTCGTTCCGGATAATCAGGTGGCCCAGAATAAACAGGCAGTTCAGAATAATCCTGTTGAGCAACCGGTAATTGTTGACAGTGTGGATGTTAATCCCGTTGACAGTACCCTGATTCCGGATAATCCGGAGAACGTGAACACAGTAGTTAAGGAGGCTCAACCGGTAAAGAGAATATATGCACAAGAAAAAAAGCCGGAACCACAGCCAGAGCTGCAGTCAGAGTCAAAGCTAGAGCCGGAAACGACAGTTGAAACTCCTGAGGAGGAACATCAGAATAAATATTTGATAGCACAGAATCATTCCGTTACAGGTAGTCTTGATGACTCGTACAGGAATTTTACAATCAGTCCGATTGATTCTACCACTGATCTTGGCAAGATTGCCATGAGAGGTAATCAAGGCAGATTGCTTTCAGATCTTGCCGTATCGGCAGTTGTGGAAACGGTCCAGGTCTTAAACGATACTGTCAGGTTCAATTCTGCCGCTTACAGTACCCCTGAGGGTTCATCGGTTGAGGATATTATCCGTAAAATTCCTGGTGTGGAGATACATGATGACGGCTCCATTACCGTGAACGGTAAAGAAGTAAAGAGAATTCTGGTCAATGGTAAGGAATTCTTTGATGATGAGAAAACAGTTGAATTGCAACAGCTTACGGCTGATATGATTGAGAAGGTCAAGGCGTATGAGAAGCAGAGTGACCTTAGTCGTCAGACCGGTATCGATGACGGTAGGGAGGAGACTGTGCTTGACTTCTCCCCTAAAACAGTACATATTATAGATTCCATATATATATCTGATACGCTGTTCAATAGAAAAGGTGCTGTCAGGGTACCTATAAGAAAGTCCAAACTTAATAAATACAAGGATTACCTGCTTGAGTTGCCTGCTATGCAGGTATATGATGACGGTATTGTTACTGTTAATGGCGTAAGGGCCAGAAAGATTGTTTTCAGAAAGAAAAACAGGATAAAGGTATTATGCTCTAACAGATATTGTGTGGTATATCTTCCAATGGAACAATAATGCCCCAAAAGGGACAGTCCCCTCTGTGCCATTTTGAAAAACGACACAGAGGGGACTGTCCCTTTTGGGCCACTAAAAAAAATCAGCGAAAAAATTTTGTTGAACGAAATAAAACTGTTTTATTTGTAACGAAAATATTTCGTTGAAGTAATAAAACGTATTGCTTATGAGACGTCTGACCAAGAAGGAGAGAGTCATCATGGACTACTATTGGACCTATGGTCCCATGTTTATCCGAGAGCTTCAGGAACGCTATCCTGATCCTAAACCCTCATTCGGCACACTGTCCAACCAGGTACGTACGCTGCAGGCTGACGGCTTTATCAGCCATAATGCCTACGGTACCAACTATCAGTATTATGCTACGGTTGACAGGGAGCAGTACAGCAAATCCGGCATCAACGGCATAGTTGATGAATTCTTCAGCAGCTCATACTCAAGTATGGTAATGTCATTCGTCAAGGATGAGAAACTGTCAGTTGAGGAACTGGAGCGGATAATTAAGGAAATCAAAAAACAGAAATAGTCATGAACCCCTTCCTTGTTTACATATTAAAGGTGTCGTTGCTTACGGCGGTATTTGTGCTGCTGTACCACCTGCTGTTGCGGCGTGACACGTTCCACCGTACCGCTCGCATAGTCCTTGTATCGTCACTGATAATCTCATATATACTGCCGTTCTGCGAAATTACAATACATAAGCCGGCGCCAATGGTAGAGGAGCCTGAAGTTTCTGCAATACAGACTCCTATGACTGCTCCCGCAGCCCCCAGCCGCCATACTGTTCAACTGGAAATACAACAGGAGCAGAGGCAGATCCGTCAGGAACAGAATCAGATAGAGGAACAAGTCCGGATACAGGCCCGACCGCAACAGGAAATGCAGCAAGCGACAGTTTTACCTGATTCAAATAGGTCTTTACCTATTCCAGACCGTAAGCCTATAGATTGGATATTGGTATCAATAATCATCTACGCATTAGGGGTGGTATGTCTCATAATTCTAAGACTATTGTCTGCTCTTAAGGTTATGGAGATAATCCGTCGCGGTCGTACGATAGTGAAAAAAGATGGTTGCAGCATAGTGATATCGAGTGATAACATTCGTCCCTTCAGTTGGATGAACAGCATAGTTCTTCCGGAAGATATGGCGCAGTCTGAGTCCTTATGGAATTCGGCAGTAGTGCGTCATGAACATTCCCACGTATCACACCATCATTCCATAGAGCTTTTGGTCATAGACATTCTTTCTGCATTCCAGTGGTTCAACCCTGCAGTCTGGCTCCTTAGACACGACCTTTGCTGCGTTCAGGAGTTCCAGGCCGATGCATCCGTGCTTGAATCCGGTTTAGACAAACTGGAGTATGAAAAAAGTCTGCTAAGCATAGCGACCGGTGGACTCTCCATCCCGCTTGTGAACGGACTGGGTGAAAGCTATCTGCGCACCAGAATCCGTATGATGAACCGCAATATTTCCAGTAAGGGCAATCTCCTTAAACTCATCTACATTCCTTTGGTGATGGTTGTTGCTTTAATTCTGATTTCCAATACCGTTTATGATAAGGCTGAAACCGATAATACAGATATTGAGTCCGATGCTTATCCTGAGCATGATTTTATTGACTTGGGCCTCAGTGTAAACTGGGCTACCTGCAATTTAGGCTCAAATTATCCATTTTTTCGTGGAACCCTATATGAATTGAGTATGGAGTACCAGGGAGACACCGCCACTGCTCTCTGGGGTAAAGACTGGCGAATGCCTACAAAAGAAGAATTCCAGGAACTTATGGACAGTTGCAGTTGGGAATTCGATAATAACAATCAAGGGTTTATTGTGACTGGCAGGAACGGTAACTCAATATTCCTGCCGGCCGGAGGTTTCAAAAGTGGTGATCGTGATTACCTTAATTACGGTTCCGGCGTTTATTTATGGGGCTCGCGTGATTTGGAATCATCGGAAGAACCAAGGGCATGGGCTTTGTCAGTTCTTTCCGGCCCCCACGCAGGAAAGAGGCTGGATTCGGTTCTCTTAAGCCTCCTGGTAAGCCATTCTATAAGACCGGTTACAGAACAACCTTATATTCCTATTCAAGGCATTGGCCTGAACAGGAACAGGATTGAGTTGGAAATAGGCAGGGAGTACAAGCTGAATGCATCATTCATTCCTTCAGACGCCACCAGGAAAAGGATATTCTGGTATAGTGGCAATTCGGCTGTAGCCAAGGTTGACGCCCACGGAAAAGTCACAGCCGTATCAGACGGAGAGTGTACAATCAAGGCTGTATGCGGAGACTTCAAGGCAGAGTGTCAGGTTACAGTCAGGATGCCTAAAGGTTATGCTCCGCCCAAGCAGGAGGAAGCCGTCACCATATTTCGGTTTGGCGAGGAGGTGAACAAAACTTTTCTTGAACACCTTGATGAATTTGATGATACTTTGAAACTGAAAGAGGTATTCAGGACAGACGTAGGCGATAAAGCAAAAGGATTCAAGGTAACATTATTCAACTTTACTGATGAAGGATGGGAGAATGATCCTGGTGATTTCTGTATGATAACGATTGAAACCGGCGGCAAACAATACCGGTTCAAGAATGAGGACTGGGTTATCGAACCATTGTTTGACAACGGCTATTTCCACTGCGTTGAGGTGGCCGAATCCCACTATCTGCTGTTCCTTAAAGGATTTGATTACGGATGCTGTCCCGGTACCCTGACCGTGCTGGCTGTCGATGAGACAGGGGCCTATATGGTAATGAAAAAGGAATATGATTTGAGGGAATTCAACTCGGAGCCTTTCTCAATGACTGTGGCCGACTGGTATGATGAATACGTATCTGATGACGTGACAATCAACTCTACTACATACACCCTCTTTATAGAGGATGGTGCCCTGAAAAAGAGATGGGTTCAGCTTTTTCCCAATAAACATGAATACGTTGACCTGGGTCTGAGTGTGAATTGGGCCACCTGCAATGTAGGCGCTGAAAAGCCGGAAGAATACGGAGATTATTATGCCTGGGGTGAAACAGCGCCTTACTATGTCAAGAATGCCGGTACAGACGATGAACTCCAATGGAGAAAGGGAAAGGAGGCAGGCTATGACTGGAAATCATATTTTGACATAAAGACCATTGAACCTACAGATTATGATGATATTGTAACCTTCTGGTACTACAATACCCAGGAAAAGAAAGAGATTGAATATTATCATGATGCCGCAACCACAAACTGGGGCGGGGAATGGCGCATGCCCCGTCAGGCGGAATTTGAAGAACTCATAAATCCTGACAATTGCACCTGGACATGGACAACTATGAATGGTGTGAACGGTTACAGGGTGACCAGTAAGAAACCCGGATATGAAGGCAATTCCATTTTCCTGCCGGCAGCAGGAGGATATTCCGGAACAGACTCCTGGTTACGTGATGCATATGGCTGGTACTGGTCCGGTTCAATAGATGACAAGACCTCCGATAAAAGCACGAATTTTGCATACATTCTATGTTTCTACTCTGATACCCGCTTTGTTTACGTGAACTCCGCTGTTCGATGTGATGGGCACCCCGTTCGTCCCGTCTTACCAAACGGAAGAAACCAAAAGGCAGTATATGGAACAGATAATGAGCCTATTGCAGTTATCACAAAGAGAGAACCAGATGTGCCACTAGATTCAGATGAACCTGAATCAACTCAGACCATGTCGGCCCGTTTTGACGGTTCCTTGCTGGAGTCTCAGGTAGCAGTTTTATCATATCAGGATAGTAAAGTAATTCCACAGAGTCTTCCTGACATAATGCTGGACAGCCTTAAAAAACAGTATCCTGAACTGAATTCCCTTGAGAGCATCTATGATGACGGAATCTTAACCAATGACAAGCCCTATAAGGGATACATATCCTGTATCCATATGTCTAAAGGTGTCTATTCTTTCTGGGTTATGGGCCTTGAGGATAAGGGTGGTAAGGTTGTATCGATAGAACTGGGTACCATAGATAATGCCATCGCGTTCCTGGATAAACTCATTACATCATATCAGAAGGATAAAACTATAAGTGCCCAGGGACATACGTTTACTGCAGTTAAAGGTAATGTATATTCAATACCCAGAACAGACGGTGTTGATCTGGATCCTTATCTGATAAGTGTCAAGAACCTCAAGCATGACCTGTCAGTTCTGGAGAAAAGAAAGAACTGGAAAGAAGTTGGTTTTGATGAGATTGCCTTCTTTACGATGGAGAACAAACCTGATCATTATGAAGTCTTGTTTCCTGGTTGGCCCAGATTATTTGAGTCTTTGCACATGAATACATGGGATGGAGTTGACGGAGGTGAAGAATGGGCAGCCACAGAACTGGAAAAACAGATTCGTGAGAGAGGAAGCGAGGGACATGTTCCAGGAAGAAGCGAATTAGCTGTGACTAAATTTAATGGTGTGATACTGCTTCCATTACAAAAGAGTGAGTATATGACTCCTTCAGGGGCTTATAAGGGATATATCCAGTACTATATTCCAATTATCTATGACCCTGAAAAGTATCAGGCCCCGCTTACCGATTATCAGCGGAGCCTGAAACGTTCCATATTCAAACGCAAGAAATGACCCAAAAGGGACTGTCCCTTTTGCGTCACTTTTGGGGATGGCGGATAAGGTTGACCGATGCGATGTCTGGGAGGGGTTCCCTTTTTGCCCACTGGCTGCTTACCTTGCAAATCTCTTGACCGCAACCATTGATGATTCTACCTACGAATGTTTGTGGGGCATCGGCAGGATGTGTCTGGCAAACAAGTTCATCGCCCATACGGGACTCATGGATAAAGCGGATGTTAAGAGAGTCGGGCCTGTAGGCTTCAAGGAATGACGGCTCAAAGCAGGCCAGAGCTAGTTGGACATATCTGCGATTGGTGGTGTGTCCGTTGAAATCCAGGTCGATAAGGTTTACCGAATGCTGCAGCGTGTTTATCGGCTCATTCTGAAATTTCATGACAGCGCGTTTCTTGTGTGGCCCGGCTGCAAGTTCAGGGATGAGTTCGGTATTGGGAATAAGGCATTCACATGACAGCAGTTTCCTCTCGGACATTGAAATGACAGACCAGCAGCTGTTGCCTCGAGCTGCCAGAACGCCGGAATGCACTTCTTTCATGGTAAATTCCATCCAGATGCGGAGTGATGACATCTCGCTTACCCATACCTGGACCTCAATGTCCTCGGTCCACATGGTGGGTGGCGCGGGCATTTCAAGGTTTATTTCCGATATCACCCACGTGCGGTCCTGTTTCTGCAGGTCAAAAGCCGCCAGCCCCAGAGTGGTGAGATATCGGGCTATGGTATTCTCATGAAATGTAAGGATTCCGTCCACAGTAAGGCGGTATCGGCCATCCATCTGGGCCGATGTAATCTGATATGTCGTGCTGTATTTCATTTGTCTCAAACAATCTGAAACGATGCGCGAATTTATAAATTTTTTTGCCAAAGTGTCACACAACATCCCCGCTCACAGCGCTCGTGGGGCCGCTCACTGTGTTACACACCCTCATTTCGGGGCTATGTCCCACACTCACCGCAGCGAGAATACGCTCTAACGCGGGTAGGTGTGGGACACTTTGGCGAAAAAACCTTACCTTTGCAGCATACTGAAATATTGTACTAACATGAAAGTACTGATGATAAACGGCAGCCCCCGTCAAAAGGGCAATACGAACGTGGCGCTTACGGAGATTGCGCGTACTCTTGAGTCCGATGGCATTGAAAGTGAGATCGTCTGGATTGGAAACAAACCGGTAAGAGGCTGTATCGCCTGTGGCAAATGCCGGGAGTTGTCTGGTGCCTGCGCATTCAACGATGATATATGCAATGTCATCGGCGCCAAGTTCAGTGAGGCCGATGCCCTCATCGTGGGATCACCGGTCTATTACGGACAGCCCAACGGCGCTCTGCTGGCTGTCTTGCAGAGAGCATTCTATTCAAACAGCATCGCCATCGCCGGCAAGCCCGCGGCCGTGGTTGCCGTGTGTCGCAGGGGAGGGGCATCGGCCGTATTCGAGACCCTGAATATGCCGTTCCAGATGCTCAATATGCCTGTGGTAACATCGCAGTACTGGAATATAGTCTATGGCCGCGAACCCGGTCAGGCCGCTCAGGATCAGGAGGGGCTGCAGACCATGCGTGCCTTGGCGCACAACATGGCCTGGCTGCTTAAGGCCACCGGCGGCAAACCTGCGCCTGGACGCGGCGATGAACCCTGGACTCCCATGCACTTTGTCAGATAAAACGCCGCAAAGGGGGCGTTTCCCTTTGCGTCATTTGTTAAAAAAACGACGCATTGTTAAACGACCCTAATGCGTCTTAACTTTCTCATAAAAATGTGTTTTAATCATTTAATGGCACAGGGGGACTGTCCCCCTGTGTCAAAATCAGAAGTCCAGATATGACAGGATAAGCTCAACCGCCTTGTCCTCAGTGAGATAATCCATATTGAGAACCATATGGTAGTTACGCGCATCATATCGGCTCTGGCCGGTATAGCGTAGCACGTAGTTGTCACGGGCCTTATCTACTGTTTCTATAACCTCCTGGGCTTTTTCACGTGAAAGCCCCTGCTTGCGCATGATACGGGCAATACGATTCTCTTTTGAGGCGGTGATAAGTATATCCACCTTGTTGGGGCGGTCCTTGAGTACAAAGAAACCTGAGCGTCCGGCAATTACGCATGAGCCCTCATCGGCAATTCCGTTAAGTATCTCTTTTTCAGCCTCAAAGACATCATTGACACTAAGTGATGAATTATACTCGGCTATATAATCACTGCCACCGTCAACCAGCAGACCGCTCATTGGTACGGGAGCAACCATCTGGATGAAATCATCCAGCCAACGTTTCTTTTTTCCCTTAAGTTCCTCTATGCTGTTTGGTGACAGGTTGAGCTTAGCCTGAAGAGCATCAATCAGTTCCTTGTCACTGAAACGCACACCCAGTTTCTCTGCCAGTTTACGGCCGATGGTTCTGCCACCTGAGCCTACCTCACGGCTGATGGTTATTACAAATGGTTCTTTCATTGTGATTATAGTCTTATTTGTTTCTTGTCTAACGAAATCGTTTGCATAGATACAAAAAAAGTATCAATATCACCTCCACAAAAGAAAAAAAATGGCACAGAAGGGACAGTCCCCTTTGTGCCAGGGATTCCGGTTATTCTGTAAACACCTTCATTGTCGGTTATTACGCCAATGCCCAACTCCTCAATATAGACTGTTGCTGCAGGCAGCACCTCATTCTGGTTGATGTCATAAACCGTACCTTTAATGTCTATGTCAAGTTCGTTGTCATCGGCCTTGATTGGAGTGGAGATGCCTGTGGCTACTATGAGTAAGAGTGTTTTTAATATACCTAAAACGCGGTATCTTCTTTTTGCAAGCTTTGATGTGTTTCTTTTTACCATTTTCCTGTCTTTATTTAATAGGAGGAAAGGACAATGTCCCCCATGTGTTTTGACAGGTGCAAAGGTACCGGCCCTCAGATACGGCTACAATACCTTGAAATGGTGATTTGTAATCAGTATGCCCAAGAAATGAAGATTGTTGTTATCTTTAAATAAGATACGCTTCGCCTCAGAATAAAAATCAAGTAAACTTGTTTTTTCTCCTCTCGGTTTGCTGTATCTTTAAATAAGATACGCTGCGCCTCGGGATAAAAAATCAAGTAAACTTGTTTTTTTCTCCTCTCGGTTTGCTGTATCTTTGCTGCCGACAAAACAAAAAATGCAAATGAGAACCCATAAGTTAATGGCAGCCGTAATGGCCGCAGTAATATCGGTCCCTGCATTGGCACAGACCGTACAAGGATCAGCAGATGAGGGATTTACCATCAAGGCAGGTAACGTAACAATGACAGTTAGCGCCAAGGAAGGCGGCAAGATCATCTCTTACAAGTATGATGACAAGGAGATGCTCTCGCAGCTTAGGGCCGCTAACCAATACGGCAGTACTTTCTGGACCAGCCCGCAGAAAGAGTGGAACTGGCCACCTGTAAATGAGTTTGACAGAGCTGCTTACACTGATGAGACCAGTGCCTCCAATGCCGGAAAGTCACTGTTGCTTACCAGTCAGACCGGCCGTAAACTGCCGTTCCAGATTCAGAAACTCTATACTCCGGATTCCAAGGGCAAGTATATTAAGGTGGCCTACACCATTGTCAATAAAGGTGATACTGAGCGTAAGGTGGCCCCGTGGGAGATATCACGTGTCGTGGCCGATGAAAGCGGACTGATATTCTTTGATGCACCGGTTGAGGGCATCACTCCCGCCGGTCTGATTCCGTTCAAGGCAGAATCCGGTGCATCATGGTACTCTTTTGAGCAGGCACCTCAGAACCGCAAAATCAATTCCGATGGCAAGGGCTGGCTGGCATACGCTGCCAACGGTCTGCTTATGATCAAGAAATTTGATGATCTGACACCTTCACAGCCCGCTCCTGATGAGGCTGAGATTCAGGTATATGTAAATCAGGGCAAGACCTATATTGAACTTGAGAGCCAGGGTGAATACAAGACTCTCGCCCCCGGCCAGAGCCTGACTTGGGAGGTGGTCTGGTATCTTATCCCTCTTAAGGATGCTGCCACACCCTCAAAGAATCTCCTTGACCTGGTTCGTAAAACGATAAAGTAATTTTGTGCCGACCAAATATAAAAACTTATGAAAAGAAAACTTATCACTCTAACACTGCTTGCCGCTGCCACTGTTGCTGCAGTTGCAGCCAAACCAATCAAGGCTCCTGCAGGCGGTAAGAAAATCAGTAATGAACTTATCGGAATCTTCTTTGAGGATATCAGCTCATCGGCCGATGGCGGTCTCTGCGCAGAGCTTATCCAGAACGGTTCTTTTGAATTCAGCCCGTCAGAGCGTGACGGATGGGGTCCCGGTACCGCATGGCGTTCAGTACGTCCAGGTCACTCTCTGGGTTATATCGAGCCTAAGCAGCAGGATCCTATCCATCCCAACAACCCCAACTACATGCGCCTCAACATAGAGCGTGTGGGTATGTACTATGACTACAACGGCTGGACCGGTGTGGGAATACAGAATGACGGTTATGACGGCATCCTGCTCAAGGGTGGCCAGAAGTATGACTTCTCAGTGTTTCTGCGTAACCCGGACGGTAAGGACAAGGAGGTTCGCGCCGTGCTTATGGTTCCCGGTCGCGGATTCCGTGCACAGGCTACCGTATTGGCCGATACCACCTTCACCGTTTCAGGTAAGGAGTGGAAAAAATATGAGTATACTCTGACCGCGGCTCAGGATTGCCCCAACGCATCATTCCAGCTGCTCTCACTGACCACAGGTGTGATGGATATAGATATGGTGTCAATATTCCCGCAGGATACTTACAAGGGTCACGGCCTGCGTAAGGATCTGGCTCAGGCGCTTGTTGACCTGAACCCCAAGTTCATGCGTTTCCCCGGCGGTTGCGTGGTACACGGAGGTGGTGACGGATTCTGGGATACATACCGCTGGAAGACTACAGTAGGGCCTAAGGAGACACGTAAGGGCATCAAGAATACCTGGGGCTACCATCAGAGCATGGAGATGGGCTTCTTTGAGTATTTCCAGTTCTGTGAGGATGCCGGTATGGAGCCGCTGCCTATCCTGCCTTGCGGTGTAAGCTGTCAGGGTACCAACGGCGGTTGGAATATGCGCACCCAGGCTCAGGATGCCGTTCCTATGAGCGAGATGCAGGAGTGGGCCGATGAGGCTCTTGACCTGATTGAGTGGGCCAACGGTCCCGCCGATTCCAAGTGGGGTAAGGTACGTGCCGATGCCGGTCATCCGGAGCCGTTCGGTTTGAAATATCTGGGCCTTGGTAATGAGGAGAAGATTACTCCTGAGTTTGAGGAGCGTTTCAAGTTCATATATGACCAGGTACGCGCCAAGTATCCTGATATCGTGATTGTAGGTACCGCAGGCCCCGGCTCACACCCCGGCAACGGTGACTATGAGGAGGGTTGGAAGTTTGCCACTCAGCTTGAAGTTCCCATCCTTGATGAGCACTACTATGAGCAGCGCAACTATTTCCTGACCAGCCGTCAGTATGACTCTTATCCCCGCGACCGCAAGACTAAGGTTTATCTGGGCGAGTACGCCGCCAAGGACAAGAAGCTCATTGATGCTCTGGCCGAGGGTCTCTATCTGTTGCATGTGGAGCGTAATGCCGATGTCGTAGTAATGACATCATACGCACCGCTGTTTGCCCGCAAGAACACCAACAACTGGAACCCGGATCTGATCTACTTTGATAATGAGCGTCCGTTCCTTACCTGCAGCTACTATGTGCAGCAGATGTTCGGCCAGTCCAGCGGTGACTACTACTACGGTGATTGCGTCAAGTTTGACCGTACTGATGATAACCTGCTGGGCCAGTCTGTAGTTTTGGATACTCAGTCACGCAAGCTCTTCCTTAAGGTGTGCAACGCCGGTGAGAACGCAGCCAAGGCTACGATAGACCTGTCCCGTTTCAGCGGATTCAAGAGCGTAACCAAGACTACAATCAAGGGTCAGCCCGATGATGAGAACGGTTTTGATGCACAGCCTATAGCTCCTGTAACAGAGTCAGTCAAACTCAAGAGCAAAGCTACACTTGATGTGGAGCCATATTCAATTACACTCTACACAATTGCTCTTTAATTAAAAAGGGGGACGATATGACGGAATCGTCCCTCTTTTGTTCTATTTTTAGGGGTAGTTTCAAAATAGGTAAAATGCTTAGGGCACAACAGTGGAATTCACAGATTTGGTTGAGCGGTTGGTATAAGGCATCAATCACACGTGGCGGTGATGCCAAGAGGGCGCTGTTGACCAAGGTCTTTATGCACAATCTGGATATCTTCCGCGATGGCGCCTACCGCACGGAGACTGACCGCGTGGTTACTCTGCCGGTAAGCGGCGCATTCGTTGAGGAATCCCAGATGTTCTCCGCGCCCATCGAACTAAAAAATGATACCAAAGGGGACAGACCCCAATGGTACATTTTTAATCAGGATTGCATTCTGGCTACGCGGGATTTGGTGGAGCAGGGGTATAACCCGGCGTTGCTCAATATGGCAAGCCTTTATCATCCCGGTGGTGGTGTGCTTACAGGCTCCAGCGCCCAGGAGGAGGATCTGTGCCGCCGCAGCAATCTTGCCATATCGCTGTATCAGTTCTCGCTACCTGGCGGCCGATACGGTGACCTTGCCGATATGGTTCGCGTAAAGCGCCGTGCTGAGCGTTATCCTATGGACAATACATATGGCGGAATCTATAGTCCGGACATTACTTTTTTCCGTGCTACAAAGGATGAAGGATATGCATTGCTGGATGAGCCCTTCAAAGCCGCGGTGATATCGGTTGCATCATTAAATTACAACCCCAAGTACGGGCATAACTCGCTGGATGCCGATGGCAATATCCCGGAGGCCGATAAGCCCATACTGAAAGAAAAGATACGCACGATATTGCGCATCGGCATACTTAAAGGGCATGACAGCCTGGTGCTGGGCGCATTGGGTTGCGGAGCGTTCTGCACTCCGCCCGCCCAAATGGCGCGCCTGTTCCATCAGGTCCTGGATGAGGAGGAGTTCCTGGGCCGTTTCAGTAAGATTGTATTTGCAATAATAGATTCACCTTCAAGCAACAATTTCAAACCGTTCCTTAAGGAATTCAGTAAATAAAGAACTATGTTGTTTCAAAAACGACGCAAAACGCGCTCGGCCCGAAGGGACGCTTTCACCAAGCGAAGCGACTGAAAGAAATACCCCTTTGCGTCATTTTTGGGGATAATTATAATTATGGACTACGAAAAGATTAATCTTGAAGATTACGTTAAGACCGGTGAGGGCGGTCAGGGAGTGGCATATACCCACAAAACCGATAAGCGCCTTGCCAAGTTGTACAATCCCGGTTTTGAGGCCGATGTAGCCGTGGAGGAGTTTGGTGCCGCGCAGGCGATGTATGATCTGGGTGTCCCCACGCCCCGTCCCTACAGGCTGGTAACCGATGGCGAGAGGGTAGGTGCCGAGTATGAGCTGATTGAAGGCAAGCGCTCGTTTGCCCGTATCATATCACAGGAACCCGACAGGATGGAAGAGGTGAGCCTAACCTTTGCCCGCGTGGCCCGCGAGCTTCATGCCGTCAAGGCCGATACCACTAAGCTGACCTCCATGAAGAAACGTATTGAGGAGTTCTACAATAGAGAGGATGTGGTTCCGGCTTTTGCCCGCGACATTGTCCTGCCCATACTGGATAGGATTCCCGATACCCCCACCTGCCTTCACGGTGATATGCAGATAGGTAATATAATAACCGATGGCCGCCGCAACCTCTGGATTGACATAGGCCAGGCTGCATACGGTGCGCCCGAATGGGATTTGGGTATGTGCTGGCGTGTATGTCAGATACCGAATCCTGAGATGACGGACAACCTGTTCCACCTTAAACCCGAGCAGATGCAGCAGCACTGGAATATCTTTGCCCCGGCCTATTTTGGCGTGGAGCCCAAGGATATGGGTGATGTAATCAGACACATCATGCCGTACGCATCCATCAAATCGGGCTACATGTACAACCTGGCATACCATAAACCCATGACCGATGAAATGTGCCATCGGCTCTTTGATCCGCTAAAGTGACGCAAAACGAAACGACCCCTTTGCGTCGTTTTAATCAGTCTCCTCAAGCTCAAACAGGGCCTCGATGGTAAAGTGACGCATTCTTAAACGACCCCTTTGCGTCACTTTTAGGGATGAACCGGGCGGATGACGCGGCCAACGGAACGGACCAGAGCGGAGACATTTATCTCATTTGATTTAAAGTGCAGTTGCCAGGCCATTTCGGAACTTGAAGAGCCAAGTGAAGCGGACCAATAGTATGCGGATGTGTTGGAGTACAGTAAACGGGTATCGAGTCTCATTCCTGTAATGGGCAGAAAGATGGATCTGCCGTTAGCGCCGGTAACCTTGTAACCCGAAACACCATTCAATGTGGTCCATTCCCACTTGCATTTGTCAACCAGTTCCTGAAACTCGTCTTTGGTAGGCATTCGCCAGCCGCCGCCCCATAGTCTGTGGGCTGCGTCATCATACTGATCCAGTACGGTTCTGCTGTTCTTATTGTATTTCCTGAATTCGCGGTCAAAATAATTGCTCTCATAGCTCTTCTTGGTCTGGATCTCTCCCCAGGCAAAGAAGTTGCCACATTCATGGGGCTCACCCGCGCCGATGTTGCATGTGGCCCACTTGATACTTAGTCCCAGATCTACAGCCTTCCTGGCCTGCTCTTTTGCCGCTATGATGATGGAGTCCCTGCTGTAGATTGGATACTCTCTGTTATTGGTGAAAGTCTCAACGTGGCTTGTTGATTTGCGGGTCTGCCCTAAAGAACCATTGTCCAGAATAAAGTAGTGGGTATCATCCTGTCCCATATACTGATAAACACTTCCGTCAGTATCATCCACAACCACATCCATAGTAGCGAAGAACGGATCCGGCTGACGGAATTCAGGAGAGTAAATGCAAAAGTCCCGGTCTGGTACAAAATCTGTCATGTGCCACTCAAGTACCTTGTCAGGATACAGGTTGGCAAGCATATAATACTGGTTTTTATATTCTACCCAGGTGACCAGATACTGATCGGGACTTGCTTTCCAATACTTGCTGTCAAAAGGACAGTTCTCCATGTATATCTCCGTGTGGGGTGATTCGGACATCAGCCTAAGGGTAAAATCACCTATCCTGCCTCCTGCCCATCGGGACGCGGGAGTGAGCCAATATTCGAATTCAAACTTTGACCAATTGGCAAAACTTGTGCGGTAACGGTAAGTATGGTGTACCGTATTGACGCCTTCGTTAAAGGATGCAGTAAAGAAATAACCGTAAGCAAAGTAAGCAAAACTGTCCCGCTTTTCACTATAAACCATATTGCCGCCGTCAAAGAATAGCCCATCCTCCTCACTGAAGTTAATAATAGTTTCTCCTTTATAGTGGATGGTGTCGTCGTATCCTTTCCATTCATTAAGATCCAACGGTGTGAAGTCCTGCACCTTGTGATAGTCTTTCTGTACCACCATATTGCTGTGGGGCAGGGCGTTGCCGTTCATGCTTACAGAGAAATCCTTAATGAAAGGATGTACTCCGTCATGATTGAAAGGAACGGGGTTCCAGTCGCCGGGAGGAGCGGCCTCAAACGCCATCGTTATGGTTTTTGGTGCCTTGGGGTTGAAAAACTCGTAGTATACATCTACCGTGGCGTAATCGTCATCGCCTATTGTTATGGTCAGAATCTCCTTCAGGATGGAGATATCGGTCTCTTTTACAGGAACAAGCGTGCTGCCGTTTACATAGAATGCACCATCATTTGCTTTAAGCTCAAGGACCATGAGTAAGGCAATCAGTGTGAGGAGAAGATGTCTAAGGCTCTTTATCTGCATATTGAGTATTTAATTGGAGCAAAAGGAAATAGGACATATACAGCAAATATATGACTATGTTTTGCAGTTGACAAGAAAATCTCCGTTTTTTATTATTTTAATCAGTCTCCTCAAGCTCAAACAGGGCCTCGATGGTGACGCCGAACACGCGGGCCATCTTGAGTGCAAGCACGGTTGAGGGATTGAACTTGCCTTGCTCTATGGCCACGATAGTCTGGCGGGTGACGCCGGTCTTATCGGCCAGCTCCTGCTGCGTCATGCGCACGCGGGCGCGCTCCACCCTAAGGTTATTCTTCATCGTTCAACTCCCTGTTTTGTTTCCACAAAGATAACTTGAAAATAAGAACGTAGTATCCCATAAAGGCCGATACTCCGGTAGGTATCTTTAGAATTATATTGAGTTTGCCTATTGTCTCGGGTGATGAAAGACGGACTAAAAAAGGCGTGGACAGAAACATTAATAGAGACCAGACAACGTATATGATAACGATAGTCACAAGTGCCTGATGGCGGATTTCAACTATTCTCTCATCTTCCTGCTTTTCCTGTGAAAGTGCCATGAGAGCAAATGATATGGGAGTAAGCAACAATACCAAAGCCGATGCCCATGCGGATCCTACGGGGGAAGAACTTTCCTTAAAAAATACATATGGGAATAGGTCTCTGATAATGGCTTGCCAGAATACCAGGCATAACAGAACGCAAACAGCAAAGATTATAAACCCAACTTTTTGCCACTTGTGGTCAAGCAAATGATACTTTTTCATAATTACGATAGTTTAATAGGTTGTTGATGCTGCAAATGTAAACAATAGATTACACTGCGACAATAAAACAAGACATAAAGTATGTTAAAGCAGACTTTTAGTGACGCAAAACGAAACGACCCCTTTGCGTCTCAACCCCTTTGCGTCAGGCAAAATGACGCAAAACGAAACGACCCCTTTGCGTCACTTTTAGTATTTTTGCGGCATGGAAAGAACACTTGTAATACTTAAGCCCTGCACTGTGCAGCGCGGGCTGATTGGAGAGGTAATATCACGGTTTGAAAAACGCGGCCTAAAGCTTGTGGCAATGAAGATGCAGCAGCTTGATGCCGATATCCTGCGCCGTCATTATGCGCACATGGTGGAGAAACCTTTTTATCCTATAATAGAGAAGTCGATGATGGCGGCACCTGTGGTACTCTGCTGCTGGGAGGGCATCGATGCAGTAAGCGTAGTCCGCGAGATGGCCGGCGCCACCAATGGCCGAAAGGCAGTGCCCGGCACCGTGCGCGGTGACCTTTGTGTAAGCCATCAGGAGAACATAATCCATGCATCGGACTCACTTGAAACCGCTCAGGCGGAACTGGCCCGATTCTTCACTCCTGCGGACTACTGCGACTACCCGTCACCCCTGCTTGACTACCTCTACGCCCAGGACGAGCTCTAAAATAGTACAATTGGGGACTGTCCCCAATTGTACTATTTTCAGGTTGAAAGTACTGCAAGCACGTTGATAAGTTCCTCGCCTATGGGCTTGTCCTTCTTGACGGCCTGGGCTATAGGGATGTTGACCATCTTGTCGTTGATGACGCCTATCATGATGTTGCGCTGGCCCTCCTTGAGTGCCTCGATTGCTGCCACACCCATGCGGCTGGCCAGGATGCGGTCCAGTGCGCTGGGGCGTCCGCCGCGCTGTACGTAACCCAGTATCGATACGCGCACATCAAATTGCGGATACTCGTTGTGCATACGCTCGGCGTAGTGCATGGCACCTCCGTCGGCCTCCGATACAATAACGATCGAGCTGCGTTTGGACTTGCGGATACCGCGTTCGATGTATGCGGCCAGCTGGTCGATATCGGTAAACTTCTCGGGGATGATGGCGGCCTCGGCTCCGGCGGCAATTGCGCTGTTCATAGCCAGGAAACCGGCATCGCGCCCCATCACCTCTATAAAGAATATACGGTTGTGCGAGTTTGCGGTGTCGTGAATCTTATCTACGCACTCCACAATAGTGTTGAGCGCCGTGTCATATCCGATGGTGTTATCGGTCCCGTACAGGTCATTGTCAATGGTTCCGGGCAGGCCTATTACCGGGATGTCGTATTCGGCCGACAACTCCTGTGCGCCGGACAGCGATCCGTTACCACCTATTACTATAAGGGCGTCAATTCCGAACTTCTTTATGGTCTCAAACGCCTGGGCACGGCCCTCGGCCGTAAGGAACCTCTTGCTGCGGGCCGTGCGCAGGATCGTGCCGCCCTCAAAGATTATGCCCGATACGCTCTCGGTGGTGAACTCCTTGACCTCGCCGTCAATCAGGCCCTCCCAGCCGCGATAGATACCGTAAACCTTCCAGCCTGCAAATATTGCCGAGCGTGTGACCGCACGGATTGCAGCGTTCATACCCGGGGCATCGCCGCCCGATGTCAGCACACCTATACTGTTTATCTTAGCCATAGTTAATGCGTTTTCTGCAAAAGTACACAAAAGTACACAATAGGGACAGTTCCTTCTGTATACTTTGTGCGATATAAGGCACCCTGAAAGGTGTGAGTAAACTCCCACCTTCCATGATACCTTCTTGAACACAGGCTCCTCCCGTTCACAAGCCCACGGGCGGCCATGGTTTCTGATACCGATACCCCAAATAGTTCTGTGCGACCTGAATCCGTTACACAGAAGTAAACTGTCCCTATTGAGTACTTTTTCAAAAAAAAAACTGCAAAATGTTTGGAGATAATTACAAAATGTAGTTTATTTGCAGCAGAGATTAGTTTAAAACTTGACAAAACCAGCTATATGAAAAAACTGACAGATAAGGAAATTGCAATCATGAACGTGCTCTGGGACGGTGGAGCAATGTCAATGAGGGATATTCTGGAGCGCCTGCCCGAGCCCCAGCCGCACTTCAATACGGTGGCCACATTTGTGCGCCGTCTGGAGAACAGCGGCATGATAACCCACAGGGAACTGGGTGCCAGATTCTTCCTTTACGAGCCGGCCGTGAGCCGCGAGAAATATGCCGAGATGGTCAACAAGGAGAGCGTGAACCGTTTCTTCGGCGGATCCTACATGGAGTTCATCTCCTGTCTGGTCGAGCAGCAGGAGGTGAGCGTTGATGAGCTTAAGGAATTGATCAAAATGGTAGAAAAGAAGAAGTGATATGGGTAGCATAGTCCTTTATATAATAGAGTGGGCGTTTGCTCTGCTGGTGCTGATAGCCATCTACAAGGCAGCCTTCAGCGGAACCACTCTGCACCGATTCAACCGGTTTTACCTGCTGGGAGCCACGTTGCTCTCGGCCCTTCTCCCCCTTGTGCACGTGACTATTTCTGACAGCACCCCCGTGGCAGCAGGCCTCTCGATAGAAGAGACGGAGTTTGCCCGGGAACTGTCAGGGACATTAACGTTTGCCCCTGAGCCAGAGACCATGTGGGCCGATGCCCCCGATCTGGCAACACCATCGCCTGAACCCGAACGCAAAACCAGCCTCTGGGCGGTAATGCTCATCGGCACGTATGCAATCTATGTGCTTACCCTTATAATAGGCTGGAGCCGCGGAATAATCCGTGCCCGCAGGTTCCTGCACGGCAAGCCCCGCCGCCGTCTGAGCCGGACCGTCTGGCTGGTCACCCACAGCGAGCAGTACGGCCCGTTCAGCTGGATGAACTACATAGTGATATCGGACTCCGAGAACGGATTCGCCCGTCGCGCCAGCCTGCGTCACGAATACTCGCACGTAAAACTCTTACACTCAATAGACCTTGTTGTATTGCTGGCCTGCACCATAGTGAATCCCGTGTGCTGGCTGGTACTCCAGGAGATAAAGATAGTCCATGAATATGAGGCCGATGACGAAGTGATCAACCGTTACGGCATTCAGGAGCAGGACTATCAGAGACTTTTACTGATAAAAGCTGTCGGCGCAGAGGCCTATGCGCTTGCCAGTTCATTTAATCTCAACATTAAAAAAAGAATTATTATGATGAACAAGAAGAAAACCCTGAAGAGACGCCTTATATGGCTTCTCCTCCTGATTCCCATGTTGGGAATGACATCTGTCCTGTTTGCCCACACTGAAAAGTCCATAGGCCCGGACAATCAAATCCAAAGTATAGTTCATGCAGTTGAAACCCCAAATGCAGACAATGAACTTCAATTAGTTGTAAAGCCCCAGACAGTAAAGGCCGGCGATGTAATCAAAGGAATGGTGATAGACGCTCAAAGCGGTGATCCCATAACAATGGCCAACGTCAGTGAAATGAATGATAAAGACCAAATACTTGCTCATGGAATTACCGATATAAATGGTGCTTTTTCCATGCGCATCATAAATCCTGATGACTATCTCAAGATATCACATGAGGGATATAACGAGGTCAGAAGGCCTGCATCGAACGGCAATGTTTCGTTAACAAGAGCCAACACTTACGACTATAATGAGATCACAATCTTCATCCAGACTCAGGGTTTAAGTGCGATGATAGTAAAATTCCGTCATGATGAGACTGGTGACGATGAATGTATTGTCGATCTTCCAAGCCGCCCCGTGGAGATTGACGAGCTTGAAGATTTTCTGGATACTCCGGACTTTGTCAAGGAAGACATACAGCAAGTGATTCTCATGGTTTGGCCCGATGCACCCAGAGAGACCCTGAGTGAGGTCCAGAGAGTTCTCCAAAATAAACATTTACGCAATGTGCGTTATCGGAACCCTAGCCCTTTATATGATCATTACTCAACAAGTACCGAAGAATCCAATTGGATAGGTGCAGAAGCTTTGCCGACAGCATCTGAGCAGTATGTGGTAGAATGTTTCGGAGGTGATTTCAAAGACGCGGAACGTGTGGAGAATCTGGAAAAAGCTGTCAGGGATCTGTTTACAGGCAAAAGACGTTATTTTGTTATTCCGTATTCAGAGGATAACTACAAAAAGCTCCGAAAAACCATCACAAAGTATCCGGACAAGAAGGTAAACTGGTCGTTATAGTGCAATTGGGGCCTGACCCCAATTGCATGAATAAGAGGGTGGATATCAATGTCCGCCCTCTTTTTTATCATCATCCACTTTATTTTACATTATAGATCAGGTCCAGTCCCTGTTTCCTATAGAATTGAAATTTTCTGTCACTTGAAATCAATGGTATACCATTGGTAATGGAATGTGAAATGATAACATGGTCCGAAGGATCATAATGTTTTTCTTGATGGTTTAATTCCAGTTTTGAATAGGTTTCCATCTGTTCGGCGCCAACAGGAAGGATCTCTATAAAAAACACCTCTCTTATTGCATCTACCATCTCTTTTGCAGTTTTCCAGAAACGGGACATTATACCTCCATTGTTGAATCCGACAATAAGTTCTCTGACAGTTTCAGAACTGACACAGAAAGTATTGTCATAGTCTTCAAGAATTGCCCTAACGTCGCGGCTTAACTGTTCTCTGTCTAAAAAGAAATAAATGTAGATGTTGGTGTCAAGAAGATAACGCACGGGTCAAAGTTCAAACTTTGGGTCGATAACAGTAAATGCGCCCTGATACCTACCCGCGGCCTCCCAAGTACGATTACACCTTTTTTTCTTCTCAGGAGTCTCAGATTTTTGTTCTGTTTCTTTTTTCATAATCATATTGTTTTTAAGTATTAGTAATTACATAGTCTTATATGGATTGCAAACCTATCCTGTAAAACCTATGTTCATCGGCAAAGATAGCCATTAATCTTGTTGATTATCAACAAAAGGCAAATAATTCTCAATTATTCTGTATGTTTATTTTTACAACAAAAGTACAAAAAATTGTCAAAATGTTTGGATGTTTTTACAAGATGTAATTTATTTGCATCGGAAGCCTGAAACAAAACATTATTGACATATGAAAAAACTGACCGATAAGGAACTTGCAATCATGAACGTGCTCTGGGATAACGGAGCGCTGTCCATGAGAGATCTTTTGGAACGCATGCCCGAGCCTCAGCCCAACTTCAATACGCTGACCACGTTTGTGCGCCGTCTGGAGGTAAGCGGAATGATAAAGCATCAGGAGCTGGGTGCCCGGTTCTTCCTGTATGAGCCTGCCGTAAGCCGTGACAAATACATTGAGATGATGAACAAGGAGAGTGTGTCCCGGTTCTTCAACGGCTCATACAAGGATTTCATATCCTGCCTTGTGCAGCAGGAGGAGGTAAGTATTGACGATCTCAAGGATCTTATCCGAATGGCTGAAAACGCAAAGTAAAAATCATGGGTAGTATAGTTCTTTACATAATGGAATGGGCTTTTGCCCTGATAGTTCTGCTTACCATCTATAAAGTGGCATTCAGCGGAACTACGTTCTGCCGTTTCAACCGCTTCTACCTGTTAGGAGCAACGGTGCTCTCGGCACTTCTCCCCTTATTGCACATTACCATTCCTGAAAGAACTCCCGTAATGGGCGAGATGACCATTGAGCGTATGGAGTTTGCTCAGGAGTTGTCCGGCACCTTTATCCTGATAGGTGAGCCGCAGATGATGGCGGTAGAGACCTCTGAGCCTGCAGGGCACAGTATGTGGGCAGTGATACTGGTATGCATGTATTCTGCTTATGTACTGATGCTCCTGTTGGGCTGGTCACGCAGTATCATCAGGGCAAGACGGTTCCTGCGCGGAAAAAACCGCCGCCGCGTAAGCCGCACGGTATGGCTGGTTACGCATGACGAGTCATTCGGCCCGTTCAGCTGGATGAACTACATCGTCATATCCGATGCCGAAAACGGATTTGCACGCCGGGCAAGCCTAAGGCATGAGTTTGCCCATATAAGGCTGCTGCATTCACTTGACCTTTTATTCCTTTTAGCCTGCACTATTGTTAATCCGGTGTGCTGGCTTGTACTTCAAGAGATAAAGATAGTCCATGAATATGAAGCCGATAATGAAGTGATCAATCATTACGGCATACGTAACAGTGACTATCAGAAACTGTTGATAATGCGGACTGTCGGCGCAGAGGCCTATGCGCTTGCCAGCTCCTTTAACCTTAACATTAAAAAGAGAATTATTATGATGAACAAAACAAAAACCCGGAAGAGACGCCTCATGTGGCTTCTGCTTCTAGTTCCCATGTTGGGAATGACATCTGTCCTGTTTGCGCGTACAGAAAAGGCCGTAAATCAAGACAATGTATTGAGTGTTCCTGCATCAAATGAAATTGATGAGGAAGAGACTGTTGACAACACCACATTCCAGGTAAGCGGAAAGGTGGTTGATGAAAAAGGCAATCCGATTGCATCGGCTGAATTCACTGTAATATCCAATGTCTCCGGGCTTGCCGCTCTTGTAAAATGCAGCTCTGACAGAAATGGCGAATTTGCCTATTCTACCGGTAAGGGAGAACTTGTTACGGTTTCCAAACAAGGTTACGATCCTATAAAGGTCAGTTATGAGAGTCCTTCATCTGATTTGACAATCACACTTCAGAGCAGCCGGAAGCAGCCTGATAAAGTCAATGAACCAAATGAACCAAAATCCACGGTTGCACCCCAGACCGTAAAGGCCGGTGATGTGATTCACGGATTTGTGGCAGACGCTGAAACCGGAGTAACCATAATGATGGCCAATGTGATTGAGAAGGATGCAGAAAACCGTATCGTTTCACATGCTCTCACCGACAATGAAGGCAAATTCAGCATGCGCATTGTAAATCCCGATGATGTTCTTACAATCTCACATCCGGAGTATGGTGAGAATCAGAGACCTATTGCCAATGGCCCGATAAGCATTAAAAAGCTTAACACAGGATCAGATGACGAACCGGCAATGGTTGTTGAAGAGCAGCCGGAGTTCCCCGGCGGTACGGCCGAATTACTGCAGTTCCTTAGAAAAAACATCAAATATCCTGCAGAGTGCAAGGACAGTTCTATTCAGGGAAGAGTAATCGTCACATTCATAATCAACAAGGATGGATCTATCTGCGAGCCGGAGGTTGTAAAGTCTGTCCATCCGTTACTTGATGCAGAGGCTCTCAGAGTCATTGGACTCATGCCTAATTGGACTCCCGGTGTCCAACAAGGAAAACCGGTGCGTGTAAAATACTCTGTTCCAATTACTTTCAGGCTTGATGGCAGCAGTCAGCGTCCCACTCCTGAATGGATAAACCTCTATAATGCAAAAGATGAGACCGATGATAACGTACGCTCACTCCTGATGAATGTTGCCAGGAGCAATGAGGAGCTGGGTGAATTGAATACACCTGAGATGAGGGCTTTCATTGATGCGTACAGATCGGCCCAAGAAGAACTGCAATCCTTGCAGAACAAGATGCAGGAAGAGATGCAGGCTTTAAACAATGATTTAAAGAAAAAAACTGAGGAATATCAGAAAGAGCAGGAGCAGTTGACTGAAAGCATGCGTTCCAGCTATGAAAAGGAACTGGCTGACGGTCAGCAAAAGCTGACACAGAAATATCAGGAACTCCAGGAATCTTTGCGTAATAGAAGCGATGAACTTATTGGCAGTATGCAGCCTAAGATAAAAGAAGCCTGG
The DNA here is from genome assembly GCA_902763885.1 of uncultured Bacteroidales bacterium. Lineage (GTDB taxonomy): Bacteria > Bacteroidota > Bacteroidia > Bacteroidales > Bacteroidaceae > Colenecus. The sequence goes on along the minus strand of CACWTU010000015.1, from coordinate 46,516 downwards.
CAGTCTGTATCAAAGAGTGGGGCATACATCTGCCTGGATATGCCGGTTGCCATTCCTGATTCAAGTGTGGTTGTTACACCCGATAATCTGGAATCGGCCGTGAAAGACCTCTTTGAAGGTCGCCGTGACGCGGTCTTATTACCATTCTCTGTTGCCAACTATCAGCAGATAAGGATTTTATTGTCAGAAAAATATGCTGATAAAACCATCTTCTATCAAAATGTAAGATAAAAACAGTACAATTGGGGTCAGACCCCTTTTGTATCATTTTTCAAAAATAGTACAAAAGGGGTCTGACCCCAATTGTACTTTTTTGACTTTTGCAGAGTTGTTTCGTATAAGAAGATGAGATAACTTAGCAGGCATGAATTTTAAGAGAGTCCTTTTGGCAGCGATGATGCTGCTTACCATTAGCGTGAGTGCGCAGGACTGGAGCAGTCCGGAGGTGGAATCTATGTTGCGTACTTATATAAAACAGTCATTTCAGGTAACAGGTAGGGTATATGGAGTTGATGATTATGAGCCCGATCCCTATCCGCTGCAGGGAGCCAATGTATTGGTCAAATGTATGGGTGACACAACTGCCACCGACGGAAGTATGGCCGATAAGGACGGCGATTTCTGGACCTATATGTCACGCCGCGACAGGATTAAGGACACACGTCTGCGCATAAGAATCTCTTATTTAGGCATGCAGACGCTGGATACCATCGTAGATCCGCCCATGAAACGCGAGAGCGGAATCCACACATACACCGTTGAGCTTGACTCAATAGTGCTGCGCAGCAATCCCCTTACCACCGAGGAGGTGGAGATTGTGGCCGAGCTGCAGCGCATGTACCAGCGCGGCGATACTGTCATTTTCAATGCCGATGCATACGAGATGCCCACCGGAAGCGTTCTGCTGGACCTGGTGCGCCGTCTGCCGGGACTAAAGTATGAGGACGGTAAGATGACCTATCTGGGGCGCGACATCAATGAGATACGACTTAACGGAGACCAGTTCTTTAAGCGCGACATGAGCATAGCCCTCAACAACATGCCCACTGACAAGCTCAAGAGCCTCAAGGTGTATGAGGTGCCCGATGACACCCTGAACCGCATGAGTGATAATCATCTGGTAATGGACATGCAGACCAAGGAGCCTATGAACCTTACTCTGTTTGCCAATGTAGAGCTGGGTACCACCGAGAATTTTGACAAGTACCGCGTATCGGTGGATGGCTCAATGTGGAAACAGGGTGGCTCTGAACTGTATGCGTCATATAGCAGGAACACCATTCCGTATGAGTACTCCACTCAGCTCAAGACTGAGAACTCAAACGGTAATATCTATTATGACAAGGAGTTCGGCAAAGTATCGGTCAATGCGCAGTTGGGTTACGGTGACAACTACAATGAGAACAGGAGCGAGTCATTCAACAAGATGTTCATGCCTGAGTTCACTCAGAACTCATACAGCGAGAACACAAGCTCCAACGGCGGGCACAACTGGGGCGGTTCGGCCGGACTGAACGGACGTATCAATGACAACACCTGGTACAATATGAGCATGGATTTGTCCAAGAACTGGAACAACAGCAGCAGCCACTCGGTTGATTCGGTATCTAACGAGGGAGAGGGACTGATAAGATCCACCATCCAGAGCAATGAGTCTGAAGGCACAGGCACCACATATAGCCTTAACGGCGGATTCGGCAAATCATTCGGCCCTGATGAAAGATACAACCTCTATGTGAACATGAGGATGGGCAGGTCCGATAATGACAATACCAGCATCAACAAATCTGACAGCCGTTTTGCCCAGTTTACGGACAGTGTCCGCAAGATTGAGCATCGGATATATTCCCCGTCAGTGTCAAACAATTACTCGATTAACGTTAGCCTTAACCGCAGGATGGGTGAATCGGGCTACCTTGGAGTGGGTTACAACTTCTCTTATGATGACGGCAAGAGCACACAGAGTTATGAGGATATGGGTGATGACGGCACTTTGAGTGAGGTGGATTCACTCTATTATGAGAGGCGCAACAGCAATCTGAACAACTCGTTTGATGTGGATTACAACTACTCTGATTCCGTATATAGGATCAATATGTCAGTCAATGCTGCTCCGGTGCTGATGGCTATTGACAATTTGAACAAGATACCCGGTAAGGATGACGAGCATATCAGTTACAGAGGCATCCGATATAACGCCAACGCCAATTTCCGTTTCAAGATATTCAAGAAGAGCCAGATAGGATTGGGTTACAACGGATCAAACGGACTGCCGGGAGTGGAGCAGCTTTCCATGGTTACAGACTACAGTGACCCTATGAACATACGTGAGGGAAACAGTAACCTCAAGAACTCTTTCTCGCATAACGTGAATGTGGAGTTCCAGTTGCAGTCCTGGATGCGTACCCGTGTAAGTTGGGGAACCACAATAAATCAGATAACAACCCTTACCAGGATGGATAGGCAGACTGGCGCACGTATAACATCGCCCGATAACATCAACGGCAGTTGGAATATGAGTGAGTATCTGTTCCTAACCTATCCGTTCCGCGACCTTTCCCTGAACTTTACCGTAAACCATTCGCTGAGTCATAACGTGGCGTATGTCCAGAGTTTTACCGATGCGGCTGCCAACAAGAGTGCTACGGATTACAGCAGGCTCAGCCTGACTCTGGAAAGTGCCTATTCCGACCGTTTCTGGGTGCTGAGGGGAAATGTAGGCTACAGCATGGATGACAGCAAGAGTGACTACATGGAAACATCAAACGGCGGTAAGCGTATTACGGCGAGTGCGGACATCTCATATCAGTCATCGTTCGGACTCGGCGCATCCACAAGAATCAATTACAACCGTCCGTTCGGTTATGAGATGGAGTCAGCCAACCGCTCGGAGTGCCTGTGGAGCATATCGGCCAATTACAGCTTCCTTAAGGAGCGTCAGGCCACATTCAGCCTGACTTGGCGTGACATACTCAAGTCCTATAGCGGTTTCTCGGCAAGTGCATCGGGGACCAACTGGAGTGAGAGCCGCACGTTCGGTGACACATCCATGTTCGTGATATCGTTCAGTTACCGATTCAATGATTTCAGATAGAATCCTTGTGAGGATTCATTTTGCGGAGAGTGCTGGGGCTTACTCCTGTTGTCTTCTTTATGAACTTGCTGAATGAAGCCTGATCCGGAAAACTCAGTTCGTCAGCAATCTCCTGTATGCTCATCTCTGATGCCAGAATCATGGATCTGGCAGTGGAGAACAACAGGTCAGAAATGATTGCGCTCAGTGTCTTTCCAAAAATGTTGCTTGCTATCTGGTTCAGATATTGTGGCGTAAGGCACATCTGCTCTGAATAGAACTTGACCTGATGCTTTGTGCGGTAGTTGTTTATAATCAGACGGTATAGCTGTCGGGCCAAAGTCTGTTGCCTGGTAAGGGGCTTGTTGTTATCAGTCACCTCATTCATGTGCTCCTGCATGATGTTGTCCAGTTCCACATGATGCCAGGTGATGGCAAGCCTTAGGAAAGCTACGCGGTTAGGGCAGTTTATGCGTTTTGTCTGCTCCACTATCTTGTCGATGCAGTCATTCATGGTTTTTAATTCGTCCTCATTGAGTTTGAGTACAGGGTGGAAATAGGTCTGTATCCATCTTTCAGACTTTACCAGATAATTGAGATGGACAGAGAGGTTGTGGCCGTTGGAGTCAAGAAGCAAAAGGCGTACCTTGTAATCCTTGCTGCACTCTACCAGACGGCATGTGTGAGTAGGGGCAAGAATGAAGACCTTTCCGGGTTCCAACCTGTATTGGTCATTGTTGAATTCGGTAATGCTATATCCCTCCAGAATGTAACCTATGGCAAAAGCATCTATAGCAAACAGGTCCTGAACGGTTGCTATTCCGTGAAGGTTGGCGTTGATCACGACAATCTGGTCTTTATATATTGCCTCCGGTTCATTTTGAGGCATACTGATCAAGTCCTTTATGCTGAATCTATTCATAATATTTTCATCACGATTTCAAATTTGACAACAAATATACTTCTTAAAATTTGCGTTTGTTTCAATTTTGACAACTTTATTTTTCTTTTGACTATTATTGCTAACGTTATTTGTCCGACATTTGTCATGCAATTCTGCGATGTCGGGATGACATTCAGGATTGTAAAAAGGCAATGTTGGAATGAAAAGGTGTCCGTTAAGTGTGTTCAGGGTTTATTACCTTTTCTAACCCTAACGCATGGACCCCGGATAAATGGCAGTCTTGTAAGGTTGGCTGCCATTTATTTTTGTGTCTGATAACTTGTTGATAACCTTTTATGAAAATAGCGTATCGCTTTTGGCGAATACGTTATTTTTGCATTTATAGGTATGAGATTACTTGGTTTGCCGGATGGTGAGAGTGGCTGTAGGCACAGACTGGTTTTCTGGCTGGCGCTTGAGGAGTGGGCTGTAGCCAATGCTCCAGGTTCACTGTTTGTGTGGAGCGTGGAGCCTACGGTGATATTCGGCCGCAACCAGGATATGGAGGCAGAGGTCAATGTCACGTATTGCCGTGAGCATGGTATAGAGATGTATCGCCGCAAAAGCGGTGGCGGTTGCGTCTATGCTGATGGCGGTAACCTGATGATTTCATACATTACAGACTGTACTGATGTAAACAGGGTGTTTGACGCATATCTTTCCAGTCTGGCCGATGCATTGAAAGGGATGGGGCTGGATGCAGTGTGTACTGAACATAATGACGTGCTGGTGGGTGGCCGAAAAGTGTCAGGCAATGCCTGTTACGCAACACCTACAGGCTGCATAGTACATGGCACCTTGCTGTATGACACTGATTTCACAGAGATGGAATGTGCCATAACGCCATCCCGAGAGAAACTTGACAGCAAGGGCATCAAATCAGTGCGGCAGAGGGTGGCAAATCTTAAGGAGTTGGGGCTGGATATTGGATTTGATGAGCTGAGGACTAAGATTACGGATCATTTCTGCAAGGATGCACACTACTTGAGCACAACCCAGCTGGCGGAGGTGCTTGAGATTGAGAAAACCTATCTTGATGAAAACTTTATAAAATATGGACGGAGAAATTAAGAAAACCTGTCTGCACGGCAGCCATGTGGCATTGGGAGCACAGATGAGCCCTTTTGCCGGTTTTGACATGCCCATACAGTATGCCGGCATAACGCAGGAGCATCTGGCAGTAAGGAACAAAGTGGGAATGTTTGATGTATCTCACATGGGCGAGATATTCATAAGCGGTCCTGATGCCGAGCGATTCGTAAACCATATCTTCACAAACGACATCAGCGGTTACCGGTCCGGCAAGATCCTGTACGGAATGATGCTTTATCCCAATGGCGGCTGCGTTGATGACCTTCTGGTTTACCGCGAGTTTGAGCCCGACAGTTTCCTGCTGGTGGTAAACGCCGCCAACATAGACAAGGACTATGAATGGATGCTCAGGAACAGCATCGGTTATGATGTAAAAATTGACAACCAGTCAGACGCGTGGGGGCAGATTGCCATTCAGGGCCCGGAATCAGAAAAAATAGTCCTGGATGTGTTAGGATTTGATTGTACCAAAAAGTTATGCTTCTACGAGTATTGCAACGCAGAGTACAACGGCCATCGTCTGATAGTAAGCCGCTCCGGTTACACCGGTGAGGACGGCTTTGAACTCTACGCCACTCTGCAGGACACCGTGGAGATATGGGACCGTCTGCTGAAAGCCGGAGTCCAGCCCTGCGGCTTAGGCTGCCGCGACACCCTCCGCTTTGAAGCCGGCCTACCGCTCTACGGCGATGAACTGAGTGAGGAAATCACCCCCATAGAAGCCGGCTTAGGTATCTTCTGCAAGCTTGATAAAGCCGAATTCATAGGCCGTGAAGCCCTGGTAACCCAAAAGGAACTGGGAGTAGAAAAGAAGCTCGTAGGAATAGAAATCTTTGATCGTGCCATACCCCGCCACGGCTACCCCGTAGAACTGGAAGATGGAACCGAAGTAGGAGTAGTAACCACCGGCTACCACAGCATAACCCTGGACCGCAGCATCTGCTTTGCCCTTGTGAAGTCTGAATATTCAACGCTGGGAACAGACTTGTTTATACGCATCCGTAAGAAAGTCTTCCCCGGCAAAGTAATAAAAAAGAGATTCTATCAAACTAATTATAAAAAGTAATGCTCCTTTCCTGATTCTCTCCCAAATCTTCAGTTGGAAGCGGGAGGAATTAGGGTAAGGAAAACCGTGGCCACCCGTGGCCTCGTAAACGGGAGGGGCCCGCCGCGAAGCGGTGGGAGGGATGAGCGAAGCGAAGTTTTATCTACCCTAATCCTCCCGCGCCAAAAAACGAGCCTAAATAACAAATAAATAGCTTATGAGTAAAATTGTAGAAGGACTGAAGTACAGTGACACCCACGAGTGGGTAAAGGTAGAAGGTAACATCGCAATCATCGGAGTAACAGATTTTGCCCAAAAGGAGATGGGCGAGATCACCTATGTAGATTGCCCCGATGTGGATGATGAAGTGGAAAAAGGTGGTGAGTTCGGCGCCCTGGAGAGCGTAAAGGCCGCCAGTGACCTGTTCAGCCCCGTAAGCGGCACCGTAGTAGAGGTTAATGAGGCCGTAGTTGACGACCCCAAACTGGTCAACGATGATGCCTTTGAGAACTGGATCATCAAGGTGCAGATGAGTGAAGCATCGGAACTTGACGACCTGATGGACGCATCGGCCTACAAAGCATTCATCAAGGAATAATGGCTGGATTCCAATATTTTCCGCATACGGATGAAGACATCCGCGCCATGCTTGACCGCATAGGCGTGAACAGTCTTGATGACCTGTATGCCGATGTCCCCGCAGACTGTCTGTACCAGGGTGAGTATGACCTGCCCGATGCCATGACCGAGCAGCAGGTAAGAGACTTCTTTGAAGGCCTTGCCGCCAGAAACCCCAGGCTGAAGGTATTTGCCGGAGCTGGAGCCTATGACCACTACACTCCAGCGGTGATACCCTACATCACCCAGCGCAGCGAGTTCCTGACCGCCTACACCCCGTACCAATGCGAGATCTCACAAGGAACGCTAAGGTACATATTTGAGTACCAGAGCATGATTTGCACGCTTACCGGAATGGACGTGAGCAACGCCTCCATGTACGACGGCCCCACAGCCGCCGCCGAGTCAATGCGAATGATGGTAGCCCAGGCCAAGAAAAAGAACACCGTGCTGGTGTCAAATACCCTGCTGCCCCACGTAAGGGGAGTGATAGCCACCTACGCCAAGTATGCAGGAATAACCATAAAAGAAATTGCTCAGGAAAACGGTCAGACAAGCAGATCATCTCTTGAGGCCCTGATAGCCCAGGGTGATGTAGCAGGAGCCATAGTTCCCTCCATAAACCGTTTCGGAATAATTGAGAATCTGACCGGTATGGCCGATGCCCTTCACGCCGACAAAGCCCTGCTCACTGTCTATTGTGACCCATCGGCCCTGGCAGTGGTAAAGACCCCCGCAGAGTGGGGAGCCGATGTAGCCGTAGGCGATGGCCAGCCCTTAGCTATTCCGTTGTGCTACGGAGGCCCGTACGTAGGCTTCATGGCCTGCACCAAAGACCACATGCGCAAACTGCCCGGCCGTATAGTTGGCCAGACCACCGATAAGGAGGGCCGCCGCGCATTCGTGCTCACCCTGCAGGCCCGAGAGCAGCACATACGCCGCGAGAAAGCCACCAGCAACATCTGCTCAAACGAGAGCCTGATGGCGCTCTGGGTAACCGTATATCTGTCACTGATGGGTCCCGAAGGTATGAAACAGATAAATGACCTGTGTTACCAGCGCTCACACTACTTGTATGCCAAACTGATAGAGACCGGAAAGTTTGAGCCCGTGTTCAAGGACGCCGTATTCCTGAAGGAATTCGTACTCAAGTCAAAGGCCCCCGCAGCAGAGGTTCAGAAAAAGCTGGCCGATGCCGGATTCCTGGGGGCCCTTGAGACCGAGGAGGGCTACGTGACATTCTGCGTTACCGAGAAACGCAGCTATGAAGAAATAGATCAACTTGTAAATGCGCTCTGACCATGAAGTACTACGATAAACTGATATTCGAGTTAAGTAAGCCGGGACGCATAGGATATTCGCTCCCCCAGACCTGCAGCAAGTGCAAAGGCACAGATGCAATACCTGCCGGACTGCTCCGTAGCAATGCTCCCAAACTGCCAGAGGTAAGTGAGGTGGATGTAGTGCGCCACTATACCAACCTGAGCCAGATGAATTTTGGCGTGGATACCGGATTCTATCCGCTGGGCAGTTGCACCATGAAGTACAATCCCAAGATAAATGAGGAGATTGCAGCCATGCCGGCGTTCAATGCCATTCATCCGTTACAGAAGGATGTACCAGGTGTGGATGCCGTTTATGAAGGTATGGACAAGGCCCTTGCCGCCATAACCGGCATGAAACACTTTACCTTCAAGCCCTGCGCAGGTGCACACGGTGAACTTACCGGCCTGATGATAATCCGCGAGTACCATATGTCACGCGGTGATACCAAGCGTACCCGCATAATAGTGCCCGATAGCGCACACGGAACCAACCCCGCCAGTGCTGCCGTATGCGGATTGGATGTTGTAGTGGTCAAGTCAAACGCCAACGGTCTGGTGGATGTGGAGGACCTCAAGCCTCTGCTGGACGATACCATTGCCGGCATAATGATGACCAACCCCAACACCCTGGGACTCTTTGAGAAGGATATCCGCCAGATAGCCGATCTGGTTCATGCCGCAGGCGGTCTGCTCTATTATGACGGAGCCAACATGAACCCGCTCATCGGCACGGTACGTCCGGGCGATATGGGATTTGACGTGATGCACCTTAACCTGCACAAGTCATTCTCAACTCCCCACGGAGGCGGCGGTCCCGGAAGCGGCCCCGTAGGCGTATGCGAGAAACTGGTTCCGTTCCTGGGCGTGAACGTATCGGGATTCAACGGAAACTTTGGTGTGATACTGCGTGCATACGCATATATCCTGATGCTGGGCCGTGAGAACGTGAAGCTGTGCGGCAAGCTGGCCACTCTGGGTGCCAACTACATCAAGGAGAGCCTCAAGGATTGCTACAAGCTGCCCATACCCACAGTATGCAAGCATGAGTTCGTATTTGACGGACTCATCAATGACGGTGCACGCGAGGGCAAGGAGGGTGCCGCAACACTCGATGTGGCCAAGCGCCTGCTTGACTTCGGGTTCCACGCACCGACCATCTACTTCCCGCTGCTGTTCCATCAGGCTATCATGATTGAGCCTACAGAGACAGAGCCAAAGGAGACGTTGGATGAGTTTATTGAGGTGATGCGCAAGATTGCCGCCGAGGCTGCCCAGGATCCAGATATCCTGCACGGCGCTCCGCACACCACGCCCATATCACGTCCCGATGAGACCACAGCTGCCCGTAATCCTATTCTAAAGTACTGGGACGCATGAAGCTGTTGATTATAGGCGCAGGCCCCGGCGGCTATGAAACTGCCGTAGAGGCCGCAAAACGCGGTTTGGAGGTAACCCTCATATCAGAAGGGCCGCTTGGCGGAACATGCCTTAACGAGGGATGCATACCCACCAAGACATTCTGCCATTATGCAGAGCTGATAGAGCAGAACCTCAAGGCCGGTCTGGACTGCAAGCCGTCGTTTGCTGCTGCCGCAGAGCGTAAGCAGGCTGTTGTGGAGCAGTTGCGCTCCGGAATAGATATGCTGCTCAAGAACGTGCAGGTGGTACAGGGCAGGGCTGAGTTCAAGGATTCCAGGACCGTACTTTGCAATGGTCAGGAATATACTGCCGACAAAATCATCATAGCAACCGGATCGGTATCGGCCTCACTGCCTATACCAGGTGCGGAGAGTTGCATTACATCAAAGGAGATTCTGGACCTTACGGAGGTTCCTGAGAGCCTTTGCGTGATAGGCGGCGGAGTCATCGGACTGGAGTTTGCCTCCATATTCCGCAGTTTTGGAAGTGAGGTGACTGTATTGGAATTCTGCCCCAATATACTGCCGCGGTTTGATGTCGATTTGTCCAAACGCCTCAAGCAGACACTCACCAAACGTGGTATCAACATTGAGGTGCTGGCTCAGGTGACAGCCATAGACGGCAATACTGTAACTTATATCAAGAAGGATAAGGAATTCACAGTCCAGGCCGATAAGATTCTTATGGCTGTGGGCCGCCGCCCAAACACGGATGGGCTGAACCATGAATCAGTAGGCATAGACTATACGCGCAAGGGTATCACGGTGAACGACCGTTTTGAGACATCAGTACCCGGTATATTTGCCGTGGGTGATGTCACTGGCGGAATAATGCTGGCACATGCTGCCACATATCAGGGACTGCATGCGCTCAATTATATCTGTGGTCAGCAGGACAGCATACGCTTTGACCTGATTCCCGCAGCGGTTTTCACCATGCCAGAGGTTGCTATGGTCGGACTTACAGAGGAACAGTGTAAAGAGCAGGGACTCCAGGTACGTTGCCTCAAATCATTCTACCGCGCCAACGGCAAGGCCGTCTCAATGGATGAAACCGATGGGTACTGCAAACTGATAGTGTCAGAAAACGGCGTAATACTGGGAGCTCACCTCATGGGTGCCCACGCCTCAGACCTGATACATGAGATCACCACCGCCATGAATCTGGGTGCCACCGTGAAGCAACTGCAATCTGTCATCCACGCACATCCCACTCTCAGTGAAGTGCTGCAGGCTGCCCTTAACAATTAGGCGAAGAGCTAACAGAAAGCAGTTATGGCGAGCCCATAGGGCGAGAGCGGTCCCGGAGGGCCGCCAAGCGAAAGGAGTGAGCGCTTTCGCGTTAGCGAAATAAAAAAAGGAAAGGGATTCAATCCGGAATAAAAATAAGAAGGGCCGCTGGATAGCGACCCTTCTTTATTTTTGGTCTGGATTAGAATCCGCCGAATCCGCCGCCAAAGCCGCCGCCGAAACCGCCGCCGCCAAAGCCGCCGAAGTCACCGCCGCCCATCATCATGAAGTCACCGCCGCCAAAGCCGCCCATGTTAGGCTGACTTACCTTGCAGCCCTTGGGGAGTGTGAAGAATGAAGGATCAACATCCTCGGCAATGAAGTTCATTGCGGTCTGGCTTGTGGTTGACCAGTCACTTTCAGTTACAGTTGACAGAGGAATTCCCTCGTAAACGCATACTGTGATGTTCTGAGTGAAACCCATCTGGTTGCTGGGGCTCATTGAATACTTCTTGCAAGTGAGACCTGCAACCTGCTCCTCACCCAACTCCTTGATCTTGTTGCGGCGAATGGTCTTCTTGTCCAGATTCATCCAGTCTATCTCACCCAGCTGACCTATCTGGGCACCGCCCATACCGAATCCGCCGCCAAAGCCGCCGAAACCTCCACGGCCGCCACGACCACCGCCGAATATAGGCATTGCGGTAGCAGTGTTTTCTTTCTCGTTGATGGTATAGGTTGTGTCACCTACAGAAATTACGCGGGTGATAGTCTCACCGTAAACGGTTATTCTTGCTGACTTCTTTCCGTAATCATCAAAATAGATCTGCTCTCTCATGGCACTTGCATCGAAACTGTTCATCATGTTCATGAAGGTGCTGTCGCCGAAAGATGCGCCTCCTCCCATAGCTGTAATTGTAGAGAAATCAGGCATGTCACCCATATCGGATGAAACTGTGATAACACCGGATTTTACTCCGAACTGAGGCTCTTTAACCTCTTTTTTCTTTGCGCCTGCTGTAAGGCATACTGCCATCATCAGGGCAGCCATCATAATCTTTTTCATTGTGTCCTTATTTTTTTCGTTTTGTTTATTGACTCTCTTGTGACGTTGGTCGTTAACAATATAGTCAATCCGGCGAAAAGTTAAGACAATTAATATTTATTAAGGTTGTTATTTTTATTTGCAGCTAATTGTCTGAATTTGAATTTGACTGTTTTTACAAATCTGTCTATTATTTAATTATTATTATGAAATAGGTTGTGCGTTTCTATTTAAATAGGTATTTTTGTCAAAATTTTGGATGTAAGGTCCTGGCCAATTAATGATTTTCAATAGTTTACCCGAAGAATTAGTTATTAACATTTTTATAATAAATCAATGAAAAGAATCCTATTTCTGTGTTCAATGCTTGTTGCAGCGTCCTTATCAGGCGGTTTGTTGCAGGCTCAGAGTGTTGAGGAACTTAAAGCCGCCGCCATGTTGTATGATATGGACAGTTGTACTTTCTCATCAAGTGTCGTTACGGTTGACGGCTTTCGTTACAAGTTGGATGCAACAAAGCATCTTGCCCGGTTCGTGTACTTTAACAAGACCGATGTGGCTCCTGAAACCCTGGTTATTCCTGAAACCATAACATATAACGATGCCGTTTATGTAGTTGTGGCAACTGAAGGATATTACTCTTATCTGCAGAACAACACAAAGAAGGTTGTCCTGCCTTCAACACTCCGCTGGATTGGCGAAAACACTTTCTATCCTTTCCGCAGCATGACTGAGTTCGTGATTCCTGAGAATGTGGAATACATAAAAGGTTCAATCATTGACAGGGACAACGTATCATTCATATTCAAAGGTGCGGTTCCCCCAGTGGTCGTGGGGCGTATCTCCTCTGCAAACAACAAGATCAAGTTGTATGTACCCGGCGAGTCACTAAAGGATTATGTGATTACTGATTATATAGAAGACTGCTGCGTTATTGCCGATGATATTTCATACGGCACGGTGGTGATAGATTCAGTTGACAATGGTGAGTTAGGCTATATTGTTGTGGCCGATGCACTCCCCAAAGTCCGTGTATATGCCGAGGTCAACAAACTGATTGTAAAGACAGGTACCATTGATGAGACTGACTGGTATCAGTTAAGGCAGATGCACAATCTGGTTTATCTTGATCTGAGCGGTCTCTCCATTTCTGATATCCCTTATCAGGCGCTTTATAATTGCTGGCAGATTGAAACTGTTATTTTGCCTGATACACTAAAAGCAATCAGGGGATCTGCTTTCTCTTATACGGGTATCAACAATATTATCATACCGCCAAGCGTAAATAGTATTACCGGAGATAATGTCTTTTATAATTGTGACTCACTTCAGAGCATTGCTATTCCAGAGGGTGTAACGTCGCTTCCGTATCAATGCTTTTACAGTTGTGACCGTTTGGAATCAGTATCACTGCCTTCAACTCTTTCATCAATAGGTTCTGATTGTTTTGAATATTGTGACCTAAAGTCCTTGCATCTGCCAGGAGCATTGACCTATATATCATCATATTGCTTTAGAGGCAACAAAAATCTGGCTAAGGTTGAATTTGAAGAAGGATTGAGAAATGTCGGTTATTATTCTTTCTCAAATTGTGCCATCGATACCCTGATATTCCCTTCAACCTTAAAAAATATTGATGGTTATGCTTTTAGTGGCAACTCCGCTCTCAAAGGCGTTTCATTCAATGAAGGACTTGAGGAGATAGACAATTACGCGTTCAGTAATTGCAGCAGAATGAAAGAGATTACCTTGCCCAGTTCTTTGCAATACTGCCTTGGACGTCCTTTCTCAGGTTGCTCAAGTCTTAAGAAAATTGAAAGCCGTGCGCTGATTCCGCCTACAGTACGTGCAGATATTCCTACTAATAGTGCAGGTAACATTGAACTCTATGTGCCGTTGTGGAGTTTCCAGGAGTATATGACCACTCCCGGTTGGCTTGAGTATCAGAACCACACCAACATAATACGTGACAATCTGCCCGCCAACATAGTAATCAACAAGGAGTTTGAATTTGTTCTTGGTGCCGATGACAATGTTGAGGGTTATACTCCCAATGTACGTCTGCTGTACAACACGGAGCGTATTGATGACGGTTTCGGTCATCAGAAATACGAGCGCGGCAACCTGACGGTAAGCAGCCGCAGCAAGTTGGCTCTGAATGATTTCTCAATGTATGTATCACCATACGCCAAGTATTATGCAGACTATAGCCGCTTTGCTTATAGTTATAATTATACTTATGATTACAACAGTACAAAATATAATCCCAATTCACTGATTGTACGTGGTGAGATGCGTGCAGAAAACCAGACTCTTAACATGATGCTTTACAATGACCTGTGGCAGTTTGTAAGTTTCCCGTTTGATGTCAAGGTATCTGACATAGTTCCTGTTGATTCCAAGACTCAGTGGGTTATCCGCAAGTATTCAGGTTATGAGCGTGCCCAGAAGAATTTTGATAAGACATGGGTGAACCTGACTGCAGACAGCATTCTCCAGGCGGGCCGTGGTTATATCATGAAGTGTTATAACAATACTGCAAACAGCAATGATTATGTGGTTGAGTTCACTGTTACTCCCATCAAGGAGTCTGTTACACGCCAGTATCTGTTTACCAGCAAGGACCGTGAGGTTGCACTTGAGGAGAATCTGAGCGAGTTTGAGCAGAACCGTTCATGGAACCTGATAGGTAATCCTTATCCGTGCTATTTTGATACACGTTTCATTGATACCGAGTCTCCGTTCATGGTTTGGGATTCATATAATAAGACATATGTGGCATTCAGCCCCGTTGATGACGACTATATCCTGAATCCGGGCGAGGCTTTCTTTATTCAGCGTCCGGTTGATACTGAGAACCTTCTGTTCCTGCATGACGGCCGCCAGACCTACCGTAACCCCAACGACCTTACAATTGAACATTCTTCAATGCGTGGAACTTCAGGAAGAAAGGTCATGAACCTGACATTGTCAGTTGGTTCCCTTTCAGACCGCACACGTGTAGTATTCAATAGCAAGTCATCAATGGATTACGAGGTTGGACGTGACGCTGCAAAATTCATGTCAACAGAGAACGGTGTACCTCAGATCTGGACAGAATGCAATGGCGTACAATATTCAATCAACGAGCGTCCTGAATATGACGGCAAGGTTGCTGTGGCATTGTATTGCGGCACCAGCGGCACATATACCATAGGCGTGGCCGATGAGCAGAGTGATGGCGTGGTGCTTGAAGATTGTCTGTGCGGAACATCGACCGTTCTTTCCTCAACATCGGGCTATACATTCAATGCTTCTGAGGGTGAAATCAAAGGCCGTTTCTACATTATATCCTCTGAAACTACCGATGTTGATGCCAAAGCTGTCCCGGAACAGGATAAGGTGTTCTATAACGTTGCAGGTCAGTTTGTTGATGGCAACAGTGATGATATAAAAATATCTAACGGCATCAAGTCTATAAACAGATAATCTGTCATGAAAAGATATATTATCAATCTGTTGGGATTGCTGTTCCCGTTTGTGGCCATTGCACAGACTGACGGCTATGATCCCGTTAACCCGCCCAACCCGGCATGGCCGGTAGCTGATACGACCACCTATTACAAGGTGAGTTGCGTATCCATACCTGATGGTGCCGGATCTTTCTCTGGTTATGGTGACAGGTTCAAGGGTGGAGAGTCAGTCACTGTAAGCGCTTCAACACATAATGAGTGTTACTTTATTTGTTGGAAGGATGCTAATGGAAATGTTCTTACAGAGAACAGGTCATACAGATTTACCATGCCATATTCAAATGTAACTCTGTATGCTGTATATGAATACAATCCTTCCAGCCCCGGCAATCCGGTATTCAGCCGTGATTATCCTCTTAACGTGACATGTGAACCACAGGTGGCCGGTTCGTTCAACATCAAATCCGGCATAATGGTTAAGGAGGGGACTACACAGAGCCTTAATGCATATTGCAACAATGGATTCCGTTTCTTGCGTTGGGAGACTGAGGATGGTGAGATTCTTGGAACCGATACCCGTTTGAGCCTGCTCATGCCCTCGCATACATATAATATAAAAGGTGTATATGAGTATGCTCCGGCGGTGCCGGTAAATCCCGGAACCAATTCATGGGACAGGATATCCGGACAGGCTATCATTGATTTCTTTAATCCCGGCTATCTTACATCGGCAATAAGGTCAATGGTAAGTTCAAATACTCAATTGACCCATCTTGTTGTTGACGGCCAGATAACCGGCAATGACTTTTCATTCACAAATACGTTCACATCACTCACCTCTATTGATTTGAGCCGTGTGGCCGGTGTCAGTGACGTACCAAGTTACTGGTTGGACGGAAATACCAATGTCAAGGAGATTGACGTGCCTTCATGCGTATCATATCTTGGCAACTATTCATTCAGGAACTGTGCTGTTTTGAAGTCATTCAACTGTTACGCTACCGTACCGCCTTCACTTGGAACAAACGTGTTTACAGGTGTTCCTGATGACATGACAGTCTATGTGCCGGAGACATCGGTTGAACTTTATCAGGCTACAGAAGGATGGAACTCATACAACATTGCTCCTTTGCGCAGCAAGTTGTGTGCTCTTGAGATCAACCTGCCGGCAGAATGCAGCGACGGCCGTTACAAGAATATGTCATTGGAACTGGTCAATGTCAAGAGCGGACAGAAATACAGATATGTCATTACGGACCGTCTGAACTATACGTTCGGTACACTGGTCAAGAATACGGTATATAATGCCTATCTCAAGAACCTGTCCGGTCAGATTATCGGCGAATTTGACCTGATAACTGTTGATGACAGTAACGTGAGTGTCACCATGAGCGACCTTAAATTGCCGCGAACACTTTCTCTAAAGGTAATTGATGCCCATGACAATGACGTTACCTCACAGGCCTCAATAGTATGGAGTGATGAGGCCGGAACATATCTGCAGCAAGGTCCTGTCCTGGCTTCACAGATTGGTGGTTACAAGGTCAGTTATGATATCACTCTGCCCAAGGTGCTGGCTATGAAATATATCCGGCCGTCAGAGACTGATTATACTGTCAAGGAGGGAACCAATGACATTGTAGTCAAACTGGAGTCAATCCCTCAGTATAAACTTACGGGTAAGGTCGTCAATAATATGACAGGCCTTGGCATAGCAGGAGCCAATGTTTCAATTTCACAGACCATAGCAGGCAAATACTCTGATGCCCTTAATGTCAAGACCAAGTCAGACGGCAGTTATGAGGTTGTCATATCCTGCGCCCCGTCAGAGGTGACAATTTCGGCCAATGACTGCGTGAACGGTACGGTCTCTGTTGGTGACGATACGTTTGCAGCCAATGCTGAAACATGCGTCATTGATTTGGGTACAATGTCACTCAAACCAATTTCAGGCGTAGTGATGAACCTGAGCTTCAGTTATACAGAGAGCGTTGCTCAAGGTGAGGAGGCAGAGACTCTGCCTTACTATTCAGATATGGGCAATGTTTCATACAGCCTCTATAACAAGACACTTGGCAAGGAGATTACGTCAATGAGTGTCCAATACCCGAATATCGTGGTGTTGGAGGATGTACATGTCGGTGATGAACTTGAACTTACCTGTCGCAGCAAGTCTGCCATGTTCAAGGATGTAAAGGTGAGCGGTGTGGTAGATTCAGACAACCATCTGTCAGTTAAGATACCCATTGTTGAACTTGGAGCTATCAAGGCCAGATTCCTGATTACAGACAATACTGCTGTTGAAGGTATCCTTTATGACAGCAAGGGCGTGTTGGTATCACATGATACATACAAGGGCAATGATTTGACATTCAGTGACCTTGCAGACGGTACATACACTCTTGTGACAATGGGCCAGAGCCCGTTCTTCAACTCCATATTCTCTCTTGACAACCTGGCCGATGCCGGTATGACAGAGGATGTGGATTACCTTAAGAACGTGGTTACCGTAAAGAGTGGAGAGATTACTGCATTAAGAAATGTAGTGGTGCCCCTGTTCAATGAGTCCAAGTACTATTACACCGGCAAGAATACATCATTCTCAGTGAACAAGGCAAATGTGATAGCAGGTAACTATCTTACACTCAGTGGCAAGATTGATTTCCTGGATGCATACAAGCAGAATGTTTCTGATATAGAGATGGTGATAAAACTCCCTGAGAGTTGCGGCATGGTTGAGAAATCAGTCATTGTTGGCAACAATCTCTCATCATACGAATATCGTGACAACACCGTGACTATTCCTATGGGTGAGAACTACACAGACAGGGTAAAGTTCTGCATAGTTCCTTCTGAACGCGGAAACTATACGCCTAATGCTTTTGTACGCTTTAATCTTGACGGCAAGACCATACTTCAGCCTATTGGCAGTGCGGCTTATACGGTTACAGACATAACCATCTGGAGCGCACCGCTGATATCGTTGCCTACAATCAGCATTGACGGAAATGCACCCGGACAGTCACAGGTTGTGGTATATGACGGTCAGACCGTGATAGGAACCACAAAGGCTCTGGCCGATGGTTACTGGTCATTGCAGACCGAACTCAAGAACTGCATGAACCTCTCAATTCATGAGATATGGGCCGAGGTGACCGCTCCGTCAGGTTTCAAGGACCAGACAGAGACACGTTTTGTGGAGTACAACGAGCGCAGTATCCAGGCCAAGACGGTAGAGATGTCATTCTACAACGGTCTGCCCGGAGTGAACCGTACTATATGGGTAGGCTTTGATCTGGAGCACATCAAGGCCAGTTCACCAAGTTATATGTTTGCCAGCGGTACAGACTTTGTCTTTACGGCAGACCTGACAAACAATGACCCTGAGGTTGTGAACAGTTGCATAATCCGCGTGTTCACCAACAATCACGAGTGGATTGAACTCCCGGCACGTTTCATTCCGAATATGGAGCGCTGGGTTGCAGTCGGCAAGTTTGATACGCGTACCATGCCTATAGGTGTACGTGTTGTTGTTGATGCCGATATCTCGACTGAGATTGACTACAGTGAATTCGTTCAGATAAACACCGTTCCTGATGCTGTTGAGCATACTGAGACTTATGTCACGTATGTTGACAATATGCCTCAAGAGGATAACGGGTTCATTCCAGAGGAGATACCTGAGATTGAAGAGTCATTCATTTATGATAATTCCACTCAAGTTGTTGATGAGATCCAAGAGATCGCTCAGCAGGAACCTGTAGTTATGGTTGATGAGGTCACAGAGATTGAAAATGAAAATATCTCATTCTTTAATGGCTGGAACAATAACGGCCAATATACATATTATGAGGGTGAAACATACTCTGTCGTAATAAATGAGGAAGATGTTGAAGATGTGATTGAACTCCCTGCTACCGATGAGAATAAAGAGGATGTCCAGGTTACTGTCATGCAAAACGGTACATTCTTAATAAACGATGTGAACATCAATAAGATATGGGGTGTTGACGTTGAAGAGGAACCTACCGAGTATTATGATGTGGAAGAGTATGATGATGACAATAATCCAAACAAACCGACGCGTTCACCGATGCGTGCCGCACCCGGCCACACCGGACGTATTGCCGAGACTCTTGTCGATACCCTTAAGAATGAGATCATGGTTCTAGAAAAGGCTGCCCATTATGTGAACAGTTATATCAAGTCAACAGGTGACCCCATCAGGACTCAACTCGGTACAATTGACCAGTCTCTGAAAGATGCAGAGGAACTGACCGCAAATCTGGTGGCATACAAGGCTGTACATCCTGAGGAGAGCGTTTCAATTGATGCTCAGTTGGGTACATTGGCTGTCAGTGTGGCACAATTAAAGAAGACCCGCTATGAACTGAATACCGCTCTTGCTGAGGTGAACAGTTACATAAGCATTGTACGTGACCTGAACAGACTCATTTCATACGGCCATTATGCAATCACCGATGTCAATGACTGGCAGGTGTTCATAGACCGCATTCTTCCGTGCGATGGACTGGATGATCCGCAGGCACGTGCCCTGTACTGGATCTCTGACAGCCTCAAGTTCAAATACGGTCATCGCTACATAACCGTATGCCAGATTGCTTCAATGGCTGCATCGGTTGTGACAAGTGTGGCGCATACGCCTCAAGGTGTACCTATGCTGAATATGGTCAAGGGAGCGGTAGCCCAGTACCTTTCAAAGACGGCAGATCTGGTTTATCGTGAGACCAAGGCTACGTCACGCAACCGTATCCGCAAGGCAAAGCGTGATAAGAACCGTTACGTAAACTGCAACTATGCTGAACTTGAGGAGATTGAGGACAAGTGGGATTTCTCACTGCCTTATCCTGTTGTGGAGCCTATCATTGACCCGTCAGGATTTGTCTATGAGGGTGTTTCAAGCAACCGTCTTGAAGGTGTGACCGCAACGGCATACTACAAACATACCTATGAGGATATGTATGGAGACCTTCAGCAGGAGATAGTTCTTTGGGATGCCGCCATGTACGGTCAGGAGAATCCTCTCTATACTGATGAGCAGGGTATGTACCAGTGGGATGTCCCGCAGGGCGAGTGGCAGGTCAAGTTTGAGAAAGAGGGTTATCAGACCGCTTATTCAGAGTGGCTGCCCGTACCTCCGCCTCAGATGGATGTCAATATAGGCCTTGTACAGAATGTACAGCCTGAGGTAACGAGTGCCCGTGCATTTGAGGTTGAGCGCAACGGAAACAGCAGCATTGAGGTTACGTTCTCCAAGTACATGAACCCGGAGACTCTCAATGCAGGCAACATATTCGTAAAGGGTATAAAGAACGATACCCAGACATTGCTTACCAATTTGAGCTTCTCATATCCTGACCTTGAGAATGTGATTGAGGGTAACGGACAGAGTTATGCCAGAACAGTCTCAGTTGATGCAGGAAACGTTTCAGAGTATGATGAGATGCTTCTTATTGTCAACACTGATGTTGAGAGTTATGCCGGTATCAAGATGGCGGAGACATACGAGCAGAAACTGGACATAGAGAAGAAAATAGTTTCTATAGCCGCAGATTCAATCTTATATGTCGGTTATGGTGATAAAACGGTTGTCCTGATAGGTGCTCTCCCATCAGAGGCTGCGGCAGGCAAGAAGATTACCGTCAGGAGCGAGTCATCAATGATTGCCGGCCTGAACGGAGCGCAGCAGTCTCTTGAACTCACGTTTGATGCTGACGGACAGGCTCAGTTTGAGTTGAACGGTTCTCTGTTCGGTTCTACTGCAGTCAAGTATCAGATTCAGGGTGAGGACCTTGCTGCCACCACTCTTGTAAGTGTTGTTGATGCATCACTGCTTGAGGAGGTCAAGGCACCTGTTGCATCACGCATAAGCGGAACATCGGTATTTACCGGTCAGACAGTGACGCTCTCATGTGAGACCAACGGCGCGGTTATCTATTATACTCTTGACGGCTCATGCCCGTGTGAATCAGACAAGCGAATTCTCTATTCAGGCCCCATAACCATAACTGACAGCGTTACCGTCAAGGCTATGGCAGTCGGTATCAGTGGCTCGGAGAGTACAATAAGCGAGTTCCGTTATTATGTACGCAGTTCGTCGGTAGCAATGGAACTTGAGGAGGGCTGGAACTGGACCTCACATGACCTTTCTGCTCCTCTTGCGGTTACTGAACTCCATAATGCCTCTACCGCAGTCCGTACCAAGGATGGTGAGACTGTCAAGTCACAGGATAGTGATGACTGGAACGGTTCTGTTCCTGACGTACAGGCTGTGAACATGCTTAAGGTTAAGGCCGATGCATCGGTACGCAAGACATTCCAGGGTGATCAGTTCAATGCACAGGGCGTTACCGTGACACTCAAGCGTGGATGGAACTGGTTAGGTTATCCGCTGGATCAGGCTCTTGTTCTTGAAGATGCCCTTGTATATCTGAACGTTGATGAGGGTGACGTTATTACCGGGCTTGAAGAGGGCTTTGCCGAGTATTCAGACGGCAACTGGACCGGCGACCTGAAAGTACTCACTCCCGGTCATGGCTACATGTATAAGTCAATGTCGGAAAAGAGTTTCATATATGGAACCGTTGCTACCATAAGTCCGGCTGCAGTCCTCAGAAATAATCTGCAGATAAGAAATACACCGTGGAGTGTCAACGTCCATGCTTATCCTGATATGATGGCCGTTACTGCAACAGTAATGGATGGTGACAGCGAGGCTTCTGACAGTGTGTTCCAAATAGGAGTGTTCTGTGGAGATGAATGCCGCGGCATAGGCAAGTACATTGATGGAACATTCAAGTTCTCCGTATATGGCGAGAGTGCCGATGAACTGGTATTCAAGGCCATTGACGTGAATACAAACACTGTGTATTCCATAACAGAGAGTGTTGTATTTAATCCCGATGTACTGGGCTCACAGACTGCTCCTTACACATTGAATTTTGAGACACCTTCGGGTGTTGATATAATCAGATTGGCACGCGATGCCAAATTCCCGATATACAATGTCAAAGGACAGATGGTCAATGATGAAGATGCTAAAAACGGAATCTATATTATTGACGGAACAAAGTTCCTGAAGTGATTTTTCCGAACTGAATTATTGACGAGCCCCGGATCAACTGATTCCGGGGCTCGTTGTATTCTGTTGAATATGTTTTATTTACTTGAACAGGACCGGAATAAGGTCCGGACGGCCTATGCGCCTCAGTTCTGCAATGAGTCTGTGGCGCTGCGCAGGGTCATACCAGAAAAAGAACTGGCGTTGCGCCTGTTTGTCACGGTCAGTGCGGGCTGTGAATACAGGTTTCTTGGTGTATGGATTGATCCCGGTGTAGAAAATCTCCGTGCTTAGTGTCATGGGAGTAGGTGTAAAATCCTGAATCTGCTCCAGCTTGAAGTTGAGTTGCTTAGTCTGTATGGCAAGTTCTGCCATATCCACCTCAGTACATCCCGGGTGGCTGCTTATGAAATATGGTATGAGTTGCTGGCGCAGGCCGCACTCACGGTTTATTTTGTCAAATGTCTTCTTGAACTGTCCGAACTGAACGAATGACGGCTTGCGCATGAGTGCCAGTACGGAGTCCGATGTGTGTTCCGGAGCCACCTTGAGGCGTCCGCTGACATGTTTCACGATAAGTTCCTTGGCATATTCCGCATGTGATTTGTTTGCCTTGGGGTCCGGGTCATTGTATTGCAGTATGTCATAGCGTATGCCGCTTCCGATGCAGGTTTTCTTGATTCCGGGAACCTTGTCGGCAGCACGGTAGAGGTCAATCAGGGCAGTGAGGTCAGTTTGCAGATTGGGACATACCTTTGGGGTGAGGCATGTGGGACGCTTGCACTTGTTGCAGAGTGATTTGTCACGGCCGCCTGTGCCGTACATATTGGCCGATGGCCCTCCCAGATCAGATATGTAACCTTTGAAATCATCCATTTGGGTTATCTGCCGCAACTCACGGAGTATGCTCTCCTTGCTGCGGCTCACTATCTGCTTGCCCTGGTGGGCTGAGATGGTGCAGAATGAACAACCACCGTAGCAGCCACGGTGTATTGTCACGGAGTGGCGTATCATCTCATATGCCGGTATGCGCTTACCGTTGTAGCGCGGATGCGGCAGACGGGTGTATGGGAGGTCATAAATGGCATCAAGTTCCTGTGTGGTGAGTGGGGGATAGGGGGGATTGACTACCATGTAACGGTTACCTGAGGGCTGAATGATGCGGTGCGCCTCAATCAGGTTTGACTCCTCCTCTATGATACGGAAATTGGCAGCCTGGCAACGTTTATCGGCAAGACACTGCTCATGTGATGCCAGCAGTTTGTCATTATCGGTTATGCCTCCCGGCACTTCCCGGCACATGAAAGCGGTTTGCGGCAGAGTAAGCAGATCATCCATACGGCCCTGGCTTATGGCATCGGCAAAGGCTATGGTAACCTTTTCACCCATTCCGTATGTAAGATAATCTGCTCCGCTCATCTCCAGGATATTGGGCAGCAGTTTATCCTGCCAGTAGTCATAGTGGGTGAACCGGCGCAGTGAGGCCTCGATACCTCCAAGTACTACAGGTACATCCGGGAAGAGTTTTTTGAGAGCCTTGGTATAGACTATGGACGGATATTCCGGGCGTCCGGTGTGACGTCCGTCCGGGGTATAGGCATCTTCGGAGCGCAGACGTTTGCCGGCTGTGTAACGGTTTACCATAGAATCCATGGCGCCTGCCGATACTCCAAAGAAAAGACGCGGGGCACCTAATTTCTTAAAGTCACGCAGGTCATCCTGCCAATTGGGTTGGGGTACAATTGCTACCTTATAGCCGTGCGCTTCAAGGACACGCCCTATTACGGCATTGCCGAATGAGGGGTGATCCACATACGCATCACCGGTAAAAAGGATTACATCCAGCTGGTCCCAGCCCAGCCGTTCACACTCCTTTTTGGTTGTAGGCAGCCATTGCGGCATGTTTTATTCTGCAGTTTGAGGTTCCGGATTGGCAGCGTTCCACTGTTCATAGAGGGCTATCAGGTTCCTGAGTCCGAATGCCTTCATGTCACGGTGATAAATAACATCAATACAAAGGTCAAGCAGTGCCTTGTCTGATCCCTCTGGTGTTGTAAGCAGAGAACGGATATTCAGCTTGAGCTTGTCAAGTGACTGCTCAGTTACGATTCCATTGCTGTCTATCAGCAACTGGAACAGTGAAAACCGGCGGATAGTGCCCAGATTCTCATCGGAAACGCTTATGCTGCGTGTTCCTGATTCATTGGCTTGGATAGTGTACATAGTTGTAACTTATTTAGTTTTCTGTCAGATACTTGAGTATGGAACGCATCAGTTTGTCACGTTCACGGTCCGATGTGATGCTTTCAAACGGGAACCCTAACGTGAGGCATCTGGTGTTACGTTCCTTGAATCCTACTCCGGCAGTAAGGCCGCTTTTGGTGTAGGTAAGCAGGGTGGTTCCTCTTTTGGTGGGGCTTAACACATCAGGGCGGGTTACGCCATATCCTGTGCTTGTAGCGTTGCGTCTTATCTCCAGCTTGCTTCTGAATCCCTTGACCTCATTTTCTGTCGATGAAGGCAGAGGCCCCTCCCATCGGTAATGCAGTACATCGGTGGTGAACTGTTCGTCGGCCAGGTCAGAAATCATATCGGCACCTACGTATGATCCGCTTGACAGCAGGCTTCCGCCATTCTTCAGATATGCGGTTATCTTCTGCTGCAGAACGGGAGTAAACGTAGAGTAATCCTTGTAGAAGATGGTATCCTGAAGTGAGCGTTTCTGCAATCCTAAGATAAGGTCAACCACCGGATAATCGTTCAAGTCAACGCTGCCGTCCTGTACCGCCTCACGGCTGCAAGATACGAATGACCATCCGGCTTGAGCTATGGAACGTCCATGCACCGCGGGATAATCAAAGGTGTTGCCTGCCAGAAGGGCTCCGTTGAGAGTCTCATCGCTAGTGCCAAGCGATACCTCCTCAGGTGAGTCAATGCTGTCTATCAGGAATATCTGCTGAGCACCGCACAGGATAGGGGAGTACATATACTGCACACCCGGATCAGAGAGTATGTCAAATCCTTGTGTGCTGTCTGTCTCAATGGTCTGCGGAGCGCTCAGACGCTGGAATCCGTTCACTACCAGTACGGTTCCCTTGCTGTCTGATGTGATGCAGGCTGCAAGTGTCTCGGATGGCATGCTCTCACCGCCTTCATTTACTGCAGTCACTTTGAAACGGTACAGACGGTCTTTCTCAGGGCTAATCCTGTAACTGTTTATGCGGCTGAATGTGCCGTTTTCAAACCCTCCGTCATCAATGGCAGTGTAGATGATGTAACCTTCAGGTACGGCGGTGGGCTCCAGCGTATCGGTCACGGCCTGCCACTTTAGGTCCAGGACGGAGTTTCCTGAAATCTCTATGCTGAAATTACTTACAGGCAGCGTCTGCACCACGTATTTGCGTTCATGAAGGAAACTCTCGTATTTGAGAATGGATTTATATATGGAACGCGATGCCATAAACCTGAAATTGGGGTTCAGGGCAAGCTTGACATCCCAGTAGTTCTGATGTGAGAGCAGCTCTAAAAGCATGGAGAGAATCTGTGGCTCGCGGCTTTCACAGTAGTTCTTATCCCAGATTCCACGATATACCCAATCCCGGTCAAGGCCGGCATTCAGGTCATCAATAAGCCCGGTGAGAACCATATCGGTCAGGTCACGGCTAAGATAGCGCGAATGCCCTTCGCCCAGTATGCGGTCATTGAAATTGGTGGTGCATATCCCCAATGTGCCCACTAAGGTGTCACCGTGAAAATATCCTGCGTCAGTATGGAGCGCAAAGTATAACTCCAGCGGTACGTTCAATCCCGGATTGTTCTGGTTGAAAATAGATCCTCCGGATAACCAGTTGGCCATATACGGGCGGGTCCATATATCCTCCCTGTAATCATCGGCACCATCATATTTATTGAATACGCTGTCTGGAGCGCCGGAAAACCGTGTGTAATATTTTGCTCCCATATTGTAGCGGGGAGCCTCTAACTGAAGTCCTTCACGGACCTCGACTGCTGTTCCGCCGCCAAACCTTACTGCATCGGCATTGACAGTGCCGTGCATCTGGCTGCTGTTGTCAAGGGTTACCATACCCTGGGGGCTGTGCCCCTTCCTGAAGTGGAAGGTGCCTAAATAGACCCATGTGCCGCCTCCCATCTGCTGGTTTACATGAAATGTGGTGGTGCCTCCGCTGTGGAATACTATGTAGCGGGCGTCATCAATACTGTTTGATTCCGTCTGGTATGTCACATATACGGCATAATCACCGTCCTCAGGGATATCGGGTATCCACATGGCCGTTGACATTACTATTCCGGGACCGCTTCCTGCCTTCGCGCTGCGTGTAGGTACCATAAGGCTGTCAGGACATATCCGGAGTGAATCTTCAATATAGCCTCCCGCATGTGATGTCGTCCAGTTGCCGTCTTCACGATAATCATCTGAGCCGGCTTTGACAATCACACTGTTGGTCTGCCAGTCACGTTCACGGGCGGTATATACCACTGCTCCGGCATTCTCCAGCATCGGGATAAGATATGGGTAGGCAAATGATTGCGTGAGCAGATCCTCGCGTGTGCAGTACAGCGGTGGCCTTTGCCACTCCCACAGAGTGTCTCCGTTGTCATAATAGAGGCCGTGGCTGGGGGTGACAGCCATGTGTATGTTTGTCAGGCCCTTGGTGGGCGTATATGGACGGCTGTCATTTGATACCCAGGGCTGGCCTTTATAGAGGGTTTCATTCCAAAGGTCATCCTTGCTTGTCACTTTACGGGCCCAGTTGGGGATGAGCTGTTCTATGGTACGGTCAGCCGTATGTATGCCTATGCTGTAACGGCGGATGTCCTGCGGAAGGTCATTCCGAAGGTTTTTATAAATGGTGTCTATAAGGGAGTGGCGGAACCTCTGGTAACTGAAATTCTGGTTAAGATAGATGTCAAGGCGGCGGCCGTTACGGTTTATGTTTGTACGGTCAACCTTTAGGCTTTTGAGGTCAAGGTCAGCTTGATACGTTTGAAAATGTTCCTTTATACGGGTGCGGATAGTAGCATTGTCCGTTTGGGCTTGCAGGCCCAGGACAGGCAATATGACGGCCAGCGCCGCCAGCAAAGCTCGCACGCACCGGAACATAATCCTTAAGTGTGTTTACTTTTTGAGCTTGGCCAGTTTGTCAATAACCTCAGAGATCTGCTTCTGGAAGTCCTTGATAAGAGTACGGTAGTATTCCTTGGCGTTACCCGGCTCAGTATGGCTTATGCGGGCGTTGAAATCATTGTCAATGCGGAGCAGGTCAACGATAAGTTCATCAGCAGCCTGTGAATCCGTACCTGGAACAAGCTCCTTATATATAAGACACTCGGTGAAGATGTCACCAATCACGTAGTTGATATCCTTCTTGAGATTTCTGCGACTTGCCATAGTTGTTGGGTTTTAATGTTTACGCGAAAATACGAAGAATAATTGAGAATTGAAAATTCGAATTTTCAATTCTCAATTTATCACGCGGGGATGATGAAACTGATTGCGCCGGGAAGGATTTCAATGTGGAAATCATTGCCGGGCAGCATCTCACCGTCAAGGCAGAGCTCTATCTGCTTGTCGGAGTGTACATCAACTGTCTTTGACTGACGATATATGAAGTGCTTGCTTACCTTGGGATCATCCAGATGGTTTCCTAAGGTGTAAACCTTGAGCATGCCTAAGAATCCTACCAGTGTGGTGGTCTTGCTGTAGCATACCTCAATCAGGCCGTCATCATTCTTGGCACGGGGTGAGCAGAAGAACTCGCCTCCCACGTGGTTGTTGTTGCCGAGTGTGCAAAGAAGCATACGCTTGCCGGGATTGAGCTCTTCACCATCGGCCTTAACCTGTATGCGGTTGAAACGGCCACAGAAAATAGCTTTCACAATACCCCAACGGTAAGGGTTCTTGTTGCCCTTGCGGCTCAGTTTGTTTGCTGTCGATGCCACAACTGAGTCAAAACCAAAGTTGCAGACGTTGATGGAGTAGCGGTCATTGCCTACCTTCATTATGTCAATGTTATGGGGAGTACCGTTGACCAGCTGCTCTATGCTGCGGAAATCCTTACCTTCATAATACTTGATGAAATCATTGCCGCTTCCGTATGCCAGAACTGCCAGATGCTTGTTCTTGGCTCCAACCATTCCGGTGGCCACCTCATTTATGGTGCCGTCACCTCCGCATGCTACAAAGCATGTCTCTTTGGCCGGATTCTCAGCGCAGTATTCACGCACGAATTCCGTGGCGCTTTTTTCAGCAGTGGTGAGATAAAGTTCGTAGTCGATAGGGTTCTGGAGACTCTCAATGCCGTTACGGATAACCTCGGCGTTGCCCGATTTGCCGGGCTCATTGTTAATGATAAAGCAGTAATGCATAGTCCTGATAGGTCAGATTTGCTAAAAATAAGCGCAAATATAGTGCAAGCCGAGAGGAGAACAAAATAAACTCGTTTATTTTTTATCCCGAGGCGCAGCCTATGTTCAAAGCGTAGCTTTAAATAACAAAAATTTACAGAAACAAAAGTCCATTACGTTTGTAGGGTTGCGCTTTTTTGACGAAATTTGCGCAAATCAACGCAAAGAAGGTTTAATAAACACTTTATATAAGAAAATGAGTACAAAAAGCGCATTACAGATTGCACGTGCCGCTTATCAGCCCAAACTCCCACAGGCTCTTCGCGGTGCATTGAAAACTGTCGAGGGTGCTCCCACACAGTCAGTTGCTGATCAGGAAGAGGTAAAGAAACTCTTCCCCAACACTTACGGAATGCCGTACCTTAAGTTTGAGCCAGCCGATGGCGCTCCTGCCAAGAAATCAATCAACGCAGGTGTAATCCTGTCTGGTGGTCAGGCTCCTGGCGGCCACAACGTGATTGCAGGTCTGTTTGACGGTCTCAAGAAACTTGATCCTGCCAACAAACTGTACGGTTTTATCCTCGGTCCCGGCGGTCTGGTTGACCACAACTATATGGAGCTTACAGCCGATATCATTGATGAGTACCGCAACACCGGTGGTTTCGATATCATCGGTTCAGGCCGTACCAAGCTGGAAAAGAAGGATCAGTTTGACAAGGGTCTGGAGATCCTCAAGGAACTCGATATCAAGGCTTTGGTAATCATCGGTGGTGATGATTCAAACACCAATGCATGCGTTCTGGCTGAGTACTACAAAGCTATCGGCGCAGGTGTACAGGTTATCGGTTGCCCCAAGACCATTGACGGTGACCTCAAGAACTCAGAGATTGAGACCTCATTCGGTTTCGATACCGCTACCAAGGTTTATTCTGAGATTATCGGTAACATTGAGCGTGACTGCAATTCCGCTCGCAAATACTGGCATTTCATCAAACTGATGGGCCGTTCTGCCAGCCATGTTACTCTGGAGTGCGCTCTGCAGACCCAGCCTAACATCACCCTGATAGGTGAGGAGGTTGAGGCTAAGAACCAGACTCTTGATGACATTGTTACATATATCGCTCAGGCTGTTGCTGACCGCGCTTCACGTGGCCTCAACTTCGGTACCGTTCTGGTTCCCGAAGGCCTGATTGAGTTCATCCCCGCTATCAAGAAGCTTATTGCTGAGCTCAATGACGTTCTCGCTGCCAATCAGGCTGAGTTTGACAACGTTGCAGCTGACCAGAAGATCCAGTATATAGTAGGTAAGCTTTCTGCAGCCAACGCCGCTATATTCAAGAGCCTGCCCGAGAGCGTAAGCCGTCAGCTTGCTCTGGAGCGTGACCCGCACGGAAACGTACAGGTATCACTCATCGAGACCGAGCAGCTCCTTGCCGATATGGTAGGCGCCAAGCTCGCCGCATGGAAGAAGGAGGGTAAGTATCAGGGCAAGTATGCCACACAGCATCATTTCTGCGGTTATGAGGGCCGTTGCGCCGCTCCGTCAAACTTTGACGCTGACTACTGCTACAGCCTTGGCTACAACGCATCAATGCTGATTGCTGCCGGTAAGACAGGTTACATGTCATCTATCAAGAATACTGTGGCTCCTGCAAACCAGTGGATTGCCGGTGGTATTCCAATCACCATGATGATGAACATGGAGAAGCGTAACGGTGAGATGAAGCCCGTTATCCGCAAGGCTCTGGTTGAGCTGGACGGCGCTCCCTTCAAGGAGTTTGCAAAGCATCGTGACGAGTGGGCTCGTGAGACCTGCTTCGTATATCCCGGTCCTATCCAGTACTTCGGTCCCACCGAGGTCTGCGACCAGCCTACCAAGACTCTGAAGCTTGAGCACAAGTAAATAAAATGGCACAAAAGGGACAGTCCCCTTTGTGCCATTTTTGCTATTGTTATGCCAAAGAACAGAAGCAAGAAGAAAAGGGTTTCCGTTCCTGATAAAAAGAAAGGACGGAGGCCCTCTTCTTATATTATGCCTGACTGGATGCATTGGCTTATAACGATAGTCCTTATCTCAATTATCTCCGTTTGCGCATACTACCTGTATCTGCGGCCTTACCTGTATCGTCTGCGTCCGTGCAAGGGTACAAAAGAGTATGGAGTATGTCTGCCTTCAGGGTTCCTGTACTATGGTATAGACATATCGCACCATCAGGGACAGATTGACTGGAACAAGGTGGCCCAGTCATCTGCCATTAGCGAACAACCCGTAAAGTTCATCATAATGAAAGCTACGGAAGGCAGTTCTTTCACTGATACCAGTTATGCTGAAAACATACGTCAGGCACGTGCTGCAGGGTTCGTGTGCGGAGCCTATCACTTCTATGACCCATGGACATCGCCCGATAAACAGGCAGAGCATTTCATAGCTACCGCACATCTTGAAAAAGGTGATCTGCTACCTGTTGTAGATGTGGAGCGTACCGGACGCTCATCAGGAGACCTGCAACGTGAACTCCTTATTTTCCTCAAAGCAATTGAGGCTCATTACGGTGTCAAACCGATCATATACGCCTCTACCAAATTCCGTAAGCGCCATCTCTCCAATTCAGCTTTTGATGATTATCCTTTCTGGGTGGCGCACTATTATGTTGTCCGTCCGGAGACAGCCAAGCCCTGGCTTTTCTGGCAGTTTACAGACCACGCCAGCCTGGATGGCATAAGGGAATACATTGATTTCAACGTCTTTAAGGGCTCAGAAGCCGAATTTACTAAATTGAGAATTGAGAATTGAAAATTGAAAATTATAGGGAATTTCCTCTTTCGTTTTAGGAAATTTCCGTAAGCCGGGTGCTTTTACCATGTTATTTTTGCATCAGAAAGAAACCATTAAAGCATACGGTTATGAAAAAGTCAGTATTGTTAATGGCATTAATGGCAGTCACAATGACAGCCGGTGCACAAAGGAATGACTTGTATTCCACGGGCAAGAATAACTCAAAGTCTTCAAGTCAGTCAACAACACAGTCGCAGTCTGCTGTTATAACACGTACACCTTCTAATACATATACGGAACCTGCTCCTGTCCAGCAAGCAGCACCTGTCATAACAACCACTCCTCAGATTATTGTGGACCGTGATCCTGATGAGTATAACCGCCGTTATACTTACGGAACCAGCCAGATTCAGTATGAGGACGGTTCCGTACTGGATGATGTTCCCACAGTTTATATCCATGACACCATTTATGTAAAGGATGCCAGTAATGAGAAATACATATATATAGGTGACAACTCTTATGCCGAGGGTTACAATGATGCGGTTGAGGATTATTACCTGACACGCCGCTTGTACCGTTTCCGTCATAACGGTCGCCCGTATTTCACTCTGGTTGATGATATCCTTTTTGATATAGTATATTGGGACCGTTACTTTGATGACCGTTACTGGGTGTATTCACACACCTATTATTATGATCCCTGGTTCTATGACCCATGGTATTATGATCCCTGGTACTACGATCCATGGTATTATGATTCATACTACTATTATGGTCCTGGCCATCATCCACATCCAGCTCCGGTATATTATGATCGCGGTCCTGTAAGCAAGAATGATAGACGTATCAATGATTTCACTCCTAACCGTAGCATAAACGGAGGCGGATGGGACAGGGATCTGAGTCGTGCAGCTTCTGACAGGAATACACTATCAGCTTCAAGCAGCGAGCGTAGCATCAATCGTTCCGGTTCAAGTTCTTCAGCTACAAGATCAGTATCAAGATCCGGTTCTGAATCTTCATCAGAGCGTTCAGTAGCCAGGAATTCAGGCCGTAATGAACCACAGTCAGCCAGTAGCTCATCATCGTCAGTAAGAAGTGTGGCACCTGCTACATCAAGCCGTTCAAGTTCACCGAGTCGTGATATAAACTCTTCCGGTTCTTCACGTACAGCTAACAGCAGTACGTCCAGATCAGTACAGTCCGGTACAACTTATGATCGTCCCAGCAGCACCAGCTCATCAAGAAGTGTCAATAGCGGTGAATCTAGTTCAAGTTCCAGCAGAAGCATAAATAGTGGAAGCTCCAGTTCAAGTTCCAGCAGGAGCGTGAGTAGAAGTTCTTCAAATACAAGTTCAAGCCGTAGCGTAAGCAGCAGTAGCTCTACACGCAATGTCAGCAGCGGCAACTCAAACTCCAACTCAAGTTCCAGCTCCAGCAGGACTGTAACAAGGAGCAATTCAAGCTCTAGTTCAAGTCGCAGTGTAAACAGCAGTGGCTCCAGTTCAAGTGTTAGCCGCAGTGTAAGCAGCGGTAGCTCCAGTTCAAGTGCCAGCCGCAGTATTTCAAGCGGCAGTTCCGGCGGAGGTGCATCACACAGTATTTCAAGCGGAAGTTCCGGTGGAGGCTCATCACGCAGTGTGAGTCCTTCAAGAAGATGAGACAACAGCCAGATTCAGCATAATAGAGACCAATACACTCAAATTAGAAACGTTAAAAATATAAAGATATGAAAACCAATAAGTTGATTCTTTCTATAGTGGCGATGTCTGCATGTATTTCAATAACGGCACAAACCACATTTGATGCTGCCAAGATATATGAGGAAGATCTTAACGGAACAGCACGTTATGTAGGAATGGGTGGCGCAATGTCTGCATTGGGAAGTGACCCTTCTG
Organism: uncultured Bacteroidales bacterium; assembly: GCA_902763885.1. GTDB lineage: Bacteria > Bacteroidota > Bacteroidia > Bacteroidales > Bacteroidaceae > Colenecus. Next base: position 13,151 of record CACWTU010000015.1, on the reverse strand, counting down.
TTATAAGTCATAATCCGGCAGGAATAGGTACATACCGCAAAAGTGATATCAACACTTCACTGTCATTCCTTGGAACATCCGTAAATACGGATCCTCTTTACACCGTGTATAACCAGGGCGTAGGAAATTCCGGAGATAATGCAAGATATTTCTATTCCAACAATATCAAGTCAGATTTCAATGTCTCTTTTGATAATATATCAGTGATATTCTCAGGAGCCGGCATGGGTAGTAATTACATGAACTTTGGTTTCTCATACCGTAAACTGTTGAATACAGACCGTAATCTGGATTATTTGGATAAGTATTTTGTAAAAGATAATGTTGATCCTGAACAAAAGTATGTTCTTTATCGTGAGTATGCTGACCATCAGAAAAACAAGGTGAATTCATATGACTTCAACCTGTCATGTAATCTGTCAGATATGCTTTATCTGGGTTGGACCATTGGAATCCTTTCTACAGATACATGGTCTGAAGGCTATCTTTATGACTATTATCCTTCATTCGATCAGGCTTCAGCTGCTGATAAAGATTATACAATATATGATAAGCAAACTGATTACACGGCAGCAGACAGGATGAGTTCTGCTCAAGGTTCAGGTTGGAATATGTCATTCGGTGCTATAATACGTCCTATACCGGCACTTCGACTGGGTGTAGCAATAAAGACACCTACCTATTTCAAGCAGGAGCTGGTATATGAAGACTGTCTTTATGCTTTAAATGGTGTAATAAAAGATGGTAAGAATTATAATACATCTACTGAATATAAGTTTACATCACCTTGGTCATTGAACCTCAGTGCCGGTTTTACAATATACCACACTGCCATAGGTTTGGAATATGAAAAACATTTTACACAGCGTTCATCCCTGTCAGTAGGCAATACGAGAATGACTAATCAGGGTGCAATTGATTTCAAGGACTATTCAACTTTCAAGATGGGAATAGAGCAGAACATTGGTAATCTGTCACTTCGCGCCGGTTATAATTCTACAGAATCTATGTTCAATGATAGAGATAGAAGAAACAGGGTGTCTTTCTCTGATTCCGATTTCAATGACAGCCGCACTGATTACCAGATAGACCGTTTAGGTAAAACACAGTATTTTACAGGCGGTATAGGATATTGCTCTGCTCCTGATTCTGACGGCACCCAGTTCTATTTTGACCTGGCGTACGTGCACGGGGTAAAGAAGAGCGTATTCAACTTAGATGAATATACGGAGGATGTAGATGTTAACTACAACTACAAGTCAGACAAGGTAATGTTCACATTAGGTTGGAACTTCTGAATAAGTTTGAGATAATTTTTGGTTGGGTTCCGGCAGGCCGTGGGGTTTGCCGGAGCTTTTTTCTATCAGTCTGATAAATGGTTGTTCAGAACTTGCCCAGGATGCGGTCCATCACCCAGTTGGTGGGGGTGGCACTGATGCCGTCGCAACTGCACTCTGCCTTGCCGTTCAGATGGTCAACCACAGCCTGTACCAGCGGGAACTGTACGTGTTCGGGATTGGGAATGTCAAACTCGTGCCGTCCTTCACTGTCGTGCAGGGCTATGGGCTGGAAGGTGAAAATTGAGAAACATATCATGCCCTTGCTGCCGATGATTTCAATGCGGTCCTCCTTGGCTGATTCATCGGCCACAAAACACCATGAGCCGGAACCTACCAGGCCGGTCTCAAACTTGAAGCAGGCACTTACGGTGTCTTCTGCCTGATACAAACCTCCACGGTTGCTGCATACTCCATAGGCATCAATAATACAGCCGCAGAGTTCCTGGATCATGTCAATCTGGTGCGGGGCAAGGTCATAGAAATATCCGCCGCCTGAGATGTCTGGAATAACGCGCCAGGGCAAGTTGGTACTATTGTAGTCAAGCTCCTTAGGCGGCTGGGCAAAACGTATCTGGACGTTTATCAGCTTGCCTATCTGTGGCATGAGTTCCTTGACTTTAAGGAAATAGGGGAGATAACGGCGGTAGTATGCTACAAAACAGGGTACGCCGGTTTCACGTGATACGCGGTTTATGCGCATACATTCATCATAGCTTTGCGCCATGGGCTTTTCAATATAGACCGGCTTGCCGGCTTTCATGGCCATGATGGCATACGTGGCGTGTGATGAAGGCGGAGTGGCTATATATACGGCATCAACATTCGGGTCATTGATGATATCCATTGCATCGGTGTACCATTTTTTGATGTTGTGCCTCTCAGCGTATGAACGTGCCTTGGCCTTGTCGCGGCTCATAACTGCTTCTATTGCGGAGCCATCGGCTTTAGCGAATGCGGGACCGCTCTTTTTCTCGGTTACCTGCCCACATCCTATAAAACCCCATCTAATCATTTCCTATTTTGAAAAAGAACTGTTGAATCAATCAAAAAGAGTCCAACTGAATCCCCATTTTATCATACTTGGGTTGGCCGGGTAGCCAGGTACTATAAATGAGTCACGGTTACTCATCTGCTTGTCATTGGCATGGTAGTACATAATGTAGAAACGTGCACCGCGAATATAACAGTTTACGTATGCGGTCAAGAGGGGATAGCCTCCTACTTCCCTGGTGAATGATTCATTCTGAAGATGGTACATTCCTACAGCCGGGCAGTAGTCAGGAGCATTGTATTTTGTGAAGAACAAAGCATTGGCTCCCACTTCCATGTGTAGTCTCTTGTAATAGACAAACTTGAAATACATATCTGTGAATATGTTCAGTTCCGGCAGAGGAATGATATCCTTGTTTCCCGATAACTGATATGTTATATGGTTGTCCCAGTGCAGAGGCCCCAGTTTGAAGTTCTGCTGCAATGTGGCGCTCAAAATCTGTATGGAACCGCTGTGTTGTGCCGCTGTGATGGAGTAGGATGACTGTGCGACAGAGTCTTTGTTTATATAGGCTCCGGCATTATTCTTGAGGTAGATATAACCTGATACATTCTCTACATCCAACTGGAATCTGGTTCCTGTGTTTTCAATATCGATATATCCACCGATGCGTGTCCTGAACTCCTTGTCAAAATCTTCATCCCACCATGCGAATGATGAATGATGGTTGGCATAGAAGAAAGGTGATTCTTTTGTTGACATAAGGGCGTATGCACCGATGCTGGCCTCTTTACCCCTGATGGGATATTTAAGTTTCATATCTCCTGACAGGGTAAAATCACCTATACTCTCACCTATTATTATACTCTCTATTTCAGCATGGAATGTCAGGTTTTCACCCTGGTCTTTCTGGATCTGTGCTCCTATTGAAAAGTTGCCTTCACGGTAGTCGTGGATGTAATTGGAACCGTCAGACAGAGTGTCAGGCATGGAGAAGTTCAGATACTCATATCGTGCAAATCCTGACAATCCGGCCAATGCCCATTTTGTGGAGCCCTCTAATAATGACAATGAGAGGGTGTTGGTTACATAGAAGTTGCTCATATCGTCCGTTGAGTTGCCTTTTAGGAATTTATGGGCGTAGTAACCGTCAGTTTCCTGAAAATAGATGTACCTCCTCTCAAGCTTGCCTATCTCAAACGTATGGGCAATTTTGCCATATTCTATGTCGCGCTGAAATGTATAAACGGTATCACCTATGCTGTCAGTGCTGAACTTGGTTGTTTTTATCGTGAAACTATGGTTCAGCATGGCCTGAGAACGCTTGATGTTGTTCCAGTTGTCATACAGACGGAAAGGAATATCCTCTGCCTCATACTGTTTCTTTCCCTCAGCCATAGCCTCTGGGTTGATGATATATCTGTTGTCCTGGATTCCTCCGTTTTCCGTTACCTTTATTTCATCCTTGTTTACTGTAGCATAGAGATTGTATCTCTCACCTCTGTAATAGGTATATAATCTGGCGTCAAACATTGATGTAGCCTGGTTGCTGTAACGTCCGCGTCCAAGTTGATAGTCCAGATTGAAGCCTATGCCTACTTTCTTGTTGAAATTAGCTGCAAAATAACCTTTGATGCGTTCCTCGCCGGTACGCTTGTTACCACCCTTGTAGTAATCGATGCTTGTATGCGGGCTCTTGGCATCTGTGAAACGGAAATCGGATGCATCCTTAATCCAGAAATCATAGGGTGCGTCAAAAATGAAATCCTCAGGCTGTTCACGTTCAAAATAGAGACGTGACAGACGCGGAGAGCCCATATTGCCCAGATGGCTGTAGGTCCCGAACATTCCTTCTGTAAGATGTACGTTCTGGAAGGAGTGATGAATGGTATCCGGCTGAATTATCTCGGGAAGTCCGGTCCTGGTGTTTATCACCCATTGAAAATAATCCTTGGAAACGGTACGCTCTACAACTGTTGAATCCTTGTCAGGGTCCATGTTCATGAATCCGTCCATGGTCTCGCCGTTGAATCCGTCCTGATTCTGTGACAGGGTGCTTTGTGCCCACAACTGTCCGGGCAAAGACAATAGGACCGTCAATGCCAAAACAGATATAAGCTTTGCGGATGTTCTCAGGGCAGACATCTTTTTTAAGGAATGAGTCTTAGTATATATTCAGCAATCTTGAGCAGCAGGGATATTCCGCATGTCCAATAAAAAGGTGTGGTTCCCATTGCTCCGCTCCACTGCAGAATGAAACAAATTGTGGTTACGGCTGCGCCGGCAAGAAATAGAGTATTGAGTATGCTCCTGGCTTTCTGCATCTTGTTGCCGCGTCCTGAAGTACTTGAGTGCCTTATGCCACCTTTTACTTTTCCGGTTACATCATACATGGCGCGCTTATCCATATCAGAGAGTACGGAGTAGGCGTGAGTTATGCTGTCATATTCAGGTGTTCCTTCCGGGGTATCAGCTATAAGATGTTCGTATGCTGACCGTATCTCTGCATCCGATGCGGTCTCATCAACACCTAGTATTGAGTAGAGTTCCTTGGTGGAAGCCATCAGGGTTACTTGTTATCTGATATTGCCTCAAAGGCTTTCTGGAACTGAATATCCTTGAGGTCAATGGTCTTGATGCGGAACTTGCCTGTACTCTTGAGGAATTTGGTTCCCTTACGGTTATAAGCCTCCTGGTCAGTTATCCAATCCTCAGCAGGGAATATCTTGCCGCCTCCTTCACGACCCTCCTCATAACGGTATTTGATGTCTGTTATCTTGAGAGTGAATTTTCCGTCCTTGACTACGGCAGAGAAGTTGTATGATATTTTTGATTCATCAGCAGTGAGGGCGGTGCTTTTGAATACTATCATCTGATCGACGTGGAATATATAACGGCGTGATTCAGCGTCCTCATTAAGTACGCGTCCTGCATTTGCGTACGGTAAGGTGAAACGTCCTTTTGCCCAGTTGAACAGTAACTCATAACAACGGTCTTCTGACATTCCCTCAGGTATGTCAAAGGTCTCTGTGAAATAGACACTTCCGTTTTCATCAACAGGGACAGCCCCTTTTCCATATTTGGGATCCTGTTCATTGGATTGTTTTGCAAAAGCCATCAGGCTTACCAGAAGTGCTGTTATTGTAAATAATGCTTTTTTCATACTATATACCTTATTGAAAAATATACAGCACAAAAATAGTGCTTTTTATGTAAAAGAGGAAACGCTTGAAAGCAATATTGGCAATAGCGATATGATTTAACACCTGTGGCGTACTCAGAGGCATATTTGAGGCTATTTTTGCCTGTTTTTACTGATTTGAAGAAAAATTTCACATTTTTTCAAAAAAAAGAGAACCGAATTTTTGCGACTAATAGAAATAGTGTTATTTTTGCGACAGTATGAATTAACCAATTAATCATTTCAATAACAAACAACTATGGAGAAAATTTTGAAACAGGCTGCTGAGCTTTATGCAGCATTTGCAAAGGACGCTAACGCACAGGTTGAGAAGGGTAACAAGGCTGCCGGTACACGTGCTCGTAAGGCTTCATTGGAGCTTGAGAAGCTTATGAAGGAGTTCCGTAAGGCTTCACTCGCAGCTGCTAAGTAATTATTTCCAAAACAAAAAGAAGGGTGCAATGATAATTGCACCCTTCTTTTGTTGTAGGCTTTATCAGTTCGCAGCTGCGGTGAAGCCATACCTCCGGGACGGAGGTCCCTTCCTTTTTTTAGTTTGCTCTGCAAACGGCCGACCTTCCAGGCCGGGTAACGGCTTGCAGCCGTTACTATGACTGCAGCTGGAAACCTTTTCAATTGAATTCATTCCAGGTACTGCATTATTCTACCGCTAATCTGGAGGAGGGAGATCTCGCATACCTTGGTGTCGTATTGGGCCTGGAGCAGGCTCTCCTCGGCATCGAGGAGGGATTTCTGTGCCTCACGCATCTCAAGGCCGGAGAGGTTACCTAGCATGTAACGCTCCTGAGCTATCTCCATAGTCTCCTGGGCGGTTTTGAGGTTTTGCTCCTGGAGTTCAAGCAGCATCAGGTTGTTCTGATATGCCTGCCAGAAATCATCCAGATTGGCGCGTAGCTGGAGTTCAAGCTGTTCAACGGTGATATCGGCTGTGAGTTCATCCAGACGGGCGTTGCGCTCCTGTACACGCTGTTTACCTGTAACCAGGTTTATACCCATTGTGGCACCGAATGAGGGGCCCCAGTTGGTGCGCTCGGTGTAGGTGCTGTTGCCGTAGATGTTATGTGACAGGCCGTATGATGCATTTACCTTAAGATACGGATAGTTACGGGCCTGAACGGTGCGGCGGTCCAGTTGTGCCAGTGTACGGTTGCTCTCGGCACGCAGTAATGATGAATTGGTCTTCATCATATCCTCATAGAGAGACTCATAATCAAGCCCTGTAAGCAGGTTGATGGCTGTATCGGCAGCTACATGTACTGAGCGAAGGTCCTGGTTTGACATGAGGCGGTTTATTCGTATGTTGGCCGATGCCACAGACTCATGCTGCTTAAGGCTTTTTGCACTGTCTGAGTTGAAATAAACCTGCGCCTGCTGCATTTCAAGACGGGAATTGCCGCCCATGTCATAGCGTTCACTGCTTATGCGCAGTCGTTCCTTGGAGAGGGCTGCTGCATACTCCAGATTCTTAAGGTGTATGGTCTGCTTGACCAGATTGTAATACTCTGTAGTCAGGCTTGCTATATAGTCCTCAATTGTGATGCGCGTCTGGATGGCCCCCTGTTTGTGCAGTTCCTCCAGACGGCTACGTGTGGCCTGTATGCTGAATCCGTCAAAAACGGTCCAATCAGCACGGATCTGGGCGCTGAGGGTATGGTCCAATACATTGCGGTTAGAGACAGAAGAACCATCAGTGGCAAGCGTGGCGTCATTACTGGAAAGCGAGCCTGAATAACTGCCTGTAGCGCTGACTGTGGGTGCACCTCCGGCATAAAGCCAGGAATCGTTGTAGCCCGCCTTCTCCTGGGAGATACTTACAAGCATAATCTGATAACTATCACTGATGCCTTTTTCAAGGCAATCCTTTAGAGTCATGATCTGAGCCTGTGAACCCAGACTGACAGACAAGGCTGCAATAGCCAGTGTTATTCTATGTGGTTTCATTCCTTTTTCCTGCGGGTTTTGCGGTCAGTCGATATGTAGCTGTAGATGGCCGGGACGATGTACATAGTAAAGAAGGTAGAGATGAGCATACCGCCTACAACGGCTGTACCCATAGCCACACGTCCGGCGCTGCCTTCACCGTGGGCGAACATAAGCGGCAGCAGACCCAGCATGGTTGATGTACTTGTCATGAGGATAGGTCTTAGACGCTGTATTGATGCATCTCGGATAGCTATGAACTTGTCAATTCCGGCCTCCTGTTTCTGATTGGCAAACTCCACAATCAGGATACCGTTCTTGGCCACAAGTCCTATCAGCATTATTATGCCAATCTCGCTGAAGATGTTCATTGTCTGGGCTCCGCCGCGCAGGAATACAAGTGCTCCGAACACAGCCAGAGGCACGGTAATCATAACTATGAGCGGATCCTTGAAACTCTCAAACTGTGCAGCCAGGATCAGGTAGATAAGCAACAGTGCCAGACCGAAAGCGAACAGCAGACTGTTGGAGCTCTCGCGGAAATCCTTTGACTCACCGGTAAGTGCGGTGCGGAAGGTATCATCCAGAGTCTCCTTGGCAATCTTGTCCATCTCGTCAAGTGCCTGTCCAAGAGTGTAGCCTTTACCCAGTCCGGCCGATACGGTGGCCGATACAAAACGGTTGTAACGGTACAGGCGGGGTGGTGCGATATCCTCCTTAAGATCGACTAGATTTTCCATCTGTATCATGCTGCCGTTTCCGCTACGCATGTAGATGGACTTGAGGGCCTGGGTGGTGTTACGCTGCTGACGGTTAATCTCACCAATTATATCATACTGTTTTCCGTTCATGTAGAGGTAACCCATACGCTGACCGCTAAGTCCCCATTGCAGGGTCTGCGCAATGTCACGGGTGCTTACGCCAAGCAGGTTGGCCTTCTCTCGGTTGATTGATATGCGGACCTCAGGCTTGGAGAACTTAAGGTCGGCATCGGCCATCTGGAAGGCGGGGTTCTCATTTACGCGGGCCAAGAATGTGGGCAGCACATCCTGCAGCTTCTCGATGTTAGTGGCCTGCAGAACGTAACGTACCGGCATACCTCCACGGCCGCCTGCAAATGAAGACTGCTGCTGCACGAATGCGCGGGCATCGTTCTCACGGCGTACGGCGGCGCTCAGCTTTTCAAACACCTCCATCTGCGAGTAGCTGCGCTCGTTAATGTCCTTGAGGGTAATCTGAATGTTACCGCCTCCCGATGATACTCGTGCCGTCACGAACTTGGCATCGGGCATAAGTGAATCAACCACATCGTTTATGCGCTCGGTGTAGTCACGCATGTACTCGTAGGTTACGCCCTCGGGGCCTTGGGTACGGACTGTCACCTGTGAACGGTCTTCCATAGGAGCCATCTCAGACGGGGTCTTGGTCCACATCCAGACTGCTGCGCCAAGCGCCAACACCATGGTGACTATTGTGATCCAGCGGTTGCGCAGGATGAACTCCAGGCTCTTGCTGTAATACTTGTTCATGCCGTCAAAGAAAGGCTCTGACCATGCGTAGAAGGCGTTCTTCTTTTCACGGCGCACCAAGATCTTTGTGGACAGCATTGGGGTGAATGTGAGGGCCGCAAAGGTGGATATCACTACGGCACCCGCAATCACGAACGCAAATTCACGGAAAAGTCGGCCCGTCTGGCCCTGCATGAATACGATAGGTACGAATACGCAGAGCAGTGTGATTGAGGTCGATATGATGGCGAACAGAATCTCGCGTGAGCCGTCTATGCCGGCCTGCAACGGGGTCATGCCCTTTTCTATTCGGTTATAGATGTTCTCGGTCATCACTATGGCGTCATCGACCACAAGTCCTACCGATAGTACCACCGCAAGCATTGATAGCACGTTGATACTGAATCCCAGCATGTACATTACAAAGAATGAACCCACGATTGAAACCGGGATTACAAGGCAGGGGATAAGGGTTACACGCCAGTCACGCAGGAACAGGAATATGATGAAGATAACCAGTATGAATGCCTCGTAGAGGGTGGTCTTAACCTCGTTGATTGATGCGCGGATGAATCGGGTATTGTCAAAACCATACTCGTAACCTACATCCTCCGGGAGGTCCTTCTCCATCAGTTTCATGCGGTCATAAACGGCGTTGGCTATGTTGATGTGGTTGGCACCGGGCTGGGGAGTAACTGCCACACCTACCATGGGGATGCCGTTCATCTTCATGTAGCTCTTTATGTCACGCGGGCTAAGTTCAGCCTGGCCAACGTCACTAAAGCGGATTACCTTGGTGCCGTCATGCTTGATTACCAGGTTGTTGAACTCCTCAGTGGTGTGCATCTGGCCTAGGGTACGTATTTCAAGCTCAGTGGTGTTACCCTCAATGGTACCTGACGGCAGCTCCACGTTCTCCTTGTCAAGGGCGTTCTTTACGTCCATGGGGGTGATGCCGTAACCTGACATCTTAACGGGATCAAGCCACAGACGCATGCAGTAACGCTTCTCACCCCATATCATTACGGAGCTTACGTCCTGGATGGTCTGGAGTTGCTCCTTTACCACAAGGTCTGCCAGTTCACTCAGCTCCAGCAGAGAGCGCTTATCGGAGTGCAGGGCCACCATGAGGATTGGCATGGCGTCGGCATCGGCCTTGGATACGGTGGGGGGATCACAGTCACGGGGCAGCATTCGCTGGGCGCGCGATACCTTGTCACGCACGTCGTTGGCGGCAGTCTCAAGATCGACAGAGAGCTCAAACTCTACGGTTATACGGCTGCTTCCGTACTGGCTTACCGATGACAGCGAGCGTATACCGGGGATACCGTTGATCTGCTGCTCCAGCGGCTCGGTAATCTGATTCTCAATAACCTCAGCGTTGGCTCCGGGATAAGAAGCAGATACCGATATGATTGGGTTATCTACTGACGGATACTCGCGCACACCAAGGCTGGTGTAACCTACGATACCGAACAGTATTATTATGAGCACCAGTACTGTTGCAAGTACCGGGCGTCTGATACTAAGTTCAGAGATGTTCATGGGTGCGGCAGGATTATTTCAGTTCAACCCTCATTCCGGTACGCAGCTGCATTGTACCGCTGGTAATTACTGTATCGCCTACGTTCAGGCCGCTCAGTACCTGTACCATTGCATCGGTACGCAGCCCCTTGGTAATCTCTTTCGGGATGGCCTTACCGCTCTTGTAGAGGAATACCTTGTCTATGCCCATCTCAGATATGATTGCCTCGCTGGGAACTGCCAGGGCGTTATCAAATGTGCGTGTGTTCAGGGTTACGCTTACGTATCGGCCGGGAACAAGCTTGCCGCCCTTGTTGTCGTAGATGGCGCGTACCAGATAGGTGCGGGTGCCCTGGTCAACCTTTGAGTTGGTGGCGTATACCTGTGCGGGGAATACCTCGTCAATACCCTCGACGGTGAATGTCAGTTTGGCGCCGTTCTGGAGCACGCCGGCATAACGCTCGGGGATTGCGAACTCGACCTTGAGTTTCTCAGTGTTGGTAAGTGTGGCTACGTTGATGCTGGGTGATGCATAGGCACCTACGCTCACCTGACGCAGGCCTATTATTCCGTCAAACGGGGCCTTGAGCTCGGTCTGGTCCAGCTTGGCGCGGCACTCCTCTATATCGGCCTGGAGTTTATTGAAGTTGGCCTCGGCCTCCTGATATGCCTCCTTACTTACGGCCTCCTTCTCATAGAGCGCTTTCTGGCGGGCCAGACGGTCCTCGGTGGATTGATACTGGGCCTCCAGCTTCTTGAGCTGAGCCTGGAGGGGTGCGTCGTTTATCTTGGCCAGCACCTGCCCCTTCTTCACTTTGCTGCCCTCCTCAAAGAAAATACCTGTAATCTTGCCCGATGTCTCAAAAGAGAGGTTTACCTCCTCATTGGGGATGAGGCTGCCGCTGATGTTGATGCCGTCCACCAACTTGGTGGGCTGCATGATCACGTGACGCACCAGTAAGGTTTGGCCGCCGCGTCCCAGTGCTGCCGCCGGGCCTCCCATGGCTCCGGGCATGGGACCTGCAGGAATATCGGAGTTGGTTTTTGGTTTCAGACTGTAAAATCCCCATATTGCCACGCCAATTACAATGACGGCAATAAGCACCCATTTGGTAGTTTTGCTCATAAGAATAAGGTTATCTTTTAAAGCCGCAAATTTACTTTTTTATTTTAAAAACGACGCAAAGGGGTCGTTTAACTTTGCGTCACTTTTTCAGAGGAGGTAGACGATGAGGCAGCAGATTGCGGCTACGGGCAGGAGCCCCAATCGCAGCCATGCGGCAACGATGCCCACCACCAGCGCAATCAGACCGGGCCAGGGTGTGGGTGTGGCCGATATCATATCGGGAAACGTCATGACTGCCAGCGTGACGTAAGGCACGTAGTAAAGGAAACTGCGCACAAAGCGGTTGCTTATCGGCCCCTTGATGAATACCATTGGCAGGACGCGTATCAGGTTGGTCGTGACAATGGCTAAAAGTATGTAAATCAGTATTCTATGCTGCTCCATTGTCATCGGACTTAATAGGTTTGAGCCATGCTGCTACGGCCGATATCACAACGGTCAGCACCACGGTTCGCATGCCGCTGCTCCACTGACTGATGACAGGCGCCACAGCGCAGATGCCGCTCAGAGTGAAACTGGCGATGACGGCAAAGAGCACGTTGCGGTCTCTGCGGGCGGGAGGTATGAATACGGCCAGGAACATGCCGTAGAGCGACATGCTGAGCGCCGTGACCATATGCTGCGGCAACAGGCTGCCCGCCTTAATGCCGATGGCGCAACCTGTGGCCCAGAAGAGGGTCGATATCAGCGCGGCGGCGTACATGTAGGACGGCGGCGTGTAGCCGGGGTGGGCGATGGAGATGCCGAACACCTCGTCGGTTATGCAGAAAGACATCAGGATGCGCTTGATCCAGGGCGTTCCGGGCGCGATTTTCTGCGAAAGGGCTGCGCTCATGAGCATGTAGCGCAGGTTCACCACCAGGCACATGGCTATAACCTCGGCGAATGCGGCCTTGACCGCAATCAGCGAATATGTGCCGTATTCACCGGCCGATGCCCGCGTAAAGAAGCTGGAAAGGAAGCCCTGGCCCGATGTCAGTCCGGCCTTTGCCGCGATTATGCCCAATGAGAACGATACGGCCAGATAGCCCAGGGCTATCGGGAATCCGTCCCTTAATCCGTGTATTATGTGTTGTGCCTTACCTCTCATTCTTTTGCAAAGTTACCAAAAGTGACGCAAAGGGGTCGTTTATCTTTGCGTCACTTTTCAAAAAATGACGCAAAGGGGTCGTTTAAGAATGCGTCACTTTTGGGCAGCCCCCACTTTCTTCATAATACCCTCAATTGCATAAAATAGTATTGTTTATTTTTTTGTTACAAATAAAATATGTAATCTTGCAATCACTATTACGAAAATATGCGTAACGAAAATATGCGTAATATGGAAAATCCTTTCAAATTCGGTACGATAGTTGAAGGTAACTACTTCACGGATAGGGTAAAAGAAGTGGCATATATAAGCCAGTTCATTCAAAGTGCAAATCATCTTGTACTTATCAGCCCGCGTCGTTTTGGAAAAAGCAGTGTTGTGGCAAAGGCTGTCAAGCAGAGTGGTCGGGAATATATAACATTGAATCTGCAGAAAGTAACATCGGTATCA
>CACWTU010000014.1 GCA_902763885.1 uncultured Bacteroidales bacterium | reverse complement strand
TGCCCCAAGTTGAGTTAAGAGAAACCACTTTTAATACAAAGAATCCGATAATTGTTGATATATCAGATTTTGAAGGACTTGGTATAACGCCCGTTGATGAAGTGCTTGTTGGAAAAATAGCAGACTCGGTTTTGATTTTTAATGAAGAAATGGCATTTGCAGATTATGTTGCTCCCAAACATTATGATATTGATATGTACAGGTCCTCAAAAGTAATGCCGCATGATCCGTTAAATATTGATATACCTGGTGTTGAGTTTAAAGTTGACAATAATGGCTCAAGACAGATAGTTCAGTTGCCGGAACAATACTATACTGATGTTGAGAATGGTCATGGGTATGTTGACTTGGGACTCAGCGTCAAATGGGCAACCTGTAACATAGGCGCAGAGAGTCCGGAAAAGACTGGTGGCAAATATGCCTGGGGTGAGGTTTCTACAAAGTCTGACTACACCTGGCAGAACTACCGTTTCAACAACGGGGGTGAAGGTTATTGGGATGTAAAACTGTTCAAATACAATTCAGACAGCAAGTTGGGACCTGTTGACATGCGTGAGGTGCTTGAGCCGGAAGATGATGCTGCACATGTAATTTGGGGCGGAAAGTGGCGCATTCCTACTGCTCAGGAGTTCCAGGAATTGGCAAATAACTGCACTTTTATCTGGTCCACATTGAACGGAACTGAGGGTTGCCTGATTGTAAGCAATAAACCGGGTTATACAGACCGTTTCATTTTCCTGTCTACAACAAGAAAGCGTACGGACGGAGTCGGTACAGCTGATGGCTACTATTGGTCCAGCACAACGAACCTGACCGATAGACAAGGCTCTTATAATCCCGGGCCATGTAGCAGCTATGCTTTCTTTATATGGGATATGTACAATCTTGAGATTTGGATTAACCTTGAGAACCAACGTAGTTTTGGCCTTGCCATCCGTCCCGTCTGCCCGTAGAATTAGAAGCAAAATGGCACAGTAGGGACTGTCCCCTTTGTGTCACTCTTGCAAAAACCAGGGATAATCTCTTATTTTGCAGAAACAATTCTTTTTCTAACCGTTATGAAAACAGGACTCTTGTTGCTCGCATCAATGCTGTCAGTTGCGGTGGTATGTATTGCGCAACCCGTGAGTGAGGAGCAGGCCGGCAGTATTGCCCTACAGTTCCTTTCAGGTAGTGGCAGTTCCATGAAAGCTGCGTCCAGAGGAGTGCAGACACTTGATATTGCCTATACGGCACAGACCGGTTCTGATAATGACTTCTATGTCTTTAACCGTCATGGTGGCGGTTTTGTTATAGTCTCGGCCGATGAACGTACCGTAAAGCCTGTCCTTGCCTACTCATATGAAGGCAGTTTTGACGCAGACAACATGTCTCCCGCACAGGAAGATATACTCTCCGGATACCGGCAGCAGATAGATTATGCTCGTAAGAATATGGCTCCTTCAGGATATGTGCTTAAGAACAGCAGTCCTGTGGGAACCGTGATTGTGGAGCCTATGATAAAGACCAAATGGAATCAGGATGAGCCATACAACAGGTTGTGTCCCACAGTAGACGGACGTAAGACTTATGCCGGATGTGCGGCATGCGCGATGGCTCAGATAATGAACTATTGGCGCTGGCCTGAGAGAGGTGACGGCTCACACCGCAACGCGTATGACAATACCCTGTATGTTGATTTCAATGAATCAGTATATGACTGGGCCAATATGGCGCTTACTTATACTGCCGACAGTCCTCAGGTTAAGATTGATGCTGTCAGTAAACTGATGTATGATTGTGGAATGTCGGTAGATATGAATTATCCTATCGGCGCAGCAATTACTTGTTTGATTTCTCCAGCCCTTATGGCCTATTTCAATTACTCGTCTCAGGCAAGAAGGATAGAAAAAAAATTGACAGAGAACTGGGACAGTGTAATAGCTGCCGAACTGGATGCAGAGCGTCCTGTTCTATATGGTGGCATAGGTGACTTGGGAGGTCATGGGTTTGTCTGTGACGGTTATGACAGTGAAGGTTATTTTCATTTCAATATGGGATGGAGTGGATACGGTAATGGGTTCTATCTTACCGATGCTGTCTGTGTAGAGGGCCTTTACAGCTTTAACAGCCAACAGGAAGCAATTATAGGTATTTATCCGGATTACGATGACAAGTGCAGGGACGGTGATGTTATCTGCCGGCTTGATGCTGAGGGATGCGCTGTCTTGTATGATTTTGTCAGGTCAACTGATTCTATCGATATAATCATACCTGACAGTACAGTGATTGACGGTGTTGTATATCCTGTAAAAAAGATAGCTGACGAAGCCTTTTGTATGAATGACAAATTCTGTAGTGGCTTAACTATTCCTGAAACAGTTGAAACTATAGGTTCTGCGGCTTTCTATGGTTGCCAGTGTTTGTCAGACATATACATCCCGGCATCCGTAAAGAAAATAGAATATGGGGCTTTTGGTAAGGCAAACAGTCTTAAAAAGATAACTGTAAGTGAAAAAAACACGTTCTTTTACTCTCCCGAAGGTAGTAATGTTATTATTGAGACAAGTACCGGACGTCTTGTTCAGGGCTGCAATTACTCTGTCATACCCTCAGAGGGCGTGAATGCAATAGGAAAGAGCTCTTTTGAAGGTTTTGACAGTTTGACCATAGTCAGACTGCCGGATTGTATCAGTCAGATTGAGGATGATGCATTTGCCAATTGTTCCAATCTTGAAATCGTATATATGGGCGGTGGCATAAACAGGATAGGAGAGAGGGTTTTTAGCGAATGCGGTAAACTTGCAGATGTCTTTATTGATGCCTGTACTCCTCCCTTTATGCCCCAAGGCTCTATCCCTGACGGTTGTACCATTCATGTCAAGGAATCAGCTCTCAGTGATTACAAGGCCGATGATGTAT
This sequence comes from uncultured Bacteroidales bacterium, assembly GCA_902763885.1. GTDB lineage: Bacteria > Bacteroidota > Bacteroidia > Bacteroidales > Bacteroidaceae > Colenecus. The sequence continues at coordinate 53,895 of CACWTU010000014.1, read as the reverse complement.
GGAGCGCGTATGAAATAGTTGCTGACAATGATCCTACCGTGGTGCCATTCTCAGTTGAAGACGCATATGATAACCCCCGTTATTATGACCTCCAGGGCCGTGAAGCAAAGCCCGGTTCAAAAGGGCTTATGATTGACGCAAAGGGGACGGTTCTTTTTGTGCCCTAAAAATAAGGCATTGGGGACAGACTTTAATGAATCACAGGGGCACAAAAAGAACCGTCCCCTTTGTGCCCCTTTAATAAGTTTATTGTTTATATTTGCCATCAACAAACCTAATTTAAACCTTGTTATGAAACGTTCAATGATCCTTTTCGTGGCAATAGTTGCCTTGTTGTCCTGCCGAGAGAGTGAAAAAGTATGGGATGATCCCATAATCGGTAATACCCAGTTTGATTACATCAGCGTAAAGAAGGTGGTTATAACAAAAGAGGAGACCACGCTTTATATGCACATAGATTATCCGGCATCGGGTACCTTCACATTCGGTAAGAAGACATTCATTTCTGCTTGGAATAAACAGTATCTCATAAGGGGTTGTGACAAATTTGAGTTGGGCGATTATGTCCATACTGACCCTGATACATGGTCAATGGATTTTACCCTTACTTTTGAGCCGTTGCCGCTTAGTACCAAGGTGTTTGACGTGATAGAGGGCTTTTTTGACAATGCGTATAACTTATTCAATGTGCGTCAGCGTGGCGTGAAGCTTCCTGTGGCAAAAGTACCTTCTGAGTATAGGGCAAGATACCCTGAAAAGGACATCTGGCCTGAGATGAAGTATAGTGAGGAACCCATAACCATTCATTTCGAGACTCTGAATTTCAAGAGTGGAATGAGGCCACGCCTGGAGATATCATTTTTTGATGTCATGGATCCTATGTCCCACGGAAAGCATGACAGGGTTATCCTTAATGCCAGCGGCAATTATGATTACACCACCAAGATATATTACCCTCAGCAGCTCAGTGTGGCTCTGCCTCCGGCACAGCCGGGATTTGCATCATTCATATACCCCGTGATGGCTCCCGGTGAGGAACTGACAATACTCATTGACATGAATGTGGACCCTGATTCCATCCATGACTGCTTTGTGGGCCTAAAGGGTTATATGGCTAAGACATCCATGCAGGATCAGAAATACATGAATAACCTGATGTATTGTTCTGATGATTCTGAGACATCGCTGGCATTATGGACAACTAAGAACGCCAAGACAGTATCTGATATTATTGCCGGTCATGATTCTGTAATGAAATCATTCAAGGCATACAATGACAAGGTGGGTTATTCTGATAGGGAGGCCCGGCATTTCTTTGACTATGAACTGAGGTATTTCGGTCTGATTGCTGAATATCAGGATTCACTGTTCCGCAGCCAGGAGTTCCTGGATTATATCCTGCGTACGCGTCCCGCCTGTTTCTTTGGTGACGATATTATACCTAATTTAGAATATGGGTTCGTATCCCATCTGTTTGCCGATACTGATGTGGAAGGTATCGGGCCGGATATGTGCCGTTACTTTTATGGCCTTGAGCAGTCTGGTAGCGGAAAGCAGGTTGAGAAACCGTATATAGGAGATCCATACCTGTCAAACCTGTATGACCGGGTATCGGGCAACATAGCTGAGCAGATGCGTAAGAACATGCAACGTGCCTTTAATGCCAATGTGCATTATCTTGATATGGGCACCGTTGCTCCACGGGATATTCTTAGGGCTATCGTTGACAGATATAAGGGCAAGACCATAGTGATTGACATGTCAGAGACATGGTGCGGCTGGTGCATGAAAGGGCATCAGGAGATGGCACCTATGAAAGAGGATGTCAAGTACAAGGATGTGGTGTTCCTCAATATCGCTTCACCCAGTTCACCGTTTGATGAATGGATACAATATACCAACAGCGTATCGGGCATACACTTCTATCTTACTGAGGAACAGAACAGACATCTGTCAAAGCAGGTATGGGGCACCGAATCAGTTCCCAAGTACGCCATCTACGATAAGAACGGCAAGCTGTCATACAAGCAGGTGGGCTGGGGCGGCCTGGAAAAGATTCAGACTGAGATAGATAAGGCGCTTGAGAAATAATGCGGTCCTTAACGTAAAAATAACGCGGAGTCCCAGTTTCACAACTAGGGCTCCGCTTTCCTTGTTTGCGATAGCAAAGATATATATTTTTACTCAATTGTGCATCATTCTTTTCTTTTTATAAAGTTTGAGATGATAATTATTGATACCACTATCATGAATATGCCGCTCTTGTCAAAGGCACCGGTCCTGATATAATCAAGCAGGTATGTTGCAACGTACAGGGCAATACTTACAGAGAACAGTACTTTTGTAAAGGTGCTTGGCCTGTGTCCCTTGTTCTTTCCGGTGGTCTCAAACAGAATGGTTATGAGGGATACTGTAAATCCTAATACGATGAAACCGTACAGGTAGTTAACCCACGCATAGTCCTTGAAACCTATCTCCTGATATGTCTTGAAGAAAGCAATGATATAAAGCACTGAAAAGGCTACCAATGCCAGTATCATAACGCCCAGTACTGTAAATCCTACAATCTTTCCTATGCGGCCCAGCAGTGAGGGTTGTTCCTCAATCTTACCCTGCAGCCCTTCCTTATAGGCTTTGACAAAGCTGTGGTAGTATCTGGGTATAGTCATCAGCACAAGGATAACCAACAGGATGATACCCATGGAGTTTGTCATGAAAATGAACGCAAATGCTACCCAGAACACCTCTGATAAAAGCAGCATGATGAGGAAAGTCTTTCTGTACTTTTTCTCCCTTGCCATAAGGGTGTTAAGGTCAAGCTTAACCAGGTCCTTGCGTCTTACCCTGCGCAGTATGAATGCGCTTACCGCTGCGTTCACCAGGCAGTATGTGCCGGATGTTATCAAGGCACATGTTGAGAGCCCGCGGGTAATATGGAAGAACAGGATCAGAAGCGGGAAGGCAATAATAAAGCCCCATATCAGGATAGTCTTAAGCTCTGTCTCAAGATATTCCACTTTCTGCTCTGTTGCGGCGCGAATCTGATCAGGGGTGATTATCTCCTGACTCTCCAGCTTCTCATTCATTATCTGATAGCTCTCCTTGAGTTGCTCAAGTTCGCTCAGGTTTATCATTTCTTCTTTCATAGTCATAATGTTTTAATTGTTCATTGATTTGAGCTGCTCCTTGATGCGGAACAGTCTGCTTGTTACGGCCGATGTGGATATACCCACAATAGCCCCAATCTCATCATAACTCATGCTTTCCAGCCACAGAAGAATGATTGCGCGGTCAAACACCTCCAGTTTGTTGATCCTGTCATACAGCATCTTTACCTGGCGGCCTGCCTGCTCGGACTCACTGAACAGATCCTTGTCGATAAGCAGCGGGACGGTTGGTACATTCCGTCTTTCCCTTTTCTGGATGGAGCAGCAGGTGTTAAGGCTGATACGCCATATCCACGTCTTTAAGCTGCTCTCATTTCTGAAATCGGGAAATCCCTTCCATAGATTAACCAACACCTCTTGGAAAAGGTCATCGACTTCTGTCGGATTGTCAGAGAAGAAATAGCATACCGAGTATATGGTACTGCGGTACTCTCTGACCATTTTAGTGAATTCTAGTTCTAAATCTTTCATCTGTCCGGAAATCAATCGTTTGTACATTTAGACTACGATTTCTCAGATTCCTTTCAAAATTACCGGATTTTTTTCAAAAAAAATGAAAAAGAGGGGCACAAAGGGGACGGTTCTTTTTGTGCCCCTGAGAACAGAGCCCCCAACGGCGTTATTAAGAAAAAATAGGGGCACAAAAAGAACCGTCCCCTTTGTGCCCCTATTGTGCTAAGGGAAACAGTCTGATTTTTTCCAGATGTGACTCAAATTTTTTTAGGTCACTGGCGGGGAATGGTTTTCCGTGTGCGGGGTACATCATCCGGGGATTCAGGGCAATCATTTTCTTCCATGACTCCCGGTACTGTGCCGGATTCTCGATCCAGATGATTGTGCGCTTTATGCTGGGAAAGTTGTTCATGGCAGCGTCACCGCAAAACAGAATGCCGTCCATAAGCATTGCTATATGATCGGCTGTATGGCCTGGAGTCTCAATCACGCTGAACGGCAGCTTCATGGCCTTGAATTCTGTAGAATCTATGGTGATGAGCCTGCCCGTATATTGCTCCCGGAGTGGGGGATACTTATGCTCACCTTTGCCCAGCAGCGCCAGAACTTGGCAGAACAGCCAGGCCAATCGGCTTGAACATCCGCCCTCAAATGAGTTTTGACCTTTAATCAATCCCTCAATAGCTTTAGGGTGCAGTATGACCTTGGCATCGGTAATGGCCAGTACATCATTCAGGAATCCGTCATGGTCATCGTGTGCATGAGTCAGGAACACATATTTAATCTCAGCAGGTTCAACGCCAACCTTCTTCAACCTCTTTCTGAAAGCCTCATAATACTCAGCATACCCTGTATCAATCAGTACATATCCGCCGCCATCCAAACAGACCAGGTAATTGTTTACCACTCTGTTCCCCAGATTGTAAATCATATCTGCACCTTTATTAATCATATACCGATGCAAAAGTACACCTATCCACTTGCAACCCGGTTGCAATCTGAAATATTATCAATATATTTGCCTCATTAGTCCTAATCAACTAACAACCTTAACCGCATAAGAAACTATGGAACCTAAGAAATCATCAAAAGGCAGATGGATAGGAGCTGCAATAGTGCTGGGCGTTGTCGTTGCCGCTATTCTGACAGTAGTCCTTTCATCAAATAATACGGCAAAAGCCATTGTGGCCGGCGTCTTGGCTGTGATCTGTTTCATTTCCGGCAGGCTCAGTAAAAGAAACAGGGCCGATAAACAGCCTCAAGAGTAATTGCATGACACAAAAGGGACTGTCCCTAATGTGCCATTATTGTGAAATTTTTTGTTTTACGGAGGACGCATTTTTCAGATAAATCAGTTTAGATAGCAAACAACTAAAAAAACTGCATTATGAGAAAGAATGTCCTATCGTTTGCATTGACATCCATGCTGATGTCAATCTGTGTTCAAATGGAGGCCCAGCAGCCCCAGGGTTCTGCCGATGCAATACCACCCGGTTTTAATCGCGCATATTTTGATGAAACTGCATCGGCCGAGGAAGTCATTCGTCGCAATCCTGATGCCATTAAGTTCAATGATAATGGTGTCTTGATGCTGCACGGCAGGGAAGTACATCAAATGGTTGTAAACGGCAAGGTAGTCTATAGTGATGAAGATACCATAACTGACCCTGCTCGGCTTTTGGAAGAGATAACCCGAAGGGTTAATGAAAACAACAAACCAGTTGAGCCTGTCATAGCTCATATAGATGACCGTGAACTGCTTCCTGATTCTTTACTTTCTCCATATAGATTGCCTGAAGGAGAGTCTCTTGAAGATGTGGTCCGCAAACTTCCCGGAGTGGAGATTGACAAGGACGGCCACGCTACCGTAAATGGCAAGCCTATTCTCACCCCGTTTTCTTCTGACCAAGCTCAATAATTCAGGCAGTTGCGGTAAAAGAAGCGGAAGGTACGTTTCTTAAGGTACTCACTGCCCAGGTCATGGGTGTGGCCGGGCAGATAGAGCTGCTCAAAATCCTTGTTGTGCTTTACAAGTTCCGCAACAACCTGGAGCGTTGAGGCGGGATCCACGTTGTCATCCATCTCACCGTTTATCAGAAACAGTTTACCCTCCATACGCCAGGCGTTGTCAACGTTTGAGTTCTCAGAGTACCAGGGTCCGATGGGCCATCCCATCCACTGCTCGTTCCACCAGATCTTGTCCATGCGGTTATCATGACAGCCGCAAAGCGCTACTGATACCTTGTAGAAGTCATTGAAGAACAGCAGTGCCGATAGGGCGTTCTGGCCGCCGGCTGAATAGCCGTAAATACCCATGTTTGATGTGTCCATATACGGGTATTTCTTCTGGGCTGCCTTGATCCAGAGTATGCGGTCGGGGAATCCGGCATCCTTGAGGTTACGGTAGGCTACGTCCTGGAAGCTCTTGGAGCGGTTATCGGTACCCATACCGTCTATGGTTACCACAATGAATCCCATCTCAACCAGGTGGCTGAACCGCTCATAGGTGCTGAAGTCCTTTGTTACGAATGAGTCATGCGGCCCGGAGTAGATATACTCCACAACCGGATATTTCTTACTAGGATCCAGATTCATGGGGCGGTATATGTTGCCCCATATGTCAGTCTTGCCGTCGCGACCTTTGGCGTGAAAAACCTCAGGCAGTATGTAGCCTGCGTCAAGCATACCGGTTATGTCCTGCTGCTGGAGTCTGAGCAGAACTTTTCCGTCTGTTGCGCTGCGCACCACACTTTCATACGGTTTGTCCGGGCGTGACCAATTATCCACAAACGCAGTCCAGTCACGGTTGGGATGCACCTGATGGTTGCCGTCATCGGGAGTGAGGTCTGTCACCTTGCCGCTCTTTATGTCAAGACGCAGCAGATGCTTGTTGTAGGGGTCTTCACCCTTTGATGCCCTGTAGCCGTTGGCATAGAATAGAATGTAACCCTGCTCCTCATCAATGCGCTGTATCTCACGCACGTTCCAGGAGCCCTTGGTGAGCTGGCGGATAGAGCCGTCGGCAGCATCTATCAAATAGAGGTGACGCCAGTCATCACGCTCCGACACCCACAGGATATGCCGCCCGTCATCCATCCAATGGCGATAAAGGTCATTGTAATTGACAAATGTTTCTGACTTTTCCTCTGCCAGGATGCGGGCTGTGCCGTCTGTGCTTATGGCTACAAACTGGTAAAGCTGATGTCCGCGCTGGTTGTATTCAAAGGTGAAGAAACGGGAGTCCGGTGACCATCGGCCCAAGGTCAGGTCATACTGGTTCTGCCAGGGTGTAGCATCTATGGGAACCTGCTTGAGTGTAGTCACATCAAACAGGGCTGGTACAGCCTGGGGCAGGGGATCGCCCGGCTTGTCATAGTCTATCCAACGGTATTTGGGCTGTACCTGGTCATCAGGGCGTGATTCACGCAGCAGTATCTGGCGCTGCTTGTGCTCCTGCTTGCGCAGGGCCGATATGTACTTGGAGTCAGGCGACCAGAAAGGCTGCTGATACCCATCCTGCTCATTTCCGTCAAAACTCAGCTGAGTAAGTTCTCTGCTCTCTATGTTGCGTACCCAGATGTTATTGTCACGAATCAGGCACTCCCAGTTGCCGTCAGGTGAGCGTGTTCCGGTTTCTGCCCTGCCCGGAAAACCTCCAAAACCGCCTGCGTAACCGCCTCCGAATCCGCCCCATCCGCCCCGCTGACGTTCAGGAGTACGGAAAGCATCCAGGGTATCACGGCTCACCTGTGTCCTGGTGAGTGTTTTAAGGTCAACCTTGTAATATTCAGTGCTGTCCTTACCCGTGGTCTGGTAACAGAATGCATCAGTACCTCTCCACTGTGGCGTTACAGGACCGTATTTGTCTTTATAAAGGTATTTATAGACATTGTCAGTAGCCTGCTTGTACAACTGCTCAAAGGGGTCTTCCTGTTGTGCCTTGACAACTGTTACGGAGCTAGCTGTCAGTAATAAAATGGATAGTATTATTCCGTATTTCTTCATGAGGATTCTTTTTTGCAAAATTATAAGAATCCGCGCTATTATTCAACTCATCAGTCCAATCATGACAGACTTTGTTTTTTGGGATATTATCGGTAATTTTGCCTCAATAGTCCTAATCAATAATAAACAAACAACTTATGAAACAGATATTAATTCTCCTTGCAACAATCCTCCTGGCGGTTTCGTGTAAAAACAGCCCTTCTGCGTATGATGTGCATGAGGTGGATTGTGTAAATAAGTCAGAAGAGACCATTAAGGGCGTTCCGGTTGGCGTGGAGCTGCCTCTGGACATAAGGGATATTGCCGTATGTGATTCTTTTCTGGTGGTAATGTGCCATGATGATGAGGCGCGTATGAGTGTCTATTCATCTGATTGGAATTATCTGGGCAGGTTCTGCTTTATCGGTAGGGCCGGTAATGAGTTCCTCCATGATCCATCAATGGTATCGGGACAGATTCTCAGAGGCAAGGATGGGCATGCTCTGATTCCGCTCATAGATGGCTTGGAGTGTGTCAGGGTTGTGGATTTGCCGCGGTCATTGGAGGCGGGTAGGACTATAATCTCTAACGAGAGCCGCTACAAGCCCTACAAGGAAGCTGTGATAGAGGAGGAGTTTGGCACTGTAACTGCCAGAAACGATATAAAATTCGTGTTCATAGACAATGACATAAGGCATCAGTTTGAATGGTGCAGGCCGATGCTTATGAACGGAACTGTCCGTATTGATCCTTATTATGCTGTCATGAATGATACAACTGTAGTAAGAAGTGTCAACACTCTGAGCCTGTTTGATGAGGAACAGTTCAAATTCATACATGGAGATCTGTTCAAACATCCCAGCCGTAACCTGGTCATCTTCCCGCTGAATTACATTGATTACATATTTATGATTGACGTGGACAATGACAGGATATCGGCAATACATCAGCAAGGCTCACTCTCTTTTGATGACCAGCTTCCCCGTGTTGATTTCACAAGAACTCACTTTGGTAGTGCAGTATGTACAGAATCATATTTTATGGTTCTCTATTATGCCGGTGATATCAACAAGGGTGCATCGGAATCAAAGGACGTGAAACCTGAGCTCATGATCTTTGACTGGGATGGCAATTTCATCCGGTCAGTAATATTGGATACCATGATGTACAGGATTGCGTTTGATGAAAAAACGCGGATTCTTTACGGCGTGGACAGAGAGAATGACCACATCGTCAGCTTTGACCTCTCTAAAATATTAGCACAGTAATGGCACAAAGGGGACTGTCCCCTTTGTGTCACTTTTTTTCGGTGTAAAGTTTTGGATAATCCGTTGATTTTTCTTTTATTTGCGTAAGAGAATCCTTTTCTGATTAACCAAATATGAAAAAAGGAGTAGATAATTATGTGGCGTAGTTTGTTGAAAATTCTTAAGGAAAGACCTATTGTAAGCATTATCATGTGCGTTGCGTTGTCTGAGATTCTGCAGGTTATTTTTTCCATGTTTTTTGATGTGTCTCCTACTGTATATTATGGTATCACGGTGGTTGCCATGCTGACTCTTTTTATACTTCCTGTGGTACTTTATATGATTGAAAAGAATAAAAACAGTAAACCTGATGATACGGATAATGATAAATTGAAGGAGTAAGACCGTCTCAATTGAAATTTTTTGAAAAAATATGCCTTTCTGATAACCTGAGAAACTTCTTTTGTGTATATTTGCGTTTGGAATTGAGGTAACTGTCAAATCAGTTTCAAAAGGGAACACGGGTGAGATTCCCGGACAGTCCCGCTGCTGTATTTCTCAGTTAAGGATTCGGATGAGCAGCTGCTCCCATGGCTGCAAGAAACGCCACTGATCCGCGTGGATCGGGAAGGTTCCGGACTCCTGAGATAAGTCAGAATACCTGCCTCAGATTCAAAGTTTTACTTGAGCCCCGTGGATAGGGCCGGTACGACAGAACAACCGATGTCAGACATAATTGGTGACAAAATTAGCCAGTGTGGATTAGCAGTCCACGGTTCCGTTGCAGTATTTGCATACGGCAGTGATTGCTGTATCCTCAAGATATAAAGACTATTGACATTACTTGTTTGACAGCTTCATAAGATGAAGCAACAGGAATCCGTAACAAAGGTTCTTGTTTGGGCAAGGGAGACCGGGAGGCCTCCCTTTCTTGCTACACATTAAAATTAATTAAATGACACAGATAGAACCGTCCCTAATGTGTATATTTGCAGTCAGAAAACTTACTTAAACAGATTCTAAATGAAGAAGACCGTAACATTTGGTGAAGTGATGCTCCGTCTGGCTACACCCGGATATGAGCGTTTTGGTCAGGGTAATATGCTGAGTGCGACATTTGGCGGAGGTGAGGCCAACGTGGCTGTATCACTTGCCAATTATGGATTGCCCGTATCATTCGTGACCCGTGTTCCTGATAATGATATTGCTGCAGCCTGCCTGCGTGAGCTACGCGGGTTTGGCGTAGATGTGAATGATGTGGTGTTGGGCGGTAACCGTCTGGGCATTTATTTCCTTGAGACTGGTGCCGTGAGCCGCGGCAGCAAGGTTATCTATGACCGTGCCGGATCGGCAATAGCTCAGATTGAGCCCGGTATGATTGACTGGGACAAGGTGCTGGATGATGCCGGTTGGTTCCATTGGACGGGTATCACTCCGGCTATATCGGAAGGTGCAGCCAAGGTATGCCTGGAGGCCGTGAAGAAGTGCAACGAGAAGGGCATAATAGTATCATGTGACCTCAATTATCGCAAGAACCTGTGGAAGTGGGGCAAGAAGGCATCGGAAGTAATGCCTGACCTGGTGGCCTGCACTGATGTGGTGCTGGGTAATGAGGAGGATGCACAGATGGCTCTGGGTATTGTTCCGGAGGGCGTGGATGTATCGGCCGGTAAGGTTGATGCCGATGCTTATCTGTCAGTGTCTAAGCAGATTATGGATCGATTCCCGCGTTGCCGTAAGGTGATAACCACTCTGCGCACATCAATCAATGCCAATCATAACAAGTGGGCCGGCGTGCTGTATGACGGCAATACGCTGTTTAAGTCAAGAGAGTATGATATAACACATATTGTAGATAGAGTAGGTGGTGGTGATTCATTCATGGGTGGCCTCATCTATGGCCTGCGCGTGTATGATGATGACCAGAAGGCACTTGACTTTGCCGTTGCTGCATCATGCCTCAAGCATACCATCTATGGTGACTACAACCGTGTTACGGTAAGTGAAGTAGAGAAACTAATGGGCGGCGATGCCTCTGGACGTGTAGCCCGTTAAAAACAAGACCGATATGAGCAGATTCAAGAGATTACAGGTGCTTAACACCTTTGTCAGCACCGGAATAGTACCGCTGTTCTACAATAAGGATGCGGAGCTGGTCAAGAATGTGGTTAAGGCATGCTATAACGGCGGTGCCCGCGTATTTGAGTTCACCAACCGCGGTGACTATGCCCATGAGGTGTTTGCTGAGGTTAACAAATGGTGCGCCAAGGAGTGCCCGGAGATGATTATGGGTGTGGGTTCTGTATCTGATCCCGCTACCGCAGCACTTTACATTCAGCTTGGTGCAGGCTTTATAGTTTCACCAAGCCTGAATCCTGATATGGCCAAAATCTGCAACCGCCGCAAGATTGCCTGGATTCCCGGTTGCGGTACTCTGACTGAGATCAACACTGCCGAGGAGCTTGGCTGTGAGATAGTGAAGATATTCCCGGGTACTGAGGTGGGTGGCCCGTCATTTGTGAAGGCCATCAAGGGTCCTTGCCCCTGGACAGAGATAATGCCCTCAGGTGGCGTATCACCTGATCCCGCCAGTCTTGAGGCCTGGTTCAAAGCAGGCGTCGCTTGCGTAGGTCTGGGCTCTCAGCTCACCCCCAAGGACGTTATTGCAAACGGAGATTTCAACTTCATTGAAACCAAGGTAAGGGAATGCATCCAATTTGTTGAGAAATTGAAAAATTGAGAATTGAAAATTGAAAATTGAAAATTAATACGCAGAACCTGCGTAAAACCCGCGACATTAAAAAGCCTTCGAATGAAATTTCGAAGGCTTTTTATAATTTTCAATTTTCAATTCTCAATTACCTCAGTTCGAGGCCAAATACCGCCTCAAGCTCCACAAGCGCCGGATTCTCTTTTTTCATCTTAGCATACTGCTCATCGCGGGTAAGCAGATGCTCCACATTGCGGGATTGGTCAATCTCAATCTCCATGCTGATTGAGGGGTTGTTGAACTCACCGCGGATGTAGTTGATGATACGGTCCTGAGCCAGGCGTATCTCATCGGCCATCATTGGATTACCGGCCACAACCTTGAATGCGTTGTCAGATATGACGGCCGGATGGCAGTTGATCATGCGGTTCTTGAGCGGCGTATCCTGGCGGGGCAGGGTGGCGGCAAAGTTGTTCCAGCTGTCCTGCAGTCTCTCCTGCGTGAGGGGCTTGGCGGGATGCTGCTCCTGGTCAATGACCTGGACGGTCTGGCGGCCATGAGGCTGGTCCGGACGTCCGGCAGGTTTGTTGCCGTATATGGATGTGAATATGCTTGAGCCCTTAAGCGTGGGTATGACATTCTTACGCACAGGCTGTGGAGCGGGTTGCTCTATGGTCTGTGCTGTGACCGGCTTGGCGGTGGCCTGAGGCGCTGCCGCTGCCGGAGCTGCCTTAGCTGTGGCAGCTATCGTTTTGAATATGGGGTGTAATCTCTTGGGCTTGCGCCCACTGCTGTCATCATCCTCATCGGCCTGGGCTATCCTTATCAGGGTGAGCTCCACAAGCAGACGCTTGTTCTTGCTGATGCGGTAATTGAGATCACATTCATTGCAAATCTTAAGGGCCCGATACAGGAACTTGGGCTGGCATTTGGCAGCTTGCGTCTTGTAGCGCTCACGCATCTCATCACTCACCTCAAGCAGGGGCAGGGTGCAGGCATCGCGGCTCACCAGCAGGTTACGCAGGTGCAGCATGAGGCCACTTATGAGATGGCTGCCGTCAAATCCTTTGGCAAGTATGTTGCTCAAGAGCAGCAGTGATTCCGGGATACGTTTCTCAAGGAACATATCAGTGAGGTTGAAGTAATGCTCATAGTCTATTACGTTCAAGTTCTCTATTGTCTTCTGATATGTTACCTGACCTCCGGTAAAGCTTACCACCTGGTCAAATATGGAGAGCGCGTCACGCATTCCGCCGTCTGATTTCTCTGCAATGATCTCAAGTGCGGCACGCTCAGCGGTGACACCCTCTTTCTGAGCTACAGACTGCAGGTGTTCAACGATATCCTTGTTGCTGATGCGGCTGAAATCATAGATCTGGCATCGGGACAGTATGGTGGGTATGATCTTATGCTTCTCTGTTGTGGCCAGTATGAATATGGCGTACTTGGGCGGCTCCTCAAGAGTCTTGAGGAATGCGTTGAAGGCGGCCTGTGAGAGCATGTGTACCTCATCGATTATATACACCTTATACTTGCCGTTCATGGGCGGTATGCGCACCTGCTCGGTCAGGTTACGGATGTCATCTACTGAGTTGTTGCTGGCGGCATCGAGCTCAAACACGTTGTATGAGCGCAGCTCTTCATTGAAGCTCTTGCATGACTCGCACTCGCCGCATGCCTCGCCGTCAGCACCGCGGTTGGTGCAGTTGATGGTCTTGGCAAATATGCGGGCACAGGTGGTCTTACCCACACCTCTGGGACCACAGAAAAGATAGGTGTTGGCCAGCTTGCCGGAATTTATGGCATTCTTGAGCGTAGCTACTAAGGCTTTCTGGCCTACCACGCTGTCAAACGTCACCGGACGGTATTTACGGGCTGATACTATATAGTCTTCCATATGACACAAAGATATTGTTTTTTTTCGGGCAACTCCCCAATTGCCAGTCAAGAATTTTGAACTATTTTTGCATCAGACAAGAATCTGTTTGAATCTGTTCCATTAGGATGATTATTGGCTATTTTTCCCTCTGTTTTTACCGTTTTGAGGGAATAATGGAGGTCCATTTTGACTGAGGAACGATGAAAACAGAGGGGAAAAGAGACATATAATGGATAACGGATTCTTACCTAAACTCAAGGCTTTTATTGGCAGGCACAAGTACTGGATAGTATTTGCGCTGTTTCTCATGGTCATACTTGTGGCCAGTGACAACAGTCTTGTAAAGAGGGTGGTACAGAAACGTGAGATAAGGGCCCTCCAGGAGCAGCTGCGTGAGAGCGCTGAGCAGAAACGCCAGAATGAGCTTATGCTTAATGATCTGAATGACAGCATGGTTATAGACCGCATAGCCAGAGAGAGATACAACATGCACCGTGAGGATGAGGAGATATTCCTGGAACGTTAGCGTATGGACAACAGAGAGAATCGTCTGATAGAATCATTTACTACAGTGGGCGGCGTGCTGCTGCTGTTCGGTGCCGCCGTATTCATTACCGGATGGGATTATGCTCCTTTCATATATCTGGCAGGTTCAGTGATGTTTGCCTCTGGACAGTTTGCTGACCGATACACGGGTGATGACAAAATTATCAAGCGCTTGCGCTTCCAGCAGATACTGGGTGCCTGTTTCCTGCTTCTTACAGCAGCGCTGATGTTTGCTGACGGCATACATTCCATGTTACTTACGGATAATACGATGTCTCCGGGCTTGCGTTCGTTCCTGCTAGGCCTTACTCGTAAGAACAACTGGATAGTGACTCTTTCAATCGGTGCGGTATTTGAACTCTATTCTTCATTCAGGCTGGACCACATCTCCAAGGAGTAGTTTTTGTTTCTTTTACGTCCATTTTTTTTCAAAGTGAATAGATTCTAAATAGAATCTAATGCTTTTAACAACTTTTAGCCGCTTACGGGCTCCTTTACATTAAAGAATAATAAAACCGGATTTGGTTTGTTTCTGTGTTGTATTTTTGCAATCCGAAAAGGATATGGATATGCTTGTGCAACATTTTAAGAAGGTCTTGGCAGTTGTAGGCTTGATGCTTGCTATGGTTTCATGTACACACTGCTATAAGATTGACGGTGTTGTGGAGACTTTCGGATATGAAGGTCGTGAGCTGTCACTTGTGGAGTTTCTTCCGTTCCGTACCACCAGAATAGATTCATGCATTGTCAGTCACGGCAAGTTCCATATGAAAGGCCGTGTTGATACTACACGTCTTGTGTTCCTCTGCAAGGACAACAGGCCTATAATTCCTTTGTATCTGGAGAAGGGACGTACCGATGTCCGCCTGCTTCCTACAGAGATGACGGCTTCAGGTACACGTCAGAATGATCTTTTCTACAGCTTCCTCAAGAAGAAGATTGATATTGACAACCGTTTTGAGGAGATGTCACAAAAACGTATCTCCATGTCACGTTCAGGCATCGATCTCAGAAAGATGGAGTTGATTCAGGATTCACTCAGAATAATCGTCAATGAATGCGAGGAGATGATATGCTCATTCATGGAGGCTAACTACAAGGAGCCTGCCGCAATAGGCGTATTCATGATGCTCAGTGTTTCACCCACCGATGAGATTTCTTCACTGATCAAGAGAATTCTTGATGCTGCTCCTGATGATTTCCTCGCCCAGTCATACGTAAGCGGCTATGCTCACCGCGTAGGTTATGACAGGAACTAATTTCCCTTTATAAGTGTTTTGTTGATGGTGCTGAATACCTCAGCTGAGGTTTGACTCATTATGTTCTTGAGTTCAGCCTCTGTGGTGTTCTCATTGCTGCGGGGCCATACAGGCGGATGCACGGTCATGTGTACGGGATGCCAGGTTACGTTCCATGCGTGACGTGACATTACATCATAGTTGCCGTCAATGGTTACAGGCAGGATAGGGAGCTTGAGCTCCTCTGAGATGAGGAATGCGCCGCGTTTGAACTTGCCTATCTGGCCGTCATGTGAGCGTGTGCCCTCAGGGAATATCACTACAGACATTCCGTTTCTGAGTTTGGATTCAGCCTTGCGTATGCTCTCCATACCGCTGCCTCTTGAACTGCGGTCTATGAATATGCAGCCTGCCATATAGCATGCCCAGCCTACAAACGGTATGCGGCCCAGTTCCTTCTTCATCATCCACTTGAACTTGATGCCTATGTATCCATATACCAGGAATGCGTCCCAGTAACTCTGGTGGTTGGGTGCAATGATGTATGACTGGCCTTTCTGGATGTTCTCAAGTCCGTCTATCTTGACGGGAATCATGAAGACCAGATAGAACAGACGTCCCCATATCATACCGGGCCAATAACCCCAGAATCGGTCATTGAAGATGGAGCCTATCATTGTGAACAGCGCTACCAGAATCGTAACTACAATCATTATGGGCAGCGCAATGAAGATCTGATATAAAAGGTATAATGCTCTTATCATAGTCTGTTGAATTTTACAGGTTGTCCTTTGATGGATGTATCAAATTGTCCGTTGTCATAGACGGTATGTCCGTTTACCCATGTGGCACATACTCTCCAATGGAATTCATCGCCGTCAAACGGAGTCCAGCCGCATTTATTGGGAACATCGGCATCACTTACCATATAGCTTTGGTCTGTGCGTGATACGAGTGTTAGGTCTGCCTTGTATCCCTGGCGTATGTATCCGCGTTCCTTTATGCTGAATATCTGTGCGGGGTTATGGCACATGAGCCTTACCACATCCGTCATTTTCAATACGCCATCCTCCATCAGCTCAAGCATTGCGGGCAGGGAGTAGGGCAGTACAGGCATTCCCGATGCTGCCGTGCGGCATCCTCCCTGCTTCTCAGAGAGCAGGTGCGGGGCGTGGTCAGTACCTATCACGTCAATGTGTCCGTCAGTGAGGGCCAGACGCAGGGCATCGCGGTCAGCGGCGGTCTTGATGGCGGGGTTGCATTTGATGCGGGTGCCCTTGGTGCTGTAATCAGCATCAGTAAACCACAGGTGTGCGGGGCATGCCTCTGCGGTGAACTGCTTGCCTTGCAGCGGACCGTTGCTGAAAAGCTCCAGTTCATGTGCGGTGGTGAGATGCAGTATGTGCAGGTGCACGTTTGTGCCTGCCGCAACATCAAGAGCCTTTGAGGTGGATGCATAGCACGCCTCCTCGCTGCGTATGAGCGGATGGTATTTTACGGGAGGCTCACTGCCGTACTGGGTGGTGTAGCGCTCCATGTTTGCGTTAATGATTGAGGTCTCCTCACAATGAACGGCCACAGGCACGGGGGCGGCGTTGAACAGGGCCTTGAGTGAATCACGGTCATCAAGCAGCATTCCGCCTGTGCTGGAGCCCATAAAGAGCTTGACTCCACAAACGTGATTGGGGTCAATCTTCTCAATCTGGTCTATGTTGTTGTGGGTGGCACCCAGGTAGAAACTGTGGTTTACTATGCAGGTCTCTGCGGCATGACTGAATTTGTCATTCAGGGCATCGATAGTGACGGTCTGCGGAATACAGTTGGGCATATCGAACACCGTGGTCACTCCGCCCGCTGCTGCAGCGAGGCTCTCCGATGCCATATCGGCCTTATGTGTAAGACCGGGATCACGGAAATGCACGTGGTCATCAATAACGCCGGGCAGGAGCCACTTTCCTGCGGCATCAATTACGGTATCGGCCTGAGGAGCATCAGACTCAAAGATACCGGCTATAGTCTCATTTTCAATGAGGACCGATGCGCGCTGCACCAGCCCTTCATTTACCACCATAGCGTCTTTGATGAGTGTCCGGCTCATTAGGTTCAGGCTGTTTTCTTTTGCGGAAACTTACGGAACCAGCTGGATACCTTAAGGCGGATTACGCCAAAGAATGCCTCGCTGAATATGCCTCCGCTCATCTTTGATGTTCCAAGCTCGCGGTTCACGAATATAACCGGGACCTCCTTTATCTTGAATCCGCACTTGTATGCGGTGAATTTCATCTCTATCTGGAAGGCGTAACCCTTGAAGTGTATTTTGTCAAGCTCAATGGTCTCCAGAACCTCACGGCGGTAGCATTTGAATCCGGCGGTAGTGTCATGGATGGGCAGGCCGGTCACGATATGTACGTATTTGGAGGCAAAGTATGACATCAGCACGCGGCCCATAGGCCAGTTGACCACGTTTACGCCGCTTACATATCGGGAGCCTATTGCTACGTCATAGCCTTCATCGCGGCAGGCGCTGAGCAGGCGGGGCAGGTCTGCGGGTGCGTGTGAGAAATCGGCATCCATCTCAAAGATGTAGTCATATCCATGCTCTATGCACCATTTGAATCCGGTAATATATGCTGTGCCAAGCCCAAGCTTTCCTGAGCGCTCTACAATGAAGAGGCGGTCCTTGAAATCGGTCTCTATCAGTCCTTTTACAATGGCGGCAGTGCCGTCAGGAGAGCCGTCATCAATTATCAGTATGTTGAAGTGGTCCTCAAGTGCCATTACGGCGCGTATGATGTTCTCGATGTTCTCCTTCTCGTTATAAGTAGGTATTATAACTATGCTCTCACTCTTTTTCATCAGGTCAGTATTTGAATATGCAAAGCTAATATTTTTTTTCTGGGGCACAAAGGGGACGGTTCTTTTTGTGCCCCTTTTGATAATACCCCAAAAGTTCTCCTGGAAGGAGGGGCACAAAAAGAACCGTCCCCTTTGTGCCCCTCTTCCAAAAGTTCTCTTGGAAAAAAGGTGCCAAACGGAACCGTCCCCAATGGTACCTTTTTGTATCTTTGCACCTGCAATGACATTGGCTGATCTTTGTGGCCTTTACGGAGGCCTGGCACAGACCAAGGCGCTGATAAAGGAGCTTGCGGGAAAACGCGGAGGAAACGTTTTTCTGCAGGGTTTGCGTGCGTCTTCGGCTCCGCTGCTCTTCTCTGCACTGGCTCAGAAGAGTGGTAAGCCCTGCCTGCTAGTGATACTCAATGACCAGGAAGAGGCCGCCTACTTCTATCATGACATGGTGCAGACCATGGGTGATGCAGATGTGCTCTATTTCCCGTCAGCCTACCGTCGCGCAGTCAAGTACGGACAGAAGGATGATGCCAGCGAGATACTGCGTACTGAGGTGCTGAGCCGCCTTACCACAATTGAGCCCGGCAATGCCACACTTGTGATTGTCACATCGGCCGATGCGCTGGCTGAGAAGGTGGTTTCTAAATCCAGCCTTGAGGACAAGTCCATTCAGGTGCATACCGGTGAGACCCTTGACCGCGAGGAGCTGCAGAACCTGCTGCTGGAGCTGGGATTCAACCGCGTGGATTACGTCTATGAGCCTGGGCAGTTCGCCCTGCGCGGCAGCATCCTGGATGTGTTCTCGTTCTCATCGGAATATCCTTTCAGGCTGGATTTCTTTGGCGATGACATAGACAGCATCCGCCAGTTCTCAGTTGATACACAGCTCTCTACCGATAAGAAAGAGAGCGTGGTGATTGTGCCCGATATGGACAAGGTGGAGGGCGCGCAGGTGTCACTCATGGATTTCCTGCCTCAGGATACCGTGATGGCTGTTAAGGACCTGCTGCTTACCGCTGACCGCATGACCACTGTAGCCAATGAGGTGGCCGATAACGAGAGTCTGGCAGCCCGCATGCGCATAGCTGAAGCCAATGCAAGTGCTGAGGCCACTGCCAACGTAGAAATGCCGTCATTGCTAACATCAGAGGATTTCCTGCGCAAGACCACCCAGTTCCGAGTAGTGGAGTTCGGCAACAAACCCACGGGCGTGGCATCGGCCACCATTACTTTCGATACCACTCCGCAGCCGCTGTTCCACAAGAACTTTGAACTTGTATCCAAGACCCTGACAGACTACATAGTGCAGGGTTACAAGATATATATCCTGACCGATAACCCCAAGCAGGGCGACCGTTTGCATGACATTTTCACTGAGCGTGGTGAGAACATACAGTTCACGACCATCGGCAAAACGCTTCATGAGGGTTTCGCTGACGGACTGCTCAAGTGCTGCTTTTTTACCGACCACCAGATATTTGACCGCTACCACAAGTATAACCTGCGCAGTGAGCGTGCCCGTAACGGAAAAGTTGCTCTTACTTTGAAAGAGCTGCAGGAGTTCCAGATTGGTGATTATGTGGTGCATATGGACCACGGCGTGGGCAAGTTCGGCGGACTTGTGCGTGTGCCGCAGGGGGGCGGTTATCAGGAGAAGATAAAAATCATCTACAAGAATGATGATGTGGTGTTTGTATCCATTCACGCCCTGCACAAGGTATCCAAGTACAAGGGCAAGGAGGGTGAGGAGCCGCATATAAACAAGCTGGGTACAGGTGCCTGGGAGAACCTTAAGGAGCGTACCAAGGGCAAGATCAAGGACATTGCGCGTGACCTTATCAAACTGTACGCCAAGCGATTGGAGGAGAAGGGATTTGCCTACAGTCCAGACAGTTACCTGCAGAATGAGCTGGAGGCCAGCTTCATGTATGAGGATACGCCCGATCAGCTCAAGGCCACCCAGGACGTTAAGCAGGATATGGAGAGCAGCCGCCCCATGGACCGCCTCATCTGCGGTGATGTGGGATTCGGTAAGACTGAGGTTGCCATACGCGCCGCCTTCAAGGCTGTGGCCGATAACAAGCAGGTGGCAGTTCTGGTGCCAACCACAATCCTGGCATTCCAGCACTATCAGACATTCCGTGACCGCCTGAAGGAGTTCCCGTGTCGTGTGGAGTATCTGTCACGCGCCCGTAGCGCAGCTCAGACCACAGCCATCCTGGAGGACCTCAAGAACGGCAAGATAGATATAGTAATAGGTACGCACAAGCTCATCGGCAAGCAGGTAAAGTTTAAGGACCTGGGCCTGCTCATTATTGATGAGGAGCAGAAGTTCGGCGTATCGGTAAAGGAGAAGCTCAAGCAGCTGCGTGCCAACGTGGATGTGCTCACCATGACCGCCACACCCATACCGCGTACCCTGCAGTTCTCGCTCATGGGAGCCCGTGACCTGTCGGTCATCCAGACCCCGCCGCCCAACCGCTATCCCATCCAGACTGAGCTCCATGTGTTCAGTCCCGATATCATCCGCGAGGCCGTGAACTTTGAGATGAGCCGCAACGGACAGCTCTTCATAGTGAGCAACCGCATATCGTCCCTGCCAGACCTGGCTCAGACCGTCCAGCGTGAGGTGCCCGATGCCCGTGTGGCCATCGGACATGGACAGATGGACCCCGATGAGCTTGAGAAGATACTTACCGGATTCATCAACTATGATTATGATGTGCTGGTGGCTACGTCAATCATCGAAAACGGAATTGACATACCCAATGCCAATACAATAATAGTGAACCAGGCGCAGAACTTTGGCCTGAGTGACCTGCATCAGATGCGCGGACGCGTGGGCCGAAGCAACCGCAAGGCGTTCTGCTACCTGCTGGCACCGCCTCTGGCATCGCTCTCCGATGAGTCACGCCGCCGCCTGCAGGCCATTGAGAGTTTCAGCGATCTGGGCAGCGGCATACAACTTGCTCTTCAGGACCTTGACATCCGTGGCGCCGGTAACCTGCTGGGTGCCGAGCAGAGCGGATTCATTGCTGACCTGGGCTACGAGACATATCAGAAGATACTTAAGGAGGCCGTCCGCGAACTCAAGAACGATGAGTTCCAGGATCTGTTCCGCGAGCAGGAGGCCAAGGAGAAGGGTAGTGGTGCAGGTACCGGTGAGGGCGCTGTTGGAAGCACTCCGATGGATGCATCCCGTTTTGTTGACGAGTGCACCGTTGAGACTGATCTGGACCTCTGTTTCCCGGATTCATTCGTGCCCGACGGCAGTGAGAGAATCCTGCTGTACCGCGAGCTTGACAGCATGGAGCGAGAGCAGGATATCCAGCGCTTCCGTGACCGCCTGCAGGACCGTTTCGGTAAGATTCCGCAGCAAGCTCTGGAGCTTATCCGCTTAGTGACCCTGCGCCGCATAGGCCGCGAGCTGGGCATAGAGAAAATCTACCTCAAGGCCGGCCGCATGAGCCTGTTCTTTGTGGCCAACCCCGACAGTCCCTACTACGAGAGCGAGGCATTCGGAGCCATCCTGGCCTACGCCGCCCAGAACCCCATGCTGTGCCGTCTGCGCGAGGAAGGCACCAAACGCAGCCTCCTCATATCCGACGTCCCCGACGTAGAGCACGCCATCACCCTTCTCACCACAATCATTCAATAGGGGCACAAAAGGGACGGTTCTTTTTGTGCCCCTGTAGGAATCAATCAAATTGAGTCAAAGTTACTGTATTATAGTGGATTAGTAAAATAGGGGCACAAAAAGAACCGTCCCTTTTGTGCCCCTGTGCCACTATTGCACTTCTTTTTTAGTATATTTGTCGGAAAGAAGACTATTAACCTTATAAACATCACGAATATGAGTAACAAGTATGCAGGAACCCAGACGGAGAAGAATCTGGAGGCAGCATTTGCCGGTGAGTCTATGGCTCGTAACAAGTACACCTATTTTGCATCGAAGGCCAAGAAGGAGGGCTTTGAGCAGATAGCTGCAATCTTTGAGGAGACAGCAAACAATGAGAAGGAGCACGCCAAACTTTGGTTCAAGGAGTTGGAGGGCATAGGCGATACCGCTCAGAATCTGGGCGCTGCAGCCGATGGTGAGAACTATGAGTGGACCGATATGTACGAGGGCTTTGCCAAGACTGCAGAGCAGGAGGGATTCCCCGTTCTGGCTGCACGTTTCCGTATGGTTGCCGCCATTGAGAAGACTCACGAGGAGCGTTACCGCGCACTGCTCAAGAACGTTGAGACTGCTAAGGTGTTTGAGAAATCAGAGGTAAAGGTTTGGGAATGCCGCAACTGCGGTCACATCGTAGTGGGCACCAAGGCTCCGCAAATCTGCCCCGTTTGCCAGCATCCGCAGGCCTACTTTGAAGTCCACAAGGAGAACTACTGATTCCGAGCGAGCAAAGGGGCACAAAGGGGACGGTTCTTTTTGTGCCCCTTCTGATAATAATCCAAGGTGCACAGAACTTTTGGGGTATCGGAGTTTCCTATTTGCAGAAGCAGAACTATCAGTTTGGGGAGCATTACCGGAAGGCGTAAGCGGAGAACCCACGGAAGATCCCGTTAAGAACGGCGCATGTTTGAGGAACGTTCGACCCCGTAGGGGGCGATGAGGACGAGTTCGACGTTTAGGGTCTGGAGGGGTTCGTAGTAGCCTGGAGGTGTTGTCTCCCCAAACTGATAGTTCTGCGTAGTTTCAGATACTGATACCCAAAAAGTTCTCCAAGAAATAGGGGCACAAAAAGAACCGTCCCCTTTGTGCCCCTCACTATTGTGCCATTATTGTGCCATCGGGAGCCTCGTAGATGAAGTAGGCGCGGATTTCGGGATGGCGGGCGCAGAGGGCCTGGGCGCTGTCAAGGCCCATCACCATCATTGAGGTGGCCAGGGCGTCGGCAGTGGCGCAATCGGAGGCAAAGACTGTGGCTGACAGCAGGCTGTGGCTTACCGGCATGCAGGTGTGCGGGTCAATGGTGTGAGCGTATTTGCGGCCGTCCTTCACGTAGAAGTTGCGGTAGTTGCCTGATGTGGCAATAGCTATGTCTGTAACCGGTATCACGGTCTGCAGTTCATTGTTTACGGAGAGTGAGTCATCAACCGGCTTGCTGATGCCTATGTTCCAGAGCTTGCCTTTGGGATTATGGCCCGATACCACAATCTCGCCGCCAATCTCCACCATGAAGTCATCAATGCCCTTGGAGCGGAGCATATCGGCCACCATATCACTGCCGAATCCCTTGGCTATGGCGCTGCAATCCAGCATGATGCGCGGATCATCCTTCTCAATCATGCCATCAAGTTCATGAATCTTCCAATACCCCGTAATCTCCATCAGGCTGTCAATAGTGGACTGCTTTATGTTCTCAGCATGCTTGAATCCGAACCCCCATGCATTGACGGCAGGAGCTACGGTTATATCGAAAGCGCCGTTTGTCCATTCCGATATTTCCATCGCGCGGTGGAACACCTTCAGAAAGAGAGGGTCACTAACCAGCACTACCTCATAATTATTTACCCGAGATATGGTTGACTCCGGATTGAACATGGAGAGGGCGTTATCTACGCGCGCCAGAGTCTTTTCAATATCCGGCTTCAGGTCGTCATTATAAAGGTATGTTATGTTATATCGCGTGCCGAATACCAATCCTTGGGCACTTCTATACTCAGGATTCGCAGTCTGCTTGCTTTTGGAAAGGATTAATATTGTCCCGATTATCAGAAAAGCCAGGAATGGGTAGTGCCACTTTTTCATAAAGCCGTGAGGTGTTCTATAAGGATTTTGGTGCCGATTACAATCAGGATGACACCAGCCAGAATTTCTACAGGGAAACTGATCTTTCTGCCTACATAGGCACCGATAACAAACCCGAATGCGGAAAACAGGAATGAGCCTACGGCAATAATTGTGATAGGCAGAATAATGCTTGATAATGTATCGTATCCTGTACAACCGAATGAAAGACCTACGGCCAGAGCGTCAATGCTTGTGGCTATGGCCATCGTAAGGGTCGTAGAGAACTTGGTGGGGTCAAAAGGCTTCTGTTTTTCATCAGACTTTAGGCCGCCGATAATCATGCGTATGCCCAGAAAACCAAGCAGTCCGAATGCAATCCAATGATCCCAGCGTTCAAGTGCATCGCTAAAGAAACTGATGCCTGCCCATCCGATAAGCGGCATGAGGCCCTGGAACAGACCGAACATCAGGGCGGTTATGAGCATGGTCTTTGTAACCAGACGACGCTGTATGAGTCCGCATGTGATTGATACGGTAAAGCAGTCCATAGCCAATGCGATGGAGAGCAGTATCAATTCAACAATCAACATATCAAGTGGTTATTTGAGCTCCTTCTCAATCTTGTAGTCGTTGCGGTTCTGTGAACTGCGGCTCACAAGCTCAGCCAGGAATCCAACCAGGAACATGAGAGTGCCCATAATCATACCTGTAAGAGCCAAATAGAAGTAGGGATTGCTGGTTATCAGAGCAGCTCGCACCCCGTGTGATATTGCATATAGCTTGGATGCGCCTATTACGATTATGGCAATGAAACACAGCACAAACATTACTGATCCCCACAGACCGAAGAAATGCATGGGCTGCTTGCCAAAGCGGTTCAGGAACCAGAGTGACATAAGGTCCAGATAGCCGTTTACAAAGCGGTCAAGTCCAAACTTGGTTGTGCCGTACTTTCGTGCCTGGTGGTGAACCACCTTCTCGCCGATCTTGCTGAATCCGGCATTCTTGGCCAGGAACGGTATGTAACGGTGCATCTCACCATAAACCTCAATGTTCTTGACTACGTCACGGCGGTATGCCTTGAGACCGCAGTTCATGTCATGCAGACTCAATCCTGTAACCTTACGTGCGGTCCAGTTATATATCTTGGACGGGATGTTCTTGCTCAACTTTCCGTCATAGCGTTTCTTTTTCCAGCCCGATACTAGGTCAAAGCCATCTTCACGAATCATGCGAACCATCTCAGGCACCTCCTCAGGGCTGTCCTGAAGATCTGCATCCATAGTAACCACGATATCACCCTGAGCCATATCGAATCCGCAGAACAGGGCAGGGGACTTACCGTAGTTGCGGCGGAACTTGATGCCTTTTACGATGTCGGGGTTATCGGCTTTAAGGCCTTCGATGATATCCCAAGAGCCATCGGTACTGCCGTCATCAACAAAAATCACCTCATAGCTGAATTTGTTCTCAGTCATGACTCTTGATATCCAGGCGTAAAGCTCAGGAATTGATTCGGCCTCATTCAGAAGCGGTACTATGATAGAAAGGTCCATATTTTATTCTTGTTTGAGTCTGATCCTTTTTGTGGTAATGATTGCTATGACAAGTGACAGGATATTGCCCCACATGAGCGATGTCTGTACAAGCTGCTTGGTCATACCCGATGCCGGGAGTGAACAGAACCATGTTATGGTCTGTTTGAGCAGTTCCATTGTTGAGTTGTACTGTTCTGCCTGAGCGGGATCTGTAAACTCCTGGGCTGCAGAGCCTGATGCCAACATAATCATGTCCATGCGTTCCATCAAGCCTGCTGCAAATGCTCCGTTGTCAATGAAACGCAGGTAAAGATATGCGGCCATGCAGGAGAGCATCGTAGCGAACAGGAAGGTAAGGATAGATATCATCCACGATACCGGGAAAGGGAAGAAAGGCTTGCAGTTGGCATCACGGAAGCGTTTGATGAGAAAGAAAGCAATCACGGGAATGCCAAGCATAAGTATCATGGCAACTGCTGAGAGTGCGCTGAACTTTACGGAGAGCAAAGTGAAGGCATACGCCAGGATAATGTATAGCCCGAGATATGTGCCCAGTGTCATGGACACCTGCATCAGGTTGATTCTTATTACCTTGTTTCCGTTCTGCTCTTCCATCTCTTTTCTTTTCAGAAATGCAAATTTAGTCATTTCTTTTGAATGTGGATTGCAGTTTCAAATAAAAGCAGTATCTTCGCAGCGGGTAAGTCCTACACGGCCAGCTCCCTTCCAACCCTCCAGGGCTTGACGGCAGCAAAGGTACGTCGGTTGTAGCGGCGCGATGCAGTCAGCTTACCCATCCTACAAGGAGGCCTCATTGGGCCTCCTTTTCTTTGTAGGATGGATAAGCGGTCAGCATCCAAACCTTTTTTTAGTTTCCTAACGGAAACGGGCCGGCCTCCGGCCGGGAAACATTCGCATACCTTGTCATTTTTTGAAAAAAGAGTACCATTGGGGTCTGTCCCCTTTGGTACTCTTTTTGAAAATGATACCAAAGGGGACAGACCCCAATGGTACTCTTTTTAGAAATCGAAGCCGATGGAGGCATAGACGCTGAAGCCCGGATAAAAATTGCTCCATTGGGCGGCAATCTTGAGCGGACCTACTATAGTCTGGCGTGAATACTCAGCGCCATAAGCGTAAATGGGGTCAAATTTAAGCAAATCATCTACGGTGTTTCCGTCTTTGAACATTCCGGCACGCACAGTCAGATAATTCTTACCGTAAAAACGATAACGCGTATCTATTTGGGCTGTCGTACTCAATGGCCAGCAATAGCGGAATCCTGAGGGGAATCCAAAGAACGGCATCTGGTTCTCAACAAACCTTTCAGCCATGAAGCCACCAGATGCAGGGATATGCTTGGGATTCATATAAACCGAATTATCGTCAAAATACCACCCTACATAGATGCTCGGTAGAAAGGTGAGACGCTTTCCAGGTGACAATGCCGCTTCAAGGCTCGCAGATACTACTCCGTATGGCGTAACAGAACCGAAGTCTGCGGCATATTCACCAAGCAGGTGATATATGTCCTGGTCCAGTTCTGACAGTCCTGTGTTGTAATATCCTTTAAAGACATATCGGCCTTTTATGGAGCCACGGATGCCACGCTGAGGGAAATAACAGTCATCAAAGGTGCTGAACTTCAGAGCAGCAAAGGTTGAGAGCCAGTAACTCTTCCAATCCCATCTGTCGCGGAATTCAAATTCATTCAGATAACGTTCATACGGATTCATCTCAGCTGTGAGTCCTATTCTGAAAGATCCGTATGTCATTCTGGAATCCTCAAAATATACGTCATATTTTGTGGAGAAGAGCTTTTCATTGGTATCAAACATGTATCCCATTGATGTATTGATAAGCTTGGCTTGGGCCGATATCCCTATGGAGGGGAGTCCTATCTTGGGCTTAAGGGATCCTTCCAATGTCAGCGACGGGTCAACGCCCAGTACAAGGTTGACAGCCAGACGCGGGCCTGACAGCTGGCGTGTTCCAAGCCCTAAGTATAAAGCTGCCTCAACAGCCTCATCTGTATCGGCCCTTAAACCAAGGGCAAAATCATTTATCTGACCTTTCTGGCAGTCAAATACCAGGGTATATGGTTCAGTTTTACCTTCCAGATGGTATGTTACTGATTCAAATGCATTTGTACCATAAATGCTGTGCAGCATTTTCTCCACAATGGTTTTGTCATACAGGCTGTCTTCCGGATAGGCGCTTTTGTGCAGGATATTCTCCTTTTCGTCCTGGCGGATTCCGGTAAAAAGCACCTGGCTCACCCGTACTTTCTGTTGTGCCAGGTTCACTGAAGGCGCCGGATGTGATACCTTAGGCTCTCCCTTGCCTGATACCTTAGAGGCAATGCTTTCAAAGAACTCCTTGTGCTGTAATGCATTACGATAGCCTTGGTCAATTATGTCATCAACACTTTTGTCATCAAATGAAAGCATGGTATAGCCTGGAAGTTCATGATGTACGTTAAGGTCAAGCATTTCCATTGCGGGGCCCATTGCGGTGGATGCCAGCAGGACGATTGTCTGCATCAGGAAAGATGCCGGTGAGTTCAGCTCGTTCAGCTTACGGTGGATGGTCATATCCGAGCCGATGATAATGTCGGCGCCCATCTCACGGGCCAGGTCAACCGGGAAGTTGTTACGCATGCCGCCGTCCAGCAGAACAGTTCCTTTGTCACGCACGGCCCTGAAATAGAATGGAATGGCCATTGTGGAGCGTAATGCCGTCGTTATGTTGCCGCTTGTCCAGTATTTAGGCGTCAGGGTATAAAGGTCAGTAGCTACGCATGCAAACGGTATAGGCAGATCGGCAAAACTTATGCTGTCCTGGTAACCTACGCTCACTGAACTGAGCAGATTACGGACGTTGAGTCCGTACAGGACGCCGTCAGGCAATCCCAGTCCCATTCTGGAAATTGACTCATGAAGCATATCGGTTGAACTCAGGCCAGCCTCCTCAGCCATTATCTCTGCCACACGTTCCAGTTCCTGACTCTGTGCCAGGTCTTTGTTCTTATAATGGAAAGGAATGCGGATCAGGTACTGTTCCTGATATGTCTTCATCTTGTATGAAACATATTCATCGGGCACATTGTCTGACATCATCACGGGCCAGTTTATATCACGTACCAGTGAATCCAGCTGGTCATGCCTGTATCCCAATGCATACAGACCGCCCAACAGACCACCCATGCTGGTGCCGGTTACCACATCAACCGGGATTCCCAACTCTTCAATGTACTTTATTACTCCTAAATGTGCCATTCCACGCGCACCGCCGCCGGCCAGGACCAGACCTACGGTAGGGCGGTATTGACGTATTGAATCCATTCTTGCACGGACCTTGGCAAATGCAACGGAGTCAGCCTTAGGGTTAGCGCTGGGGATAATCTGTGCCTGTGTAACTCCTGACAGCAACAACGCTATGATTATGGAAAAGCAACTAAAATGTTTCATAAAATATTATCCTAAAACAACGTCAAGCACCATCATAAGCGCAAAACCAAGCGCAAAACCTATGGTACCTATATTGGAATGTTCACCCTCTGATGCCTCCGGAATAAGCTCCTCAACGACTACATACAGCATTGCACCTGCCGCAAATGTGAGCATGAACGGCATTATGGGTGTAAAGAATGCAGCAAGCAGTATCACCAGAATAGCGCCTATGGGTTCAACTATTCCGCTCAGAGCACCTATCCAGAATGATTTAAGACGGCTGTTGCCTGCTGCGCGCAGGGGCATTGATATGATTGCTCCCTCGGGGATGTTCTGAATGGCAATACCGAGTGCAAGTGCAAACGCTGCGGAACCTGTCATATTGACGCCGCTGCTCATTGCTCCGGCCAGGCCTACGCCCACGGCCATTCCCTCAGGGAAGTTGTGTATCGTTACAGCCAGAGCCAGCATGGCTGTTCTGGACAGTTTGCTTTTGGGGCCCTCGGCGCTTCCGGTAGGGTGCAGGTGAGGGGTTATGCGGTCTATAAGCAGCAGGAATGCAAAACCAGCCAGCAGGCCTATCGTTGATGGCTTTATGCCGCCCATGTCCATTCCCGGGATAATCAGTGACCAGAATGATGCTGACACCATTACGCCCGATGCAAATCCAAGCAGGATTTTCTGAAGCAGAGCCGGCATCTCTTTCCGCATAAAGAACACAAACGCTGATCCAAGCGCAGTTCCAAAAAACGGAATCAAAAGTATCATGAGGGTATTCTTCATAATCCTTATTCTTTTATAGTCTGATGCCTAATGATGCGGTGGCGTACCAGTCCATTAAACTGACGTTGTTACGGCTACTGCCGTATTCAAAGTGGTTGAATATGGCGTTTGCGCTCACAAAGTAGCGTTTCCAACAGTACGCTATGCCCAGGCGCAGATCCAGATTGAAAGACATGCATGTCCTTTGGCGTATGGCTCTGGTTTCCCAAATCTCTATGTCATCGGGCGCACTTCCATCTTCGGGCATATCTTTATAGTATTGCTCCTTATGGGTTTTGCCATTCTCCCAAATGCGGTTATTGCTGTCCCATTTGCCGTACTCCTCTTTTTCTTCACTCGCAATCATACTGTAGTTACAATCGTATTTGTGGCGGATAACATTGTCGTGGATACTTATGTTGGGCATTGCCATTGCATTGATGGTCCATCCCCGTGCGGGAACCCAGTTGTATCCGTATCCAACACCCAAGGTTATTTTTCCTAGTGTAATATTGCCTACAGAATCACAAAAAGATATGAGGCTGGCGTTTTCTTTATAGGCCATATTTATGCCCGATGCATAAATCGTGGCGCCTATCAGGAGTGATCCGGCAGATTTTTTCTGAACAACCACCTGATTGTAGGCTGCTCCCTGCGAATAGTGCTTACCGTTAAACACGTAGTATCCGTTAAAGTAGAATGAAATGACATCTATGGGCGTCCAAAAACTGGCGTCATCATCAATTATCGTGGTGTCAGGATCCAGATAATCCAATTTGGCGTGTAGTTTGTCATATTTTTGGCTTCGAACCCTGAAATTTAGACCAAATTTTGCTGCCGCAGCGCTAACGGATATGTTAATGTCAGGTTTCTTGCCCAGCTTGTAATAATAGCCTATTCCAAGTCCACGGTAGCCAACCCATAGTCCGACTGATTTATTGATTTTTGAATCAAGTTTCATATCCAGATGACTGTCCAGACTCTCGTCTTCATACCGGAGAGTGGCATCGTTGGTAAAATCCGTAATGACCTCGTCAAATTTGGTACGCAGAATGATGCGCCAGGGACGTTCGGGTACCTCAATATATAGGGGGTCATATTTGGTAAGGGCCTTTGTGTCAAGCCTGTTTCCAAACGCCTTGATAAAGCCCGGCTTAATGCTGTCAGTCTGGGCCATGATCCCCGATGCGGATAGCATGCATAGTACTATGGCAGTCAGTATTTTAAGTCCTCTCATTAATTGACGGATAATCAGTTCAGGTGGTAAAGTTACAATGAAAAGATGATAGTTTGTGTTTTCAGATTAAAACAATCTTACAATAATTTTATAAGTTTGTAGGTAATATGGTAACGCCGTTTCTTATACTCATTGTGGTGGTGATCATTACCTGTATATGGTTGAATCACATCTCTTCACGCATAGGTGTGCCCACATTGCTCGCATTCATCTTGCTTGGTATCGTTTATGGTAATGTGGGAGCAATACCCGTTCATCTGGATAACCGCCCGTTTGCTATGGATGTATGTACCATAGCGCTCATCTTCATAATGTTCTATGGCGGATTCGGCACGCGTTGGGAGACTGTCAAGCCCGTACTGAGGGAGTCAGTGCTGCTTGCATCGGTGGGCGTTCTGATAACGGCTTTTCTTACAGGACTGTTCTGCCGGATCGTCCTTTCGTGGGGCTGGGCGGAGAGCTTGCTGTTAGGAGCGGTGGTCAGTTCCACTGATGCGGCATCGGTCTTCTCAATTCTGCGTTTCAGGAAACTGGGTCTTAAGAACCATACCGCTCCCATGCTTGAGGTGGAGAGCGGAAGTAATGACCCTTGTGCCTATATGCTTACGGCCATAATGATATCGGTGGTGAACGGAACGGCATCGGGCGGATCGGTTTTATGGATGATCTTTTCACAGATTGTCTTTGGCGCCGGAATAGGCTTGCTGATAGCCAAGCTGGCATCAATCGTGCTGCAACGCATCAAAATCACTACTGAGGGGTTTGATACGCTCTTTCTCTTTGCGGTGGCCATAGCCGCATACGCTATTCCCGATGTCTTTGGCGGGAACGGCTATCTCAGCTGCTATCTGGTAGGCGTAATCCTGGGCAATGAGGAGTTCAGCGGAAAGCGTTCAATGGTGGGTTTCTTTGACGGGCTGACCGGCCTGATGCAGGTGCTGATATTCTTCCTGCTTGGTTTGTTGGCGCGTCCGGCGCTGTTGCACAAGGCCATTCTGCCTGCGCTTGCAATATCGGCTTTCATGCTTTTAGTGGCTCGTCCGGTGGCGGTTTTCAGCATTTTGACACCGTTCAGGAAATACTCCTCAAATCAGCAGGAACTGATTTCATTTGTGGGTTTGAGGGGAGCGGCATCGATAGTGTTTGCCATAATGGCCATTACCGGTGTTGATTCACTGCAGACTGACCTGTTCAATACGGTGTTCTGTATTGTGCTCATTTCCATATCGATACAGGGTACGCTTATTCCATGGGTGTCGCGGAAACTTGACATGATTGATGCGAACGCCAATGTCATGAAGACCTTCAATGACTATACTGAGAACTCTGAGATGCAGTTCAGTCAGATAGGCATAGGGCCACGCAGTGCCTGGGCCGGCAAGCAGATTATGGAACTGGGGCTGCCCAAGAATATGCTGATTGCCCTTGTCATACGCGGTCAGGAGCGTATCATTGCCCGCGGAGATACCAAACTCTGCCCCGGTGACAAAGCCATAGTAGTGACAAAAACATACGTTGATACTGATACTTACCTTATGGAAAAGACCATCAAACCCGGCAGTAAGCGTGAGGGTCACACCATAGGTGAGTTCTCTGATGAAGGCCTTGTGCTGCTGGTGCGCCGTGGTGACAAGGAGATAATTCCTAACGGCAGCACGGTACTTCAGGCCGGCGATAATCTTGTGATCTTAAAAGCAAAATAGGTAGCGATTCCTTTTTTCAGAAATAAAACGGATAATATGGATTTGATTAAAAGATTTTTGAGTTATACCGCTGTCGATACGCAGTCCGATGAGAACTCCGAGACAGTTCCCAGTACCGCCAAGCAGTTGAATCTGGCACGCCAGCTTAAGGCTGAGCTGGAGAGTATGGGGCTTGAAGAGGTTTATATGGATGATATGGGATACGTCTATGCATCGCTCCCGGCCAATACAGACAAGAAGATTCCCGTTATCGGCTTTATATCACATATGGACACCAGCCCCTCCATGAGCGGCAAGGACGTAAAACCGCGCATAGTTGAGAAATATGACGGTGGGGATATAGTACTCAATAAAGAGCAGAACATCGTTCTGTCGCCGAGCCTTTTCCCCGAGCTGCTTGCGCACAAGGGTGAGGACCTGATTGTGACTGATGGCACCACGCTTCTTGGGGCCGATGACAAAGCGGGTATTGCAGAGATAATCACTGCTATAGAGTATCTGCAGCAGCATCCTGAGATCAAGCACGGCAAGGTACGTGTGGGCTTCAATCCCGATGAGGAGATAGGTATGGGTGCCGCTCATTTTGATGTGGAGCGTTTTGGCTGTGAGTTTGGTTATACCGTTGACGGCGGTGAGGTGGGAGAGATGGAGTATGAGAACTTCAATGCCGCCAAGGCCGTGTTCAGGATTCAGGGTCTTGAGGTACATCCGGGTTATGCCAAGGGCAAGATGGTAAATGCATCACTGCTTGCCGCAGAACTTATAGAGATGTTTCCTGCCAGTGAAACTCCTGCTACTACTGAAGGGTATGAGGGCTTCTATCACATAGTAGGTCTTTCAGGTGAGGTTGATCATGCATCGGTCACATTTATTATTCGTGACCATGACCGCGCCAGGTTTGAGGCCCGTAAGGAGTTTGCCCGGAGTGTGGCTGCACGGATGAATGCCAAATACGGTGAAGGGACCGTCGTGGCGGAGGTCAGTGACCAGTACTACAATATGAAGGAGCAGATTGACAAGGTGCCGTATGTGGTTGACATAGCCTGCGAGGCAATGAAGATGGCTGGCGTTACTCCCGTTAAGGTTCCTATCCGTGGCGGCACTGACGGTGCTCAGCTGTCGTTTATGGGGTTGCCTTGTCCCAATCTCTTTGCCGGGGGGATGAATTTCCATGGGCGGTATGAGTGGGTTCCTATTCAGAGCATGGAGCGGGCTATGTGGACAGTAGTGAGAATCGTGGAGCTGGTGGGGATGCGTAATTGGTGAGCCATCCGGCGGGGTGCTCGCGGCTTCGCCGCTCGGGCGTTTTTTGACTTTTTGGGCCTACGGCCTCAAAAGTCGTTAGCTGGAATCCTATCTGCGTATTAGATACAACCTTTTTTTAGTTTCCTTCTGGAAACGCGCTCCTTTCAGTCGCTTGCCGGCCTTCCAGGCCGGGTAAAACGTAACCCTGACAACGCTTTGCTGTCAGGGCTACGTTTTACTTGGTGCAACTGGAAACCTTGTACCAAAGAGTACCAAAGGGGACAGACCCCAATGGTACCTTTTTTGAAAAGAGTACCATTGGGGTCTGTCCCCTTTGGTACTCTTTTTTACTCGTCGAAATCGAATTCCTCGTCGGGGAGGTCGAAGGGAGCGTCGGAGAGGAAGTCTTCCATGTCGCGGCGGTCCTTTTTGGTGGGACGTCCCAGGCCAGCGGCTCGTTTTACGAATCCTCCTATGCGGTTCATTTCAAGGATGTCATATTGTTCCTTGGGGGTGATGTTCTCCATCATCTCGGGGACGAGCTTGGCGCCTACGCGGTTCTCAATGGCTTGCAGAACCTTGAAGGTGTAGGTTACGGGAGCCTTGCGGACTGAAACCGTATCGCCTTCCTTGACGGTTTTGGATGGCTTGCACTGTACGCCGTTTATCTGGATGCGGCCCTTCTTGCAGGCCTCGGCGGCAATGGTGCGGGTCTTGAAGATACGCACTGACCATAACCACTTGTCAATCCTAGCTTCCATAAGTCAATCCAACTGCCAATAGCCAAAGTTATTTGTTATTAAACTTGCACATGGTGTCGTCAATGCCGGCCAGGCAGAAGTTCCTGACAGCCTCAACGGCTACGGGGATGCGCTCGTCAAGAATCTTGCGCTCATCCTCATTGAAGGGATCCAGCACGAACTTTATCTGGGCCCCCATCGGGTAATCATTGCCGATGCCAAAACGCAGGCGGCTGAACTGCTCGGAGCAAAGCACTTGGATGATGTTTCCGATGCCGTTGTGCCCGCCGCCGCTGCCTTGCTTGCGGAGACGTATCTTGCCAAGGGGCAGGGCAAGGTCATCGGCCACAACCAGAAGGTTCTCGGGCTGGATATTCTCCTTGTTCATCCAGTAGCGCACGGCATTGCCGCTCAGGTTCATGAAGGTTGTGGGCTTGAGGAGCACAAGCTCACGGTTCTTGATGCGCATATTGGCCACAAAACCGTATCGCCTGTCCTCAAAAACAGTATCGGATGCCTTTGCAAGGGCATCCAATACCATAAATCCTATGTTGTGGCGGGTATCTTGGTATTCGTCGCCCGGGTTACCCAGCCCCACAATCAGATATTTCATTCCTTATATTATTCTGCAGCGGGAGCCTCAGCAGGAGCCTCTTCTGTAGCCTCAGCAGCGGCAGCTGAACGTGTTGACAATACTGTGCATATCACAGCATCCTTGGGGCTTGTGAACTCAATGCCGTCAACCTTAAGGTCACCAACCTTGAATGACTTACCGATGGTAAGAGGTGTAACATCAATCTCAATCTTTTCAGGTATTGCAGTGTAGAGAGCCTTAGCCTTAACGCGGCGCAGGATCTGCTCCAGCTTACCACCAGCCTTGACACCGGCTGCCAGACCGTTCAGCTTAACGGGAACAGCCATAACGATGGGCTTCTCAGGAGTTACCTGATAGAAGTCGATGTGCAGGATGTTGTCCTTTACAGGGTGGAACTGGATCTCACGCATAACTGCCAGAACGGTGTTGCCGTCGATGGTCAGGTTAACTGAGAAAATATCGGGTGAATAAACCAGATTGCGAACTTCTTCAAATGTTACGCTGAAAGCCTTGGCTACTGGAAGACCTTTCTCATCACGCTCTACACCGTACAGGTTGCAGGGGATAAGGTTCTGCTTACGGAGTGCCTTGGCACCTTTCTTACCGAACTCGTTGCGGGCTGTGCCCTTTACGTCAATTGATTTCATTTTAAAACGTGTTACTCTAAATTGTTAATACTCAATTCACCATCACACAAAACACCGCTTTTTGGGGCGGGCTTTACGTAAAAGCGCGGCAAAGGTACAAAAAAAATTGAAAATTGAAAATTGAAAATTGAATTTTACCATCCGGTGCGTGATTTTTCTCACGCAGGTTCTTGGTAATAATTTTCAATTCTCAATTTTCAATTTTCAATTTGTCAGAATTCGATTTTGAAGTCTTCAGAAGTTTTAGCCTCGGTTTCCTCCTGAGCCAGAGCCTCAGCTGCGGGCACATCGGCCCCGCTGTCCTTCTCGGCCTCGTGTATGAATTTGATGGTCTTGGTGAGGCCGTCTATGAAATTGCTGAAATCCTCGCGGTAGAGGAATATCTTATGCTTCTCAAAACTGACCTGCTGGCCATCACCCTCACCGCTGACGATTTTCTTGCTCTCAGTGATTGAGAGATACATCTCGTCCTTGCGTGTCTTACGTACATCCATGTAATAGATGCGTTTTCCTGCCTTGATGGCGTGTGAGAAAATCACATCCTTCTCCATCTCATCGGCTGTCTTCTTCCTGTATTCCTCCATAACGCGACACATTTTAAATTTTCACAAATTTGGTGAATTGATTTGATATCGCCAAGAAATAGGAGGGCTAAATGGGCTTTGTGCCGAAAAAATTAGTACTTTTGCAGACCGATTTACGGTTTTGACACAAATGATAAACAGAGTTCTCATCAGACTGAAAGTAGTTCAGGTAATCTACGCATACTACCAGAACGGCGGGCAGAAGACGGCTATGGCCGATCGTGAACTTGCCCAGAGCATTGACAGCGCTTACTCTCTTTACAAAACCTTATTGTTTATTCCTGTGGCTTGGGCCCGTCAGATTGGCAAATCCGTGGCCAAGCAGAGACGTATGAACGCTCCCCATATTTCACGCAAGGAGATTCTGCTGGCAGAAAACAGGTTTATCGCGCAGTTGGAGACAAACAATGAGCTTGATTCATTCGTGCAGAGCAATGACATGGACTGGCTGTTTGATTCAGACTGGCTTAAGGATACTTGCGCCAAGATGCTTGAGTCCGATGCCCTTGAAGAGTATATCCAGGGTGAGAAATTTGATTTTGAGGCCGATAAGGAGCTGTGCCGTAAGCTCTACAAGGAGTTTGTTGAGGAAAACGATGATCTGGATGCCTTGCTTGAGGAACAGAATATCTACTGGAACGGTGACAAGGAGCTGATTGATTCATTCGTACTAAAGACCATCCGTTCATTTACTGACGGCAATGCCACTGAGCAGCCTCTCAAGAGTGAGTTTAAGGATGAGGAGGACCGCCAGTTTGCAATAGACCTGTTGCATTACGGACTTGATATGGCTTCTGAGCGTGAGAAGGTGGTGGCTGCCAACTGTCGTCGCTGGGATCCGAGCCGCCTGGCATTCCTGGATGTGATAATCATCCAGGTGGCAATGGCGGAGATGATGCATTTTCCGGGCATACCTGTCAGGGTTACAATGAATGAGTATGTGGAACTGGCCAAACTTCTGAGTACCCCGGCCAGTGGCAGTTTCGTAAACGGTATGCTTGATACCATTGCTAAAGATTTAGCCGCTCAAGGCAAGCTTAACAAGGAAATTTAATCAATAAAATACAGATATTATGTCACAGATGCTTTTACTTAACCCCCTCCAGATGACATATCAGGAGGTGAACGTACAGAACACAGTTAATTTTGTCCAGGATGTTGACCTGAGTGCTCCTGCATCTTCATCACAGAGCGGTGCAGCCGGTCAGGGCGGCGCCATGGGCGGAAGCATGATTTGGATGCTGCTCCTTCTGCTTGTTATGATGTTCGTATTCATGCGTCCCCGTCAGGACAAGGAGGGTGAGAAGTTCCGCAACGCACTGCAGAAAGAGCAGGATGTTGTAATCAGTTCCGGTATTTTCGGAAAGATCAAGGATATAGATGAGGTTTCTGTAACCCTTGAGATTGCCCAGGGTATGAAGATCAAGGTTGACAAGCGTTACGTCAATCCTGTTCCGACACCTCAGCCTGTAAAAGCTGAAAAGCCTTCACGCAGAAAGAAGGATCCCAGCAAGGACGAGAAAGCATAAAACAATAAGACTGTGCGGGACTCAGGTTTGTCCAAATCCCGATTTGCAGAATCATTGAAGAAAATCGGAGATTCCCTTCTGAAGCTGTTCAGAGGGGATTTCCTGGTTTTTCTGCTTTTCTTAGGCATCACCTTCTTTTTCTGGTGGTCACAGACCATGAGCCAGGATTATGATACGGTGATGAAACTGCCGGTCCAGGTTACCGGCGTGCCCGATGACGTCCGTGTTACCATGCCTGCTGAGAGCCAGATTTCCGTATCGTTGAGCGGTAAGGGATCGGCTTTAAGGAAATCGGGCAGGAGAGGCGGAAAGCATACCCTCCAGGTGCACAGCAGTTCTTTCAATATGTTGCAGGGACATGCTTCCCTTTCAACGCAGAGACTCAGGGATTCTGTATCTGCGCTTTTGCCAGCAAATGTTTTAATAAGGGATATTGAACCGGACTCTTTAGTGTTCCAGTATGCTTTGCAGCGCAGCGTCATGCTGCCCGTGGTTTTTGACGGCACTACTGAGAGTCAGGATCAGTTCTTCCTGGAGCGTATTGAGTTCCAGCCGGAAAGAATTGAGGCCAAGGTGCTGCTCTCCGATACGGTGGCTCATCGCGTGCTTGCCGATATCGGCAACATATCCATTTCTTCCGATACCACAGTGCTGACGGTTCCTGTCAAGCCTGTGCCGGGAGTGCTGCTCGGTACGTCTGATGTGCGGATGACCGTCATCGCACAACAATACACTGAAAAGAGCATAGAGGTGCCCATCACGGGCGTGAATTTCCCGGAGCATCTGTCTCTGAAATCGTTTCCCTCAAAGGCTGTGGTGCTGGTCTGGGTCAAGATGTCAGAGTATGACAAGGTGAGCGCAAAAGATTTCCAGGTGGTGGTTGACTACAATGACGTGGCCGGGCGTGACGGTTCCAAGGCTGTACTGCGTATCTTCTCTCAGCCTGCCAATGTGCGTAACGTGAGGCTTCAGACGCGCACTGTAGATTATCTGATGGAGAGAAAACTGTTCTGATATGCTCACTATAGGGATTACAGGCGGAATAGGTTGCGGCAAGAGTTACGTATCGGCCAAGATGCGTCTGCGTGGCATACCGGTATATGATTCCGATACGCGCGCCAAGCTGATTACCGCTACCAATCCCGTGATAAAGATGGAGCTTACGCGCCTGGTAGGCCCCACGCTGTACTGCCAGTGCGGTTGCGGCGTGATGCAGAAGGAGGTGCTGGCCAAATTCATTTTTGGGAATCCTGATAATCTGTCCAAGGTAAACGCTATCATTCATCCTCGCGTAAAAGAGGATTTCAGGCAGTGGGCCGATGAGCAGAAAGGTAAGGATTTCTGCATATTGGAATCGGCCATATTGTTTGAGTCCGGATTTGACGGGGAGGTTGATTTCAAGGTGTGTGTTGATGCTCCGCTGGAACTCAGGATACGGCGCTGCATGGAACGGGACAAGACCACCCGTGAAGCTGTTTTGGAGCGCATCAACAACCAGATGGACCAGGTTGAGAAATGCACCAAGGCTGATTTTGTGATTGTGAATGACGGAGTGCAGGCTCTTGAGCCGCAGATAGATGCACTTCTTGAAAAATGTAAGAAAACTTTAAACAAATAACATACTATTATGCTTAACGAGATTCTGACTATTTCAGGCAAACCAAGCCTGTATAAACTCCTAACCCGTGGCCGTGGCGCCCTTATCGTTGAAAACATTGATGAGACCAAGAAGCGTTTCCCCATTCAGGGAACTGACAAGGTGGTTTCACTGGGTGATATTTCAATCTTTACTGATGAGAAGGAGATGCCTCTGCGTGAAGTGTTCCTGGCTATTGAGGAGAAACTTGGCAAGAAGGAGATTGAGTTTAACTGGAAGAAGGCTTCAAATGATGAACTGCTCAAGTTCTTTGCAGGCATCGTACCTGATTTTGACCGCGAGCGCGTATATCCCAGCCACATCAAGAAAATCGCCGGCTGGTACGACCTCCTGGTCAAGTACGGTGAGAATGATTTCTCCGAACCGCAACCAGAAGCAGAGGAAAAAACTGCAGAATAAAACCAAAGCACCTGCGTTTCCGCGGGGCACAAATTGGAGGGGCACAAAAGGGACGGTTCTTTTTGTGCCCCTTTGTGCCCCTGGGAGCGGAGCTGCGGATTTGGGTCGGATTTTATCGGAAATAACGCAGTATTTGGAGTTCATATAAAATAATATTTTATATGCGGTTTTTCTTGGTGGTTCCGTTAAAATGTTTTAACTTTGCAGGCACGACTCCTAATTTAAAGGACAATCAATATGGAAAAAGTAACAGTGCTTTCATCGGATCAGCTTTTCAACAGCTTCCTTGATCCCAAGTATATTCCCGCAGGTCAGACCAAGTATTATCTCCGTAACACCCAGGTGTGTGCACCTAAGGGCGGATGGCGTCATCTGACAAGTTCTGAGATTGAGGCTCTTGTCAAGAATGACAATACGGCCATGAGCTGGGATAACATCATGGTTACTGATGAGTTTGATCCCATGATGATCAAGAATAACAAGTTTTACGGATTCGTGCGCATCGGACGCGTAACATCAAACGGACTTCAGTTCCATGATTTAAGGCTCCCGTGCGGAATCTCCAACAGTTCAATACACTCTTGCGACATAGGTGATGACTGTGCAATACATAACGTGCACTACCTGTCACATTATATAATAGGTGACCGCTGCATGCTCTTCAACATTCAGGAGATGTCCTGCACTGACCATGCCAAGTTCGGTAACGGTATCGTCAAGGAGGGTGAGGATGAGGATGTCCGCGTCTGGCTGGAGCTCATGAACGAGACCGGCTGCCGCAGAGTGCTCCCGTTTGACGGTATGATTGCTGCCGATGCCTACATGTGGGCCAAGTTCATTGACGATAAGCGCCTGCAGGACCGTCTCAAGATCATAACCCAGAATACTTTTGACAGCCGTCGCGGTTTCTACGGAACTATCGGCCATGGTAATGTGATAAAGAACTGCTGGATTATCAAGGATGTAAAGATTGGCAACAGCTGCTACATTAAAGGTGCCAGTAAGCTTAAGAACCTGACCATCAACTCTTCAGAGATGGATCCCACACAGATAGGTGAGAACGTGGTGCTGGTGAATGGTATCATCGGTTACGGTTGCCGTCTGTTCTATTCTGTCATTGCTGTACGTTTTGTACTGGGCAGCCATTCAAACCTTAAATACGGTGCCCGACTCATGAACTCATTCATGGGTGACAACTCTACCATTTCTTGCTGTGAGGTGCTTCATAACCTCATTTTCCCGGCTCACGAGCAGCATCACAACAACTCGTTCCTGATTGCCAGCGTGGTCAAGGGTCAGTCAAACCTGGCTGCCGGCGCGACCATCGGCTCAAACCATAACTCACGTACCAATGACAATGAGATTGAGGCCGGACGTGGTTTCTGGCCGGGTCTGTGCGTGAGCGTAAAGCACTCCTGCAAGTTCGCAAGCTTCACGATGCTGGCCAAGGGCGCTTATCCTGCTGAGATGATCAACCCGTTCCCGTTCGCGCTTATCAGTAATGATGAAAAGAACGGTGAACTGCACGTTATGCCGGCATTCTCATGGATGTACAATATGTTCGCCATGGCGCGTAACAACTGGAAGTATGCTACCCGCGATACCCGCGTATTCAAGATTCAGAACATTGAGTTTGATGCATACGCACCTGATTCGATGGAGGAGGCCATTGAGGCACGCAAGCTCCTTGACAAGTGGACAGCCAAGGCTATGCTCCGCAAGGAGGGCAAGAATCCTGACAGTATGACCGATGAGGCTCTGATTGAGATGGGCCATAATCTCCTGAACGGCGATCCCAATAAGATAAAGGATCTTGAGGTGCTGGGTGAGAATATGGAGAAATCCAAGCGTAAGGTGGTCATTCTGCATCCGTATAAGGCATATCATGCATACGGTGACATGCTTACCTATTATGCTGTCAGGAACATCGTGGCATATCTGGAGGAGCATGAGGACGAGACGTTCCAGAGCATCAGCAAGCGTTTTGACGGTGACCGTGCACGCGTTTGGTTCAATCTGGGAGGTCAGCTCATGTCAATGGAGGATGTTGACCAGCTCCGTTCCGATATCAAGGACGGCACCCTGAACACATGGAAGGAGATACACCATCGCTATAATGAGATTTGGAAGAAATATCCTATTGATAAATTGCGTCACGCATATATGTCGCTCAAGCATATGCTTGGTGTTGAGACACTTACGGTCGATGATTGGAACAACGCTCTCAATAAGGGTATTGACATGCAGCAGTACATATTCGATCAGGTATATACTACTCGCAAGAAGGACTATGAGAACAAGTTCCGTCAGGCTACGTTCCTGAGCGAGGATGAGATGCTGGCAGCATGGGGCAAGCTGGATGAGAACAGCTTTATCCTGAATCAGCGCAAGGAGCTCAAGGAGTTTACCGAGCGCGTTCAGAACATCCGCAAGCGCCTCCTTCCAAAATGATACAATTGGATTGGGGCACAAAGGGGACGGTTCTTTTTGTGCCCCTGAGTGCAGAATCCAATTGGCGTTATTTAGGGTAGGGGCACAAAAAGAACCGTCCCCTTTGTGCCCCTCCGTTTTAAAGAATGAACAACAACTTATAACAATTATAATATGAATCTTACAGACAAAAAGTATTCTCAGTACGCACTCGTACAGGAGATGATGGACACAGTAGAGACTGTAAAGAAGTTTGATCCCGCTTGCACCAAGCAGATTGCTGAACAGGTTAAGAAGGCCGGCAAGGCTTATTTTACCGGTGAGGGTTCAAGCCGTATTTTCCCCGCCAAGAACGCTCTGCGCAAGA
Source organism: uncultured Bacteroidales bacterium (assembly GCA_902763885.1). Taxonomy (GTDB): domain Bacteria; phylum Bacteroidota; class Bacteroidia; order Bacteroidales; family Bacteroidaceae; genus Colenecus. The sequence goes on along the minus strand of CACWTU010000014.1, from coordinate 11,199 downwards.
CCAAGCGTTGGGGTATCGACCTTAATGCCCAGACCGATGGTTCATGGCAGTCACGTGAGTATGACCTGAGCAAGTTTGCCGTATTCTTGGCATCGAACTCCGGCCGTACCAAGGAGGTTACACTGCTGGCCAAGAAGCTGATGGAGGAGGGCAATCCTCTCCGTTTTGGCCTGACCGCCAATGAGGGCACCATCCTCTCTACTTTCTGCGCCAATACACATGTACTCAACTGCGGTTGGGAGCAGGCTGTAGCCGCTACCAAGAGCGTTGTGGAGCAGGCTCTCTACTATGAGTCAGTTCTGTGGAATATCGCTGGCAAGGACGTAAAGGCCGGTCTGGCTGCTCTTCCTGCTCAGATTGAGAAGGCTCTCACGCTTCAGGTTCCTGCTGAGATCGTAGAGTGGGTCAAGAAGGCTGAGACAATCTACTTTGCCGGTTACAATGACGGTGTTGCTGAGGAACTTACCCTTAAGACCAATGAGATTACCCGCCGCAAGAGCGATTTCCTGGAGGGCACATACGCTCTTCACGGAATTGAGGAGGTTATGAAGGAGGGTGACATCATCTTCTGGGTTGATCCTATTGCCGATGAGTATCAGAAGATTCAGGACTGCCTCATCAAGGGTGCCGGCGTGAAGGTTGTGGCTATTGCCGATCACGACACTCCGTTCCCCACCATCAAGACTCCCGCTGCCGGTGATTTCAATCCTTACGTTTATCTGTGCGCAGGTTGGAATGTGCTGGTTGAGATCGGTATCGCTACCGGTATGGATCTGGATCATCCTAATCGTGCCCGCAAGGTTGGTAACGAGATTCAACTCTGAATATAATTTTTAAAGTTTTTGATTCCTGGGAAGGTCGGCTTGTGTTAGCCGGCCTTTCTTTTTTTTGCAGCGAGTTTGAGGGGCACAAAGGGGACGGTTCTTTTTGTGCCCCTGTGTTTTATTCAAGTTTGGTTAGCAAGACTCTCTATTAGGGGCACAAAAAGAACCGTCCCTTTTGTGCCCTTTGTAAAAAAAAGTGTATCTTAGCGCTAGTTTAACCTATTTACTAACTAAAACGATATTTATGAAGAAGTACTTAGCTGAGATGATCGGAACTATGGTTCTGGTTCTCATGGGTTGCGGCGCAGCCGTCAGCCTGGGTTGCACACCTGCCGGCGTAGGCGTTCCCGGCGTAGTTGGAACTGCTCTTGCATTTGGTCTTGCCGTTGTAGCAATGGCATATGCCATTGGCGGCATTTCGGGCTGCCACATCAATCCAGCAATCACACTGGGCGTTTGGCTCTCAGGCCGTATGAGCGGCAAGGATGCCATAATGTACATGATTTTCCAGGTTATCGGTGCTATTATCGGTGCTGCAATCCTATTCGCCATCACCCCGGGCGGACTTGGTGAGAACGCATGCCAGGAGGGCATTAGCACAGGCGTAGGCTTTATTGCCGAGTTGGTATTCACCTGCGTATTTGTACTGGTTGTTCTTGGTACTACCGATGCCAAGAAGGGCGCAGGTAATTTTGCAGGTCTGGCAATAGGTCTGTCACTGGTTCTGGTTCATCTGGTCTGCATCCGTTACACCGGAACATCAGTCAACCCGGCCCGCTCAATCGGTCCCGCCATCTTTGCAGGCGGTGCTGCCCTGAGCCAGCTCTGGATATTCATCGTAGCTCCTCTGTGCGGCGGTGCACTTGCTGCCGGCCTCTGGAAGATGATCGGCTCAGACTGCGAGAAGTAATTTTTTTCTAAACAAAACAAAGTCCGATGGATTACCGTCGGACTTTGTTTGTTTATAACAGTTTGATGCAATTGATTATGCGGCCGCACTTAAGTCCCTCACGCCTGGCAGAATAAAAGCGGTCGTTATTCTTATAGGTGCAGATTCCAGCCACCTGAATGTTTGTAGATTGTACTCCTGCTTGTTCCAAAAGCCATCGGTTTGCCTGCCAAAGATCGATATGCAAGCCTCCCCGCATCGGATTATGCTTTGTCGGAGCCTTAGGGCCGCAATCCTCTAGAATCTCACCCATTGGAAAACCGGCTTTGAGGAACTCATCCGCAACCTCCGGCCCCACCTGAAAACTCTCAGGGCCGATACCCGGTCCGATAACCGCGCATAGATCTTTCGCATCGGTCCCGTACAATTGGTGCATCACCTCTATCGTCTTTTGAGAAATATGCTGCACGGTACCGCGCCAGCCCGCATGTACCGCCGCAACAGCCTTATGCACAGCATCATAAAGCAGCACCGGAATGCAATCGGCCGTTCGGACCGATATCGCCACGTCCGGCACATTGGTAATGAGAGCATCCACCCCTTCCAGTTGTGCGCGCGTAGTCATCGGGTCAGTAACTTCCCGTATTTCACACCCGTGTACCTGATGAGGCTGCACCACATAGTAAGGCAGTTCAGCGTCCCGCTCCGTGCTGAACGCCTCCACGCCTGCCCCCATATCATATTTGAGAAGCCTGTCGCTCATACCGCAAAATTAATCAAAAGCAGCGAGGTTGAGGGGCACAAAGGGGACGGTTCTTTTTGTGCCCCTGTTTTTTTTAATGTGTAATTGGGGACAGTCCCCTTTTACACGTTTTTGCGCGGAAGTGGAGATTTTTTATAGGGGCACAAAAAGAACCGTCCCCTTTGTGCCCCTCAAGTGCCCCTCAAGATCATTGAGCGAGGCGAATTGTTTTGACGCTTAGGCCGGTCAGTCGTGATATCTGTCTCATGCTGGCGCCGAATTCCAGAATCTTTCTAATCAATTCTCTTTTTTCATACAACTGATAATGATTAATTACTTCAATGTAATCGGCCCCGCATATGTAAACTATATAATTCAGCACCATATCGTCATCGATACGGGAATTAGTGTTGTTGATTTCAAGGATTCTCTGAGCTTTAGGTAAAGGTTCGGCAACAAGGGCCTTCAGTTCATCAATCGGAAGTTTAGTCAGAACCGATTGAGTGGCGCATACAGGCAGGGAGCATCGGCTTGGATTTACGTATTCACGCCAACTACTCCACGTATAATCGTTAATGTCCGATACCAGATTAGCCGCCACGGGATTCTGATGGATGTATCGGAGTAATGTTACAAAGTACTCCCAATCATTGACCGGTTCACTTCTGAATCTGTCCTGAAAAAAGTGTCCTATCCTTTCATATTTCTTGTTGAAATAATGTGCATATGGAATTGCCAGGCTTTTAATTAATTCTGCCAAGCTTCCGTCATAATCCTTAATTAAAAGGTGCACATGATTCGGCATCAGGCAATATGCGTATAAGCAACAATGGGGTGGAACCGGACTATCGGTTTCATCAAGCGGATGACACATATGGTACATCAGTTTGATAAACTTCCAATAATCATCTTTACTCTCAAAAATGTCCTGCTTGTTTATACCTCTGAGCATAACATGGTATAATCCGGACTGACTGGTAATTCTAGATTGTCTGGGCATAGATTTATCTGTTTTTCAAATTAGATTCGCAAGTTACATAAAAAAGTTGAAAAACAAAGGGCACAAAGGGGACGGTTCTTTTTGTGCCCCTGTTTTTTTATTCAAGTACGGTTATCGAGAGTCTCTATAGAGGGGCACAAAAAGAACCGTCCCCTTTGTGCCCCTATTCTAGGGTGAGGGTGAGGCTGATGCGCTGGCGTTCCAAGTCCACGCTCAGGACTTTTACCATTACCTGCTGCTGGAGGGAGACTACCTGGGTGGGGTCTTTGATGAACTTGCCGGGAGCCAGCTGGGAGACGTGGATGAGGCCTTTTACGTGCACGCCTATGTCTACAAAGGCTCCAAAGTTTGTGATGTTGCTTACTATTCCGGGGAGAACCATGCCGGCCTTGACATCCTCAATGGTGTGGACCTCATTGGAGAACTCGAACTTCTTCAGCGGGCCGCGCGGGTCACGTCCCGGTTTCTCCAGTTCCTGCATTATGTCAGTCAGGGTGGGGAGTCCAACCTTGTCAGTCACATATCGGTTTATGTCAATCCTGGCGCGGAGCTCGGGGCTTTTCATCAGGTCCTCAACCTTGCAGCCCAGGTCTTTTGCCATCTGCTCAACGATGGGATAGCTCTCCGGGTGAACGGCTGAGTTGTCAAGGGGTTGCTTGCCGCCCGGCACGCGCAGGAATCCCGCTGACTGCTCAAAGGCTTTGGCTCCCATGCGCGGCACCTTCATCAGCTCCTTGCGGGACTGGAACGGGCCGTTCTCGGTGCGGTAATCCACAATATTCTGCGCCAGCTGAGGTCCCAGTCCGCTTATATATGTAAGAAGGTGGGTGCTGGCGGTATTCACGTTCACTCCCACGCGGTTCACGCAGCTTATCACTGTCTGGTCAAGCGAGTGCTTGAGTTCAGTCTGATTCACATCCTTCTGATACTGGCCTACACCTATTGATGACGGGTCAATCTTGACCAGCTCTGCCAACGGGTCCATCAGACGTCGTCCGATAGACACGGCTCCGCGCACCGTGACGTCATAGTCAGGGAACTCGTCGCGGGCAGTCTTGGAGGCGGAGTAGATAGAGGCTCCATCCTCATTCACGCTGAAAATCTGTACGCTTGCCGGCAGACGCAGGTGCTCTATGAAATCCTTGGTCTCGCGGCCTGCAGTGCCGTTTCCGATGGCTATGGCTTCAATCTTGTATTGCTCTACGAGTGCCTGTATCTTTGCGGCCGATTGGCGTGCCTCGTTGTGGGGCGGGTGGGGGTAGATGGTCTCGTTGTGCAGGAGCGTGCCCTGCTGGTCCAGGCATACCACCTTGCAGCCGGTCCTGAAGCCGGGGTCGATGCCCATTACAGCCTTCTGGCCCAATGGCGATGCCATCAGCAACTGCTCCAGATTACGGGCGAATATCCGTATCGCCTCCATGTCAGCTGCGTTCTTCGACGATGCGGCGAACTCATTTTCAATAGATGGTTGCAGCAGGCGGTAGTATGAATCCTGCACTGCCTCATCAACCAGTTCCGATGCCTCTGACTTGCCGCGTACATAATGGCGTGACAGTGAATCGACCGTCTTGTCATCATCAATCTCTATCGATACACGGAGCATCCCTTCAGTCTCACCGCGGCGCATGGCCAGCAGACGGTGCGATGCGCATCGGTTCAGAGGCTCATTGAAATCAAACCAGTCGCGGTATTTCTGGGCATCGGCCTCCTTACCGCGGACGAGCTTGCTGTATATGCGGGCGGTGCGGCGGTAGGCGTTGCGGACCTGATTGCGCGTGCCTTCATCAAGTGAGACCTGCTCGGCAATGATGTCCATCGCTCCCTGGAGCGCATCGTCAACGCTCTCCACGCCTTTCTCCTTGCTTACGTATTTCTTGGCCTCGCGGTCCAGCGGAACGTATGCATTCTGTTTCATCACGAACTCGGCCAGTGGCTCCAGACCACGCTCGCGGGCGGCATCGGCGCGGGTTTTGCGGTGCGGTTTGTAGGGGGCGTATATGTCCTCAAGTTCTGTGGCGTCCCAGCAGTGCTCTATGCGCTCCTTAAGCTCCGGAGTAAGCTTGTCCAGCCCCTCGATGGTGCTCAGCACGGTCTCCTTACGCTTGGCTAGCGCATCCAGACGCTCCAGCGCATTGCTCACCTCTGTAACCTGCACCTCATCCATGCCGCCGGTTGATTCCTTGCGGTAACGGCTTATAAAAGGTATAGTGGCGCCGTTCTCCAGCAATTTCAGGGTGTTCTCCACCTGATGCTCTTTGAGGCCGGTCTCACGGACAATAATCGAAATGTATTCCTTATTCATATTTGCAAATTTAATCAAAATGGCACAAAGGGGACTGTCCCTAATGTGCCAAAAATTTTCAATTTTCAATTCTCAATTTTCAATTTGTTTTTTCTTATCTTTGCGATTGGAGCATCAAAGTGGTGCTCTGCTGGAGAGATACTGTGAAGAACACTCTTCGGGATTTGATAATTTAAACCATTAATACTTATGGCAAAAAAAGAGATTGAGGGCGGGTCAGGCCTTCAGAATGCCGGGCTTAGCGAAAAACTCAAGGCCCTGCAGGCAGCAACTGACAAAATTGAGAAAAGTTTCGGTAAAGGTTCAATCATGAAACTGGGTGATGAGAACATTGAGAATGTCGATGTCATCTCAACCGGTTCCATCGGCCTTAATGCCGCGCTTGGCGTGGGCGGATACCCGCGCGGACGTATAATTGAGATCTACGGTCCCGAATCATCAGGTAAGACCACTCTTGCCATTCATGCCATTGCTGAGGCTCAGAAGAATGGCGGCATTGCGGCTTTCATTGATGCTGAGCATGCTTTTGACCGATTCTACGCTTCAAAATTGGGCGTGGATATTGATAACCTTTGGATTTCACAGCCCGATAACGGTGAGCAGGCTCTGGAGATTGCTGAGCAGCTTATCCGTTCAAGCGCCATCGATATCATTGTGATAGACAGTGTGGCAGCGCTTACCCCTAAGGCTGAGATTGAAGGCGATATGGGTGACAACAAGGTAGGTCTGCAGGCACGTCTGATGAGCCAGGCTCTGCGCAAACTTACATCGACTATCAACAAGACAAACACTACCTGCATCTTTATCAACCAGTTGCGTGAAAAGATTGGCGTGATGTTCGGCAATCCTGAGACCACAACTGGTGGTAATGCGCTCAAGTTCTACGCATCGGTCCGTCTGGATATCCGCCGTGTAACATCTCTCAAGGACGGCGATGAGGTGGTTGGTAACCAGGTTCGCGTCAAGGTTGTTAAGAATAAGGTGGCGCCTCCTTTCCGCAAGGCTGAGTTCGATATCATGTTCGGCGAGGGCATCTCTAAATCCGGCGAGATTGTTGACCTGGGTGTGGAGTACGGCATCATCAAGAAGAGCGGCTCATGGTTCAGTTATGGCGATACGCGTCTGGCACAGGGACGCGATGCTGCCAAGCAGGTTATGCAGGATAATCCTGAACTGGCGGAGGAGCTGGAGCAGAAAATCATGGCTGCCATCCTTGGCAGTCCGCAGGCTCCGGAGCCGGATGATGACTCCGAAATAGGGGACGGTTCTTTTTGTGCCCCTCTTTTTGAGGAGAACTTTTGGGGTATCAGTATCTGAAACTACGCGCTTCGCGCTATCCCTCCCATCCCTAATAAGACGCTCTGAAAGGCATGAGTAAACTCCTACCTTCCAGAGCATTTTCTTAGGCACGGGCCCCTCCCGTTAAACTACGTTTTTCCTCCTCGTCGCTCGGTATAGAAAACAAGCTTTCTCTACTCTCGCTTCCTTCGTCGGTTCACAAGCCCACGGGCGGCCATGGTTTCCGATACCGATACCCCAAAAGTTCTGCGCACCTTGGATTATCTTCATAGGGGCACAAAAAGAACCGTCCCCTTTGTGCCCCTCTGTGACAAAACGTCACATTTGTCAGTATGGCATCGGATTTGTACATAGTTGGGTGTCAAATTTTGAGTTCAAACAAATAAAAACATACAACTATGGGAAAGATTATTGGAATTGACCTTGGAACCACAAACTCGTGCGTTTCAGTATTTGAAGGAAATGAGCCCGTCGTAATTGCCAACTCAGAGGGTAAGCGTACAACACCTTCTATCGTTGCATTCGTTGACGGCGGCGAGCGTAAGATAGGTGATCCGGCTAAGCGTCAGGCTATCACAAACCCGCAGCGTACCGTGTTCTCAATCAAGCGTTTCATGGGTGAGAACTGGGATCAGGTGCAGAAAGAGGTTGCCCGTGTACCTTATAAGGTAGTCAAGGGTGACAACAATATGCCGCGTGTGGATATTGACGGACGTCTGTACACCGCTCAGGAGATCAGCGCCATGATTCTTCAGAAAATGAAGAAGACCGCCGAGGATTATCTGGGTCAGGAGGTGACAGAGGCTGTCATCACAGTGCCTGCTTACTTCAGCGACTCACAGCGTCAGGCCACCAAGGAGGCCGGTCAGATTGCCGGTCTGGATGTAAAACGTATCGTGAACGAGCCTACCGCTGCCGCTTTGGCATACGGTGTTGACAAGGCTAACAAGGATATGAAGATTGCCGTATTCGACCTGGGTGGCGGTACATTCGATATCTCCATCCTGGAGTTCGGCGGCGGCGTATTCGAGGTTCTGGCCACCAACGGTGATACCCACCTGGGCGGTGATGACTTTGACCAGGTAATCATCAACTGGTTGGTAGAGGAGTTCAAGAAGGACGAGGGTGCCGATCTGACTGCCGATCCTATGGCACTGCAGCGTCTTAAGGAGGCTGCCGAGAAGGCCAAGATTGAGCTGTCATCATCAACCAGCACCGAGATCAACCTGCCGTACATCATGCCGGTAGCCGGTGTTCCGCGTCACCTTGTAAAAACTCTTACACGTGCTAAGTTTGAGCAGCTAGCTAACGGCCTGATTCAGGCTTGTCTGGAGCCCTGCCGTAAGGCTATGTCAGACGCAGGTCTTACCAATGCCGATATCGACGAGGTGATCCTGGTAGGTGGTTCAAGCCGTATCCCCGCTGTGCAGAAGCTGGTTGAGGATTTCTTTGGCAAGGTTCCTTCAAAGGGCGTAAATCCCGATGAGGTTGTAGCCGTAGGTGCTTCAATCCAGGGTGCCATCCTGAACAAGGAGGGTGGTGTAGGTGACATCGTACTTCTGGATGTAACCCCGCTGACAATGGGTATCGAGACCATGGGTGGCGTAATGACCAAACTGATCGACGCCAACACCACAATCCCGTGCAAGAAGAGTGAAATTTTCTCAACAGCTGCCGATAACCAGACAGCCGTAACAATACACGTGCTGCAGGGCGAGCGTCCTATGGCAAGCCAGAACAAGTCCATCGGCCAGTTCAACCTGGAGGGCATAGCACCCGCACGTCGTGGCGTACCTCAGATTGAGGTTACATTCGATATCGACGCCAACGGTATCCTTAAGGTATCTGCCAAGGATAAGGCTACAGGCAAGGAGCAGGCTATCCGTATCGAGGCAAGCTCAGGCTTGAGCAAGGAGGAGATTGAGCGTATGAAGGCCGAGGCCGAAGCAAATGCCGATGCCGATAAGAAGGAGCGTGAGAAGGTTGACAAGCTCAACCAGGCTGACTCAATGATCTTCCAGACCGAGCAGCAGCTGCAGGATCTGGGCGACAAGATCCCCGCCGACAAGAAGGCTCCTATCGAATCAGCTCTGAATGCACTGAAAGATGCTCACAAGGCTCAGGATCTGGCAGCCATCGACAAGGCAATGGCCGAGCTCAACACCGCCTTCCAGGCAGCCAGCGCCCAGATGTACCAGCAGAGCGGTGCACAGGGTCAGCCCGGTGCAGGTGCAGGCTTCAACGGCGGCGCTCAGAGCGGTCCTCAGAACGGTGGCTCACAGAGCAACACCAGCAGTTCATCGGACAACGTTCAGGACGCAGACTTTGAGGAAGTGAAATAAGCGAGCAAAAGCGCGCAGTTTTTAGAGGGGCACAAAGGGGACGGTTCTTTTTGTGCCCCTCTTTTTTAGTGCAAAAGGGGTCTGACCCCAATTGCTCTGACCCCAATTGCTCTTTTTTAGGGGCACAAAAAGAACCGTCCCCTTTGTGCCCCTCCTCTCATTTTATTCATGTAGATTTTGTGGTAAAGATTCTTTGCATTACCTTTACACCAATTTTGAATTATTAATAATAACACACATGCTTATGAGAAAATTCTACACTTTATTTCTTCTTGGTTTAATTTCTTTGCCGGCTTTCGCCCAGGATGAAATTCCTGTGTATTGTCTGGATAATGAGAAAGTTGCGGGTTATTTCAGTACACCGGAGTATAATCCCGATGATTACTCGTACACTTATATCTTGGATTACTGTTGGCCTCTTCCATGGAACTGGAAAAATTACGGTAAAGGTGAAAGACTGGATCAGCCTCTGCCGGCAAAGGTAATCCTGCAGAACGCTCTGAGCGAATACGGTACGCTTTCAGTGAGCGAGTATGAAGATTATGCCGATGCTTTGGAGCTGACGGTTGCTCCGGGTGATACTTCCATAGACGTATATAACCTCATTCCCAACAGGACCTATAACTGGAAAGTTGAGATTCAGCAGCCAGGCGGCCCTGTTGAGGTGGTAGAAACAGGTAAGTTCAAGACCACCGGTCATGTCCGTATGCTCAAGATTGACGGCATATTCAATGTACGTGATATGGGTGGCTGGATCGGATTGGGCGGTAATCCTATCAAATACGGCAAGATTATCAGAGGTTCCAGATTGAACGTCAATAGCAGCACTCAAAAGATAATCACTCCGGAAGGAATTGAAGAGTTGCGCAGACTGGGAATCAAGGCGGAACTGGATATGAGAGACCAGAGTAACGCTCCTATGGAAGGTGGCGGTGCACGACACTCATATCTGGGTGATGATATTCCGATAGTTAATATTGACGGTGCTTATAACAGCCGTATCGCAACATTTGCCAATGCCCCCCAGAGTATTCAGGGCATCAAGCAAATGATTGCATGGTTCAAACAGGATAAGCCTGTTTATCTGCACTGCTCTGTCGGTGCTGACCGTACCGGTACGGTCGCATATCTGGTAGGTGCACTCTGCGGTATGAGTGAGGATGCCCTGGCCAGAGAGTTTGAGCTTACTTCATTCTCAGGAGACTCTGTAGATAATGAGGCAGATCGTGGTACTTGGGAGATATTGGTTCGCCAGAGAACAGGCGTTGGACGTCTGGACCAATGCTCCAGCCCTGAAAGTTACAGATTCTCAGATATGGTTGCAAAAATCAAGTCATTCCCGGGCGGAACTTTCCAGAGAAAGGTTTACAACCATCTTAAGGAAGGTGTGAATGGTACTAAGATATCTCCGGAGGATTTGGCATTCCTCGTAAAATATCTGACAGGTTACTCAATCTTGGGCGGTTTCAACACAGATGTTGATACAATTAAACTTGAGACAGGTGGCACTCATAAGATTCAGGTTGCACCATACCCCGATGATGCTTCATATTCCAAGATATCTTTCAAGTCAACAAGTACCGATATAGTAACTGTTAGCGATGAAGGATTGGTTACAGCTGTAGGTGGCGGTGAAGCCTATATCCTGGTTGATGTTGACGGAATAGAGAAGTACATCCCTGTAATCATTCCTATCACAAACGAGACAATCAGGGAGTACTCTTCATATAACTCTGTTATCAATGGTTATATGAGTGAGAGTGCCTACAGTGATGATGATTACACTGTATCATATGTAGAT
>CACWTU010000013.1 GCA_902763885.1 uncultured Bacteroidales bacterium | reverse complement strand
TAAGCGCTGAATGCATCTAAGTGCGAAGCCGGCCGCAAGATTAGATTTCCTTTGAGGGTCGTTGTAGACTACGACGTTGATAGGCTGCAGGTGTAAAGGCGGTGACGTCAAAGCCGAGCAGTACTAATTGCCCGAATTTTTCCTTAAGTCAAAAAGACTTGTGAAAGTGACGCTAGAGAGTAGATAATCCAAGTGGTAATAGATTAGCAAATCGTTTTGTGGCTGTTTAGTGGCGGGGTTCCACCTCTTCCCATTCCGAACAGAGAAGTTAAGCCCGTTCACGCCGATGGTACTGCGCAAGTGGGAGAGTAGGTCGCTGCCGTTTTTCAGGACGCTCTGGACAATCGAGTCCGGAGCGTCCTTCTTTTTTATCTATATCCAAAAGTATTGTGGTTTCTATTTTGGCGTCCTGAAAAACGGCAGCGACCTACTCCCCCCGCTTGAAGCAGTACCAAATAATTCCTTTTTTATCACCCGCGTTAAATCTGTGCGTTTTGAAAAAGTAGGTCGCTTGTTTTAGTTTGCTCCGCAAACGCGCTCCTTTCAGTCGCTTGCTGGCCTTCCAGGCCAGGTAACGGCTCCGTGAGCCGTTACTTACGGTGAGTTCGCATGCTTTACCATTTTTTTTTATTGCTGCTTCCTGCCAGCACGGCAGCGACCTACTCTCCCACTTACGCAGTACCCTGTACCTTTTTTTAGTTTGCTACGCAAACTCGCTCCATTTCATTCCGCTTGCTGGCCTCCGGCCAGGTAACGGCCGCTGGCCGTTACCTTACATCAAGTTCGCAGGCTTTTTCAATGTGCCATTGGGGTCTGTCCCCTTTTGTCACCTGATTAGTTAAGCGACAGTCACTAACTTCAACAAGTGCAAAAGGGGACTGACCCCAATGGTACATTCTGTTACCTGAATAGGTAAGCGATAATCGCTCACTTCAACAAGTGCAAAAGGGGACTGACCCCAATGGTACATTTCAAGTGCAAAAGGGGACTGACCCCAATGGCACATTTTGAGTTGACGTAAACAAAAAGAGGTGAAGCCATAAGGCTCACCTCTTTTTGTTGCGTCTGGGGTTGCTGTTATGCTTTTTTGCCCAGGAAGATGTGGAGGAGCAGGCCTACTATCATCATAGCCAAGGCTCCGATCTGGACTCCGTTGTAGCTGTTCCAACCCATGAAATAGCTAACGATGAGCAGAGCAGCAGCAAGAATTACTATGATGGCTCCTAAATACTTTTTAAAGCTGTTCATTGTTATGATGTTTTATTTGTTTTTTCTCTTGGGTGCAAAATAAATGGTTTTTATCCGAAAAATGAAACAATAGGCACATTTATGTTTCACGTCATAAGTAAAAAATGATTAACGCGTTAATCGGGAATGCTTATAATGGTATAAAATAGAGGCTTAGGCATGTTTTTGCTGCAAAAAAGGTTGTGCGGGTGAAAGTACCTTTGCATCCGCATTTTGCAAACACTATCTATTTATTTAATTAAAAACAAATGAATCAGTACGAAACCGTTTTCATTTTGACTCCCGTTTTATCTGATGTTCAGATGAAGGAAGCGGTAGAGAAATTCAAGGGCATTCTCACAGCTGAGGGCGCTGAGATTGTCAATGAAGAGAACTGGGGTATGCGTAAGCTGGCCTATCCTATTGAGAAGAAGTCAACCGGCTTCTATGAGTTTATCGAGTTCAATGCTGAGCCTACAGTTGTAGAGAAGCTTGAAGTGAACTTCCGTCGTGACGAGCGCGTGCTCCGTTTCCTGACCATCAAGCAGGACAAGTATGCAGCTGAATACGCAGCAAAGAGAAGAAGTCTTAGACAATCTAAAGCAGAGGAGGCATAATTATGGCAGAGCAGACATCAGAAATCAGATATCTTGCACCTCAGACTCAGGATATCAAGAAGAAGAAATATTGCCGTTTCAAGAAGGCAGGTATCAAGTATATCGATTATAAGGATCCCGAATTCCTTAAGCGTTTCCTCAACGAGCAGGGTAAGCTTCTGCCCCGTCGTATCACCGGTACTTCACTGAAGTTCCAGCGTCGCGTGGCTCAGGCCGTTAAGAGAGCACGTCATTTGGCTCTGCTTCCTTATGTAACTGATATGATGAAGTAATCTTTAAATCTTGAAAGACTATGGAAATTATTCTTAAGGAAGATGTTATCAATCTTGGATACAAGAACGATATAGTAAAGGTTAAGGACGGTTACGGTCGTAACTATCTGATTCCCCAGGGAAAGGCAGTTATTGCTACTGAGTCAGCTAAGAAGGTTCTGGCTGAGAACGAGCGTCAGCGCGCTCACAAGCTCGCTAAGATCAAGGCTGATGCTGAGGCTCAGGCTGCTAAGCTGAATGGCGTTAAGGTTGTTATCAGCGCTAAGGTTAACGAGGACGGCACTATCTTTGGTGGCGTAGGTGCAGCTCAGGTTGCTGAGGCTCTCGCTGCTAAGGGCTTTGAGGTAGATCGCAAGGCTATCGTTGCTGAGACCGTTAAGGCTATCGGTGAGTACACCGCTACCATCAATCTCCACAAGGAGGTTAAGGCTGAGGTTGCTTTCGAGGTTGTGGCTGAGGCTGCTGAGTAATCAACGGTAATCATAAAATAGTTGAAGGATGGCTCATAGGGTCATCCTTCATTGTTTATATATGTGGCGGCAAAGGATTTATTTGCTAAATTCGCATCATATTAGGTTATGGGGAACGCAGAATTCACATTAGAGGGCCGCAGCGCCTCTTTCTTTACTCTGGGATGCAAGCTTAACTTCTCGGAGACATCCACTATTATGCGTCAGTTGATAGAGGCTGGTGCACATAAGGCTGTCAAGGGAGAGAAGGCCGATATCTGCGTTATCAATACCTGTTCGGTTACTGAGGTAGCCGATAAGAAGTGCCGTCAGGCTATCCACAAGATAGTCCGTGAGAATCCCGATGCGTATATCGTGGTTACAGGCTGCTATGGACAGCTTCAGCCCGGTACTGTGGCCGATATTCCCGGTGTGGATATCGTGCTTGGACAGGATCAGAAGGGCAATGTTCTGGAGAATTTGAATGGACTTGTTAAGCGTGACCACGGCATATCCAAAACTGTGGGTACGAATGACATAAAGAACTTTGTTCCATCCTGCTCTCGCGGTGACCGTACCAGGTTCTTCCTCAAGGTTCAGGACGGCTGTGACTACTATTGCACTTACTGCACCGTGGCTTATGCACGCGGACACAGCCGTAACCCGTCAATTGAGAGCCTTGTTGCTCAGGCTCGTCAGGCAGGGCAGGAGGGTGGCCGCGAGATTGTCATAACCGGTGTGAACATCGGTGACTTTGGAAAATCCACAGGTGACAGTTTCATTGACCTGATCCGTGAGCTGGATAAGGTGGAGGAGATATCCCGTTACCGTATATCGTCTATTGAGCCTAACCTGCTTGATGAGGTTATTGACTTTGTTGCTGGTTCCAGGGCGTTCATGCCCCATTTCCATATCCCGCTGCAGAGCGGATCGAATGAGGTGCTCAAGCTTATGCACCGCCGTTATGAGCGTGAGGTGTTTGCTGATAAGGTTCGTCGTGTCAAGAGTGTTATGCCCGATGCGTTCATCGGTGTTGATGTTATTGTGGGTATGCGTGGCGAGACCGATGAACTGTTTGAGGATGCTTACCGCTTCATTGAGAGCCTGGATGTGACTCAGCTGCATGTGTTCAGCTACTCGGAGCGTCCGGGAACGGCGGCTCTCAGGATTCCTCATAAGGTTTCGCCTCAGACCAAACATGAGCGCAGTCAACGTTTGCTGGAACTGTCGGACCGTAAAACAAGGGCATTCTATGAGGCGCATATCGGTCATGAAGCAACTGTTTTAGTGGAGAAGCCGCGTCGCGGTATGCCGGCACATGGGTTTACGGATAATTATATCAGGGTGGAGTTGGATTCGGCTCAGGTACAGGAAAACAGCCTTGTAAGGGTGCTCTTGGGCGGTTTCAATGCTGCCGCCGATGCTCTTACGGGTACAATCATAAAGTGATATGAAAGTTGCGATAGTCATATTGAACTGGAACGGCAGCGCAATGCTTAAGCGTTATCTGCCTACACTCATCAAATGCTCCAGGATGGAGGGCGTGGAGATTTATGTGGCCGATAATGCCTCATCGGATGACTCTATGGAGATGATGAGTCGTGAATTTCCGGAGATTCCGCTTATCCGTCTGGAGAAGAACTGGGGATTTGCCAAGGGTTACAATATGGCGTTGCGTGAGGTTGAGGCTGAATACTATATCCTTCTCAATTCTGATGTTGAGGTATCTGAGGATTGGCTTTTGCCGCTTCTTAGCTATATGGAGGTGCATCCTGAGGTGGCTGCATGTCAGCCTAAACTGCTTGACTTCAAGGCTCCTGAGTTGTTTGAGTATGCAGGTGGTGCCGGTGGATATATGGATAAGTATGGTTATATGTTCTGTCGCGGCAGGGTGTTTGATGTCATCGAGAAGGATCTGGGGCAGTATGATACCATTGCCAATGTTTTCTGGGCTACGGGTGCCTGTCTGATGGTTCGCAGCGCTGATTATTGGGCTGCCGGAGGACTTGATGACCGTTTCTTTGCTCATCAGGAGGAGATTGACCTTTGCTGGCGTTTGCGTAGCCGCAACCGCAAGATCGTATGCATTCCGGAGAGCGTGGTATATCATGTAGGCGGCGCAACACTTAATAAGTCAAATCCATATAAGACGTTCCTGAATTTCCGCAATAATCTGCTCATGCTCTATAAGAATCTGCCGGAGAATGAGCTCCGCAAGGTTATGCGGGCGCGTTTCTGGCTGGATGGCTTGGCTGCACTCATGTTCCTTCTTAAATTCCATTGGGGTGATTTCAAGGCAGTATTCCGTGCACGCCGTGAGTTCCGCCGTCTCAAACCTGAATTCCAGGACAGCCGCCAGGAGAACCTCCAGGAGGCATCAATCACAGACATCCCCGAGCGCGTAAACTTCAGCCTCCTCTGGCGCTACTACGCAAAACGCCAGAAAACCTATAATCAGTTGATGTCAGAATAGGGGCACAAAGGGGACGGTTCTTTTTGTGCCCCTTATATTTGTCTTATTTGTCGGAATTTTTCGTAGGGGCACAAAAAGAACCGTCCCCTTTGTGCCCCTAGTGCGAGCGCACTAGAGTGAGGGTGTGATCGATGGTGTGGGGGAGTTCCTCGGGGTAATGGGTTACTATGATGAGGGTCTTTTGCGGGTTGGCGCAGAAGGCCTTTATTATTTCCATTACAAGGGCGCGGCGCTGGCGGTCCAGTCCGTGAAGAGGCTCGTCAAGAATGAGTAGGGAGGGGTTCTTTACAAATGCGCGGGCCAGCAGTATCATGCGCTGCTCTCCGCTTGAGAGTTCCAGGAAGTCACGCTCCTCCAAATCCGATATCTGGAATATGCTCATCCATACGCGGCAGCGGTCACGTTCATCGGCAGTAATTTTTTTATACAAACCGATGGTGTCATGCAGTCCCGATGCCACTATGTCGATGGCGGGATATCGGCGGCAATAGGAGCGGTGCATCTCAGGTGAAACGTAGCCTATGTGCTTTTTTATCTCCCAGATGCTCTCGCCTGTACCGCGAGGACGTCCAAATAGGGCTATGTCACATGCGTATGACTGCGGATTATCGGCATACACCATGCTCAGCAGTGCTGATTTGCCGCTTCCGTTGGGGCCCAGGAGCGCCCAATGCTCACCTTTACGTATGGTCCAGTCAAGAGGGCCCAGTATGCGGCGGTTCTCGTATTGCAGACTTACCTGGTTGCAGCGTACAATCTCATCGGACTGCATCCCGTTCTCAGGGAGGTTGTGCATCAACTCTACCGTTTCTTGCGGCAGAAGAGGCTGGGGAAGTGGATCAAGCGGCTGTGCCAGATACTGCTCAATTGGCATTACACCGGTACAGCGGCGGTCTTTTACCTCTATAATATGCGTAATGAACTGCGGTATATCCTCACGTCGTGCCACAACCAGCACTATCTGTATCTTCCATTCGCTGATAAGGTTCTCAAGCAGACGGCACAGCATATCGCGTGTCTGGACATCCAGACCTATGAACGGGCTGTCTATTATCACCATCTTGGGGCGTACGGCCAGGGCACGGGCCAGCTGGTACTTGCGCATCTCGCCGCTGGAGAGGGTTACAAGCTGCTTATCCCAGATTGAGGGCAGTGCAAAAAGAGTGTGTAGGCGCTCTTTCCAGACAGAATCCTTGATGTCGGGGAACGCATCGCGCACAATGGCCGATTCACCCATCTCAGTCATATTCCAGCGCTGCTGATAAAAGTAGGTGGCATCGGCACTGCCGTAGCTGTCACGGAACGTTATGTTGCGGATATCGGCCCCGGATATGCCGCTGCCGTACTCCACCTCACGGTTGTTCATGAGCGGATACTGGCGCAGCAGGGTGTTTACAAGCAGGGTTTTGCCCGCACCGTTTGGCCCCACAATGGCTGTCTGCTGGCCGGGTGCCAGGCAGATGTTGATAGGGATGTCAAGACGATACTTGGGCGTACATGCCACGCCATCTGTTATTCTGAGTACGAATGCGCTGTTCTGTTCCATTATTTGCTGAATGTAGTGCGAAGATAATGCAAAATGCGCTACCTTAGCATCATGATTCCCGCTTTATACCTAATTCCCAATCTTTTGGGCGAGACTCCGGTGGAGCAGGTGCTTCCCGCATACAATCATGAGATAATCATGGGCATACGCCACTTTATTGTGGAGGATGTCCGCACCGCCCGCCGTTTCCTCAAGCAAGTAGATCGTAGTATAGACATAGACCAGCTCACGTTCTACACCCTTAACAAGCATACCAAGCCCGATGAGATATCCGGAATGCTCAAACCGTTGGAGGAGGGTAATGCAATGGGAGTGATATCAGAAGCCGGATGCCCCGCCGTAGCTGATCCCGGAGCCGATGTAGTGGCAATAGCGCAGCGCAAAGGCCTGAAGGTGGTGCCTCTGGTAGGCCCCTCAAGCATAATCCTGGCAGTAATGGGCTCCGGTTTCAACGGCCAAAGCTTCGCCTTCAACGGCTACCTGCCCATAGAGCCCGACGACCGCATCAAAACCCTAAAAAAGCTGGAACAGCGCGCCTACACCGAGAATCAAACTCAACTCTTCATAGAAACCCCGTACCGCAACGCCAAAATGATGGCCGACATCCTGAAAGCCTGTCGCCCACAAACCCACCTCTGCATTGCTGCCGGCCTAACCACACCCGACGAGTACATCCGCACCCGCACTGTAAAGGAGTGGGGTGGAAAACTTCCGAATTTGGATAAGATTCCATGTATATTTTTGATTTATAGGTAATAAATTCTTTCCATTTGCACACACCAGCAAAGCTTCCATTTGCACCAAGTAAAACAATACCCTCGCGAGCAAAGCTAGCGAGGGTATTGTTTTACCCGGCCGGAGGCCGGCAGAGTGGAGCGGGATTTTATCCCGCGGAACGGGTTTGGGGCGTCGCCGCCCCAAACTAAAAAAAGGTTGTGTCAAATACGCAGATAAGTTTCCATCTAACGACTTTTTAGGCCCTGAAAGGGCCATAAAAGTCAAAAACCATCGAGCACCGAAGGTGTGAGAGCCAGCTGTGGTACACCTTGGCGTGATGTAGGAACCTATAGATTCTCCTCAAAGAACCTTAATATCCTGTTGAAGAGGTGTTTGCGGGTGGAGTAGCCGGTGATGCTGTGGTCCTTGCCGGGGTAGAGCTGCATATCGAAATCAACTCCTGCATTGATGAGGGCGTTGATGTAGGCTGCGGTGTTGCTGAAGAATACGTTGTCATCATCGAGGCCGTGGATTATGAGTAGACGGCCGTGGAGTTTGTTTACGCGGTCAATGGCTGAGGCATCGTGGTAGCCGTCAGCGTTCTGCTTGGGTTCCTGCATGAAACGCTCGGCGTAGATGGCATCATAGTAGCGCCAATCAGTTACTGGAGCTACTGCAACGCCGCATTTGAATACTGGTGTACCCTCACTCATGGACATCAGGGTGTTGTAGCCACCGTAGCTCCAGCCCCAGATTGCAATGCGGTCAGCATCAATGTAGGGGAGTGAACCCAAGTATTTGGCTGCGGCAACCTGATCCTGCGCTTCCATCACACCCAGGTGCTTGTAGGTCTGCTTCTTGAAATCGGCTCCACGGCGGCCTGTACCGCGTCCGTCAACCACTGCTACAGCATAACCTTGATAGGTTAAGAGGGATTCAAGGCTGGCTCCGGGGTAGAATCCAACACTCCATTGGTTGAGTATCTTATTTGAGCCGGGACCGCTGTATTGGAACATGATAACGGGGCAGGGGTGTGATTCATCTGCTCCGGCGGGTTTGATCATCCAGCCATAAAGTGTTGTTCCATCAGCAGTCTGGAATGAGAACTGCTCTTTCCTGGGCAGGCCGTATTCTGCTGCAGCCTGTATGACATCGGTATTATTATCAATGACAGCCAGTATCTTGCCGCTTGCATCCATGCGGGATACCACGTACGGGGTATTCATATCAGACCAAGTGTTTATGAAATACTTGTAGTCAGTACTGAAAACAGCATGGTTGGTGCCCTTCTCCTGGGATAGTCTGGTTTTCTTGCCCTTGCCGTCAATCTTCCATACAGCGCAGTCATATATGCCTGATTCATTGCTCTCATAATAGACAGCGCCGGTTTTTGCGTCATAACCATGGAGTGCCAGGACATCAAAATTACCGCTGGTAATCTGTTTCTGGAGCCTGCCGTTCAAGCCATATAGATAGAGGTGATTATGTCCGTCACGTTCGCTCTGCATAATGAAGCGGTCACCATAGAACTCAGTCTCCATATAACTTGTCTCATCTATATAACGTTCATCCTCCTCACGCAGAATGAGTGTGCATAGGGTGGAGCGGGGATTGGCAGAGTATATCTCAAGCTTGTTCTGGAGGCGGTTAAGGGTGAAAATGAACAGGCTGTTATCCTCATTTTCAACAAACTTGATGCGCGGAATATAGCTGGTGCTGTCAAGTTTGAGGTCGATATCACGGATTACTGAACTCTTGATGTCAAATGAGTGGACCGATACCTTTGAGTTTGTGCCTCCGGCAGTGGGGTATTGCTGTGGGCGGTATGAGATCAGCTCCTGCGAGTATGATTCACGGTCCACATCTGTCAGGAAGAATGGAAGTTGGTAACTGCCAACCTTTGACTCATCAAACCTGATCCAGGCAAGCATGCGGCTGTCAGCGCTGAACTCGTATGCACGTACCAGTCCGAACTCCTCTTCATATGCCCAGTCAGGTATGCCGTTGCGTACCTTTCCAAGCTCTCCATCCTTGGTCACCTGAACTTCAGCATTATTGAATAATAGCTTGACTAAGAATATGTTATTATTACGGACGAATGCTATATTATGGCCGTCAGGTGAGAATGTAGGCACCTGTACGGGACCGCCTGTGGTGAGCGGATCAATCTTGTTGTTGCGTATGGTGAATATGTAATAGTTTGCGGTATATGAATGGCGGAATAACTTCTGGTCATACTGTTCAAGCAGGATGATATCCTCAGTAGGTGAGAGTATGAAACGGCCCAGCGTATAGAGTTTCTCACCGCGTGCAGTGCGCAGGTTCAGTACGGTGTCAGTTACTGCGCCGGTCTTGAATGAATATTTCAGGATACAGTTACCCTCTGCCTTCAGATAGTGCTCACCATCGGCCATAGGGGTTATGGCTGGGGCGCCGTTGCCAAAGAATTTACCTCCGATAACATCATCAAGAGTAATTTTCTTGTTCTGAGCTGTCAGTGACAGAGCTGTGAGCACTGCAACGACAAATATATTAAACCTCTTCATATTGCTGTGTCTAATCAATTGTTATATAGTCTATTATTGAATAATTCTCAATTATGTCACTTCGTTCCATGATTTTTGTCGCGACTCGGGATAGCAATTTTCAATTTTCAATTGTCTAAGACCCCTTTTCCCTGCCGGATAATCTCCTGATCCCCATCCACGCAATAGACCACGGTGGAGTACTCGAACCCGCCGGCTCCGCCGTTGATTACAAGATCCACATCATCACCCAGGCGCTCGTCAATGAGTTCAGGGTCGGTCAGGTAGCCTATGTCATCAGATTCATCATACGGGACGGTGGTGGAGAGCAGGGGAGCACCGAGCTGACGGCAAATCTCGCGCGTGATATCATTGTCTGGCACGCGTATTCCTACCTCCTTGCGGTTGCTGAATATTTTGGGCAGACGGCTGCCGGCACGCAATACAAAGGTGAACGGGCCGGGCAGGTTGCGTTTCATCGTCTTGAAGGTGGCGTTGTCTATCTGGACATACTGGCTTATGTCACTCAGGTCATAGCATACTATGGAGAAACGGTGTTTCTGCGGGTTCATGCCCTTGATCTTACAGATACGCTCTATGGGACGTTCCTTTAAGGCGTGGCATCCAAGTGCATATGCCGTATCTGTGGGGAATACTATTACGCCCCCTCCGTTCAAGATGTCCAGGACGCGGTCTATATCGCGCTGGCTGGGATTTTTCTCATACAGTCTTATCAGCATGTCCTCTCTCTTATATATCCTATTATAGACTCTACGTCATCTGGGTTAAACCAGCGCGTATTCTCGTCACGCTTGAACCACGTCATCTGTTTACGTGAATATATACGCGTGTTCTGCTTTATCTTTTCTATGGCAAACTCAAGCGTCCAGGGCTTGCCTTCAGGGGTCAAGGCACCGTCCATCCAGTTGAAAAGCTCCTTCATGCCCACGGTGTTGAGTGAGTTGAGCCCTTTCTTGGGATACATGCGGCGTGCCTCATCAATCAGTCCGTTCTCCACCATCTTGTCAACGCGCCGGTTTATACGTTCGTATAACTCCTCACGAGGTCTGGTAAGTCCTATGCGCACTATGTTGAACGGACGCTCAGCTTTCTCTCCTTTACGCAGGTCAGAGTAGGGGTGCCCGGTCAGATAACAGACCTCAAGAGCGTGCAAAACACGCTTGGGATTCTTTCTATCCACCTCTTTATAGTAGGTAGGATCCAGAATTTTGAGTTCCTGTACCAGATTGTCCAGACCTTCCTTCTGATAACGCTCCAAAAGGGGGGTGCGGATGTCATCCGGAATGGTGGGAATCTGGTCTATACCATAGCAGAGGGCATCTATATACATCATTGACCCACCTGTGACCAGTAGTATGTCATGCTCTGCGAAGAGTCTGTTGGCAAGTGCTATCACATCCTCTTCGTACCTCGCAGCGCTGTAATAGTCATCAAGTCCAAGGTTTCCTACCAGATAATGCGTGGCTCGTTCTCTCTCTGCGGGAGTAGGAGCGGCTGTGCATATAGGAATGTCTGCATACATCTGTCTTGAATCAGCGGAAATTATAGGTGTATGAAACAAATCGGCGAGGGTCAGACATAATTCAGTCTTCCCCACGCCGGTAGGTCCAAGTATGATAACCAGATTTTTCACTTAGTAAAGGTCGTCAATGGAATCCAGGCTCACTGTGCCTCCTCCTTCGCCGCCTTCCATGCCGAATCCTTCCTCATCAAGCTCATCGGATTCAAATCCTTCATCGCCATAGAAGTTTTCATCCACGTCAATGGTGGGGTTGGCCTTGGCCATCTCATCAAAGTCAATGGTCTGCTTGGGTGGGTTGCCCTGGCTTGCGGTGCAGACGGCTTCCTTAAGAGTCTTGCCGGTGATAATCTCCTTTAATTCAATAAAAAAGCACCTTTCTGTTAAAGGGTCGAAGATGTAAATCAGACGCTGCTTTTCATCCTCTATCAGCTCGTCAAGCGGGGTATCGGCCATTACCCAGTTATCAACTTCTGAACTGGTGTTCATCTCTTCACGGGTAATCTCCTCACGCTTCTCCCAGTTGTCCTCACAGATAAAGAATGAGGTCATCTGGTCATCGGGATATCCTACAGATTTCAGAATGGCGTTGCTGAAATCCAGGAATGATGCTGATGAATTGATCTGTATTTCACGATAGAAGTCATCAACCTCATCGGAAATGAAAATGAATCTGTATATCATAGCTTTTTGTTTTAATTATCAGTCTCTGACTATACCTCTTTCCGAACTCTCCACGAACCTTATGATGTACTGCACCTCGGGATATTTGGAGATTGGATCATCCTTGAGGGCTGCAATAGCCTGGCTTACATTAAGGCCGTTCTGGTAAATGATACGGTAGGCATTATGTATGGCCTCAATGATCTCATCGCTGAATCCGCGGCGGCGCAAACCTACAATGTTCAGACCGGCGTATACAAGCGGATGGCGGCCTCCGATGATATAGGGAGGTATATCCTTGCTACATCCTGAACCGCCCTGAATCATGACATGGCCTCCAATATGGCAGAACTGGTGAATAAGTACGCAGGCGCTGAGTATGGCAAAGTCATCAACAACTACCTCGCCTGCTATCTTAGTGCTGTTGCCCAATATGCAGTTGTTGCCGATTACACAGTCATGCGCTACGTGCATATTCTCCATAAGGAGGTTATTGTTGCCTACGATAGTCTTGCCTTTAGAGGCTGTTCCGCGGTTTATGGTCACATTCTCGCGGATGCGGTTGTTGTCACCAATCTCAGCGGTTGAATCCTCACCCTGGAACTTAAGATCCTGCGGGATACCGCCTATCACGGCTCCGGGATGTATCTGATTACCATTGCCTATGCGTGAGCCGTACATGATGTTCACGTGGGGCATGATAATGTTGTTGTCACCGATTATCACATTCTTGTCAATGAAACAGAATGGACCTATTTCAACATTCTCGCCTATCTGGGCGGAAGGGTCGATGTATGCTAACGGGCTTATCATCAGTTTTCTCTTTTTACAATTTGAACCATGAATTCCGACTCTGCAACCAGTTTGTCGGCTACAAAGGCGTATCCTTTGATTGATAGTATGTTATGACGTATAGGCGCAGTCCTTACAACACGCATCAGAAGGGTGTCGCCTGGTACTACGGCCTGACGGAAACGGGTGTTGTCTATCTTTACGAACATGGCCTCATAATCCTTAGGTTCTCCTGTATATTGCAGTGCAAGGGTTCCTCCTAACTGTGCCATAGCCTCAATGATGAGTACACCCGGCATGATGGGGTGCTCCGGGAAGTGTCCTGTAAAGAAGAACTCGTTGTTGGTAACGTTCTTGACACCCTCAGCATAAAGGTCTGTTAGCGCAATTACCTTATCAAGAAGCTGCATCGGGTAACGGTGCGGCATTACGGCCTGGATCTGCTGCAGGTTCATTACCGGCGGAACAGAAGGATCATATGCGGGTGCCTGGACATCGTTCAGTATTATGTTCTTGCGCAGTATGCGGGCAAACTTGTTGTTGATGGTATGGCCCGGACGGGTGGCTATGATACGGCCCTTGATGGGTTTGCCTACAAGTGCCAGGTCACCTATTATGTCAAGCAGTTTGTGGCGTGCAGGCTCGTTGTCCCACTGCAGAGGCTTGTGCATTATGTAACCCAGCTTGGTGGCATCCATTGTGGGTACACCCATAACCTCACAGATCTTGTCATAGCGTTCCTGGGGCATCTCACGCTCATAAATAACTATGGCGTTGTCAAGGTCACCTCCCTTGATAAGGCCCAGTCCCAACAGAGGCTCTATCTCACGGACAAAGACGAATGTACGGCTCTTGGCTATCTCAGTGGGGAAATCACGCATGTCATCCAATGAAGCATACTGGTTATAGAGTATCTTTGACTCATATGATATGAGTACGTTTACGCTGAACTCATTATCAGGGAGCAGTATGATGGATGAACCTGTTGTTTCATCCTTGACCTCAATCTTGTTCTTGACTACATAGTAGTCCTTGAGGGCATCCAGTTCCTTGATACCAACGCGCTGTATGTTCTCTACATACTCAATGGCGCTGCCGTCCAGGATGGGGAACTCAGGGCCGTTTACCTCAATGTGACAGTTGTCAATGCCTGCGGCGTAGAGGGCTGCCAGACCATGCTCAACGGTGCTTACCTTGACATTGCCCTTGAACAGCACGGTACCGCGTTGGGTCTCGCGTACGTTCTCGGCGTATGCCTCAATGATGGGCTGGCTTTCCAGGTCAGTTCTCTGTATCTTGTATCCGTAGTCAGCGGGAGCCGGGTTGAATGTCACGGTCAGGTCAAGACCAGTGTGAAGCCCCTTTCCGCTGAGTGAAAAACTACTCTTTAAAGTCTTCTGTTTGTACATGTTATAGTGTTTGTCTTAAAGCGTCACTTGCTGGCAAGCTGGGCTTTCAGTTCTTCTATTTCTTTTTTGAGTTGACTTACGGTCTTGCTGATTTCAGGAAGATCCCTGAATATCAGTGATGAGCGCAAAAAGTTGCGGTATCCTATTGATGGATATCCCATTACTCCTTCGCCGTCAGGGATATTGCTTATGATACCGGTCTGTGCTCCAACATTGACCTTGTTGCCGATGTTGAGGTGCCCAGATATACCAGCCTGCCCTCCAACCATGCACCATGAGCCAACCTTGCTCGATCCAGCTACACCGGTTTGGGCTGACATGACAGTATTCTCGCCAATCTCCACGTTATGGGCTATTTGAATGAGATTGTCAAGTTTGACACCCTTATGGACAATGGTCCTACCCATGGTGGAACGGTCAATACATGTGTTGGCGCCAATTTCAACGTCATCCTCCAGTTCAACAATTCCTATCTGCGGAATCTTGTTGTAGCCGTTTGGCGTGGGTGCAAAGCCGAATCCGTCAGCACCTATCACACATCCGGCGTGGAGTATGCAACGGTTACCTACCTTGCAGGCGTAATAGATTGTCACGTGCGGATAAAGTATGCAGTCAGAACCAACTGATGCGCCTTCACCCACAATTACGTGAGGATATATCTGCGTGTTGTCACCTATCACAGCACCATCTTCAATCACAGAGAAGGGACCTATATAGACGTTCTTGCCTATCTTGGCCTTTTCTGAAACCGATGCCAGCGAGCTTATGCCCGTACGGCCCGGTTTCATGGATGCGTACAGTGACATGAGCTTGGCCAGGCTCTCATAGGCATTGTCAACCCTTACCAGAGTGGCGCTCACGGGCTGCTCAGCCTTGAAATCCTTGTTTACCAGAACTACGCTTGACTGGGTTGAATATAGGTACTGCGTATATTTTACGTTAGAAAGAAAAGAGAGTGCACCAGGTACACCCTCTTCAATTTTGGCAAAAGTATGGACTGCTGCGTTCTCGTTGCCGTCAACGGTGCCGCCCAGGAACTCTGCTATCTGTTTTGCTGTAAATTCCATGCTTTTATGCAATTTCTATATAAGACTTGCAAATATAGTAAAATTGTTCAAATTCTATGAATTTGACAGAGATTAACTTTGGCTAAAGCCAACGCTAAAATTTATAGGTACTGCGCCATTTCCTGCTGAACCTCCATGGCCTTGGTGCGGGCCACCTGGGCAAAGTTTGCAGACTTATCGGCGTAAATGATTGCACGGCTGCTGTTTACTATCAGGCCGCACTTGCTGTTAAGACCGTATTTGCATACATCAGCCAGCGAGCCGCCCTGTGCACCGATGCCGGGAACCAGCAGGAAACTGTCAGGTACGGTCTTGCGGATGTCAGTGAGCATATCGGCGCGTGTGGCACCTACCACATACATCATGTTGTCGGCATTTCCGCCCCACTCAAGTGACTTGGCCAGTACCTTCTGGTACAGAGGTGTGCCCTGTGCGTCCTCAATGTACTGGAAATCGGCAGCACCCTTGTTACTGGTCAGAGCCAGCAGTATTACCCAGCGGCCGTCATGTCCCAGGAACGGTGTCACGCTGTCCTCACCCATATAAGGTGCAACGGTTACGGCGTCAACGTTCATTTCGTTAAAGAAACTGTCGGCATACATCATTGAGGTGTTGCCTATGTCGCCGCGCTTGGCATCGGCTATGATGAACTGGTCCGGATAATTGGCGCGGAGGTAATCTATGGTTTTGTAGAGGGCCTGCAGACCTTTCAGTCCGGCGCTCTCATAGAATGCCAGATTGGGCTTGTATGCAATGCAATAGTCTGCTGTAGCATCTATTATTGCCTTGTTGAATGCGAATATGGGATCATCTTCCTTGAGCAGATGCTCCGGGATCTTCTTGAGATCGGTGTCAAGACCTACGCACAGAAATGATTTCTTGCGCTTGATGTTGGCGTAAAGTTCGTCTCTTGTCATATCTGTTCTAATTATGAAATCTCTTTACATTTCGGCCTCTTTCATACGTTCTGCATTTTCAGCAATGGTGAGTTGGTCAATACAGTCCTGTATGTCACCGTCCATGAATGCCGGCAGATTGTATGAAGTCCAGTTTATGCGGTGATCGGTTATGCGACCCTGCGGATAATTGTATGTGCGGATCTTGGCTGACCGGTCACCGGTGGAGACCATTGTCTTGCGGCGGGCCGCAATGTCATCCATGTATTTCTGATGCTCGCGGTCATATATCATGGTGCGCAGGCGTGAAAGAGCGCGCTCCTTATTCTTGGGCTGGTCACGGGTCTCGGTGCACTCTATGAGTATCTCCTCGACAACTCCGGTGTTGGGATTTTTCCAATTGTAACGGAGCCTCACTCCGCTCTCTACCTTGTTCACGTTCTGGCCGCCGGCGCCGCCGCTGCGGAATGTATCCCATTTTATCTCGCCCTCGTTTATCTCAACCTCAAAGGCATCGGCCTCAGGCAAAACGGCAACCGTGGCTGCCGATGTGTGTATGCGGCCCTGGGTCTCGGTAACAGGCACGCGCTGTACGCGGTGTACGCCGGATTCATATTTGAGCGTACCGTAAACTTTTTCTCCCGTTACGGTGAAAATGATCTCCTTATATCCGCCCGATGCACCTTCGGAATATGATGATACTGCGTATTTCCAGCCTTTGGCCTCACAGAACTTGCAGTACATGCGGAACAGGTCGCCGGCAAACAGGGCAGCCTCATCGCCACCTGTGCCGCCGCGTATCTCCATTATCACGTCCTTGTCATCCTGCGGATCAGCAGGTATGAGCATCTGCTTTATCTCCTCCTCAAGCTGGGGCAGGCGTGCTGTGGCGCTGTCAAGCTCCTCACGGGCCATCTGGCGCATCTCCGGGTCACTCTCAGATAGCAGTTCACGTGCCTCCTCAATGCTTTTCTGCAACTGGATGTATTCCTTGCGGGCTGCAACTACGGGTTCCAGGTCACGGTACTCACGGTTCAGTTTTACGAACCGTTTCATATCGGCTATAACGGACGGGTCTGTTATGAGCAGACTAACCTCCTGGAAGCGTGCCTCCAGACCGTCAAGTTTGTCAAGCAGACTCTCTGATGCAGCCATTTATTTTTTCTTAGGAACGTTATTAACGTATGCAACAGGACCGCCCTCATAGAAGTTGATGATGTTGCGTGACACGAATTCTGCCATCTCATTGCGGACATCGTAGGTTTGTGTGCCTACATGCGGGGTGATGACTGCATTCTCACATGCCAGTATCTCGGGGCTTACCTTGTCACCGAACTCAAATACGTCAAGTCCTGCACCCCAGATGCGCTTGTTCTTAAGTGCATCGGCCAGGGCAAGTTCATCAACGATAGGGCCGCGTGCTGTATTGACCAGTATGGCGGTGGGTTTCATGAGCTCTATCTGCTCCTTGCCTATCAGATGCCATGTATCCTTGGAGTAGGGCACGTTCACTGATATGAAATCAGAAGTCTTGAGCAGCTCGTCAAACTCAACGTAGGTGGCATCATACTCCTTCTCAATCTCAGGGCTTACGCGGTGGCGGTTGTGATATATTACCTTCATGCAGCTGGCCTTGGCGCGGCGTGCCAGAGCCTGGCCGATGCGTCCCATGCCTAAGATGCCTAATGTCTTGCCTCCAAGTGAGTAACCTAAGTTGGCCAGAAGTGTCCACTCCAGTGCCCCCGGAATGCGCAGACGGCGGTCAACATCTGTGATGCGGCGTGCTACGGTCAGCATAAGTCCGAATGCCAGATCGGCGGTGGGCTCAGTTACAGGGCCAGGGGTATTTGTTACAGCAATGCCAAGTTCGGTTGCTGTAGGGATATCTATGTTGTCAAACCCTACGGCGTAGTTGCTTACCAGTTCCAGGCGGGGCAGGCCGCGCTCCATAAGCTTGCGGTCAACCGGGAAATTGAACATGGACTGCAGTACGTCATACTCCGGGAGCATCTCATACACCTCATCATATGTGAAAGTCTCACGGCCTTCAGGGGGGAATGTAACATCATATTTCTCAATCAGTTCCGCATATCCTGTACGGAACATGTTGTATGTTACAAGAACACGTTTCTTCATACCTGTAATTTTGATTCGCGAAGATACTCATTTTTTGTAGAGGGTCGGCCTAATTTATAACCTTTCACTATTCACTATAAAATTAGTTAACTGCTTCTGTTTTCCCATGGATTGTGTTACTTTTGTAAAATAAGTCAACTAACCAAAACTTATGAAACGTTTACTGCCGATTATTGCCGCATTATGTGCGTTGGTTTCCTGTGTCAATAAGTCAGATCAGGGAAAGCTTGAGATCAATGAAAAGGGTTATTTCGAGACCCAAGGTGTCAATGTTCTTGTTTACTCAAACAGATATCAGGGCGTATTCTGTGATGAGAAGACTGCTGGAATAGAAATAATTCAGCGTGGCGTACGTATTGCTACCGGTGGTGGCGTGCGTCTGATGAACACTCCTGAGCAGTGGGATATATATTCAACACTTACGGAGCGTACCATAGACACTCTGGGCGGAGTGATAAACTGCCGTTTCAATTATCAGGATTACAGTTTCCAGTACGGACTTACCGTAAAGCAAGAGGGTAAGGGAGTACGCATTTCAGTGGAACTGGATGAACCGCTGCCTGCAAATCTTGTAGGCAAGGCAGGTCTCAACATGGAGTTCTTCCCGGCCACATACTACGGCAAGACCTATCTTGTGGATGGCCAGTCAGAAATATTCCCCCGTTATCCGTCAAGTGATACCGAGATGCACCCCAACTCTGAAAAGATCAACCAGTTCTGGGGGCTCTCCACTTTCGATGACCGTGGCCGTGATGAATTCATAGTACCCAAACCTATTTCAAAGGGTCATACCATTGTGGTGGCTCCTGAGGATGAGTCTCTGCGTGTGCTGTTCCAGTCAGATGCAGAGTTGAATCTGTTTGACGGACGTAACCTGTCACAGAACGGTACATATGTGGTACGTTCATATCTGCCCGCCGGAAAGACCGGAACAGTGTTGGAATGGTATGTGGAACCAACTCCAAACTCTGACTGGATACGTGAGCCCAATGTGGGATTCTCACAGATAGGCTATACTCCTGCACAGAAGAAGGTGGCTGTGATAGAACTGGACCGTAATGACAAGGTGGCCTCAAAGGCTAAGATATACCGTGTTAATGCAGACGGCAGCAATACTCTGGTTCTGGAACCGGCTGTAAAGGAGTGGGGCGTATTCTATGACCGTTACAACTATGCGCAGTGTGATTTCAGTGCGGTACGTGAGCCCGGCACCTATTATATAGAGTATAATGGTGTAAGGACCAATCCGTTCCCCATCAACAAGAATGTCTATGAGGGCAAGTGGCACAACACCATGGATGTATGGCTTCCTGTACAGATGGACCACATGATGGTCAATGAGGCATATCGTGTATGGCACGGCCGTTCCCATATGGATGATGCCATCCAGGCACCTACCAATTATCAGCAGCATGACGGTTACCGAATGGGTAACTCAACCAATACCAAGTACAAGCCATACGAGCATATCCCCGGCCTGGCAGTAGGCGCATGGTATGATGCGGGTGACTTTGATATTCAGTCAGGTACGGTTATCGGCCTTACTAACCAGTTGGCTGAGGTTTGGGATATACTCAAGCCTGAACGTGACCAGACTTTCATTGACCAGAAGACCCAGTTCGTGGATATTCATCGTCCGGACGGTCTGCCTGATGTCATACAGCAGGTGGAGCATGGAGCTCTTAACCTGTGTGCACAGATTGAGAACATCGGCTTTATAGCTGGTGGTATAGTACAGGGCAATATGCATCAGTATCATCATCTGGGTGATGCTGTGACCATTACTGACGGATATATATATGATCCCAGCCTCAAACCTTATGAGGTGCGTGGCAACCGTTCAGGTACACTCGATGACCGCTTTGCATTTACCAATAATGCCGGTAACCCTATGGGTAACGCTAATGTGTGCGCCGCTCTTGCGCATGCTGCCCGTGTGCTTGCACCGTACATTCCTGAGACTGCTGAGCGTTGCAGGAAGAATGCTCTCAAGCTCTGGAAGGAGATGGATGACTATCAGGCTCGGATGGCCAACCGTCCTCAGCAGCAACAGCAGTCCAACGGCCAGCGTAACGGCCAGTGGGGTGGAGGCCGCGGTGGTGACCGCTCAGCAGCCGCAATACAGCTCTGGCTGCTTACCGGTGAGCAGAAGTACAAGGATATGTTCCTACCTGGCGTGATGCGTCAGATTGAGGCTGCCAAGAATGCCCCGCAGGGTGTTGAGGATAATCGTACAGGTGGTGGCAGCGCCATGCGTGCCCCGCGTGTGAACATTACCACAGCACTCTCATTGCTGCCCTATATGGATGATGATTTCAAGGCTCAGGTGCGTGAGGTTATCCCAGTATTCGTTGAGGATGCCAAGCGTACGGCCGAGTCAACTCCTTACGGTGTTCCTGTGGCAGGAGGTACCTGGGGCGGTAGTGAGCGGGTTATCAGCTGGGCTCAGAACAACTATATGGTATGGCGCTACTACCCTGATCTGATTGATCCGGAACTGGTGCTGTCAGGTCTTAACTTCATATACGGCAACCATCCGTACTCAAACGTATCATTCGTGACTGCAGTGGGTGTCAATACCAAGAAGGTGGCATACGGCAACAACCGTGCAGACTATACATTCATTCCCGGAGGTATCGCTCCCGGATTGGTATTGCTCCAGCCGGATTTCCTTGAGCACAAGGATGACTATCCGTTCCTGTGGGGTGAGAACGAGTGCTGCACACGTACCGTACCATCATATGTGACACTCTCCATAGGTGCTGAAGAGGTTGCCGCCGCTCTCAACAAATAATGTTTTATTAATACTTGTTGATTCTTATTTGTAAGCCATTTCATATAATGAGCGTACTTTTGTGAAAAATACGACACTGCATGTCTATATCTATAAAAGGCTTAAGCCATTATTACCCTAACGGCAAGAGAGCGCTGACCGATATTAACCTGGAGATACCTTCAGGCATGTTCGGCCTTTTGGGACCGAACGGTGCCGGAAAATCCACTCTGATGCGTATTCTGGTTACGTTGATGGAACCCACGGAGGGGCAGATTGATGTGTGCGGATATGATATACGCACGCAACGCAAGGAGGTGAGACGCATATTGGGTTATCTGCCACAGGATTTCCGTTTCTTTGCCAAGTACAAGGTGCGTGAATTCCTGGAGTATGCTGCTGCACTTACGGGTATGACTAATTCTTCAGAGCGCGGCAAGGCTGTTGACGCCATGCTGGAGCAGGTGGGGCTTTATGAAGCACGTGACCGTTATGCACAGAATCTGTCGGGTGGTATGAAGAGACGTCTGGGTATTGCACAGGCTCTCATACACAAGCCTCAGATCCTGGTGGTGGATGAGCCTACTACAGGACTTGACCCGGAGGAGCGCATCAGGTTCCGTAACCTGCTTAGTGAGGCCAGCTCAAAGGACACCACGATAATCCTGTCAACACATATAGTAGGTGATATCTCAAGTTCATGTACGGAGATGGCCATGCTCAATCAGGGCCAGGTCATGTTCAGAGGGTCACCTGCCGGAATGCTCAAGGAGACTGAGGGTAAGGTGTGGCGCATGCAGGTAACCAATGAACAGTATGCTGAGATAAACCAGAAATACGCAGTGATTTCAACCATACCGCATGGTTTGGGATGGGATCTGCAGGTGGTGGCCAAGGAATCACCCGGTTATGGTGCAGTGAGTTATCCTCCAAATCTGGAGCATGCATATGTATATTTTACTGAAATCAGGGATAAGGAGTGATGATGCTTGGATTATATAACATACGCATAGTCTCCAAGTACGAGACAAAACTGCTTGTACGTGGCTGGTTCTTCAAGGTGTTTGCCTTCCTGTCACTCCTTGCGGCGTTGATTTTGGGTTCCATCTACATACTCACACAGTTCCCGCAACCCCAGATGATCAACAGGTCGGTCATCCCATACATGTTCATGCTTATCATGAATGTGGGGCAGGCCGTGGTGTCGGTTTTCCTGGCATCGGAGTATCTTAAACGTGACAAACAGCTTGATACATCAGAAGTATTCTACACCCGTCCTCTGAGTAATGCCGAGTATCTGCTTGGTAAGATGTGGGCTACACTCAAGGTGTTCTTCATACTTGATCTGATAGTAGCGGCAATAGCATTGGTAATGAGTCTTGTCAAGTACGGCTTTGCACTGGACTATCTGAGTTATATATGGTATTTCCTGCTGTTGTCAGTTCCTACCCTGGTGTTTATAGTAGGTCTGTCAACCACCTTGATGCTTATACTCAACAACCAGGCCATTACGATGGTTATCCTGCTTGCGTATATAGGCGTGACGCTGTTTTATATAGATAATCTGTACTATTATCTCTTTGATTACATAGGTTTCAATCTGCCTATGCTCAAGTCTATGATAACGGGCTTCAGCGGACTGGGCAGGCTGATAAATCACAGGTTGTGCTATCTGTTGCTTGGCATAGGGCTCATACTTACGGATGTATCGCTGTTCCATCGTCTTGCCAACTCCCGCTACAGCCTGTTGCCTTGGCGCATAGCTGCGGTGCTGTTCCTTGCCGGAGGCCTTTATGCCGGATATAGGCATGTACATCTTTACAAGGTAGATGAGATATTCAGGGCCGATATGGTGGAGCTGAATAACAGGTTCGTAAATGTGGGCAGTGCTGTGGCCCAGTCATGTGAACTTACCGTAACCCAAAGCGGTGATTCTCTCAGTGTTAGAGCTGATATGACCGTCTCTCCCCGTCAGGATGACACACAGTTGGTGTTCACTCTCAATCCAGGTTTCAATATTACAAGCGTAAGTGCTGCCGGACATAAAATCAGTTATGAGAGGCTTATGCATCTTGTCATCCTTAAATTTGAGGATAACCTGCATGCCGATGAACCTGTAATAATTGTCATTGAGTACAGCGGTAAGGCCGATGAGCGCATCTGTTATCTGGATATCCAGGCAGACAAGCTGATTGAGAACAGTAAGGTTCTTTCCATGCTTAACGTAGGCAAGCGTTATCTGTTCCAGGACAAAGAGTTTACCATGCTTACGCCTGAGAGTTACTGGTATCCGCGTCCCGGCGTGGCATACAGTGACCAGAGTCCAGAATGGCAGATGTCATACTTTACTGATTTCAATGTCAGCGTGACGCCTAATCCCGGTCTGACACCTATATCACAGGGTATGTGCATGGTAAATGCCGACTCTACCACATACACATTCACGCCGGAGTCATCATTACCGTCAGTATCGCTTATAATAGGAGATTACACCCCCAAGTCCATAACGGTTGACTCAACCGTCTATACCGTTTGGGAGCTTGGACACTGGAATGATATGTTTGAGACGTTTGATTCCATCAGTGATACTATACCTGTCGTATTACGTGGCATACGCCGTAACATGGAATATACTGCTGATATGGCTTATCCGTTCAAACGTTTCAATATAGTTGAGGTACCGGCCCATTTCACCTCATACAAGCGTGTGTGGACATCGGTTTATGAGAATCTGCAGCCGGAGATGGCACTGATTCATGAGCGAGGCTATGACATGCGTCAATTCCAGTTTGAGAATATGAAGCGTATGTATGGTGGCGGACGTTTTAACCGCCGTAATACCGATATGTCTGAGAAGGAGATCCTTTACAACGTCCTTTACAGTGCCATGTCATTCATGATGCAGTCCAACAGTTTCAGCGGCAGCAACCGTAACGGACAGTTCAGCATGACACAGGTAGATAATCCTTACTATTATGGACCGTTGTTCTACAATTTCAGGTATAACATCTACTCGTCCAATTGGCCTATGGCAAACCGTATGGTTGAGACTGTAACTAACTCGACCGGATCAGGAACATCGGAATGGATGAGGAGAATGAACGGCCTGTCAGAGGATGAGAAGGCTCTGATACTGATGGGAAAGTACGGTTTTGACCGTGTCATGTCAGACCCGGAGTGGGAGGACCTGGCTGATAATGCATTGGCACTCAAGACAAGAGATTTCTTTGCTCCGGTATCGGCTGCAATGGGTTATGAGGCCATGGTTGACTCTATTACCGCCTGGAGCAGAGCAAAAGAGTTTACCAATTCATCATTTGATTCAATCCTGGACTGGGTGCAGAGCTACTCAGGTGTTGACCTGACAGATAAGATTGAGAGTTGGAACCAGCCGGCACGGTTGGCTTGCTTCAAGGTAGGTACTCCGCAGATTACAACTGTCACTACTGATACAGCTGATATTTATCAGGCTGAGATAGCGTTTGAGAATATATCGGACAATCCTGGTTACGTCAATGTGGAGTTCGTATTCTATGAGATTGAGAACGCCGGTGATGAAGACAAACCCACAAGCATGACCATGAGCGTAGGTGCCCATGAGACACACAGGCTTGTGACTCACTGGTTCAATACTCCCGGCTTAATAAGGGTAAACACCATGCTCTCATCAAACCTGCCGCATGATGTGACTCTTAACAGTGCAGACTGGAGTACATATACCGGTACGGAACTCACTCCCGAGGGAGTCTATACTGTTAACGGCGGAGTGGATAACGCGCTTCCGGGTGAGATAATCGTGGATAATGAGGACAGTGAACTGTTCTCCCTTTCAAGACCTCTCAGGACCGGTTATCTGTCAAAATGGATAGACAAGTCCAGGGAGAAAAACAATGAGTTCATATATGAGGGCTTCTCCGATTGGCGTACATACAGCCAGTGGACGCTGGTGACAGACCAGAACCTGTACGGTGATTATATACGCTCGGCATATATCATATCCCCGGGTGACGGCTCCCAGTATGCACGATGGAAAATTCCTTTGACTGTTGCCGGAGTCTATGACGTATATTACTACGCGTCTCCGGATATGTCTAACGACAATAATCGTAACCGTAGGTGGAACAACAATAATAACAATAACAACAATGGCCGCAGGGTTACCAATGACTATAACTTTGAGATAGGGCAGTTCAACTCAAGTGACCGTGTCTCAATGAACATGTGGCGTGCCGATGAGGGATGGAATCTTTTGGGTACGTTCCGTTTTGAGGCGGATACAGTGAAGGTTACGCTGAACAACAAATCAGGCGTAAACGTGATTGTGGCTGATGCCGTCAAGTTGGTTAAGAGAGAAAATTCCCGTTAAGCGAAATAACAGATAAGAATATGATAAAAAGAGATTTTTTAAAGAAGGCAGTTCTTGTGCTTGCAGCCGCCTCGGCCATAGAGACCGGAGCGCAGGCGCAGATTGTCATGACCATGGAGCAGGCTCTTGAGTACAGTGCCCAACATAATCCCGATCTGATAAACTCCCGTATGAGTATGGAGCGGTATGAGCAGAACCTGATAGCCCAGAAGGCATCACTCAAGTCCAGATTCTCACTTAACCTGGAGCCTCTCTCTTACTCGCAGTCCCGTCAGTTTGACAGCCGTTACTCAGACTGGTACACCAACCGCTCGCTGTCATCATCGGGAACATTCAGTATATCACAGCCTATTATCTGGACCGATGCCACGCTGTCACTCAACAACAGCCTGTCATGGCAGAACAATGAATCGTCAATAGGAGGTAATACTAACAGCAACCGTGCATTCAGTAACCGTCTTTACCTGAGTCTGACGCAGCCGATATTCACTTACAACAAGACTAAGATGAATATGCGTCAGATAGAGATGAATTATGAGAATGCCCGCATAAGTTATGCTTTGCAGATGCTGAATGTGGAGCGTAACATAACAAGTCAGTTCTACAGCCTGTTCGTATCACAGCAGAACCTTGCAATAAGTGAGTCGGAGCTGGAGAATGCAGAGAAGAACTTCAATATAATAAAGGATAAGGTTGAGGCTGACCTTGTGACCAAGGATGAGTACTATCAGGCAGAACTCAACCTGGCCCAGTCACGTTCAAGCCTGGAGAACCAGAGGGTAAGCCTTGAGAATGCCAAGGATAATTTCAAGCAGGCGCTTGGCATACCTCTTGAGGAGGATATCATCGTGGTATGCGATATCGAGGCTGATCCGGTATATGTGGATATCAACAAGGCTCTTGAGAGCGCCACAACCACCAGACTGGAGTTGCGTCAGCGCCAGATATCGCGTGAACAGCAGGAGATGTCTATGGTGCAGGTCAAGGATAATGACAGCTTTAACGGAAATATCTCACTCTCATTGGGTATCATGGGTGATAGCGAGGATTTCAACCATGTTTATGACAATCCCACCAACAACCCGCGTATAGCTATCTCATTCAGCGTACCTATCTTTGACTGGGGCGCACGTAAGGCACGTATCAAGGCCGCTGAGATAGAACGCAAGATGTTTGAGCTTAGTGCCGAGGAGGAGCTTAAGAGCATAGAGATGAACGTACGCAGCACATGCCGTAGCCTGGATAACCTGCTGGGACAGATATCCATAGCAGAGCAGAGCCAGAAGAACGCACAGCTTACCTATGACCTCAATGAGGAGCGTTACCGTAACGGTGAGCTTACTGGTATGCAGATGAACCAGTTCCAGACTCAGCTTTCCAACAGCAAGATGTCATACACACAGGCTATCATTAACTACAAGGTTCAGCTTCTTAATCTCAAGATACTGACACTGTATGATTTTGAGAAGGATGAGCCGGTGGCTCCCATGACATATGAACAGAATAACGACAAAAAGAAATAATAAAAATGAAACAGCATATGAAATCAGGAATCAGCGTACTTACACTGAGTGCACTCACACTCCTTATGGCAGGGTGCAGGCAAGAGAACACTATGAACCGTAATGAGATACCCACACCGGTATCTGTATCTGACATTACCTACGGATCCGTAAGCAGGATCTTTACCACAAACAGCACGGCTGTGTCAAGTGCCGAGGCTGAACTGTCAACTGAGATGGCCGGCAAGTATCATCTCCAGAACAACCCCGCCACCGGTAAACCCTACAAACTGGGTGACAAGGTCAAGAAAGGCGCCTTGATAGTACGTATTGAGGATAAGTCATATGAGAACGGCATATCAATAGAGACCAAGCGTCTGAACCTGGAGCTGGCTGAGCAGGAGCAGGTCAAGACCAAGTCCCTGTATGACAAGGGTGGTGCCACGCTTACTGAGGTCAAGAACTCGGATATCAAGATCATGAATTCACGTCTGGACTATGAGAATGCCCAGATGAATCTTGAGAAGATGAACATCCGTGCTCCGTTTGACGGCGTGATAGTGAATCTTCCGCATTACTCAAAGGAGGCCAAGGTTAACAGCGGTACATCAGTGGTGACCATCATGGATTACAGCTCCATGCTGCTTGAGATCAACCTGCCTGAGAGTGCCATCAATGAGGTGAAAGTGGGCCAGAAGGCTTACATCACTCATTATACTCTGCCTAAGGATACTATCATGGGTGAGATTACAGAGCTTTCTCCGGCTATCAGTGCCGAGACCCGTACATTCAAAGGCAAGCTTATGATTGATAATAGCAAGCTGCTCATCAGACCGGGTATGTTCGTAAAGGCCGATATCGTTACTGAGAGCCACAGCTCCACTATCGTGATACCCAAGAACATTGTACGTAACGAGCGTAACAGACGTACTGTGTTTGTGGTTGACCAGGGTATAGCCGTTGCAAAGCAGGTAAGGCTGGGATTGGAAGAGAAGAACAGCGTAGAGGTTCTGAGTGGCCTTGATAAGGACGATCAGCTGATTGTACGCGGTTTTGAGACCCTGAGAGACGGTTCAAAGGTTAAGATCCAAAGATAACACAGAGAAAAGGATGAAAAGACTGGTTAGTTGGGCGGTCAGGAATCCGGTCACTGTCACTATGGCGGTGCTGGCTATTCTGCTGCTCGGAAAGATATCATATGACAGGCTGAGCGTGGAGCTGCTTCCAAGCATGAACAGCCCCCGCCTGTTTGTTGAGATAGACGCTGGCGAGCGTCCGCCAGAAGAGATTGAGAAACAGTTCGTGCGCAGCATGGAATCTCAGATTGCCCGTCAGAGTGACGTGCGCAATGTATCATCGGTAGTTAAGGTGGGTACAGCCAGACTGACGGTAGAGTACGCATGGAGAAAGAATATGGATGAGGCGTTCCTGGATCTGGAGAAGGCCATGAGCAGTTTCTCTCAGGACAGCCGTGTGACAGACCTCAGGATATCCCAGAAGGATCCTACTACTGCTCCCATAATGATAATAGGTTTCTCCAATCCTGATATCACCGATATGGCCGAGCTCCGCAAGGTGGCTGACTCATATGTGTGCAATGAACTGATGAGGGTTGAGGGTGTGGCTGATGTGTCACTGGCAGGCGATGAGTTTACCAACCTGGTGATAGAGGCTGATCCTTACAAACTGCAGGCTTTTGGCATAACTGTTGAAAACATATCGTCACGTATCCAGGAGAACAACCAGAGGGTATCGGGCGGAAGGATAACGGAACAGGGTTACCAGTATCTTGTGACCGGTTCAAATACGCTGACTGATGAGACTGCATTCGGTAATATCATAGTAGGATACAAGAATACAGAGTCTGCACAGCCGGGAGCACAGCAGGTGGGTGAGTTTGCATCGGCAAGCATGGCACCTATCTACCTGCGTGACGTGGCAACCATACACTTTGAGAACCGTGAACCGGAGAACATAGTAAGGGTGAACGGCAACCGCAGTATTGGCATCTCTGTATTCAAGGAGATGGATTACAACACTGTAAAGGCTGTAGAAGGTATAAAGACCAGTCTTACCAAGATACAGAAGTCGCTGCCCGGATATGATTTCAGGATAATAAGTGACCAGGCCACTTTCATTAACGATTCAATAGGTGAGGTCAAGAACAGCGCCATGCTGGGTATCCTGCTGGCGGTGATAGTACTGTTCGTGTTCCTGCGCAGGGTGGGGACAACCCTTATCGTGGCCGTTTCAATACCTGTTTCCATAATAGCCACTTTCAACCTGATGTTCTTTAGCGGACTTACCATTAACATACTTACGTTGGGAGGTCTTGCGCTTGGAGCAGGTATGCTGGTGGATAATGCCATTGTGGTTATCGAGAGTATATTCAGGAATCAGGAACGCGGCCTATCAGTGCGTGACGCCGCAATTACAGGTACATCTGAGGTGGGCGGTGCCGTATCTGCATCAACCCTGACTACGATTGTGGTTTTCCTGCCTATAGTCTATCTGCATGGCGCCACAGGTGAACTGTTCAAGGATGAGGCGTGGACTGTTACGTTCTCACTTCTCTCATCACTGTTTGTGGCTATACTGGTGATACCTACGCTGTATGAGCGTATATTTGGCCGTAAGAAGGTAGCTCCGCTCAAGAACTTCAGTTCAGTAAACATAAAGGGTTACTCCTCATTCCTTAAGAAACTGGTGGAGAAGCGTTGGTGGGTGATATTATGCTCAGTAATCCTAGTGGCAGGAACCATATTCCTGTTGCCTTATGTGGGTACCGAGTTCATGCCCAAGACTGATGCCAATACCATAAACGTGAAGATCCGCATGGCTGAGGGTACAAGTCTGGACCGTACGTCATCTACGCTTGAGAACCTGGAGAATCTGGTGTTTGACCTGTCTGAGGATCCAGAATGTGTGATATACACTCATGTGGGACCGGGTGCATCGGCCCAGAATATGGATTTTGAGGGTGAGAATACCGCCACCATGAAGATCCAGCTCTCAAACGCGTCAGCAGTTTCTCCTGATTATCTTACGGAGGTGCTGTCTGCCTATATAGACGGCGTTGAGGGTATGGAACTTTCATTTACTCAGGATGACAACTCGCTGGGTTCACTGATGGGTACTGAAGATGCTCCTCTGGTAGTTGAGATAAAGGGTGAGGATCTGGATCTGCTGGCTTCACTGACAGATCAGGTTAAAGCCGCCGTTGACTCAATTGACTGCCTGTATAATGTTGAGAGCTCGCTGGCTGGCGGTGCACCTGAAATCATCATCACGGTTGACCGTGCCCTGGCCGGTATGAACAACATAAACGTATCAACCATAATCACACAGATACAGCAGCACTTGGCCGGTCGTGAAGCCGGACAGATGGACTACAAGGGTGATATGAGAGATATCAGCATCAAGGTTCCGGGCGTGTCTCTGGCAGACCTTAACAGTATGGTCATAACATCGGGCCAGAAGGATTTCCGTCTTGTTGAGCTGGCCCAGATAAGTGAGAGTACTGCACCAAAGGAGATTTATCGTCTCAATCAGAACCGTGTGACACGCGTTACGGCCGATATCGATGAGTCAGTATCACTTGATAAAGCTGCTCAGAGAGTAAGAGACGCCGTATCAGGAATAGAACTGCCGCAGAACTACTCCATTAACGTGACAGGTGAGGAGGAGCGCCGAGCAGAGTCCATGAACAGCCTACTGTTGGCACTCGTGCTCTCTATCGTGCTGGTATATATGGTCATGGCATCGCAGTTTGAATCACTACTGCATCCGTTTACCATCCTCCTTACCATTCCTCTGGCTTTGGTGGGCGCGGTACTGATGTTCCTCATCACAGGTATAACGGTGAATATCATGGGTATCATAGGTATGGTGATGCTGGCCGGTATCGCGGTAAACAACTCCATCATCCTGGTGGACCGTATAGGACAGCTCAAGGAGTCAGGTCTGAGCCTTACCGATGCCATAGCAGAGGCAGGGCAGCAGCGTATCCGTCCTATCCTGATGACCAGTCTTACCACAATCCTGGCACTTGTGCCAATGGCACTCGGACTGGGTGATGGCGCATCACTGAGTTCACCTATGGCAATTGCCGTGATAGGCGGTCTTCTCACTTCAACTCTTTTGAGTCTGGTTGTGATACCTTGTGTTTATTATGTATTTGAAAGCGCCAAAATAAGAATCACTGGAAAGTAATGA
Source organism: uncultured Bacteroidales bacterium (assembly GCA_902763885.1). Taxonomy (GTDB): domain Bacteria; phylum Bacteroidota; class Bacteroidia; order Bacteroidales; family Bacteroidaceae; genus Colenecus. The sequence goes on along the minus strand of CACWTU010000013.1, from coordinate 27,381 downwards.
AGTCATTTATTGACAGAAGGGTAACTATCTGCATGCTTCTGGTGGCGCTCACGCTGCTGGGCTATTTCTCGTACAAGCAGTTGCCGGTTGAGTTGCTGCCCAATACTGAGTTGCCTCAGCTTTATATTACCGCCTCGTCCCGAAGTGACCTCACTCCGGCCTATATGGAGCAGCAGGTGGTAATCCCGCTTGAAGGAGCCATAAGCGCTGTAGGTGGTGTGGAGAACATGGAATCAACGGTATCGGGCCGACAGGGTTCCATCAGGGTTGATTTCAAGAGAGGCACCAATCTCAAGATGACCACCGTGAAACTGCAGGAGAAGATAAGCTCCATACGGGGCGATTTCCCATCGGATGTCACGGTGAATGTCCAGCAGGCTAACCTCAATGGCATAAGTAACCAGTTCATGTCACTGCAGGTGCGCGGATCAGGTGGTGTTGACCGTCTGAGAGCCATCGTTGACAAGGATGTGGTACCTCGTTTGGAGAGTATAGACGGCATAGCAGGTGTAACTGTTTATGGTGGTCGTGTCAAATCCATAGAGATACGCTCCAACCCGGAGGCTATGCAGGCATTGCACATATCAAATGCACAGATAAGCCAGGCATTGAGCCAGTATAATCAGGAGCGTACTTTCCTGGGCTTTATAAGCGAGCCTGACAAAAAATACTATGTGCAGCTTGACGCCAACTATGATGATGTGTCACAGGTGGAGAACCTGGTGGTTGCCAATGGACCTGTATACCTTAAGAATGTGGCCACGGTGTTCTTTGACTATAAGGAAGAGACTACCATAAGCCGTGTGAACGGTATGGATGCCATCTCCGTATCTTTGGTCAATAGTGCCGGCGAGAATCTTCTTGAACTCTCCAATAGAGCCCTTAAGCGTATTGATGAGATAAACCGTGAAGTGGCCAACCAGGATTTGCAGCTTGTGGTGCAGTCAAACTCGGCAGACCAGATAAGCAACAACATATCACAGATAGTCAAATTGGCTTTGATGGGTGGCGTGCTGGCCATTCTTGTGTTGTGGTTCTTCCTGCGCAACCTGAGCTTGGTGTTCTTTATAGCACTGTCAATACCTGTCTCAATATTATCGGCATTCAATGTATTCTATGCTGCGGACATTTCCATAAATACCCTTACCCTTATAGGTATGGCCTTGGCTATAGGTATGTTGTTGGACAGCAGTATAGTGGTGCTGGAGAACATATACCGTCTGGCTTCCATGGGAATGCCGCCTCGATTGGCGGCCATGCAGGGCGTAAAGGAGGTGCGTAAGGCGCTCTTGGCATCTACGCTCACCACCATAACGGTTTTCCTGCCGTTTGTGTTCTCTGATGAGCCGATGATCAAACTATTGGGCAGGAACATAGGCTTCTCGATCATCTCTACGCTGATATTCTCACTCTTGGTGGCTGTAACGTTCATACCCATGGCAACTGCTGCCATGATGGAACGCGGCGGAGGCGGCAACAGCGTCTTCTTCCGTAAGATGTCCATTCATGACCGTCCGTTGCAGATGTATTCAACACTGCTCAAGACCTGTCTGCGCAAGCCCGGACCAACGGTCGGCACTGCGGTAGCCGTTCTGGTAATTGCATTCATATTCGCCCTGTCGCGTAATACCGGTCAGAACCGTCAGGTGGACAGTGACAGAATCAATATCAACATCACCATGCCAAGCGGCAGCACTCTTGATGATACCGATGAGGCTACGGCAACTCTTGAGTCACGTCTGGATAGCCTGCCTCAGAAAAAGGATGTGATAAGCCGCATTCAGGAAGATCAGGCCTCAATTACCCTGACTCTACAGGATGGTTATAACAAAAAGGGTGGTGTAACCATAAGCCAACTTGTTGAACAGCTGAGTGATGAGCTTACTCTTGATGGCGATATAGACGTGCGTGTTACTCCAGGCTATGCCCGTGGAAACCAGAGTGCATCAGGACTCAGTTCACTGACACGTTTCATGAGCGTTCTGGGCGTGGGTGACAATACGGAGAGAATAGTTGTCAAGGGTTCTGATACCGAGACCATGCGTGTGGTTTCCAATAACCTCAGGTATTATCTGGAACAGTTGGAGTTTGTTCGTGACGTTAGGGTTGACAATCCCGGTGGACGTCGTGAGGTACAGCTTACCTTTGATCCTGTAGCGTTGGCATCTTACAATATCACCAATCAGGCAATCACCCAGGCTCTGGGTTCCCTGAACCGTTCCACCAGTACTGGTGCAAGCTTCAAGGTAGGTACTGATGAATATGACATTGTCATAATGGATGACATCACTGAGGAAGAGGAGGAGATGCAGCGTTGGGAAAAAACCATGGATGACCTTCGTCGTGTCATCGTTACTGATGCAAACGGCGGTACTCATGAGCTCCAGCAGATAGCAAGCATACGTCTGAGCCGTGGCCCGTCAGAAGTAAGGCGTGTTAACCGTGACCGCCGTGTAAATGTAACATACGCCATTTCGCAGAGTGAGGATCTGCCTAAAGATGTGCTTGATGATTATCATGACCAGATTGATGACCTGATAGCCAATTACAACCTGCCTTCAGGCTTGGCTCTTGAGGTTCAGCGCGGTGATGACTCTACCAGTGAGTTCAAGTTCCTGATTCTGGCATCGATAATACTGATATTCATGATACTGGCATCGGCCTTTGAGTCACTTACCACACCTCTGGTACTGCTGTTCTCCATACCGCTGGCCGCCATAGGGTCATTGCTGGCACTGTTGCTGTCAGGTAACAGCCTGATGAATGCCAATACCCTGACGGGATTCCTTATTCTGTTGGGTATTGTGGTTAACAACGGTATTATCCTGATAGACTATTCATCTACATTACGTCGCAGAGGCTATGGCCGTATGAGGGCTATCATGACCAGCGGTTATTCACGTCTCAGGCCAATCTGCATAACTACCATAACCACAATCGTCACGCTTATACCTATGGCTATGGGTGATGATGAGTACGCCGGTGCCATAGGTGCTCCTTTTGCGCTGACCGTAATAGGCGGACTCACGTTCTCTGCCATACTTACCCTGCTGCTCATACCTACGCTCTACATATCATTTGAGAATATGAGGGCCTGGTATAAGGGCTTGGGCCGCTATACCCATATCCTGCATGCCATATTGTTCATTGTGGGTCTGATAGTGATCTTTACAAGTGTGGACGGAGTGTTCATGATACTTCTTTATATAATCATTCTGTCTGTTGCCATTCCTGGAGTGACATATTTCATAAAGAGCTCTGTAAGGATAGCACGTAAGGATATCGTAAAGGAGAATGAGCCTATTGTCATTGAGGTGCGTAACCTTGTCAAGGTATATGACTGGTACAGCCTGTTCCTGCGCCAGTGGCGTAGCGGACTGAACATACGCCGCAGGTTAGGGCTTTCACGCAGTTTCCATCACGCAAAGGATTTTGTGAGTCTGATATGGCAGGTGGTAGTGTTCGGATACACAGGATATCTGGCCGGATGGTACTTTGAGAAGGAGTTCTGGATACTGCTTATGACCATCATTACGCTGGCTGGCATAAACAATATACTTAAGGCTGTTCTGGAGTATATTGGATACAAGTTCAAGAGTGGAGCAAGAGCAGTATTAATTATAAAGAAGATTCTCTACTGGGCATTGCCGATATGTGCAATGATATTCCTCAGTCACAAGATTGAGAGCAAGGGATTCATGGTGTTCATTGCGGTTGTCTGGATTCTTGGACTCTGCATCCGCAAGACATCAGACTATCTTTATGCAAACAATATAAACGTGGAGCGTCTTAAGGGTGAGACCGCCGGAATGCGTCGGGCTTGGTTCGTGTTCGTTAAGAGCATTCCTATCATCGGCAAACGCAAGAAACCGTTCAAGGCTCTGCGTGGCGTCACGTTTGAGATTCATAGCGGTATGTTCGGACTGCTTGGCCCCAATGGAGCCGGTAAATCCACGTTCATGCGCATAGTTACCGGTATCCTGCGCCAAAGCTACGGAACGGTGTTCATCAACGGCATGGATACCCTCAAGTACAGGGAGGAGTTGCAGAGCCTTATCGGATTCCTGCCTCAGGAGTTCGGTATGTATGAGTCCATGAGCGCGTGGGATTTCCTCAACTATCAGGCTATCCTTAAGGGTATTACTGATGAGAAAACGCGCCGTGAGAGACTGGAGTACGTGCTTACATCAGTACATATGTATGAGCAGCGTAACTCTGAGATTGGTTCATTCTCAGGCGGTATGAAGCAGCGAATAGGTATTGCACTCATCCTGCTTAACCTGCCGCGGATCCTTGTGGTCGATGAGCCTACAGCAGGTCTTGATCCAAGAGAACGCATCAGGTTCCGTAACCTGCTGGTTGAGTTGAGCCGTGACCGTATAGTGATATTCTCTACCCATATCATTGAGGATATTGCCAGCTCATGTAACCAGGTTGTGGTCATTGAGAAGGGCTCGCTCAAGTATTTTGGCTTGCCTTCTGAGATGATAAATCTGGCTAAGGACAAGGTATGGCTGTTTGACATTGAGGCATCACGCTTAGCTGAACTGGATGAGAAGCTTATTGCTAATCATATCCAGGATGGTGACAAGATCAAGGTGCGTTACATATCGCCTGTGTGCCCCTGGCCTGGTGCAGAGCTTGCTGAGCCTAACCTTGAGGATGCATACCTATGCTTATTGAAAAACCTTTAAAATGGAATTTGAACTATGTCAGCATTAGATACAGTTAAATCTTTCGGTAAGTTGTGCGGTTACAATATGAGGATCATATTTTCCGGCAAGTTCATCTGGTTCCTGCTGGTGGGTCTGGCCCTGTTTTTCTTCCTCATGTTCTCAGCAGCATCCAGAGGCACGGAGTTGAGTCATAGCATGGTTTACAGCCAGCTTACAATACCGGGCCTGTTGCTGGTGTTCTATCCGGCATGTTTCGGAATTCAGAATGATGCTGATCACCGTATCCTGGAACTCCTGTTCGGCATACCAAACTACATGTACAAGGTATGGCTGTTCCGCCTGGTGATGATATATGTGGAGGTATATCTAATTCTTGTGGTATATGCTTTCATGGCCAGGATTCTGCTCTATCCGGTGCAGCCGTTCGTTATGGCGGCTCAGCTCATGATTCCGGTCATGCTGTTCGGTAATCTGGCATTCCTGTACTCCACGCTGATTCGCAACGGAAACGCCGCTGCCGTACTCTCCGTACTTACTGTCATACTGGCAATGATATTGGGAAGTCTTCCAACTATTGAAAACAAGGTATGGGATTTCACCATCAACCCGTATGAGGAGCCGGAGAACATCAATGCAGCTATCTGGAGCGTAATCCTGCTCAAGAACCGCATCCTCATGGTAGTGGCCGGCATCATCTTCCTGATGTCAGGCCTGCTAGGCCTGCAGAACCGCGGCAAGTTCCTGGGCTAGCACCAAAGGGGCACAAAGGGGACGGTTCTTTTTGTGCCCCTATTTTTTAGAGAACTTTTGGGGTATCAGTATCTGAAACACCGCAGAACTATCAGTTTTGGGAGACGACGTTCCGAGGCTATTCCGGACCTCTCCGGACCCTAAACGGCGAACGCCTCCGTCTTAGCCACCTTCGGTGTCTAACCGTCGTTAAACGAAGCGCCGTTCTTAACGGGATCCTCCAAGGCCCTCCACTTACGCCTCTTCACTGACGCTCCCAAAACTGATAGTTCTGCTCCTGCAAATGGGAAGCTCCCATACCGATACCCCAAAAGTTCTGTGCACCTTGGATTATTATCAGAAGGGGCACAAAAAGAACCGTCCCCTTTGTGCCCCTTGGAATCAGTATTCAAATACGCCGTACTCGCTGTGGATGGTGAGGTGAGTGTGGTCAGAGGGTTCGATGCGGCCGATGATCTGGGCATCGATGCCGAATGACTTGCTGATGTCAATAACCTGCTGGGCGTACTCCTTGGGCAGATAGACTTCAAAGCGGTGACCGCAGTTGAATACCTTGTACATCTCTTTCCAGTCAGTACCGCTCTGCTCCTGAATAGTGCGGAACAGCGGCGGGATGGGGAAGAGGTTATCCTTGATTACATGTACGCCGTCAACAAAATGCAGGATCTTGGTCTGAGCACCGCCGGAGCAGTGAACCATACCATGAATCTGCGGGCGCAGTGCGTCAAGCAGTTTCTTTACCACCGGAGCGTATGTACGGGTGGGTGAGAGTACCAGCTTGCCGGCATCAAGGGGTGAACCCTGAACCTTATCGGTCAGTTTGAGGCCGCCTGAATATACCAGTTCCTCAGGTACCGCATGGTCATATGTCTCAGGGTACTTCTTGGCGATATCCTTGCTGAATACATCATGACGGGCGCTGGTAAGACCGTTGCTGCCCATACCGCCGTTGTACTCCTTCTCATATGTGGCCTTGCCGAACGATGCCAGACCTACAATCACGTCACCGGGACGGATGTTGGCGTTGTTGATCACGTCACTGCGTTTCATGCGGCAGGTTACGGTGCTATCCACTATGATGGTGCGTACCAGATCACCTACATCGGCAGTCTCACCGCCTGTGGCGTAGGCTCCTACGCCCATCTCACGCAGTTCTGCCAGCAGCTCATCAGTACCGTTTATGATGGCGCTTATCACGCTGCCGGGTACGAGGTTCTTGTTACGGCCTATGGTGGAGCTTACCAGAATGTTATCGACTGCACCTACGCAGAGCAGGTCATCGATATTCATGATGAGCGCATCCTGTGCAATGCCTTTCCAGACGGAGAGGTCACCCGTCTCTTTCCAGTAGGCGTAGGCCAAAGATGATTTGGTACCGGCACCATCGGCATGCATGATGTTGCAGTACTCCGGATCACCGCCCAGGATATCGGGGATAATCTTGCAGAAAGCCTTTGGATAGAGGCCTTTGTCTATGTTCTTGATGGCGTTGTGGACATCCTCCTTGGATGCCGATACGCCGCGCAGCATATAACGTTCGTTCATAATCAGAATTGTATTGTGGGAGCCTTGTTTGCACCTTCCTCAGCCTCAAAATAGGGCTTCTTCTCAAAACCGAACATGCCTGCAATGATACTCTGCGGGAACTTGCGGATATAAGTGTTGAACTTTGAGGCCTCGTCGTTGAAGTTCTTACGCTCCACGGCAATGCGGTTCTCGGTACCCTCAAGCTGAGCCTGGAGTTCCTTGAAGTTTTCATTGGCCTTGAGTTCAGGATAAGACTCGCTGACGGCAATAAGGCGGCCCAGTGCACCTCCAATCTCGTTTTGTGCCTTCTGGAACTCCTTGAGCTGATCGGCGGTCATATTCTCAGGGTTGACCGTGATTGAGGTTGCCTTGGCTCGGGCGTTAACAACAGCCTCAAATGTGGATGTCTCATGCTGTGCATAGCCCTTGACGGTATTTACAAGGTTGGGAATGAGATCGGCGCGACGCTGATAGACGTTCTCCACATTGGCCCAGGCCTTGCTTACGGTCTCTTCCATTGTCACCATGCTGTTGTTGACTTTGATACCCCAAATTACAATGACTGCTATTGCAGCAATGATAATCCAAGTACTTTTCTTTTTCATCTTTCTATAGTTAAAACATTTACTTTCAATTAAAAACGTGAACCGGCTCCTCCACCGCCAAAATGGCCTCCGCCATAGCTTCCGCCCATATGTCCGCCTCCGCCAAAACTGCCTCCAATGTGTGGGCCGCTACCGTGACTTCCTGTACCGGTTGAATAATAAGATGTGCGGTTTCTTGAGGTGATAAAACCACAGTGGCTGCACTTAAAGGTAAGAAGCTCTTTCTTAACGCCATTATGATTGGATATAGTTGAAATACTCACCTGTTTCAATGCAATCTTACCGCATTTGGGACATTTGCGGCTCTTTCTATACATAGCAATCACTAATCCGATGATTAGCAACAATATGCCAAGAAAAACATATAAAACCGATGTGTCAGCCAAATCATCATCGTCATCATCATATTCTCCCTTGAGTAGTATCTCCTTAAGAGCCTCTGCTCCTGCTATCATGCCTTCATCCCATTCGCCATTGGCAAAATGTGGGTTCATGTAGCGTTCCTGGACACGTTTGCAGATGGCATCGGGTAATACTCCCTCAATGCCGTAACCAGTAGCGAACTGGACGCAACGCTCACCTGTGGAGAGCAGGATTACCAGTCCGTTGTTGGAGCTGGATCGGCCGACACCAACTTTCTCTGCGAGCTGGTGGGTAAACTCAAAGCAGTCATCCGGGTCAATATCACCAACTACAGCCACCAGAGTCTGTATGCCAGTGCTGTCCTCGATGGTGCGGAAAGCGGCGTCAATGCGTGTAACCGCCTGATCAGACAGTATGCCGTCAGGATTAGAGGTGTATCGGCCTTGGTCCTGCAGATGTACTGGTGTGATATCGGCAGGCTTGTAAACCTTGGCCGATATGAATCCGCACAGCAGGACAAGAATAACCGATACTAACGTTTTCCTCATACTTCAATGCTGTTCCAGATCTCCCAAGCGGCAACAGCTTGCTGCTCAAGCATATCCTTGCCGCCCTTGGCTGTAGCTCCATGCTCGCGTCCTTTCTTCATGAAGAGAGTCTCATCAGGATTGGCTATCACGTCAAGGAGCAGGTGCCTGTCTGACAGGAAGGTGTATGGTATATCGGGGCACTGGCCTGTTTCCGGCCACATTCCCATGGGGGTGCAGTTTACGATCACGTCATAATCATCCATGATGGAGGGTGACAGTTCATAATAACCCAATATATCAAATGTAGAATTACGTGATACGAACTTATTCTCTATGCCAAGTTTATCAAGCGCATACTTGACGGCCTTTGAAACGCCACCGGTACCCAGGATGAGTGCTTTGCTGTGTCCTTCAAGCAATTGTCCGAATGACTTGTTGAATCCAATCCAGTCTGTATTGTATCCTACAAGTTCTATGCCACCATCACGGTGCAACACCTTTACAGTATTGACCGCTCCAATGGCTTGAGCTGTTTCATCCAGTCGGTCAAGATATGGTATGATATCCTGCTTGTAGGGGATGGTTACGTTGAAACCGCACAGATTGGGGTTGGCAGAAACCAGTTTCTTTACCTGTTCAATCTCTTCAATCTCAAAATTCTCATAATAGGCATTGATATGCTGATTCTTGAAGAACTGGTTGAAACGTACTTTTGAGGTAGAGTGGGCCAAAGGTTTGCCTATCAGACCAAACAGATGACCGTATGAACTGTAGTCCTTGCTTACAGGCTGAGGTTGGGGCTTGGGCTGCTCATAGACGGGTTCCGGCTCCGGTTCATTATAGACAGGCTCAGGATCCGGTTCATTGTATGCCGGCTTGAACTCCGGTTCATCATCCGTGGGTATCGGCTCAAAATCCGGATCCTTCTCCTCAGACTGCTGTGAATCGGCAGATTCCTGCTTATTGAAAGAGGAATCATTGGGATTATTCAATGCGTTGTTTACTGCCTTTGAGATGACAAACAGTACGCAACCTAATATGATAAATAATGAAAACATTATCTCTTGTTCAACCAGTTGGTTACGTTCTTCTCAATGCGTGAGGCCAGATCTGTGCCACTCTCTTTTACGAATTTCTCACCTACTATGTGCTCGTAGAGTTCGATATAGCGGTCTGAAACGCTCTCTGCGTAAGCATCGGTAATCTCAGGCATAACCTGACCGGGCTGGTTCATGAAGTTGTGCTCAATGAGCCACTGACGTACAAACTCCTTGGAGAGTTGCTTCTGGGGCTCGCCTTTTTCAAATTTCTCCTGATATCCGTCAGCATAGAAGTAACGTGAGCTGTCAGGGGTGTGGATCTCATCAATCAGATATACCTTTCCGTCACGCTTTCCAAATTCATACTTGGTGTCAACCAGGATAAGGCCTTTCTGAGCGGCGATCTCGGTACCGCGCTTGAAGAGGGCACGGGTATATTTCTCCATTACTTCATAATCCTCCTTGCTTACCAGCCCCTGTTTGATAATCTCTTCCTTGGAGATGTTCTCATCATGACCCTCCTCAGCCTTTGTGGTGGGGGTGATAAGAGGCTCTGGGAACTTCTGGTTCTCCTTCATACCCTCAGGCAGGATGTTTCCGCAAAGGTTACGGCAGCCGTTCTTATAGTCACGCCATGCAGAACCGGTCAGGTAGCCACGGATAATCATCTCAACGCGGAAGCCATCGCACTTGAGGCCTACGGTTACCATAGGATCAGGAGTGGCAAGTTTCCAGTTGGGGCAGATGTCTGCCGTGGCATCCAGGAACTTGGCGGCAATCTGGTTGAGTACCTGGCCCTTGAAGGGAATACCCTTGGGCAGGATAACGTCAAAGGCCGATATGCGGTCTGTGGCAACCATGACCATCAGGTCATCATCAATGTTATACACATCACGTACCTTGCCGTGATAAACACTCTTCTGTCCTTTGAAGTTGAAGTCAGTTCTTGTAAGTGCGTTACTCATCTTTATTATGTTTTGTTGTTCTTTTTTTATCAGTCTTGTGGGCTTGCTCGTAACGGTCATATGCATCTACAACGCGTGTTACGAGCTTATGGCGTACGATATCCTTCTTTGTCATGCGGATAATGCTCAGTCCCTCAACTCCGTCAAGTACCTCAAGCGCCTGCACCAGACCTGATATCTGTGTAGGTGGCAGGTCTATCTGTGTGAGGTCACCTGTAACAATCATCTTGGTGTTCCAGCCCATACGGGTAAGGAACATCTTGATCTGCTGCGGGGTGGTGTTCTGTGCCTCATCAAGAATTACTACGGCATCATTCAGAGTGCGGCCGCGCATGAATGCAAGCGGGGCGATCTGTATTATGTTGAAATCCATGTACTCCTTGAGCTTGGCCGTAGGAATCATATCCTGCAGCGCATCATACAGGGGTTGCAGGAACGGATCAATCTTTTCACGCATATCACCCGGCAGAAATCCCAGTTTCTCACCGGCCTCAACGGCAGGGCGGCAAAGCACAATGCGTTTTACCTCCTTGTTCTTGAGGGCACGTACCGCCAGAGCTATAGCGGTATATGTCTTACCGGAACCGGCAGGGCCTATGGCAAACAGCATATCATGTGTAGCGTAGTCAGTAACCAGTTTCTTCTGGTTCACGCTACGGGGCAGGATAGGACGGCCGGTAACGCCAAAGAGTATCACGTCTGAACTCTTTTCACCGTTAGGCTCTTCTCCGTTAACAATATCAACAATAACCTCTTCCTTGAGTGAGTTGTATTTGGCGCAGTACATCTCAAGCTGGCGTACCGCCTGTTCAAAGCGGGCTGTCTCATCCTCATCGCCCATGATTCGTAGCACATTGCCGCGTGCCACTATGCGCAGCTTAGGGAACAGGGCCTTAAGCAATTGCATATTGGTATTATTTACCCCATAAAAAACCGCGGGGTCAGCGTCATCCAGGACAATGTGCTTTTCCAACATCTTTTATATTCTGTATTGTGTCTGATGGTTGTTATCTTTTGCGAACCGGGCGTATGGGCAATCCAATATAACGTTCCTCATATGTGGAACAAACGGGATTTGTAGGCTTTTTCAGTTCTAAAGTACTGGCGTTATTATTACTGGTGTTTTCATCAACAAGCCTGTTATGGAGTTCTTTTGACCAATAGAAACCATATGCTCCGGAGTGTAACAGACTTTCCAGGTCACGTACACCGGCAAGAGGGAAGAAGATGGTGTTACCATTTTCTCTGCTGGTAAACAGATATCCCCAAACGCCATCTACATGGCCACATTTCCAGTCACATCTGTTGATCAATTGTTGGAAATCCTCCCTTGTGGGAATGCTCCATTTGCTTCCATAACGCTGTTTTGCTACGTCATCTATGTCTTCCAATGACGTCTTGTTATCAGGCGTGTTGTTATATGTATTTGTGGCTACAGAACTGTATTTGTTTATTTTCAAACGGTTACCATTATTGCAGTGAGCATATGTGGGCCAGTCATAGTCGTTTTTGGTTTCTGTTTCTCCCCAGGCAAAATATTCTCCATATTCCTTGCAGTTTGTGGCGCCGATATTACATGTGGCCCATAGCTTGGTTAAGGGATAACCTCCCATGTCAACGACATAGTAATCCTTGCCGTTGTCACTTACAAGGAATGCTCCCTTGTTTACGTCACCAGAGGAAATCTCATCTTCATCCTCTTCCTTGCATCCGGTCAGTACGGTCAGTAGGGCCATTGTTGCTAATGCCCAAGTAATTGTTTTTTTCATTTTGCAATTATTGTTTAGGTTATTGTTCATGTTGCGAAGTTAATAATTTTTTCTCAGCTATATACATACGGCATACTCCGAACATGAACTGACGTGCCTTGACTGTGGCGTATCCGGCCTCCCGGAGCATCGGGATGAACTTTTCAGGGAGAGGGAATTTGAGTATGGAGTCCGGAAGATAGGTAAAGGCGCCGGTGTTTCCGGTCATGCCTGCTCCTATTTTGGGCAGTATCTTGAGTGAGTAGAACTTGTACAGGCTGAATATGAATCTGTTCTTGGGGTAGGATAGCTCAAGGATGATAAGCTTGCCTCCGGGTTTGAGCATTCTGAGCATCTCCTTAAGGCCTTTCATGAGGTTCTCAAAGTTGCGTACTCCGAATGCCACGCACACGCGGTCAAACGTCCCGTCTGCAAAGCGCAGGTTCTCAGCATCACCCGGTTCAAGGTCAATGGGCAGATCCTTGCATTTGGCCTTTCCAACCTCAAGCATGCCCTCTGATAGGTCTATCCCGATGATGTGTGAGCCCTGAGCCGCTTTCCTGGCTACGGCTATGGCAAAATCAGCTGTGCCGGTAGCCACGTCAAGCACCTCTATGGGCTGGTCTATATCGGCTATGGCACGCACTGCCTTGCGGCGCCATGAACGGTCAGCACCGAATGATGAAATATGGTTGAAACGGTCATACTTGACTGCAATGTCATCAAAAAGCTCGCGTATTCCTTCTTTCTTGGGCATAAAACTATTGTAAGATATAACCTGTGCCTGCAAGCAGGGCAAAGATGAATGTGGATATTACCAGCATGGGCAGCATGGGGTCCAGGTCACGACCGGAACGTTTCCAGATGCCTGACAGATGCTTTACATAAAGCGGCAAAGTGATAATATAAAGGTATGGCTGCCAGCCGCTTGTAAACAGTATCGTGTAAAGCAGCATAAGGCACCATCCACCTATAATAAGAATGGTGTGATATATTTTTGCCCGATGCTCACCCAACTTGAGCGGTACGGTCACGCGGGTGCCTGCATCGGATTTCATATCACGCATATTGTTCACGTTGAGCACTCCTACACTGAAGAGTCCGATGGCTGCTCCGGGGATTAGGGTGGTGAGCTCAAGCGCTTGCGCGCATACAAAGAAACCTCCCGTAACAGGTACAATCCCAAAGAAAATGAATACGAATATATCACCTAAGCCTCTGTATCCGTAAGGCTTGTTCCCTAGCGTATAGTGCATGGCTGCCCAGATGGCGGCAGCTCCAAGTACTACCAGTATTTCAGATTCAATGCGGAATATGGTCCCGAATGAAGCCCGTATCATGCCAAGTCCAAAGATACAGCATACCAGCACCATTATCCTGATGCAAGACCGCATCTCATCCTCAGTTAGTCCGCCGCCCTCAATCCCGTACTTAGGTCCTTCACGTCCTTGCCCATCAACGCCGCTAAGCCAGTCGCCCAGTTCATTGGACATGTTGGAAAGAATCTGCAGTGAAACAGTGGTCAATATGGTAAGCAGAATGACGTACCATGCCACCTGATGCTCAGCACAAGCCAACATAATACCCAGCACGATTCCTGCCGTGGAGAGCGGCAGAGTGCGCAAACGCATTGAACGAATAACTGCTTTGAAAGTCATAGCCTTAAAATACCCTGCAAAGGTACTAAAAAAGAACGCGGGGAACACAAATGAGACGGTTCTATCTGTGTTCTTTTTCCAAGAGAACTTTTGGGGTATCAGTATCTGAAACTACGCGCTTCGCGCTATCCCTCCCATCCTTAATAAGACGCTCTGAAAGGTGTGAGTAAACTCCCACCTCCCAGAGCATCTTCTTAAGCACGGGCCCCTCCCGTTCACAAGCCCACGGGCGGCCATGGTTTCCGATACCGATACCCCAAAAGTTCTGTGCACCTTGGATTATTATCAGAACACAGATAGAACCATCCCATTTGTTATAAATACGTAACCACCTGCGTGACGCATGTACGAGCGTATTGGGGCGAGCGAGACCTCGAGCGAGAGCGGCCGGGTAGGCCGCCAAGCGAACGTAGTGAGCGCGTTTTGCGAAGCAAATCTAAAAAAAGGTTCTCCAGGTACCTCCAAAGCAAAAATCCAGCCCTTTGGACTGGATTTTTACTCTGGAGGTACCTGGCGGACTCGAACCGCCGTACTCGGTTTTGCAGACCGATACCTAGCCGCTCGGTCAAGGTACCATTTGCATTTGCGGTTGCAAAGGTAATTGTTTTTTTGAAATCAGCTTATAATGGCCTCAGTTTTTTTTCTTCCCGAAAAAAGTTAGTAAATCCGAATATTTGTAAAACAGTTATAAAAATGCGTTTTAAGCCTGTTTTTGGAACAAATATTAATCATTTTGCAAAGAATAAATCAATTCATGAATATTTCAACAAGTACATTTGCTCCAGAAATAAATTATTCTATTCCTCCCTTAAGTACTTTTTCAATAATTGAATCAAATCCCCCTTTATGATTTCATGCGTCATAAAGGGGGTTGCTGATTTTCAGGCTTCAACTGAATACTATCTCATCGTTCTGAGCCGTAGCCGTAACAGGTTTGTTCCGGTCAACCTGTCCTGACAGGATCATTGTTGACAGACGGTTGAGCAGCAGGTTCTGTATGGCACGTTTTACAGGACGGGCACCAAACTCCGGATCAAATCCGGCCTTTGACATAAGCTCTACTGCTGATGCGTCAACGTTAAGCGTGATACCGTTCTCCTTAAGCATCCTAACCACAGAGTCAACTTGCAGAGCCACAATCTGATGGATCTCAGTCTCCTTAAGCGGCATGAATACCACAGTCTCGTCAATACGGTTCAGAAACTCTGGTCTGATGGTCTGCTTAAGCATCTCAAGCAGATGCTTGCGGGTCTCTTCAAGCCATTGCTGACGGCTTTCATCAGATGTACCTATCTGTGCAGACTTTTCACGTATATAGTCACTGCCCAGATTGCTGGTCATGATGATTATGGTGTTCTTGAAGTTGACGGTACGTCCTTTGTTATCGGTCAGACGTCCGTCATCAAGTACCTGAAGCAGTATGTTGAACACATCGGGGTGTGCCTTCTCAATCTCATCAAAGAGCACTACGGAGTAGGGCTTACGCCTTACGGCTTCAGTCAGCTGACCACCTTCATCATAACCTACGTATCCTGGAGGCGCTCCTATAAGACGTGTCACAGAGAACTTCTCCTGATACTCACTCATATCAATACGTGTCATCAGCTTCTCATCATTGAACAGGTACTCGGCCAGAGCTTTGGCAAGTTCTGTCTTACCTACGCCTGTGGTACCTAAGAAGATGAAACTGCCTATAGGACGTTTGGGATCCTGCAGCCCGGCCCGGCTGCGGCGCACAGCATTTGCTACGGCGCTTATGGCCTCCTCCTGGCCGACCACACGCTTATGCAGTTCCTCTTCAAGATGGAGCAGTTTCTCACGCTCACTCTCAAGCATACGGTTAACCGGTATGCCGGTCCAACGTGAAACCACCTCTGCTATATCATCGGCGGTAACCTCCTCCTTTACAAGGGCGCTGTCACCCTGCTTGGAGTGGAGCTCCTCCTGGATGCGGGCTATATCGGCCTCCAGTTCCTTGAGCTTGCCGTAACGTATCTCGGCCACACGGCCGTAGTTGCCGTCACGCTCGGCATTGTCGGCCTCAATCTTGAGTTGCTCAATGCTCTGCTTGTCCTGCTGTATGCGTGATACAAGGTTCTTCTCTGATTCCCATTTCTCACGTATGCTCTTTTCCTGTTTCTGGAGATCCTCAATTTCAGCATTCAGTTGCTTGAGTTTTACCGTATCATTCTCACGTTTGATGGCGGCACGCTCTATCTCAAGCTGCTTGAGCCTACGTGTAATCTCATCCAGTTCCTCAGGTACTGAGTTACGCTCCATACGCAGTTTGGCTGCGGCCTCATCCATAAGGTCTATGGCCTTATCGGGCAGGAATCGGTCTGTGATATAACGGTTGGAGAGCTCCACGGCGGCTATCACTGCCTCGTCCATGATACGAACCTTGTGGTGGTTCTCATAGCGCTCCTTAAGTCCACGCAGTATGGATATGGAACTCTGTACATCCGGTTCATCAACCATTACGGTCTGGAATCGGCGCTCCAGAGCCTTATCCTTCTCAAAGTATTTCTGATACTCGTTCAGTGTGGTGGCACCTATGGCACGCAGGTCACCACGGGCCAGGGCGGGCTTGAGGATGTTTGCGGCATCCATTGCGCCCTCACCGGCTCCTGCGCCTACCAGAGTGTGGATCTCATCAATGAACAGTATGAAATTTCCGTCTGACTGAATGACCTCATTGATTACGCCTTTAAGACGCTCCTCAAATTCACCTTTATACTTGGCACCTGCTACCAGTGCACCCATGTCAAGTGAATATACGGTCTTGGACTTAAGGTTCTCAGGTACATCACCGCGTACAATACGCTGTGCAAGACCCTCAATGATGGCGGTCTTACCGGTACCCGGCTCACCTATAAGTATAGGGTTGTTCTTGGTTCGGCGGCTCAGAATCTGTAGAACACGCCTTATCTCATCGTCTCGACCTATAACCGGATCGAGCTTGCCCTTGCGAGCCCGCTCATTAAGGTTAATGGCGAACTGCTCAAGGTTTTGCGGTTTGTTCTGATTGTTCTGGTTGTATTCCATAGTTGTATGTTTTTGTTTCTATGGAATGACACGCAACAAGCAAGCCACAAGCCATTCTGCGACAAAATGTCGTAGATATTTAAGGATATGCTGACATATTGACAATCAGCGCTTTAGGGAAATAAAGTAAATGATTAAGCTAGTCTTTGCTTAACTATCTCATACATAAGGACTCCGGCGGCAACAGATACGTTCAGGGACTCTATCTTGCCCAGGATAGGGATGCGTGCCCATTCGTCACACAGTGCCAGGTGTTCTTGCGGAATACCTTTGTCCTCAGCTCCCATGATAAGGCAAACTGGACCGCGGTAATCACCTTTAGTATAGTCCTTATCACCTTTCTCGGTGGCTCCTACGATGCGGATTCCGCAGTTCTTGAGATATTTTATTGTAGAGCTTATCTGATTCTCGCGGCATACGGGTAAGGTGTGCAGTGCTCCGGCCGATGTCTTGATGGCATCGGCATTTACGCTTACGCTGTTCTTGGAAGGGATGATGATTGCATCCACGCCTGCACATTCAGCCGTACGGGCTATGGCACCGAAGTTACGTACATCAGTCACGCCGTCAAGCAGTATAAAGAACGGGTCCTTACCCTGTTCAAAGAGGGTGGGTACAAGGTCCTCAACGTGCTGGTATGTTATCTGGGTGGTAAATGCTATTACCCCCTGGTGATTCTTGCGTGTTATGCGGTTTAGACGCTCCACAGGCACTCTCTGGACTGGAATATCCAATCCTTTGATTGCTGCGAATAGCTCTCTTGAGAGCTCTCCCTGCATATCCTTCTTAATCAGCAGGCGATCAATTTCCTTGCCAGCTTCTACAGCCTCAATCACGGCACGTATGCCGAATATCATCTCATCTTCCATTGTTGTCTATCAGTGCTTTTGCGTTGTCAAGAGCAGCCTGTGTGAGTGTAGCGCCACTCATCATTGAGGCAATCTCGCGTATTCTTTCATCATAATCAAGAAGTGCAATCCTGGTGCGGGTGGCATCCTTCTCATCGGTCTTGTATACTTTATAGTGTGTGCGTCCCAATGCGGCTATCTGCGGCAGGTGGGTTATGGCCAGAACCTGACGGCCGCCGCGGGACATCTGCTCCATAAGGAGTGCCATCTTCTCAGCTACCGCACCTGATACTCCGGTATCAATCTCATCAAAGATTACCGTGGGCAGTGTGCGCACTCCGGCTATCATTGTTTTAATGGATAGCATTACGCGGGCAATCTCACCGCCCGATGCCACTTCTGATATCTCCTGCATGGGCACAGCCTTGTTTGCTGAGAACATGAACCTGAGGTCATCATGCCCGCTGCGGTCATAGCCAGTTGACGGGGTTATCTCTATTCCAAACTGGAAATTGGGTATGCCTAAGGGCACAAGCAGCGCCTTTATCTGCTTTATTATGGTGTCCGATGCCTTCTTGCGTGTATCTGTGAGCCGTATGGCTGATTTCTCCATCTCCTTGAAGGCTGCGTTGACCTGTTGCTCAAGGCGTTTTATGTCATCCTCAAATGAGTATGTGCGGTCCAGACGGGAGCGGATTGATGCCGCATACTCCAGAAGTTCAGCAATGCTGTTTTTCTTGTGCTTCTTAAGCAATGAATATATAAGGTCAAGCCGTTCGTTTACCTGCTCCAGACGGGCAGGATCAAAGTTTACCTTCTCCTGACAGTCATCTACGGTGGCAGCTATGTCTTTCAGTTCAATGAGGCAGCTTTCAAGCCTTTCAGCCAGTTCTGCGGCATCAGGCAGGTTTTTCTGTGCGGAGCGGAGTGACTGCAGAGCGGTCTTTAGCGCTTGTATTGTGCCTCCTTCATCTGAGCCCTCCATGATCTCTGATGCACGGAACAGATCCTGCTTTATCTCCTCGGCATGGTCAAGAATCTCTGATTCCTGCTCAAGCTGCTCCTGCTCACCGTCAGTGAGCCGTGCTTTCTCTATGCCTTCAAGCTGGAACTCCAGATAGCCGCGGTCTGTATTGTCTGATTCAAATTCAGCCTTGAGCCTAACGAGTTCTGCCTTCAAGCCGTTCCATTTGTCAAAGCATGATTCATACTCAGCCTTGATGGCGGTGTTGGAGGCAATTGTGTCAACTACCTCTGTCTGGAAAGACTCTGTGCCGAGAGCCAGATTCTGATGCTGGGAGTGTATGTCAATAAGACGGCAACCCAGGTCACGCATGACAGCGAGTGATACCGGAGTGTCATTTATGAATGCACGGCTCTTACCTGACTGCATCAGTTCGCGGCGCAGGATAGTGTCATTGGGGTCATAGTCAAGACTGTTGTCAGTAAAGAATTGCTCCAAGCCATAACCATCGACAGAGAAACTGCCCTCAATGGTGCATTTATCGGCACCTTGCATGATTGTCTTGGAATCAGCCCTGCCGCCCAGCAGCAGGTTCATGGCACCAAGTATTATAGACTTACCGGCACCTGTCTCGCCGGTCATAACAGAGAAGCCCTCCCTGAAATCTATGTCCAGGCGGTCTATCAGAACGTAATTGCGTATGTGTACTTCCTTAAGCATCAGTTTTGTGCCTTAATGGTATTCCAGTCATTAGAGAGTGAAGGGTTAATGCGGCTGAGCAGCTCTATCACCTTGGTGCGTTCGCTCTCTATGCCGGCTGAATATATGCTTATCAGTTCATTCTTTTTGATTTCCGTAAAAAGGGTAGGCAGGGTAGATGTGCTCTTGGCCTGCTTGGTATCAGATAGCAGCTTGAGGCTCTCGGTTATGGTGGCACGCCCGCGGTCTGCATTGGCAGTCATGTCATCCAGTCCCTTGCGATGGTAGGTATACTGAAGCTGGCGGAATGATGCCAGGGTGCCGTTCATATAGTCATTGATGATTGAGTATCGGTTGGCCTTGGTATCGAAAGAACGCCATCCGCCTCCGAGTGACTGTGAGCTGGCTGCTATATTCTCTGCCTGTCTTAAGATATCAGTACCGCCATTAGGTGACATAGTATCAAAATCCAATCCTATTATAAGCAGGCTGTAGTAGGCCAGTATGGCGGTAAGATTATTGTCAGGGGTAATGCCCGATGAATACTCAATACGGTCCTGCTCAGTATAGTAGAACTCCACATCGGCATCACGGAAATTGAATACGGTGGTGTTATAGGTGGAGCCATAGACGGGACGGCTGCTCTGGACGGTAAGCTCACAGGACATCTTACCGCTCTCTTTCTCATATTTGTTTACCAGGAGGTTGAAGTTGCACTGAATGCGCTCATTCTCTGCAAAATGATAACCGGTCCATACCTGATGCGTGAGAAACTCCTTAATGGTATTCTCCAATGACTTGAACACATCTTTGTCAGTACCCTGGATCTTTGATGTGTTTATGGTCAGGGTGGGGTTAAGCTCCTGAGCCTGTGCCTTGAACGGCATCAGCAGGAACGCAAGGCAGAACAGCAGGCCAGCAAGCTTGTCAATTATAGCCTTGGCCACATTCTTCTTGGATTGCAGCGGCAGCTCCTCACTACCGTTGCGGTCTATAAGGGTAACCTTATTTGTATCATAACCAAACCCCGCACCCTCATCACGCAGTGAGTTGAGCACTATGAAATCCAGATTCTTGCGCTCAAGCTTGCTCTGGGCGTTGCTTTGCTCGTCATTGGTCTCAAGGGCAAAGCCTACCATCCGTTGGTCCGGACGTTTTACGGCACCTAGTGAAGCGGCAATATCCTCAGTGGGTTTCAATGTGATTGTCATCTCACCCTTGCGCTTTATTTTGGTATCCGATGTCACCGCGGGAGTGAAATCGGCCACTGCTGCGCACAGGATGGCGGCATCAGAACCTGGGAAATGCTCCATAGCTGCCTCATACATCTGATGGGCAGACTTGACGTCTATTCTCTTTATTCCGGGATGAACAGTCTTAAGGCTTACCGGACCTGCTATCAGGGTTACGTCAGCACCGCGCTGCGCACACTCCTCAGCCAGGGCGAATCCCATCTTGCCTGTTGACCAGTTACCAATAAAACGTACCGGGTCAATCTGCTCATAGGTGGGGCCCGCCGTTATCAGGACTTTTTTTTTTGAAAGCTGAGCCTGCTGTGTGAAATACTCCTCAAGTGCAGCTACAATAACCTCCGGTTCCTGCATGCGACCTTTACCTACAAGCTGGCTGGCAAGTTCTCCGCTTGCGGGCTCTATAATGATGTTGCCGATGGAGCGCAGGGTCTCCATGTTGCGCTGCGTTACAGGATGCAGGTACATATCCAGATCCATTGCGGGGGCAATGAACACCGGGGCCTTCATTGAGTAGTAGGTGGTGATGAGC
This sequence comes from uncultured Bacteroidales bacterium, assembly GCA_902763885.1. Lineage (GTDB taxonomy): Bacteria > Bacteroidota > Bacteroidia > Bacteroidales > Bacteroidaceae > Colenecus. The sequence continues at coordinate 6,181 of CACWTU010000013.1, read as the reverse complement.
ATATTGTCAGCCACACCGCTTGCCATCTTGCCAAGTGTTGAGGCTGTACAGGGGGCTATCAGCATGGCATCGGCCCAGAGACCCAGTTCGACATGGCTGTTCCACGAGCCGTCACGGTTAGAGAAGAACTCGCTTATGACGGGCTTGCGTGTGAGTGTGGAGAGGGTGAGGGGAGTGATGAACTCCTTTCCGGCGGGGGTGATTACAACCTGCACCTCGGCACCTGCTTTAATGAGCAAGCGTGCTATCAGAGCCGCCTTGTATGCGGCAATGCTTCCGGTTACGCCCAGGACAATATGTTTACCGTTCAGTTGTGACATTATCGCGACTGTAATTTAAGTCTGGTTAGAACCTGCTTGGTGTTGAGCGGGAAATCACCCTGCAGTATCCAGGAGTAGTATCCCGGATCACGGCGGAACACCTCAACCACAGGCATATCCTTGTATTTTCCAAAGTTGAACACCTCCTGCCCCTTGTCATTACGTACTATACGGCCCGCAAAATCAACGTTACGTGTAAACGATGAGAACTCTGAGAGGAATGCCATATCATTCTTGAGGTCATCAGGGTAACGGTCCAGTTGGGCCATGAGAACCTCATATGTGGCGCGGGTATCACCGTCGGCGCTGTGTGCATCGGTCAGGTCCTTGCCGCAGTAGAACTTGTATGCGGCGGTAAGGGTACGCTGCTCCATCTTGTGGAATATCACCTGTACATCAATAAAGCGGTGGCGGCTCAGGTCTATGTCCACGCCTGCACGCAGGAACTCCTCGGCCAGCAGTGGCACGTCAAAACGGTTTGAGTTGAAACCTGCAATGTCACTGCCCTCAAAGTCACGGGCTATCTCCTTGGCTACCTCCTTGAATTTGGGGCAGTCCTTGACATCGTCATCAAAAATGCCGTGTACGGCCGATGCCTGCTCGGGTATATGCATCTCGGGGTTGATACGACGGGTATGCATATCCTCATTGCCGTTAGGTGAGACCTTGAGATATGAAATCTCCACTATGCGGTCTTGAGCTGTGTTGGTGCCTGTGGTCTCCAGGTCAAAGAACACTACCGGTTTGTCAAGATTGAGTTTCATCAGTCATTCAGAACCATTGGCATGAGCAACATGAGCAGATTCTCACCCTCAGCCTGCTCTGTAGGCACGATCACACCTGCGCGCGAAGGATCAGCCAGCTGCAGGGTAATCTCCTGGCTGGGTATGTTGTTCAGTATATCAATCAGGAATCCAGCCTTGAAACCTATACTCATGCTGGTGCCTTCATACTGGCATGCCAGGCTCTCCTTGGCTGATGTTGAGAAATCAATATCCTGAGCAGAGATGTCAACCTTATCCTTCTCAATGCGCAGCTTGATAAGACCGCTGCTGGCAGGTGAGAACACTGATACGCGACGCAGAGCGGTAACCAGGGTCTGACGGTCTATTATGAGGTGGTGAGGGTTGTTCTGCGGAATCACAGAGCCGTAGTTGGGATAGCGGCCGTCAATGAGGCGGCATACCATGCGGAACTCAGGCAGTGAGAAACGTGCTATGCGGCTGTCAAACTCAATGGTGATGGTCTCAGCCTCCTTGCCTATGAGAGAGCGGAAGAGTGAAGCCGGCTTCTTGGGCAGTATGAATGATGACTTGCCGTCAGCCTTGACGTTGCTGTTACGGTTGCATACCAGCTTGTGGCCATCGGAAGCAACGAATGTGGCGCCCTCCTCATTAATGTCAAAATAGATGCCGTTCATTACGGGACGGAGCTCATCATCGGCAGTGGCGAAGATTGTGCGTGCCAGGCCGTCAGACAGTATCTGGGCTGATATTTCAAGACTTACAGCATCCTCCTTGAGAACTGCGGGGGTGGGGTACTCATCGGCATTCTGGCCAACCATCTTGTACTCACCGTTCTGATAGTTGACTGTTATCTCATAGTTGCTTTCGTTTACGTTGAATGTGAGCGGCTGCTCCGGAATCTCCTTCAATGCATCGAGCAGAGTCTTGGCGGGCAGTGCAATCTGGCCGTCGGCGCTTGATTCAACAAGGTCGATAATGGTCTCCAGGGTGGTGTCATTATCGGCGGCGGTAACAGTCAGTTTGCCGTTTTCGATACGGAACAGGAAATCCTCAAGAATTGGGTAGATAGCCTTTGGGTTAATAACGCGGCTGATAGCTGATAAGCGGCTTGAAAGGGCCGAACTTGATACTGTGAAATTCATATATGCTTATATTTTGTTTTTGCTATGTTTTGTTGCCTTTATGTAGGCGCGTTAATTCATACAAAGGTAGTGAAAAGTAATGGTAAGCGGAAATAATTTGCGCCTAAAAAATGAGTGGAAAAATGTTGAAACAAATTCTTAGTTGTGAGGGAAAATAGTTGTAAATTCGCGGGAACAATTTTAAAAACACTCAGAATAATGGATATTACAGGTAAAATTATTGCAGTTCTTGAGCCCCGTTCAGGTGTGGCCAAGGCATCAGGTAATCCGTGGAAAATACAGGAATACGTATTGGAGACAATCGGTGAGCAGTATCCCAAGAAGATGATGTTCAGTATTTTCGGTGAGGATAAGATACAGCAGGCCGCCATCAATATAGGCGATGAGGTTGTAGTCAGTTTCGATATCAACGCCCGTGAATTCAACGGCCGCTGGTACAATGATATCCGCGCCTGGCGCGTAAGTCATGACGTTAACGGCGCCGCTCCTGCAGCCCAGCCTTACGTTCAGGCTGCTCCCGCCGCTGCAGCTCCGGATCCCTTCGCTCCATCAAACGAGAAGGACGATTTACCGTTCTGATTAATACATTCTTTTGGGGAACTTTTTGGGGTATCAGTATCTGAAACTACGCGCTTCGCGCTATCCCTCCCATACCCAATAAGACGTCCTGAAAGGCATGAGTAAACTCCTACCTTCCAGGACATCTTCTTGAGTACGGGCCCCTCCCGTTCACAAGCCCACGGGCGGCCATGGTTTCCGATACCGATACCCCAAAAAGTTCTGTGCATCCAGAATCATTTCCACAACAGGAATTTGTGTCATTTGATGTGGACGGGGCGGATGCATTGGCCTTGGCAGTAGGCTGAACTTTCTATTAAGCTTAGTTGGCCGTAAAAAATGTAGAGGCTGACTGCGCTGTCTGGAAAATTATTGCTTGTGGTAGTGGACCAGTAGAACCCATACTGACCCGCAAAAAACAGATTTGACAGACTACGCAACCCGGAAGCCGGAAGGAATATGGAGCGGTCTGTATATCCGGATTTGTTACTTGTAACCAGATAGCCGTTTACGCCATTCAGAGTGTTCCATGTCCATGTGCAGTTCTGCATAAGTTCTTCAAACTCCTCTCTGGTTGGTATCCTCCAGCCTTTCCCCAACTTGATGTGAGCAACGTCATCCTCCGGGTCAAGAGAGGTTTTGTTATCAGTAAAACCTTTATCGCCATAACTGCTGTCACTGCAGTATTTAGTCAGTTTTTTATTGGAACCGTTGCTATGGATATAATTATCCCAAGCGTAACTTCTTTTGGGTTCAATCTCTCCCCATGAATAGTAGTCACCATATTCCTCAGGTCTCTCTGCGCCTATATTGCAGGTGGCCCAATTGACTGATAAACCTAAATCGACATATTCAAGACTCTTCTTGCTGCTGTTGGATATTACCGGCTGTTTATTCTCCTTGTTCCAGTTTTTTGTCTTGATGTCAACAACACCGTTTATAGCATCCGGACCGTATAGGTCAATGGCAGCCTGATCCCTGACGGTAGTTATGGTCTTAATGTCAATCAGTTTGATTTTTTTTGCTGTCTCCTTATCCACTCTAACTTCATCGACATAGAAGATAAAATCAGTTTCAGCCGGATTATTTGTAGCAGCAACGTCTGTATTGACATTTCCGCCTGCTGAGATATTTTTTACAGTATCGGCTCGAGCTGCTGTTGTTCCTACAGTATTTGGAGCTGCAGCCAAAAGCACTGAAAGAAATATTGTAAGCATGATTCTGTGTATTTAATCGTTTTGTGCAACTATCCTGGTGGAACCGTCCTTCCGGTCGCGAACCATGATGAAGGTGCTTGAGCTTCCGTCCTTCATCTTTGCTGTCAGAATAACCTTTGTACCCTTAGGTTCTGCAACAATAGATTCAACGTTCTGGTCATCCATTTCCATCAGTAAATTCATACTCTCAACCACCTCCATAGGCGTAAATTCACCTTCTGTACGTGGCATAAAGAACATAACCATCAAGGCTATGCTGGCGGCTATCGTTGTGATAGCCAGGCTTATCTGACGTATGTCTCTTTTACGTTCGGGGTCCGATAAAACTTCAGCTTTGGGATAATCCAGCAGGATAAGGCGGGCTATGTCTGCCTCATCGGCCTCAGCTTTATGCGTCCGGTAGTATTCAGCCAGCATAATCTCTTCCTGGACGGTGGTATCGGCCTCCAGGTATCTGGCTATGAGTTTCTGTCTCTGTTTCCTGTCCTTTATCATATGGTTTTCTTTATTTGCTCCAGTAATTGCTTTCTGGCATTGGAGATGGTTGTTTTAATACTTGTTTTGGGCTTCCCGGTCATCTTGGCTATGTCATCAAGTGAGAGGCCCAGTTCATTTCTCAGTTTCAGGTAATGAACCTGGGTAGGGGTTAGTGAGTTGTAGAGATCCTGGCGGATTGTCTGGCAATCCTGCTCATCTATAAGCTCTGTCGCCGATGCGCCACCTTCAATGTCGATTTCCATAACTGATATTGTATCAGTCTTTTGGCGGCGTATATTTGCAGCAGCAAGGTTCTTGGCTATTTTGACGGCAATAGCCTCCGGATCTCTTACGGGATAACCTTCAGAGATAAGGCGCCACAGTGTAAGGAAGGTCTCCTGGACAATGTCCTCAGGCTCATCATCCATGCCGCCGCTGGCCTTGTAACGCCATGCCAGCGCCAGGAGTTTGTTCCTGACCCTTACCGTGAATGTGTCAAATTCTTGCCTTGTCATTCTTAACCTTCTATATATAGGCTGCAAAAACTCTCCAAAAGTAAATCTAAAAATTCAAAAAAATGTCACAAAGTGCCCAAAAGGGACTCTTTTGGGCCACTTTTGGGTCACCAGTTTTGGTTGAGGACGTAGGGGATGCCGGAGGCGGTGATTCCGGCTCCGCTGATGTTGAACCTGGTGCTATAGCTGTTGTTGTAGAACTCCACTTGGGCAGTGCCGGTTGAGTCTGTCACCACATTGGGATTCCAATAGAGGGTGCGGCGGTAATCCACATCACCCGGTATGGGACCATTGGGATACTCCGGTGAGTAGAACGCATATGGACGGGAGTAACCGTCAACGGTGGTTAAACGCTTGTTTATATTGAAAATTTCTTTTCTGCTACTGAGCTCGTAAGGTTCCTTTATCTGAATATCAATCAGAATCTTGCGCTCAAGCATAGCCTCAGTATAAGCCGATCCTCCGCCAGACGCTAAAAGACCCTCTATAAAATCCTGATATTTGGGGCTATCCATAAACAGCGGACATTGCAAAAGTATATCCATCACATACATGGGACGGTCATATATCAGGATACTCTTTATGTCCTTTGAGTCTATTGCAAGTCTTGCAAGAGGATCGTCTTCAAACACGCCAGAGTACTTGTACCTATTGGCATCATGGACATAGAAGAAAGGCCAAAATCCGTTTATTAATAATTCCACGAGCACTTCCCCTTCTTCTGATGGTTTGGTTTCCACAAAAACATTATACCCCTTGTCCATAAGATAGCCATAAAGGTCAGTGGAGTAGTCCCCCTTGTCCAGCTCCACCTCAACATCCTTTACCACGTCATAAGCTGTGAACGTGAAGTAATCTATGTACATGCGCTCCTCATCAATCTCAACCTCCGGCAGCACGATACCCTTGTCCTTACTTATCAGCATCTCCGGGTCATCCTCTTGAGTTGTGTCATCTTTCTTCTTTTTCTTTTTTCCGGGAGCCGATATCAGTCCCGTGAACACCAGCTCCTGCGGCTGGAATGCACGTATGGCGGGCGACATGGAACGGTCAAACACTATGCGTGCATCAGGTCCAATCAGCCGTTTCCTCTTGGGCTGTGCGCTAATGGAGAAGCGTGCCTTGTCATAGAAGTCAGCTCCTATGTCAAACCCGAAGTAACCCGATGAGTCCGTCTTGTATGAGTAAGTCTCAGACAGCGTCTTG
>CACWTU010000012.1 GCA_902763885.1 uncultured Bacteroidales bacterium | reverse complement strand
TTTCTGGCGCTCGTCCTTGACCACCTGGTCCAGGCCGGCGTGATAGAATGTGGCAGGTATGCCCTCTGCGTTCAGGAAATCGGCCGTCTCCTTGGTCGCGGCACGGTTTCGCACATAGACAATTCCGGAGCCAGGTACGCGTTCCAGTATGTGCTTGAGTTCCATCAGCTTGTTTTCCGTCTTGCGTACCACGTAAGAGAGGTTCTCCCTGTAGAAGCTCATGCGTATCACGTTCTTCTCTGTGAAACCCAGTTTGTCCTGAATGTCATCGGTTACCTGTGGGGTGGCGGTGGCCGTGAGTGCCAGGACCGGGACGCCGGGCAATTCCTTGCGGATATCGGCTATGTTGAGATAAGAGGGGCGGAAATCATAACCCCACTGTGATATGCAGTGTGATTCATCTACCGTAAGCAGGCATATCTTGAGATGCCTTAGTTTTGTCCTGAAGAGTTCTGATGAGAGGCGCTCGGGTGATACGTACAGGAACTTGTAACCGCCGAATATGCAGTTCTCCATAACCGTGATTATCTCCTCACGTTTCATGCCGGTATGTATGGCGGCAGCCTTGATGCCGTGCTCGCGCAGTATGCGCACCTGGTCTTTCATGAGCGCAATCAAGGGCGTGATGACTAGACAGACACCCTCCATCGCCAATGCCGGCACCTGGAATGTGATGCTCTTGCCACCTCCCGTGGGCATGAGCCCAAGAGTGTCACGGCCACTGCCTATGCTCTCTATGATCTGCTCCTGGATGCCCCGGAAACTATCGTAGCCCCAGTACTTTTTAAGTATCTCCAGGTAGCTCATAGATGGGCTTGTCAGGCTTTTTGTTCAGGTGAATTTGGCTTGATGCTCTCAATCTGGAGCAGAATGTCACCCTGCTTGAAGTTGTTCTCCTCAATGGTGTAGCATATATCAAAAGACTTCTTGGTCTTGATATAGCTTACGTATGAACTCTGCCCGAATGCAATTCCGTTTAGAGGATGGCCGCTCTTGCTGTCTATCAGTTCCAGCTTGATGTGTTCATGCCCGCGGCCCACCACCTTGCTGGTGCCGTAGTCATAGACATTGTGAGTGCGGAACACCGGCTTGCTGTTGTCAGGGCCGAACGGCTGGAATTTCTTGAGGTCACGGAAGAACTTGGGTGTTATATCCTTGAAGTCCAGGTCAGCGTCAATATCTATCGATGCCTCAATCTGGTCGGGCTCAATATGATTTGATACGTACTCCTCAAAACGACGCTTGAATTCCTCAACATTCTCTACCTTAAGTGAGAGGCCGGCAGCATACGTGTGTCCGCCAAAATTCTCAAGCAGATCCTTGCAGCTTTCAATAGCTTTGTAAACATCAAATCCCGATACGGAGCGTGCAGAACCTGTGGCCAGATTTCCGGTCTTGGTAAGCACCACGGCGGGCTTGTAGAACACCTCGGTAAGACGTGATGCCACAATGCCTATCACACCGCGTTTCCAGTTTTCATTATAGAGAACTATTGCATGGCGGTTCTCGCCGTCCTCAAGGTTGGTGACAATCTCATTGGCCTCCTCAGTCATCTCCTTGTCATCCTTCTTGCGGTCATCATTCTCCTTGTCTATGTTCTCAGCCAGTTCAAGGGCGCGGTTAAAGTCTTTCTCAACCATCAGGTCAACGGCTTTCTTACCGCTGCTCATACGTCCGGCGGCATTCAGGCGCGGCCCAATCTTGAATACGATATCGTTTATGGTCAGGTTCTTGTCTGACAGTTTGCAAACCTGAATGATTGCTTTCAGACCAGTGCTGGGGTTGCTGTTGAGCTGTTCCAGGCCATAGTGCGTAAGCACACGGTTCTCACCCATGATGGGCACTATGTCTGATGCGGTGCTCACTGCCACCAGGTCCAGACTGGGCAGCAGTTCGCTGAACGGTATGCCGTTGTCAAGTGCGTATGCCTGCATCAGCTTGAATCCTACACCGCAACCTGAGAGGTGTTTGAAAGGATATGTGGAGTCAAAGCGCTTGGCGTTCAGGATGGCTACTGCAGGGGGAAGTTCATCATCAGGTACATGGTGGTCACATACAATGAAGTCAATGCCTTTCTCCTTGGCGTATGCTATCTCCTGAATAGCCTTGATGCCGCAGTCAAGCACAATAACCAGCTTTACGCCTGTCTCATAGGCGTAATCCACACCCTGCTCTGACACTCCGTAACCCTCATTGTAGCGGTCAGGAATGTAGTAGTCAAGGTTGTCATAATCCCTTTTAAGGAAGTTATAGACCAACGCTACGGCTGTGGTGCCGTCAACGTCATAATCACCGTAAACCAGAATGCGCTCGCCACGCTCTATGGCGCTGTTGATACGTGCTACCGCCTTGTCCATGTCATCCATGAGCCAAGGGTCAAGCAGTTCGTTCAGTTGCGGGTTGAAAAATTTCTGTACTTCGGTCTTGTTCGTTATGCCTCTCTCAATCAGAAGCCTGCAGAGTATGGGACTTATCCCGACAGCCTTTGATAACTCATTGGCTGCCTCTGTCATCTCTGGGGTGGGGGGCACATAGTTCCATCTGAAGTTCATTATTTATGTTATTTTTTATTTTATTCATATTGAGTATTTTATGTGGTCTTTTCATCTCTTGCTCCCTAAATTGCGGGGTGTCGCAGAAAAGACCGGTTTGTTCCAAATTGCAAATGTATGAAAAGCGTTTTTTTTTGTCAAGTGAAACTGATAGTTATTAGTGAGTATTTTTAAATAATGATAAAAAACACTATATTCGCGCAACATTTTAGAAACCAGATGCAATACTCATCATATTCCGGAAAGGACATTCTTATCCAGACCGCTAAATGGTTCACTGATGGCAGCAAGTGCCAGGCTGAATCATTTTCCGTGCTGTTATTGGCTGATACTTTTATGCCGGTAAGTTCTCAGATTGATGTACTTCTTGAAAATCTTAAGAAAGTGGTTGAGGCTGAGTGTACTCCGGTGTTTATACGTTTCTTTTTAAGTGATCCCGCCAATCAGGAGGCGATGCTGCGTAAACGCCTTGATGCGGATTGCCCGGTTTCAATCATAGGGCAGGCTCCGTTAAACGGTACAAAGATTGCTGCAATGGTGTGGTGCAGGCAGGCGGCAAAACTCCGTCGCATAGACGATAAGAGGTGGAAGGTAACTGAGAGAGGCATTGACGAGTATTGGTTTGCAGGTGGTTTGTCAGATAAGGATGGCTCATATAATCAGACTGTAGCGCTGCTTGATGAACTCAGTGCCGGTCTCGCTGCCAATGGGCTGACTCTTGAATCGGACTGTATGCGTACCTGGCTCTTTGTGCAGAACATAGATGTAAATTACAAGGGTGTGGTTGATGGCCGGAATGCGGTTTTTGACCGTCATGGACTTACATCTGACACGCATTTCATAGCCAGCACCGGCATAGAAGGACGTACTGAAAGCCATGACAACAAGGTGATGCTTGATGCCGTAGCGGTCTCAGGGCAGGGGGTCAAGTCAAGATACCTGTACGGTACCAGCCATCTTAACCGTACGTCAGAGTATGGCGTAAGGTTTGAGCGCGGTACTGCAGTGGAGTACCCAGACCGCAAGCACGTATATATTTCAGGCACAGCCAGCATAGATAATAAGGGCAAGATACTCCATGAGGGGGATATAGTACGCCAGACTGAGCGCATGATAGAGAACGTGGAGGTGCTGCTTGCTGAGGCCGGATGCGGTTTTGGCGATGTGGGCTCCATGATAATCTATCTGCGTGATGTGGCTGATTATGCTGTTGTCAAGAATATTTTTGACAAACGTTTCCCTGACTGCCCCCGTATAATAGTGCAGGCTCCCGTCTGCCGACCGGGATGGCTGGTGGAGATGGAGTGCATTGCAATCACTCGCTCTTGATTACATCGGCGGGGTTCTCGCGGGCTATGCCGTATATCTTGAAGCCGATGGTAAGGGATACAAACACCACCATCACAGCCAGGATGAACAGGTAGAACAGGATGGGGTAGCCTGCGCCTTTCTCAAGCGGCTGGCCGCTAAGTATTGCCTGTTTGATGATAAAGGCGCTGAGCGGTATGGATACCACGGTTGAGACAATGAACAGTTTTACATAGAGGTTTGCAAACTGCATGGTTATCTGGCTGGTCTTGGCACCGTTTATCTTGCGGACAGCCATCTCCTTACGGCGGCGTGAAGTATCAATGGATATGGCTGAATAAACCCCTAACAATGTGATGATGAAAGCTATTATCGCTACTGTCCATGCTATGAATCCTATGCTGTTCCATACGGAGTTGCACTGGTCCATATAGTCATAGATGGACATTGTTCCGTTAAAATCTTCATATTCTGAACCGGGGTTATGATATTTGACGATAGCCTCCTTTGCCTCCTTCTGATGACCGGGCAGGCATCTTATAACCACGAATCCGCTCAGGTTTTTCCAGTTGTAGTATATAGCCGGTTTGTGAACGCCCGGAGAGCCGTTTAATGTTGCTTTATCAAGCAGATTGTCAATATGGCCTACTATTTCTAGAGATATCCAGCCAGTTTCATCACCTGAATAAACATAACCGGCATCAGGGTAATTTCTCAGGAAATCCTTGACTTTCAACGTATCACCAATGTCCAGTCTGAATCTTTCAGTGAACAGGTCATCAACCATTATCTCAGTTGACTTTGCAGGCATGCGTCCTTCCCTTATTTTGACACCGAGCATATCAGTCATCTCAGAATCAATGAATACCCTGTAACAATTTGTTTCATCAGAATAACCGGAGGAGGTATTGAATTCTGTCTCTGCCAACGGGCTGCCGTAGAGATGTTCATTAAACATGCATACGGCATGAGTGATATACGGCAGTGATTTCAGGTATGAGATTTCCTGCTCCATATCATCCCTGCTGCCAAAATACTTCCTGTCAGTAATTATGCAGGTCTTATCCTCTTTGCTGAGCCACGAATAGGGTTCTGTCAGATTGGATCTCATCTTGAGGAACATGGCCACCAAGATGGTTATCATCAGTTGGGCCACAGTAAGCTGGACCCCTAACATGAAGTTGCGTCCACCGTATCGGCGTTTCAGAGAATCGCTCATATCTGCATGCCTTACCCGTGATATGGCTATCCAGGCTATCAGCAAGCCCGCGGCAACAAGCAAAACAATGTATTCCAATGTATGTTTAATGATGACATTGGTATCCATAAAGAACTGCGTCACTCCGGGGCCTTGTGAATCGGCAACCCTTATCATTGGAGTGACATATCGGGCTATAAAAAGACTCAAGATACCTGTCAGGATGGTTACAATGACTATCTGCGTGCTTACCATCTGCCACATATCGGCTGTACGTGCGCCGTGTACACGTCTTAACGCATATTCTCTCCTGTTGGACAGTATGCTGTTTACAAGCAGATGGAAATAGTTGAACAATGCCACTATCAGTATAAGTATGCCGGGCAGAGAAACCAACAATAAGGATAAATAGAATTTCCAAAAGCCCATGTCACTCTTTCCTGTCTTTCCTGGTGACCTTGTGGTGAATTTGATTCCGCCACCGATATTGATATCCTTGTCCTTAAGATTCCAATAACTGTCACTTGATATTGCTCTCTCATCATCAAGCCATACGGAATAAGGGGTATTACAGAAGGTTTCAGAATCAATGCCTTCCTTTAATTTCACCCAAGCATAACCAAGACGTCGTCCGCTCAGGAACTCTTCATCCTTACTGAACATCCAGCCTGCCGCATATTCAAAATTCATTATGGAATTTGCAAACGGCAGGTCTTGAACTACAGCCTGTACGGTAACAACTCCAAGTTCTTCAATAAGAATCTCCTGGCCCACTGCGGCATCGGCCGATCCGTATTGTTTCCTGGCAAAAGACTCAGACAACGCCAGACAATGCTTGGCATTTGTGTTGCACACGGATTTCCAGTTACCTGCTATCAGCTTAAGCCCGAGTACATCAAGCAAAGTAGTATCAGTATGGATAAAATAATCTGTATTCGCTATGCTTGATTTATCGTCGGCCTTTTTCCATGAAGAACGGACATATGGATTGAAACGCACCAGAGCCTCTATCTCCGGCCTTTGGGCGGTAATCTCCTTTGCCAGGTCAAAGTTCACAGAACTGCCGCCATTTACGTCTGTCATGAAGACAACCCGGTCATCAAGCCAGTTGTCTATCTGTATCATGAATCGGCTTATATACATGTTGAGGCTGAAACAGAACAGCGCAACAGCAAGGCTTACTATTGAGATTATATTCTGCATCCGGTACTTACCCAGACTGCGGAATGCCATTTTCAGATAATGAAGTATCATTTTAAGGACTTTTGGAGGTTGTTTCTTGTTTGTTTTGTTTTACGCTCCAAAATTATCCTCCTGTAGCGGCATGCTCCAAACAAAAAAGATGAAAACGTTCATTTTTGCCCAAAAGTGTCAAATTTTTGGACACAAAAACGGCACAAAGGGGACTGTCCCCTTTGGGTCACTTTGGGTCATTTGAACTGGAAGGTGAAGGTGGTGTATGGGTAATGTGATGAGCAGGTGAGCGTGCCCTCATGCAACTGCATGATCTGGCGTGAGAGGGCAAGCCCGATGCCGCTGCCGCTCTGTTTCTTCTTGGTTGAGTAGAATGGCATGAATATCTGCTCTATTATTGCTTGCGGAATCTCCGGACCGTTGTTGGTCACGGTTATGAGAGGCTTGCCGCCCGGCATTGATGCCAGTACGGTAACCTGGCCATCCTCAACCTCATCGGTAGCCTGGATGGCATTCCTTATTATATTCATGAGAGCCAGGGATATCAGGCTGGAATCAACATGCAGTATTACATCGCCCGCCGTTTCAAAGCGCACGCGGTCAGCACCCTTCTCCGCCTTGATGAGAGCCTGGATATTACGGAACAGGGTGGTTGCGGGTAAATCGGACATGGAGGGCTGGGTCAGAACCGTAAGCTGGCGGTATGATTCCAGGAAACTGCACACGTTATGCGCCTGAGTGTTTATTATCTCTATGGCCTCCTGGCGCTCCTGTTCTGACTGCGCATCCGGATACTGGAGCATCCAGTCAGTGAGTGATACAATGGGTGTGACGGTGTTGCGCAGCTCATGGGTCATCACTCGCAGTATGCGGTCATAGTAGTTCTTGCGGGTTTCAAGTTCATTCTGGTCCTTGCGGTAAGTCTCAAGGATACGGTTCATATCCTGCGATGCCCGCCCCAGCATGGGGTCATCGGTCTTGGGAATATGGAGCATGAAATCCTTGTTCACCACGGCACGGGCCATAAGCTCTGTCTGGTTGACTGGATAACGTATAATCCTAATGAGTCTGAACAACGCAAATACTGCTATCACAGCAGCCACTATTGCGCCTAATGAAAGCAGCATACCCTTGGAACCCGATGCCTGCACCCTGTCCACACTCATGGCGAGCATGACCGATGCGGCCGGCATAGTCATTACAAGCAGCGCCGTAATGACCACATTCCAAGTGAAATGACGGCTAGTCAATGCCATAACGTTTCATCTTGTTATAGAGTGTCTGGCGGCTTACGCCAAGCTTGTCGGCTGCCACGGAGAGGTTTCTGTCTGACTGTTCCAGCATCTTCCTGATAGCCTGTTTCTCCATCTCTTCCAGAGTAGAGGTGACTTCCGTTTCATCGCTTGCAGCATCGGCTGTAGCATCCTGTGCCTCACGTGCGCGGGCGTCCCTCTTATCAATAGCCTCGGATAGTTTGGTTACAAGGTCATTGTTATCCCAGGGTTTCTGAATAAAGTCCGATGCCCCTTTCTTGAGTGACTGCACTGCCAGGCTGATATCGCCGAATGCGGTAATCATAACCACTGCAGGCGGATTGTCAAGTCCGCTACGGTTCATGATGCGGTCCAGCCAGAACAGGCCATCCTGGCCGTCCAGGCGGTCACTGCCAAAGTTCATGTCCAGCAGAACGGCATCAACATCACCCTGGCTTATCAGAGCAGGAATGAGTTTGGGGTCAGCCACGGCAACCACAGTGCTGAAGCAACTCTTTAACACTATCCGCAACGTGCTTAGCACGGCGGTATTATCATCTATAACTAAAACCTTGGCCTGTTTCATAACGGTTTCAAATGTAATACAATTAGTTCATTGCCGCTGCAGCAAAAGACATTCTTTCGCGTTTTGATGGGTGAGTGTCCAAAAATTTGACAATTTTGGGCATAAAAGTGCGATTTTGTATTTTTCCCTTGGAGTATGGGTGTAACGGCGGATAATTTTGGCCTGTGTTTTAAAACGAGACCGTATTATTAATTGTTACCGAGATGAAAGGATTTAACAAGTATATCGCACTGACAGCATGGTGCATGCTGGCCTCTCCGGCTTGGGCAGCCCAGGATGAGGTGGTGACGCTCACCCTGCACGAGGTGATACGTATGGCGCAGGAGTCATCGCCCAATGCGGTGCAGGCACGTAACACGTTTGAATCGGCCTATTGGAGCTATCGCAGTTACAAGGCCAGCATGCTGCCTTCATTGTCACTCTCTTCAAGCCCTTCACTTAACCGTAGCACGCGTAGCGTGATACTGGGTGATGGCAGTGAGCAGTATGCCCGTAGCAACAGCCTCAGTACCAATCTCTCAGTCAATCTGAGCCAGAGTATATGGTTTACCGGCGGAACACTGTCGCTTTCAGGCTCCGTGAGCCGTCTTGATATGCTGGGCGATGAGCATACCAAGAGCTATTATACCCAGCCGCTGCAACTCAGTTTCAGCCAGGACCTTTCAGGCTACAACAGCATGAAATGGGAACGCAAGACAGAGCCGTTATACTATAAGATGGCCCGTAAGCAGTATGCTGAGACTATGGAGCTTGTGGCAGCCAATGCCGTGAACTATTTCTTCAACCTGGCATCGGCCCAGACGGAACTGGAGATTGCCACGATAAACCTTGCGGCGGCCGATACCATGTACGCTTTTGGCCTGGGCCGATATAATATAGGTACCATAACGGAGAATGAACTCCTGCAGCTGGAACTGAACAAGCTGAATGAGGAGACCAGCATCATAACCACCCAGATGTCATTTGATGAGGCTGCCGATCAGCTTCGTAACTATCTGAACCTGCCGTCAGATGCACGTATTGAAGTGGTCACGTCAGACAGTATTCCGGAGTTTCAGGTTGATCTGAGCCAGGCCTTGGAGCTTGCATACCAGAACAACCCCGATATGGAGAGCATGCAGTTGAGCCGCCTTAACAGCGAGAGCTCATTGGCGTATGCCAAGGCACAGACGGGCCTGAGGGCATCGGTCTATATCAGGCTTGGACTTGCGCAGACAGCCGATGAGTTCAACGAGAGCATGAGGCATCTCAATGACGAGCAGTCCATCAGCCTTACGTTGAGCATTCCTATTCTTGATTGGGGGCAGGGCAGAGGCCGTGTGCGTGTAGCCAAGAACAATCTGGAGCTCACCAATATGCGTCTGGAACAGCAGCAGCTCTCGTTTGACCGTCAGATATCACGTGCCGTGAGTCAGTTTAACCTGCAGCAGCGCCGCGTTGACATTGCTCACCGCACAATGCTCACGGCCCAGCACCGCTATGAGGTGGCGCGCCAGCTCTATATGACAGGCCGCTCCACCATACTTGACCTTAACTCCGCCATTACTTCAAAGGACTCGGCATACCGCGGGTATGTATCGGCCCTGAGTACATGGTGGCAGCTCTATTACACCATACGCAGTATGACGGGATATGATTTTCAGAATAACTCACTTTTAGAATATCAAGTTGAATATGGACGTTAAGTTACCTCCTAAGAAATGGTATGTAAAATACCGCATACATATAGTTGCAGGCCTGCTCGGACTGGCGCTGATAGTTCTGCTCATCAAGGTTTCAACAGGTCCGCGTGTAATAAGGATCAGTGCTGAGAGCGTACAGACAGGTACGGTTACAGTAGGTGAGTTCTCAGAGTACGTCAACTCTGAGGGTACTCTGCAGCCTATCCAGACTCTCAAGATTTATACACGTGAGGGCGGTTTTGTGGAGCGTATTGTGGCTCAGGATGGTGCAATGCTTCACAAGGGTGATACTATCCTGATACTTAGTGATCCGGATCTGGAGCGTACCATACAGGATGCCCGCAACCAGTGGCGCAAGCAGGACCGCAGTTTCCGCACCCAGATTATTGAGATGCAGCAGCGTGACATATCCCTGCAGCGCTCTATCATGCAGACTCAGTATGAACTGGGGCGTCTTGAGAAACAGCATGCCCTTGACCAGGAGGAGTATAAGATGGGGTTCAAGAGCAAGGCACAGCTTGAGGTGGCCGATGATGAATACCGGTATAAACTCAAGAGCACGCAACTGGAGATTGAGAGCCGCCGTCAGGACTCTGTACTCAATGTAATCAAACGTGAGGCTATGCAGGATGAACTGGAGGATGCGCGCCGGCAGCTGGCACGCAGCGAGGCCCGCCTTAAGGACCTGGTTGTAACTGCCCCGACCGATGGCCAACTGAGCGGATTATCGCTTGAACCGGGCCTTAAAGTGGGTGCGGGCAGTGCCATAGGCGATGTCAAGCGTATGGATGCCTTCCGTATGAAACTTAGTATCAATGAATATTATATAGATAAGATAGAGGTGGGCTGTCCGGCTACCATCACCTATGAAAAGAAGACCTATCCTATGGTAGTGAGCGGTACCGTGCCTGAAATCAAGAACGGTTCATTTGAACTCTATCTGGTGTTCACGGATTCCATACCTGACAATGCCCGCATAGGCAAGAGCTATCAGGCCCGCATAGAGCTGGGCGGCCAGGCACAGTCAGTGATGGTACCTAAAGGAAATTTCTACAACTATACTCACGGCCAGTGGGTGTTCCGCCTGAATGCGCAGGGCAACAGGGCTATACGCGTGCCTGTAAGCATCGGTCGTCAGAATCCCCGTCAGTATGAGGTGCTTGAAGGCCTTGAGCCTGGTGACGTAATAATAACCACCGGCTATGACCGCATTGCCGATGCTGATGAGGTGGTGCTTGAATAGTGTCTAAAAATTGGACACTTTTGGCTGAAAAAGTATGATTTTGAACTTTTTTCTTGGAAACAGCGGCGTTCACTGAATAACTTTGAACCGGTATAAAACAAAACGGATTTATAAACTCAATAGTAAAACATACAATTATGATGATTGAAGTAAACAACCTGCAGAAAATCTTCCGTACTGAGGAGATTGAGACTTGGGCACTCAATGATGTGTCGTTCAATGTGGCCGATGGCGAGTTTGTGGCAATTATGGGCCCTTCAGGCTGCGGTAAATCAACTCTCCTGAATATCCTTGGCTTGCTTGATAATCCTACCAAGGGCAGTTACAAACTCCAGGGCACAGAGGTGGCCACTCTTGATGAGAACCATCGTACAGACCTGCGTAAGGGCGTGATAGGATTCGTTTTCCAGAGCTTTAACCTTATTGATGAGCTTAACGTGCGTGAGAACATAGAGCTGCCGCTGCTCTACATGGGCGTACCCGCCAAGGAGCGTCGCCGCCGTGCTGAGGAGGTTATGGAGCGCATGAACATATCTCACCGCGAGAAGCATTTCCCCAACCAGCTGAGCGGTGGTCAGCAGCAGCGTGTGGCAATAGCCCGTGCCGTGATTGCAGGCCCCAAACTGATCCTGGCCGATGAGCCCACCGGTAACCTGGATTCAGTGAACGGCCAAGAGGTGATGAACCTCCTTAAGGAACTCAACCAGCAGGGCACTACCATCGTAATGGTAACACACAGCCGTCACGATGCATCGTACGCCAACCGCATAATCAACCTGTTTGACGGCAGCATCGTAAAGGAACTCCCGGAGTAAAAACTGACGCATTGTTAAACGACCCCTTTGCGTACCCCTTTGCGTCACTTTGCGTCAAAATTGAAAAAAGACCTTTATGTTTTTGCATTACATTAAGACCGCTTGGAGGAGTATCTGCAGGAACTGGATTTACAGTCTGCTCAGTGTTTGCTGCCTCGCTATAGGTACAGCAATGTTCTCCATGCTGTTCTATGGCATCAACTATGATGATTTCTTTAAGAACCGGCTGCCCGGTCACAAACGGAGCCGGTTTGTTTGCATGACAATACCGGGAAACCATGTGGGGCAACAGGATAGGATATATCGCTCACAGTTGCCATACCTGGATTACAAGACTCTGTTGGATTTGCCGGAAATAGAATCTGTAAGTGTAGGCGGTGGCATGTCGGCCCATTTGTCTTTTGCCGATTCGGTCAAGGTATATGGGATGGGGCCGGTAAAAGGAGTTTATGTTGATGGCGATTATTTCAAATACTGGAATCTCTCTCTCTTGTATGGTGACAGAGTGCCCCGGAACGAGAATGAGATTGTAGTATCGGAGTCACTTCTTAAACGCATGGGTTATGACAAGGATATAAGCCAATGTCTTGTCAAGACTGAGACCTACCGGATAGGCAGAGAATATCAGATTGTAAATGTGGTACGTGATGACAAATGGCGTCGCAGTTGTGGTTATGACGTTTTTTTCAGCACTCAGGACTGGAAGGTTCAAAGTATTCCGTTTTACGATATTGATGTCGTGCTTAAGGAGGGAGCCGATGTAAATGAAATAAACAATAGGCTGAGCCTTACCTTGGTAGATGATGGCGAGGGAAACAGTAAGATTCTGCAACTGGCAGGATTCCATGAGAATCCCGGTGACAGGATGGAAAAGGTGTTGCTTAGCATGTTGAGCATTCTGGTACTCCTTATTGCTGTAACAAATTACCTCAAGCATCTGGTAATGGTGCTCAAGCAGCGTAACCGGTCCAATATCATCCAATATAGCCTGGGAGCCAGACAGAGCAGCCTTGCGTTTATGCTGGTTGCCGAAGTTATTATCATACTGCTGTTTTCATTCGCCATAGCCCAATATGTCACAATCCTTGTCTGCTCATGGGTCAACCAGACAGTTTATATGGGAGACCGTTATTTCCATTTAGCGGATTTGATATGGCTGAATACATTGACCACTGTGTGCATTGCGTTAGTAAGCGTTGTGGTATGCCGGATAGCGGTATTTGGGCAGAACAAGGTTCTGAGGAACAGGATTGTGGCCTACCAGCGTGAGCGGAAAGTGCTGAAATACATAATAATCGGCATAGAGACATCGGTTGCAGTTATGGCATTGGCATCGGTTCTTGACATAGCATCTACAGCACCAAAACCATATAACCCGCTTTCCAGGTCAGAAACCCGCAGGACTTTCTTTGTTCAGACCGAGGAAGGCGATTCATATACTGACAATCAGCAGGCATTCTGCAATTTGGTCAGAAGGATGCCACAGGTTGAGGATATGGTGTCTTCTGAGTACGACTGGAACGGATCGCATGCAAGTCAGTTCAATGTTCAAGGCAGAATGGAATGGTTGTTTGAAAAGGGTTATGATATACGTTATTTCCGGTTCTTCAATATCCCGATTGAATGGCTTGATCCTGCACATCCTACAAGCGGATACCTGATAGACCGGCGGACATACGAAAGGTATATGAGGGATAGCGTGGATTTAAGCAACATATCAACTGTAAGTTACAACACTGTCATCCCTATTCATATAACCGGAGTGTATGAACATTATATGTTAGGTGATCCTTATGAGTCAGCTGGAGATGTAGGTGGGCTGTTCCAGTATCATCCCATATCGGAATATCATACAAACTTTTTTGTAAGGTTCCGTGAAGGTGTTTCAAAGACTGAGGCAGAGACCCTTCTGCGTGATGCCTGGAAAGAGGTTAATCCCTCATCGATGGAGGATGTCAGGATATCATCCATACCCAAATATACTGACGATGAATACCGTTTTACAGCATTGGGATTCCAGATAGGCGGAATGGTGTGCATACTGCTGGTGATACTGAGCGTGACATCGTCCATATCGGCCGAAACCAACGTACGCCGCAAGGAAGTGGCTCTGCGCAAAATCAACGGCGCAAAGGGCAGGAACATAATGGCCCTGTTCATCAAGCCGTACTGCATAATACTGGCAGTGGCATTCCCCATAGGCATTCTGGCTTCATTGGCTATGCTTGGTCATGCAGGACTGTATGTCTGGATTGCACCTGTTACGCTGGTGGCAATTGCGCTCATTGCGGCGCTCTCAGTATGGAGCAAGATACGCGCCATAATGCGCACCAATCCCGCCGATGTGATCAAGAGCGAATGACCCCAAAAGGGACAGTCCCCTCTGTGCCATTTTGAAAAAACGGCACAGAGGGGACTGTCCCTTTTGGGTCACTTTAGCGGATTCAGATCAGATTTAAACCAATCGATGAATTTTCCGATGCCGTCGTGCAGTGTGGTGGAGGGCTTGTAGCCGCACTCGCGCTCAAGTTTTGAGGTATCGGCATAGGTCTTGAGAACATCGCCCTGCTGCATGGGCAGGAATATCTTGTTGGCTTCAACGCCCAGCGCACTCTCTATCTCGTTTATGAAATCCATAAGCTGTACAGGGTTGGAGCAACCAATATTATATACTTTCCAGGGAACATTATTGGGACACTCTTCAGCTTTGGGCTGATGATCGATTACCTGGATGGTACCCTCTACTATATCATCTATATAGGTGAAGTCGCGGCTCAGGTTGCCGTTGTTGAACACCTTGATGGGCTCACCTTTGCTTATTGCTGTGGCAAACAGCATCGGTGCCATATCGGGACGTCCCCAGGGGCCATATACGGTAAAGAAACGCAGGCCGGTGGTGGGCAGCCCATACAGTTTGCTGTAAGAATGAGCCATAAGCTCGTTTGCCTTCTTTGTAGCGGCGTAGAGGCTTACGGGATTATCCACGCGGTCATCCTCAGAGAACGGAACCTTGTCATTCATTCCATAGACCGATGATGACGATGCATAGACCAGATACTTGACGTCATTGTGGCGGCAGCACTCCAGTACATTCATGAAACCTACCAGGTTGCTGTCCAGATATGCGTAAGGATTGGTGATGGAGTAGCGCACACCGGCCTGTGCTGCCAGATTGACTACCACATCAAACTTTTCCTGCTCAAAGAACTCTGCCATCTGGCCGCGGTCAGCCAGGTCCATCTTTATGAAACGGTAGTTTTCAAACTTGGTGCTTTGCCTTATGGAGCCGTCTATGTATCGGCCGCTATGTGATATTATTCCGCATTGGGTGAGTCGGCCCAGTTTGAGACGAACATCATAATAATCATTGATATTGTCAAGTCCAATTACCTCATCACCGCGCTCAGCAAGGCGGTACGCAAGTTTTGAGCCGATGAATCCGGCTGCTCCCGTTACAAGTATCTTCATCCTTTTTTCATTTGATGTGCAAAGATACAAAAAGCGTGCAGCAGGGGCACAAAGGGGACGGTTCTTTTTGTGCCCCTCTTCCAAGAGTTCTGTGCACCTTGGATTATCTTCATAGGGGCACAAAAAGAACCGTCCCCTTTGTGCCCCTGACAAATTGTATGTTGCGGGCTGGAAAAGATGCATATTTATGCCCAAAACGGCGTAATAATGCAGGTTTTTGGGGTATATGCATATCTTATTGACTAATTTGCATAATTTTTGTGAAATAATTTGCACATCATTTGTTCATTTTGATGACAAATAGTAACTTTGCAAACGCTTTTAATAGCAAAATCACATAATCTGAATAAAATTAGTATAAACAATACATATTTCAAAATTATGGACAAACAGGTAAAGAATTACGTTGAGAAATTCATGGCTGAGCTTATAGCCAAGAATCCCGGTGAGAAGGAATTCCATCAGGCAGTTAAGGAAGTTGTAGAGAGCGTTGCTCCCTATATTCTTCAGAACCCTTACCTCCTGGATCAGAAGATCATGGAGCGTATCGTTGAGCCTGAGAGAGTAATCATGTTCCGTGTTCCCTGGATGGATGATAAAGGTGAGATTCATGTAAACCGCGGTTTCCGCGTTCAGATGAACAGCGCCATCGGCCCGTACAAAGGCGGCGTTCGTTTCCACTCAAGCGTTAACCTGAGCATCATGAAGTTCCTTGCTTTTGAGCAGACTTTCAAGAACAGCCTTACCACTCTGCCTATGGGTGGTGCCAAGGGTGGTTCAGACTTCAGCCCGCGCGGCAAGTCCGATGCTGAGGTAATGCGTTTCTGCCAGAGTTTCATCAACGAGCTTTATCGTCACATCGGTCCTGATACCGACGTACCTGCTGGTGATATAGGTGTAGGCGGCCGTGAGGTTGGTTTCATGTTCGGTCAGTACAAGAAGCTCAAGAACGAGTGGACCGGTACTTACACCGGTAAGGGTCAGTGCTGGGGCGGTAGCCTCCTTCGTCCCGAGGCAACCGGTTACGGTGCTTGCTACTTTGCTCAGGACATGCTTGCTACACGCGGCAAGAGCTTCAAGGGCCAGACAGTTGTTATCTCAGGTTCAGGTAACGTTGCACAGTATGCTGCCGAGAAGGCTATGCGTCTGGGTGCCAAGGTTGTTACTTTCTCAGATTCAAACGGTTACATCTACGATCCCGAGGGCATGACCGAGGAGAAGATCGCTTATGTAAAGAACCTGAAGAACGTTATCCGTGGCCGTATCAAGGAGTATGTAAAGCAGTATCCTAACGCCAAGTACTTTGAGGGCGAGCGTCCTTGGGGTGTTAAGTGCGACATTGCTATGCCTTGCGCTACTCAGAACGAGATCGAGCTTAAGGATGCTGAGAAGCTGGTTGCCAACGGTTGCTACTGCGTAACTGAGGGTGCTAACATGCCTACCACTCCCGATGCTATCGCTCTGTTCCAGAAGAACAAGATGCTGTATTCACCTGGTAAGGCTTCTAACGCCGGTGGTGTATCAACATCAGGTCTTGAGATGTCACAGAACTCAATGCGTCTCAAATGGACAGCTGAGGAGGTTGACGAGAAGCTGCATCGCATCATGAGCGATATCCACGCTGCCTGCGTTAAGTACGGTACCGAGGAGGACGGCTACATCAACTACGTTAAGGGCGCCAACATCGCTGGCTTCATCAAAGTAGCCAACGCAATGTGCGAGCAGGGTTTGGTATAATCCTTATTAATAACTATTTTTGGGCTGGCTTAGAGATTCTGGGCCAGCCCAAATTATTTAATGATGATGGAAGAGAAAGAGAGACATAACGCCGAGCTGATGGCCCGCAGGATACGCCGTATCCTCCTGGTATGCAACAATTATGACAGCTACTCACTTGAGGAGGATGGTCATATCGAGGCTCAGATAGCCGAGGATTACTCGGCCTTGAACCTGAGCAACCCGCCTGAAATCATCAGGGTGGAGACCACTGTTGAGGCTCTGGAAAAGGTTCGTGGCGGCGAGCGTTTTGACCTGGTCATAACCATGTACAACGTGGGTGAGGTGAGTGTGTTTGATTTCTCATGCCAGATGAAACAACTCGTGCCCGATACGCCTATCGTATTGCTGGCATCGTTCTCACGTGAGATTTACCGCCGCATCCAGGATCATGACACATCGGCCATAGACTGGTTTTTCTGCTGGAACAACTCCACAGACCTTATCATTGCCATCATCAAACTGCTTGAGGACCGCATGAACGCGGAGCATGACATACTGGAGGAGGGCGTTCGCGCCATACTTCTGATTGAGGACTCCGTGCGTTACTACTCCAGCTATCTGCCGGCTCTCTACCGGCTGGTGCTGCGCCAGAACAGCGATGCCATCAGCGACACGCTTAATGAAAAGCAGCAGACCCGGCGTAAGCGTTCACGTCCCAAGATTCTCATGGCCAGCTGCTATGATGATGCTGTGGAACTGTACGAGCGTTACAAGCAGAATATCCTGGGCGTGATTTCGGATATAGGTTTTGTGATTCACAGGAACGATCCCCCTGAAAAGGAAAAACTGGATGCAGGTCTGGACCTGTGCCATCATATACGCAAGGATAACCCCACCATGCCAATCCTGCTGCAGTCTTCACAGGAGAGCATGCGCAAGGTGGCCCAGGAGCTTGGCGTGGGCTTTGTGGTCAAGACCTCCAAGACACTTACCCATGACCTGTCTGAGTACATAGGCCGGGAGTTCGGATTCGGTGATTTTGTGGTCACTGACCCTCAGACAGGCGATGAGATACTGCGCGCCAAGGACCTGTACGGATTCGAGAAGATTATCAAGGAGATATCGGACAGTGATTTCCGCCGTCTGAGCGACAAGAACTATATATCCCGATGGCTGTTTGCCCGCGGTCTGTTCTCACTTGGCAAGCAATTGCGCCCGCTCACCATACGTGATGACTCCGACCTGCCTGAGATACGCCGCCTCAACCTGAGCATGATACATGACTTCCGCATGATGCAGGGAGTGGGTGTGGTGGCCAAGTTCAACCCCGCAACCTACAACGACACCATACGGTTTGCCCGTTTGGGAAGCGGATCTATGGGCGGCAAGGCCCGTGGACTGGCATTCCTGAACCACGTGCTGGTCAAATATGACATGTATGACAAGTATGAGGACGTGCGTATAACCGTACCCCGCACCCTTGTCATCACAACCGAGTATTTTGACCGTTTCATCATAGACAACGGCCTCCAGTATGTGATTAATTCCGATATATCCGACTCTGAGATACTGTCGGAGTTTGTGGCATCGACCCTGCCTCAGGAGTTGACTGATGCACTAAAGGTGTTCATACATAAGGTACGCAAGCCACTTGCCGTACGCTCGTCATCCAAACTGGAGGACTCTTACTATCAGCCGTTTGCCGGAGTCTATTCCACCTATATGATTCCCCGCACGGAGAATGAGGACCAGCAGTTGCGCCTGCTCTCCAAGGCAATCAAGAGCGTCTATGCATCCATATTCTATGCTTCGTCACGTAGCTATATCTCCGCTACGGCCAACATGATATCGGAGGAGAAGATGGCCATCATACTTCAGGAGATTTGCGGCAGCAGCGACCAGGGCTATTTCTTCCCCACGCTTTCAGGTGTGGCCCGCTCTGTGAACTTCTATCCCATTGGCCATGAGCAGGCCGAGGACGGTATCGTTAAGGTGGCGTTCGGATTGGGCAAGGCGGTGGTTGACGGTGACCTGGTACTCAGGTTCTCGCCCAAATACCCCAAGCACGTGTTGCAGACATCTACCGTAGAGCAGGTCATGACCGAGACTCAGAAACAGATGTTCGCGCTCAACCTCAATCCTGAAAAGTTCAAGACATCCATTGATGATGCCGTAAACCTGGAGCATCTTGACATAGCCGACTGCGAGAAATTCCGCAACCTCAAGTACGTGGTATCCACATTTGACCTTGAGAACCAGCGGATGGTGGATTCGGCCTATCCCAAAGGGCCCCGGTTCGTCACATTTGCGCAAATGCTCAAATACAAGACATTCCCGCTTGCCGAGATAGTCCAGGATCTGCTTGACATTGCAGCCAAGGAGATGAAATGCGGAGTGGAGATTGAGTTCGCGGCCGATCTGGACCGTGGCGGTGATCCCAACAAGCTACCCAAGTTCCAGGTGCTCCAGATTCGCCCCATATCGGTTGACAGCCGCAACGTTGACGTGAACTGGGATGAGATTGATACCGATGGCGCCATGCTCAAATCGGACAGCGCGCTGGGCACCGGTTGGATTAAGGGTATCCAGGATGTGATTTACCTCAAGAAAGAGGCTTTTGATACACAGAAGACCATAAATATGGCCCGTGAGCTGACCGCTATCAACACCCGCATGCGTTCCGAGGGTAAGAACTATGTGCTGATAGGATTCGGCCGATGGGGTTCCAGTATCCCGTCATTAGGCGTTCCGGTGCAGTGGAGCAATATATCCGAAGCAAAGGTCATAGTGGAGTGTAGCCTTGAGGATTTCCGCGTGGATCCCAGCCAGGGCACCCATTTCTTCCAGAACCTTACATCGTTCAACGCCGGCTACATAAACGTTGATCCTTACGGAGGTAAGGGCGACGTTATGGATTTTTCTGTTTTTGACAGCCTGCCCGCAATTGAAGAGACCGAGTTCCTGCGTCACGTAAGGTTTGACCGCGAGCTTGAAATCTGCATCGACGGTCGCAACAGCAAGGCGATGATTAAATGAACAAGATAGCCATTAATTATGTATTTTTGTGGCACTTAAGAGTAAGGTTATAGTTTTATAGACAATATGGTAACGTTCGTGATAGCTTTGATAGCCCTGGTTCTGGGTTATGTGTTCTACGGAAAATTCATTGAGCGTCTTTTTGGTGCAGACCCCAATCGTGATGTGCCGGCCAAGAGTATGGCCGACGGTGTGGATTATATAGCTATGCCCACATGGAAGGCCTACATGATCCAGTTCCTGAACATAGCAGGTCTGGGCCCGATATTCGGAGCCATCATGGGTGCTAAGTTCGGTACTGCATCTTATCTGTGGATTGTATTCGGAACCATTTTTGCGGGTAGCGTGCATGACTATCTCTCTGGAATGATATCCATGCGTCACGGAGGCGAAAGTCTGCCGCAGCTGATAGGCCGATACCTGGGCAGTCCTATCCAGAAGGTGTTCATCATCTTCTCTATGGTACTGCTGGTTCTGGTGGGTGCGGTGTTCGTATCACAGCCGGCTGATATCCTGGCTCGCCTTACCCCTGAATCAATGGGCGTGAACATGTGGATAGTGATAATTTTCATCTACTATCTCATTGCCACACTTTTTCCCATTGACAAGATCATAGGTAAGTTCTATCCCATATTCGGTGCAGCGCTTCTGTTCATGGCTTTAGGCATTATGGTGGCGCTGTTCATTAACCGTCCGGAACTGCCCGAGATATGGAACGGATTCGGTACCAAATATGACAAGAGCCCCATATTCCCCATGATGTTCATATCCATAGCTTGTGGTGCCATTAGCGGATTCCACGCTACACAGTCACCTCTTATGGCCCGATGCATGACCAATGAGAACAAGGGCCGTATCGTTTTCTATGGTGCAATGATATCTGAGGGTATCGTGGCTCTGATTTGGGCTGCTGCCGCTACCGCATATTTCGGTGAGCACGGAACAGATCAGGGCGCTGCCGCAATAGTACTTGACATCTCCAAGACCTGGCTTGGCAAGATGGGCGGTCTGCTTGCTGTAATAGGCGTTGTGGTAGCACCAATATCATCGGGCGATACGGCGTTGCGCTCAGCCCGTCTTATCGTGGCTGATTTCTTCCGCATCAAGCAGAAATCCATAGGCAGCCGTCTGGCCATAAGCATTCCGTTGTTCATAATCACTTTCTTTGCACTGTTCTACAGCCTGCGTGACAAGGAGGGATTCAATATCATCTGGCGTTATTTTGCATGGTCCAACCAGACACTGGCCGTGTTCACCCTGTGGGCTATCACAGTCTATTTGACCTTGCGCAAGAAAAAGGTGATATTCACTCTCATTCCGGCTCTGTTCATGACAGTTGTCACAGTTACTTACATTTTCATGGCTCCGGAGGGATTCAGCCTGGCTCCATGGATTGCCTACATCATAGCAGGAGCAGTAGCTGTATCTTTCCTTATTATCTATCTTTTCTGGAAGCGCCGTCTGGATAAAGGACTCGTCAAGTCAGAGGAATAACGCGGTAGGAATAACGCATAAGGGACGGTTCTGTTCGCGAACAGAACCGTCCCTTATGCGTTGTTCCTACTATGTTCAAAAATTTAAACAGATTGCATTATTTTAATTAAATTTTTATCTATTTTTGCGTCGCAAAATGCCAGGTAACATCAATAGTCCTAGCGCAATAGCCCTTAGAAAGGATTTGTAATATATTACTTTATTTATAATTATGAGACAAACATTAAGGACAAGAATGCATCTGCTTAAGATTGCATTGGTGATTTTTTTAGTTCAAAATTCCGTTAATTTATTTGCACAAGCTGCAGATATCAGTGAGGCTCAGATTGCAGCCATTCCTGAGCAGCGTTGGAGTAATGATTCAATCAAGCCCGCACTCACCATAACAATGGATCAAGTGCAGTTGGCAGAAAACACAGATTACACTGCAGTATATACTGACAATGTCAATAAGGGTACTGCAACCGTAACCATTACCGGTAAGGGTAATTACACAGGCACCAAGGCCGCAACCTTTACTATTGCCGATTTCCCGTTGCTGGATCCTGAGAGTGCAAACAGTGCAGAGAATCCTTATTTGATCTCAACCGAGGAGGATCTCAGGGCTCTGGCAGGTCTTGTCAACAGCGGAAAACGCAGTACAGGTTTCTACAAGCAGACTGAAAATATCATATTGACTAAAGAGCATATTGCCATCGGTCTGTATAACATGTACGGAACTATAGCATTTGGTGGCGATTATGATGGTGATGGTTATTCCATAAGTAACTTGACTATCGACAAGACGGAGGCACTGGAACAGAAGGAATGGAACCAGGGATTATTTGGAAGGTTAAGAAACGCAAGCGTAAAGAATGTCAATGTTGTAAATTGCAGTTTCAATATCTCTGAAGAGACTACTCAGTCATATTTAGGCGGTATTGCCGGTTTTGCCAACAACAGTAGTATATCCAACTGTACTGTCAGCGGTAATCTCAGTGCAAAAACGCGCGTGGGTGGTGTCGTGGGTGTGGCATCTAGTGGCAGCATCGTATCTGGTTGCAGTTTCAGCGGTACAGTCTCTGCAGATAACTACGCAGGTGGTATTGCAGGAACAAGTGAATACAATTCCGCTCTTTCAAATAACATAAATTCCGGATCTGTTACCGGAACTTCTTTAATAGGCGGAATTATAGGAAATAACAACAGTTCATCCTTGGTACAGAATGTTAATGCCGGTCAAGTGTCAGGTGCAACCGAAGCTATGGGCGGCATTGCAGGCCAGACAGATATCTCTAATAATAAATTCACAGACAATTTCTACCTTTCAGGCCTTGGGCTGTCTGGTGCAATCGGTGCCTTGGAAACTACTGATGCCACTGATATCATTGGCAGTGCAGAGATTGTTGCCAAAATTACTGCAGCAGAGGGCGTTACCCTCAATCTGCCTGATACCCCGGCATACGTATGGAACTCAGAAAACTATTACAGAAACGGTTTAGAAATCACATTGGATTATGCTCTTCCTTCAGAAAAGATTTTTGATAGCTACAGCGTAAGCAGCGGTCACTTGAGCAGGGCTGGCGTAAGGGATGGTGTCCATGTACTTTCTGACTTCAGTGATGATGTGGCTATATCCGGAGCATACGCAGATGAGATTGTCAATATAGAGGGTAATGCCACCATTAGCGGTATTCCATACCTTTCCTTTAACGGTTTGAAGCAACATCCCAAGCCTGTGGTCAAAATAGGTCAAACAGTTCTTGAAGAAAGCAAGAACTATGAATTAAGCTATTCTGATGACTGCATAAATGCAGGTGTTCACACTGTCACTGTAACCGGTTCTGGCCGTTATACTGGCACGTTGGCTAAAGAGTTTAGGATATATGGCTTCAATATCAGCACTGATGGTGCCATTGAAATAACAGGATTTGATGATGATTATCCCAAGACAGGAAACGTTGTTAATCCTGTACCCGGTAAGGTAACATGCCAGGCTACAGGTAATGCTGTTCTGGTTCTTGATACAGACTACACCGTGTCTTATAGTGAAGGTTGCACACTGCCCGGCACGTACACTCTCACTATTACCGGAAAAGGTAATTATAGCGGTCAAAGGAAAATTGACTTTGAGATATGTGATGCATACGGTTTTACTGTAAATGCCGGAGGGTATAACTCTTGGCGCGTGCCTTTTGTTGGTGGAGAAGCCGCCTCTTATCAAAAGAACGAGTATGTAGTTTCAAAGGCCAAGATGGGTAACATAAACGGAAAGACCATATATGGACTCAAGTATTACATGAAGGAGAAGAGTGCAAAATCGCTCGGAGATGCACGTTTCAGGATATTCCTTAAGGAAATCAGTGATGATAACATCAGTGATTTTAGTGGTACTGAAGGAGCCACTATCGTCTATGATGGAGAGTTGGATGTAACGACTAATGAATACCTGACCATACACTTTACCACTCCATATAAGTATAACGGTGATAATCTTTTGATTGGTTTATATGAGTATGAAAGTGGTACGTCGTCAAATATTTATTTCCAATGTGTAAGTACGGCCTATACTATAAGAAAAACAAGTAGTAATAATTTTGATGGAATTACAAAAGGTTCTAAAGAAAATTACCAGGCAACGACCACATTCCTGTATGATGCTACACGTATAGACATCAATGATGCCGTGGTATCTGCTATTCCTGATCAGCGTTGGAGCAACTCACCTGCCACACCGGCATTCACCGTTACCTATAATGATGAGCAATTGGTGGAGAATACTGATTACGTTGTAGAATATAGCGATAATGTAAACCTTGGCACTGCAACAGTATCCATTACCGGTAGAGGTAACTACTGGAACACCAAGGTTGCAACCTTTAAGATTGTTGATTTCCCGTTGCTGGATCCTGAGAGTGCTAACAGTGCGGAGAATCCCTACCTGATCTCAACAGAGGAGGATCTTAAGGCTCTGGCAGGCATCGTAAACAGCGGTGCACGCAATGACGGTTTCTATAAGCAGACTGGTGATATCACCCTCACACAGGATCATGTCAGCATAGGTCTTTCTACAAACCATTCCGGTTATACAAACTACGTATTTAAAGGGTCTTATGATGGTGACAATCACTCTGTAAGCAATATAACCATCAATAAGACGGGAAGTAGTGAGATTGATGATTCATTCCTGGGATTATTTGGCGGCACCAAGGATGCTACTATACAGAATGTTAAGGTTGTGAATTGTAATATAACCGGTTACAGGTGGGTTGGCGGAATAGCCGGTAGTGCCAGTGGAAAGGGCACTATATCCAACTGTAGTGTTAGCGGAACTATTACCATAACAGGAGGCTTTGTTGGTGGTATAGTTGGAACTACCGGTACGGGTTCCTTAATAACAAACAATATAAATACAGCCACTGTTACCGGTGGAGGTGAGGTGGCAGGTATTGTTGGAGATTTGCGTGGAGGATCTGCTACATACAATGTCAATACCGGTACGATATCAGGAGATAATAGTGTGGGAGGTATCATAGGATGCGCATACCCGTCAACTACTACGGCAAACAACTTCAATATCGGTCAGGTTACAGCTCAAGAGAGTTCAGTTGGCAGTATCGCCGGTTCTTCTTATGCACTTATGTATGGTGTAAAATTTGAGAAAAACTACTATCCCGCCGGCCTTGGCCTGCCAGGTGGTAGAGGTGAGACGGGATCTCTGGAGGGTACAGATTTGGCCGGAGCAGAGGTTGTTGTCAAGATTTCTGCTGCAGATGGTGTTACTCTGAACCTGCCTGAAACACCTGCATACGCCTGGGGTTCGGATAGCTATTATGCAAGCGGTACAGAGGTTACACTTAATTATGATGTCCCGGATGGAAAGATTTTTGATTGTTATACCGTAAATGAAGGCTTGATCAGTAACGCAAGTGAAAAGGATGGCGTTCATGTTCTGACCGATTTCAAAGAAGATGTAGTAATATCAGGATCATACACTGATGGTATAGTCAGCCTGGAGAGTGATGCCTCAATTGCTGCCATAGAAGATGTTATATATAACGGCTTGCAGCAGTTGCCTAAACCTGTAGTAACTGTAGGTGAGAAAGTGCTGGTTGAAGGCGGTAACTATGAATTAAGCTATTCTGAAGGCTGCATTAATGTAGGAACATACACTGTCACTGTAACAGGTATAGGTAGTTATACCGGTACTCTAACCAAACAGTTTAAGATTGTGGCTCTGGATGTCGATGCTATCGATGCATTTGAGATAACAGGAATTGACACTGATTATCCCAAGACAGGTGCGGCAATCAATCCGGTACCTACAATAACCAATGTGGTTTCAAAGGCTAAGCTTGTGCAGGGTACTGATTATACCCTCTCTTACAGCGATGGTTGCATACTGCCCGGTATATACACGCTCTCTATAATAGGAAAGGGCAATTATACCGGCCAGAAGGATATTGAGTTTGTAATAGACAATGCATACGGCCTTACCGTAAACGATGGTGATAAACTGACATTAAGGAATGCTACGCCTCTTAATGTGTCGCAAGCTTATATGTATCAGAAGAACGAGTTCATGTTATATGCAAACGATATCAAAGCTATGAATGGACAGGCTATATATGGAATGAAATTCTATATGAACGTAAAGGGCAACAGGACATTCGGAGATGGTCGTTTCAAGGTGCTCCTTAAGGAGATTGAAGGCAGTTCGTCCGGGTTTGTATGTGGTGACGATGCAACTGTTGTCTATGATGGTGAGCTTGACGTGACTACAAATGAATTCCTGACCATACATTTCACTACGCCATATGTTTATAATGGTGGAAACCTTGTTGTAGGTATTTATGAGTATGAAAAGGGTCAAAGCGTTAGTGTATCCTTCTACTGTGTAACATCAAATGCTGGATACAAGACAAGAAGCGATTCATATACCCTTGATGCTTCAGGTTATTCCAATGACTATTTCCAGCCTAAGACCACATTCCTGTATGAAGCAGAGTCAACAACAGTTGCTGATGTGGTTACAGTTGAGGAAGCATCAGATGATGCATGGTATGACCTGAGTGGCAAGCAGCTGGAGAATATGCCCACAGAGAAGGGTCTCTACTTCCATGGCAACCACCTCTACATGATTACCGAGTAATCCAACAGGTGACCCAAAAGTGACCCAATAGGGACAGTCCCCTTTGTGCCAAAAAAGAGCGTTCGGAAAAAACCGCACGCTCTTTTTATTTTTTTTGGCACAAAGGGGACTGTCCCTATCGGGTCACCTATCGGGTCACTCGGATGGCGGGACCTGCACCGGACGGACACTTATGCCTGCGAAACGATCGGTTGGGGCATAACCTGCATTAAGGGAAATAACGTCATACTCGTTGAAGTAGAAATAATCGGCCTTATTATTTGCTTCAGGGGTTGAACTCCAATAGCAACCCCAGCCGTAATTGTTATATCCACGAACCCATCCGCGGTGGTCGCAATTGGCTGTGTAGGGTAGAAGTATGGATTTTGTCGGATCACTTTTGCTGGTTGCTCTATAACCTCCGTTTTCTGGTATGAATGTGCACCCATTGATAAGTTCTTGTATTTGTGCCTTAGTGGGTAGTTGCCATTCACCACCCCAGAGCAGTGTGGCCATATCAAACCTGGTGTGGGCAATGTCGGCGTTAGCTTTGTAAGCCGGGAGAGTTTTGTATTTGTCTTCGGTAAACACACTATCTTCAGGCTGAAATACGTCGCCCCAGTAGAACCATTGGCCTAATTCGGATTCACTGGATGCACCTATGTTGCGGTCGGCCCACAGTGTGCCGCTTGGCAAACCAAGGTCAACAGCCTGTGCGGCACGCCCTTCATCGGTAAGGCTGCGCGTGATGCGGGCATAATTGCCAAGAACGTGTACCAAGATATTGGCGGAGAATTTGCCGTCGTCGGTGGCAACCGTGATATTTGCAGTACCTATATTGCCTGCAGTGATCATGCCCGTAGAGTTGACAGAAGCTACGCTCTCGTTATCACTCATATAGGTTACGGTCTTGTCTATAGCATCAGTTAGCTGCACATCAACCTTTAGCTGGAATGTACTATCCTGATAAATATTGATTTCAGATAAAACAACACGTACCAAGAGGCTGGTGGAGATTTTCTTGTCTTTGGTGGCAACCGTAATATTCGCAGTGCCTATAGCACCCGCAGTGATTAAACCCGATGGAGTGATAGCTGCTACACTCTCATTGTCGCTTGAGTAGGTTACGCTTTTGTCGGTAGCGTTAGCAGGCTGCACATCAACTTTAAACTGGAATGTGCTATCCTGATACATATCGATTTCAGATAGAACCGTTCCTTCAGCGTCTGTTATTGAAACGCTTGAAACTTCAACTACGGGATTATCTTTAACTGTGGAATCATCTTTGTCGCAGCAGCACGAATTGAACAGTGTTGTTGCTGAAAGAGCAATCAGCGCAAATAGTGCGGAATAATGGATTCTTCTCATAATATTTTGGTTTTTAATTGGTTAGCTGTGGTCTCTTTTTATAATTGCTACAATGATAGCGTTTTTGGGCGAGATTACGGAAGAATCTGTTTAAATCTTTTTCTTAGGGCATAAATTGCAAAGTCCACTTTGCAAAATGTGGATTATTTGTATTACCTTTGCAGTCCGCGCGCATGAGTGTGCGGGCTCGCTATTTATATGGAACAGTTTTTCAGGACACATGATTATCTGGTGGAGCACCTTGAGGCATCTGTAAGACGTGATCTTATGGATGAGATTGACTGGTCAAGCCGGATGATCGGTATCAAGGGCACACGCGGAGTGGGTAAGACCACATTCCTGCTTCAGTATGCCAAGGAGAAATTCGGCCGTGACCGTTCCTGCCTCTACATAAATATGAACAATTTCTATTTTCAGGGGCATGGAATTGCTGAGTTTGCGGGTGAGTTCCATAAGCTGGGCGGTAAGGTGCTGCTCATAGACCAGGTGTTCAAGCACCCGGACTGGAGCAAGGAGCTGCGTAAGTGCTATGACCTCTATCCGGGGCTCAAGATTATCTTTACGGGTTCATCGGTGATGCGCCTTAAGGAAG
This sequence comes from uncultured Bacteroidales bacterium, assembly GCA_902763885.1. Lineage (GTDB taxonomy): Bacteria > Bacteroidota > Bacteroidia > Bacteroidales > Bacteroidaceae > Colenecus. Next base: position 47,462 of record CACWTU010000012.1, on the reverse strand, counting down.
AGAACCCTGAGCTGAACGGCATAGTAAGTTCATATAATCTGCGTGGTTTCTCATTCCGTGAGTTCCTGAACCTCAAGGCCGGAACAAATTTCAAGGCACACCGCATGGATGATATCCTTAAGAACCACACTGCTATAGCACGTGAGATACTGAACCAGGTCAATCCGTTGCAATACTTCCAGGATTACGTTCATCATGGGTTCTATCCGTTCTTTCTGCAGCAGCGTAACTTCTCAGAGAACCTGCTCAAGACCATGAACATGATGATGGAGGTTGATATCCTGCTGATAAAACAGATAGACCTCAAGTATCTGGCCAAGATCAAGAAACTGTTCTACCAGATGGCGGTGTCAGGGACATCGGCCCCAAATGTAAGCCAGCTGGCAGCGGAGACTGAGACATCACGTGCCACGGTGATGAATTACATCAAATACTTGGCCGATGCACGACTCATCAATATGGTTTATGCCAAGGGTGACAGTTTCCCCAAGAAACCGTGCCGTGTGCTGATGCATAATTCAAACCTTATCTACACCATCTATCCGCCGCGTCAGGACCGCCAGGATGTGATTGACACATTCTTTGTGAACTCCATGTGGAAGGATCATGTGGTGCATAAGGGCGCTAAGGGCTGGTCATTCCTGGTGGATGGCCAGGTCAACTTCAAGATCTCTACGCAGGAGGGCAAGACCCGCGTTCAGCCTGATTCATACTACGCCGTTGACGGCATGGAGATTGGTCATGACAATGTCATTCCGCTCTGGATGTTCGGAATGCTTTATTGAAACACAAGATTTTCAACAACATAATAAACTATGGCAAAGAAATTTATCACTTGTGATGGTAACGAGGCTGCAGCTCATGTGAGCTACATGTTCTCAGAGGTAGCTGCTATCTACCCCATCACCCCGTCATCACCTATGGCGGAGCATGTTGACGAGTGGGCCGCCCGTGGCCGCAAGAACCTCTGGGGCCAGACAGTCACAGTTCAGGAAATGCAGTCAGAGGCCGGTGCAGCAGGTGCTGTTCACGGTTCACTGCAGGCCGGTGCCCTTACAACTACATTTACAGCATCACAGGGTCTGCTGTTGATGATTCCTAACATGTACAAGATTGCCGGTGAGCTGATTCCTTGCGTGTTTGATGTATCAGCACGTACACTGGCTAGCCATGCTCTGTGCATATTCGGTGACCACCAGGATGTTATGGCTTGCCGCCAGACAGGTTTCGCAATGCTTTGCGAGGGTTCTGTTCAGGAGGTAATGGATATGACAGCTGCTGCTCACCTTGCTTCACTGGAGACCTGCGTTCCTTTCGTGAACTTCTTTGACGGTTTCCGTACATCACATGAGTATCACAAGATCGAGCTTCTGGACCAAGAGGATGTTCGTCCTCTCGTAAAGGAGGAGTATATCAAGCGCTTCCGTGACCGCGCTATGTCACCTGAGCGTCCTATCACCCGCGGTACTGCTGAGAATCCTGAGACATTCTTCACACACCGTGAGGCCAGCAACCCCTACTACGATGCAGTTCCTGATGTAGTAGAGAAGTATCTGGGCGAGCTCTCAAAGATTACCGGCCGTGAGTATCATCTGTTCTCATACTACGGTGCCAAGGATGCTGACCGCATGATCATCCTGATGGGTTCTGCTACCGATGCAGCCCGTGAGGCTATTGACTACCTGAACGCCAACGGCCAGAAGGTAGGTATGATATCAGTTCATCTGTATCGTCCGTTCTCAGTAAAGCACCTGCTCGCTTCAGTTCCCAAGACTGTTAAGCGCATTGCTGTTCTGGATCGTACCAAGGAGCCCGGCGCAAACGGCGAGCCTCTGTATCTGGATGTTAAGGATGCCTTCTACGATGTTCAGGATCGTCCTCTCATCGTTGGCGGTCGTTACGGTCTGGGTTCACACGATACCACTCCCGCTCAGATCATCAGCGTATTCAACAACCTGGCTATGCCGGAGCCCAAGAACCACTTCACCATCGGTATTGTTGATGATGTTACATTCACTTCACTGCCTGAGGTTGAGGAGATTGCACTTGGCGGTGCAGGCATGTTCCAGGCTAAGTTCTATGGCCTTGGTGCTGATGGTACTGTAGGTGCTAACAAGAACTCAGTAAAGATTATCGGTGACAACACTGACAAGTATTGCCAGGCTTATTTCTCATATGACTCAAAGAAGTCAGGCGGTTTCACCTGCTCACACCTGCGTTTTGGTGATACACCTATCCGCAGCACCTATCTGGTAACCACACCTAACTTCGTTGCATGCCACGTTCAGGCTTACCTGCACATGTACGATGTTACACGCGGTCTGCAGAAGAACGGTCAGTTCCTGCTCAACACCATCTTTGAGGGCGATGAGCTGGAGAAGTTCATGCCTAACAAGGTAAAGCGTTACTTCGCTAAGAACAATATCACTGTTTATACCATCAACGCAACCAAGATTGCTCAGGAGATTGGTCTGGGTAACCGTACCAACACCATCCTTCAGTCTGCTTTCTTCCGCATCACAGGCGTTATTCCTGTAGAGCTTGCAGTTGAGAAGATGAAGGCTGCTGCCCTGAAGTCTTACGGAGCAAAGGGTCAGGATGTGGTTGACCTGAACTACGCCGCTATCGATCGTGGTGGTGAGTACAAGCAGCTCACAGTTAAGCCCGAGTGGGCTAACCTGCCCGATGATGAGGCCAAGAAGGATGATGCTCCCGCATTCGTTAAGGAGTTGGTTCGTCCTATCAACGCCCAGGCCGGTGACCTGCTTAAGGTTTCTGATTTTGCCAAGCACGGAACAATTGATGGTTCATGGGAGGTTGGCACCGCCGCATATGAGAAGCGTGGTGTTGAGGCATTCGTGCCCGCATGGAACAAAGACAACTGTATCCAGTGTAACCAGTGCGCATACATCTGTCCTCATGCTGCCATCCGTCCGTTTGTTCTGACTGATGATGAGCTCAAGGGCTTTGACGGTCTCGATACCATCGAGATGAAGGCTCCTGCAGCTATGAAGGGTATGCACTTTGTTATCGAGCCTTCAGTTCTTGACTGCCTTGGCTGCGGCAACTGCGCCGACATCTGCCCGGGTAATCCTAAGCTGGGTAAGGCCCTCACAATGGTTCCGTTCAACCCCGATGCTGCCGATATGAAGAAGATGGCTGCCGATTGGGACAAGCTTGTTAAGGTTCCCTCAAAGCAGGATCTGGTTGATATCAAGTCAAACGTTAAGAACTCACAGTTCGCTCAGCCTCTGTTTGAGTTCTCAGGCGCTTGCTCAGGTTGCGGTGAGACTCCGTACGTCAAGCTGCTTTCACAGCTGTTCGGTGACCGTCAGATGATTGCCAACGCTACCGGTTGCTCATCAATCTATTCAGCTTCTATACCTTCAACTCCTTATACCAAGAATGAGAAGGGTCAGGGTCCTGTATTCAACAACTCACTGTTTGAGGACTTCTGCGAGTTCGGTCTGGGTATGGCTCTTGGTAACAAGAAGATGAAAGAGCGTGTTGCCAAGCTGCTCCAGGAGATGATTGACTCTGACAAGACCAGCGCTGAGTACAAGGAGCTGGCTGCTGAGTGGATCGCCAACAAGGAGGATGCCGATAAGACCAAGGAGATTGCTCCCAAGCTGCGTAAGTGCATCGCTGAGAGCGCTGCCAAGGGCTGCCCCACCTGCAAAGAGCTCCAGACTCTTGACCACTACCTGGTTAAGCGTTCACAGTGGATCATCGGTGGTGATGGTGCATCATACGATATAGGTTACGGTGGTCTTGATCACGTGATTGCCAGCGGTGAAGATGTAAATATCCTGGTACTTGATACTGAGGTTTATTCTAACACCGGCGGTCAGGCATCAAAGGCTACTCCTCTGGGTGCTATCGCTCAGTTTGCCGCTCAGGGTAAGCGTATCCGCAAGAAGGATCTTGGTATGATCGCTACCACTTACGGTTATGTATATGTTGCTCAGATTGCTATGGGTGCAGACCACGCACAGTGCCTCAAGGCTATCCGCGAGGCCGAGGCTTGGCACGGTCCTTCAATCGTAATCGCTTACGCTCCCTGTATCAACCACGGTCTTAAGGCCAAGGGCGGCATGGGTAAGAGCCAGGCTGAGGAGAAGAAGGCTGTCGAGTGCGGTTACTGGCACCTGTGGCGTTACAATCCAGCTCTTGCCGAGGAGGGTAAGAATCCGTTCTCACTTGACTCAAAGGAGCCTAACTGGGAGAACTTCCATGACTTCCTGATGGGTGAGGTTCGTTACCTGTCAGTCAAGAAGGCTTATCCTAACGAGGCCGAGGAACTCTTTGCCGAGGCACAGAAGATGGCTCAGCTCCGCTACAAGTCTTACATCCGCAAGACTCAGGAGAACTGGGAATAATAAAATAGTACAATTGGGGCCTGACCCCAATTGTACTATTTTGAATACTGAATAAAAAACGGTGGGGATTTTTCCTCACCGTTTTTTTTATTTGTCTTACTGGAATGTTATTGTTTTATCTGACCGTTTTCTATTTCAATGGCTATTGTCTTTACGGTTTCACGAGAAGCATTCTTAATGAGAAGTTTTACGGTGAATGATTTTCTGGGGAATGCTTCTATTATTCCGGATGCATAGGAACTTGCCATTATATTAACTTCATTGGTGACCTCATCCAGTGTCTTGTCTTCAAATTGGGCTCCTTGTATGTAAGATGACATTACTCCATTCAGTTGAGCATACTCGGCATCAGTCAATGTGCCTTTTTCTATCTCATAAGAAAGGGTGTATGTTCCTTTTGCGTTTTTATTGTCATCATCTTTGTCTTTGTCCTTGTCGCATGATGCAAAACTAAAACTCAATACTGTTACCATCATGATGGCCAGCATACTCCAAAAACTCTTTTTCATTTGCTTTAATTAATTAGTTAGTTGATAAGTTAATTTGATCGTAAAAGTAATTATAAATATTTTTGAAATCAAAAGAAGCCGGCTAAAAAGTGATTTTAACCGGCTTCTTTTAAAAAAGGACTATATTCTTTAAAGGACTATTGAGAATGAGAGTAGACTGTCTCAGTCTTGTTTTGTTTCTGATGCAAATTTGTGCCTTTTTCAAAAAGTCGGTGTCAAAATACGTATAAATGTTACTCTGGTTTTGTCAAACAGAGTAAAGAAATTTGCCTTTATGTAAAGGCTCAGTAAAAATTTACTGATTTTGACACGGAAAACCTATTCTTGTTGAATTATTTTTCCAGCTGATGAAGGATGTTGTAATAGGTCTGTCGGGTGCCAAATCCGGCAGCTGAAGCTATCTCCTCAACTGAAGCGCTCGGGTTCTGCACCTTGAGTTGAGCGGCATGAGCCAAACGGCATCGGTTGACATATGTATAAAAGCCTCCCATGCGCTCGCTGATGACTTGTGATACGTAGGTGCGGTTTATTCCGCAGATACGTGACAGGCTGGCCAATGTAAGATGATTGTCCAGATAGGCCTGTTCATCTTCAACAAAATGACGTATGGTGCGTGCTATCTCTTCCTTGCGCTCCTGAGATATGGATTCTTCACTGGGCTGCGCAGTTTGTTCGGTTTGTTCGGAACCCGATTCAGGTTCCTCTGTGCATGGTTTGGGCTGACTATCGTTTTCATTTTCCCGCTCCAGACGTGAAACGTCGAGAGATCTGTGCGGTGACAATGCACCTATAAGGAAAATGGCATTAAGTATAGAGATTATTACCAAGCCTATGGACAGTGCTGTTTTTGTACCTATGAATGAGGCACACCAACTGGTTGATATGTTCAGGACCGGAATCCAGATCACCTCCGTTGCGTATTGATGCGGGAAATCATCAGGATTGGAGTAATTACTTTCCGAGAAACGTTGTAGGGCACGTATTATCATCCTGAGCGCCTGGATGAAGCAAGCCATAAACATCAGTGCCATTATGCCTGTAATGGAAAACAGCCATTTGCAGAATACGCTTCTGTAAACAATCTGATTGCCGGGAATTATCGCCAAAGTGGTGGATGTTCCCATCAGGATGGCGAATATCAGAGCCATTATGTATATGGGCCTTTTCCATTTTGTGGTTTTCAGGCTTTTGCCGAAATATACAAACAGAAGTGTGGCACAAAAGAAAGGTGAGCCCATGATGAACATCATGCGCAACTGCAGAATGGCATCCTCATCATTTGGCAAAAAAATGACGGTGCTCAATATTATATTGGTAAGAAAACAGCATATGATGGCTTTCCACGCGGGATAATAATAATCCATGTGCTTTGCGTAGGGCTCGCATTTGTGGCCCCATCTTACTACCGCAACCATGGTGGATACTACTACGTTGGTTGTAGCAGCTGCACTGAAAAGCAGATCCTGAAAAGAATACATCATATCTTAATTGCAAAGTTATGCTAAATCATTCATAAAACAAAAAAATGGCCCAAAAGGGACTGTCCCCTTTGGGCCAAAAAAATGATACCAATGGGGACAGACCCCAATGGTACTATTTTTATGAGATTGCGATGCTCTGAACGGTCTGCGGCTGCTTTTCGGCCGGCAGCTTGGGTACGTCGATGGTCAGCACGCCATTCTCGACTTTAGCCGATATCTTGGCGCGGTCGGCGTCATCGGGCAGGATGTAGCTCTGATTGAACTCCTGATATGAGAACTCGCGACGGATGTAGTTGCGTTTCTTGTTCTCATTGTTTTCCTCCTTCTTGCGGGTCATTGAGATTGACATTACGCCGTCGGCATCAACCTGCAGGTTCAGTTCCTCTTTCTTAAGTCCCGGAACGGCGAACTCAAGTTCGTAGTTCTTCTCATTCTCGATTACGTTCAGAGCCGGTACGCTGGCTGCGGTGCGGGTAGTGAACCAATCGTCATTCATAAAATCGTTGAACAGACTGGGTAACCAATTCTGATTGTAATTCTGATTTCTTCTTGCGAGTAACATAGTTGTAACCTCCTATACTTTAATTGTTAAACATTCTGTTTTATCCGGCTCCCTATCCGGGCGCCTTCGCAGTATAAGAGACAAAACTGATGCCAAGGATTGGTGTGTGACAAAATGGCAGAACATGGGCCGTTTTGTGTGACATCATTGCAGGAATAGTGACGAAATTGAAAATTGAAAATTGAAAATTGAGAATTAATACGCTGTACCTGCGTGAATAAAGAAAAAAAGAAAAGCCCCGTAAGGGACTTTTCTAATTCTCAATTTTCAATTTTCAATTCTCAATTATAGCTCTGCTAATGGTGTTGACCAGATATCTCCACTCAGGCTCTTGCGTTCATTGTCGATTTTGAGCAGAGCCTCGCGGATATTGTTGTCCAATGCATGGTCCAGATCACAGAATCCGCTGCAATTGATTGCGGAGAGCACCTTTATAACGGTAAGCTTCTGTGTATCGGTAGCGGGAACAAAAGCCGGCTCACGCTCGTCATCCTGGAGAACCGTCTCCAGCAGACCGGCATCGGTGAGAGTGTCAAGTGACGAAATGACGTATCGGAGCGGTATCTGCAGCTCATCGCAAAGCTGTTTGCGATCCAGTGCCGGCAGATGTTTGTTAAACCGTTTGCAGATGCATGTCATCACCATGAGGCTGTAGAAATCCTTATGACGGCGGCTTATCTTGTCAGGTTCCTTGAAGTAGTTGAAGTTGTCATTGTTCTGGCTTACGTATGCAAGTTCGCAGCCAAACAGTATGATAGCCCATGATATGTTGAGCCAGAGCAGGAACAGCGGCAGGGCGGCGAAACCACCATAGATCTGGTTATAGCTTGACAGGGCCAGCTGACCGTCAAAGTAGAGGTTCTGGAGGGCCTGAAACAGGCAGCCTGCTATGATTCCAGGTACTATGGCATACTTGAACTTGACCTTGGTGTTGGGCATGAACATGTAGAAGCCTGTAAGTATCAGTCCGGCAATGATATAGGGGAGAGCGTCCTTGACTATGAATTTGGCAAAACCTCCCAGAAGCTGGAATCCCTCCATCTGTGAAAGTAATTTCGATGTCAGCGCGGACATACCGCAAAGGCAGATGATGCCAATCGGGATAAGCAGTATGAGTGAGAAGTAGTCTGTGATTTTGCGACCCATTCCGCGTGCCTTCTTGACGTGCCAGATGAGGTTGAGATTGGTTTCTATGCCATCGGCCAATGAATAGACAGACCAAAGCAGGAATAGAAGGCCTATTCCAACGAATGCTCCGCTTGAAACGTACTGCATGTAACCGTCAATGAACTGCATCACTGTATTCAATGACTCATTGTCGTTAATTATTCCGTTTTTAAGCAGGCTGGTGACGATGTTCTCGAATCCGAATCCGCGGGCGATGGCAAATATCAGGGCCAGGATAGGCACGATTGCAAACAGGGTGGAGTAGGTGAGCGCTGCCGCCTTTGTCATCACCTTGTCATCAATGAATGTGCGTACAGCAATAACAACCACCTTAACCGTATTGGCGATAGCACGGCGCAGGGGCCCTTTCTGATACAGCTCAAATGACCATATGTCTTTTGTGATGAACACTTTGAGGCGTTCCATGAACGGCTTTTTGTCGTCCGTCTTTTTTTCTGCCATAAAGCATTATGATTAGTTGAGGGCAAAAATAGTCATTTATTTGAAAAATAGTACCATTGGGGACAGACCCCTTTGGTATCATTTTGGCAAAATGGTACCAAAGGGGTCTGTCCCCAATGGTACATTTTTAGAGTTTGGCTTTGAGGAAGCGGCCGGTGTAGGAGGTGGGGCAGGCGGCAACCTGCTCGGGAGTGCCGCAAACTACAAGGTGGCCTCCGCGCTCTCCGCCCTCGGGCCCGAGGTCAATTACATGGTCTGCACATTTTATCACGTCCATGTTGTGCTCTATGATTATTACGGTGTGGCCGCGACGGATAAGGGCATCGAATGCATCTAGCAGTTTGCGTATGTCATGGAAGTGAAGGCCGGTGGTGGGCTCATCGAATATGAATATGGTGGGCTCAGCTTTCTCTAAGCTAAGGAAATAGGCCAGTTTCACGCGCTGGCTCTCACCGCCGGACAGGGTTGATGATGACTGTCCCAGTTTGACATAACCCAGTCCAACCTGGCGCAGCGGTTCCAGTTTCTTTACTATGCGGCGCTCGGCAGGATCATCGGAAGAGAAGAACTCTACAGCCTGGTTTACGGTCATCTCCAGTATATCCCAGATGTTCTTGCCCTTGTAAGTCACTTCAAGCACGTCATTCTTGAAACGGCGTCCGTGACAGCTCTCGCAAACCATCTGAAGGTCAGACATGAACTGCATGGATACGGTTACCACACCCTCGCCCTTGCACTCCTCGCAGCGTCCGCCCTCAGAGTTGAATGAGAAATGTGTGGGCCGATAACCCATCTGGTGTGACAGCGGCTGGTCGGCAAACAGCTTGCGTATCTCATCATAAGCCTTGACGTATGTTACGGGATTGGAACGTGTGGTCTTGCCAATGGGGTCCTGGTCAACAAACTCCACTGATTTGACCATTGACATATCACCCTCCAGACCCAGGCACTCACCCGGACGTTCCGATGATTCACTGTATATGTTCTTGAGGTGTCGGTACAGCACATCGCGCACCAGCGTACTCTTGCCGGACCCGCTCACGCCGGTAACAACTGTCATCACGTTGAGCGGAAACTTTACGTCAATGCCGTCCAGGTTGTTCTGGCGAGCACCTTTTACAAGTATGTAGTTGTTCCACGGACGGCGTGACTGCGGCACGGGAATAGTTTCAACTCCTGTGAGATATTTTACTGTCCAGCTGTCAGTGTTGCTTTCAAGTTTGTCAGTAGGTCCTTGGTAGATAATCTCACCGCCGTGACGGCCTGCCTCAGGCCCTACATCTATTATATAGTCCGATGCGCGGATAATCTCCTCGTCATGCTCCACCACAACCACGGTGTTGCCTATATCCTTTAGCTGGCGCAACACCTTGATAAGCTTGTCGGTATCGCGGCTGTGAAGGCCGATGCTTGGCTCGTCCAGTACATAGAGCGAACCCATGAGGCTGCTGCCCAATGATGTGACCAGGTTTATGCGCTGGCTCTCGCCGCCTGACAGCGTGCTGCTGGCTCGGTTAAGCGTGAGATAGTCCAGGCCCACATCAAGCATAAACTGTATGCGGCTGTTTATCTCAATGAGCAGGCGTTTGGCAGTCTTTGCCTCATGCTCGGTCAGTTCCAGGTTATCAAAGAACTTCTTGAGTTCCGATATGGGCAGCTCAACCAGTTCATTGATTGATGTACCGTTTATGCGAACATATCCGGCTTCCTTCCTGAGACGCATTCCGTGACACTCCGGGCAGATGGTCTTGCCGCGGTAACGGGCCAGCATGACACGGTACTGTATCTTGTACTGGTTCTTGGAGATCATGTTGAAGAAGTTGTCAATGCATGTCTCGTCCCAGCCGCGTTCATCCTTGCCGCGTCCGCTGCCGTGCCAGAGGTAATCCTTCTGCTCCTGAGTCAGTTGATAATAAGGTGTGAATATCGGGAAGTTGTGCTCCTGTGCATGCAGGATGAAATCATCCTTCCATCCGGTCATCACATCTCCGCGCCAACAAACTACGGCACCGTCATATACGCTCAGCGCACGGTTGGGAATGACCAGTGATTCATCAATACCGATAATCCGGCCGAATCCTTCACACTTGGGGCATGCGCCTACGGGCGAGTTGAATGAGAACAGGTTCTCTGTGGGTTCCTCAAACTGTATTCCATCGGCCTCAAACCGGTTGCTGAAATGGTGTAAGGTGGTGTCGGCAGTGTCGTAAAAGCGGAGCATGCACTGACCGGAGCCCTCATAAAAGGCCGTTTCAACAGAATCGGTCAGGCGGCTCAGTGTCTCCTTGGAGTCATCGGTAGTAAGGCGGTCCACAAGCAGGTAAATCTCCTTGGTGAGCGTTGAGAGTTCCTTGAGCCGCTTGCTGTCAGAGAGCAAATCCTCAATGCGGATCATCTCAGCCTTATGTTCTATGCGAGTGAAACCCTCTTTGAGCGATGTGCGCAGCTGCTCCTCCAGGTTACGGCCGCCGCGAATGGGTAGGGGAGCCAACACTGTGAACCTGATGCCCTTGGACTGCTTGAGTACGAATGCAACCACATCATCTACGCTGTGCTTACGTACCTCCTTGCCGCTTACGGGCGATATGGTACGGCCGATGCGGGCAAACAGCAGTTTGAGATACTCATAAATCTCGGTCTGAGTGCCAACAGTGGAGCGTGGATTGCGGTTGCCGGCGCGCTGCTCAATGGCTATTGTGGGCGGCAGACCTTCAATGAAATCGCATTCAGGTTTCTTCATACGGCCCAGAAACTGACGGGCATACGATGAGAGTGACTCCACATAACGGCGCTGGCCCTCGGCATACAGCGTATCGAAGGCCAGTGATGACTTGCCTGATCCTGAAAGACCCGTTATGACGGTAAAGGTATCACGGGGAATATCAACCGATATGTTCTTCAGGTTGTTAACCCTGGCACCCTTGACCCTTATTGAATTCTCTTCGCTGTTCACCCTTTTTGCGTTTTGGACTGCAAAGGTAATGTATAATCAGCAAAATAGTACAATTGGGGTCAGACCCCTTTTGTACTATTTTTCAAAAATGATACAAAAGGGGTCTGACCCCAATTGTACTATTTTTAGAACGTGAAGGTCTCTGGGGTTGATGTGAATGATGAAATTGTGGCTGTGGCGTTGCGCATATAGAGCACGATGGTGTTGTCATCATTCTCATTGTACATGGAGCGCAGAGACTCGTTCTTGTCAAGCATATCCTTCTTAGCCTCAACGCGGTCATCGGGGATAAGTTCACATACTATACGGATCCACTTGCCGTCCTTGAAAGCGCAGATCTCAGCCTTAGGATTGGCCTCAAGCTGCTTATAGACGTTCTTGACCTTGCCGGTCTGGATGTAAAGTTTACCTTCAAAGATCTCGGCCGTGCCAAATGGGCGTACGTGTGGCTGGTCACCATCGACAGTTGCCAGAAAATATGTTCCTGCATCCTTGAGGAACTGCTGAGCGCGAAGGGCGTTCTGGGGGTTAGGGGTGGTTTCTGTAATCATAATTCCGTTGCTTTCAGTTTTTTCATTACTCTTTTTCTGTGCATTGTTACCGCATGATATAACCAGTAACGCGGCTACAGCAATCAATACGATTCTTTTCATATATAATTGAGGTTTGTTATTAAGATAAGTCCTCTGTTATGCGGCTTTTTATGAAAGCCAAAAACTGTGGATGGTTCATGGGATGCAGATAGAACGTTCTGACCATATCCAGTGCGGCATATGCACGCAGCTCGCGGTTAAGTGCATCAACGTCATTTGTGCCGGTGTAGGCTGTGGCAAAAGCGTTCCAGAAGTCAATCATCTGCCGCTGTGTCATGTGGGTCAGGTCCTGAACCTGCGGAATCATGCTGTCCTCTATCAACATCTTGTAGTTATGGGCCAGATCCATCATATACCAGCCCTGTGACAACCACCCTAGGTCTATCCAGTAGTGCTGTCCGCCGGCCATTATTATGTTGCCGGGCTGGAAATCGCCGTGCAGGCAGTTCTGTGTATCCGGCATGGCATCCACTAAGGCCGATAAGCGCTCACGTTGCTCATCGGTCACAATTGGAGATGACTGCAAGGCTTTTGTCAGCAGCGCTTTCATGGGTATGACATACTCGTTCGGGGTGATGGGCGTATTGTGAAGCGCTTTTCCGTACTCCGCCATCATCTGGGCGTATTCCGATATGCGGTCGGGGGCATCGGCACACAAGCGGGCAAATGATTTCTTGCCTTCAATTACCTGACACATATATCCATGGTAATTGCCGTTGCGTACTATCTCGTAAACCTGCGGTGTAGGCAAGCCCGTCTCATAGGCCGTCTTGGCTGCATAGAATTCCTGTTCAACTTTCAGGACACTGCCCAAATCACTCGTAACCAGCTTAAGCATTACACCGGGGTGAGCATCGGACACAAACGCCTGTCCGTTAAAGCCTTCACCCACCTTTTTCCATTCACTAAGTTCAATCTGCGGATACTCTTTCATAATCCTCTGTTTTATAATATCTCACGTGCAATCCAGGCGCATGCCTCGGCATCGGCCAGTGCGTGGTGATGATTCTCCAACTGATAACCGCAAGCAGCGGCAACCGTCTACAGCTGATGGTTTGCCAAGGACGGTAGTTTCCTGCGTGAACAGCAAAGTGTGTCATAGAACACATAATCGGGATAATCCATCTGATATGTGCGGAACACGGCTTTGAGGCAACCTTCATCAAACGGGCTGTTATGCGCCACAAGGGGCAACCCCTGAATCATCGGCTCTATCTTGGCCCAGACATCGGGAAACATGGGTGCGCCATCAGTATCGCGGCTGCATAATCCATGCACCCGATGGCACCAATAGTTGAAATAATCCGGCTCCGGCTTTATGAGTGAGTAGAACGAGTCCACAATTTCACCATCGCGCACAATGATTACGCCCACAGAGCACACTGAACTCCGCTCGCTGTTGGCCGTCTCAAAATCTATTGCTGCAAAATCTTTCATTCTTGGATAATAAAAGGATACAAATATAAACAATTAAAGGCGGTTATAAGATAAAGATCCAGCCGGTATATGAGTGGAGCCTGGAGTAATCAGTTTCATCTACCATCAAAATCAGAAAGAATTATATCCAAAAGACCGGTCCTATCATCAACAAGGTCAAAGGGAATTTTTAATTCATCTCCCCTGCGGGTAGTTATTGTTTCAAATGTAAGTCTTTTCCCACACATAGGACACATCTTTAGCCAACCTAACTTATGTATAGCTCCTTGTTCATCATAGGTACTATCATCAAGATACATCTTAATTACCTTATTATGACAGGTACAACAAACTTCATCTATCCAATTGGCTTGTTCGGGATGTTTCTTTATACTTTGGCATACAGAATAATCATATTTGAATTTATAGAGAAATTCATCTATATTATCTAATCCTACACGTATAGGTCCTTTTTTGTTATTTATGTCTGTATATAACGCCTGTGCTATCTCTTTGAACTTTTCTTCAGCTTTCTTTTCTTCTTCTAATTCCCATTGTCTCAAATTATAGTCCAAAAGATCGTCGATAGTTTTGATTTTCTCATGTTCATAAATATCCCACAATTCGTCTTCGGTTATAGAATCATTATATTTCTTTCCATATACCTCCGAGAGTGTATAATCCATATTGTTTAGGAAATTATATTGAGATAATGACATAATTTGTCCATTATAAATTACCATATCCTTTCTATGATTTTTTCTCAGCTTCTTTGGTAAGGGTCTTGGACGGTTGCGGTAATAGAGATCTTGGAGTTCTGTATAAATAAAATATGGGGGAAAAATAGCACTAAGAAAGATAAACAATAAATCCCCGCCAATATTAACACGGAATCCCTCCCTGTTTAAGATTCGCCAACGTATTACTAGAGTTGTGCTTAAAGTAAAGAAAAATGCACAAGTAATGAGTATTATTTTAGTTGTCATGTGATTATATAATTTTAGTTGAACTAATAGGGAATGCTTTCTATATTAAAAAGGAAGATCTTCATCTTCGAAATTAGTACTGCGCAAATCCAGTGTTGGATTGATAGGCTTTTTTAAATATTTATTTGAGGATAGGTATTTATGGAAACTAGATAGATCTGATGCGTTAGAAAGAACTACTAACTTATGATATTCACCTTCAATGTCAAATGAAAACGTTACGCTCTTGCTTGAAGTTGAATCCAATGCAACTTCGAAGAAAGCTTCCTTAAAATGTGGCTCATACGTTTTGTTGTCATTACTACTTTGACCGCAAGAAAGCATGGACAGCAAAGCAATAGTTATTATTGTTTTCTCCTCCATAGTGTCTTAATGCATCTCATTTTGTTGATTATTTGTTATTTGAATACATTTTCAAGTGCTTCAACTTTTTAGTTTTTTCCTTTTCTGGCATCTTGAGATCATCCAGACTACATTCGGGATGAAGCCGGCAAAGATCTACATCCCTCTCTATACCTTCTATTCTCCCTTTTTCAGAATATTGCCAGACCGTGTAGTGAGATTTACCTGCCACGATAGGGGCAGAAGATCCATATCGCCCAATGTAAAGTGGATACTTTAAATCAAAATGATTGCCGCATAGCTCGTTGTATGAACGATTAGTTCCGTAAATTGCTGGGTGTATCCCGTATTCATCCTCTAGTAATCGGATAAAAACAGCAAGGCTGTCTCTAAATACTGAAATAGGTTTTTTGTCTCTAGTCTCAACGTCCACCATAGGAATAAGATCAAATGGAACGGAATCAAGAGCTCGCTTGAAATTCATAAATTGCTCATGAGCACTACTTGTCATACGAAAATAGTGATACGCTCCAACATGGAGCCCTGCTACCATAGCACCTTTTGCATTTTCTACAAACCGGGGGTCAGTATATGTCTCCCCTTCTGTGGATTTGATATACACAAATTTGATTCCTTTTTTATCGGCCGCGACCTTTTCCCAATTGATACTACCATTATGGTTAGAGACATCTATACCATCAATGGCATTTTGCTGTTCGCTCTGTATTGTAGTTTTGCCACTATTGGCATTGCAACAAGAAAGGCTTATCAATAATATGAGTAATAAAGAATAACGTTGTTTCATATGTCAATATGTGCTGATTTTTAACAGGTTAAACTTGTCCGTTTCCATTTGTTAATGACAACCGTAATGAAAAGGTTAACAGGGATAACTGTTCTTTTATGTTTACATTAAAACTTCTACTGCAATACAGTCTTATATATGTCTAATAGTTTTTCTCGACATCTTTTTGGCAAGAAAGTTGGCTCACCGGTTTTCAGCAATAAATATAGCTCCATCGTATTTGCATAAGGATCCATAACGAATTTCCTATATGGTTTGATAAGATTATCTTCTATTGTAACTGCTGATAATTCTCTTTGACAATTGTGTTCCCAAATATAAAATAATGGCAACATCACAACATCGTAAAATCTACATGCTTCTATAACATTCATAAAGTCAAATAGCCCGTCTTTTTGCATGAAAGCATCTGTCTTCAGATTTCTCAAATCTGATAGTGCATTCTTTATTAATAACGGATTGATGTGTTCCATAACGAATGATTAGAAACAAACTTTACACTGAGTTCTTCCTCTTCTCTTTGCTTTTTTAATTGATATTTTACTGATAGAATGACCTTGAATAGTTCGACACCAACTATGATGGTACTTAGTACCATAGGGCGTTATATAAACATATTTATCAGCATCCTGTCTTCTATTGCTTGACTCGTTTTTCTCACAAGAGGTCAAACTAAGTACTAAAACTGAGCAAAGGATAATTAATATTTTACGCATATCTATTGTTATTTAAGGTTGGTTTCTGTTTTTTGCATCAGGCTCTTCTTAAGGTTGAGCTGGTGCTCTACTATTAATTCATAATCACACTTACTTTCACCTAGCTTTATGGTCAGAACAAACAGTTCAAGAAATGTCAGGAAACAAAATAGGATAATGTAGAAGGCAAGTGATACCCAACTCTGGGACACAACTTTCAATGTAGCTTCTAACTCTTCAATAAACCCGGGCGCACGCTCATTGATCTCTTTTCTTGTTATTGTTTCAATATCTTTCTTATCCTGGCGTAGCTGTTCTAATTGTGCAGAATATATTTGTATCTGGTCATTATTTGCTTTTAACTGTTCTGCCAGGGGATTGGCCATTGTGACAGTATTCACTGCCTGAGTCTTGGCTTTTATTGGTTGACCATTTTCATCAACTCCAATAATCTGTTCATTTGTAGTAACATTAGTTACGTTTATGGTAGGTTTCTTCTGGAGTTCTTCACCCAGTACAATTGTTGCTTTACTGATAGAATCCATATCCCTTGTGATTCTCTGTATGTCGCTATCATAGATAGATAGTCTTTTTACTACAGTTTCTTGTACGACATCTTCTCTATGTTCCTGGATAGCCTGCTGTATATCATTCCTGAATATAATCTGATCAAAAATGCAGGATCCCAGAATAGCCATACAGAGAGCAAGTAATACACGCATCACACTCATAAGTCGTGCATGGCCTACTGTCAGAATAATAACTCGTTCAACACTGAGAACAATAATCATGAATGCTACAGCCACAACTATTTTAAATTTAACATCATCAATGTTGATATAGCGATCAGCAAAACAGTATCCAATGGTACCCCAAATGATCATCATAATCAAGATTGCAGAAAGCAGTTTTCTAAACTGACGATAACTTGCTTCACCACACTCATTGAGTATTTCATTATTCCAGCCTATTAAGGCACATCCCATTTTAGTTAAAGCTTTCATGATTCTTTATTATTTGAGTTCTGGATAAATTTGATTGCTTGTGCAGCTATTCCCTTCTGAAAACCGCGGCGGTATGATTCTATCATCGTGGTCATTTTAGGGTCGTCTTTTGTTAGTAGAGTTTCCATCTCTGCAATCTCTCCCAAATGCTCTTGATATGTCTGACGTTGGGCTTGCATCATTGAAGCGCTCGTCATTGCATAAGCATCTTCTGCATTTTTTATTTGAACATCAAGCATACGTATGTCGCTTTGGTAACGTAATGATATTCTCCTAAACAACATTTTTAGATCATTCCGGATGATTCCTTCCTTCATTTCGCGGTATCTCAAGTCAGAGTTAACAAGTGCGTCCTGATAGCCCTGGTCTTCAAAATCCCGGTGTATGAATGCAAATATTACATCGATGGGCATTCCTGTCCCCCACGTGATTGTGATTACACGATTTGATGATGTATTGTTATCATCGTTTTGAACTCCCTCACCAGAATAATTCTGGTTCGTTTCCTTTACGTCATTGCTTGTTTCGGCATTTGACGATCTACTGAATAATTTAAATAGTTTCATATTCATTTTTATTGTTTACAATTAATGTTTTCAAACTCATATAGGTTAACTTTTTTACCTCAAGGCTTAATGTATATCGACATTTGCCGGTATAGGTACAATACGTCTAATTTCATTGCTGGATATCAACACTTCACACTTTTTTCTTGTCTTATCACCAACCATTCTGTAAATCAATCCCGTATGGCTTACTTTGCATAAATCAAGCAAAGCTTTACTTTCCGGCTGATTCAATCCTTCTTCTATCATAGCGGCTTTTATAATATTCTTATTTTCACACATTACATCCATAGAATATAAGTCTTCATCAATAAGGACAGTAATTGCAATATTCTCTCTTTCAAGTGTGTAATCGGTCATAATCATTCCTTCATCAAGTATCATAGGCAAATCACTTTTTTCATTTTCCACACTTAATGAAAGCAAGCCATATAATGCCTCATGGGGGTTCAACTTATACTTGTCTCTGAGGTTCTTTATTTCATTTACAGATGCACTGCATTCAAATCTGCCATTGCCTGATTGATTGATAACGACCTTCATTCCATATCCAAATCGTATGAGGAGATCCATTATCAAGTCACCTTGATTGTTACCTTGGGCATTTATACAAAGAAAGCACATTATTAGCCCCTCTTTCACTTTCTGTTCGTTGTTGAGGCTGCTTAATACATTGATAAAGTCCTTGTCATATGACAAATAATAGGTCAAATAATCATTCTCTAATTTAATGCCTGTCACTGCGCCTTTGCCCATGGCTGCAGGGATTGGACAATCTCGGTCAGCACGTTCAATCATTCTTTTAAAATCAGAACGATCTGAGACTTCTGCAACATAAGGCTTCATTGTATTGTTTGCTATCTGTCCTATAATCATCAAGCAAATCAGAATGATGCCAATAGAGGAAAACAGTATCTTAAAAAACTTCTTCATAGTTGTGGTCGTTGAGTTATCACTAAACATTAGTTTTTTTCTTCATTCTCTTCTTTCTTTTTATTGCGGAGTAAGAAATAGGCTGGCAGGAATGTTATTAGCGCATTGCCAATTAATCTACCAATAGTTTCTGAAACAGTAAGTGCTAAACAACCAGGAAGACCAATAATACCCCAGATGAGAAATAGAATACCAAATACTTTTTTCATAATTCGTTTCTTTAAGAGTTAAACATTTTTGTTTCTTTACCCTTAATGATAGTTATAATCGAAAGGTTAACAATGGCAACAAAAAAAGCGGAGAAAAAATCTCCGCTTTAGTAATGCATATTTTATAATGTTATTAGTCTGTGAATATTTGAATGCCTTAGTGATTAAGATAGATGTAGTCTTTCATGGTCTACATCAAAAACTTCTCCCCATAAAACATTATTATTGTCCATCAAAAAATCATTTCCTTCAAGATCTTTAGATAATTGCACCGCCTTACAGCCATCTGGGAGTAATTCCAGTATGGCTTTATAAGATGATGAATCAAAAACAGTATCGTCATCTTTTACATCATTGGCTTTCATAAATATTACACATTTTATGGTTTTATTCCATTGCTCGAATAATTCCAAATAATGCTTTTCCGTATCATCAAAGCGTCTTACTATTCTAAACTCTTGTTCATGTTCCCATTCTTTGGATTTCCGGAAAAACAATGATTTAGAATGATTTGATATATATATCCTAATTGACGCTTTGCTGGTAAGCCTCGTTTTTGATAATATAATATCAGGATTATAGTTTCTTTGGTATCTTACTGGACCAAACGGTGTTCTATTTAAACCGTCCAATAAGAATTGTTCGTCAAAAACAAGGCATACTCCCATACCTTTATTTGCATAACTACCCCACATGTTGTTGAGCAAAAAACCCTTTCTAAAGTTTGTATCCATTGAAAAACTAATCTGCTGGTATTTTTCTAATTCTTCTTTAGCATATGTGATTCTCTCATATGCATTCTCGTCTGTAAGTTTAGTTGAAAGAAATGAAATTGGCCTGAATGATTCTAATGGATCGTTTAATTTATCCATTCTGCTATAGATTATTTTTTTTGTCGCAAGAATCCTTACGGCATTTTCAAAGGTAGTATAATGATAGAGTGGTTTATAATCTTTAAACAAATCATTAAACATATATAATTCCATTTATAGTTAATCTAATAATATAAATCCTGCCCAATATTGCGGATCTTGAAATAAAAAGATGCCATCGGGGTCTCTATATTCACGAACTTTTTTTTGGGCTAAGCGAAGAGATTCACGTTTACTTTTGCCTTCACAGATATTTTTATAAAACTCAGTCATTAGCATTTCAGTAGTGATGTCGTTCACATCCCAAAGGCTCATTAAAATGCTTTTAACTCCGGCTTTTTTAAATCCTCTTTGTAGCCCAAAAACTCCTTCGCCTTGTGCTATTTCCCCAGTCCCAGTCTCACAAGCTGAGAGAACGACTAAATTAACATTTCTTAAATCAAGTTGTGATATTTCAAGTGCTGTTAGTATTCCATCATCATCGTCCATCGGTATATTGATTCCCTTTAAAGCTCTATTAGCCCCTGCAAACAATAATCCACTACGTGTTAACATCCTCTCTTCTATATATTTATATTCATCAGAAGTTTGAATAAAAAAAGGCAAATCATCCTCTTTGTTTGCACGTGGTTCAGTATAATAAAAACCATGTGTTGCTATATGCAGTATGCCACTATTCTGGTTCGATATAGATTTGACGGATGTTTCAGTAGCAGCTTTACCTACAAAAGAAGAGACAGTAATATTGTTGTTTTCAAAATACTCTTTAATATTTTGGACTTCACGGAGTGTACCTGGTAGATAACTTATATTTTTCCCACGTAAATTTAAACTATCAATAAACATATTGTGTTGTGATATTGATATTTGCCTATACAGATTATTATTACTATGTTCGTTCGTGTTTTCTGCAATATCATCTAATTCATCATAATTAATTCCACCATATAATGTTGCTGTAAAAATGCTGAGGCCGTCATTCTGGCTTTCAGCTTTTAAATCAATTATTTTCTTTGTTGATGATAATCTGTACATTTCATATTCGTCCATCCCAGGAGCGTTTTCTATACTAATTCGATGTAATGCACCGGCTGGTGAGAAATAGATCCGTTTAATACCATCTAATTCCTTTGTTATTGGATCCCATATTAGATTTGTGAGTTCATCTGAAATAAAATGATTGTTGCCTCTTATATGTTGCAATTGAGACAATTCAAGTAGAGGGTAGAATTTAGGCTTTTCATCGTCTTTTCTTAAAGTTAAAGCCGCAATTAATGTACTATCTGTATTAAAAAGATTAAAAGAAAGGAACTCAATAGCAATCTCATCTTTTGATAACGTTGATTGTACTTCTTTCCATGTTAATTGCCTACTTTTAGTAAAGTTGCCAAAGGCCTTACTTTTAACCAGGAGTTTTCTTTCGAGTATTTCTGCTTCATTCTCAAGGGAATCAATATCAATCTGGCGTTCTGCTATAGGTAGTTCAAGAGTTTTTTGTAGTTGTAGTCGTATTGTCTTGTATTCTTCAAATAATCTTAGAGCTTCTTCATCGTCGCTCTCTTTAATTAAATTGGATAATTCTATCTCTAAAGACAGCAAAAAATCTTTAGGATATAAAACTGATATATTATAGAGATCCGATGTTTTATCCGAATTAGACTTAAGAAAAAAGGAAGGGTAAAGATCAGAAAAAGAATAAAAATTATTAGACCAAAAAATGAAACGCTGTCTCGATGTTAAGGAACAAACTGTTTTGGCTATATTAGAAAATCGATTATTAGTACATATATCTAATAGGCTGTATGCTTTTTTGAAATTACCTTCTTTGTAATATATTTTTGATATTAATTGTAAAGATGAAATATAGTCTGGGTGTGTTTCTCCTAGCACTCTTTTCTTAATTGCACAAGCATTATTACAAAATTCCAAAGCTTTATCATAATTCTCAATATCATAATAATAGGATCCAAGGTTCTCTAAGTATAATGCATAATCAGGATGGCTTTCTCCCAAGAAAGACTTTGCTAAATTAACCACTAGTGTTCCGTATTCAATGGCTTTTGTATAATTACACATGTCGTCATAACAACTAGCAATATTATTTAGTGATAAAATATAATCAGAGCTTGATTCACCAAATAGTTCCTTCCAGATAGAGAGTGCTTTATTATGATAATCTAATGCAGTCGTATAATCCCCAATATCATCATATAAAACGCCAAGATTATTAAGGGCACGTGCAACTAATTCATTGCTGTTGCCAAAAATAGAATCATATATTTCGAATGCTTCATGGCCGAGTGCTATTCCATTATGATAATCGCCCAGTTGGCCATATAAACTTGATATGTTATAGATTATGTCTGCATAATTTTTCTTGTTATCAGTTTGATCTTTCTTAATGATTTCTATGGCATGGGTGGAGTTCTCTATTGCATTAGCAAAGTCGCCCACTCTAAAATAACTGATTGCCAAATTCACTAATGCTGTAGGGTAATAAGGATGATCTTCGCCAAGGATGCTTTTTATTTTTTCAATCGAAATAAGGGAATATTCTAAATCCTTATTATAGTCTCCTATAGCAGCATAAAGTATTGCTAAATTATTTGCTGCAGTTAAATAGTATAGGTGATCTTTTCCGACAGATTCCTCAAAAACATGTAGAGCTTTTTCATTTAGGATTATTGCTTGGTAATAATCGCCACTTGCATGATAATAAGACGCCAAGTTGCCTAGACCAATGGCGTAATTAGGATGGTTCTCTCCTAATTGTTCCTTGAATATTGCTAACCCTTTTTTGCCATACTCAATTGCTTTAACGTAGTTTCCTATATGGAGATAATACTGGGATAAATTGTTGAGACTTATAGCATAATCACTATTATTTGTTCCAACAACCTTTTCTCTTATTTTCAATACTTCTTCACCTAAGCGTATGGCTTCAGTATAATTATCTATATGGGAGTAATAGTCAGCCAGATTACTTAAGGACGATAAATATTTAGGGTGTTCATTTCCTAATGTGTGCCTAAACGCTATCATCGCTTCTGTTCCATAACGGATTGCTTCTACATAATCTCCTTTACCTGAGAAATATAATGCTAAATTGCTTAAGGAACGTAGATATAATATATCATCAACTCCTGAAAGTTCTTTATAAATAGTTAAAGCTTCTTGTTCACAGTCAACTGCCTCATTATAGTTGCTATTTGAATAATAGTATTGTGCTAGTTGACTTAGAGCAGAGGCATAATCAATATTTTTGGTTCCTAATATATTTTTCTCTATTTCAATAACTTCCGTTTGTAATCGTATTGCCTCATTTTGATTATATATAGAGTAATAATATAGGGCCAAATCTGCGATGGATTTTACATAATCCATATGATACATCCCAAAGACATTGAGCACAGTTGGAATGATCTCTTCCATTGTTTGGATAGATTGTTGTAGATTCCCACTAATATAGTAAGAATTAGAAACAGCCATAACTATGGCACAATAAATAGAATCATGGTCTAAATTACAATTATCCCAAGCTTTGATTAATCCTTCACCGCAACTTATGGCTTTATCATATTCTGATGAGTGATAATAATTCTCGAAATAACCTTTTAAAATACTGACAGAATCACATAATATGGGCTGTGCTACCAAGTCAGTAAAAAAAATTAGACTCAATATGATATAAAGTAACTTCTTCATACAACGGCTGTTTGTCATGAGTGTCATTTTACAAATTCTATGATACCAAGGGAAATGTTTCTTGCTTTTTCAAATAACTACAGTTTATCTAGCAACTCTTTTGCTTTCTCTTTTAAAACGGAACCATCATCTGTTATCAAATACAATTTTTCAAGAACTAACAGAGCTCTTCTTTTGTCATTATCCTTCAAATATGCAATAGCAAGATTCCAACCAATTTCAGCAGAATAATCGGTGTAATCGTTATAAGATTCCATTAGAGAAATTTCCCAGCATATATTCAAATCGTGTATAGCTTCATCAATATGCTTGTTTTCTTTAACATCTTTGAATATCTTCTCCAATTTCTTTTCTGATTCCGTTTGATTTTTTGCTCCACGTACATAAATGCTTGATGTGAATACATCATCATATTCTGCACCTAGGCCGGTAGTTTTTCTATAATTATTGTAGCCCACACCCAGCCAGATAATACAAATTACAGAAGCAGCAGCGGCAAGCCATTTTGTAGCTTTGGGGAATAAAAGAATTCTGGCTTTTTTTTGAATCGTTTCTGTATTCAATCCATCTTTAGTCACATCCTTTAGCACATTATTGACGCTTTGTTCACTAGTAGCAAGGAAAGAGTCCATAATAGTTTTATCCTGTTCCGTGCCAACTTGTTTTAATCCTTTCACAAGTCTTGCCGTTGCAATAGCTTTTTCTCTCAACTCTTGGTTCTCATTCAGTTCCTTTATGAACAGATGTTCTTCTTCAGTTGTCATTTGACCCTTGAGATATGCAGTTATACGATCATCATCCTCAAGGTTTTTGTAGTCTATAGTGTTGATGTCTGTTTTCATAAGCCTTCAAGTGTTAGTCAAAGAAACGTTTTGAGATTTCCATATAACGAGCCTTAAATTTTTCTCCACAGCGGTGTTTTGTCACCTTTACTGAACCTTCACTCTTATAGTCGTACATAGTAGCGAGAGTATTCATTGAGAAGCCGTCTCTATAAAACCCCCATAAGATTTTATCACATGGTTCCGGTAATTTGGAGACAATCTCTCTAACAATTGCTTCTTTGCGAACTTGAATTTGTTCAGTATCATCTTCTAAGGCCAGTAATCTATCTATTCTTTCATCCTCATATTCGTCTTTAGTGGTGTTGGGGCTATCATCAATAATAGCCAACTCTTTACCCATACTTCGCATCTTCTCATAAACTTTATTTCTGCATATAGAATTAAAGTAGGTGGACAATGATGAAGTAAGGTTAGTCAGTTTTCCCTCAATGATATTGTTATATAGGACAATAAATGCATCCTGGAAAACATCCTCACAATCAGAACGAGACAAGGAAAATTGCCCTTGTAAATAGGCCAAGGTCTTATCCCATTGTTCTGCTGCAAATTTATTAAGCTTTTGCTGGGATTGTGGAATATCTATCGTAGCCATTGTTATTTCAAGCTTGTTTCATAAACCATATTTTGTCTTATTAATCTTCCATCTGAATTCATAAGGCTTTTTACTTCTAGAATCCATTTCAAACTACATAGATCTATTTGTTTCGCTAATACCTGGCTAATATAATATGACAATGGTCCATAATACTTACCCGCTTCATTTATCTCATAGTTTGATTGATATGAACGACAAGCTTCTAAGATGGTAATATTAGCATAATCTTTCTCCGTTTTAATCTGATAATTACTTTGCGCATTGATCCTAGGACGATATTCTTTTTCATGGATGGTAAAACCTACATTCGTACCTCG
Source organism: uncultured Bacteroidales bacterium (assembly GCA_902763885.1). Taxonomy (GTDB): domain Bacteria; phylum Bacteroidota; class Bacteroidia; order Bacteroidales; family Bacteroidaceae; genus Colenecus. Next base: position 22,066 of record CACWTU010000012.1, on the reverse strand, counting down.
GATAAATATATCATCTTCATCGTCTGTGGATTCATCACCTCTAGACGATCCGCCAGAATGACAAGCATCAAACACTACTAATACATAACCATCTGGCCCCACAGTGGCCCTTAATTTATTTAGGTATATATTTAGTTCATCATCAGTGATGTGATTCTGTCCTTCATATATATTTTTTTTATAAATCATTTGAGCATCGTATGGTACTATAGATTCATCCCAGCCGTCTTCTTCATCATGGTCCATATCTTCAAAAGGCTGTCCATGGCATGAAAAATGTAGAAATATTATATCATTAAGTTTGCTTGTCTCTATGATGTTATTGATGGCATTTCTAATATTACTTGCTGTGGCATTTTGATTGCATAGGCTATCAATATGGAAACCAAGCTTTGATAGAACTGGAGTTATTAATGCTGCATCGTTGGAGCCATGAATAGTCCCCCAAGACGTTTGTCCGCCTTGTTGGTATTCGGAAATACCAACAATCAATGCTCTTTTGTCTTGAGCGCTTAAATACCCAAACAAAAGGATTCCAATTACACTTAGCATTAATCGTCTAAACACCATAAATAAGGCTCCTTTTTATAACATAAGCATACATCTAGAAGGTTTTTGGGGTCGAAATGCAATGAGTTCAAAACAAAGGTAGAAATAATTTTTTGTGTTTTTGTTATCCTTTCGTACAGTTTCATCGTCTAAGAGATCATAATTAATCATTGAATATAGGAACATCTTACAAACAAAGCCAAAAGTCAGTTGCAAATATACCCCCCCCCCAAAAAAAAAACTACGTAGCAAAACCTGTCTTATACTGAAACGCTGAAACGCTCCGAAAAAAACTGGCCGATTATTCGTAGACCGCAAAGCCGGGATGGTATTTTTGTCACGTCAATTTGATGGGGAAAACAGGCTCTCTAGTTAGCGCGTAAAATTTCTCTAGTTAGCGCGCAAAAAAGAGCAAAACGGAACTGCCCTCAAATGTCCTATTTTGTTATATGTTGATAAATAGAAGAGGTGGGTAACTGAAAAGTGTAGGGAAATGACTAATTTTGCACATCAAAATTTTGCAACTGAAATGATTATCTTTTTCAAGAACCCTACGGGCACGATTGTTGCCACTGAGACTGCTTCAAAACTGCAGGCAGAGGATGTTAAGAAACTGAGCTGGCTTTATGGTAATGCCGATGCTCTGGATCAGGAATCACTGGAAGGTTTCTTTGTGGGACCGCGCCGTGAGATGATTACCCCCTGGAGCACCAACGCCGTTGAGATAACCCAGAACATGGGTCTTAAGGGCATAAGCCGTATAGAGGAGTATTTCCCCGTAGCCAATGCCGATGCAGAATATGACCCCATGTTGCAGCGCCTGTACAAGGGTCTTGACCAAAAGATTTTCACTGTCGATATCAAGCCGCAGCCGATACTCTTTATCGATGACTTGGAGTCATACAATGAGCAGGAGGGTCTGGCCCTCTCCAAGGAGGAGATTGAGTACCTGCACAAGGTGGAGGGTGAGCTTGGCCGCAAGCTGACTGACAGCGAGGTGTTCGGTTTTGCCCAGATCAACTCGGAGCACTGCCGCCACAAGATATTCGGCGGAAAGTTCATTATTGACGGCAAGGAGATGGAGTCATCCCTGTTCAGTCTTATTAAGAAGACCACACAAGAGAATCCCAACCGCATCCTGTCTGCCTACAAGGACAATGTGGCATTCGCACAGGGTCCGGTAGTAGAGCAGTTCGCTCCCGCCGATCATTCAACATCAGACTGGTTCATCATCAAGAACATAGAGACCGTAATATCAATCAAGGCCGAGACGCATAACTTCCCCACCACAGTTGAGCCGTTCAACGGTGCATCAACCGGTACCGGCGGTGAGATCCGCGACCGTATGGGTGGCGGTACAGGTTCATGGCCTATTGCAGGTACTGCTGTCTACATGACATCATATCCCCGTAATGACGAGAAACGCAATTGGGAGAAGAGCATGAAGGAGCGCAAGTGGCTCTATCAGACCCCTGAGCAGATTCTTATCAAGGCATCCAACGGTGCATCGGACTTTGGCAACAAGTTCGGTCAGCCGCTTATCTGCGGTTCGCTGCTTACCTTTGAGCATCAGGAGAACGGCGAGCAGTACGGTTACGACAAGGTAATCATGCTGGCCGGCGGCGTGGGTTACGGCACCAAGCGCGACTGCATCAAGGGCACTCCCAAGAAGGGCAACAAGATTGTGGTGCTGGGTGGTGACAACTACCGCATCGGTCTGGGCGGCGGATCGGTTTCATCGGTTGAGACCGGACGTTACTCATCAGGTATTGAGCTGAACGCCGTACAGCGTGCCAATGCCGAGATGCAGAAGCGTGCCTACAACGTGACACGCGCCCTGTGTGAGGAGGATACCAACCCTATCGTTTCAATTCACGACCACGGATCAGCCGGTCACGTTAACTGCCTCTCAGAACTGGTTGAGGAGTGCGGTGGTCTGATTGACATGAGCAAGCTGCCTGTTGGTGACAAGACCCTTTCATCGAAAGAGATCATTGCCAATGAGTCACAGGAGCGTATGGGCCTGCTCATTGACGAGAAGCATATTGAGCACGTACGCAAGATTGCCGAGCGTGAGCGCGCCCCGATGTACGTGGTTGGTGAGACCACCGGCGATGCCCGCTTTGCATTTGAGCAGAAGGATGGTGTACGTCCGTTTGACCTGGCCGTGAGCCAGATGTTCGGTTCGTCACCCAAGACATATATGGTTGATGAGACCGTTGAGCGCAAGTATGAGGATGTAAGCTACAGCGAGGACAAGATCCAGGAGTACCTGGGTAACGTACTCCAGCTTGAGGCTGTTGCCTGCAAGGACTGGCTTACCAACAAGGTTGACCGCTCCGTAACAGGTAAGATTGCACGTCAGCAGTGCCAGGGTAAGCTGCAGTTGCCGCTCTCTGACTGCGGTGTGGTTGCTCTTGACTATCGCGGCAAGAAGGGTATCGCAACCGCTATCGGTCACGCACCGCAGGCCGGCCTGGCCGATCCCGCCGCAGGCTCAGTCCTGTCTGTTGCCGAGTCACTGACAAACATCGTGTTCGCTCCTCTGTCACAGGGACTCAAGACCGTATCGCTCTCTGCCAACTGGATGTGGCCCTGCCGCTCACAGAAGGGTGAGGATGCTCGTCTGTATCAGGGCGTCAAGGCTCTGTCAGACTTCTGCCTTGAACTTGGTATCAACGTTCCTACCGGTAAGGACTCACTTTCAATGACCCAGAAGTACCCCGACGGCAGCAAGATAATCAGCCCGGGTACCGTAATCGTTTCATCGGGTGGTGAGGTATCGGACATCCGTAAGGTGGTATCACCTGTGCTTGCAGATCGCAAGGACAGCGTACTCATTCATATAGACTTCAGCTTTGACTCTCAGAAGCTGGGCGGTTCGGCCCTGGCTCAGTCACTTGATCGCATTGGCAGTGATGTTCCCACCGTAAAGAACGCCGAGTATTTTGCCGATGCATTCAACGCCGTTCAGAAACTCATTGACAAGCGCCAGGTTCTGGCCGGTCACGATATCTCTGCCGGTGGTCTGATTGTAACACTGCTTGAGATGTGCTTTGCCAATACTCAGGGTGGTCTGGAGGTAAGTCTGGACAAGTTGACTGGCAAGGATCTTACAAGCATGCTGTTTGCCGAGAACCCGGGTGTTGTGCTGCAGGTTGAGAGCAAGAAACTGGATGCCGTAAGTTCATATCTTGACGAGGCTGGCGTGGGCTACGCTGTAATAGGTCGTCCGGCCGATGCACGCACACTCTACATCCGTCGCGGCAAGAAGGACATAACCATCGATATTGACAAGATGCGTGACCTCTGGTACAAGACCTCATATCTGCTGGACCGCAAGCAGTCAATGAACGGCTGTGCCGACAAGCGCTACAAGAACTACTCAAAGCAGCCCATGGACATCAAGATTGCCTATAACTTTACAGGCAAGCTGAGTCAGTTCGGACTGGATCCTGACCGTCGCACACCGAGCGGCATCAAGGCTGCAATCATCCGTGAGAAGGGTACCAACGGTGAGCGTGAGATGGCTTACACACTGTGGCTGGCCGGATTCGATGTCAAGGACGTAACCATGACCGATCTGGTAAGCGGCCGCGAGACTCTTGATGACATCAACATGATTGTGTTCTGCGGCGGATTCTCCAACTCTGATGTTCTGGGCTCTGCCAAGGGTTGGGCCGGTGCATTCCTCTTCAACCCCAAGGCAAAAGAGACACTTGACCGCTTCTACGCACGTAAGGACACCCTTTCACTGGGTATCTGCAACGGTTGCCAGCTGATGATTGAGCTGGGACTTATCAATCCCGATTATGAGAAGCAGGCTCACATGCTGCACAATGACTCGCACAAGTTTGAGTCGGCATTCCTGGGCCTGACAATACCTCAGAACGAGAGCGTAATGTTCAAGACCTTAGGCGGAAGCCGCTTAGGTGTTTGGGTGGCTCACGGTGAAGGCAAGTTCTCACTACCTTACCCCGAGGACAAGTACAATGTGATAGCAAAATACACATACGCCGATTATCCCGCCAATCCCAACGGATCGGACTACAACGTGGCAGGTATAGCAAGTGCCGACGGACGTCACGTAGCCATGATGCCGCATCCTGAGCGCGCCATATTCCCGTGGCAGTGCGGATACTATCCCGCCGAGCGCCAGGATGATGAGATTACCCCGTGGATTGAGGCATTCGTGAATGCCCGCAAGTGGGTTGAGGCTCAGAAATAAGCCTTATGCTGCTCACGCTTTTCATCACCTTCTTTAAGATAGGACTGTTCACCATCGGTGGTGGATATGCCATGATACCGCTCATTGAGCGTGAGGTGGTGGAGCGCAAGGGTTGGATCTCACGTGAAGACTTCCTGGACCTGCTGGCTATTGCCCAGTCTGCCCCGGGAGTCTTTGCTGTAAACATATCCATATTCATAGGCTACAGGATGCGTAAGACCATCGGCAGTATATTCTGTGCATTGGGAACCGTGCTGCCGTCCATTATCATCATCCTGGCCATTGCCCTGTTCCTGGGCAGTTACCGCGACAACCAGATTGTGGAGAATGTCTTTAAGGGTATTCGCCCCGCTGTAATAGCGTTGATACTTACACCTACCATCCGTCTGGCATCCAAAGCCGGCCTTAACAAGTGGACCTGGTGGGTTCCGGTTGTGACAGCATTGCTTATATGGTGGCTGGGAGTATCGCCGGTGTGGATCATATTCGCAACCATCATTGGTGCAATCCTGTATTACATCTTTAAACTTAGGAAGGCATGAACGCGGTTGTGATATATCTCAAGCTCTTCTGGACCTTTTTCAAGATAGGCCTCTTTGGATTCGGTGGCGGATACGGAATGCTGTCACTCATCCAGAATGAGGTGGTTGAAAAACAGCAGTGGATCAGCAACTCTGAGTTTACTGATATCGTGGCCGTAAGCCAAATGACTCCGGGGCCGATAGGCATAAACTCCGCCACATACGTAGGTTACAAAGCCATTGAGAACTCCGGAATGGCGCGAACCGAGGCTGTCTGCGGATCTCTGCTGGCATCATTCTCAGTAATGCTACCCTCATTCATCCTGATGCTCCTTATCAGCGCCTTCTTTATGCGCTACAAGGACCACAACTCCGTACAGACCGTTCTCAAATGGCTGCGTCCCGTTGTCGTAGGTATGCTTGCCGCAGCAGTTCTGCTGCTCCTTAATGAGGAGAACCTGGGTGCATTCAATAAAGATAACCTGCAACTCTACGTAAGCATCGGCCTATTCGCACTGGCATTCGTAGCCACATACTTCTGGAAAATCGGTCCCATCAAAGTAATCCTTCTGGCCGGCCTCTTCGGTGGAATCTTTTACTCGCTGATATAGATATGGCAAACGAGGATCAGATATTCGGAAGGCTTGAGCTGCTGATGGGGGCAGAGACCGTGGAGCGTATCGGGCAGAAACGCGTGATTATATTTGGCGTGGGCGGCGTGGGCTCCTGGTGTGCCGAGAGCCTGGTGCGTAGCGGTATCCGCCATTTGACCATTGTTGATTCTGACCGCGTTTGCATCACAAACATCAACCGTCAGCTTATGGCCACCACCAAGACGGTGGGGCAGGTAAAGGTCGATGTGCTTAAGGAGCGTCTGCTCAGCATCAACCCACAAGCAGAGATTACGGCATTGCAGAAAATCTTTACCCAGGATACGGCCGATGAGTTTGAAATAGGCAGTTATGACTATATCATTGATGCCATCGATTCTCTCAAGGATAAGGCGTTGCTTATATTGATGGCTACACGGACCAAGGCTAAGTTCATATCTTCTATGGGCGCAGCGCTCAAACTGGATCCAACACGCATCAAAATCACGGAATTCTGGAAGGTTCAGGGAGATCCTCTGGCCCGCGCACTCAGAAAGAAATTCAAGCAGATGGGAGAGTACCCCAAACGCAAGTTCAAGTGCGTTTACAGCGATGAGCTGATATCGGGAGGTAAGGATGAAACCGTTTGCGGAACGGTTGTTCACATAACCGCAATATTCGGCTTCATGCTGGCCAGCCTGGTCATCCGGGATAATGTCAGTGAGCCCTAAAGGTAGAAGGCTTTGATGAGGCGTTTTATGTATACGCCAAAGAACATCTTCTCCAGAAGGCTGCATTTCTGGAATTCATATCTCAGTATCATATCAAAGCAGGCAAACCTACCGGCCTGACTGTCAAATTCACTGTGGTCATCCTGTCCGGTGTATGCTTTTGCAAAAGCATCCCAGAATAGATTGAGCTGCTGCTCTGACATGTGGAAAATATCCTGAACCTGTTTCATGGGTGCATATACATTACATATCTGGTAAAGATGACCGATATCAAACATCGGGTCTCCGTAGCCAAAGCGGTCCAGGTCTATCCATACCGGTTGGTCGCCTGAAAGTACAAGATTCCCCATGTTGAAATCACCGTGACTGCAGGTCTTTATGTCTTGTACGGTCTGGGCAAAATCTTTAAGTATCCGGCGGTTCTTGCGGCTTATGAACTGTGCCTTGTCCAGAGCTCTCATCAGTTGCTCTTTGCGGCTTGGAAAGAAATCAGTGTTGCATTGGGTGCTGAAAAGTATTTTACCGTTACGGCACATCAGCTGCGCCATCTCTTCTATGCGCTGTGGCTCATCATGACATATGCGTGAAAGTGATTTCTTATCCTTTATGCGGTCCGATATGGTCGCGTACAGGTCTCCCACACGTACCATCTCACGCATCTTAGGGGTAGGCAGTCCCAGGGCTTCCACAGCCTTTGATACCTCAAACTCATGCCTGACAAACTCCAGAGTGTTTATCTGCTTTTTATCAACTTTCAGAATTAAATCCGGCTGAGACGGATTCTCATACGTGGTTCCGTTGCCGCCTTGCCCAACTTGAGTCCAGGTGCTCATATCAATGACTCTATACTCACTCATAAGATTTTATAGTTCTTTTTACAATGATGAGAATGTAACTATCGGTAAAAATAACAAAAGAAGACAAATAGTACCTTCCCTATAACGTTATTATTTTAAAGAAGGCAGATTGAACTCAGTTCCTCGGTTAAAGATTGGACGCCGCGCTGAATCCTTTCCAGTTGTCTTTTTCTGGTTTTGTGCAAACCAGCGGCGTAGTGCCACAGTAGGGACTGTCCCCTTTGGGTCATTTTGAAAAAATTTCCTTTTTCAAAGGACGCATTTTCTATATAAATCAGTTTAGATAGTAAACTATCTATAGCATTATGAGAAAAAGAGTCTTTTTGCTTGCATTGACATCCGTGATGATGTCATTCTGCATTCCTGTTTTTGCCCAGCAGCCACAGAGTGATTCCACTGTGGCCCTTAGAGACGTTACGGCCGAACTTATTGAAAAGGTCAAGTCTTATGATATGACCCATGAGGAAGCGATTGAATTTCATAAGAAATTAGTAGAATCTGAGTATGTCATTGAGATAGGTAAGATATCCAAAAAGACAAAGGCGACATCTCAGGAGTATAAAAACTACAGCAACAAGAAGACCTATAAAGTATCGGAGGGGATATCATTGAAAGAACTGATCTCCAGACTGCCAGGCGTGAAAACAGATAAGGACGGTAAGTTGATCACGTCGCAAAGAAAAGATACTGTTGAAATAATTAATTTCAATAATCATCTGGCGGATACTGAATATTGGGGGCTTCCATTAGATGTGTTTGGTACAGATAGGCAACCTGTTTATACCTTGGATTCTAAAATCAGGAATGGAACTGCTTTTGTAAAAATAGTAAACAACTCATCGCCGGTAAGAAACTCCAACCATGCAAATATTGTAATAGATTATTATCAGAATGTGGCGTATGACGCAATAGGTGGTAACTCTGAGTATGTTGACTTGGGCTTGAGTGTAAAGTGGGCCTCACGTAACGTAGGTGCAGCCGGGCCGGAAGAGATGGGAGATTTATATATTCGGGATGACGTTGATGACGTCAATTTGGGTGACAGTTGGCGCATGCCTACAACAGATGAGTTAAATGAGCTCATAGATAACTGTACCTGGACCAGGGCATCTGTAAACGGGCAGATAGGTTTCCTCATAACAAGTAATAAGCGCGGTTATACTGACCGCTCCATTTTCCTTCCTTATTTCTTCTTTGGTACTTCGGGTGACATGGGGTACTGGGCCGATTCGTTTGATCCCGATTCTTCCAATAGAAGTGCCACTCTCTGGATCAATGTGTATGAAGACTACTTTAATCCAGGTTACTGCTACCGCCACTGGCAGCTGCCTGTCCGTCCCGTCTGCCAGTAATTAAATAGGTGTAAGCGTGTTGGAGTTAAAAAATACTAATTATGGAAAGTTTTCTCTCAAAACATTTGTGTATTGTATCAAAAAGATTTTGATTTGCATCAACACTAATTTGTTTTGCTTATGAGACAGCTCACTAAAAAGGAAAAAATCATCATGGAGCAGTTCTGGACCTATGGTCCTATGTTTGTAAGGGAACTGCAGGAGCATTATGAGGAACCCAGACCTAATTTCAACACTCTCTCCAATCAGGTACATACCCTTATGGAAGATGGGTTCCTGGAGCGCAAGGCCTATGGAAGCAACTACCAGTACATCCCTGTAGTGTCACGCAAGGCATACAGTCTGGACGGTTTCCACGGGCTGGTAAACGAATATTTTGACAGCTCTTACTCAAGTGTAGTCCTTGGACTGGTTGAGGAGGAGCGTCTGTCAGTTGATGACCTCAAGCGTATTATTGACAAAATAGAAAAAAGAAAATGAATACTCAAGTCCTTTTATTCCTTGGAAAGGCGGCATTGCTAACCTTCGTTTTTGTACTTATGTACCGCCTTTTGTTGCGTCGTGAAACATTCCACGGCCTTAAACGCGGAGCTTTGATGCTCTCGCTGGTTCTCTCCTACATTCTCCCCATGACCGTAATTACGGTGCATCGTGATGTCCGCAAGAGCCCCGCTGCTCAGACCGTAACAGCCAGTCAGCCTGTTGCTGCTCCCATAAATCAAATCCAACCTTTCTCTCCTGTAGTTGAAACAAGTGCTCCCGTCCAAGCCGTATCAGCAACAGAAAGCGCAGCAATCCAGGTACCTTCAGTACATAAGGATTACACCGCTACACTGCTTCAGATTCTGCTTGCGGCTTATCTGGCAGGACTTATTTTAATGCTTATTCTCAGGGTACGCTCCATCCTCAAGGTATCGGCCATAGTTAGAGGCGGTGAGACCGTAGAGCGCGGAAACGGCTATCGTATTGTGGTTACTGATAAGAATGTAAGTCCGTTCAGCTGGCTTGGAACCATAGTGCTGCGTGAAAAGGATTATGCCGGCATTGACAGCAACGTCCTTAAGCATGAGAAGGCCCATATAATTCATGGTCATCCGCTTGAACTCATGCTGGTTGATTTCATGTCACTGTTCCAGTGGTTCAACCCGGCTGTATGGGTTCTCCGTCGCGACCTTTGCCTAGTACATGAGCAGCAGGCTGATGCCGATGTCCTGAACTCCCTATCCGATGCCCGTCCGTACCAGTTTATGCTGCTCAGCCAGTCACAGGGTGGCTTGGCATTCAATATAGTGGCAAGTTTCAACGGCAACGGAGTTGAGAGCCGCATCGACATGATGAACCGCAAGAGGTCCGGCCGCAGGCAGATGCTCAGGTTCTTCTATCTGCCTCTTGTAATGTGCATATCGCTTACATTGACCGCAAATGTGGCGTATGATATGAATGCGGCATCAGAATCGGCAGATGCATCAGAAGAGCCGGTTTATGGTGACTATATTAATCCTATATTCAATGTTGACGATTTTTGGTACTACATAGAAAATGACGGGGCAGTGCTGTGCCGTCATGTGGAGAATGGTGTAGTAAAAGCTTCTGACTACAATGGTCCGAGTGAGTTGGTTATTCCTTCAAGCATTGAGCATGAAGGGAAGACATGGCCTGTAACCAAGATAGGAGAATATTCTTTGGGCATGTTTAGACAATTTGACAGGATACAACGTGTCGTTATCCCGTCCAGTGTTACAGAGATAGGCGCTTCTGCATTTAGTGGTCTTCCTGCATTGGAGTCCATCTATATTTCCAAGAGCGTAGTCAAGATAGCTGACAATCTGCTGGGAGAGGAATACACCACCCCTGCCAGGATAGAGATTGATCCCGCCAATCCGGTCTATGATTCACGTGAGAACTGTAACGCAATTATAAAGACAGCCACCAATACGCTTATAGTAGGACGTAAGGGGTCTACGATTCCCTCAAGTGTCACTTCAATAGCAGATAACGCTTTCAAGTCATGCAAGGGACTTGAATCAATAGTTATCCCTGAGGGTGTAAAGTCTATAGGCAAGTCTGCATTTGAAGGATGCAGCGGTTTGACAGCCATCACTATTCCTGCCAGCGTGGAGAGTATCGGAAGCGGTGCATTCTTTGAGTGTACGGGAATCCGCTCCATCAAGGTGGCTCAGGGGAACCGGGCGTTTGATTCCAGGGAGGATTGCAATGCCATTGTCAATACCCGTACTGGTGAGTTGATTTTGGCCTGCGCTTCAACAAAAGTACCTCAGGGCATAAAGAAGATAGGCTACCGTGCATTCTATCATTGCACTCTTACAAACGGTTTGAATTTGCCGGAGGGTATAGAGGAGATAGCCGATGAGGCATTGGCCGGCTGCACCGGTTATAGCGAACTAGTTCTGCCAGCCAGCCTAAAGAAATTAGGCAAGGATGTCTTTAGTGAGATAAAGGTTGATATGACGTCAATATCGGCTGTTATGGCTATGAGAGGTCAGAATACCAAGCCTACCTTTACCTCAATTAAGGTTAATCCTGCCAACAAATACTTTGATTCACGTGAAGACTGCAATGCCTTGATCAGGACCAAGGACAATACACTGCTGCTGGCATGTGAGAATTCTTTCATTCCGCAAAGTGTAAAGGCCATAGGCGACGGGGCGTTCAAAGGCCTCAAGAGCAATAAAGAGATTGTACTGCCCAAGGGGCTTGAGCATATAGGTAACGAGGCGTTTGCAAACTATGTATCAGTCACTCCGCTCAGTCTGCCATCAACAGTCAAGACCATCGGATCAGGTGCTTTTCATGAGTGCAAGATAACTCCGGAACTGGTTATCCCCGGAAAGGTCAAAGAGATTGGTGATCATGCATTCAGCTACTCTGGAGGAATAGAAACCATCTCTATAGGCAAGGGGGTAAGGCGTATCGGTATTGGTGCATTTGAAGGACAGGAAAGAGTTGAGAATGTAGTTGTTCCTGACGGAGTTGAGACAATAGGAAACTTCTGTTTTTCCAACTGCTATAATTTGACATCGGTTATCTTGCCTTCAAGCTTAAAAGAGATAGGTACTGGAGCATTCCAAGGAACCGCATTGAAAGAGATAGAAATTCCATCGGGCGTGAAGGTCATAGAGAGTTATACTTTCCAATCCTATCAGCTGGTTAAAGTATCACTTCCCAAAACACTTAAAAGGATTAAATCTTATGCATTCTCTGGATGCGCAATGCTGGAACCGTTCCAATTGCCTGAGGGACTTGAATATATAGGTGATCGAGCTTTTGCGGATTGCCGTAGAATAACAGAAGTATTCATCCCGGCTGGCGTCAAAGAGATAGGAAATTCTCCTTATAATTCTCGCACCATTACTTCAATAAAAGTAGATTCTCGCAACAGCAGGTATGAATCACCCGAGGGAAGCAATGTGCTGATTGATAAGTCTTCAGGTTCCATTATTCAGGGTTGCCCCAACTCAGTAATTCCACAAGGCATCAAGGAGATTGGCTATGCCGCGTTTGATGGTTGCATTCAAATACCGGAGATAATAATTCCAGAAGGTGTGGAGCGTATAGGTGATTATGCCTTCAGGGGATGCAGTGCATATATAACAATTCCTTCATCGGTCAAGGAGATAGGTCCAAGTGCTTTCCTTGTGGTTGAAGAGTCCAAGGTAACCAACAATTCGGGCTTGGCAATCAATTATGGACAGCGTACAACCACTCCTACCACATTTAATTTGAATGGAATTCAAAATATGATAAACCGGATAAATCAATAAATGAATTATGAGAATTAAAGATTTTACTCTCGTCCTGCTGGCTGCAGCCATGACAGGAACGGTATCTGCCCAGGGTATCATGTCTTCTATAAATGGTGGTAATTGGGGTGCACCCACGACAGGAACGCCATTTTACCCTAGGGTCGGATTCTTCGGGCCTGATTTCCAGTCCACAGTTGTCAATCCTGACAACACGGTGACTTTCAAGTACCAGGACCCTAACGCCAAAAGCGTAAAGCTATGGACCCAGTTCAGTGAAACGGTTGAAATGACCAAGGGTGAATATGAAATATGGTCAGTAACGGTCGGTCCCGTAGAGCCCGATATCTACCCTTATCATTTTGAGGTGGACGGCCTTAGCCAGATGGACCCCAAGTGTCCCGATTACTTCCCCAACGAGACTTTCAAGAACAGCCTTCTTGATATGCGGGCCGATAAGCTGAGCGCCCTCAAGGATGTTCCCCACGGCAGTGTGGATTACCTGAACTACTGGTCACCGGGACTCAATATGTTCATCCCGGTAATAGTTTATACTCCGCCGTTCTACGATGACCCTAAGAACAAGGACAAAAATAGCGGTACTACCGATACTGAGGAGGTCTATTTCAAGGTAGGTAAGATGAACCTTATCCTTGACAACCTGATTGCCCAGGGCAAGGCCAAGGATATGATCCTTGTTCTTCCGTACGGTAACCCTACTCTGCTCAAGACCGAGCGAGAGCCTCAGCGCCAAGGCAGCGGTATGGGCGGCTTTGGCGGCATGGGTGGAGGCTACAACTTCAATGCCGATTTCACCGATGTATTGATGCCGTTCGTAGAGAGCAACTACCGCACCATCAACGATGCAGACCATCGCGGTATAGGCGGTTTCTCACGCGGCGGCAACCAAGGTATGGCCATCGGCCTTGCCAATCTGGACAAGTTCTCCTATCTGTGCTCATACAGCTCATTCACCCAGGTTCGCGACAGCCAGTTTGAGGATTCAGAGGCTTTCAACAAGAAGGTACATCTGTTCTGGCTGGGCATAGGCACCGATGATTTCCTTTATGGAAACTCAAAGGATCTGATGCAGATGCTTGACAAGCACAACATCAAGAACGTAAAAGTATTTACACACGATAAGTACGGTCATACCTGGATGAACGCCCGCTACTGGCTGGAGAAGTCATTCCCTCTGCTGTTCCAGGACCAGAAGGTTATAGACAAGGCCGTAGCAGAGAGCATGAGCCTTGAGGAGGCTGAGAAGGTTCGCCTGGAGAAGCTGGGCGGCGCCGAGCCCTCACGTCTTACAGGTTCACTCATGTCAAGCCTGTTCCCCGCAGGTGTAAAATCACCGGAGTACAACGCTGACGGTACTGTAACATTCCGTTTCCAGGCTCCCGATGCAGAGAGTGTTGAACTCGGCTGCGATATGTTACCCTTCCGTGACAGAACAAAAGCCATGGAGAAAGATGACCGTGGTGTATGGACACTTACCCTTACGCCTCCTGCTCCCGATGTTTATCGTTACTCGTTTACGGTAAATTACAGGTCGTATGCAGACCCCAATAATATGCATATTGCCCCGAGTCAGGCTTTCAAAAGCAGCCTGGCTGACGTGCGTGGTGCCGAACCCGGTGTTAAAGACATCCAGAATGTTCCTCACGGCAAGGTTTCATACCGTTACTACTATTCAAAGGCATGCGGTCTGGAGCGCCCTCTATGCGTATATACCCCTGCAGGTTATGATCCAAACGGCAATGAGAAACTGCCCGTACTGTATCTCCTTCACGGCTTGGAAACATATGAGTCTTGGTTCAAACTTGGCAGGATAAATAACATTCTGGACAATATGATAGCCAAGGGTGAGGCCAAGCGCATGATTGTGGTTATGCCTGAATCCAACCCTTATCCTGAAATGATTGCCCAGGGCAAGGCAACCCAGGAGAACATTGATGATTATACGCTTTCCAACAAGGATCTCCTGGATGATGTTATTCCCTTTATAGAAAAGAACTACAATGTCCTGAAGAATGCCGATAGCCGTGCCATAGCTGGTAATACAAAAGCTGGCCGTCAGTCTTTGGCTTTAGCATTCAGCAATCCTGACAAGTTCCACTATGTGGCAGCCTTTGCGCCGACACAGATTAACGGTCAAAACAATGAGATTGATGCCAATTTCAGGAACGGTACGTTCAAACCCGCAACTGAGGTGAAGGAAAAGATTAAGTTCGTGTTCATCGGAACAGGAAAGGATGACACCTTGTATCCGTTGTCTGATATGTTTGACAGGTATCTTACCAGTGTCGGTATCAAACATACATTCTACGGCCCTGAGGCTGGTCAGACATGGATGCACTTCCGCGACTGCCTTGTACAGGCCGTTAAACAAATGTTCAAATAACGCACTGGGGACCTCATTTAGATTTTATTGTGAAAATGCGCCTTTACACAAGACGCATTTTCATTATAAATCAGTTTAGATGATAAACAACCATTGCATTATGAGAAAAAGAGTCCTTTTGCTAGCATTGACATCCGTCTTGATGTCACTCTGCATTCCTGTATTTGCCCAGAATGATTATGTTGATTTGGGCCTGAGTGTAAAATGGGGTACCGTAAATTTGGGTACCACTAATCTCAGACCGTTCGGATGGTATTGGACCTGGGCCGATGCTATGAACATAAAGACGACCGATGGCAGCCGCCTGGCTACAAAGGCTGAGTGGAATGAATTGCTTGATTACTGTACATGGGAATGGACAGAAAAAGACGGCAAGACTGGTTATCTGATTACAAGCAACATTGATGGATACAGGGACCGCAGCATATTCCTGCCCGCATCCGGCTGGCTGCAGGATGGTAATATAATGCGTCAGCACTCTTATGGCTCATATTGGACATCGACCCCCGGCGTCCAGCCCGAAGAGCAGGGTGCATACGGTTTCAATTTTATGAGTGACGGTACGGAATGGCATAGTGAGAACCGTTTCTCAGAGCAATCAGTACGCATGGTAATGCCTCTTTCAGAGAGTGAGCTTACCGGTATTTCTCTTGAAATGGGGAATTTTAGAATGAGGCAGGCGTCGGTCATCAGGCTTAATGTTACTACGGCTGACGGTAAACGTATCGTGAACAGTGCCTGTAAGTGGAAATCGTCCGATGAAAACTTGGTTTCTGTTATGGATGACGGCCTGATTGTGGCTAAGAAACCAGGTGCTTGTGAAATTACGGCGGTGGCTTACGGTAAGTCTGCCACATGCACCATTCACGTAACGCCGTATGATATTGAGTTTGTGGATCTGGGACTGGGAGTGCTGTGGGCTACATGTAACCTGGGTGCCGACAAACCATCGGATTGCGGTGACTATTATGCGTGGGCCGAGATAGAACCCAAGGATGATTTCTATTGGGGAAACTACCGGTACTGCAGTACGATTTCCGGTTCTAATGGGGTTCTGGACAAATATACATCTGATGGAAAGACAGGGTTCTTACTTAAAGCCGACAATCTGGACCGTCTTGAAGCCATTGATGATGTTGCATCGGTTCTGTCAGGTGGAGAATGGTATATTCCCACATCACAGGATTTTGAGGAGCTGAAAGAAAACTGCAAATGGAATTTAGTGAAGGTTAAGGGAGTAGAGGGTGTAGAATTTGAGAGTAAGGTTCCGGGCTATGAGGGTAAAAAGATTTTCATACCCTATTCAGGATGTATGATTGATGATGAGGTGAAAGGGCTTGGGCACGAGTTTAAACTCTGGTCATCAACACCAAGTAATAATTTAAGTGCATATCTCGACATTTGGATTGATACGTTATCAAGACATAGGTTTTTATCAAAAAAATTCATTATCCCGGAAGTGGAAGTCGGTTATATTAACAGGTTTATTGGAATGAATGTGCGTCCTGTCAAGAAGCATGATGCCGATATGTTCTCGGCAATATCATTGGCCGATGAACATCTTGACCTGCACTATGGTGAAATCAAGCCTATGGTAGTGAGCATGGTTCCATCGGGCCGTGCTGTTAATGAAGGAAACATTGTCTGGAGTACATCAAATGCCGATGTGGCTGCTGTAGAGAACGGTTATCTGACTGCTGTGGGAACCGGCAGTTGTGAGATAACGGCCAGCTCAGAAGGTCATGAGGCTAAGATGACCGTTACGGTGACTCTGCCCGTGCCTGAGCCTGTTGATCTGGGACTAAGCGTCAAGTGGGCATCGGCCAATCTGGGGGCATCGGACCAGAATGAGGCGGGCGCCTTTTTTGCATGGGGTGAGACAACTCCCAAGGCCGGATATTACTCGGGCAAGAACTATAAATTCGGAGAGTATTCGAATCAAATGACCAAGTACAATATGGGTTATGACTACATCTTTGCCGGTAATTATCCGATGCCTGATTATAAGGAGACTCTGGATGCCGAGGATGATGCAGCAGCTGTCCTGCTTGGTGACGGATGGCGCATGCCTACGGCCGATGAGCTTTGGGAACTCAGGACCAAATGTACCTGGACAAAAGTTCAGGATACACTTAATATAGACAGGTATGGTTACATGACTTTAAAATTCTACGGATATAGAATTACCAGCAATGTTCCCGGATATGAAGGACGGAGCATTTTTCTGCCGGCAGCCGGCCGTATGAGTGATTATTATTATCCATCCTGTGTGGACTCTGAATGGAGAGGGGAATTATGTTACTGGACATCAACTATGGACCAGAGCCTTGGTAGTACTAATCGTTTTACCGGTTGTAATATCAGGCCGGTAAAGGATGAGTCAGGGGCAGAACGCGTGAAACCGGAACCGGATCCCATAAAACCTCTTACGCATAAAGCTCAGGTGGACCTGGGATTAAGCGTGCTATGGGCAGACTGTAATTTGGGTGCAGAGAAACCTTGGGAGCGTGGCGCACGTATAGCCTGGGGCGAAACCACTGCGAAAACCTACTATTCACTCTACAACTATAAGCATGCAAAAGCATTTGTTGATGCAAGGAAATGGAAGTTCTCAAAATATACCTTGAACGTCAATTTAGACAACAATTCATATATTGACAATAAGACCAGTCTGGATATTGAGGATGATGCCGCTCATGTGAACTGGGGAGGAGACTGGCGTATGCCCACCAAGGAGGAGTGTATGGAGTTGTTTGAAAAATGTGAGTGGAAAGAGACGACCTTAAACGGCGTAAAAGGCTATAGGATCACCAGTAAGGTTCGCGGATATACGTCAAACTCCATATTCCTTCCCTGCACATCAGTCTTTGCATTGCTATTTGACGATGGAAATTATTATGACACAGGTTGTTATTTGACCTCTGAATTGGGTGAGTTTACGACCGAATGTGTGGCGTTGTATTTTGATCCTGTCTCTTCCGGAGGTTCCGATGATAAAAGGACTTATTACAAACCAAGGAAAGATAAGGATGGTGATTTGTGGTCAAAGATTCGGATAGCGTCAGTCAGCAGGATAAAAGGCGCTTTTATTCGTCCGGTCTGTCCGCGGTAACCCAGTTTGTTTTAAGTTTTATTGTGAAAATGCGCCTTTAACACAAGACGCATTTTCACTATAAATCAGTTTAGATAACAGATAAACCAATCAATCGCATTATGAGAAAGAAAGTCCTCTTGCTTGCATTGACATCCATTATGATGTCACTCTGCATTCCAACCTGTGCCCAGCAGCAATTTAGCATCAAAGATGACATTATAAAGATTGATACTGCGGTATATAGATTATCTGAAGGACAGACCTATGAGGATTTTATCCGTAAACTTCCTGGGGTGGAGATACTTGAAGATGGCACCATTACCGTGAATGGTAAAAAAGTAACTCGTATTCTTCTTAATGGCCCCGATATAATAAATAAAGAAGATACGACTCTTAAACGACTGACAGCCGAAATGATAGAAAAGGTCAAGACTTATGAAATGACCAGTGAGACACAGGTCAAAAAAGACAAGACCATATCTGATTGTTATGTCATTGAAATAGGAGCGATATCGGACCAAAACAGGGCAAGACCTGCTTACAGGGAAGAATTCACTAAAAAGACCTATCAAGTACCTGAAGGGATTACTGTCAAGGAACTGATTCTCAGCCTGCCGGGTATTAAAAGAAACATTTTGGGCAGGTTAGCCGCAAAAAAAAGTAAAAAGACCATACGCTGTATTCATTTCAATAGTCAATGGGTTTCTGAAGATAACACCGATCATCTGTATTATACAAATGATACTAAACTCAAAATATCACCGTACGCTACAAAATCCCCTTGTAGGAATTATTCAGAAGATACTAAACTCTACAGTGGAACTGCCTTTGTGAAAATTAAGAGAAAGTCGAGCAGCCGGCGGCGCCATGGTGCAGATATTGTAATAGAGTATTATCAGGATGTGCCCTATGATAAGGTTGGCGGTAACTCAGATTATGTTGACCTGGGTTTGAGCGTAAAATGGGCAACGCGTAATGTTGGTGCTGCCGGACCGGAAGGAATAGGCGGATATTATTCCTGGGGTGAAACTGAAACCAAACGTAGCCCCTTAACCTATAAGTTCAGTGACGGTCAAGGAGGTTTAACCAAGTACGACGGTACTGATGGAAAGAGCGTTTTGGACCCGGAATATGATGTGGCTCACGTGAAATGGGGTGGCACTTGGCGCATGCCTACATCAGATGAAATAAGTGAACTTATAGAGAACTGTACCTGGACCTGGGCATCAGTGAACGGTGAGATTGGTTTCCTCATAACAAGTAATAAGCCAGGTTACACTGACCGCTCCATTTTCCTTCCTTATTACTATGCCGGGAGTTCGGGCGAAGTAGGTTACTGGTCCGGTTCGTTTAATGCCGATTCCAATGATATTGATTGTACAGCCAGCCTTTGGATCTGTTTTGATGGCTACATGAGATCGGGCTACTGCTACCGCGGCGGGCAACAACCTGTCCGTCCCGTATGTCCGTAATACAAAATAAGCCTTAAACCCAGGACGCATTTTTCATATAAATCAGTTTAGATAGAAAACAACCTGTCAACGGTTTTATGAGAAAGAAAGACCTTTTGCTTGCATTGACATCCGTGCTGATGTCACTCTGCATTCCTGCATTTGCCCAGCAGCCTTATATGATGCCGGAAGTCTTGGGCCGGTATGTCATTGAGATTGGAGATTTACAGGAGGGGGCACAGGCAAGACCCAAAGGTAAAGAAGATTTCATCAAAAGTGCCAATATATTACCGGAGGGGATAACATTTAAAGAACTGTTATTCAGTCTGCCTGGCATAACGAAAGACGAATCGGGCAGGTTAATCACAATAGAAGGGGGTAAGATAGTACACAATATTTTTTTCAATGATCAATTTGTATTACCTGTTAACACCAGTGACCGGTATTATACAAATGATACTAAACTGGAAATATTGCTCCCCGATAGAGATTCACCTTGTCGGAAGTATACAGAAGATACAAGACTCAGCAGCGGAACTGTTTTTGTGCAAATAAGGGAAAGTAGAAACCGTAGTGAGTCAGTCAAAGAGATCATAATAGAGTATTATCAGAATATCTCCTATGATATGGTTGGTGGTAATTCAGATTATGTTGACCTGGGCTTGAGCGTAAAATGGGCTACGCGTAACGTTGGTGCTGCCGGACCGGAAGAGATAGGTGGCTTTTATTACTGGGGTGAAACAGAAACCAAACAAGGTATAGAGAGTTCCTTAACATATAAGTACCGTGACGGTCAGGGAGGTTACACCAAGTACAACGGGATTGATAGAAAGAGAGTTTTGGACCCGGAAGATGATGTGGCTCATGTCAAATGGGGCGGCAGTTGGCGCATGCCCACAACTAAAGAGATAGGTGAACTTGTAAAAAAATGCACCTGGAGTTGGGCATCAGTAAAAGGTGAGATTGGTTTCCTCATAACAAGTAATAAGCGCGGTTATACTGACCGCTCCATTTTCCTCCCTTACTACTATGGCGGTACATCCGGCGATGTGGCTTACTGGTCGGGTTCATTTGATGCCAGTCTAGATCGCGGTTGTGCCAGCCTTTGGATTTGTTTTGATGGTAACATACATCCGGGCTACTGCTACCGCAACTGGCAACTGCCTGTCCGTCCCGTTTGCAAATAACTCAAAACTAAGGCCAAGGTGAGGCTTAGTCATTCGAGATAACGTGCTCTCAGAGTAAGGATGTCCTGGTCAGTGAGGCCTATGGGACCTTTCAGGTAGGCCTCCATTGAACCGTATTCCCGGTCAATGCTGTCAAGAGCCTTAATGAAATTGTCTGTGTTGGCTCCAAGAAATGATTTGACGGTTGATATCTCTATTTCCTTGCCTCCCATAAGGCGTACATTGCGGCAGCATCGTCGGACATCTTTTTCATAAACGCGGTTGGTGGCATCAAAATCGGCCACTATAGTATCTCTGTCAGCCCCTAAGGCTGCAAGAATCAGGGCCGATGCAAATCCGGTGCGGTCTTTTCCTTGTGTGCAGTGATATAGGACAGCTCCCTTCTCTGTTTCCAGGATGAGACGGAAGAACTGGGCGAACTGTTGCTGGCACTCCGGGTCATTGATAAGATTGGGGTACATCTGCTGCGCAATTCTCTGGGCCATTGAATTGAACGCGGCCATTACCATGAATTTCTTTACGTCAAACTGCTTGCTGCCGGTGAACAGCCTCTTCTCATCTTCTGTAGCCTGTGATACCAGTTTTCCGCTGGCGTCTATCATAAGGCAGTTATATTCCGCTCCAGGAACCATACGGTCTGTTTTTCCTCTTTTCTCTATATCTTTCCTGAAATCAATGACCTTGGCTACCGGAAGAGAAGAGAGATACTCCAGGTCTGCATCGGTGGCATCGGCCAGATGGGCGGCGCGGATAAGGACTCCGTCACGGAGTTTGCGGCCGTCCTGCATGATATAACCGCCCAGGTCCCTGGCGTTGATAATGCCGTTGACCGGGATGAACTGCTGTGCTAATTCTTTAGAAGATATGAACATGTCTAAAGGTGGTCTGTTTACAATGACGAGAATGAATTCATGAGCAAAAATAACTATAATCGGGCAGAAAAAGGAAGGACCGGCGTTTTTTGATGCCGGTCCTTCTGCTTATTCCTTTTTATAAATATCCTGGGTGCTTTATTTTGCTACGCGGTTGTTGATGTATTCCATCGGTATGCTGTTGATGGCAACCTCGTTCTGTGCTGTAACCAGTACTGCGCTGAACTTCTCGGTGTATTCGTCCTTGAGATCCTCAATCTTAGCGGTCTTGGTCTCGTCGTTGATATCGGCGCGGCATACATTCTCAATGTCGGCGAGCATCTTCTGATACATGGGGATGAACTGGAGGGCGTCAGCCTGATTGAGTTCAGCAACTACGTCGGCTACGGTAGCCTCATTCTCGTTAACACTCTGAGCGTTTGCTCCAAATCCGATGAACAGTGCTGCAACGGCAGCGATGATAGTCTTT
>CACWTU010000011.1 GCA_902763885.1 uncultured Bacteroidales bacterium | reverse complement strand
TGCCCACATAACAAGTCAACATGCCGTGGTCATAGACGGCGGTGACGTGGGTAAAGTCGGTGGTGCTGAACGGCAGGCTCTTATTGAAGTGATGCGAGTACAGCCTATTGTCATAGTGGATGACTCTGTTCAGATAGAAATGTGTGCCGTCGTCGCTCCTCACGCCCAGTTCAAGGCCATAGCCCAGACGCAGTATCGTTTGGTTGGCTGCCCCACCGGCATCCTCGCTCATGGGGCGTGCCCAGAACTGCAGGGTGAAAGCGCCATCGCCGTTAATCACCTTATTATATTGCTCTTTGTCGGCAGCCGTCCACTGCAAGCCCTTGCCTGGCCCCTCGATGTAACGTGAGAGAAACTGCGGCTGGTCGGTGCCCTCGTCGGCCGTGCTCTTGATGAGGTTCACCTTTGCCCCAGCCACGGCCGTTCCCGTGCCGTAAGCGATGTGCCCGGTGATAGTGCCGCGAGCCTGCGAAAAGCCCGGAACGATGGCGGCGTCGGTCTTCACCAACTGGTCGTCGCACTTCGCGCCGTAGGCCTCCACTGTATATTCATAGTAGCTGCCGGCCAACGGTCGGTTGTCGATGTAGGAATACTCCGAGGCTGTGCCATGTATCTCGTCGGTGAGCAGTGTCCATTCATCAGTGCCGACGGCACGTCGTAGCACGCGGAACGAGATGTCGTTCTGCACATCGGCCCGCGCCACCTTCCATTTCACGATAACGGTATTTTCCTCCGTGCCCGTCGAGGCCTTCACCTCACTAATGTAGCTGCCGGCGGGCAGATTTCCGGTGATGATGTTGCTGTAGAAGTCGCGATCCACGTAGGAGGTCTTCACGCGGTAGTCCATCTGGTCGCATACTGTGCCCTCGGCATCGAAAGTGACCTCCGACTTATTGGGATCCACTTGCAGGCTGTTGTCCAGCACGCGCCAGGTGTTCATGCCCTCCGGACTGCACTCGATGGTCCAGTTCTGGCCCGTGGGCTGTATGCAGTATTCCCACACCAAGTGAACAGCTGTCTCCACGGTGCGGTCCTGCCATAGCTTGATGGGCATCTCCAGTTTGGTGCTCACTCCCTTCTCTATCCAGAAATTGTCGACAAACCGTTCTGGAGTGTTCAGCACACCGCTGACCAGGTTATCCTTATAGGTGTCTTCTAACGGGGAGGGAAGGAATATCACACGATAGACATACTCCTTGTCATAGTCAATGTCTATGTCTTCCAGTTTCAGTGTCGTTTCGTCGCCCTTGAAAGTGGAGAGCAGCTTATAGCTGCCGGGGGCCTGCCCCTTCTCGTAGCGGATGACATACCACTTGCCGTCGAAGCGGCAGTGCTCATACATCCAACCCTTATAACGATTATAGCCTCTCGCCCTTTCATTGCGTGTCCAGCTGACGGTGTTTTTCCTGTTCCACTTGTCGAACACCACATCAAGGGTTGTAGGCCGAGTGAAAGGTGCCACGGTTATCTCATCCACCGGTTGGCTGATGGTGAATTGCTGACTGAGGTTTTTAATGGGTCTGATGGAAGTGTTCCTGTAGTAATGGATATAGACGGGATAGAAGTAGGCGCCTGAGATGCTGCTGCCCGGTCGCAACCGGAAAGAGGTACTGATGTCGTATGTGCCGTTGCCATGGTCGGATATGACATCAAAGTCTTTGGTGTGGTAACACCTGTTGTTCCACGTCCTTCCGTTGCCGGGATAGTCGCCTATGATGTCGTATTGCAATTGATAGTATTCCTCCTTATAGTTGACGTTGCCCCGATGATTGGGCACGTTCAGGGCCGTGAGGCTCAGGCACTCCCCGTCGGTCCAGTCCACCTGCAACTTGGGCAGTGGCTTGTCCTCGTTCACTACCGATGACATGTTGGTGTTCTTGGCGTACTGATAATCACCGAAATCAACATAATCATGTACATAATTTATATAGCATTGGGCATTATATCGGGCCACGATGCGCTTGACGCCATCCTCAAAGCATCGGCTGTTGGGAAGGAGCCGCAGGCTCATCTTGTCGTTGGTCTCATTCATGTCAGAACTGCTTGCCAGCAAAACGGTGCCCCAGGTCTGGTCTGTCACAGTGTAGCTTACGCTTCTGCTATCTTCTAATTTCCATTCAGCGACCTTGTGCGAAGCATCGTCGTCGGTGATGATGAGCACCTCGCCGTGGCTGAGAAGATATTGGCCCGATACCTCGGATGGAACGGCTTGGAAATCGTATTCCCAATAAAAGGTGTCAGTAGCTAAACTGAAATTTTCGTCGTTAGCATCTGTTGCTGACGTTCCGCCCACGAGCATCACGAGCATGAGCAATAGCACTTGTAGTCCGAAGGCTCCGTGCCTGTTCTTAGTCTTTTTTCTCATTTATTGTCGTTTTATTATCATTATCAGCAGTGTACTTATGCCTCATCAGTCTGTCATAATGCCCCCTTATCTACACGTTTATGAAAGTTCTTGCCGTGCAAGCGACCTAAGGTCGAGCGAAATACGTTAAATCTGCCCTCACAAGCCAAGGTAGAAAACACACAGAACCACTTTTCTAACGTTTAACTGGCAAATTGCTGACAATCAGCACTTAAAGCATTCTCGTACTGAAAGCGTAGACCTTTCATATGTCGTGGCCGTGTGGCTGGTATTAAAGAGTGCGGAGCTCAGCGTTGGCGGAGCGATGGACGGTTTGATTGCGTGGGAAAAACATGTGCAGCGGGGTGATGTCCGGACTGAAAGCGTTCGTCTTTCATGTGATTCAGGTCTATGTCTGATATAAGTGCGTGCGTCAAATGTTTCCAGTTGCAGAAGCAGGACATTCGGATTGGGGAGCATTGTGGAGCAGCGTAAGCGGAAGGCCTTGGAGGATCCCGTTAAGAACGGCACTTGTTTGACGAACGTTCCGGCCACGAAGTGGTCGGAAAAGGAGGAGTTTGCCGTTTAGGGTCCGGAGGGGCCTCTTTTGCGTAGCAAAATAAAATAAGGCTAGGCTACGCGCCAGCGTAGCTGCGGAGCGTTGTCTCCCCAATCCGAATGTCCGGCGGTGCTTGAATATCGGACAATTACTGTTTGCAACCCGGTTGCGTGGGTACCAAAAAAGAAATATCAAAAATAAATGTGTATATTCGCAAGAAAAGGAATGAATTGCAGTTTTCAATGAAATAGAATAGATATGTTAGGCAACTTTTCTTATTATAATCCCACCAAGCTGTATTTTGGTGATGAGTCTTTGAAGTTCCTCAAGGACGAGCTGAAGGGCTATGGTCCAGTGGTGATGCTCAACTACGGCAGCGGTAGCGTGAAACGTAATGGTATCTACGACCAGGTGGTGGCTATCCTGAAGGAGGCCGGCAAGACAATCGTAGAGAATCCGGGTGTGATGACTAACCCCACGCTGGAGAAGCTGCGTGAGGGCGTGAAGATAGCCCGTGAGAACAACATTGACCTGATTCTAGCCCTAGGTGGCGGTAGCGTGTGTGACTACTCAAAGGCGGTGGCTGCATCGGTCTTTTACGAGGGCGACTACTGGGACAAATTCTGGCTTAAGCAGGAGCAGCCTGATGCTGGCCAGAAGCTACTGCCCGTGGGCTGTGTGCTGACAATGGCTGGTACAGGCTCAGAGATGAATGCCGGCACAGTGATTACCGATGCGGAACATACGTTTAAGGCGGGACACGTGTTTGACAGCCGCCTGATGCCCAAGTTCTCCATCCTGAACCCTAAATTCACGATGACCGTGCCTGACAACCAGATGAAGGCTGGCATCTACGACATCATGAACCACATCATGGAGCAGTATTTCTCTGATTTTGATGACAACACCAGTGACTACATAGCTGAGGGGCTGATGCGTTCTGTCATCACAAGCAGCCGTATTGCCGTAAAGAATTCGCAGGACTATGAGGCCCGCTCCAACATCATGTGGACGGCCACATGGGCGCTGAACACTCTCATCGGACTGGGCAAGAAAGAGGACTGGATGGTACACATGATTGGGCACAGCGTGGGAGCCTGGACACACGCCCCTCACGGCTATGCGCTGGCATCGGTCTCAATGGCATACTATCAGAGGGCGCTGGAAAACGGTCTGCCTAAGTTTGCCCGTTTTGCGCACAACGTCTGGGACATCCCTACGGAGGGTAAGACTGAGCGTGAACTGGCCGAGGCCGGACTGGAGGCCCTGAAGGACTGGATGTTGGAGATTGGCCTGCCGCTCACCATCAGCGAGCTGGGTGCCACAGCCGATATGATTCCCGGCATTACCGATACCACCGTGATCTACCCCGCCGGATATCTGGATCTCACAAAAGAGGATGTGGCGGAGATATTGAAGGAGAGTTTATAAACGAAAACGATTGAAAGTATGATTAAAATATTAGTAGCATATTTCTCAGCATCGGGAGTGACTGAGAGAGTGGCCAGGCACAATACCCCGCCATCAACTGGAAACCGGGCAAGCTCCTGAACGGCGCCTCAAAAAAGGACATTGAAATATGGACCGGAGTAAACAGATAATACGCACCAGCTGGATCGGGATTGCAGCTAACGTGCTGCTGGCTGGGTTCAAGGCCGCGGTTGGCGTACTGGCCAGCAGCGTGGCTATTGTGATGGATGCGGTGAACAACCTGAGCGATGCGCTGTCAAGCGTAATCACGATTGTGGGCACAAAGCTGTCACAACGCCCCGCTGACCGCAAGCATCCGTTCGGCTTTGGTAGGATAGAGTATTTCAGTGCAATCATTATTGCGGTGATTGTGCTATCGGCAGGTATTACGTCACTGATAGAATCCGTAAAGAAGATTATCGAGCCTACACAGCCCAGCTACACAACAATTACGCTAATTGTAATTATCGTAGCCATCGCAGTTAAGATTGTGCTGGGACTCTATGTAAAGCGCAAAGGCGAGCAACTTAAAAGCGATGCCCTGACTGCTTCCGGGGCCGATGCCCTATTCGACGCAATCATCACATTGGCCACACTGGTATCGGCCGGCGTAATGCTGTTGTGGAATGTATCGCTTGACGGTATCCTGGGTGCATTGATATCGGTCGTTATAATCAAGGCTGGTATTGAGATGCTGGCTGGACCTGTAAATGACCTGCTGGGCACAAGCATTCCGGCAGAGCTTGCCAGCCAAATAAAGAAAGAGGTTTCAGATTTTGAGGGCGTGCACGGAGTTTATGACCTGATTCTCCACAATTATGGTCCCGATGTAAAGATTGGCTCGCTGCATATAAATGTCAATGATACAATGTCAGCACATGATATTCACGGCCTTACGCGCAGAATAACAACTGCGATGTATGAGCGGCACGGAATCATTATGACCGTAGGAGTATATGCCGTAGCCACCGGCGATAATAAACGCACCGAGCTGCAGAACAAAGTCATCCAGACTCTTGCTGCTAATGAGGAGATTGTGCAGGTACATGGTTTCTACTACTCAGAAAAAGACAAGATGCTTTCTGTAGATGTGGTTCCCGATATCTCAGTACATGATGACGCAGTTCTCATCAGTAAACTGACCGCACAGATTGAGCCGTTTGCACCCGGATTACAGGTAACAGTCGTAGTGGACCACAACTACTGTGAATAATAACCCAAAGGGGACTTTATTAGTACCACAAATACTCTCTAGCTTAGATATTAAGATTATGTTACAATCGATTTGAGGTCTTTGGGGGACGGTGGTTTTGCCGTAAATTTGTCATGAAAACAAAAAGTTAAGGATGTTAGTTGTATTGAAACTATTGGGCTCTATCGCCCTGCTCATTTACGGTATGAAGGTCATGAGCGAGGCGTTGCAGAAGATGGCAGGCCCGCAACTGCGTCACCTGTTGGGCGCAATGACCACGAACCGTTTCTCTGGGGTTGCAACAGGAGCACTTGTAACAGTAGCCGTGCAGTCATCGGCAGCAACCACCGTGATGACGGTGTCTTTCGTAAATGCGGCACTTCTTACACTGAGCCAGGCCATATCGGTCATAATGGGTGCCAATATAGGCACCACTCTTAGTGCCTGGATTATGTCGGCAGGATTCTCATTCAACATTGCCAATCTGGTCTGGCCGGCCTTCCTTATAGGTATCATTCTGATTCAGATAGGTAAGCACCGTTATATAGGCGATTTCCTGTTCGGTATAAGTTTCCTGCTGTTTGCTCTGGGTATGCTTAACCAGACCGGCCGTGAGATGGATCTGGCCAGCAATCCGGCTGTAGTGGATTTCTTTGCATCATTTGATTCCGGCAGTTACTGGACTATCTTGTTGTTCCTGCTTATAGGAGCCATACTGACATGTATAGCTCAGTCATCGGCCGCCCTGATGGCCATCACCATGGTACTCTGTTCTACCGGAGCGATATCAATATTCCAGGGTATTGCGCTGGTTATGGGTGAGAATATCGGTACTACCCTTACTGCAAACCTGGCCGCGATGTCGGCCAACACTCAGGCCCGTCGCGCAGCTATGGCACACCTTCTGTTCAACGTGTTCGGCGTTATCTGGGTGCTTATCATTTTCTTCCCGTTTGTACGTACCGTATGCCGTGTAGTAGGCATTGATGTAACGGCCGATACCATTGATCCCGCCCGCCTGACATTTGCTCTGGCAACCTTCCATACCGCATTCAACGTGATAAACACCTCCCTGCTGATAGGTTTCATACCACAACTTGAAAAACTGGTTTGCAAAATTATCACACCCCGCAAGAGTGATGAAGAGGATGAGTTCCGTCTGCAGTTCATTCGCGGAGGTATAATGAAGACTCCTGAAATATCGGTCTTGCAGGCTCAGAAAGAGATTGTGATATTCGGAGAGAAAATGCTTCACATGTTTCAGCTTGTAAAGGAACTTTATACCACTACCGATGAGCAGGCATTCAAGAAACTATTTGAGCGTATAGAGAAGACTGAGGACGGCAGCGACCGTATGGAACAGGAGATTGGTAAGTATCTGGGTGATGTAGGTGATGCACACCTATCGGATGATACCAAGGAGAAAATACGCGCCATGCTCCGCCAGATAGGCGAGCTGGAGTCTATTGGCGACAGTTGCTTTGGTATGGCACGTATCATGCGCCGTAAACAGGAAAACAAGATTACGTTCAATGAGGAACAGGAACAGGGCGTACAGCAGATGTTCGGCCTTATAGACAAGGCTTTGACACGTATGAACGAGTTGTTGGCCGGACGCCGTGAGGAGTATGACATAACCTTATCAGAGGAGATTGAGAACAGCATCAACGCCTGCCGCAACCGACTTAGGCAGCAGAACATTAACAATCTGGACCAGCATTCATACGGATACGGCAGCGGAACCGTATTCTCAGACCTTATAAGTGAATGTGAGAAAAACGGCGATTATATCATCAACGTAGTTGAGGCACGTCTGGGTGCAACCCGCAACGGCATCAGATTCAAAGGTATACTGATTGATACTGACAGTAAGACAGTGACTGTGGATGGAAACCCCGTATCATTTACCAAAACTGAATATGAACTGCTAAAGTTGTTCATGATGAACCGCGGTATAGTCTATTCACGTGAAGAATTGCTCCAGGCAATCTGGCCAGACGATGTAATAGTAAACACCCGCACGGTTGACGTAAACATCACCCGTATCCGCAAGAAAATTGAACCCTACGCCGATTACCTGACCACTAGGGCAGGTTTCGGGTACTCGTTCCAGGAATGATGCCCGAGGGAGCCAGTTCGGGTTCCTGTATTGAGAGAAAGTAACTATAGCATAAAAAATGAACGCCGGTAAGCTTTGAAGGTTTACCGGCGCTTTGTTTTTATCACTTCCAGTGTTTGAGTTGGGAGAGATGAGTATCATAGAGAGTCCTGCGCTCGCTGTCTGACTGATTATCAGGATTGGGCATATGAGCAATCAGGAAATCCAGGAGAGCATCCTTGCTGCCATAAGTAAACTTGCCGTCGGTATAGCACCATTTGCAGTAATCCTCGTTGAAACTGCCATCGGTCTCACGGCTAATCATGGAATCGTCTGAGAGTGGCATTCCGCAGCACTGGCAATAGAGTGTACGGGGTGCACCCAGCAGAGTATTGATAGATACGCCGAACTCACGTGACAGCACTTTAAGCATTTCAGGATTAGGTTGAGTCTGACCTGTTTCCCAACGGCTTACGGCCTGACGGGTTACATTGATGCGTTCTGCCATCTGGTCCTGTGTGAGATTGTTACGCTCACGCAGATTCTTAAGTATTTCTTTAACCTCCATCGTTGTTTTAATTTTGATTCACGATGCAAAATTAGCATGTGGGAAAACACTCGTCAAGAAACATGTTGTTGCTATTGCTTTACAAGTATCTCATAATGGACAGGGGGACTGTCCCTACTGTGCCATTATTTACCGATTGGTGATGTGCAGGACCAGGTACTCGGAACGGGAGCCGATGCGGATCTTGGGGCCCCAGATGCCTAAGCCTGAGCTGATGTAGTAGCGGGTGTTGCCGCGTTTGTGGTGTCCCCATGATTTCTCGTACATGGCATCGGTAATCCATGACAATGGCCAGAACTGGCCGCGATGGGTATGGCCGCTGAACTGGAAATCAATGCCTGCTTTCTCTGCCTCCTCAAGGTGATACGGCTGGTGATCCAGCAGGATGGTGAATGCATCCGTATCCTTAACCAATGCGCCCAGAGGTTTGCGCCTTTGGTTTGTGCGGTCATCGCGGCCTATTATCTGTAAACTGCCAAACTCCGCAACGCTGTCACGGAGCAGAATTATTCCTGAATTACTCAGAAACTTGCGGGCGCCATCAACATCGCTGTAATACTCATGATTGCCCAGAATGGTAAAGATTGGTGCCTTGAGCCGTTTGAATTCATCGGCAAAACCGCATTCAAGGACGGTCCTTACGCTACGGTCCACAATATCGCCGCCTATGAGCACAAGGTCCGGATTCTCAGCGTTCATAAGGTCTATCCACCGCCCCAGTTCCGCATTACGGTTATGGTAGCCTATATGCAGGTCACTGGCCAGGACTATGGTCATAGGCCTGTCTATTGGCTTATCGGTATGAATGGTCAGTTCCTCACGGTATTTGTGATGATAGTGTATGCATCCGGCTGTCATTAGGACTGTTATCACCCCCACTACACTTACAAATCCTGTTACGCTGTCATGCAGGTATGTTTTTGGCAGAATCTTGCAGACCGATGCAATATCAGCCAAAATAAAAATGATAAGCAGATACACGAATGCAACCAGCCACGGGTTTCCCACCTCATAGAGGAATGTGGCAAACCTCACAGAGAAACGCTCCGTATAGAGGAATCCGGCCATCATTATACCAAACCACAGCACAAACAGGCCCGTAACCGCAAGTTTCATGGGCCAACCTGCCGGAGTAAGCCGCCATAGGTGCCAGACCTCATACGCAAGCCCGGCCAATACAATGGCAAACAGAATCAGGAATGTTGTTTTCATACACCGCAAAAATACCAAAAATGTCCCATTGGGGACTGTCCCCTTTGTGCCATTTTTGTATATTCGCAGAAAATGAAGAAAGCAATGAACCGTTTTACGTGCATCGTACTTGCATTATGCGCAATATTTGCATCCTGCGCTGACAAGATTTCAGAACCATCCAGTGTACTGAAGCCCAGGATTGTGATTATGACCGATATAGGTCCTGCAGAGGTTGAGCCCGATGACAATGAATCGGCCGTAAGACTTATGTCTTATGCTGACCGTTTTGAGATAGAGGGCATAATCACCACAATTGGATGGAACTGTGACCCCTACCCGACTGACTGGGCTGTTTATCTGACTCGCGTTATAGATGCATACAAAATTGATGCGCAGAACCTTATGAAGCGCTCCAATCAGAGCGGATTCCTGAGCGTAGAACAGGAAAACGGCAAGCAGGAACTTGGCTACTGGCCCAGTTATGAATACATAAGCAGTAGAGCCATGATGGGCAGCACCCGTGCCGGCATAGGAGTGATTGGCCCTGATAATGACTCACCCGGCAGCAATCTGCTTATACGTCTGGCCGATGAGGACGACGACCGCCCTATATGGCTTTGCTCATGGGGAGGCGCCAACACATTTGCCCAGGCCGTATGGCGCATCAAGCAGGAGCGCAGTCCTGAGGAGCTCAAGAAGTTCCTGAACAAATTCCGTCTTTACACCATCACTGACCAGGATATGCAATGGAGCATGCGCATGAACCGCGCATACAGCTCACACCAATGGCTCAGACGTGATTACTCCCAGGATCTGATGTTAGTCTGGGATGAGAGTGCCTGGCTCAACCAGAATGATCTGGGTAAGGCAAACTGGGATAAGTATGAAAGCCTGATTCAAGGCAAGGGTGCTATGGGAAAGGTATATCCCAAATTCCTGTGGGGTGTTGAGGGTGATACCCCAAGCATGCTTCACGTAATGCCCAATGGCCTTAACGACCCCGATGATCCTACCCAGATTGGTTGGGGCGGTTGCCATCAGTTTGGCATATCCCCTGACCACGAGACATACGCTTGGACCAACTGGCAGCAGCCTCTCAAGGACATATCAAACACCTACGAGCACAAGTTCTATCCCGATGAGTTCAATGACTTTGCCGCCCGTATGCAATGGGCCGATACCGGCACAGGCAACCATAATCCCGTTGCTGTAATAAATGGCACGCAAGACCTTAAACCAATGCAGATTACGGCCAAACCCGGACAGAAACTCAAGTTTGATGCATCCGTCTCCTTTGACCCCGATGGTGACAGACTTACATTCAACTGGTGGTTCCAGGAGTTCCCGGATGAAGCCGCTTATCCGGCAATAGACAATCAGGAGACAGCAAAAGTATCAGTCACAGTACCCGATAATTCCCAAGGCAAGACTTACCACCTGATATGCGAGATACACGATGACGGTCCATTCAACCTGACCGCCTACCGCCGCATAATAATCAACTGCAAGTAAAACCAAATACAACCAAATATGAAACATTGCATTATTCTGCTTACAGGCGTTATTCTGGCCGGATGTGCCGGCCAGGTCAATGGACCGTGTGATATTTATGAGAAGTATGGCGCTGAATGCGTGGCTGCGCACAGCACCACACGAAAGCTGTATTCCAAATATGATGGACCGCTATATCAGGTGGTGCGTAACTCTGACGGCAAGACTCTTGACATAGGTACCATTGACGGTGGCTATGCCGATGCAGCCGCACAGGATGCATTCCTTGAGGGAACCATCGGATATATCAGCATAATTTATGACCAGACCGGTCACGGAAATGACCTGATACAGGCATCGCCCGGCACGTTCAAGGGCCCGGCCAAGGGTGAATTCAACACCCTGCCTATAGCCGATATGGCCCCGGCAACACTTGACGGCCACAAGGTATATGGTGCATATTTCATGCCTGGAATGGGACTGCGCAACAACAACGCATCATATATGCCAATCAATGACGAACCTGAGGGCATCTATTATGTGGTGGATGGCACCCACTATGACAGCGGCTGCTGCTTTGACTACGGAAACTCATCAACTAACGGAAAGGCTGTAGGACGTGGCACAATGGAGACCACATACTTTGGCACTTCCACCAACTGGGGAAGCGGTAACGGTGACGGGCCTTGGATCATGGCCGATATGGAATCTGGCCTGTTCTCTGGCTTCAACGCAAAGAAGAATGACGTACCCAGCATTACCGACTGGCGTTTTGTATCGGCTTATGTGAACGGTGGCGGTCAGAACAAGTGGGACCTGCGCGGCGGTGACGCCACCAAGCCGGATGTTGTGACATTCTATGAAGGCGAGCGTCCTTCATCGCCTGATCCAAATGACGTCTATTTCCCCATGAGCAAGAAAGGAGGTCTGCTGCTGGCCAACGGTGGTGACAACGGCAACGGGTCGGCCGGTACATTCTATGAGGGAGCCATTACGGCTGGTTATCCTTCATTTGAGGCAGTCAAGGCTGTACAGGCAAACATTGCCGCGGCAAAATATGCAGAACCTACGCTCAAGACCACACGCCTGCTCACTTTCCGGAAAGGAGAATCGCAGGAACTTGTAGTGACATTCCGCAATAACACTAAAGAACCCATAACTGATTTTGGAGTCTGGATGGAAATTCCTAATGACTGGAACTCCGATTGTATTTATACGGAAGAATTTGAACGGATAATGCCAGGCCAGGAGATTGCGGCAAAGTTCAGGATTACCGGTCCTGATGCAGATCAGACCCTGTTTGTCAAAGTAGGTGCCGATTTCAATGGCCAGACAGAAATCAAGCCAATCAGAGTACGCAGCGCAGCAGCGGTAAGTATCAATGAGATAAGCCTGGGCAGTGAACAGTTCATAGAGCTTTACAACGCATCAGACCAGCCTGTTGACCTGTCCGGATGGGAGGTTGAGATAACACGCAGCGGATGGGCTCCAGTGCGTGCAGCTCGTCTGCCTGCAGGCACCGTAATCAAGGCAAAGGATTTCCTTGTGCTTCGTCCCAATGCTGATGCTTTGGCTTTTGATGCAGCACCTCTCACCAACATATTCATCCCCGTATCGACAGATCCCAAGCATCTGTTCAAAGCAGGAAGCACGAATCTGCCCGTAACATCGGTATCAAGTCTTGAGGCCGGACAGAAGATAGGTATTGACCTGGGTGGCAAATATGAGGAGGTAACAATTACAAAAGTTGGCACTCCCGGTACCCAA
This sequence comes from uncultured Bacteroidales bacterium, assembly GCA_902763885.1. Lineage (GTDB taxonomy): Bacteria > Bacteroidota > Bacteroidia > Bacteroidales > Bacteroidaceae > Colenecus. The sequence continues at coordinate 58,807 of CACWTU010000011.1, read as the reverse complement.
ACTACACTTGTAGGACCGGCCAAGGCTGGTGACAAGACTCTGAACCTGGAGGTCAATTCAAACTTGACAGAAGGAATGGAGATTATCATCGGCACAGGTCAGAGAAAGGAGGTCCGTAAAATCACTAAGATTGTAAGGGTTTCAGCTACACCCCAGCCCAGACGCCTCAGCCAGCGTACGCAACCATTTGAGCCTGGCGTTGTGGAGATTGACCAACCGCTTACAATTGACCAGATAGCAGGTATTGATGTATGGGCTTTTGGAACAGGAATTGAGTTCACCCCCGCCCTCAAGTATGACCACATGAGCGGCGATGCCATATCGGGACCCGCAGCTAAATTGGCACAGGATGGCAGTTACAGTTACACCTACTCCACCCGTGCAGGTGCCATTGCGCTGTATCACGGAGATGTACTGGTTGATGCTGTAATCTACGGTTCCAAGCAGAGCAACTCAAGCGCCAACGGCACAATTGCCCGTCCGGATCTGGCTGTGCTTGAAGGAGAGCAGACACAAGGTGGTTGCCTGGCCGAAGTCCCGCAGATGCGTATGCCTCGCGGCATGAATCAGGGCGCAACAGCAGCCCCATCCTACTCGCTGGTACGTCTGCCCGACGGCAATGACAATGACGCCCTTTGCGAGATTGCCTACACCAGCACTCCCACTCCGGGCAAACCGAATTCAGGAGTAACACGTTAGCGTTATTTTACTGTTATCTTTTGGATAATCTGGCCAGGATCTATAATGGAGAGTGTGATTTCATGCTCTCCTTTTTTCTTGTCAAGCGGCATGGTAAGGACAAACTCCTTGCGGTTCTCAAGCACCTGGATCTTCCACTCACGTCCCCACTCCTGGAACTTGTTCTCACAAACCACGGGCTGGCAGCCGTCAACACTTACTCCAAAGCGGTTGCTGCGGTCATATGCTACAGGCCATAGAGGTACTACCGATACACATATGGTAACGGTCTGAGTATCACTGTTTATGTACTCTGCGGGAATAGGGATGCTTATGGAACCTCCAGTCTCAAAATCCAGAGGCTGGCCCATCTGGAGCGCTTTCCAGTCTGTTCCTATGCCGTCCAGCAGGCGGAAAGGCTCTGTAAGTGTAAGTTTGGTCAGGTCTATCTTGTGGTTGAACTCCGGATGACGCTGGTTATCCGGCAGGCGGAAACGGGTTGTAGGCTCTTCAACATATTCAGGCCGGTTCTGGTAGAGTGCGGTATATCCTGGCGGTATCTCTGATATCATTTGGTTCCATTTACCGTCAAGCATGGTGTTGTAGCGTTCCAACAGATTGTCCAGTTCATTCATTGCATGATTAGCCTGAAATGCATACAGTACATTACCGGTTTCATGGTTAGCCTGGGTATAAAGGAACTTGCGATTCATCTGGTACGCAGAATGCAGGCTGTATCCAAGCATCTGGAACAGAGCCGGCACCATTTCAGGATCAACCGATCCCTCTATAACATCATAATCAAAACATATATCCTGATACTCCAGCAGACGCTTCTGGGCACTGCCTGTCTCAAATGAGAAATCGGTGTCATACAGACGGCTGTACTCACGTGAATCCCACTCCATCTCATACCCCATGAACTCAGGTTTGCGGTCCCAAGCCAAGCGGTAATAATGGTCAAGTATATTCTGGAACACCGGTTCAAGGTCATCGCCTTTAACGCCAAAGATACCAGTCAGCCACCCAGCCTGCCACTTGTTGACATTATCATACGTGAAAGAGCTGAAATCGTATGCCATCTCCATGAACATGGTCATCTCTATCTCCATGGGCTTGATGTCACCCACGTTGAGGAGCCAGTAGCGGTCAGCCCCGGCGGTATATGCCTTGAGCAGCTCCTCATACATAAGTTGTGGAGCAGTAGTTGAAATCCATAGGTTGTCATGCGGAACACCGCAGTAGCTCAGATGATAATAGACGCCACTGCGGCCCGGACGTTTCTGCTCATCGGCATTGCTTACGCGCTTCATGTAGCCGTAGTTGTCATCGGGCCAAACAAGAGTTATATCCTCAGGGACGCGGAGTCCGGCATCATATATGTCAAGAGTCTCCTTATAGGGCACGAATATCTGCTGTAACTGGCTGGAGGGCTTTTTCTTGTATTTCTCCAGTATGTTGCGCTGCTCCTTGAACACTTTCTCAAGCGTGCGTGCGCGGTCCTCGGGCTTATCGCTGCCGTGCATGGCCTCATCATGGAGTCCGCGCATGCCCATTGTGTAGATATTGTCATACTGGGCGGTCTCACGGATGCGGTCATCCAGTTTCTTGAGGATGGTTGCCCCATTGGTCTCATAGTTCCACTCACCGTCACGCTCCTTGTTCCATTCCAACTCTGAAGCATTGTTGAACAACAGCGGCTCACAGTGGCTGGTGGTAATCATGATGCCCCACTTGTCGGCCACCACCTGACTCTCAGGGTGGCTGTAGAACGGTCCGGTGCAGGAATGCATGGCCGGAGCCAGCATATTACCCTTAAGGCGCAGTATCAGTTCACAGATCTTATCGTATGTCTTGGGACCTATATCGCCAAGTTCAGGCTCAAATGTTTTCTCGGCCCAGGTCTTGAGCCCCCAGTCCTCATCATTCAGGAAAACTCCACGGTATTTTATTGTAGGTGACTTGCTTACATAGACACAGGTAAAATCCCTGACATTACTGTTATCATTATCTACAGGCACATCGGCAAACCAGTACCATGGGTTTACGCCTATCAGTTCGCTGATATGGAAAACGCCATATGCAAGGCCTCTGGCATCAGAACCGGTTACATAGATATTGTCACCTTCAGTATCAATCGCAAACTGCTCCCACTTACCGCGCAACTCCTTATGTCGGCTGGTATTATTAGCGGTAGCCAAAATCACGTTCTGCCCCTTACCCTTTTTGGTCGCCACTTCAGGTTTAACTCCCGATACAAGCTCAATGTCCTGAGCCAGCACACCGGCCACATGCCCGGCCAGCGCAGGATCTTTCTGATTATATACTATGGTGGCCTTTGCCAGATCTACTGCATATGCGGCAGAAAGACACAATGAAAGCATTACGGACAGCAATAAACTCTTTCTCATAAATGTATGGTTCTATCTGTCCCCAAAATTACTACTTTTTTTTGAGTTTCTTTACCAGCCACTGGGTCTGCCACCACCGCCTGGACCACCTCCGCCGGGACCACCGCCGTTTCCGCCGGTGTACGACGTTAGTGTAACAGATGAGCCGCCGCTTACGGAGCCATCGGTTATGAGCATTCCCTCAAACCAACTGATGCCGCCGGATGTTGTTATGCCTGATTTCAGCGTGGGCTCAGATACTCCCGATACTACAAGCGTAGTTCCTCCGCTGGATGGTGTCTTGAATGCATAAACGTCATTACCAACAGTCATAGAGTACCAGGTATTCTTGCTCCATGATGCCGAATAGCAGCTCTGGGTAAGACTGGCTCCAGACTCCAAACCACCAATTGCGATTAACGTTCCGCCCTGAACATACAGTTTGTAACCGCCCTCGGTGTTTGCATCAATAGCCACCTCAGGTGATGTTGTGCCTATAGCATATACAAGGCCGCCTTCTCATCCTCATCGGCCACAGTTGATGAATATGTCATTCCGTCAGTAAGGCTGTTTGTACCATTGACCACAATGAAACAGCTTTTCTTGCACTGGTTATTTATGGCCGCGCCGTTAGGATTGGTCAGCTCCAGACCGTTCAGCACTAAAGAATGAAAGGCTGAATATTGACCTTAAAGCCGAGAACCAGCAACATAAGGATAAGATTGAAGAGCTTAACCGCACTGTAGATAATGTTCAGAAAGCTGAAAGTGAACTGCTGTTCAAGACAGACTACAAGCAGGTGCGCATCAAGCCCGATGACATCCTGTACATAGAAGGTATGGCCGAATACCTCAAGATCAACTATACCGGCTCTCCCACTCCGCTTATTGTACATCTGAGCATGAAACGTCTGCTGGAACAGTTGCCCGATGACCGTTTCATGCGCATCCACAAGTCATATATAGTGAACCTAAAACACATCACAGGCAGCAGCCGCACCCAAGTCACCATTGAAAACGGCACAAACCTACCCATAGGAGAATCGTACCGCAAGTTATTCATGGACAAAATGTGAAAAAGGGGACAGTCCCCTTTTTCACATTTTCTTTGCATTTCTCCATCTCATATGAGAAAATATCGGAGTTAAAATCTCGGAAAATTCATTTTTATCGAAGTTTACCCTATATATTTTTTGAATTTTATCGAAGTTTACATATCTTCGCAGTACAAAAACAATGATATGATGACCGTCCAACAGTTACTCTCCATCCTCTCTTCCCAGAAGGAAGAATTAGAAGCAAACGACCTGGCATCCTTGGTGAGCCGTTATGAAGAATCACTTATAAACCTTGACAGCAAGATGGCCCAAGTGGTTATCGGGGTCAGGCGTAGCGGGAAATCCACCATCTGCGAGAAAGTCCTTCGTGAAAAGGTTGAAGATTTTGCGTATGTTAACTTTGACGATGAGCGGCTGGTCTCTCTCAAGGCCGAAGAGCTTGATACGCTTCTGGAGGCGCTTTACCGGCTAAACGGAGATTTCAAGTATCTGTTCCTGGATGAGATTCAGAATATCGACGGATGGCAGTTGTTTGTCAATCGTCTCCTCCGCCAGAAAATCCATATCCTTATAACCGGTTCAAACTCCAAGCTCCTGAGCAGCGAACTGATGACGCATTTGACAGGACGGCATAACCGGATTAACCTGTATCCGTTCTCATTCTCCGAGTATTGCGGCATTACCGGGGTTGATACCAAGTCTTACTCGACCAAGGTCAGGGCATTGCGCAAGAATGCCTTGGACAAGTATCTGGCAGAGGGAGGTTTCCCCGAATTGATATCGGAGAGAAATCGCGTCGGATACATCAGCGGACTTCTTGATGCCATTATCAACACAGACATCGCCAAGCGTTTTAAGATCCGGCACAAGGATGTTCTCAGGCGGATGGCAACATACCTGGCAGATAATTATTGCCGTGAATTCATCGCCAAGAATGTTGCCGCAGAGTTTGGGATATCCGACCACACGGCTGAGAATTATTACTCGTTCCTTAAGCAAGCCTTCCTGCTAATAGGTATCAACAAGTTCTCTTTCAAGAGCAAAGACAGGATCCGGAACGAGAAAGTATATATCGTTGATACAGCCTTAGCCACCGATAAAGAGGGAACTATCGCCAGTGAGAACTATGGCTGGCGCTTGGAGAACGTCATCTGCGTTGAACTTCTGCGCAGATGCAAGCCTTTATTCCACGATTTGTTCTATTACAAGTCAGCCAGCCATGAGGTCGATTTTGTCGTGGCAGACGGAGGCAAGCCCGTTGAACTCATCCAGGTGAGCTATGACATATCATCCCTCAAGACCAGGAACAGAGAATTGAACGGCCTGCTTGCCGGCGCCAAAGATCTGAGGTGTGATAAGTTGACACTGATTACATTCGATACAGCGGAGACTGTCAGCATGAACGGTCATACTATAGAAATCGTCCCGGCAATTGACTGGCTCTGCCGGAGGTAGCCCAACCCGCCGTCTCACTGGAATCAGAGAAAAATGGCACAAAGGGGACTGTCCCTACTGTGCCATTTTCAGCTGATAATACACGCAGTCTGAGTCGCGATAGAATTCAGTGGCACCCCAACGCTGCCAGTAAGTATGGGTCTTAAGGCGGTGCAGAACCGGAATGAAAATGAAATCGTAGTTGGTCCTTAGCTCAGGCATGATCTCCATCAACATATCGTAGTTGAGGCGTGTCCCGCGATAGTCTTCACGAACTATGAATGAGAACACGGCCGTATAACGCAGGCTGTTCAGCTTGGCCAGAAGTTCCGGATTATCCTTTTGAATCTGAGCGGTTTCCTCTTCAATGCGGTAATCGCTCATATTGAGCAGTCCTATCACATCGCCTTTATCATCAACCGCCTTTACGCTGAGAGACCAATTAAAATGAAGGTCCCTGACCCACCCCTCAACCTCATCGCGGTCAAAAACGTACTGCCGGGTAATCCACTCTACGGTTAGCGGGGCATCGGCCGGAGTCATTCTTTGCAACGTATAAGACGAATTCAAGGTTACCACATTATATGTAAGCAGCATCTCGGGGTGATAAGACAGTTTGGCCTTGCGCAACCCCTCAAGCCCCATATCCTCCTCACGGTTCACATAGGTAAACTGCTCCGGCAGATGTGCGCAGAACTGCTGGTTTATGACGCTGAAAGCACCTTCAACATTGCGGTCAGCCTTCTCCACACAAACATCAAACGTGTCATTGGTTACGGCCGATCCATACGTGAACGCCACCATCCGGCCATCCACATAGATGCTGCCGCCCAGCATACCCAGCTCATCCCAATGTGCAAATATGGTCTCCATCACATCATGCTCGGCCTGCAACGTATCACCCCATGACGGGTTCTCATGCTCCTTCTCATCCTGCCACAAAGCAACCACCCTGCGGCATTCATCAAACATATCAGGCGTAAGGGGCCGATACTCATAACCGGGATACAGGATATTGAAACGGTTCACATGGTTACGCTTGGCCTTGAGTTTACCTCCTTGTAACGATGCCAGATCAGAACGCTTATAAATGTAATCATATTGGTCACGCACAGACTCCACATTGATGCTGATGCCCTCATGGCATGCATTCTGCTGCAACTGCAGAGCCGCATCATCCTCCAATCCCAGGAGTATAAGTTTTTGGCTGCAGTCCTCACATAACGCCTGGAGCAGTTCACAAGACGGAACGCCCTTCATGCAGAGCATATATGCACGCTCTCCGTCCATATTGAAACGCAGCACTACAGCATCCTTCAGCACGCAGACCTCAGTGCCAAACCACCCTTGCCAACCTACAAGATTGGCAAAGGTAAAGTTGCAGTTACGCCGTCCGGCCCGCAGACTTACAGCCTGCACCGCTTCACGGTCAGCTACGGTAAGCTTATGGAAATCAAGCCTCATGCGGTTTTTTCCTGATTATCAAGTTTTGCGATTATGTCATCCAGCATCCCGAACAATGCAGGAAAAGTATCAAAGTTTACACTTTTGCATATAACCGCACTGCCTACTTTCATAGGGACATCGGTCAGAAGATTCTGCAGATTCTGCCCTTTCTCAGTAAGCGTTACTATTACCTGGCGTGCATCGGCAGAGCCTTTACTGCGGGTTAGGATACCTTGCAGCTCCATTCTCTTAAGGAGCGGAGTTACAGTGTTCGTTTCCAGCATAAGACGCTTGGCAATGTCATTCACCGGCTGCGCATCCTTCTCCCACAGAACCATCAGTACAAGATACTGCGGATAGGTCAATCCATGCTCCGAGAGCAGCGGATGATAGGCCTGGGTGAGAAGGCGCGATGCGGTGTACAGCCTGAAACAGAGCTGATTGTCCAGCTTTAACTGTTCTTTCATTACAGCATTTCAATTATGTCCTTTTCAATATCATTGGGAGTTACGGTCGGTGCGTAACGCTTTATATCTGATCCATCACGGTTAATCAGGAATTTGGTAAAGTTCCAAAGTATGTCACTCTCCTTCTCAACGCTCTTGCTGAGGGTCTTGAGCATCTTTTGTGTGGCTTTGGCCTTAAGTCCTTTATACTCCTCTTTAGGAGCAACCTCTTTAAGATATGTATATACGGGGTGTTCCGATGGTCCGTTCACATCAATCTTTTTCATGAGCGGGAATGTCACTCCGTGGTTTATGCGGCAGAACTCCTCAATCTCAGCATCACTTCCGGGCTCCTGATGTGCAAACTGGTCACACGGGAAACCTATTATAATCAATCCCTGATCCTTATACTTCTGATATAGAGCCTCCAGACCATCGTATTGAGGAGTGAATCCGCATTTTGAAGCAGTGTTCACAATCATAATAACCTTACCCTCATATTGAGCCAAATCTGTCTCTACACCCTTGTTGCTGAGTGCCTTGAAATCATAAATCCTTTTCATATTCTTTTCTATTTAGATCGTTTGCGATACAAAAGTATGACAAATAATTTATATCGCAAACGATATTTTGAAATATTAACAAACCATTTGACTAACTTAGCGGCAAAATCAACAATAATGTCCAACAAACCTCATTGGAAACCTGACTTAGACTATACATCCCACCGATTCTATATCCGGAGGATGAATACTGCCAATACATCCAAGACCAATGAGATTCCGGTGGCAAAACTTCCGCTTATAGGATTTATTTATGTAACCAAAGGTGAAGTCCTGGTTGAAGCAGACGGCAGCTCATATCTCTGTCAGCCCGGCCACATACTCATAATACCCGCACAGTGCCCTTTTGCCATCCGATATTATAACGATGCGGCAGGATATACCGGAGCATTTGACTCATCCGCTCTTTCTGATTCCAAACCGCTAAGATTCATGACTGAGCCCATACATCAGGCCTTCTGGTTTGATGAGGCTGTCTTTATGGCCGAGCTGTTCAAGATGATTCTCGCCTCATTTGAAAAAGGCGATGATGTATTTGTGCAAAAGGCCATTGACCTATTCCTGTCACGTATCAAGTCCGGACAGCCGCCAGTTATACCACAGGCGGTAAACCTGTTCCTTGAGTCTCTGTTTGATCCCCAACGCGCCATAGGGAATATAACCGGATATGCCCAAGCAGCCGGAATAAGTGAAAACTACCTGAGCCGACAGGTCAAGCAGTCAACAGGGCGCAGTGTGGGAGCATGGATAGACCTATCCAGACTGGTCAGAGCAAAAAAACTGCTTGCCGGGACATCTATGCCCATCATTGACGTAGCATCAGCTGTGGGACTGGATGACCAATCCTACTTTGCCCGTTTCTTCAAGCGAGAGACCGGCCAGACTCCGTCCGGTTTCCGCAAGTCTATGCAAGGATAATCCTAATTCCTGTCATTATCGTTCTAAAAGAATCAGTTGTTTTTGCGGACCTTTGCACCCGCAATGACAACAATAGCTCTTTTACCCATTATAGCGGCATTATCGTTCTCTGGTGATACTCTAGTGCAGAATCTGCCCATGATTACCGTAACCGCTCTCAAGGAACAGGTCTCAACCGGACACATCGCGGCAGGGGTATCGGACATATCATACCAATCCATACAAAGAAACAGCACATATCGTCCCAATTCATTATCGTCAATAGTACCCGGGCTACATATTCCTGACTATGGAGCTTCACTCACATCGACCATATATCTGCGTGGCATAGGATCCAGGATGGAAAATCCGGTAATGGGACTTTACATAGACGGTATCCCGGTAATTGAGAAGAATGCATATGACTTTGACTGGGAGGGCATAAGGCGCATCACCATGCTGCGAGGTCCCCAAGGCACACTCTACGGACGTAACAGTATGGGTGGAATACTTTCATTAAGCACCATATCACCGGCTGAAGATTCAAGACCTACCGTCTGCATGGAATACGGTACCGCCAACACCACCCGTATAGGTACACATTTCATCATAGGCAATCATGCCCTCTCCCTCATATTCCGGCACACCGACGGTTATTTCAACAACACATACAAGAAAGAGCTAACTGATCCTTATGACGGCATTTCCCTGCGTTGGAAATGGGAGCAAAACATAACCGGACGTACCACAGTAAGCAACATTCTGCAAACAAATCTATCAAAAGAGGGAGGTTTTGCATACAGGCTCTGGCAAGACAGCACCCTGCATCCGGTTTCATACAACGATGAGGGGAGTTACCGCAGGTTATCCGTGATAGAAGGCCTAAAGCTTCACCATCGCGGCGATGCCCTCAAAACCGATGTCGTAACATCCCTGCAATTCCTGTCCGATGATATGCACATGGACCAGGACTATACCCCGAAATCCGTTTTTACGCTGCAGCAGAAACAACAGAGTGTGTCCGGTACTATGGAACTGACACTCCGTCGGGCTGATGACGATGCCGTCTGGCAACCGCAGACAGGATTATTCTCATTCTACCGGCATAACAACCTCACCGCACCTGTCACGTTCAAACGCGATGGAATAGAAACACTTATATTGAATAATGCCAACAGCCATATCCCCAAAGACATAGGTTATCTCACCATAACGGATGATGTCATGCCTGTAAACTCTGATTTCCAGATTGGTACACGGAATACGGCACTTTTCCATGAGTCTGTATTTGACTTGGGCCGATGGCTGCTTACCGCAGGCATACGCCTGGACTATGAGGGCGGGATCATGGATTACGATTGCATGGCAAGGCTTCATTACCGTTTCCTGCCAATCATGACACAGGATAGAGAACTGGAGGTTCCATACAACGGCACAGTAAGCCATCATCATTTTGAGGTCATTCCCAAGTTGTCTCTTCTCTACAAGGCAACCGATGCAGTTACTGTTTACACAACCGCATCAAAAGGATACCGAGCCGGAGGATTCAACACGCAGATATTCTCTGATATACTCCAGAACCTCACCATGAACGCCATGATGAAGGATCTGGGCGTCTATCTTGACCGGCAGTTCGTATCGGTATCGGCCCATAACACCGAGTACGCCCCCGAGGACGCATGGAACCTGGAACTTGGCACACGTCTAAGCAAAGGCTCATTCAGTGCCAGCGCATCGGCTTATTATATGGATGTACGTAATCAGCAGCTTACGGTTTTCCCGCCGGGAATGTCAACCGGGCGTATGATGACCAATGCAGGCCATAGCCGTAGCATAGGTGTGGAAACAGAACTGGGCTGGAATACGCAGCAGTTCCGTTCACATCTTTCCTGGTCCTGGTGCGATGCCCGTTTTGTAAGCTATAATGACGGCAACAATGACTATTCAGGCAATCCCCTGCCCTATGTCCCCAAACATACTTTAAATGTAGGCGCAGGATACAGTTTCAGACTTAACCGCACAACACTTGATATAGATGCCAGCCTGAACGGTGCCGGTCCTGTCAATTGGGATGAAACCGGCACGCGGCAGGAACCTTTCCGGCTCAAGGCCGGTTGCCGCATCGCACTGGTCTTTCAGGACTGGGAGATATACGTTCGCGGCGATAACCTGACTGACGTACAGGGATACAGCTTCTATTTCAAGTCAGTAGGCAATGAGTTCCTAGCCTCCGGTAAGCCAAGAATGATAATGATAGGAACAACATTTAAATTATAAATACAATGAAGAAATCAATCTTATTTATGTTTGCCCTTGCGGCAGTCCTTGCCGGTTGTGACAAACCGGAAAAACAGGATGAGAAGCCTGTTAACGTCCTTAAGAACACTGATTATACCGGGACCCTTACGGTAAACGCATCAAGCGGAGCATTTGACACTGAAAGCGTAAAGGTCAGCTTTAACACCACTGAGAAGGCTGATTCTGCAACCATCACCCTATTCCAGGTCAAATTCTCACCCAGAATGCCGGTATCACTGGATGTAACCGTACCGGGCATATCTGTAGCCAAAACTGAGAAAGGCGCCATCCTTATCTGTGACAGCATAGTCCCGCTTGCCATGGGTGGTGAATACCCCAACTACAAAGTGAAGGGATTTGAGGGTGAAATAATAGATGATGAGCTGACCTTCTCACTCAAATTCGGCACAACCCCCACATCATATCAGGGAAAAGCGCTGTAAACCAGCGCTTTTTTATTTGAGTGCGGCAGTAACGCCGGTAATCATGTTCTTGTGCTTCTCATCCTCCTGTGTAAGGGTTGAGGTAAGCTTTATCTCACCGGCCTTATCCTTTGTTGAGAATGTACCGCTATAGAGAATTATGCTCTCAAAATAGAGCGTAGCCTCCAGGCATATCTTGTATTCTCCGGCAGGAACATCCTTGCCTTGAGCATCCTTGAAATCCCAGGTGTATGTCTGCTGGCCACTTGCCGACGGGGTTGCGCCGGTAACGGCATCAATCTGCTCATCGGTCATATCCTCAGCCTTGGCATTCTTGACCCATGTGGGTACGCATGTGGGACGGAACGTATAGCCGCGACGACGCTGGCCGTTCATGCTCCCGCGTCCCTTTGTGGTAAATGATGATACATACAGAGTGCGGACCACCTCACCTTTAGAGTTCTCAATCCATACGGCCCACTGGTTTGAGCCTGCTCCGCTTTGCTTCTCATAGTTGAATGACAACTCAACTGACTTAGCGTTCTTGGAACTGTTCTGGGCAGCCATAGGCAATGAAATCAAAGCTGCCATAAGCATTAATGCAAATAATCTGGTTTTCATAACGATATGTTTTTAAAGAAATGATCTGTTAAGAATTGGTCTCTTTGCGCCTTATTGATTCGTAGTATTCATGACGTGCGGGATTCTCCGGGAACCAGCCTTTAAGCACACGTTTCTCCTGCTGAAACATCTCACCAATACCCCACAGGCAGGAGAATGCAAAACCTCCTATAATAGTTGATACAGTCTGGTTTTTTACCAAAAGTGAAAGCACGCAGCAAATCAAGCCCACCACGAGCCAAACCCACCAGCATTTCTTACCCCAGTAATACTCCATCTTAATGACGGCAGGATGGCATAGCCCGATGCTCAAGAACACCGCCGCCCCCACAATAATTCCACTCCAATTCATGGCTGCGAAGATACAAAAAAATGGCACAAAGGGGACAGTCCCTACTGTGCCATTTTGCTGTTTAAGAATTCTTGCGTATCTTCGCGGTATCTGATACCAGGGGGTATTCCGCTAGGCATACAGGTGTCAGGTTGGGATGCCCCTTGTTGTTTGCAGATTATACTTTTAATAACCTAATATTTATTGTACTATGGAACAAAAAGACATTACCGGTATGCCGGAGAAAAACAATGGCGAGATAGTCCTTTATCAGCCAGATGACAGTATTTCAATTGAAGTTAGGATAAACCAAGATACAGTTTGGTTAAATCGCCAACAGTTGGCAATGCTATTTGATAGAGATGTTAAGACTATCGGCAAACACATTAATAATGCTTTAAAAGAAGAATTAAGCGATGTGGCAACTATCGCAAAATTTGCGACAGTTCAAGTAGAAGGGTCTCGAATAGTTAATAGAACAATGGAGTACTACAATCTTGACATGGTACTATCTGTTGGTTATCGGGTTAAATCTGATAGAGGTATCAAATATCGTAGGTGGGCAAACCGTGTCTTGAAAGAATTCTTACTGAAAGGTTATACTGTAAATTCACGCTTAGATAACTTGGAACAGAGAGTTTCCAAGACCGAGGAGAAGATAGATTTCTTTGTGCGCACATCACTCCCTCCCCAGCAGGGCATCTTCTATGACGGTCAGGTGTTTGACGCATATCAGTTTGTAAGTGATCTGATACGCAAAGCGCAAAAAGCAATTGTGCTTATTGACAACTTCATTGATGACACTGGAAAAATGGCACAGTAGGGACTGTCCCCAATGTGCCATTTTTGTACCTTTGCAACAGCAATTTAGTATTTATGAGAAAAGTATTGCTGTCATTCATTGCAGGCATTCTGGTTTGCTGCACCAATAACACTACGTTTATTCCTGAGGCACCTGACTATGAGGATGACACCATGTGGATAACAGAGGATGGTGATCCGGATGGAACAGGTGCTGACATATTCTATGTGGTCTCCACGTGGGAGGAGGATTGGCAGGATGCTGACGGACGTACCAGCCACTACGCCGATGTTTGGAGCCCCAAGCATCGGGAGCGTATGGCCATTGAGATGAACAAGATTGCAGCATATATGTCACCTGGCAACCGTTTCTATGCTCCGTACTACCGTCATGCCACTATAGATGCTTTCATGTTGCTCAATGAGGACAGTATCCGTAACCGCACCCGTCTTGCTATGGCCGATGTCTGCACAGCCTTTGACCACTTCCAGGCACAGCGGGACAAGACGCGCCCGCTCATTATTGCCGGATTCAGCCAAGGCGGCCTGGCAGTTGTGGAACTGCTCAAGCACATTGATGATGATACTTACAGCCAGCTTGCTGCAGCATACGTGCTAGGTTATAAAGTTACTCCCGATGACACATTGCAGACCCGTCATATCAAGGCGGCTAAGGGTGAGACTGATACAGGTGTAACCATCTGCTACAACACGGTTAAGGATATTAAGTACATTCAGCCTGTCATTGCAGCCACATGCATGGGTATCAACCCTGTCAACTGGCGTACCGATGCCACACCTGCAATACTGCATGATACCATAACAGTTACTCTATCACCGGAATATCACGTCCTTGTGGTGAGCGGCTACAGCGGATCAGAATACCATCCATACAAGAACTTCATCAACGTAGGCGATATTCACAGCTGCGAGCCCTGGCTCTACAGCGAATGCCTCCAAAAGAACATCAACGTAAGAGCCGCAGAGTGGCGCAAGAAACAATAATGGATATTGAGCATTACTACATAGAGAAGGGCCAGGGTGAGCCGTTGATTCTGTTACATGGGAACGGTGAGAACTGTGACTATTTCAAAGGACAGATTGATGAGTTTGCCCGATATTATCATGTGTATGCTTTGGATACCCGCGGGCACGGAAAAACGCCGCGTGGCAGCGCTCCGTTCACCATACGCCAGTTTGCCGATGACCTTCTGGCGTTTATGGATGCCCACCACATAGATAAAGCACATCTGCTTGGATTCTCTGATGGCGGAAACATAGCTATGGTATTTGCAATCAAGTATCCGGATTGCGTGAACCGCCTGATTCTTAATGGTGCTAATCTTAATGCCAAAGGTGTAAAGCCTTCCACACAAATCCCGATAGAGATTGGATATAAGATTGCCAGGATGTTTGCCCGTAAAAGCCCTGAAGCTAAGCAGAATGCCGATATGCTTGGGCTTATGGTGAATGATCCCAATGTTCTGCCCGCGGAATTATCGGCCATAAAGGCAAAGACCCTTGTCATAGCAGGCACCAATGATATGATAAAGGATGCACATACCCGCCTGATAGCTCAAAGCATACCAAACTCGCAATTAGTTCTTATCAAAGGGAATCACTTCATTGCAAACAAAAACCCGGAAACATTCAACCGGGCTGTGCTGGAGTTCTTAAACTCCTAATGCTTATTTATATCCTATAGGGCGGAACTGCTTCTGCTCCTCATCATAGACAAAACCTTGTTCCTGCAGATAGTTCTTTATCTCTTCCGGCTCCTTATCAAAGTAGCAGCACAGTGACTCCAATGTATCAAACTCCTCATCTCTAAGCAGCATATTCACTGCTGATACTAACATCCCGGGATCTTTAGGTAGGTATTCCATATCTCATTTAATCTGCCGCAAAGGTACGAAAAGGGCACAAACGGAGGGGCACAAAGGGGACGGTTCTTTTTGTGCCCCTAATTATTGCTCTAGAAGGTGTTCTAAACAGGGGCACAAAAAGAACCGTCCCCTTTGTGCCCCCTGTGGGTGAAATCCTCACTTTTAGTGATTGTGCGGGCTTTGAGGCCGGAGTACTTTTGCGTCAGTTAAACCATTAATTGATAAAAGTATGAAACCAGTTTTCAAAGTCTTGCTTATGGCATTTGCCTATCTTGCCGCGTTTGTACTCGGTTCTTTAACAGGATTGATTCATCCTATGTGCTACGCCTATGTCGGTGCGCTGCTGCCGCTTCTGTTTGCATTCATCTATCTCTACACATCAACCTTTGTCCGCAGTTTCGGCGTTGCAACCGCACTGAACGGAGTCCTGCTGCTCCTTCTCCTTATTGCTGGAGAGGCCGATTGGGCACTCGTTGTAGGCTTCATCATCCTTTCAGCACTCTCTGAGATAATCAGATGCCGCCAAGGATATGACACCCTTAAGGGCATCCGTCTGAGTTTCCTGCCCTTCAGCTACACCTTCTTTGCCTACACCGCCCACTGGTGGACCGATACCCAAGGCTCCCTTGCCGCAGCTGTAGAGGAGATGCCTGCCGGCTATGACCAGCTTATGATTCCGGTAATTGAGAACATCCCCATGCTGATCGTTGTACTGATCATCACCCTACCCGTTGCCCTACTGGCAATAAGGCTCGCAGAACGTACAATGAAAAAGCAGCTTGAATCATTCAAATAAAGAAAAATGTGGAAAAGGGGACAGTCCCCTTTTTCACATTTTTCTAATAGTATCTGATGTTCTTGAATCTGCGCCAGGCAGGACCTACCTTTGCGGCCTTTCTCTGTTTCCAGCCTTTGGGAACAATCAGCACGGCGTTCTCATAGACAGACTCATCAAATGCATTCTCGGGACAGGCTATCGGGTTCACTGAAGCTAATTTGACGGAATCCAACTCGCAGTACCTGAATGCCAGTTCTCCTATCGATGTTATGCTACTCGGGATTGAGACCGATGTAACACTAGTGCAGTTATCCAACGCGCCAGCATCAATTGAAGTAACTGGCCAAACTTTACGCTCTACAGTGATGCTGGACTCTATGACCAAATCACCAGATGGCAGACTGCCGCTACGTTCCACAACAGCCTGATCGGTTTCCACATCATAACGATATCTCAATCGGTTTACATATGATGTCAAAGCATGTCCGTCATCATAAAAACGGGGGTACGTAATATGCGTTCCGTCAGGATAATCATAACTACCTATCCACTTGCTCTCAACCTGTTTGAACCCAAGGTTCTTGCCAAACTGATGATACAGTCTGTTCCATACTCTGTCCGGTATCTCATCACGCCAGATGACGGCCGTTTTGCCGGGCATTACGGCATATACATTACTTCCTTCGTGGAGATGAACAACTACGACACCATTATCCTCCTGAAACTGCTCGCTTGGAGCCCTGTCTATAGCCAGTTCAACTGATCCGGAGAGTCTTTCAGCCAATTTATCATCAATGCGTATGGTATCGGCACAACCTCCGCCGCAGTAATGAAGCACCACCATGTAGCCTTTGTCATCTTTATGCAGGAACACGCCATACCAACTCCTTTGTTCTGAGAAATAGATAGGTTGTACAGCATATCCGCAAATAAACTCTTTAGGGATAACGGGCTGACGCAACACGTAATTGTTGTCCGCTTTAATGAAATTTCCTCCTGCACCATCGGCGGGAACCATCTTGCCGGATTTGGGGCGTGCCGGCTCCAGTTTGATCTCTATATGGTCTTTTGAGGGGATTATTTCCAACTCCTCATAAAGAAAAGTAAAAACCGTAAACCTGTGCTCCGGATTGTTTATCTGCATTGAAAAGCGCCCTAAAGAATCAGCCACTTCAATATTGATAATATATCCATCATCACCATATTCCCTTATATTGACACCGGCCAACGGGCCAAAACGTCCCGTAACAGTTCCGGTAAATATATCACCCGCCTTCAGGGCACTCTGGGATTGTTGTGCACAGATTGGAATGCAGAGCGACATCATTATTGATGTCAATGCAAGCAATAGAACCTTATTTCTCATAATGCATTTGATTTGTCGGTTATCTGTCATCTAAACTGAAAACTGTAAGAAATACGTCTTTTATTCTTTCTCATTCTTGATTTTATCAATTTCTTGCTGCCAGATATCGTCATTTATTCCCAAATACTTGAAACCCTCAGCCCAGAAATGAGCAGCCTTATCGGGAGTGATGGCAAAGGCTATATCACCATCATAAAGGATATCCACTACAGGAAGTCCTCCGTCATAAACATCTACAATAACAGGATTGTTCACAGCATACTCAATATCGGCTATCTTTTTGTTGACCGATGCCTCCAGATCTTTTGCCAGATCGGCCTTTATGCTTCTTATCTCTGATTTATCGGCCTCCTTATAAACCAGGTTATAATTATCTCCATCCTTTACAATGAATATACCCCAAAGATTCTTATTCCATGCATTCCGCATGATATACCCGCAAACAAAATCATCCGGAGCATATTGCTTTAACTTTTCCAGATAATCCGTCTTGTTTCCTACAATTCCACGGTCACGTGGATAAACCTCTTTTGTGCCAATGAGTTTACCCATATTTACTTTCATCTTAATATCAAAATGGAGTTTGTCAAATGGGATATCGACCGTTTCATAACCTACATAAGTGATATTGAGCCTATCCTTGGGATTGACCAGTTTAAAGGCGAATACACCATCCTTATCTGTAATAGCATGTGCAACAATACCGTCGTCCTGATCACGTTCTGTTACGTTCGCCATCATCATAGGGCCTTCATTATCACTAACTACACCGGTTATTATATCACCGGCCTTTTGGGCAAACACAGTTACTGCCGATGTCTGGATTGCCAGCATCAACACAAAAGAAAGGATTCTTGAAATCTTCATATGCAATATTGTTTTTGAGTCATTTAGCTTTCTCATAAGTCCATATTTTACGTCCCAGCAGTTTCTTGTCAAAGATGTCATCGTACATCTTTTCCTCAAGCAAAAGCTTGTGACGGAAATCATATTTGTAAACAGTAAAAAGAGCCACAGATTTGCCCCAATCGCGTTCATAATGATACTTCACACTCCAGATTTTATAACCTAACAGATATCGGTTTACAGTCTCTGTCCTTTTTGTGGGTGTTGATACAGAATCATATTGAATGTATTCAGTTTCACGTTTCAAGCGTCCCTTGCGGTCATACAGATATGTCGTTTTTTGTAAAGAAGGAGGATAGCTGTAGGATATTATTCTTCCTTGTTTATCAATCTCATACAGATACACAAATTTGCTCCCCTGGATACTGCCCATATGATAGTGTGTGCTTTCTGTCTTGGTAGCCAAACTTCCCTCTTTAGAGAAAATGACAGTATCTGTGCGACAATAACCATCTTCAGGAGTATCACCATTTATTATTGTCCTTGCTCCAATGCATCTGCCCAGCGAATCATAGTAGATATAATGGATCTCCTTATCCTCCCAATTACTTTCAATCTTCCTACCCTTATCATCATAAAACATGTGAGTATCTTCTATCCATTGGCCATCCTTGATCCAATAATAGGTAGATGAACGTTTGATTCCATCAAGAGAGTATGAATTTACATACTTGTAAGCCAAATGATCATAATCAGTGCTATCCCTGACAAAAATCTCATAAGTAGTTTCAATGGTATCAATGCCAGTCTCATAAATTTTCACATCATACAATGTCAATGTATTCTGATGCCCAAAACTAAACCGCGTCTTGCTTTTAAGTTCACCGGCTCCATTATAATTGTATGATATATGTTCATCAAGTCTACCATTAACATACTCCTTATAATCAACGAGATTATATTTACCCGAGCATTGGCATACCACAACCGGGATAAGCAGAACCAATAACGCTTTTATAAATGAAGCAACTGTTTTCATATAGCAAATCTATTTCTGCAGCAAAGATATTACCCCAGTAAGCTCTCATACAAGAATTAAGCGTTGCAAAAACGTTGCATTTTTACGAGTCAACTATTTACAGGGATAGACAAAATGTTCTGCAGTTTCTATCATCATAAATGAGTATTGCCACAGCACAGCCAAACAAAGACCTTTGCATCGGTAAAAAAGAACTGCGATGAAAAGACTCTTATATACATTATTTATTCTGACCTCAATTTGCTCCGCATCTGTTGAGGCTCAGGAAAATGCTTCTGACACACGTCTCAGCGTAGGTGGCTATGGTGAGGTTGCCATGAGCCGCAACTTTTACAGCGACAATGTGTATCGGTATTCAAACCCCACCAAATACAAGGATGACCCCAGTCACGGCAGGTTTGACATACCTCATGCAGTACTCTATATTGGGTATGACTTTGGTCACGGCTGGTCCATGCAGAGCGAGATTGAGTTTGAGCATACCGGTACGGGAAGCGCGGTAGAGAAGGAGTTCACTGAGGCCGGCGAGTGGGAACAGGAAGTTGAGAAAGGCGGCGAGGTGGCACTGGAGCAGTTCTGGCTGCAGAAATCTTTCAAGCCTTGGCTCAACCTGCGCATAGGTCATTTTGTGGTTCCTGTGGGTGCTCTTAATAATGCACATGAGCCTCTCAACTTCTTTACGGTATATCGCCCTGAGGGTGAATCCACTATCCTACCATCCACATGGCACGACACAGGCATCGGCCTTTGGGGTGAAATCGGAAAGTGGAGTTATGAGTTCCAGGTAATAGCCGGACTAGATGCTTTCATGTTCAACCGTGACAACTTTGTCAAATACGGTGCCGCATCACCTTACGAATTTAAGGTGGCTAACAACTACGGTTTTGCCGCCCGCATTGACAACCGTTCCATAAAGAACCTGCGCCTTAGCGTAAGCGGTTATTACGGAAACAGCATGCACAACTCGTTCCCCAATGACATGAAGGATACCCGATACAAGGATATCAAAGGCAGCACATGGATAGGCAGTTTTGATTTCAGTTACAAGGGCCGCAACCTTATCATTCGCGGTAATGCCGATTACGGTCATGTAGATGACGCCGTTACCATAAGCACCATCAAGCGTAACATGACATCAAACAACGCTCCTTACAAGAAGACGCCGGTGGGTCAATCAGCAATTACATACGGTGCAGAAGCTGGTTATGACGTGCTTGGTCTTACTGATAAGATTCAGGACAAGCTCTATCTGTTTGGCCGATATGAATACTATGATTCTTACATCCCGGCATCTGACCAGCAGGATTACACCTTTACCGATGTTCACCGCATTGCGGCAGGCATCAACTGGCTGCCCATACCCCAGATTGCTGTCAAGGCAGAATTCTCAGAGCGCTTCCGTAAGGATAATTACAACAACGAGCCTTCTGTATCAATAGGTATAGCATACATGGGATTTTTCAAATAACAAAAAACATAAAAGGAATATGAAGAACAAGTTCATTTTAGGAATGGCAGTAGCAGCTTTAGCACTCACTGCCTGCAAAGACGACGACAAGAAAAGTGAGAACACAGTTTCTCTAGACAATGACATCAAGGCAGCTGTAGAGCAGTACGTGCCAAATGTAATTTATACTACTTACAATGATCTGGCTACAGAGTCAAATGAACTTTATGAGCTTCTTGCCGCTGCGGCTGAAAAGGGTGTAGATGCACTCACTCAAGTTGAGATTGACGCCATCTGCGCAAAGTTCCTGCAGGCCCGTCAGTCATGGGAGGAGTCAGAGGCTTTTCTGTTCGGTGCCGCAACCGATTTCGGCATTGACCCGCACATTGACACATGGCCCCTTGATGTTCCGTCTCTCGCTACAGCTCTGAGCAACACTGAGCAGGTTGAATCTCTTGAGGGTGAGGACGGTATCGCATATGCATCGGCCAAACTGGGTGCCGAGTTACTGGGATTCCACGGAATTGAGTTCATCCTGTTCCGTAACGGCCAGAACCGCACTGTTGAGGCTCTGCGCGGCAATGAAGATGATGAGGCATTCAACGGCAAGACCGTAACCGGAGCACAGGAACTGATTTATGCAACAGCAGTGGCTGGTGACCTTCGTGACAACTGCTACCGCCTGAGCGTATCATGGAATCCGGATGCTCCTGAGGCTTGGCAGGATCGTTGCGAGGAACTGGAAGTACCTGTATCAATGACCGGTTCCGACAAGACTTACGGTGAGAACATGCTGGGAGCAGCTAAAGCCGGAAGCACATATGCCACATGGCAGGAGACAATGGCCTCAATACTCGTAGCCGGATGCTCAAACATCTGCAATGAGGTTGCCAACGTAAAGATGGGTAATGCCCACAATGGTGAGGATGTCAACTACATAGAGTCACCGTACAGCAAGAAGTCATTCCAGGATTTCATTGACAACATACTCAGTATTCAGTACTCACTCTACGGCAAGGCTGGTGCCACCGCTCCTGAGAGCAACTCCATTATTAATGTACTCAAGAACTACAAATATAATGATGTGGAAAAACTTCAGGAAAAACTGAGCGCATCAATTCAGGCACTGAAGGATTGCCAGAATGAGGGTGCATTCGTAGACATCTATAGCCACCAAGTGGTTCAAGAGGCAATGGATGTAATCAGCGAACTTGATGAGGAACTCAACAAGGCTGCCCAATGGATTGTAAAACAGTAATATGATATGCAAATAAAAGGATTTGGAATAGCCCTTTTAGGGCTTGCCGTTGCCGTCGGATGTACCGACGGCAATAGCGGTTTTAAGGAGAGTGTAAATAATAGGGAGCCCGATGCCAAGTACGTGGGTCTGGCAGTAGGCAACTTCAGTGCCGATGAGTGGTATCCGGGGGGCCAGTTGGGAACAACCGACAATGTTACCGCCGGATGCTACGAGGATGAGACTCCCTCTGTAGAACAGCAGGGACTGATGACCGCCTTCAATCTTGGAGAAGCTGCGTTTGAGCGTAAATATACCACCTCTACAGCTCCGTTCAAGGGACTGGGTCCGGCTTACGTACGCTCATCATGTCTGGATTGTCATCCGGGTTATGGTCATGGAAAACGTCAGTATCAGTATCGTGCCGAGTTCGGTAACGGTTATCTGCTGGTTATCTATCATCCCGTAGATGTTCAGAACAGTGATGACGGTCCGTATGTAAGTGAAGTAACCGGTATGCCGCAGACCAAGGCTACATATCCGTTCCTGCCTCCTATTGATGAGGAACAGATCGATATCCAATGGAAAAACGTGACCGAGATGGAGAGCGGATTGCCCATGCAGTTCCCCGACGGTGAAGAGTACAGCCTGATTTATCCTGAGGTAAACATTCCGGAGTCAGCCTTCAACACCAGCCCTACCCCTTATCAGACAGGTGCAGTGGCTTTCCGTCTGGAATCAACCATCGGCATCATTGGTTCAGGTCTGCTTGATGCAATACCGCAGGACAGCATACGTGAGCAATATCGTTATGAGGCAGCTCACCGTGCAGAGCTCAACCCGGCTTTCTGGGATAAGGATAAAAATGACTTTGCTGCCACAGCCTGGTATACTCTGGCCGACGGACAGTTTGCCGACGGCACTCCTGCACCTGCCGGAACCCAACTGCTCAAGCGTTTCACATACGCCATGACACGTGCATCATTGCAGGACGGAGCCGGCGCAAACGCCATTTGGAACATCACCAATGTGAGCCGCAGCGACCGTCCGAAACTGTACACCACAGCAGCATGGGCCAAGGCAATGTCAGAGAATGCACAGGTCATAGCCGCCATCAAGGCCGACCCCACATCACCATATTATGCTGACGGTACTGATGAAGGTATTAAAGACGCTGTACTGCATCTGCTTGATCCCAGCACCAACCAGTTTGACAACTCATGGCATAACTTCACCCCTGAGATGAGTGATGACCAGTACTACAACTTCATGGTTTGGCACCGCGGCCTTTCCATTCCACGTGCCCGTAACCTGAATCGTGAGGAGGTACAGAAAGGTAAGGAGGTGTTCAACCGCATCGGTTGCGCCAGCTGTCACCGTGCCTCATGGAAGACCAAGGAGGACAATTATTGGAAGCCGGCCGTATATGCCGATAAGGAACTGCCGCAATATAAGGAGCAGACCATATATCCTTATACCGACATGATTCAGCATCGTCTGTATATGATAAACGGCATACACGGAAGCTGGTGCCGCACCACTCCGCTTTGGGGGCGCGGATTATCACGTGAGAATACCGGAGCCGAAGACCGTCTGCATGACAATCGTGCACGTAATGTCATTGAGGCTATTATGTGGCACGGATACGACAAGAGGAGTGATGCTTTCTGGTGTACTAAGAATTTTTACAACCTAACCAAGGAGGAACGTGACGCGGTTGTGGAATTCATAAATTCTATCTAAATTTGAAGAATTTATTTGCAATGTGAAAACAGACAAGATACTTAAATACATATCTTTCGGTACAGCGGCAGCCGTCATTCTCATGATGGCGGCCGCTACCGTTATTGAACGGCTTCATGGCACAGACAGGGCATTAAGTATTGTCTATCACAGCCCCGTATTCATAGCATTCTGGGCCGTGACAGCCATATCCGGAGTATGGATCTTGATACGGCGCGGCACCATACGTAAGCCCGCCACATTCATGCTGCACATATCATTTGTCCTGATACTGGCAGGTGCACTCATCACGATGCTCTCAGGCAAGAGCGGCATAATGGAACTCCGCCGAGGGCTTACCACCAACCAATGGGCCTCCGATGAAGGATTACGCCAGAAACTGCCTTTCTCACTGCAGTTGAAGGAATTCAAGATTGAGTACTACCCCGGTTCACATGACCCGTCTGATTACATCAGCAGAATAGTGTTGAAAGACAGCCGTACTGATACAGAAACCGAGTACACCATATCCATGAACAATATTCTCAAATATGATGGATACCGGTTCTATCAGTCAAGCTATGATGATGACCTTCACGGCAGCGTGCTGGCTGTAAGCCATGATCCTTGGGGAGTTGGAGTAACCTATACTGGTTACATTCTGCTTTTACTGTCATTAGCCGGATTTTTCTTCCAGAAGAACTCCGGTTTCCGAACCGCTTTAAAAAGACTGAAATCACATGGAAGCACTTTATAACGCCATATGCCGCCCCATGGTGCCGTTTATGGCATCCATAACATTGGGCATCATCTTCTTTATCATAAGCGGGATACTGATGGCTCACGGACGCGGATTCTCAAAGCCTGTCAAGGTCACTATGCAGGTGCTCACCATAGTACTGTTTTGCTATCTGACTTTGGTATTGGGACTGCACTGGTACATATCGGGACACATGCCTTTGGTAGGAACATACTCAGTCATGATGCTCATGGCCTGGCTCACCACTATAGCCATGACTGCCATGCGTAAGAGTCTGCCCATAATACAGCCGGTAGGATTCATACTGGCCGGATTCACAATGCTGGTGGCATCACTCTCATTTGCTGACCCTGAGGCCCAGAACCTGGCTCCGGTGCTCAACTCACCGTTGCTGGGAGTGCATGTACTCTGCATGATGGTATCATACACCCTGTTCGGCCTTACGGCACTGATAGGAATCATGGGATTGATACAAAAGAATGGGAACTCACAATCAATGTTGCGTGACATAAGCCTTACCATACTCTACCCCGCCGTCTTTATCCTGACCATAGGAACATTCATAGGGGCTGTATGGGCCAACATATCATGGGGCAGTTACTGGTCATGGGATCCTAAGGAGACCTGGGCATTGATTACGATGCTGGTATATGCATTCATGTTGCACTCCGGTACGATATCACGTTTTGCCCGCCCACGGTTCTTCCACGCCTACGCCATTGCCGCCTTCCTGACAGTGCTTATCACCTACTTTGGCGTGAACCTCATATTGGGTGGCATGCACTCATACGCTTAAAATATGGCTATACATCCTTCATCAGAGAGAGTTTTCAGCATCTTCCGTGAGTTGAACCGGATACCGCGTCCGTCACATCATGAACAGCAGGTGGCAGACTATCTCTGCAGATTTGCAGAGCGGCTGCATCTGGAGTATGAGAGAGACAAAGAGAATTGTGTAGTGATACGCAAGCCAGCCTCTCCCGGTCATAAGGGGGCCGAACCGATTGTTCTGCTCAACCATATGGATATGGTATGCGTAGGGATGAGTGATCCTTTGACCACCCCTATTGAGGCTTATGTGGATAACGGATGGATGAAAGCTCGGGACACCTCACTTGGAGCGGATAACGGAATCGGGCTCTCTATGGCTCTTGCCGTGCTTGAAGATGACAGCATAGTGCACCCAGCCTTAGAGGTCATCACCACTACCAATGAGGAGGACGGCATGTCGGGTGCATCACAGTTAAGCCGTGACTTTCTGAAAGGGCGTAAGGTCATAAACCTTGACTCAGAGGATTATGACACCATCACTACCGGTGCAGCAGGAGCATGCCTGCAGTTTCATCGCATCCCCATGAAACGCCTGCCTGCCCCCGGCGGCAAGCGTCGGTGGTACAGGATCCGTTTTGAGGGAGGATTGGGCGGTCATTCGGGCGTTGACATAAACAAGGGCCGATGCAGTGCCGTCATTGCCATGTGGGCCATACTGGCAGCCATCTACAACGAGTATGACTTTGATGTTGCCTCCATAAATGTGGGTGAAGCCAATGCCTCTATCGCCTCAAGGGCCGAGATAGTAATATGCGTACCATCAGGTGAGGCAAGTGAGTTCGTCAAGATGCAGCAGGATATGATAAATGAATGGCTACATGAAGAATATCAGCAAGATCCTGACATTACATGCACCATTGAGAAATGTGAAAGACTTGATACCATTATCCCCACTTATGCCTTTGAGGCGCTGATGAACAGCTTGGAGCAGATTCCGCAAGGCGTAGTCAAGATGAGTGATGTGATGAAAGACACAGTGGAGACATCAAACAATGTAGGACGCATAGTGACAGAACAGGACCACATCCTCATCTCCACCCATACGCGCAGCTTCATAGACAAAGAGATGGATGAGTTGGCCAAGGAGATAGCCGATATATTTACCGATGCCGGCGCACAAACGGAAGTTGCGATGCGGGCTCCCGCCTGGCAGGAAGACCAGCAGTCAGCCTTCCTGAAAATGGTGAGCGACACTTTCCGGGATGTGCTTGGCTGGCGTCCGCGAATGGTGGCCATGCACTTTGTGCTTGAAGCAGGATTCTTTGTGCAGCACTATCCGGGCATTCAGATAGCCAGCATAGGCCCACGCATAATGGAGCCCCACTCCACAAGTGAACGGGTAGAGCTATCAACCGTCAATGATATCTGGACAGTCCTGCTGGAATTGCTGGAACGTCTATCGGTATAGTCTAATAATTACTGCAGATTGACCTCAGCTATATCAATCAGATTGTTGATTATGGCATAGATGGTAAGGCCGGCAGGTGAATGGATCTGGAGTTTGGCGGAAATGTTGCGGCGATGAGTGGTAACGGTGTGTATTGAAAGGAACAGTTTATCGGCAATCTCCTTATTTGACATACCCTTGGCTACACATCTTATTATGTCTTTCTCACGGTCACTTATCAACGCCAGACTGCTGCTTCCGTACTCGGGTGCGCCTGTCTGCAACTGCTCACTACTTACAACGGCGGCCTTTTCAAGTTTCATTACGGCAGGAACAAAGAGACGTTCCTCTATCTCGCTGTGTGAAATAAGGTCATTCTCACAGTTTATGATGTCATAAAGAGCAGAGTTGAGAAGGTCATTGTTGGGCTGACGATAGTGACGTATCACAATATCCTTAAGTTCCTTAAGCTTCTCAGAACCATTGTCATGACTTACTGAATACTTGGAGATGTTGAACTTTCCGGTAGGTTGACCATGCAGTAACTTCTCCACATACATGAATATGGTATCGTTCTCATATTTCATGTGGTTCTCCACCTCAACGGTATAGTCATCATAGAATTTGAGTATCAGGAACGCCACGTCATTCACGTCATTGCAGTTGATGGCCTCAATCAGTTTTCGCCGGATGGTAGGGAGAATAAAATCACTGAAATATGTATGGGCCCGCTTAAGATAATCAATGATGGCAGGAAGTGAAACATTATAGCCCGTGTAGTTCTTGCCGGCAATAAGGTTTGCCACAGCCAGGAATGTAGAGCAGTCAACACCGTTCTCACGGCATACCTCCTCTATGGTACTGTCACCGAATCCGAACTGTATTCCGAACCGGCTGATAACCAGAAGCAGCAGATTGTTATCATCAATCAGTTCCCTCATCTTGTCCTGACGGACATACTCAGATGCTTTTACACCCATAATTTTACGCAAGTAAGTCTAACTGAGTGCAAAATTAATGCTTTCCGCAAAAACAATATATACTCACAAATAGGTATAATTGACCTTTAGGAAACAGAAAAAAAATCGGGGGCGGTAAATATCGCTCCCGATTTTCTGTTGGCGGAAAACCGTGCCTTATTTTTTCTTGTCTTCCTTAATCTCCTCAGCCTGGGCTGCGGGAGCATCTTCCTTCTTCTTGGCGAGGTACTCCGGCAGGTTCAGACCAGCCATGTTGAAGAGGTCAGACATAGGAGGAACAGACTTGAGCAGTCCGCTCAGGAAGTTGGCGGTAGAGCCCTTTCCGTCGGCGCTGTTGCCTGAATCCCAAACGGTTACGTTGTCAAACTTGATACCCTTGATAGCCTCTACCTGAGTCTTTACAAGTTCCGGCATCTTCTCTGACATGAGCAGCATAAATGCCTTAGCGGCATCACCGCCTGCAGCCTGTACCATCTTGTCATAACCGGCAGCCTGCTTGGTCAGGATCTCAAAGTAACCCTTAGCCTCAGCTTCCATGCGGGCGAATATGGCATCAGCCTCACCCTTGGCACTTACACGCAGTTTCTCAGCCTCAGCCTCAGCTGCTATGATGATACGGTCCTTCTCAACCTGCTGGGCAACCAGGATGTTGGCCTGCTGGGTTGAACGCTCACGCTCGGCACGGGCATTTTCTGCGTCACGCTCTGCAATGTAGGCATCCTGCAACGCCTTAGCCTGCTGAACCTTCTCAGCAGTTACAGCCAGACGGTTAGCCTCAGCCTCTTTCTCACGACGGAATGCATCTGAGTTTGCAATCTCAACCTTGGCGTTGTTTTCACCCTGTACGGCTACGGCGTTAGCCTGTGATGTACGGATACGGGTCTCCTTAACAGCCTCAGCCTTACCTATCTCACCGTTTCTGTCCTGCTCAGCCACGCTAACCTTAGCCTCGTTGATGGCCTTGGCGGCAGCCTCCTTACCTAAAGCCTGGATATATCCTGACTCATCCTTGATATCGGTCACGTTCACGTTGATAAGGCGCAGACCTATCTTCTTAAGTTCAACCTCAACGTTCTTGGCAATCTTCTCCAGGAAAGTGTCACGGTCACTGTTGATCTCCTCGATTGACATGGTTGCGATAACCAGACGCAACTGACCGAACAGGATATCACGGGCCAGTTCCTGAATCTCATCGGCGGAAAGTCCAAGCAGACGCTCGGCAGCGTTGTTCATGCTGTCCGGCTCTGTCGATATACCTACGGTGAAACGGCAGGGTACATCCACGCGAATGTTCTGACGGCTCAGGGCGTTTGTCAGATTGGCATCTATTGAAATAGGTGTCAGGCTCAGATAAGCATAGTCCTGGATTACAGGCCATACAAACTTTCCGCCGCCGTGGATACACTTGGCCGAGCCGCCACCGGTCTTACCGTAAACTACCAGAATTTTGTCCGAAGGGCAACGTCTGTACCTGCGGATAATTGTTGCAAACAGAATGAAAAGGAGGACTACTCCTATCACTACCAGAATTGAAATGTTGTTTCCGTTCATTTATTAAATGTATTAAAGTTGTTAATTATCTCTCCTCAATTATCAATTTTCAATTTTCAATTTTTTATCATTCCACCAGCAACAAGTCATCGCCAAGGACCTTCAAGATCTTGACCTGTCCGCCAGTAGCAATCTCATCATTGCGGTCTGTCATGGCGTCCACCTCATGCACGGAGCCTTTCACGCTCACCTGCACCTTGCCGCGTCCGGAACGGGCAGCGGGAATACGCAGATATACATCGGCCTTAAGGCCTACAGCCTCCTGCAGCCTGAAACTGCCGTCATGTGAAAGTTTCATGACCTGACGGAACATGAACACGAACGCAAGCACAAAAGCCAAACCCACGGCAATAGCCACGACCTGCAACAGCCATCCTTTTTCAATCGAGCTGAAAAGCAAGGCACCGGCCCAGCCGTAACCCAACAGGAAATTGATAAGGTTCCGGAATGAGAACACTCCGCTCAGGGAACCGTCTTCCATGGAATCAACGGAACCGTCCATTGGCCCGGCGTCAACATCGGCATCAGTACCCAATCCCACAAAAGTCATGATAGTCTGGATGAGGAACACAAGCGATGCGCAAAGTGCAATAATCCAGAAAAACTTCTGCAAAGGTTCAAGAGAATTGAATAAATCCATCATAGCTAAAACAATTATTGGTTAATTAATGTTTGGGATGAACCCGTTTTTACAAAAATAGTGATTCCTGCGGAATATTTCCAAACCTACATAAAAAAAAACATTAACTTTGCGTGAATTTGAAATTATGGAGCTTCCAATGTATGACACCCTGCTCAGTTTGCCTCTATTTCAAGGCATGAACCAGACTGACTTCAACAGTCTGCTGCAGAAAATACGTCTGGATTTCATCCGATATGAATCCGGGAACACCATAATCAGCGCAGGCGACAGATGCAAGAGCCTGGCTTTTCTCATTAACGGCACCATAGAGAGTTCAAGAGACGGCATGGACGGCCGTTTTACCTTTAAGGAAAGCATAGAGGCCCCCTTCCTCATTGAGCCCTACTCCATGTTCGGTAGAGCCGGTCTGTATCAACGCACCTACACAGCTGCCACCACATGCAGTTTCCTTATGGTTGACAAGCAGTATATCTATACGGAACTGGGCAAGTACAACATTTGCCGTATGAACCTGCTCAACATACTCAGCGGACGCGTGCAGCAGCTGGACAGCCATATCTGGAGTATTGACGGCATGAACCTGAGGGAACGTATCATACGTTTCATCAAAAGCCTCTCAGATATCCAGAACGGACAGAAACAGCTCATAATCAAAATGAATGACCTGGCAACCCTGATGGATGCCACAAGGCTGAATGTGTCACGTGAACTGAACACCCTTGATGCCGAAGGGCTCATCTCCCTGCGCCGAAAGGAAATTGTCATTCCCGCACTTGAAAATCTGGTTTGACTATGAATGAAGCAAAGAAAGCGGCACTTGACCGCCGATACGCAAGAATGGCTCTTATCTGGGCAGAGAACTCCTACTGCGTTCGCCGCAAGGTAGGAGCTCTTGTAGTTAAAGATAACATGATAATATCCGACGGATACAACGGTACCCCCACCGGATTTGAGAATATATGTGAAGATGAAAACAATGTTTCCAAGCCGTATGTACTTCATGCCGAGGCCAATGCCATAACCAAACTGGCACGCTCATCAAACAGCAGCGATGGTGCCACCCTGTATGTCACCGCATCACCCTGCATTGAATGTGCCAAACTGATCATCCAATCCGGCATAAAGCGCGTCATTTACACAGAGCAGTACCGTCTCACGGACGGTGTTGACCTGCTCCGACGCGCAGGAATTGAAGTTAAATACCTTGACCTTAACTCTGAAGACAGCTCAAAATGAAAATACTCAAAAAAATACTCTGGTCGCTGATTGTTCTTATTATCGGTTTCTTTCTAGGAAGCAGAGTGGTAATCACACTCATCAAGCAGCAGAAACCGGGACACGAATACAGGATAGGCACTCTTGGGGTATCAAAGATACAGGCACTTATCAATGCACTTGACAAGAAGTACGTGGAGAACGTCAACATGGATTCCATTATTGACTGTGCGCTTCCGGTCATTCTCCAGGAACTTGACCCGCATTCCGCATACTATCCCGCAGAGGAGACACAAGAGAGCAATGATGAACTTCACGGCAGTTTCTCAGGCATCGGCATACAGTTCTCCATGCAGGATGACACCGTACGCGTGAACAGTGTAATACACGGAGGTCCGTCAGAAAAGGTTGGAATCCTGGCCGGTGACCGCATAGTACTCATTAATGACTCTGTATTTGCAGGAAAGAAGATCTCCAGCAATGAAGTGGTCAAGAACCTGAAGGGCCCCAAAGGCACTAATGTTAAGGTAGGCGTAATGCGTTCAGGAGAGCCCGGAATCCTGGATTTCAACATTGAACGCGGAGACATCCCGGTAAAGAGTGTAGATGCAGCCTATATGATTTCAAAGGAGGACGGCATCGGTTACATTATCATAAACAAATTTGGTGAGACCACTCTCAGCGAGATGATGATAGGCCTGGCTGAGCTCAGCAGCAAAGGCATGAGGAAACTTATCATTGACCTGCGCGGCAACACCGGAGGCTATCTTGGCGCCGCCATACAGATGGCCAACGAGTTCCTGCCAAAGAATGACCTTATAGTATATACGCAGGGGGCGCACAGTCCCATATCCAAGACTTACGCCAACGGACACGGACACTACACATCTACGCCGATAGTCGTATTGATTGACGAGTCATCAGCATCAGCTGCCGAGATATTTACAGGAGCCATCCAGGATAACGACCGCGGTACTATAGTAGGCCGCCGTTCATTTGGCAAAGGTCTTGTCCAGGAAGCCATTGAGTTCTCTGACGGCTCCAGCATGCGCATAACGAT
This sequence comes from uncultured Bacteroidales bacterium, assembly GCA_902763885.1. Taxonomy (GTDB): domain Bacteria; phylum Bacteroidota; class Bacteroidia; order Bacteroidales; family Bacteroidaceae; genus Colenecus. The sequence continues at coordinate 26,675 of CACWTU010000011.1, read as the reverse complement.
AGCACGCTACTACACACCCTCAGGACGTTGCATCCAGAAGCCATACGGTGAGTCCGATGAAGACTATGCCATGGACATTCTTAAGCGCTACGAGCACGGTGAATTCTTCAGTGCCGACAGCATCAAGCAGGATGAGAGTGAGATATACAAGACCAAGGGTGGCCGTACCGTATATGGCGGAGGCGGAATCATGCCCGATATCTTTGTTGCACAAGACACAACCGGCTATTCCAGATACTACTCCAATGTGGTACGCAAGAGCCTTGTCAACAAGTTCTCATTCAAGTATGTAGATACCAACAGAAGCATATTCTCCGGTTTCAAGACATATCAGGAAGTCGTGAGTTTCCTTGACAAGAAGAATGTGCTGAACAGGTTCTATGAATTTGCCGAGAAGAACGGTATCAAGAAAGATGAATCATTGACCCAACCCGCCCTAAACCAGATGCGTCAGGCATTATACGCCAACATAATATATGATGCTCTGGATATGCAGGACTACCTGTCTTTCATAAACACCACTGACCCTGCAGTCATCAAGGCCATCGAGGTGCTGAAGCAGTAAAATTCCCCTGGGGTTACCGTAAAACAATCTGTGTTATCACCTGAGCGCCCACCTGCGCATTCAGGCGTGCCACCAGTTCCGTACGGCGCATCATCAGTTCATTACGCAATGCAGCCGATGAAACAGTCACAAACAGGACCTGATTGTAAATCTTAAGGTCTTTGGTGTATTTGGATACCGCAGGACCAAGTACAGTATCCCATGCGTTGATAAGCCTGTGCTCGTTAAGCGGGGTCTCAAGTCCCATCTCACGCAGATACTGGAGTATCACACCGCCCACCTTCTCTGATTCAGTCTTTCTCATAGCACATTACCGTTCTCTATCGTAAACACCTTGTAATCACAGCCTGCATCGGCAAGAATGCCGTCTATATGGTTGCGGTCCACATCTGTTATGAATACCTGACCGAATTCCGGATCTGATACGATAGACAGGATACGAGAGACACGGACTGCATCCAGACGGTCAAAGATATCATCCAGCAAGAGGATGGGACGTTTCCTGCAAGTCTCTTTCAACAACCTGTACTGTGCCAGCTTAAGGGCCACGAGATAGCTCTTGTTCTGTCCCTGCGATCCCTCACGGCGTATAGGATATCCGTCCAGATTCATCTCCAGTTCATCCTTGTGTATTCCGTGAAGCGTATAACCGGCACTTCTGTCAAGCGCACGTCCGTTCTCAAACTGAGCCAACAGGTCACCACGCTCCACATGTGATGAATATGAGAGTGAAACCTGCTCTGATGAATCGCCTATCAATGAATACATTTCACTGAAACACGGAACCAATCTGTCTGTCAAAGCCTTACGTCTCTCATATATCTTGACGCCCGTATCGGCCATAATCTGCTCCCACATCAGAAACATCTCTCTGTCAGGCTCATTCTCCATCTTAAGCAGGACATTACGCTGTTGGAGCGCCTTGTTGTATGATATCAGTAGTTTAAGGTATTCAGTATCATACTGTGAGATGATGATATCCATGAAACGTCTGCGCTCATCGGACCCTCCGGAGATAAGTTCCACATCCTGAGGCGATACCATAACGAGCGGGATATAACCTATGTGGTCAGAAAAACGCTGATACTCCTTACCGTCACGCTTAATCTGCTTATGTCCCTTGAACCTTGACAGGCAACCTATTACCGTCTTATCACCTGAGGGCAGGAAATATGAGCCCTGCAGCTGATAGCAATCAGCACCGTGCCTTACGGTCTGCTGGTCAGTAAGATTTACAGAACTCTTGCAGAAAGAGAGGCAATAGATGGCATCAAGCAGGTTTGTCTTGCCCATACCGTTCTTTCCCACAAAGCAATTCAGCTTGGGTGAAAACTCAAGGTCAGCCTGAACTATATTTCTGTAATCCTGTACAAACAGATGGTCAAGTAGCATATCAAATATCATTTGATGAATGCGAAATTACTTTTCTTTTCCGAATATCAGTCTTTTTTGAATCAAATTGTATTCGCATAGTAAAAAAATAACTATTTTTGCACCCGCAAATAAAAGAGGAAATGGCAAAGAAATCAGTAACTCCCGCTCCAAAGCAGGATCAGAAAGGCCTTGAAGAGGCTTTGTCAAAGTCAGAACAGTTTTTTGAGAACAACAAGAAGACCATCTTCGGTGCTCTCATCGCAATCATAGTAATCATTGCCGGCAGCATGCTTTACAACGCAAAAGTTGCACAGCCGCGCCAGATCAAGGCTGCCGAGGCTATATTCCCCGGTGAGTCATATTTCATCAACGGTGATTATGAGACCGCTCTCAACGGCGACGCTTACGGTTTTGAAGGTTTTGAGGCTCTGGCTGACAAGTTCAAAGGAACCAAGGCCAATAAGCTGGCTAACCTCTATGCAGGTCTTTGCTACGCACAGCTTGACAGCATGGATATAGCTGAGAAGTATCTTTCCAAGTTTAACGGCAATGACCAGATGGTAAGCCCTGCAGCTCTGGGCGCACTTGCCAACTGCTACGCCACCAACGGTCAGGTAAGCAAGGCCGCCACAACATTTGAGAAGGCTGCCAAGAAAGCTGACAACAAGGCTCTCTCACCTTATTACTATTTACAGGCAGGTATCATCTATGAGTCACTTGACCAGTCAGCCAAGGCTCTCAAGCTCTACAAGATGATCAAGGTCAATTATCCTGACTCTTATGAGGCAAGGGAGATTGACAAATACATAGCCCGTCTTACAAGCAAGTAATCAAGACAGGTTTCAGGCTGGGTGAATTCCAGAGTGGCCAAATGGGGCAGACTGTAAATCTGCTGTCTCTCGACTTCGGTGGTTCGAATCCATCTTCACCCACAAAAAATGGCACACTAGGGACAGTCCCCTTTGTGTCATTTTTTTTGGCACAAAGGGGACTGTCCCTAATGTGTCATTTTGCGCTTCGCGAAAGCGCTCCATTCCATTCCGCTTGGCGGCCCTCCGGGACCGCTCTCGTTCGAGGTCTCACTCGCCCCGATACGTTATTACCTGCGTTATATACTATTTCCTTTATACCTTTTTATTTTTTTATGTACCTTCGCGCAGTTAAACAATTACGATTATGAAGATCACTATTATCGGCGCCGGAAACATGGGTGGCGCCATTGCCAGAGGATTTGCAGCAAAGAAGGTTTTCGCAGCCAAGGATATAACCTGCTGCGACCGCAGTGACGCAACACTTGACGGACTCAAGAAGGATGTTCCGGGCATCGGCACATCAAAAGAGAACGCTCAGGCCGTAAAGGGCGCCGACATTGTCCTGTTTGCCGTAAAGCCTTGGATTCTGCCCTCTGCAGTTGAGGAGGTAAAGGCTGCACTGGATTACAAGAAACAACTCATCATATCAATCGCAGCAGGCGTAGGTCTGGACAAGCTTGCCGAGCTCTTTGACAAGAAAGGAGAAAAGCCCCAGGTAGTTTACCTCATACCTAACATCGCAGTTGAGGTGGGTGCAGGAGTATTCTTCTACTGCTCAAACACAGCCAGCAAGAAGAATCTGGACCTGATACAGAAGCTGTTCAGCCAGGTTGGTTTTGCCAAGCAGGTTGAAGAGAAGCAGATGACCGCAGGTACAGCACTTGCTTCATGCGGCATAGCATACGTATTCCGATACATCCGCGCCAACGTGGAAGGTGGCGTAGAGATGGGCTTCTACCCCAAGGATGCACAGGAGATTGTGCTGGGCACCATCAAGGGCGCAGTAGAACTGCTGCTGGCTCACGGCTCACATCCTGAGCAGGAGGTTGACAAGGTTACCACCCCCGGCGGTATTACCATCAAGGGCCTTAACGCCATGGAGGAGGCCGGATTCACCAACGCCGTAATCAAAGGACTCAAAGCCGGCAAGTAATGAAACTGGTCTATTTTCACGGTTTCATGTCATCAGGAGCAAGCGGCACTGTTGAAAGCCTGCGCCATATGCTTCCGGAACTTGAGGTATGCGCACCCGATATCCCCGTTGACCCCGTAGAAGCTCTTCCCTATCTGCGCCAATACATTGAGGAGCAGAAACCCGATATCATAGTTGGTACATCCATGGGAGCCATGTATGCCCAGCAGATGTTCGGCTACAAGAAGATATGCGTAAACCCTTCGTTCAACATGTCCACCATGTCAAAGGTGATGAAGGCTAACACTACCTACCCATTCCAGAACGGACGCAAGGACGGAGCCAAGACATTCAAGATAACCGGACAGATTGTCAAGAACTTCAACGCGATGGAGCGCCAGCAGTTCAAGGGTATTACCGATTTTGACCGCGAGAACACCTACGGCCTGTTCGGTAATCACGACACCACGGTAAACTGCTACGATTTGTTCAAGAAGTACTACTCCAATGCACAGCGCTTTGAGGGCGAGCACCGGCTTAATGACAAATCACTCAAGACTGCCGTAGTGCCTCTGGTCAAGCAGATTCTGGCCCTGAATTGAAAAAAAAGATAACGCAAAAGGGACGATTTCAGTCCCTTTTGTATTACCTCAATAATTCAAAAGAAGAACCTTTGCAGTTGAGTTATCATGTCTTGGCATAGTCATACCTATGCTAGCATTGATATATGTGGGGTCACATATCAGGAAACGCCTTCCGTCAATAACAAAATAGTCGCCTGCTATATCTGTATTGAATTGTACTGCCGCTGCCAAATGACCGGGATAGTACACCAATGCGGCATTTAGCCCCATAAGGTCTTTAACAAGACGACAAAACAAAATAGCGCGATCCTCACAATCGCAATAGGGATAGAACAGAGTTTCTTCGGGGAAGAAAGCTCTCTCTTTACCCCAGACTTCAGGATCGGTCTTATATTCAAATGCCGTTTGCACAAAGTTCAAGATTATATTGGCGGCACAGGCCTCATCCTTGCCTTGAATCTGACTCTTTAATGCGGAATATAGCCCACTTCTAGCAGATTCTGAAAGCGGAGTATAGACATATTTTGCCCAGTCGGTCAGTTCATACTTTTCTTCCAATGTAGCAGGACAGTCACTCATAAAATCCAGCAGATTTTTGTTGCATGCAATTTGGACCTGTAAGTCAGGGTATCTCTTGGATTGTAAATCCCTAAGAGCGGTTTCTTTTGGAGTGAACATGTTTCTGGAATCAAACGCCAAACGTAACGCTTTAGTGCCAGAGAAAGAGTTACGCACAATGTTCATCTTGTCTATCTTGCTGCCGTCCAAAAGGAAGTAGTTACCGTCATCCAGCGTCCAATAAGGTGTATCAACCAACTTGACGTTTGTGTTAAGGAGCAAGTGCAGACGACCATTATCACGCCCTAAACGGACGCGGAAACCGGACTGTGTGAGTAACCATGTATGAAACACAACCATTTCATTACTCTTACCATAGATGGTTTCTGACACTTTTTCCGTCATCTTGAAATATGCCCAATCACACAAATCAAGTTCCTCTTTAAGATTAAGGCAATCAGCCAGCAGGTTGTCATAGTTATCTTTTGACAACTCGCTCCAGAAAGCGGAAACATCTTTCTCGGCACACCCTTTTAGCGATGCCTTGCCGTTCATATCAAACCGCACGGTACCCTCTGTTCCGTAAAAGACAAACGACAGTGTTTTCTCTTTTGGCTTTGGGGTATAAATCACAGGCGCAATAGGTTCCGGCTTTTCAACCTTTTCTATCTTGGGCTTTTCTATGTTAACGTTGATGCGGTTCTCCTTGGGAACTTCAACGTTTATTATGGGCAGTTCCACTATAGGTATATCAGGCGTTTTTGGGGCCTCTTGCAATGGTTCATTGCCATCGGCCTGTTCCCATGGCTTTTTAAGGAACTCCGCGAACTCTGCGTTGACTTTACGTCTGTATTCATCAAACTCTTGTTGAGTCTGTTGCTTGAATGACTGGAACGCTTCCTGTTGCTGACGCCTATATTCCTCAAAAGTCTGGGCGGAAACAGATGTACCGCCCAGTATTAGAAGGATGATTAGAAAGGATGTATGCTTCATAATCAGAAACTTAATGATGCTGATAAACCGTATTGGCCATCAGCAGTTGCAGATGGAGTCACAATGATACGCCTTGCGCCTGGTGCAATGATTGCATCAAGAATATTATAGACATAAAGTGCAGCAAGTCCTCCAATACAGATGTTTCTTCCCAACGCAGCATTGTTTGCATTGTTATTATATGTCTTCTTTACATCGGCAGAATGCGTCTGAGATATTTTAGACATATAGCTGGAGCGTTGATTCTCAAATGCAATTATTCCACCAACCAAAGCCACACTACCACCCATAATGATGCCACCTTTTACGTATGAACCTTTATGCATCTGCGCTGCACCGGGAATTAGAGATAGCCCCCAAGTTACAGGGTCATTAATATAATATTCAGTTTTGGCCCATTTGTCAAATCGTGGGGATGTTCCGGGGGCTGCAACTTGAAACAACTGGTAGCAATCATAATAGGTTTGTCCATTATTTGACACTAGTTCCCAGTATGTATCAACTAACTCACATTCCAACTTCATAGGTAATCCTTCAGAATAAACAGTCGTCTGTATGGTTTGTGTTTGATGACTGTCAGTTATTCCTTGTTTGTCTCGGTTTATGACACTTTCGTCATTTAGTATTGTCTGACTGGAAACTTTCCATGCTCTCGGGAGCCTTGTAGCTAGAGCTTCCAATGCGTCTCTCTCAGAATAATCATGATTAAGAGATGTTTCCTTTGCAACAACAAAGACCAAGTCACGCTTTGTAGCAGTTGGGGTGGATTTTACCCAACGTGGTTTTAATGGGTCAGACCTGCTAATTGAATGTTGTGCATATATATCTACGGCAAATCCAAGAAATACAAGAACAATGAGTGGAAGCTTGAGCTTACTCATTTCTTTGCCTGTTTTAATTCGTCAAAGGCACTTTGAAGTGATTTCTCAAATTGTTCACTTTTGAAGTCAATATAGTTCTGCTGATCTTTGTTGACTGCTTCTTGATATGACTTACTTTCCCTGACTGATTCTAGAATCTTTGAAGGATGTAACTCTACACATACATAAGCTGTAATAGTACCATCTGATTGTTCATACTCATTAGTTTCTATTGCTGGCGCGTAGTTTACTAATTCTTTGGCAACTTGTTTAAGTTTGTCTTTGGCTTCTGTGTTTGCACTCATTTGCTTTTGTATTTCACCAGCAGAACTTTCTTGTCCGTATTGTTCTGCATAATGTTCCACTCCTGATTCCACAAGTGCAGCAACACTTTCTGCTAGTGCCGCACGAGCAGTAGCGGTAGCTTGACGTGTGGGATTCATACTTTTCAAGGCATTGTAATATGCGTATGCACGTAGTGTTGTTGCATTAGGATCTTCAGCTTTCAATTGAGCTGGGCTTTTTTGAATTTCTTTTCCTAATGTATTTCCACCACCAAACCCTTTTTTCGTTGTTCCACAAGAACATACGATAATTGCAGCAATTGCTACGATAAATAAGTTCTTTCTCATAATGATTAAGTTTTATAGGTTAATAAAAGTATCTGATATTTATGAATTTTATGATTATTCAGTAATTGTACGTACAGCACGGGCTGGAAGATCGTTCCAACTACTGCCATTTGATGATCCAGAACCAAAACTGCCATTATAAAAACTCATATAATAATAATTAGAATAGGGAGTGTTTGACTTTGTCCAATATAAAACATTATGGCCATATACATTATCTATTTTTGTTGTGAACCCCCCTATTATATCTCTTAGGTTATAAATAGCAGCGAGTTCATCTTTTGTTGGAAGCCTCCAATCTGTATGACCATTTAATGAAGAATTATTACACAATGCATTCATTGACTCCCACGTACCTCTACCAATATCGGTCTTCTGAACTTCCAGTCCAAGTGTGTTTAAAATAATATAGTCCCCTTTATCTACAAATTCAGGCTTGTACAAGATAACGGTCTTTCCATATGCTACACCCTTAGAATTAATAGCATAAGCTCTAACATAGGTCATCTTTGTTGTTGAGAAATCAGTGAGGCGATACTCATAACTACTTACACCTGTCCCTGGGACCTCTATCTTTGTGTCATAAATAGTAGGTTCTTCATAATCAGTACTAAGGACAAAGCCTCTTTCTGTATATGAGGGGTTACCCGCATTGGTAATGGAAGCATGTAAAACCGCTGTTAGGTTCTTATCATCAACATTAGTTGCAGCTTCTGTAACTACCTCCGGCAGAGTTTCTCCTATAAAGAAAGATATTGTTGAACTATATGATGTTCCCTTACGATTTATTGAATATGCTCTTACGTAATAAGTTTTGCCTAAAGTTAATTCTGTCAGCGTTGTTGAATATACCCCTGTTGTGCTACCACCTACTTTTATTACATGATCGTTTTCAAGAGTAGGTGTAGTATTTATATCACTATATACAAATCCCTTTTCAGAATACAAAGGTGTTCCTCCGTCTGTTATACTAGCAGTTACTTCTGCGCTTAGCAATGAGAGATTTATATTGGTTGCCTGACGGATCTCTATGCTAGGAAGGCTTCCCTCCATTGAAAATGATACTATTTTTTCGCTATAATACAAGCCGGAAGTATTTCTTGCATAAGAACGAGCATAATAAAGCTTGCCGAAAGTCAGCTCCGAAATGTTAGCAGAATATGATCCGAGCTTAATATCTCCTACTGGAACCATATTATCGTTTATGGTTGGTGTTGAGGAAGAATAACCATATACAAACCCTTTTTCTGTAATATTGGGATAACCCAAATCCTCAACGACACCGTTTAGCGTTGCTGACAAATCGGTTACGTTGACATTGCTTGCAGCACTTATACTTACAACAGGAGTTGTACCTTTTATCTCGAATTGTACTACATTTTCACTATATGTAGTCCCGCCTATATTTGTTGCATAAGCCCTAACGTAGTAGGTTGCCCCAAGGACCAGATTATTCAGCGTTGTCTCATATCCTCCGGCACTTGCACCTTCTACTTTAATGAAAATGTCATTAAGAGTTGGGGTATCATTAGTAGAACTGTAAACAAACCCTTTCTCCGTAAATGAAGGATCTCCAGCATTATCAACAGAACCCTGCAACAATGCCGACAATGTTTCCCTATTGATATTTGAGACGGTTCTCATGGTTACAGTAGGCTTGGTTGGTATTGTTGTAAAGGTAACCGTTTTTGAACTATAGATGACTCCTGACTCATTTCTTACGTATGCACGAACATAGTATGTTTTGTTCAAAGACAATTCACTTATGGTTGAATAATACAAACCTGTGGACAATCCGGATACTTGTATTACCTTGTCATTGATTGTGGGAACTTGATTGACATCGCTAACAACAAAGCCTTTTTCGGTTATTGCTGGATATCCCATATCTTCAACCGATGCATGTAAGGTGGCACTTAACGTGGTGAGATTGATATTGTCTGCCTCACTTACATTGACTACTGGAGTTGTACCACTGATACTGAATTGTATTACATTCTCACTATATGATGTACCACCTGCGTTTATAGCATAAGCCCTAACGTAGTAGGTTGCCCCAAGGACCAGATTATTCAGCGTTGTCTCATATCCTCCGGCACTTGCACCTTCTACTTTAATGAAATTGTCATTAAGAGTTGGGGTATCATTAGTAGAACTGTAAACAAAGCCTTTCTCTGAGAAAGATGGAGTTCCAATATCATCCACTATTCCTTGTAGTAGTGCTGTCAATGCTTCACGGTTGATGTTTTGTACAGCACGCATTGATACTGAAGGAAGAGATGGTTGGGTAGAAAATGATAGTATTGTATCACTATACGAAACGCCACTTACATTCTTAATATAAGCTCTTACATAATAATCCTTGTTAAGAACAAGCCCATCAAGAGTAGCCTCAAAAACACCAATTCCGTTACCGGCACTCACAATAATAGCATCATTAATTGAAGGTTCCTGATTTGTTGTGCTATAAACAAACCCTTTTTCTGTATAGGCTGGATCACCTAAATAATCAACGGAACCTTGTAAAGTAATAGTCTTTGAATTAAGATTAAGATTTGGGGTTGCTCTCATTGAAACAACAGGTAGCGACGGCATAGTAGAGAAAGATGTCACATTAGCGCTATAAAAGACATCTATTTCATTCTTGGCATAGGCTCTTACATAATAAGTTTTACTCAATGTAAGAGACTCAATCCTATAATAATATGATCCTTCTGTTAATCCATTAACTGGAATCACATTATCGTTTATAGTTGGAATGTTGTTTGTTGAACTATATACAAATCCTCTTTCTGTAGTGGCAGGAGATCCAACTTTATCCAGAGAGCCATGCAATACTGCTGATGGTTTGGATAAATCAATTTCTGTTGTTTCACCTACTGAAACCTCTGGTTTTGTCCAAGTAAGAGTAAACATTACAGAATCTTTGCTATAGGCTGGTCCACCTTCATTTATAGCATATGCCCGTGCATAATATACTTTACCAAATTCCAAGCCACTGATACTTGCTGCGAATGTTCCGATTCCACTTCCTTCAGATTTTACATGACTGTCGCTCAAAGTAGGCGTATTCTTGTTTTGGGCATAAACAAAACCTCTCTCTGTATAAGCAGGATCCCCAATATAATCTACAGAGCCATGAAGTACAGCGGTTTTATTGTCGGCATCGAGATGATCAACACTATACATGGATAAAGCGGGGAGCGATGCTACTGTTGAAAAACTGATTTGATTACTATATGCTGGACCCTTTCCATTGATTGCATAAGCTCTAACATAATATTTATTGCCTAATACAAGGTCAGACAATTTTGCTGAATAGCTATTCTCTTCTGTTACAGCAACAGATACTTTCTCAATAGTTTGATTTATTGTTGGATTCTGCGCTGTGCTATAAACAAAACCTCTTTCTAAATAAGCTGGAATACCAACAAAAGTTATTTCTCCTGTGACAGTTGCATAAGAGGAAGTTATGTCTGTTATTTCAACCAAATTAAGTGTTGCTAAAGCTCTCTCTTGCCCAATCGCTTTTAGTTTAACCTCTGAACTGCCGTCCCCATTATCCGATACCACTACAAGCGTAGAAACATTTTCGCCAGCATTCAATTTATCACGATCAATTGTGACAACTATTGAAGCAGTCTTTCCATAAGAAGTCGTACCCTTATCTGGCGTGACAGACTTAATAAATGTAGTGCTATCATAGTTAATATGCCATGATAGATTCTCGTATGAACTATTAACGATATTGAATGAAAGTGTAGTAAGAGCAATATTTGAGCCAAAATCAAGTGTATCCTTATCGGCAGTTACGTAAGCTGGAATACGATTCATTAAAATGTAACACTCCGATCTTTTCTCTGCAGCAACAGATACTGTATTACTCCCGTCATCATAACCTTTCTTAGTTACCGATATTGTATAATCCCCAGGTACTACGTTCGTAAAAGAAAAAGAGCCATCCGAACCAGTTACTGTAGTATTACCGCCAGGAGTTAATTTAACTTGTGCAACAGGCAAAGGCGCACCTACATTATCATCATAGACAATACCGGTTATATCGCCAAACATTTTCTTTTCTTCCTCAGTAGTACAAGCAACCGCAATTACGATTGCAATAACAAATGCAGAAATGACATATAACAATCTTTTCATGATCAATCAATTATAATTTTTTGCAATGCAATAACTATTTCTGTCTTTTCACCACTTATAACTTTAACATTATTCTTATGGTTTTCTCTATAACCATCTTTCAGTACCGATATGGTGTAATTACTACCTTCTTCCAGACCTGAAAAAGAAAATAATCCATCATCTGATGTCTGCACTGAATTTGTACCTGGAACAAGTGTTACCTGGGCATTAGTTAGCGGGTTCCCAGTTGAATAATCTGTTACCTGTCCAGTGATTGACCCAAATATATCTATAGTTTCATCATTGCCACAGGAACTTAGTAGGAACACTGATAATACTATGCTAGTAAATAAGATTATTCTTCGCTTCATTGTCGTTTTATTTTTTACTTTATTACTTTAGCTAACGATCTTATGTTTTTTTACGTCACAAACTTCGTACTGCACGCGTATAATGACTACCTGTGGCAGATTCTGATTTATAATAAGTATCATAAGGAGATGATTTAAATTGTGACCCATCCCCAAAATCAACTCCATAATAGTAATATTTTACTTCATTATAGTAATCATATTTACCCTGATTATATATTTTAAAAGAATAGCTTTCGCTCGTACTCTTAGATGACCAATAATCATCATTGCGGAAATTTCCTATCATGTCTTTCATGTTATATAACTGGACAAGCTCATTATATGTTGGTAACCTCCAACCGGAAAGACCACCCACGTTGGAGTTTTGGCATAACCTATTCATATCATACCAGTTACCATAACCAATATCTTCTTTTTGTACAGCTATACCTTTACTGCCCAAGATTATATAATCACCCATATCAAGATATGTTGCATCGAATAATAAAACAGGTTTACCATATGCTACGCCTTTTTCATTAATAGCATAAGCACGTACATATGTATTTTCTGTTTTAGAAAACTCTGTTAGGCGGTATTCAAAGTCACCGGTAGTAGCTGAACCGGAAACTATTATTTTTTGATCATTTATTGTTGGTTGTTCATATAATGTACTTAAAACAAATCCCCTTTCTTGATATGCCGGATTTCCAACATCAGTTATTGAGCCATGTAAAATAGCAACTGTGGTGTTAAAGTCAAAATTGGTAACATCTCCAGTTCGTATTTCAGCCAGAGTTTGATCAAATAAGAAACTAACGGTGTCGCTGTATGCAATACCTTTAGCATTTTTAGCAAATGCACGGAGATAATAATTCTTTCCTAAAACCAAATCAGGTAATGTGGTAGAAAATGTTCCTGTCTGACTCCCACTAACATTTATAACAATATCGTTTTCAACTGTAGGTATTTTGTTATTATAACCATACACAAATCCTTTTTCCGTATACTCCGGGTTGCCGGCATCTTCAATTCTACCAGAAACATTAGCTGTTAAAACTTCGAGATTCATATTTGTAGATGATGAAACCGAAACTACAGGAAAGGTAGCTTCAGTAGAGAATGATATAGTGTTCTCACTATAAAATAGGCCCAGTGAATTACTAACATATGCTTTAACATAGTATGTCTTATCCAAAGCAAGGTTTTTTATTTGTACTGAGTAAGATCCGCCTGTAGCATCTCCATCGACAGTAACTTTGGAATCATTAATAGTAGGTGTATTGTTATTGCTACTATAAACAAACCCCCTCTCACTTATAGCAGGGTAGCCTACTTCACTGACATAACCATTCAAATTAGCAGTAAGAGATGAAAGATTGATACCATCCACTACGCCCACACTTACTATTGGTGTGGTGCCTAAAATATCAAATGATACAACATCATCACTGTATGTGATTACGTTTTCATTTATTGCATAAGCTCTCACATAATATGTTTTCCCAAAAATGAGATTTGACACTTTTGTTTCATATGTTCCAATTCCACTTCCTTCCACTTTAACAGAAGAGTCATTAATTGTAGGGGTGGTATTTGTTGAACTGAAAACAAATCCTTTCTCGATATATGGAGGATCACCAATAGTTTCAATTGCACCTTGGAATAATGCTGTTAAATTAACTCTATCAACACTTGTAACAGATCTCATCTTCACTGTTGCGGCTACAGGAACTGTGGAGAAATCAACAACTTCATCACTGTATGTAGTTCCTGCTTCATTCTTTGCATATGCCCTCACATAATATGTTTTACCCAATTCAATTCTTGAAATAGTAATAAAATATGAACCGGTTTCATGTCCATTATCTTGCACTAATTCAACATGAGTATCGTCTAAAGTTGGTTTTTTATTAACTGAGCTATAAACAAAACCCTTTATAGTGGCTGTAGGAGAACCTTTTGTCATAAGGCTTCCATGAAGTATTGCAGTCTTATCGGTTAAGCTAATATCCGTAATTTCTCCAACACTTACTTGCGGTTCCGTTCCTGCTAGTAATAGTTCAACAGTATTTTTGCTATATGAATAACCTCCATTATTTATAGCGTATGCACGTACGCTATAAATGCCCAGTTTAAGGTTGGAAATACTTGCATCAAAAGAACCAATTCCCGTTCCAGGGACAGACACTTTCTTGAAATTAATACCCCCTTCAATGGTTGGGGTTTGTCGTCCTTCACAGTAAACAAACCCTCTTTCATAATACTCCGGATCACCTATAGAGTCGACTTTACCATGTAATGTTGCCGTTTTATTATTAGTATCAATGTTATCTGGTAAAAAGACAGAGACGACAGGTAAAGATGCAACAGTAGTAAAACTCTCTTGATTACTATATGAAACACCTTCATCATTTATCGCATATGCCCTTACATAATATTTATACCCTAATTGTAAATCTCTAAGTTTATATGAAAAAGTAGAGTCAACCGTCACAGGTGTCATAACTTTCTCAATATTGTTATCAACCTCTATTGTGGGATTTTCTTCTATATTATACACAAAGCCACGCTCGGTATATGCCGGTATTCCCCCAAAGGTTATTTTTCCGTGGACAACAGCAGTCGAAGAAGTGATTTTTGTTGTTCCTGTATAATTCAAGGTGGGTTTTGCTTTTTCTTGCCCTATTGCCTTAATCCTAACCACGGAACTGCCATCGCCATTATCCGAAACTACTACTATAGAAGATTCATTTAATCCCACATTTAGTTTCTCTCTATTTATTCTAACCACAATAGCAGATGTCTTTCCGTATTGCGTGATTCCTTTATCTGGAGACACTTTTGCTATAAATGAGAATAAAGAATCATATTCAATATGCCATGACAGATTCTCATATGAGCCATTTACTATGTTGAACGAAAGTGTTGTCAGGGTGTTGTTTTCACCAAATTCCAGAACTTCTTTATCGGCAGTTACATACGCAGGAATACGTTTCATCTTGACATTGCATTCTGCTTTTTTGCCAGCTACAACTGCCACTGTATTATTGCAGTCCTCATATCCTTTTTTATTTACGGTTATAGTATAATTACCTGGCAAAATCCCTATAAAAGAGAATGATCCGTCAGACCCTGTTACCGTAGAATTACCTCCAGGCGTTAGTTTAATTTGAGCAATAGATATAGGTTCACCAACGTTCTCATCGAAAACGATACCTGAGATTTCGCCGAATTTTTCTTCCTCCTCTTCAGTTGAACATGCAACTGCAATTACCACAGCAATTACTATTACTGGCAGGAGATATAACAATCGTTTCATCATATCAGTTATAATTGATTAACTTTAATGTAATTATCACTTCAGTCGTTTCTCCACTTACAACTCGAACATCCTTATGGTTGGGTTGGTATCCTTCTTTCTGTGCTTGTACCGTATAATTTCCTTCATCCAGTCCTGAGAAGGAAAAAGACCCATCATCGGTCGTTTGTATTGTTTTAACCCTTGGAACGAGAGTGACCTGAACTGCAGAGATTGGATTACCAGTAGAAGAATCTGTAACTTTTCCGCTTATAGTACCATATATTTCAACGTAATCTTTGTTGCTACATGACAACAAACTAAGAATGGAAACAAGCAGCCCCAGGCAAATAGTCTTCTTTGTTCTCATAACCTGAGAATTATAGTCCTTTACCGTGAGGCTCTATACGGTTAATACATTTACAAAGAAAGTGTGAGCCTCCTTAGATTATTCTCAAAGTGGGCTCTCGACTGCCTCGGCTACGAATAAAGATAAGGGATAAATGCTCACACTTCCAGCTATCTATGAGCATTGCCCATATCATAGCCAGTGTAAGCGTTGACGCCTTTCCCGTAGCCAATTTGAATTGTCGAGATTCACTTTGACGGAACAAGCTAAACGCTTTCAGTATGTCTTTTGTCTTACGACAATGAGCAAATATATTAGTATTTTTTTAAGAATCACAACAATTAAATAAAAAAAACACCAAATGAGGACTATAACAGCATCCGCTTGTCAAATTATATTTGCTTTTTTATACCTTTGCAATGTACTAATACCGTAAGGCGCTCCAAATGCATAGGAAGGTGTTAGTGGAGCGCCTTTAGTATTTGTTTGCCGCACGATTGTGCGACCTGTTTGTAGTTCAACCATTTATTAACATTAAACATTTAAACAATGAAACCAAAGAACACAAAAGACCGTGAGGTTTCTCACGAACAGACTCTACAGAAGGCCCAACGCTACGGGATCAAGTACATCGACTTAAAGATTGACTTTGCATTCAAGTTTGTATTCGGAACCCAAGGAAAGGAGGATCTTCTGTTAATGCTGATAGACAGCATACTGCCGGACAAACACATAGTAAGCGTAAAGCTTGGCCCGCAGGAGCAGATGCCCGACAATCCAGAGAAACGCCGCTCTATTTATGACATTCACTGTACTACAGAGAACGGAACAAACATCACGGTTGAGATGCAGTGTGCCAAGCAGAGTGATTTCAACAACCGCATGGTCTATTACTCCAGCTACACATTACGAAACAGCCTTAAACGCAGCAAAAAGGGGTTCGAGTATCCGGAGCTGTATGTGATAGGTATCTTGGATTTCTTGCTTCCCGGAGTCAAGGTGAATCCTGAGGTTGTCAACCACTACAGTTTAAGAAACGATCGCGATGACGGAATCATGCTTACAGACACACTCCACTACGTGACAATAGAGCTGCCTAAGTTCAACAAGGATATTGAAGAACTGGACAGCCCGCTTGACAATATGCTCTTCTTATTTCGTAATCTTGGCGAGATGAAAGAGATTCCCGCTTATTTTAAAGACAAAAATTTGGACAGATTATTTGAAACTACTATGTTTGCAAACATGACACCAGAATTGCAAGACCGATATTTCCGTGAGTTCATGTATGAGATGGACCAAAAGAGCCGTATACGCACGGCCCACGAGGACGGTATTACTGAAGGTGAGGCAAAGGCAATGGAAAAGACAGCCAAAGCCATGAAAGCTAAACACTATGATATTTCGGAAATAATTGAAATTACAGGATTGACAGAAGAACAGATAAACAATCTATAAAATTGACACGAAAGAGGCTGACTAGATAAAATCTGTCAGCCTCTTTTTTAATTATAAAAACAGCTACGCTGTTGCCTTATTTGTACAGTCCGCGGCGGATGCTACGTTTAGGTGTCTTCTCAAACTCCTCAGTGCGGATCTCCAGCTTAGCTACCTGTGAGTAGCCCGGAAGCATCTCGTTGATCTTCTTGCGATCCTCTTCAAGATGAGCCAGAACCTGCTGCTGATTCAGACCTGCTGACTTGCCTGCATCATAATCAGGGAATACCAGAGCTACGAGCTTACGGTCACGCTCTACTACCAGAACCTCAGATACCAGCTGCAGGTTCATGTACATATCCTCAATCTCCTCAGGATAGATGTTCTGGCCGGAAGGACCCAGGATCATGTTCTTGCTGCGGCCTTTTATATAGATGTAGCCCTGCTTGTCAATTGTACCAAGGTCACCGGTATGGAACCAGCCCTCGGGGTCGATAACATCACGTGTGGCATTGGGATTCTTGTAGTAACCCAGCATCACGTTGTCACCCTTGACCAGCAGCTCGCCCACATTACCGGGAGCATCGCTGAACACCTCAACGGGGCAACCGGGGATGGCGATACCGCATGAACCGGCTCTGTACTTCTCCCAGTCAACATATGAGATAAGCGGAGCGCACTCTGTACTGCCGTAACCAACGGTATAGGGGAAGTGAAGCTTGCGCAGTATCTTCTCAACATCAGCATTCAAGGCAGCACCGCCTACAATCAGGCTATCCATCTTGCCACCGAATGCATCGATGATCTTGGCGCGGATCTTACCGCCAATGATGCGGTTGATGCCAGGGATAGCCATCAGTATCTTCATGGCAGGCTTCTCCATAACCGGCTGTATCTTCTGTTTGATTACCTTTTCTATTACAAGAGGAACGGTGATGACAAGAGTAGGTTTCTCCTCTGCAAATGCGTCAAACAGGATCTTGGGTGAAGGCATCTTACCCAGGTAGCAGATGCTTGCACCGAGCAGCAACTCAAACATGAGCTGGAATGCCAGACCGAACATATGAGCCATAGGCAGGATTGAAACCACTGTCTCACCCTTGGTAAGAGGCAGCACGCCGCATGCGAACTTGAGGTTTACCAGCATGGCGCGATACGGAACCATAACACCCTTGGGATCACCGGTGGTGCCTGATGTGTAGTTCAGCACTGCCAGGTCATTGGTATCCTTCTCAGCCTCATACTTGATGTCATCCTTGGTAAAGCCCTTGGGATACTTCTTGTTGAAGCACTCATCGAGAGTCTCCATAGCCTTGGTCAGCTCCTCGGAGCGGCTGAACTGGAGTGACATATCGTTCATGAGTATCATACCCAGGATATTAGGCATCTCAGAGGGAACCATGCCAGCCATGACAACGTCACCAACCATAAGGATCTTGGCCTCAGAGTGGTTTACCAAAGTATGAACGTTACCGGGTTTGAAATCATTCAGGATAGGTACGGGGATTGCACCATATGTATATACGCCAAAGAATGACACGCCCCATGCAAGGCAGTTCTTACCGCAGAGGGCAACCTTATCACCAGGTTTTACACCTGCGTTCTCAAGAATGATATGTACGCGTGCTATGCGCTTGGCAAGCTCAGCATATGTAATTCTTTCTCCGCGGAAATCGGCCAATGCAATATTGTCCCAATGACGACGGAAACTGTCTTCAAACATCTTGATCACGCTTGTGGCATTCATGTCACAATCTGGAGTTCTGTAAATAATTCTAGCCATTTTGTTTTAATGTCAATAATTTTGCCGCAAAAGTACTCCGTGCGGGTCTATTAATGCATAAAAACTCTTTTTAAGGGCCTTACAGCACCCTTGATGTGGCGAATTGCCGCCAAAAAGGGTATGGCAATTCACCCCACACCACTGATTTGGGCGATAAAAAAAGATTTTCTATCTTCGCATATCCAAAAAAGCAAGCACTATGAACAAGCTACCTGATTACATGTTCACAAGGAAATTCCTTTTCCTTACGGTCTTGTTTATTGTGGTGTTTTCAATACTCTTCCTACAGCTCTATTCGCCGTTTTCATCCACCTATTGGTTTACTCTAAGAGAAAGCCACGAGTTGATAGGAACCATAACCATGTATGCTTTTTCAGTGCTGTTCCTGTTCTCAAGCAAAGTCCTGCTGATGGACCTGAACCGCCGGTATGGAGTTGGAGGCTGGGGATTACTATTATTCTCTCTTGCCGAGGTTTTGATAATATCAATAATCTATGTAGCAATAACAATGCTTGTAAGACAAGATGGAATAACGCTGCAGGGACTGTTTCCACGGGCATTGTTCTGCATATTCCTCATTCTTGTCATACCTTATACAATAGCATATCTGTATGGATATGCACATGGGTTGAAAATACAGCCCGGAAGCAGCCCTGCAAGGCCTCAAGGAACGCTCATTGTTTCAATACATGACAATAAGGGAAACATCAAGCTCTCACTCAGGATTATGGACATACTCTATGCCGTATCTGAGGACAACTACGTAAAGATATTCTATGAGCAGGATGGCGTTGTACGCAATTCCATGATCCGCACCACCGCCAAGAACATAGAGGATGACCTGGAAGGACTTATTACCCGATGCCACCGCTCATACCTCATAAATATCGCAAAGGTGCGTTTCTTTAACAACGATCGTGACAACCTGTACGTGATACTGGACCAGGAAGGCATCAATCCGATTCCGGTTTCACGCTCATACCGCGACACCATCGCTTCAATGCTCTCAAAGTGACCCAAAAGTGACCCAAAGGGGACTGTCCCTTTTGGGTCAAAAAAAATGAATTCACTCGCGTGAACTCAATTTTTTCAATTTCCTCCGCAGGGACCTTTTCCCCTTGGAGTGAGCCTTGCAATTTTCACAAATTCTCGGGCCCGAACCTAATTACTAACCTAATTACTAACCAATTAATGCTTATGAGAATTATCCTTTGTTTTCGACCGCAAAGGTCGGTACTTTTTTAATACGTTGTTACTTAAAATATTTAAAAGCAACCAAAACAAAGTTAACCATTCTCGCAAGCATTAATAAACTGATTAACAGTTGATTAGCATTACACTACACCCTTCGTAGATTATTTCTTAGGAGTAATACCCATCAGTTCAAGCATCTTGTAAGCATAACGGCGTCCCATTTCACGGTAACCGGCAGCGTCAAAATGCAGATGATCGAATCCGGTTGTAGCGCCGGCCGATGAAATTACGTATGAATTTGGCAGAGTCTCAGGCAGCTTTGCGATGATCTCATTCATTGATGCACTGCGGCCCTGGACATCGGCATTTACAACCTCACCTGCCAACAGAGGAGTCTTCTTGGGATCCAGCCCCAGATCCTCAATCAGGCAATCATATACATACTTAACCTTCTCAGGCCAATCCTCCTCATCAATGTTTGACTCACCCTGATGCATCAGGAAACCCTTGATGACACCCGCCTTCTGAGCCTCCTTAGCGCAATCAAGCAGACGCTGGTAGCAGTTATTGTCATAAGGCTTAATCCAGTTCTTCATCCATGCTGCGGCATTGTCACCATATTCCTGGGCGCGATCCTTCATGAAAGCCTCAATCTTGCAGCCGCCTACAGCCACGTTGATGACACCTACACGCACCTTCTCCGGCAGGTTTTCAACCATTGTACGGCCAAAATAGTCAACCGGGGTAAGACCGTTGGTTTCACGGCACAAAGGCGGAACGGCAGGATACCACTCATACATCTTACGTTCCATCTTGGGGAAATCAACAGCGGCCATCATAAGCCAACGGTCACTGATACCCTCGCGGTCCTGATCCTCAATACGGGCATTGCCCTCCATATTTGACTGGCCGAATGCCAGATAGATGTAAAAGTTCTTGTCCGGTTTAGTCTTCACGCCGCTCTGTGAGCTGCATGCAACTGTTGCCAGAACAGCAACTGCAATGAATAATTTCTTAAGCATAATAATTGAATAAATAATTAGTTCTGATGAAATAGCAGAGGACTATCGGTAGTCCGCAACCGCAAAAGTAGGCAAAAATCCGTGCCGATAACACCTATATAAAAGAAAAAATGCAGAGTGCAAGCACCCTGCATTCCAATCCTTTTGATTCTTAAATCAGATCTGAGCCTCAGCCTCCTTGAGCATCTCCTCGCTGGCGGTGAAGTAAATCTCTACACGACGGTTCTGAGCACGACCCTCCTCGGTATCGTTGCTGGCAACCGGCATTGAGAATGACTTACCCTGAGCATTCATGTGATCCTTGCTCATGCCGCACTTCTTCAGATAAGATGCAACAGCGTCAGCACGCTTGGCAGAAACCTTCTGGTTAGCCTCATCTGTGCCCACATTGTCAGTATGACCCCAGATTGTAATTTCTACCGGCTCACTCTTCATGATGTCAGCAAACTTCTTTAGTTCCTCTTTTGCATCATCACTCAAGTTAGAGCTGTTGAAGCCAAACAGAAGACCGCTGTCAAAAGTAACTTTCTTACCGGGAAGACCGTTTACGTCAGTAATATCCTCAATCTTTGCAGCCTCAAGAACAGCAAGTTCCTCAGCCTTCTTATCCATACGGTTGCCGATAACAGCACCAACACCGCCGCCTACGCCTGCACCTACAGCTGCACCTATGGCTGCGCTCTGTGCATCGCCACCAAGAAGAATACCGATACCGGCACCGATAGCAGCACCTGCACCACCACCAATCAGACCGCCATTAGCAGTTTTTGACCATGAAGAACAACCTGCAACTGAGAAAACCAGTGTTGCAGCAAGCAAAATAGATAGTACTTTTTTCATATTTGTTCGTTTAGAGTTAAGTATCAGTTATTTTATCCGAGATGCAAAATTATGTTTATTTTTGAATAAATGTCATTATTCTCCCTCTTTTTTAGAAATGTGAGTATATTTGCCGGCAGACAACAAACCAAATATTATACTTATGAAGAAGATCAACCTTATTATTGCGGTTACAGCACCTCTTCTGGTCATTTCATGCATGAAAGCCGGCCAGAAAACAACAACTGAAACACAGGCTGTAAAAGACAACAATGTCATTGTAAACGTACCACGCGGTGAGCAGGCTCCGCCCGCCAATCCCGGACAGCGCAACTTTGGCGGAATGATGCCAATGGGTGGAGGCGCCAACCGTCAGCGCACACAGCGCCCGCAGGGTCAGGGACAGGGTCAGACCGCACAGCGTCCTCCTATCCAGATGCCCACCATGCAGCGTCCCGCTCAGCAGGTCCGCACCGTATCACTCAAGGAACTCTCTATGAGTGACCCCTTCATCTACCCGGATCCCGAAACCAAGACCTATTGGCTCACCGGCACCGGCGGTGCACTCTACAAGAGTACTGACCTGGAGATGTGGACAGGTCCTTATAACGTAATTGACATTTCCGGCACATGGATGCAGGGCCAGTTCGTTGCTGCTGCCGAGATACATAAGTT
This sequence comes from uncultured Bacteroidales bacterium, assembly GCA_902763885.1. Taxonomy (GTDB): domain Bacteria; phylum Bacteroidota; class Bacteroidia; order Bacteroidales; family Bacteroidaceae; genus Colenecus. The sequence continues at coordinate 4,095 of CACWTU010000011.1, read as the reverse complement.
CGGCGACAAGTTCTACTATGCTGGTACCTGGAACAACCACGGAGTATGCATTGAGCAGGTTCCGCGCCGTTACAACGTACCTTTGAACCAGACCCAGCTTCTGGTTTCCGATAAGGTTGACGGCCCCTATCTGCCGCTTGTCAAGGACTCTCTCTTCTGCCTTGGTCCCACAGACTGGGATATAATTGACGGAACACTCTATGAGGAGAATGACACCGTTTATATGGTATTTGTACATGAGTGGACACAGCTTATCGACGGAACAATGGCCTACATGCCTCTGTCAAAAGACCTGACACACCGTACTGCAGATCCTACCACCATCTTCCGCGCATCTGAAGCCGCATGGAGCAAGGAAATGAACTCTATAGGTGAGGCCACATTCGGCATGAAGATGCCGGGGTGGGTAACCGATGGCCCGCAGATGTTCCGCACCGAAACCGGCCGTCTGGGTATGCTATGGTCAAGTTGGGGTGAGAACCGCTATGCAAACGGTATCGCCTGGTCAACCAGCGGCAGCATAAAGGGTCCGTGGATTCAGGAAGAGGTGTCATTCAAGGGCGACAACTCAGGTCACGGAATGCTGTTCAAGAGCTTTGACGGTCAGCTGCTCTACTCCGTTCACCATGACGGCGGTACCGGCCGCAAGCCTGAAATCTGGACAGTCGATGCATCGGGCGACAACCTGATTCTGGGTAAGAGGATCCATTAATCCACTCCTTATTATAAAAAAGTACGCAGACCGTGGGTGTTAAGCCCGCGGTTTGTTGTATCTTTGGATAAAATACGCTGCACCTCAGGATAAAAACCAAACAAGTTTGTTTTTTCTCCACTCGGTTTGCAGTATCTTTGCACCTGCAAACAGACTTTACAAATAATGAAAATTTCAAACCGCGCTGAAATCATGCCCAGTTCGCCTATCCGCAAACTGTCAGGCATAGCACAGAAAATCAAATCAGAAGGAGTAAAGGTATATCACCTGAACATCGGTCAGCCCGACCTGCCGTCACCGCAGATTGGACTTGATACACTCAAGAAGATTGACCGTAACATTCTGGAATATACCCCCTCACAGGGATTCCTGAGCCTCCGCAAGAAGCTGTGCGATTATTACGAGCAGTATCAGATCAAGTTCGAACCTGATGACATCATCGTAACCAGTGGCGGTAGTGAGGCGGTTCTGTTTGCGTTCATGACATGCCTTAACCCGGGCGATGAGATCATCGTTCCGGAGCCTGCCTACGCCAACTACATGGCATTCGCAGTATCAGCCGGCGCTGTAATCAAGCCCATAGTATCCACAATTGAGGACGGATTCGCTCTGCCCCCTATTGAGAAGTTTGAGGAACTCATCACCGAGCGCACCAAGGGAATACTCATCTGCAACCCCAACAACCCCACAGGCTATCTCTACTCACGCAAGGAGATGCTCCAACTGCGTGACCTGGTCAAGAAATATGACCTTTACCTGTTCTCCGATGAGGTTTACCGCGAGTTCATATACACCGGCTCACCCTATATCTCAGCCTGCCATCTGGAGGGTATAGAGGATCATGTCATCCTGATTGACTCTGTTTCAAAGCGTTACTCCGAGTGCGGAATCCGCATCGGCGCCATTGCCACCAAGAACCAGCAGGTTCGTGATGCCGTGATGAAGTTCTGCCAGGCCCGTCTCTGCCCGCCACTTATTGGCCAGATTGTTGCCGAGGCTTCAATATCAGCTCCACGTGAGTACATGACCGCCACGTATGAGGAGTTCATAGCCCGCCGTAAGTACCTTATTGACGGACTGAACAAGATACCGGGAGTATATTCACCCATCCCCATGGGTGCTTTCTACACCACCGCAAAACTGCCTATTGATGACTGCGAGAAGTTCTGCAAGTGGTGCCTCACGGATTTCCGCCGCGACGGCAAGACCATCATGATGGCCCCCGGAACCGGTTTCTACTCCGATCCCAAATATGGACGTGACCAGGTTCGTCTGGCTTACGTACTGAACATTGAGGACCTTAAGGATGCCCTCAAACTCTTAGCTGAAGCTCTTGAGGAGTACAACAACCTTCCCAAGAAATAAAAATGAAGCGGCTTGCTACTCTGCTTTTTGCACTGCTTACCGTAGCTGTACTTTTTGCTGCGGCACCCAAGCGTGAATTCCGCGGAGCATGGATACAAGCCGTAAACCATCAGTTTGAAGGAATCCCCACCAAGGAACTGAAAGCTGAACTCACACGCCAGTTAGATTCACTTGCATCCTGCGGCATCAACACAATCCTCTTTCAGGTGCGTGTTGAGGCCGATGCCCTTTATAAATCCGATATTGAACCCTGGAGCGCATTCCTCACAGGATTCCAGGGTGAGGCACCGGATGAAGACTGGGACCCCCTGCAGTTCATGATAGAAGAGTGTCACACCCGATGCATGGAACTGCATGCCTGGATCAATCCGTTCCGCGCCAAGACGGCAGCCACCACAGAGTTTGCATCCACACATCAGATGAAAGTTCATCCTGAACGCATAATCAAATATGGTGACCTGGCTCTGTTTGACCCCGCGCTCCAGGAGAACCGTGACTATATATGCAAGGTAGCAGCCGATATCATTACCCGCTATGATATAGACGGCTTCCATATAGACGATTATTTCTACCCATACCCTGACGGAAACCGCAAGTTCAATGATGACGCATCATTCAAGAAAGACCCGCGTGGTTTCAAGGACAAGGATGACTGGCGCCGTGATAATGTAAACCTGTTCATAGAGCAGCTCTACAAGACCGTCAAGGATATCAAGCCCTGGGTAAAGTTCGGCATCTCACCCTTTGGAATCTATCGTAACAAATCAGCCCAATACCCTGACGGCAGTGAGACCACAGGATTTGAGAACTGGAGCGGTCTCTATGCCGATGTGCTCTATTGGATTGAGAAAGGCTGGATGGATTACTGCATTCCACAGACCTACTGGAATACAGGTTACAAGGCAGCAGATTACGCTATCCTGGCCAAATGGTGGTCAGAACATGCAGGCGGTTGCCTCATGTATCTGGGGCAGGATGTGGAACGCACCATTACCGGCGTTGACCCCAATCATCCGGAGAGCAACCAGCAACGTCACAAGCTGAATCTGGAACGTATCCTGGGCGGACTCCAGGGCAACTGTTTCTGGCCGGCCAAATCAGTGGTTGACAACCCGCGTGACTATCGCACCGTATTGGCAACGGAATATTATAACACACCCGCCCTGCAGCCAGTGGCTGATTACATGCCCAAGAACACTCCCGGTAAGGTACGCAAGCTCATGCCCGTTGAAACCAAAGACGGCCCCGTACTATTCTGGACTGCACCCAAAAGCCGCAAAGAACTGGATAAGGCAATCCAGTACGTAGTATATCGCTTTGAAAAAGGTCAGGACATTGACCTCGAGAACCCGCAAAACATTTTTGCAGTTACCCGTCGCTCTTTCATCAACCTTCCCTACCGCGACGGCACCACACAATACGTTTACGTAGTCACTGCACTCAACAGACTGCAACGGGAATCGGCTCCGGCAAAGTGCAAAGTCAACCTTTGAGAATTGAAAATTGAAAATTGAAAATTGAAAATTCTTGGAGCAGCGAGAGGAGAGGCCAAGCTCTCTTGGACTATCCCGAGTCGCGACAAGAATCATGGAACGAAGTGACATAATTGAGAACCGTGTTTAACCTTTACTCCTTTTTGCACTATTATATGTGAACGCCGCGAAAAACACAATTAGGTAAAAAGTTCTTTAGTTTATAAATAAGCAAGTTAAAGTTAAAAGGACGAATCAGCGATAAATTATGTTTATCGCTGATTTTCTTTATGTTAACTATGTTTTCAAAATCAGCATTTTGTTAAGCATTATGTTAACGGAGTATAAATAATTAACCTCTCGCTTAACTTCCGCCCGCTTTTTGACTCTTATATTCGGAAGCCGCAAGAAAACGGGTCCACAAAACAAAACGGAATAACAAAAACAAAAAAAAATAAGAATTATGAAAAAGACTATCATCGCTGCCGTTGCAGCACTGTTCATCGGATTTGGAGCAAACGCTCAGAGTGTTAACGAGAATGAGGC
>CACWTU010000010.1 GCA_902763885.1 uncultured Bacteroidales bacterium | reverse complement strand
CGGCCAGAAATGGATAACAGTTCCTGCAGTCCCCGCAAAAGTGGTGGATACCGAAGGTGCCGGCGATGCTATGACCGCCGCCTTCATCAACGCGCTTCCTGTGTTTGATGTAGCCTGCCTCACAACCGATCAGGTACGCGCAGCCCTTGAAACCGCCCAGCAGGCATCGGCCCAGGCAATCTCTTATCTGGGAGCCAAGGGGCACATCGTGAACGATCCCAAGTACGCTCATATAGCTCAGGCCGTCCAGAAACGTATTGAATTCCGTTGACATATAAGATATTGATATGTTTCTCTTTCTAAACAATGACGATAAGCAAACTCTGCCTATGAATGATCAGATAAAACAACTGATGGATCAACTGCTTCCTGTATTTAACAGCGGTAACCCTGATGAAAGCCTGGAACAGATTATGGCTAATCTCTCCCAGAATTTTGATGCCGAGCAGACTCTTAAGGCTGTTGACCAACTCAAGATTATATTCTCACAGTTTTTTGGCAAAGAGATGGATTTGTACCAACTTAATCCCAACCAGATTCTGAATATGATTGGGGAGTGTGGCACCAACATGTTGAAATATAAGATAGAATGCAAAAAAGATCCCTTTGAACCCTATTCGGTCAATACCTCCATGTTGTATAATTGTCTGATCTTTGACAATCCTGTTACGTCAAAACTGATCAATTTAGGGAAGGTGGATGTATCGGGCCCGCTCCTTTACCTGGGTAATATAATAGAGTATGAGTTGAACGCATCGATTGGGCAGGCCATGAGAATGATTCTTCTGGATATAAATATGACCCGCTTTCATATGGAGTACTGTGATGAAATAAATGAAGAAGAAATCCGTAAGCAGAAGAAAATAGACATAAAACCAATGCTCAATTATTATTTCAAAAACCCGGTAAACGGAAAAAAAAGACTGGCAACGGTGCCGATGGGAGATCTTTGTGTCGCTTATAAGAAAGTACTGAATGATCCCAGGTTCAACTTTGAAATAATTCCTGAAAAGTTGCGTATAGAAGAAGAGATACCAGAATCATTAAGGAAATATGTAAAAGGGAAGTTGGTTGATAGAGACTACTTTACATACTACATTCAACGGTTCAGTGATCTGCGCAACCAGGCTGCTCATCCGGTAGAGGTGGATATGGATGTTTTTGCCGATGCATTCAAATGGTATTCCTTTATAGTGGAAAATTATATGCCACTTTTTGCCGAACTTAAACGCAGGCTAAAGGCGCCACCACAAGAATAATTTCAAAAATTCTGTCATGCAGATGAAAGATTCATGGTGGTTCGTGGTATAATAATATGGAAGGACAAAAACGAACTATCATGAAAATAGAAAATTTGACACCAGAAAACATTCTGAACGGAGAGATTCCGATGGATAATCTCCTACGCGACTCACTTTATTATCCGGCCTGCCTGACTGATGGCCGTCCCATAAAGTTCTGTAACACGATGTGGCGTAAGCTGGGAATCAACAGCTTTGTCTACTGCGACTATGACCTTAGCGAGGAGGCACTCATACGTGAACTCTCAACCATTCGTGGCTACCATATCGTAGCACACCGCTCGCTTAAGCCCTCGGAGTATCTTGCTCCGGAATGGAAGCTGGAGCTGTTGCCCGAAGAGGCCACCAACTACACCAGTACCTTCCTGGGCCGTGAGACCGGTTTCCCGCCGTTCGGGCACTGGGCAGTAATGGAGAGGGATGACTATAAGAACGAACTGTATGGCCCAAAGAGGTTTAGCCTTATATATATAGGCGGTGAAGGCTTGGCTACATTCCAGCACCTTTACTGCAGCCGAGGTATCAGGCCTAAGATGCTGTGCCTCATACAGTGCGGCGGCTTTGCTGGCAACTGGACATCCTTTGCCAGCCCGCAGAAGAGCTCGGTAATGACGCTGAGAAAGCACTCCGAGTGCATACCGGAGTATGTATGCTTAGGAAGTTACAATCACATAGATTGCGTACAGCGCATACTGGGAACAGAGTATCTGGGCGTGAAACTGGCCGGCTACGACCTGTTTAAGGACAAGAGTTCTATATGCATCAGCAGCACCTGCGAACTTGGTGCAAGTGTGCTGGAGCACATGGGCCGAAAGTATCTTAAACTTAGAGGCAGCATGGGCATGTGCCCGGTGGTCTACGATATCACGGATAGCAAGTATGACGTGAATACCATAGTGAACAATCTCATAATGAGAGAGAAAGAGGGTTTTGTCACTGAGGCCGACATACTGAATGACTGGATAGGTTTTGAGAAACCCACCCAAAGACATTGGAGCGGAAGCTATTGGATGCCCAATCTCAGTCTTGAGATTCAGCACCACCCCGCCTCCGGGCGCAATTACACGGCCAGTGCCATTAACGTTATTGACGCTGTGTATGATATGTGCATAGAACGCGACATCAAGTTCTACACAGAGAGGATGATGGACTATCTGCGCTGCGCCTACTGGCTTTTGCCAGATGCCAAGGAATCTTGGTGTACTGAGGAGATGACTCTGAAACGCTGCGAATGCGAGAGTCTGATACATAGATTGGAACTGTTTTGTAAAAGAATCTAAATAGCATGAAAGAAAATGACCTACACGTACAAATTAGAAATTAAAAAGAAACATCCCATAATCACTACAGATGATGGGAGGAGACTAATAGTCGATACTGGGTCGCCTGTAACGGCGGGCCCTAAATTCCGCCTCTGCGGTGAGTCGATGACCGGAGGTCCCATATTAGTGGACGTCCTCAAATGTCTGGGCGGATACAGAGCCAAAGGCCTTTTGGGGCTGGACGTACTAAAGAAATATCACGTTGTGATAGACTATCCCAACGAACAGATAATGTTCTCGGAACAGCCGCTGGGCATTAAGGGTGAGCGTCTGACTATGAACAAAGGAATGCTGGGAGAAATAGGCTTTGATGCCGATATAAACGGCCGCCCGAGCAAGGTGGTATTTAATACGGGCGCCCCTATATCGTATGTGGCCCCCTATTTGGTAGAAGGCTATGAGATAGTAGGCCACGATAAGGATTTCTATCCTTGCGGTGGAAAGTTTGACGTAGATTTGCGCAATGTGGATCTCCGTATAGGCGATGCCATAGAAATGAAAAAAAAGGCCGGCGTGCTGCCGGGACGGCTGGCACTCACCGCCGCGCTGATGGGAGATGCAATCATAGGCTACGATTTACTGTCAAGGGGCCAGGTCGAACTGGACTTTGAGAACGGTTTCATAACCATCGGCGAATTAGGATTATGAGTACAAACAATAATAAGAAGAAAGACACAAAAAGCCTCGCTGAATACCTGTACAGTATCAGCGAGCATGTAGATGAGTTCGGGTTCGGGAATCTGGACGACAGGACATCAAAAGCCTGCAGCCACTGTGCATCGGTACTTAAACTCAAGAAAAGCCAGGTTGAACTCCTGGCTGTGGTTATGGACATGTGCATGTTCCGCAAGCCGGTAACGCTGGCCAAGATAATGAAAGACCTTGACGGAAAGTCCGATACCCTTAAGGTCCTGTCACTTAAGAATGACCTGGACCTGCTGGTGCAGCGCAGACTGCTCTATTACAACCCCGACGAGTGCATACTGGATGCGTACATCTATGTGCCGGAGAACGTAATAAATGACATAGCCAACTCCAAAAAGCCGGCCGAGTATACCTATAAGGCAACCACTATGCGCCAGTTCGGTGAGAACATTGGCGAATTTCTGAACCATCACCGCAACCGGACTTTTGACCCGAACCTCTTTGCCCACATGATGAAGGTGCTCTTTGAGGACAACCCGGACAATCCCGTAGTACAGGCCTACCGTAAGCACGACCTGCATCTCAAACCGTTTGAGATGATAGTGTGGGGCTACATGCTGCAGCAGAATCTGCTTTATGCCAAAACAGAGTTCTCGCTGCCCGAGTTGTGCGATGTATTGAACTTTGCATACCCTATATTGGCCAAGGCCATCAAGATGGGCCGTCAGACCTTTGAGACCGACGATAAGGGGCTGTTGGAGTTTGGAGAAAAGCCTGACCGTTTAAGGTTTACCAGCCTGGCCATTCGGGACTTCCTGGACGGCCTGCCGCAGGAAGACGAAAATGCAGAAGAGGATGGCATACCCACCGATGATGACGATGACGACGACATGTTCGGCGATATAGAAGGGCCCAACAGGTATAAGAATTGCGGTTATACGCTGATAAAAAGCGATACGATAACACAGAAACAGTTGTTCTACAACAAAGAAGAGACTCAGGCCCTTGAAGAACTCAAGACGCTCTTTAGCCAGGAGCAGTATTCGCAAGTGGTTGAGCGAATGGAACGGTTCGGAAGGAGCGGGTTCAACTGTTTGCTGTTTGGAGGCCCCGGAACAGGCAAGACCGAATTTGTTTATCAGTTGGCCAGAGCCTGCCAGAGAGATATAGTGAAAGCAGACTTCTCACAACTCAGAAACAAGTTTGCGGGAGAATCAGAGAAGGCCATTCGCCGGCTCTTTGAGGAATATCGGACCAAAGTCCAGGAATCTGAAATAGCACCAATACTGCTCATCAACGAGTGCGACGGTCTGCTGGGCCGCAGAGTGACGGTGACGGAGTCATCGGACATGCATAACAATTCCTGCCAGGCATTGCTTCTGGAGGAGATGGAGAACCTTAAAGGCATAGCCATATTTACCAGTAACAACCCGGAGAACATGGATCCGGCATTTGAGCGCCGTTTCCTGTACCGACTGGAGATACATAGGCCCGATGAGAACTCGAGGCGTGAAATATGGCACTCGCTTTGCCCCAGTCTTAAGGAGACCGATATAGAAGAGTTGGCCCGATACGAGATGAGTGGGGGACAGATAGAGAATGTAAGCCGCCAGCGCAGCATCTGGACAGTGCTGCACGGAGAGGAACCCACATTGGCCGATATCAAGGCCCGCTGTGAGACCGAGATAAAGTCTTACATGAACAAAACCGCAGGAAAAACCAAGATAGGTTTCTGCTAAAACAAAAACAGCCGGCTCCATAGAAACCGGCTGTTAGTCTTTACGCAGTTGCCATATCAGCCTTCAACATCTCTGTCAAAGCATTAATGGCATCGAAGTACAACTTATCCACTGCGCCCTTCGTGCAGCCCAACAGATTAGCAATCTCTTTGCGGTCAGTACCCTTAAGGACCTCTTCGACGACGAATCGCCGACGGTCCGAAAGAAATTCGATGTGTCTGTACAGCCATTCGTTTGTCCCATCTTTCGCCTCCGCTTTGATGAAATCAGACTCAACGTCAGACTCATCAATGAGGTCATCAACAGTCTTTATCTTACTGTTGACAGATGATGAACAACTGTAGTAGTCATCGTCGTATCCATAGTCGCTGACATATTCACATTCAGTGTCGCCGTCAGCAATGACATCATCGAGGACCTCAGTCCTCTGACTAATGCCTCTTTGTTTCCAATAGGTTTCCCAATAGTCCACTATGCAGTTCTTTGCAATCCTGGAAACCCAGGTGCGCAGACTTGCCCTATTGGGGTCAAACCTATCTTCATAAGTGTACACCTTAGTGTAGATGTCACTCATTACACCGTCTATATCCCCCTGGGGGATAGGACAGCGGCTGTGAGTGGCGTTGTAATAGTCAATGTACTGACTGATAATCTCTAATAAGGTGTGGCCACTGATACGATGACCGTTGTCAAAGAACTCACTACGTGCTTTTTGGTTGTTGTTTTCCATGTTGTTTTGTTTTTTGGGGTATCTGACAAATCCGTTGTCGACGGTGGCAGAGAAAAACACCGGTCATGTCCGGATGGACATAGAGGCGATGCCCCGAGATTCTGCCGTTGGCCCGGGATCACATGAAAAACTCTTTCGTCGGGATTGCCAAACCAGCAAAAAACAAAATCAGCAAAACAAAAACTTCAACGCCGCCGTTGCGGCTTTCACGTCAGGAAAACAAATATACGGAGAAGTTTTGAGGTGCACAACAAAAATTGCGGAAAATTCACGCAATAATTGCATTTTTTTTGATCCTATTTGTGATGCCTTTTTCCTATCTTTGTAAAAAGCGCATAAGGACTATGATACGGAAAATCAACGACATCAAAATCAAAGGAGGTTGCTTTACAGAAGGAGCGGAACTGAATGGTATCTGCAGCAACACTTTCAATATAGTGTATGGACGTAACGGTAGCGGCAAGTCGACAATAGCCAGAGCCTTTGAAAAATTAGCTAATCCCGATTCTTCCAGTGAACTTAAGGCATGGGTTGATGAAGACTTGACTGATGAAGAGAGGAAAAACATTCATGTGTTCAATGAAGATTTCATTTACAATAACACCCGCATTAAGGACGAACTTGACGCCATATTCATGGCTGGCCAGCAGGTGGAGTTGGACGATGAGATCAACGAACTTACAAAGGCCATATCAGACAACAAAGAAAAACTGGCCAAAGAAAAAGAGAAAGAAGGTAATTTGAAATCAGAACTGGAGAAGAAAGATGAATCAATAACCCAAATATTAAAGAACAAAGGCTATGCAGACCGCGGAAGGGATATAAAAGGCCAAACTAATAGAATTCATGTTTCCGGGCCTCAGGATGTAGAGGGTTTCCGCAATCAGGCTGCCGGATTGAATCAGGCAGTCCTGCTTAAACAAATAAATGATAATATTGACCGATTAAGAGCCACAAAGAATATTTCTCCCATAACATGGACTATTCCAAGTCTTCCGTCAAGCGATTTGTTTGATCATGCAAACAATCTGCTGGTTACGGCATTGCACCAACCTAAGATGACTGAACATGACAGCATTGTGGCCAGGGTGGCGACTAATGCTGCGCTAAACCATTATCTTCATGATGCCGAGCATCATTTCAAGGATGAAAAACTGGACTTCTGTCCGTTGTGCCAGCGCCCCATTGACCATAATTATGTTGATGAACTCATGGACAGGATAGCGTCAGTACTTGATGAGACCTCAAATAAATACAAAGACGATATAGATGACTGCATCGGCAAACTTACACTAGTAGATGTGGGTATTCTACCCAAGGACTTGTTCAAGCAGGAATGCACAGATTGTGAACTGGCGGTAACCAAACTGAACGACTATCTGGAAAAGATAAGAATCAGTCTGGATAAGAAGAAAAACAGTTTGTATACTGCATCCGCCCAGTTGGACAAGGCAACCTTTGATACTCTGACGGGTAATTGCAAAAAGGCATTTGATGCCCTGAAGAGCAAAATAGATAAACGTGATCAGGATATCAAATTTTTAGACGATCTTAAGAATGAAACTACAGAACTGAATGTAAAACTGGCATGCCTGGAATGTAAATTAGAGTTCGAGAAACGTGACGAAATCATTGATGAACTTGGTAAATGCGAAAAGGAGATTGCCCGATTAGAAAATGCAATCAGTGCTGACGAAGCCAAACGAAGTAGCCTTACAGCCAAGAGCAGCAACACAAAGGTTGCCTATGATTTGATAAACAAACTGCTGCGCATAGTTTTTTACGGTGATGACCGGCTGCAGCTGGCCGACTATGACGGTAATGGCTACAAGCTGTTGAGTCACGGTAATCCCGTAAGTGCCAAATCCGTTTCTACCGGCGAGCGCAACGTGATAGCATTGGCCTATTTCTTTACGCAGATGCTAAAAGACCAATCAGAGGAAAGCGCTTACAAAAAAGAGATGCTGGTAGTGATAGATGATCCGGTAAGCAGTTTTGATACCAATAACCGTTATGGAATAATCAGTATGCTTACCAATCAGATACGCTGCATATTTGACGGTAATGACGAAAGCAAGGTGCTGTTCCTTACTCATGACCTCCAGACTCTGAATGATCTAATGGCAATGCGCACTAAACTGGATCAGGATGTGAGAACAACAAATGGTGATAAACCGATTCTTTATCTTAACCTAAACGACAATCAACTTTGTGGGATTACGGATAAAAGGGGCAATGATTATGCAGAAAGGTTGAAGTGTGTTTTTGACTATGCCAAGCAGGATACCGTTGAGCCTAATGATACTATAGGCAATCAGATAAGAAGCCTGATGGAATCATATTCCACCTTTATGTACAGGAAGGGAATTGACGATGTATTGACCAATGATTTCATCATGAGACCTGTTCCTGAGAAAGTAAGACCTATGTTCCTCGATATTCCGGCCAGATTGATGCTCAACAAGTCAAGTCACGGAATTTTGTATACCGATACACCAGTAACTGAATATGGAGTCATGACCTCCGAGGAACTGCATATATTGGCACGCCGTCTGCTCATGTTCCTGTATTGGACCAACCGTAACCACCTTTTCGCATACCTGCACCGAGATGCGTTTACCATACAGGGTTGGGCTGATGAAGAAGAAAGACGGGCCAACGCAGGTGCTGTCTGAGCCGGCCCGTCAAGATTCCGTTAGGGTAGGGTCACGGATTGAACTCAATGTGGCTACTGCCTGAGTTTCCGTCCTTGACAATCCTTATCTGAGTGGTGATACGCTCGGACATGGTGTCGGTATGACTTATCACACCCACTTTCTTGCCCTGCGATGACTGCAGCATAGCCAGAGAATCTATCACCACAGCCAGAGCATCCGGATCAAGTGTTCCAAAGCCCTCATCAATGAACAGATTCTCAAATGATATGTTCCTGGATGACAGTGACGACAATCCAAGTGCCAGTCCCAGCGAAACTATGAACCTCTCGCCACCCGACAGCGATGTGGTCTCGCGCACGTCATCGGCTCTGTCATGGTCTATTACACGTAAACCCAGGGAGTTCTTTATCTGCTGGAGTTCATAGCGGTTGTTGAACTTGCGGATCTCGGCGTTTGCGTGTTCCACCAGGAACCGCAGGGTATAGCATTGGGCTATCTTGCGGAGCGTTTTTCCGTCGGTGCCAATGGCATCGTAAATCTGGTCCCATTCGCGTTTGTCCAGTTCGGCCTTCTGTTTTGTGGCTACCAACTGCCCCAACTGCTGCTGGGCCGATATGTGGCGCTGCAGGCGTGCCATTGCATCGGTCAACTCCGTATTTGTGTGAGAGTCAAGCTGGGTCTTGCGGGCCTTGAGCTCATCCTCAGACTCCGCAGGCTTGTTTTTCTGATGGTCCTTGTCAGCCTTCACCTCATTATAGAGGGTGGTCTTGGCAGTGGTAAGGTCGTTGTTGAGTTCTTTCTGACGGGCTCTCACGGCCTCCCAGTCATCGGTTGCCTGATATAGCATCTCAATGTCTGACACAGCAAGACTTGCGCTGTGCTTGTCATTGTACTTGCTTATCCAGTCGTTCAGATCGGCTGTGTTTTTAGTCTGCCTATCTGTTGCCTTGGTGATACTCAGGGCAATAGTCTTGCTCTGGCCTTTGAGGCCCTCGTTATCCTGCACAAGAGTCTGAATCTCTTTGTCCTTTCTCTCAACAGCATCGGCAGCCTCCTGCTTGGCTCGTGTCAGTTCCTGGTCAAGGGTGTCCGGATCCTTGTCGCCAATCTCCTTCTTGATGTCCTGTGTCTTATCCTTCACCACTTTGCCGGCCTCACTCAGAGCAGCATTAGCTTTAGTCAGCGCCTGCTGTTTCTCCTGCTGCTGCTTTATGAGATTGGCGGTCTTGCCCTTCTCGGTCTGGAGTTGCGTGTTTGCTTCGTTCTTGGTTTTCTCAGCCTCACGGATCTGCCTGTCGGCATTGTCCGAGAATTCCTTCTGCTCAGCAAGGCTCTTGTCCAGAACCTGTCTGAGACGGTTGGTGCTGGTGGTGAGCGCATTGAATGCGTTCAGGGCATCGGTTGCCTTGCGGGCCTCTTCATCCAGTTTGGGCTGCAACTGCTTGAGCCCTTCCAGGTCATCGGGCCACTTGGGGTAGGTGGAATGGATATTGTTCCATTTGCTCTCAAGGTCGGCCTTGTCATTTTGCAGAGTGTTGTAGGTATTCTCCAGGCTCTCAATGGTGCCTTTGTTCTTGGAGAATTCGCCGCTCAGACGGCTCTGACTGTCTTCCTGCTTTTTAAGTTCGGCACGCTTTGAGTCTATGAGAGTCTTCATCTCATTCACTATCGGCTTGAGCACCTCATCTTTTACGTACGGATGGGTTGTAGCACCGCACAGCGGGCAGGGCTTGCCGTCATCAAGGCTGTGACGGTGGGTGGCCCAATTCTCGCTGCTCATCAGAGTGTAACTCTTGGTAAGAGTCTCAAGTTCGCTACGGTCCGCATCTATGGTAAGTGAAGCAAGTTCCTTCTCTATGTCCTTGTTGCGCTTAGCCAGACTGTTCCTATCCTTAAGGTTGCCGTCAATGGCATCTTGCTTGGATTTCAAATCGCTCTTGATGCGTATAGCCTCCTTTATGTCGGTCTTTTTAGTGTCAGTATCCCTCTGGGCTTGCTGGAGTTTTTTATCATCCATTCCGGCCAGATGGGCCATCTCACTGTTATAGGCCTTGGTGTCACGGTCTACTTTATCGGCAAGTTCTGTCTTTTTCTTGTCTGTTTCCTCTTTCAGACGGGTGTGGGCCTGGGTAGCGTCATCGAGCGCTTTCTGAGCCTTCTCAATGTCAGTCTTGTTGGCCTGGGCATCATCGTTAGCCTTATCGAGCGCACTCTTGGCCGCATCGCGGTCAGCCTGTCTGTCATTTACAGCCTTGCTGGCCGATTCAAGTTCGCCCTTTATGGTACGAGCCTTGTCTATGTGTGGCTTCTGAGCGTTATAGGCGGCATCGGCCTCCTGCTGATTCTTCTTGAGATCGGTCAGAACAACGGTGCCAGCCTTTATGGCCTCATCGCCTGTCTGGATACGCTCGTTGAGTTTCTTCAGGTTTTCACTTTCCCTGCTTATCTCATCCCGGGTATCCTGTATCTCCTTGAACAAGGCGGTTGCCTTAAGTGTTGAGTCATGCAGTTCCAGACGGGCTGTAGCTTCCTTCATGGCCTCCAGAGCCTCCAGAGCCTTGCCTAGATCCTGCTGGTATCTTGCTATCTTCTCAGTATGTTCCCTTGCAGTCTCATACCACTTGAGTGATTCTGTAACCTTGAGTAGTTCTGCCTTGACATTGTTCTCCTCTTTCTGGAGTTCATCAATCCTCTGTTTGAGAGGCACCAGCTCCTCCGGGCTTACAAGATCCTTTCCCAGAGCTGAATAATCAGCCATCAGGGTATCATACGCCTTTACGGCCTTGTCTCTGCTTGTCTTTATCTCATCGGCAATGCTTGTGTACAGATCCTGGCAGCCAATCAATTTCTCCAGCAACTCATAACGCTCGTTTTCCTTGGCGTCAATGAACTTGGCAAAAGATCCCTGGGCTATCAGAACCGTACTCAGGAACTGGTCATAATCCAGACCTATGATATCGGGCAGGCTTTTCCACTCACACTCAGTCTCGGTGCCGTTCTTTGCAATCTCATACAATGCGGTAACCACATTGTCATAATTTCTGCGGTTAAAGCGTACGCTCCACTCGGCACGGTATACCTTGCCGTTGTTGGCCAGGAATGTCAGTTTGCTGTAGCCGTATTTCTTGCCTCGGGTAAGTATGTTGCGGCAGTCGGTGGGAGCCAGGCGGTTCTTTTCGCCCTCGTCCTGTGTGCCGAATATCTCGTGACTCTGATTCCTGTCACCCTTCTTGGGGTAACGGGGAGCACGGTTGTAGAGCGCCAGACAAATGGCATCCAGGATAGTGGACTTGCCGCTTCCGGTAGGTCCCACAATACTGAAAATGTTGCTGCCTCCCAGCGCACCTTTTTCAAAATCAATCACTTCGCCCTCATTGCGGTCCAATGATGCCAGATTAAGAATCTCAAGTTTAATGAATCTCATGGTTATTCCTCGGTTTGGTTATTAATGCTGTCTATTATCTCACGGAGCAACTCTTCCTGATGCTCTGTCATTTCTGTATCGTGCTTTATAGTAAAGGCCTCCTTGAGAGTATTCATAGGATCCCTGTCCAGAATATCGTCTATGCTGGTAATGGCCTGCTGCCCCACGATAGTGCTCAGGTCTATGCCATCGGCAATCTTCTTGATTTTGCAGACCACAGCATCCATCTTGGCCAGATGCTCGTTGAGTGCGGCCATCTCATCATTGCCAAACTTCTCAACCTTGATCTTGAGCAGCAGATAGTCAAAGTTGTCGCTCAACTTGCCGTTTTCCCTGGGTCTGAGCTCAGAGTCAAGGAGCTTATCCATCTGCTTAGGGGTTAGTTCCTTGTCATCCTCCGGCAGAATGCGTAGCTTGTGCTGCGGCTTATACTCCAGGAAAGAAACAACCGCATGCCCGCTCTTGTTGAAAGATATCAGGTCAACGCCGTGATCGTAGTCCTTCTCGGCAAAAGACATGGGCAGCACGCTGCCGCTGTATCGGGCCCAGTTGGTGTTCCATATATGCTGGCGCTTGTGAATGTGGCCGCAGGCAAGGTAATCCGGATGGTCAGTCCATACGCTCATGTTAACCTCTTCCTGGCCTCCAATCACAATCTTCTCACTGGCATCGTCCTTTGAGATATCAGCTCCCTTGGCATACATGTGCGCCATCATTATGACGGTAGCACCAGGGTGCTTTTCACGTGCGGCTGCGGTTAGATTACGAAGTATTTCATTCACGCCGTTAGAGTAACTGTCCTTCTGGATCACGTCATTCCTTAAATAAGGTACGGCAATGACGACAGCCTTGTTACCCTCCTTGTCCTGGATGGGAATCAGCAGGTCATCAAAGTCAAAGACCCAATGACCGCCGTCGGCGTCATCGGACTCCCAACGGCGCTTAATGTTGCCTCGGATCTCGACATTGTTAATGGCCAGCAACGGGCGAGGAGCCTCCAGCCGGTTTGCTGAATCATGATTGCCCGCCGTAATGATAACCTTAAGGTCCGGGCAGGCCAGAGTAATGCCTGCCAGGAAATCATAGTAAGCCTTCTGAGCTGCCGCCGATGGGTTACCGTTATCAAATACGTCACCTGCCACCAACAGCGCATCGGGCTGCTGGTCAATAATGGTTTGACTGAGCCACTTAAGAAAGTGCTCATGCTCCTGCAGTCTGTCATTACCATGAAACAGATTGCCTAAATGCCAGTCTCCGGTCGTGATAATTCTCATACTCTTTCTTATGTTTTTCAAATTTACGATTTACACTTATATGTACTCCCTTAAAAATAAAATCTTTCATCGTAGGCCAAAAAAAAATCAGTTGGCCCATATATAATAAAGGAATAGACATTTTTTCTTGAAAAACATGTAAGATTTCTGTAGCCTTAGGGAATATAAAAGAGAAAACAACCAGCACAGGGAAAAAATTTTTGAAATAGCATGAAAGATTTCCGGAGCCTGCCGGTATAAAAAGATGAAAGGACATTTTGAAAAGTACCATGATAGCAGTATTAGTAGACACAACCAATGATGCACATCTTCTGCACAAAGTGTATGAAGGAGTTGAGAATCTGACCTTACTGGTCAACCCTACAAACGATGAAGTTGACAGCATTTTGCGCGAGCGCCCGGGCGAGACACTTCTGTGTATGGGTCACGGTTTCAGCGGCGGTCTGATGGCTGAATCTTACTATAAGGGCTATGGCCCCGCAGTAGCAGTAGGCGACAGAAACATAGAACTTCTTAAGGACAGAAGTCTTATATGTATATGGTGTAACGCCGACGGCTTTGCCGCCAGGCATACGGAGTTGGAGGGCTTCTTTACAAGTATGTTCATCAGCAACGAAATGGAGGCCGCATTGTTTGGGTTCGATGCCTATGAAGATGATATCTTTAATGAGGTAACGCTCTTTGCTGAGCGAGTAAACAGACTCATCAAAGAGAATACAGACCTCTCTGAATGGCCCGCAATTTTACGCGGTCAGGCCGCTATGGAAAAGGATTATGTCCGATTCAATTACGACGGTCTACAGTACAAAGGAAAAAAATTGAAAAAGTATGTAAGATATCCAGAGCCTGCCGGTATATATAAATGAATACAGCCAGAGAGGCAGATTTCAAACAAACATGTGAAACTAATAAAATGAAAAACAAAATGGAAAAGAAAACAATTGACGGCGGATACGCCAAAGGTGACAAAAGAGAGTTGAGTCTGCTTTTGGCAGAAGATGAGACCTCAGTATTGGGTCTCTGTTACGAAGAGTATGCCGATGTGTTTTATTACACGCCCCCATTTAAGGAGATAACAAAGGCAATAGAGGAGTGCTGTGCTGATGCCGCTGGCAGCAAATGCGGCACCTATAAGTTGAATGACAACTGCTCAATCACCCTAAATGTGACGCCAGTCACAAAAGAAGGAAAGAAAGAGTTGACAATGTCATTACTCAACAAAGACAATAAGGAGATATTCAGTCTCGTAAAAGATATCGGCGGGTCCGAAGCCCACAAAAATATGTTAGGTTGTATGACCAATTGGATAATAGGCATATCGGACATCGTAAGAGAAGAGACCAAACCAACTATGTTTTGGCTACTCGACCAAAACGAAGAGTCTGTAATCCAAATGCTGGAACAGGTATAGAGACACAAGGGGGCAATCCCCCTGTTCCACACAAAAGTTCTTTGAAACTGACCTGAAAAGTGGTTTGTGGCTGAAAAATGGGTCGCCGGCCCATAAGGCTTGCTTCAAATTTCTGAAAAGAGATTTGGGGTAGATAGGAGTAAACAGGAAGCGTAAGGTTGAAGTAGCCACGGTTGGCCAACTGTGAGTGACGTAAGAAACGGACAAATCGTTATAGACCATGTGACGGCTGTATCCGTTTGAAGGTAATCAATCCTCCCATCCTTAAGGTGTAGTGAAGCTGACTATGCTGGGTGTGACCGAATAACGCGCTTGTGAGGGATTTGCAAGTAATCACTAGTCTTGCCTTTCCACTTTTCTTTACCATAATGGCACATAGGGGGGATAGGCCCCGTGTGCCATTCTTTTTTAAAAAACTTGTGAAACCTAATAAATAAATGAATATGTTTAAACATCTAAAAACACTTGCAGTATCAGCCCTGGCGCTGATGCTGCTTTGCTCTGCAACAGTAAATGACGGCGATGATGATCGCTATCCTCTTAAGGACGGCTTTGAGCTAATCCATTCAGGATTCGTAATGTGCTTTAAGCATAATGGTCAATACGGTTTTGCCATAGGGAGCTCGCAACCGCACATATACGGTTACTATGATTTCTCCGATATCTATATGGGGAACTGGGAAGACCATGGATATCTTATCTGGGTGGCCCGCGGTAAGGAAGATGAAAGGAAATGGGGCGTATTTAACGGAGTCACAGGCCAGATGGAAACAGAACTCATATATGATAAATACAGCCTGTTTACCAAAGTGGGCTATGATGAAAAGACTATGGAAACCATTTATAGGGCCAAAGTGATGATTGGTGAAAGACTGGATAGCATCTTGATAAATGTATTGGAATAATGGTATATGGGGACAGGCCCCGTGTGGTTTTTTTGGATAATTGGAATAATTCTAATATATTTGTAAGAAAGCGTGGGCTAGGGCTCGTCCGGTTGTTTCCGGTCGTGATGTTCATTGACAAATAGAAACTTTTAAATGTTATCCGCAGTAGGCTGGGGCCGGTTTTACCGGTGTTTTACTGCTTATTTCCCAGGTATACTTACCGCCTAACCGCGTGTAAGTGATCGATTAAGACGAGAATGACAAACCATAAGCCTGCGCTTTTTTTTGTTTATGAGAATGTTCAAGAGCCTAATAGATTACGCAACTGATGACGTTATAATCCGTCTGCTGGCCAAGGAACGCGGTAAATACGTATCCAAAAAGACCGGCAAGCCCCAGCATCAGTCCCAGGACGACCCAGACATCTGGGGCCAACTCCAGGCAATAATGCCTCCCCGTAGCATCTGGCGCAATCCCGGAAAGAGACGCCGCCCTACATCGGGCAATAATCTTCGTGGAATAGCTCTGTGGACCAGGAAAAAGAGACTTGGAGCATCAAGAGTATACGTCACAATCCTAAGGGAACTGGAACGCGGCTCACAGGATTCTTGGGCAATAGAACTCAGAAAATTCATTGACCGGATTCACGGATATCTGGATGGCAGCATCAATCTTAAGTTTGAATCCCCCACAATCATAGCCAAGTTCAAGGAGCAGGATCCCGACACAGGCCATTTCATATACCGTCCCATTTGCAAATACACTAATCTGGAGACCAAAATACTGTTGGCGTTGTCCTACAACTACCTGCTTTACTGCTTTGACGACTGTTTCCACCGCAACATGCTCTTTATGCGCTCAGCCAGAAGAACCAATCAAGGCTGGAAAACGCCCAACTACCTTGATGCAATCAGAATGACAGACCAGTACCGCGAGCGTAATGACAATAAACTGATATTTGTAGGCGAGTGTGACATACAGAAATTCTACGACATATTCAATCATGACGATATCCTGGCCTGCTTTGAAGAACTCTTCAAGATTAAGAAAAAGCGGCAGAAAAAACTTAAGAAAAAGGACTTTGACCCCATACGCCGGATAGTCCGGGCCTATCTGGAATCATATGATTACGCCAACAAGGTAATGGTCCTTAATGATACTCCCTCTTTCTGGGCCGCCGAGAAGCGTATTCACGCCACACCCGATAACCCTGATCCCGTATGCAGGTTCAAATGGGTGTCAGAGAAATCATTCGTGGAATCCCGCTGCTATAAATCAAAAGAAGAGTTCATCCAAGCCCGCGATGAAGGCAAGATAGGCATACCGCAGGGTGGGGCACTGTCCGGCATCATAGTCAATGTGGTGATGAACGTAATAGATAAGGGAATAGTGGAACCCAATGATCCTGATTGTCTGTTTGTGCGTTACTGTGATGACATCCTGCTGATGCATACAGACCGCCGCAAGTGTGAGCAGTATCTTGATTATTATGTCAAAGCATTGACCGCTCATAAGTTGGTGCCGCATAATCTTGTGCATGTAAGCGAAATGAAAAACGGTTTCAAAACCGCATCCGGTTTCTGGCACGCCAAATCCAAACACGTATTCCTATGGGGTCACGGAATGAACGATTCGTCAGATTGGGTAGGTTTTGTGGGCTTAGAGATGCGGCGCACAGGCGAGATTCGTGTCCGCAAGGACAAGGTAAATTCCGAGGCCAAGCGCATAGCCAAGACCTATTATTCGGTAATCAAGAGCAACACCCCCGAGGAGAGAATCAACAGCTTCAACTCATTGGCCGGTCACTTCAAAGACTATGAACTGATATCTTATAACCGATATACCGTAGCCCAGGCAAAGCGTCTTGACAACTATCTCAAGCTAAAGGTAAAGCAGGCCTGCAAGAAAAGAGGCGTGGATGAGCCGGCGGAGCTCAAGACTTATTGTGATACGTTGATTGATATGGCTTATGAGTAGAGATAAATTTCAACTACAGCTGCTGTTTTAGTGAACTTATTTAATGGTAAAACATGTGAAAAAACCGGTATGAGCCAACCTGGTGGGGTATCTTTTCTTTTTGGTTCCGTCATCTTTCTTTATGATAAAACCATTGGCTTGGTTGAACTCGAAATCTGTAAGATACTGTGTTGTGATATTGCCGTCCCCGATATTTAATATATTTCTTACAGAAATTATATCCCAAGTGCCGTTGGTCTTATGCCCCAAAATGTATGACGGCCGATATTGGGGAAATCTGGTAACATAGGCTATTATTTCCGTATAATCACCCCCAGCATCGTCTGACGCCAGGATGGTGTTGACATTGTCTTTTAGAACAAGATCATTATCTATGGTTTGGGGCTTTGTACCAAAAGGTATATTGCCACCATATTCTATTGCTCTATGGTCTGAATCGAAAACAAGATAGTGCAGTAATGCTTTTGTTGAGTTGGAGTCCTTTGTGCTTTTGGGGCCGCCTTTATACAGTGTACTATGCATGTGGGCGTTGACGGCATCCAGAACATTATGAGAAAAAGTGAAACCCTTGATACGTTGGGATAGTATTTCCCAGGATCTCCTTCCATGTACTCCATGTCTGGGATTACAGTCGCAAACATCATGAAGTAAACATGCCAAAACTAAATCGCTTTCCGATATGTTCTTTTCCGGATGTTTGTTAAGTATTGAAACTCTGCTTTCACGTGCAAACTTTAGCACCCATAAGGAGTGGTTGGCAGTTCCACCAGGATAGCGATCATGCCCATTGCAATGAGCCTCAAAAAAGTTGTGGCTGTCCAGATAACTGATTATGTGATTTGCCCCAGGGAATCCAGTAGCATTGAATTCCTTTATATAAATATCCCGATTCCTATTGATAACGTCCTGTGTCATACTGAAGTCTTTACATTTGTTTTATTTGAGTATTTTGATACTATGTAAACGTATAGAGCAACTAATTCAGTAATGGCCTGGGCGGTTTCAAATGAATTCATTTCAATAAAATCACCGTGTGCTACTTTATTGCGCTTAAGGACAAGTTCGCCGGCAATGCGGTTGAAACCCTTGGCGTCTCTTGACCGCAGCAATAGAAGGGGTAAACCTGTGAATTCACCTGCAAGTTGAGTTATGCCATGCATGAACTGTAACTCAGTTCCGTTATTCTGATAGTATATCTCCTTTAACAATGCCTCAAACATTATTGTCAAGTCAGTAAAGTACTTATATCTGTCATAACTGTCTGTTCTGGCAAACCAATACTCGTACAGATCTTGCGGCAATTGCTCTTTTATATTGGGATTCTTGGCCTTTTGAATAAAACCGATAAACAAATCAACAGCCTGGTCCAAATCAATATTTTCAAACTGCATCCATTTGCTATAGAATGCCAATTCATGTTTCAGCATCGTATTAAGTTGATCGAATTCAATCTTCTGACGATACTTGATGCTGGGACGATCATCTTTCTTCTTAGTCTCAACAAGTTCTATGGTATCAGTGTCAGTATTGGCTGCAGATGCAACAAATACCGGCTCTACATCATCATCTTTCTTGAGCAATTTTACAATCAGGACTCCGTTCTCATTTACAACGTCAAAGTCTTTTGAGGAGAAACGCTGCTGCTCGTCCTTCAAGGCCCTAATGATAGTTCCTCTGTTTAATGGTTCATCAATTTCATCCTGAACCTTTTTGACGATATCTACTATTTTCTTGGATTTGGTGTCTTCTTTCTTCAGTTCATTGGCAACCAAAGAACGGATCTGCCTGAAGAACGGATATTTTACGCCGCGCAACCCAATCAGTTCAAAGTCTGTCTTATCATAAACACTCTTGTTGATGCCAACAATTCCGTTTGTGACAATAAAAGGCTTATCCACGCCGCAATAATCCGCCATATTGTTGTATTGAATTCTCTGGCGCACCTTTTTGTACTCTGTCTTTTGGGACCTTGCATCGAGTTCATCTATCATATCCGAAACCGGGAGAGAGCCTTTCTTGGCAAGGATCTTCTTGATTTCATTATACAGCCAGTTGGCCCATCCGTATGACTTGCCAGCCCTCCATTTGTATTTCTTGTATTGATCAACACAGTCTTTTAAGCAGAAGTGATCATTGTCCTTGCAATCAGATGCACATACATTGGTGATGTATGCTCTGATAGCACTGAGGATTGTGTAACCGGCTTTGATTGCCGCTTCTTCCAGTTCAGAGTAATAGAATATCTCTTTCTCCTCGGCAAATTCCGTTACCCATTGCTGAAGCGGTATTTTGGGCTCGCCGTAATACCAGAATTTTTTTCCTTGGCAACAAATTCCATATTTGTTTGCGTCAGATATGTTGTTTGCGGTGGGGCTGTATTTGTAGATTTCCTCAAACCTCTTCATAACCTCTTTTGTGGTTAACTTGTCATCGGCCTCAAATACTATTCTGGCCATACGCTGGGCATTATGAGACAAAAACCGATTCTTAATCTGAATCAGATTGTCGCCTTTGTTGTCCACAAAATAGTCACTGGAGAGAATAAACTCAATGAATCTTATGTCATAATCAATTTTAGCAAGATCCTTATGGTCAAGTATCAGTTGTTCAATAACATTCCTGTCTGTAGGAAGAGGGTTCTCACACATCACATTCAGAATGACGCGCCAAACCTTATAGCAAATGCCCTTTGTGTCCTTGGGGATGAGAATCTCCAGGCCTTCGATATTGGTTGTGTCATAACCCAATCCTCCCAGCCTGCTTAACTCTGTGGAGCCGGAATAATCGTAGTATTGTTGGATTGGAGCATATAGACATTCTTCGCCTACAGATCCTATCAGATCCAGCAGATCCTGATTCAGAATGTAATTGTAGAAAAACTTTTCACCTTTCAGTATCTCTGAAATGCAGTCGTTTTTTACCTGTTCAATACGTTGTGGGGTAACACCTTTCTCTTCTGCTATTTCCTTGGTTGACGCACCATCATTATATATTCTTGTCAAGACATCGGCCAAAAGAGAATAGGTTCTTCTTTGCTGAGGGGTTTTTATGTATCTTTTGTTATCCAGATTGTCGCATACTATCTGGGCAAATTCAGTAAAGGCGTTAGTCAGATTGGCATTAAGGCCTAAACTCCTGTCATAATTTGACGGGAGTTGGCATAGAGTATTGGCTACTGTCCATTCATCAATATAGTAGTTGGGGTTGGAGCGCAAAGAGTCTCTAATTGCTCTTAGTTTTTTATACATGGCTCCTCCAACATGTGGTATTAGCAATAAGTCCCTGTCTGTCTTGTTGTATATGTCAAGCAGATTCTTGCATTTTCCTGTTTTTAATTTGTCAATCAGGTATTCGTCATAATAGGTTTTTAATTCGTCTGCCGGGATATCCTTAAGCAAGGATGCTGTTTCTTTAGATACATCTTCCTGCTGTTCAGATACAGATTGTTCCTGTGAGGAGACTATTTTGGGGTAATTATCTACGATGAAATCATATAACCTTATATAAGGCTTGTTGATCTTTATCTTTTTTTCTGCTTTAACATCAACCATATGGAGAAAATCATCAATCTCCATATCTAAAACATCTTTAAGTTTCTTTACTTGTTCTTCGGGTAAGTCAAGATCTTTAATTCTCATAATTATGTATGTTAGTTTAGTCCATTAGCGAATACACAAATATAATATATGTTTCAAGATATACATACTGTTAAGTTCCATTTTTCTTTCAATAATAAGTTGTAATTATGAGTGCAAAAGCTGTTATTAGGCTTCTGAAAAAAGCGAGCCCTCTGTATCAATAATATCTGTTAATTAATGGTTGGATTCCAATTATGTGTAAATTTGTAGAAAAAGGCCGTTGTAATGGAAAAGACTATTGATGAGTTGATATCAGTATTGGGATCATATCTTATAAAACTTAAGTACCAAACTGAAATTAATCCGAAACCTAATCGCGATTATCTTGATTATTATCAAAAGTCATCATCAACTCGAAAAGAGGATACTATGGGGTATATCTCATTATGTTTTGTTACGCAAAGTGATGAAACAGATTCTGCAGAGCTTGCTGATAGTATAATTGATTCTTTTAGAGTAAGAGTCTCTCAAATAATAGACATTGAAGAACTTGTAAGTGCAAAAGAGCGTGTGTTCAGGCAATTTGACATGTATAGATGTAATGCAGATACATTTGTGAGCATTTACAATAGGATAGATGAGATATTTCATAATCAGGCTATTAAGATTGATAATGACAAAAATGCAGCTATAGTAAGCCTGGCGATTAAAGCCGGTAGTGTAAATAGGGAATCTGATAAAAATGGGAGTGAAGCAGAAACTGAAGCTATTAAAGATACACTGAAATTAAATATAAGTGATGATTTGGTAAGAAGACTGTTTGACATCATTACAAAGGAGAAATGGATAGAGTGCGATCTAAATACATTTCTATATGCTACAACAGGTAAAGGTGTCGCGCCAACAGACTACCCATATATCAATTGGAAAGGAAATAAATCACAGTTGGCTTTTGTATTGCGCCTTATTTTGGGCGTTGATAATTTAAATGCGGTGAAAGCAGTGGTTTGTGTTTTCAAAAGCAATCAGCCTCAAAGAGGGCGGAATGCTTGCAATATTGTAAGTAGGGATATTCTTGAAAAGATAAAGTCTAGCGATACTGGGGCTCTGACTAAAGCAGCTGAGAGTTTAAATAAGACATTATATTTTGATGAAGGACATATGGATAAATATGAAGAATGCTGGGATATTTTCAAAGGAGATCCTATATTGCGCTCTAGGATAATGGAAAAATCCAAGTACTACCAGCAAATTAGATTCAGATAATTAATTGACTTTATTTCAGCGTGTTAGCTGTGGCTAAATCTTGAATAAATCTTGATTCGTATTTAGTCGTTTTTTTTTTAGTTGATATTTGCACCAGAGTTGATGAGGGTAAAACCTCGCAGCTCTGGTGTTTTTGTTAACTAATTTATTAATTCAAAACATAAGGTATATGAAAAGTTTAATCTGCCCCAACTGCGGACACGAAATTAAGGTTGATGATGCCGAGTATGCATCCATTCTCAACCAGGTAAAAAAAACAGAAGTAGAGTCAGAGGTTAAGCGCCGCATGACTGAGTATGAGAAGGCAAAAGCACTTGAGCAGGAGCTTGCTGCTGCCAAGTCTGAGCAGTCTTTTAACGCTAGGCTTGAAAGCAAGCTAAAAGAGATTAAGGATAGGGACGTTGAGATTGAACGCCTCAAGTCAACTATCCGTAACTATGACAATGAGCGCCAGCTTGCTATTATTGAGGAGCAGAAGAAATTTGATGCCACTATCAAGCTCAAGGATGAGAAAATCCTTGCCAAGGAGAAGGAGATATCCCAGCTCCAGAACGATGCCCGTCTGGCCAAGTCCAACTCGGAGCTCGAGATAAAGTCCATCCGCGAGAGCTATGAGAACAAGCTCAGTGAGGCCAATCAGTTGGTCGCACTTTACAAGGACATGAAAACCCGCCTTTCTACAAAGATGGTCGGCGAGTCACTTGAGTCTCATTGTAGTACCATCTATAATGCTGAGATGCGTCCCCTGTTCCCCAACGCATACTTTGAGAAGGATAATGATGCATCCGGCGGATCCAAGGGTGACTTCATCTTCCGTGATTATGAAGATGGTACTGAGTACATCTCCGTCATGTTCGAGATGAAGAATGAGATGGACGAAACCTCTACAAAGCACAAAAATGAGGACTTCTTCAAGAAGCTTGATGCCGACCGCAACGCAAAGGGTTGTGAGTATGCCATCCTTGTATCCCTTTTGGAGCAGGACAGCGAACTTTATAACGGTGGTATTGTAGATGTGTCATACCGTTATCCCAAGATGTATGTAATCAGGCCTCAGTTCTTCAAGGCCATCATAACATTGCTGGTCAATGCCGCCCGAAAGACTGTTGCCGTAAAGAAAGAGCTTGAGATAGCCCGTAGCCAGAGCCTGGACATCACCAACTTTGAGAACAAGATAGAGGCCTTCAAGACCAAGTTTGGCCGTCATTATGAGATTGCCTCAAAGAAATTCGGCGATGCCATCAAGAGTATAGATGACTCCATAGCCAGACTTCAGAAAGTGAAGGAGAGTCTTTTGGGCTCTGAGAATAATCTGCGTCTGGCTAATCAGGATACTGAAGACCTTACTATCCGTAAGCTGACCTACAACAACCCAACTATGAAGGCAATGCTTACAGATGGCCAGGAAGAGAAAAAAGAGTAACCCATTTTCTAAATACCAGTTTGTTGTTTGACTCTCGTAGAAACCCGGCAAGCACATAGCGCGCTTGCCGGGGGACTACAATCAATGGAAGTGTGAAAATGGATAAAAGCACTGTTATACCCAGTCCCGCAAAGATCATGGAGCACCTGAACCGCTTCGTGATAGGTCAGGAAGAGGCAAAAAAGACTCTTTCCGTAGCGGTATATAACCATTACCGCCGCTTGCAGTTGTCTGCCGCTCCTGATGCCAAGCAGTGGCAGAACGGCAAATCAAATGTAATTCTCATGGGCAATACTGGATGTGGCAAGACATATCTCATCAACACCATTGCGCGTATGCTCAATGTACCTTTCTATGTGCAGGACTGTACAAAAATCACGGCTTCGGGCTATGTGGGGAGTGATGTTGAGGATTGTCTGGCCGGACTGTTGCGTAGTTGCAACTATGATGTTGAGGCAGCACAGAGGGGCATAGTAATGCTAGACGAGTGTGACAAGCTGCGCAAAGCTTATGCAGGAGCTTCTATAACAAGGGATGTGAGCGGAGAGTGTGTACAGCAGTCCCTGCTCAAGATTGTTGAGGGTGATGTGGTTGGTGTGCAACCCCAAGGTGGCCGCAAACATCCGGAGGCCAGTCTTGTATATGTTGATACCACCAACATTCTGTTCATAGCAAGCGGTGCATTTGTTGGCCTTGAGGAGATAATACGCAAGCGTACCGGACAATCCAAAGGCGCTATAGGTTTCAATGGTTCAGGACAGAAAAAGGAAGAGACAGAATCAACTGTACTTGACCGTATTCTCCCCGAAGATCTTACCCGCTATGGTATGATACCGGAGTTTATTGGCCGATTCCCGGTCATAACCAATGTTGAACCGCTCAGCAAGGATGACCTGGTAAGGATTCTTACTGAGCCGGATGATGCCATAACCCGCCAGTACCGTAGGATGATGGCAATGGATGGCGCTGACCTCAAGTTTACTGACGGTGCTCTTGAAGCGATTGCCACACTGGCACTTGAGATAGGTACAGGTGCCCGTGCACTCCGTTCAGTCATAGAGAAAGTTTTGCTTGATATCATGTTTGACGTTCCGTCCTGTCGTGATAAGAACAGGGGCAGGCTTACCGAAATTGTGATAACTCAAGAGATGGTATACGCAAAAACGCGTCAGTACCAACAGGTTGTTTAATACTAAATCCACACAAATATGGAATTTAGAAGAGTACCTAAATATGAGAATAGCCACGAGTATGTTGACTTGGGGTTGTCAGTCAAATGGGCATTTGTAAACATAGGTGCTCAGAGTGCTACAGATGCGGGCAGCTATTTGGCCTGGTGTGAGAAAGAAGTCAAGCAGTGCTACAACTACAGCACCGCTCAGGAACTCAAGGCGCGGATAAAGGATCCGGTAAACCTGCTTTGGGGCGGGCGTTGGATTACCCCTACAAAAGAGCAGTTTGAGGAGCTGTTATCTCTTTGCAA
Organism: uncultured Bacteroidales bacterium; assembly: GCA_902763885.1. Classification (GTDB taxonomy): domain Bacteria; phylum Bacteroidota; class Bacteroidia; order Bacteroidales; family Bacteroidaceae; genus Colenecus. Next base: position 113,267 of record CACWTU010000010.1, on the reverse strand, counting down.
ATGTGAGTGGGCCGTCTGCGAGGGCAAGAATGGTTTGCTGGTAACGCGTCCTGAATATGACAGGAACAGTTTTCTATTCTTTCCGGCAGGCGAGTGCGCAGTTGACAATAAAATCTACAAAGATGGCCTGCGGGGCAATTACTGGACGCGTTCAATAGTGTCTGATATGGATTGCTTTGCGCATTGCATGGAATTTGAGGAGGGTGGCCAGAGAGTGGCATACAATCTCCGCTCGCACGGATTCAACGTACGTCCTGTGTTTTCAGATAAGAACTAAAGCTGGCGCTGTTATGTCTGGAAATAACTCAATAATGGATTGGATGACGGCCATATATAAGGAATCGCTTCATTCTGAGCTGTCCGAAGGCTTTTTCTCATCCAAGAGTGGCGTTTATGGCGAGCTGTGCAGTTTGTCTATGGCGTTTGACGTAACGCCTGTTCAGGCTACATTGCTGTCAATTATTGTTATGTCACCTGTTTCAGACCTGAAATCAATATGTTATCACACGGGATGCCTTTTATCGGACTTGTTGGCCAGGAAAGATGATTTCATTTATCTGGTAAACCGTGGCCTTATAATACAGAGTAGATCAATTATAATAGATGCCAATTTCAAGATAGCTCCAGAGGCTATGGAGAGATGGATTGACAATCTGCCTTATGAGTGCAGGATGGATGCCCGTAAGGTTTATGATGACATGATCTGCAGCCTGGAGTCCAAATTCAGCGCTCTGGAACATGGTACCACCGATGCAGCCGGCCTTAAGCAGACCGTAATCTCTTATCTGGATATGTACCATGATTCATACCTGACAGATAAGCTGTATACCATCTGGGGCGATCCGTATAAAAGCTGGTCTGAACTGTCGGTCGTGTTGTATATGTTTCTCGTATTGAATAGCACGGATGACAGTCTGACTGACATTGAAGTCTGCAAAATGCTGTTTGATACAGAGAGTGACGAGAACGTATCAAAGACCGTTGCCATCCTGAATGATCTGGAAGTCAAGGGTTATATAGAATACACCAGGGGAGTTGGTTTTCTGAAATTAAAAGAGGAGTATGTTGAACTTCTCAGTTTCCGGAATCATTCCAAGGGAGATGATGACGTAGATGCTCACGCTGATGCATTTGACCAGACCGGCTCAGGACAGGCCGTCATTGCTGACGGCACATGTGTCTTAATCCATAATGAAACCATTCGGGAGAAACAGCTTTTCTTTAATCGGTCCGAGTGTGAAAGTCTTGATGAGCTCCGTATGCTTTTCAGTACCGATAAGTTCAATGAGGTGATAGGGCGCATGCGTAAAAAAGGAATGAGGACCGGATTCAATTGTTTGTTATACGGTGCGCCCGGTACGGGCAAAACCGAGTTCGTTAACCAGCTGGCCAGAACCAGCGGCCGTCCTATCGTTAAAGCTGATTTCAGCGAGCTCAGGAACAGATGTGTGGGTGAGAGCGAGAAAGCTATTAGGAAGATATTTGCCGTATACAGGGATATGACGGAGAAACTGGAGGTTATCCCGATTCTGCTGCTTAATGAGTGTGACGGACTTTTGGGTAAAAGGGTTGATGTCATTGATTCCACAGACCAGCTCAACAATGCATGTCAGGCAATCATGCTTGAGGAGCTGGAAAACCTGAATGGTATATGCATCTGCACCACCAATATGCCCCAGAAAATGGATGAAGCGTTTGATCGCAGATTTCTCTATAAGATAGAGTTTCATAACCCGGATGAATCAACCCGCAGGGAGATATGGCATTCGCTCAGACCGGAGCTGTCAAACAATGATCTTTCAGTGCTGGCCGGAAATTACCGTCTTTCCGGCGGACAGATAGAGAACGTGGTCCGTAAAATGGAGATATACAACATAATACATGGCGTTGAGCATACAACACTTGACACAATAAAGAGCAGATGCGAGAAAGAGATTAACTCCTACAACAAGCATTCTCTCTCAGAAAACAGAATAGGATTCAATTAAAAAACAATGATTATGGGTAACAGGTACATTTACATTGACAACACTCCGGAGCGTTCAAATGACCCGGAGAAAGATTTTGAGGCATTCGTGAACGCCATCAAAAAGGCAATATCCGGCAGAGTTGATAAACTGATTAACGATGGCTCATTGGATATTCTTAGGGTATATTCAAAGTTGGGAAGCCCCGAAATGGCCAAACGTTATGACCGTTTGAATGTAGGTCGGGCTTACCAGCTGGTGGAACTGATAAAGAACCTCGCAACAGACGGTACACTGCGTCTGGGGAGTTCATCCTGGGGCGATCATGAATTGCGAGAAGACAGACTTGAGGGTACAAACCCGGGTCTGGAGGATATGAAACCCGATGGGGTGGGTTATAATAGTGTTGGCGGTCCTGACTATGCCATCATAGTCTCAAAAGAAAAGATTGAGATGAAAGCCGGTTTCTGCTACCAGGATTTTGGTGACTCTTGGGACCGGATTGACACCAGTTTTCATTGGCAGTACAGGATCTTTGTGTTCAAGCCTAACGGCAATGATGATGAAACCATCAGGAAAATGCTGTCGCCATTCAAGAACTGGATTGTTGAAAGACTGGCTAATGTCGTAAAGCATAATCTGATTAATGACTTCATCAATCAGACTGCCGATAATTATCTGAAAGGATTCTTAAACAAACAAGAGTCATGATAAAGTTCCTTTTAAAAACCGTAATAGTGGTATTGCTGCTATTGCTTCTGATACCACTTTTCAAGCTGCTGATGCAGTTGATTACTCATGTGTTTGTTGAACTGGGCATTTGCATTGGCGGCGAGATTGACCCCTGGGCTTTAGGGTCATTTGCCTTCATAGGCTTATTTATCTTCTTTGTAGTATTGATTTTTAAAGACTGACAACTATGGGATTGCTAGAAGATCTTATTGCCGGTGCCATAGGATATGGCATAGCATCATCGCAGAAAAGCAAGGTGGTGGCCGATATTATTGACAACACTTTCAAACACCTCACTCTAGAGGAGCTTATAGATAACTACGCTCGCCGTCACCTGGACATATACGTATCAGACAACCGTTTTGCTCATCGGCTTCATAAGATAGCCGAGCGTTACGAGGAGTATGATTATGACCAGGTTTATGGTAATGACCATTAGTGAGGAAGTATACAACTCATGTCAAGAATAAAGTATTATATTTGTCTGTCTCATAATGATTTTGACACTAACCTAAACGAAAATATATGGATTTGAATTTTCATTACCTGAATAATGACGAGATAAAGCTTCTTCAGGATATTGCATTGTTTGAAACCCAGTTGGATAATGCCACTTTCTCATTTAAGGAAACAAGGAATAAAGTAGACGTTATCATTTTACGAGATAACAACTATAACATCTTTTTGGATGATCTTACAGAAGAGGAAACAGAAATAATAGATATTATTGAACAGGAACGCCGAAGAAGAGAGGCAGAACGTAGGGAAGGTGGGTATGATGATCGAATAATGCCCCATCTTCCGATTTATGATGGAGGTGATGATGTAGATCCTTTTGATTGGCCCGATGATTATCAGGATTTGCCAGATAATGCTATTACGAATAATGGCAATTTGATGTTTGGTGGCGATATTGAACAAACTCAAGAACAGTGGGTCGCAGATTTTAATCTAAAGCTGGATAGAGAATTGTACCTTGAAAGGGAAATTAGTGTTTATGAAAGAAAAATTGATGAAATAAGACGTTCTCCGGATTCATATTTTAGTAAACGGAATCTTGAAAAAACCTTGGATGAATTATATAAACTTCGCGATAATAATATTGACCTCTATTTTTCAGAACCTATAGACGATTATTCATTAGGAATAATTGATAATGCTAAGTTGTTTCAGTTGGACTTGCGATTAAGACAACTTAAATGCTATAGAAGAAGATTGGTGAATCAAAATAATGCCGTCTGGTGGAGCGGATCTTTGCTTGGTTGTTATATGCCAAACCGCAATAAGGGTCGTTCACGCCGTGTTTATTTGTTTATTGACAACATTGATTGTACTGCGAGAAACAAAGGCTTTAATAGAGCGTCAGTTTTGGCTAGCACTTTTATACATGAGATGTTCCATGCATATTATGATTATGTGGACTCTATCGAATTCATAATCAAAAATCTTCCAGGTGTTAGAGAAATAGAAGAAGCTTTGACGGAATATGGTATGTTGCGCTTCCTTGAGAGGTTTGATATAGCTAAAACAACTTCTTATAATAAAGATGCTTATAGTCTTGTTAAAGAAAAACTGAGTTCCGGTCAGAGCTATCTGGTGTGTTATGGTCTGGGTGCATCTTTGTATGATGAATGGATGCAAAATAGATTCCCTGTATTTTTAAGGTCATGGCGTGGCAAGAGTATTCCTTTCTTTGAATTATATCAAAAAATACAGCCAGCTCCACGTCCTCGTATTAAAGCGGTAGACACATATGTCCATTTTGCCAGAAGTATTAACCCCGCAGATGTGTGGAATAGCTTAAGATGGCTGTTCGAGATTCTAAAATATTTTCATATAAGAATTTCTGATATTAGCCAGCATTTCTTGTTTAATGGAAGGACAGGGGGAATTGCCAACCAGCTAGTCTATAGAGTTCTAAGATACTATGTAGATGCTTATGCTCATCATTATGGAACTTTGCCTGATTTGGTTCAAATGGAGAGAGACTTTAATAACCGTAATACATTATTCGGGGCTTACCATATTTTTGAGGAAAGTAGTATAGTTGAAGGCGATAGACGCTTGCTGGCAAAGTATGCTATGGATGTGCCTATTGATTTGGACGGAGGTATAACCATTTATCCATGCAAAATCTGGAGGGGTGGACTGGATGGCAATACATTGCCCTTTATTAAACAAGTTCTTAAAATGAAAAGTCGTGGGTTAATTGACAAAACAGTAGCTATTCTTAGATAATAAAAAACGTAGAGGATGACGGTAATTTAGATTGGGTGTAATCATGTAAGACGACCTATTACGATAGTGTTGATATAAAGGTGCTAATATGGTGTTGTTTAACTTTTTTATCATGTTTACAGATACCAATTATCAACAATACGTTTAATTAGAGCCCCAGCATACTCTTTTGCTTCTTCTTCGGGGATACATTCTCTTTCTTCATAGCCCCAATCCACTACAAATTCCATATCAACAAGAAATGCTGCTTCTTCTCGTTTGAAATTCTTAGCCCAGTTCTCAAACTCAGGATTTGGTTTGCCAACGACTTTAATGTTATGAATAGAATCAGTAATATGATCTACCAACCAATCTCTGAGGTCTTTTTTTACGTTTAATCATATTTGTTCAGTTTGAATTACAAGTCATTATATAAGCTCTCGTCGTTGAGTTGTTCGCGCTTCGTGACAGACAATATTTTGTCTTTCATCTTGTTGCATATACTATAGAAGAAGTCACGCTTAAGGTATGTCAGTTGTTTTACGGCTCCTAGTCTATTAAAATATTTGGCAATAAAACGGCCACGATGTTCAAATGCGTTTTCCGTTACTTCAGGATTATCTTTTAGGAATGACAGTATGCCAATCATAGCCTCTTTATGCCTTATGAGTAGATAAGAACCTAAAGTAACAACCCTTAGAGTAAAATTTTTAAATAGAATCTCGGTTAATTCATATGGGTTATCTCTTGTGGCGTCAATAGTATTATAAACACTCCACCACATTGAAGCTACAGCATTACGTAATAGGCCATTATCGCCTACAAACCAGTGGTCAAGAATATACTCTGCAGAGCAATCAGAATCCTTAACTTTTGGCCATCTGTTCTGTGTATATGTATATAGGTCCACATGGGTTAGATAGGCCCAGAACGCTTCATTTGAAGCTAGAATAAGAGAAATATCTTTGTAGCCTTCATAAATGGCAATAGCCGATTTTAGGTCATCCTCCCATATTTCATTGAGTTTATCTGCAAGTCCATCTGGGTGATAAACATTGGCCAGTCTTTTTATCTGAGAATTATCTATTTCAAAAGACTCTGCTGTATATAACGGAATAGCAGCTTCAGACTTTACTGCATCACGTAAAGTCTTCATATAGCTTTCTTTAAAAGTTTTCTGTAGTTGCATAGCTTAGTCTTCTGCGTTAGGGGTTGATACAATAATATGATTGAATAAACGTGAATAAGGATCCTTCAGCAAACGCTGAGCTAACATGGGGATATTTGAAGGCTCTGATAAATCATCTCTAGAATAACCCGTTTCATTGTCAAGCCTATAATATATAGTCTTTGCCCAGGTGGTTTGCTCATGATCCTCAATATTTAGTAATGCGTAGGTCAATGCATTAAGTACAAGCGAAGAATGTATTATCTGAGCTGCCCCCTTTACTATGGGATTGCAATAAAGCTGATAATGAGTTGGTGGTAATAATATCTCTATCTTATTTCCGGAGATATCAAAAAACACATTATCGTGTAGGTTGCTTTCCCTAATTTGCATGAAAGAACCAGCTGCTTGTAATTTGTCATATTGTATATCTGCGTCATAGTGTAATTGGGGAAAAGCTACCAAAATATCTCCCGGTTCCATGTCGAATGTAGATTGACCATAATCAGGATTAAATCCTTTATTGGTGTAACCGGCGATCAGTTCTTTTACAGAAACGTAACAGTTTATATTTAAGCGCCCATTTACTTCGTGTCGGGATAAAACTATCGTAAAGGTTGGCTCACTGGAAATTACGCATCTTCTTAACATTGTACGTGAGCAATCATATTCACATGAGTATTCCGCTTTACCTTCACTAATTAGCCTTTGAATATCATCGTTCTCAAACTTCAATCTTATATTGATTGTGTAATTACGTGGGTCAGCTGATAATTCAAAGTCAACAGCATCATCAGGGAGTAACGGCTGGATGTCGTCACTAATTCCTAATACGGGATATGGTAGTGATAAATTACTTAAGTTCATAAGCGTCCAGTTTTACAGCATGTTTCATATTATCAGCAAATATTATCTTCAACACATTCTTACCCTCTAATATATGTAAACCAGAGATAGTGTTGTCAGCAATAATGCCATTAGGTGTGCAACTTTTAATTGCTACGCTTTCATCGGATTGTTCACCACCTATTAGCAAGTCTATTCGACCATTATTAAATTCATAATCTGAATGTAAGATTATGGTGTGAACTATGTGTCCATTTTCTGATTGTGCATAAGATCTATATCTCACTGGTATCTCTGTAAGTACGGTTCCTGGTAAACCATTATCTGTAGGACTGAACCGGCCTTGTAAGCGTTTTGGTGATAAACCTCCCCCTCCACGTTTTTTCTTTTTTCTGGTTCCATGGCCACTAAGATGTCCTCCTTTATTATCAGCTTTATGCTGAGATTGTATCGGGTCAGTTATCATTACCTTACCAATAGCAGGGCTACCATCTATGGTGTTCGTTTCCGGGTTACTCAAATTAGAAGTAATTGAGCCGCTTTCGGTATCTTGTATTCCGGTTATTTCTCCAGTCAGAGACTCTTGATCTATATTGTCATCTTCTACAGCCGTAGGAATATATAAGAACTCATCAAGTCCATTAATTTGCTGTACTTGACTGCCCCTGTTTGAAAACAATGTTTCCATTACTTTAATAATGAAGCCATCTATCTCATCTGTCGCAACCTTTCCTAATTGGACAGTTTTTCCTTTTTCTTTCCAGTTGCTGGCCACCCATTCATTGTGTGCAGGATTTTCTGTTTTGCGTAAAATCTCATTACCATTTGTATCATCACAAACAAATACGCCATAAACACCATTTGAACTTTGAGTTTTGCGAGCCTTAACAAGCATTAGCGGCCGCCGCATAAATAGTATCTTGTCTGTAGCTTTTTTGTCTTTCTTGGCATAAAAACGAACTTTTCCGATTGTTGTAAGTGTGTCCTCTATTAATACGTGATTTACATCAGCTTTTACATTATGAACGGCGTCCCAATAGGGGCGTGGATTGTAATTTTTTTCCCTTGGAACTGTATCTTGCTCGTCAGGAAAGTATTTATCCATTAATACAGGAAGGCTCTCATGATTAATATCTACATCATTAATCTTTACCTCTAGTTTTTGGGATTCAATGGCCATCCAAAAGTTGCGTATGGTAGCCTCTATCATCTCATTATAAATGCTCTCTTTATCAGAGGCATCAATGCCAAGAATGAAAATGTCTGTTCCTGGCTCTTTGCGTTGAAAACGAGTTGGTATTTTGTCGGGATTACTTACAGGTTCTCCATCGTTATTATCATAATATCCCACAGAGACCCTAAGACCATCCTCTCCGTTTAATTCATGAGTGCAAAGAGATGACACTCCTTCAAAGAAGTTCTTTCCATCTTTAGTTTGTGTTGATACAAGAATTGTACGTATCGGTGATATGTAAAAATATGCAGCCTTACCATATCCATATGAACCTCCAGATGTTGCATCATTTTTAGCTGACACACCGGCCGCTCTAACAAATGCATAGAAAGGTTGTGATGTGTCACCTTTTACGTAATTCATACCTATGGTATTATAGTCAGAGACTTGGATGTAATTCAGATCGTCATGGTCTCCCAAAGAATTTAGATAATCCAACATCGGTTGGTAAGTTGTTAGAGCATCATTGTTATACTTAAAGTGCTGTATACAACCCTGGATATGCTTCTTTAACTCAAAGAAATTCTCATATTCTTTTGAGTGTATTCTCCTAATTTTGTATTCCAAGCGTACAGGAAGATTCGTATTCAATGGGACATCAAGAGAATTTTGTATAGATTCTCTAATAAGTGAAGTGTAGGGGGTTTTCTTGAAATTATCCTGCATAGGATCGTTCGGCCCATCTTCGCGTCCTCCTAATTGTTTGGCAAAATGCCATTTACAATTCAATTCAAGATTGTTAGTGGTACCCATATTATAGAATAGTTAGTCCTTAGGTTATAAACTCGATTATTCGCAAATGTAACTAAAAATACTTTATATATATATACTGAGAAGTCGAACAATTTTTTTACAAAAAAGTCCAAGCATGTTATGCCTGGACTTTAAGAATAACACAGGTACTACTAACTGTGAATAATTGCGCTACTTCTTTCTATCTGTTTCATTTGCATTAAATCCATATCCTAGATGTCACTTATACATTTCCAGTAGGTTCTTGTTAAGCAAATGCTCAACATCAAGCATGGTCTCTTCAATAAGATTTTTCTTGAGTTGGCACTCCCAGATTACAATAACCTGCCATCCGGCCTCCTTTAGAGCTTTGTATTCTTTCTGGTCGCGCTCTCTATTGCGCTCTATCTTTGAAATCCAGAACTCTGTGTTGCTTTTGGGCACCACATATTTGGAACATCCCTCATGCCCGTGCCAGAAGCATCCGTTCACGAATATTGCGGTTCTGTACTTACGCAGTACGATGTCCGGTTTGCCTGGAACACTCTTTACGTTAAGCCGATATCTATAATCGTGATTCCACAGCCAATGCCGGACTGATAGTTCCGGTTGGGTGGCCTTGGAACGGATACATGACATGTTGTATGAGCGCTGTAGAGGGCCAAGAATATCCATGGGCTAAAGTAAATTATTTTTTGTATTTCAGAAGCTCTTCGCCTGTTGTATATAACGGCATGCCATCTTCATAGTCTTTTTCTAATCGACGTCTACCTATATATTTATCGATATCAAAACTCCCTATAGAGACTTCTTCGTCAAATCTAAAAATGAAATAATCTCCTTGGGGTTTTCTTGGGTATAGTGCTTTGCTCATTCTTTCTTCTGTCATTACAGCATAGTCATGTATTCTGAAAACGTGGTATTTGTTTTCTGATTCATGTCCTTCTTCGTAAAGAATGGCAAATTTTGGTTTCATAGCTCTAATTCTGCTTTGTGGTGTTACGCCTCTTCTTTTTTTATTAAGTCTGACGTTGTAAATAAGGGTGTGTTTGTCATTTTTTCCTGTAATCCAATCCCAGTGCTCCTGATCATGATACAAACCGACTACAAAATAGTTTTCCCGATAAGCCTCAACATGGTATTCTGGCAAAAACTTCTCAGGAGAAGGAGTATATGGATGTGAGGCTTGATAAGTTTCAACTTTCTTGTCTATCTTTTTCTTGGGGTTCTTACCTAATTCTTTAATTGGTTCAATTTCAAATAATTCTTTCAATAATAGGTAGGCGTCTGTTTTTTTTGTGTCTATCCCGTTGGTATTTTCCAACGCAAGAGTAAAGATGTGAGAATCTTCGTATGGACGGTACAGTTTTCCTTGCAACTCTTTGAAGTGCTCTTTTATGAATTCTTCTCCAGCCAAAAGATTACCCTTGCTCTTTAGTGCATAAAAATCATAGTTGTCAATGAGGACTCGACGAATCTCATCGCGAAATTTTCGACGGACCTCTTTTTTCCATGCATCTTTTTCGTTTTGTTTATTACGGGCGTATAGATAAAGTACATAGAGAAAGTTCACATAGTAATGAGATAGAATTAACGTATCTCTATCAAACAGCCTATCTTTGAATTGCGAGGAGATATATGTTTTGTTTACTTCTTTTCCTTCTTTATTTTTCTCTGTACGATTTTTAATATTCTTTCCGTCATCAAATCGCAGTTTGTCATCAACGAATGCAGACAAGAAGAAATTGGGTATCACATTGTATCCTTCTGTAAGTGGGTCTAATGCATCGTTTCTAAGCTTTATTCTTTCATATTTTTTCTTGTCCTCATCAAATTCATCCTTGGTTTTCCATTTCTCATATTTGTTATTTTCGAAGAGGTCAATGTTCCATTGTATGACATTGCGTGCATAAGTGAACTGCTTGTAAATGCTTTCGCTTCCAAGCCCATTGCCTTTTTTATAATATTTAGAATCACCAATGTAATAAATCTGATCTTGTTGGTCGTCACTTGATATTAGACTGTCATATGTATAAAGATGGTCTATCCGTTTGCCATCTAATTGTTCTTTAAGTCCATTTGGAATGTTGCGGTCTCCGATTAATTCATCAATCATCGCCTCAAACACTACGTTGAAACTCTTGGCCAGAATATATTCCTGTGACGTTGTATCAATGCCTATCCGGTATGAGTTCTCAAAGAAGGCATAACACAAGTCCCATAATTGCAAAGCTTTATCAGAATAATATTTGTATTTGATCTGCATAAGACGAGTTTTCCCCATTCCGTGCAGATATTGTTTGAACTGTTTACCCTGAATTAAATCATACTGAATGTTGATAGGTGCATTAAAACCGTACTTCTTATTTAAATAATTCAGTATGCTGAAATAGATAATAAATAACTCTTCTTCATAATTAACCACCCTTATTTTGTTTATTGGATTTAGGTATACAACGTCATTGTTCTGCACAATAGCCGTAGAGTGACTGATAGTACGATTCCAGTTGATTTTGTTGTTGCCACGATGGAGATTTTTAATTGTAAACAGAACAAAATCCCGATTGTCCTTATTAAAGTTTATAAGAGAAAGAACTATATCCAGAAAAGTTTCAGCTTTATGTCTTCTGCCTTTGCCGGCTTGTGGTAGTTTTTTGTAAAGTATAGCCCGGCTTTTAGGGTTGGCTTTGTAAAATACGTTTAGAGCCCTGTAAATCCATATTGAAAACTCATATATGAATTTGCGGTATTCCTTGTTCAGTTTTTCTTGATCTTTAGGCTCTAATATTTGTTCAGGAATAATACTTTCGCCGTTAGGATTTTTAACCCCAACTAATACTTCAATTTTTTTACCGTTGCTGTCCTTTTCATCCGCAAGTAATACTTTGGGTAGAATAAACACACAGTCATTCAAACGCGGATTATAGAAATAACCCACATATTGAACGCTAACCATTTTGTCCACATCCTGAAGTACGTAAATGTCTTTCAGGATTTTTTCAACCAGATGGCTTTCGTATTGGTGTTCTTCAAAAAGAATATACATCAGCGGTTATTTTGAGTCGCTTTTCCATTTCATGACTTTCTCAAGAAAATCTACTAAACGTGTGTGATTAGCGTTCTCTCCATCCTCGTCAAAGAACATAGGGAATGTCAGATCTTTTGTCTCTCCACCTTCTTCGTATTTGAATAGCTTGGCATCTTCAAATCCATAATCCTTGAACACATCGTTCCAAAGATAGAATATGACCTTATTAACCAAAAGATCCTTGCCGATTTCTCCATTACTATCTGCTTTGCAGAAGAAATAGCCTAGTTGCTTATCTGCGCTAGAGGTCATAGAAGCAATGATTTCATTAATTTTATTAAGAAAATCCCACCATAACAATGAGTCATTTCCGTCTATTTTGACTGTATTATTAGATTCATCCTTAATGACTATTTTCCAGTCAAGATCTTTGCCTTTCTCGTCTTTTCCTTTTTTGATTTTGATGTATTTCCATTCCCAACGACGTTTAAATGCCGAGTCTATAGGGAATAGGCTTTGGTCGCTGGTGTTCATTGTTGCCCATATATAAAGGTTGGGCGGAAGCAGCAGAACTCTTCCTTCTTGAATATCCTCAGATAAAGTAGCGCCGTAATTGCTTGTGTAGTTTTTAACCGCTTTCTCAGCATCAATTTTTATAGGGCCGAGTTTATAGTCATTGTGATTTTCAAAAGCATCTTTAACGGCTTTTTGCAAATCGGTGTCGGCATCAATTGGATATTCCGAGAAACCATTCTCTGAGCGGTCTAGCAATTGGAACAAATCGCCAAATATTTGAGCGCAATTTCCGCGATTGATTTCTTCAATAATTAGAAATTGAGGATCAATGGAGGTGTTGTTGGCTTTGGCTTCAGCATATTTTTTCCAAGCTCCAAGATATGCTTTTAAGAAAGCTTGTATCACAAAAGTGTAAGTGATATGATTTTCTTTGTATGTTCCTTTGTTTAGGTCAAATTTGGCTCCTTTGTTTACCACGACAGGTACAACTTGTACGTCTCTTATTTCAGGGGCGGGTTTATAACTTCCAACAAAAGTGGAATAATCACTATCGGGATGAAATGTTGTTCTTATGACAGCATCCTCTTCAGTATTTTCGTTGATAATGTATGACTTTCCTGTACCTGGAGCACCATAAAAAATTTGTTGTCTAGGCTCATCCTGATGACTTGTTATCTTAATGTTTTTGAACAAGTCAAAGTAATCCTTTTTGTTCATATTGTATTTAGTGTTTATTATCTTTTTGTAGTTAGGTTTGAGCTCAACTGAGAATAGCTCGGCTTTTTGATCTATTTCTTTAAGTGACAATACCTCAGAATACTTGTTTAGGGTATTAAATAGAATATCATTAACAATAAATGGTTTTTTTGTTTTGATAATATCGCGTAAAATTGTCTTTAGATCATGTTGGAGAGGTTGTTTTTCTAGATGTTCAACTATGGATAATACAAGATTATTATCATTTGTTGTGTCGAACTTTGTGTATGGGTTAATAACTATAAGCCTTTTTAGCCAACCATAAAGGTATAATTCTGCTTCTTGAAGATCTAATTCCCTGTTAAACTGTGGGTAATAGTTTGTTCCATCTATATAATACAAGCCCCATTGTTCGGCTGCTTGGTGTTCATTTTGAAACCATTTTTTTCCCATATATGCCCGAAATGATTTTTCCGACATTATACTTTTGGGTAGTCGTTTTACATACTCGCATACCTTTTCTGGCGAGGGATTAGCCACACGACAAATAAAATTTGAGCCCTTTTTGGGAGACTTTCTTTTAGCCATGATTATAAACTCCTGTTTTAAATATCTCTTGTACAATAGCCATCATGACATCAACTACAATAGAGTTTCCTGCTTGCCTCAAAGTTTGCATGGATGATACTACAATCTTGAAATCATCAGGATACCCCATAAGCCTTAATGCTTCTCGATCAGACAACTGCCTCAAAATTAATGGTTTTTTTTGAACTGTGATATAATTGTCAACTCCAGCTCTATGATGTTGTGTCATCATCTTCATTAAGGTGCGAGCAATTTTCAGGTCGGTTTCTTGTGAGGTTCGGTAATTTGATGTTCCTCCGGCAAGTACATATTTTTGGACAGCAGGTGTTAATGTAAATTTGGGATCAGCCTTTCCCTTAACCTTTTCAATTTTCAGCTCTCCTGTCTTAAAGTCGTATGTGAAATGGCCATATGCGCAGTTGTCCTCGAGAAAGTCTTGCATTGTATATTGCAAAGGTATTGGATCGGGATATTGAAAAACTTTGCAATTAATGTCCTCTCTTATGCCGATTACAAAAACCCTTCTTCTGCTTTGAGGTATACCAAAATCTGAAGCATTGAGTATTTGAGGCTCAGCAATACGATAATTGAGGCTTCTGAATACGCCTTTCATAACGTCCCACGTATGGCCATTATCATGCGTAAGTAAACCACGAACATTTTCAAAAATGAAGACTCGTGGTTGTGTCTCGTTAACAATTCTGGCAAACTCATAGAATAGCGTTCCGCGGGTATCATTCAAACCATATTTGGCGCCTACAACTGAAAAGGCCTGACATGGGCTGCCGCCTACGAGCAAGTCTATGTCCTGATTTATGGAATAATCTCTTCCATCAAAAAAACGCACATCCAAATGAAAATCAGAAACATCAATATGGTCCGAATAATTAGCAAGATATGTTTCTTTTACAAAGTTATGTCCTTTGCCTTTCTTCTTATATAGCTGTTCGACATACTCTCTTTTTTCTTCTTTTGAATGTAACACGCGTACATCTTCGCGTATTTTTTCCGCAAGGGCGTTTTCCTTATTACTCAGTTCGTTAAGCCTTTTCTCATCTTCCGGCGTCATTTTTACCTTCTTGCTGCGCATCTTTGTCAAGCGCTTATAATCGGCAAAGTCTTCGCCTTCAAGCAGGTTTAATGCCACATCGCCGTTATCACATGCAAAGGCAATGCTGTAGTCTATGCTCAATCTTTTGAGAGCTTGTTCTATTGAGCCAATTCCAGAAAAAAGAGTTGCTATCCTAATCATCAAAAATGCCTGTTTTTATAAGTTGCTGGACCAATTTTATAAGTACATCAACAACAATTGAATTTCCGCTTTGACGCCACATAATGGTGTCATTATGTATTATTCTGAATGTATCCGGGAATCCCATAAGTCTTAAGCACTCTCTAGGAGTATACATGCGAATGACTCCTTGTACACCATTCCAAGTTCCAACGTAAGCTCGGTTTAAGATTTCTTCGTTATGTTTATTTGGATCTAGTGGCTCAAAAATAAAATCTCCATTCCAATTAAACTGTTGGTTTGCTTTTTGGCACTTTTGGATTGTTCTTCCAATTTGAGCTCTAGATGGGTGAGTGGTTACAAATTCAAATCCCTTTTGACCAAGATAATATTTAGCGGGAACCTCATCATCTAGATAATCTTTGTTGGTGCGTTTTAAGGGCTCTGGCTTGGGGAAAACAAAATTTTCCTTCAAATGTATGTCGTTACGTATGCCTATTAGGTATATCCTTTCTCTTTGTTGGGGTACTCCATAATTGCATGCATTTAATAATGGAGATTCTTTTCCTTTATCATCCCTATTAAGATAGATGTTATAATCTAATTTCCTGAATGTGTTTTTTATCACATTCCAAGTATTACCCTTGTCATGAACCAGCATGCCCCTTACATTCTCGAAAATAAAACACTTAGGTCTCACCTCAGAAATTATGCGAGCATAGTCATGAAATAGAGTACCGCGCGTATCAACAACACCTCCTCTCTTGCCATTGCTTGAAAAAGACTGACATGGACTGCCGCCTACCATTAAATCAACTTGATTAGCATAGTCTCTGCCATCTAAAAAATGAACATCAAGATGAAAGTCTTGTTCATTAATTCTATAATTTGCCAAGTATGTATCCTCAACATAATTGTGTCCTTTACTATGTGTTGAATACAATTGTCTGACATAATCGTTTTTTTGTCGTATGGTCGGCAAACTTGCGATGTGCTGGGCAGTTTCTTCGATGATATTTTGTTCAATAGCTGTTAATTGCTGGATGCGCTCCTTTTGTTCTGTTGTTTGCCTGTAACTCGCTATTTTTTTTAAATTATCATATTCGTGTTGCAGTTCAGGGGGGAGTAATTTCAATTCAATTTCGCCATTATCACAAGCAAATACAATGTGGTGCTCTAAGCCCATACGTAATAGTGCTTGTTCAATTGCTCCAATGCCACTGAATAATGTTCCTATTCGAATCATTAAATATTAAGCATAATTGTGTTAAAGCAGCAAATTTAATAATTCTAACCACAAAAAACAAGGTAAGAATAGGGCGCTTTATCTGCTCGCTGAAAGTATTTGATGATTAGACAGGTAAAGCTTACAAAGAGTGTAATCTAGTGAACGTAGCGTTTGCTCTCTATTGGAAGATTTAAGTTGGCATTCCCACATTACAATTGTGTTCCAGCCCATCTGCTTCAGCTTCAGTATAACCTCTTCATCACGTTCCTGATTGCGCTTCATCTTGGCTGTCCAAAACTCCGTGTTAGTCTTGGGTATCTTACAGCAGACACTGCTTTCGGGCATGCTGTGAGCCTGAAATGCCACATTGTGGCCGTGCCAAAAGCAACCGTTTATGAAGATACAGGTGCGGTAGCTTCGTAGCACTATATCAGGCTTACCTGGTAATCTTTGATGATACAAGCGGTATCGGTAGCCATTACTCCATAGGAAGCGGCGCACAATCATTTCCGGCTTAGTATTGCGGCAATGGATGGCCGCCATATTAAGATGCCGTTGTTCTGGAGTAATTCGATCTGCCATGTTAGTTATTTATGGCCTATGGCCTTAAAGACTCCTTCCATGGAGTCAGTGATGCAATCAAACATCTTATACATCAGCTCCGGCTCCTGCTTCTCCGGGATGTAGGCAATCACCTTCTTGCCGGCACCGGCCATCCAGCCGGCCTCGGTGTGGGCGGATCGGCCGCAGGGGAGTACCAGGATGCAGACATCGGCCCAGCGCATGGCGTCAAAATCGCGCTGGAATCCGTATCGGGCCCATTCGTGGTCCAGGTGGCTTATGTAGTCCTGGGTGGTCCATTGCTCCCAGTTGGGGTCAACGTCTTTCCAAAAGAATCCGCCATTGCCATCGGGCGGGTTGCGGAAATCAAATACTTGGTGTCCTTGCTCGCGGAGCTTCTTTACTACATCGGGCTGGTAGGGGTTTTTCCAGCTGGAGGCTACATATATCTTTGCCATATTTTTGGGGGTTGTTGTTTGCGGTTAGTTATTTCACAAATATAATTGTTCTTGAAATAATTTGAAAGTTTTTGGAGGGATCGGAGTATATATTGGTGTAAGGATTTTAATGCCGATGAAAAAAGTGTCTTTCATAATGTTTTTGTTGTTGGGGTTGTTTCGCGGTTACACCGGAGATGATGTTTTTGACATCTATCCGGTGTTTGACTGCGGAATGGTTTTTAAGAGAAAGGACTGAATTATAGTAATAACCATAAAATACTACCATTATGCCATTTTTATTTCTTGATTTGCCTGATGAGAACGGAGTTTTCAATTACCGTCTGGAGATTGTTGACAAACATCCTGTCTTGACAAACTTTCTGGGTAAACGTTTCCTGGTTGATACGGGCTCGCCTATATCAATGACGGTGAATAGTGAGCCTTTTCTGCTTTGTGGAGAGTCTTTTGAGTCATCAAAACTGAATATCATTGATACTGTGCAGGATCTGTCGGGTCTTGATGTTGACGGACTGATTGGTCTTGATGTGCTCTCAAAGTTCAACGTGCTTGTAAGCTACAAGGATGGTTTCATTAAGCTTTCGCGTGAGGCATTCCATATACCGGGCCAAATGGTGAATATGCACGTGATGCCGTTAAAATCGGCCGTTACCTTTGAGGCTAATCTGAACGGACAGCCAGTAAGATGTATCCTGGACACAGGTGCTGCGTCAGCCAACTATGTGGTTTCGGCCAAGCTTGTTGAGGGGCTTGAAAGTGCGGGAGAGTGTGAAGACTTTTACCCCGGGGTAGGCCGTTTCAGAACAACCCTTTACGATATGAATTTAGGTGTTGGTGAGATGAACGTTCCTATAAAGTGCGGCATGCTGCCCTCATCACTGTCAGCGCTTTCCCGTCTTATCAGCCTGATGGGGCAGGCGGTTATCGGCTTCGATTTGTTGTCTCAGGTGAATGCTGTGGCTATCAATTTCCGTGATAAAACAATGATCATAGGATAAATCGGCGCAAAGGGAAACGACCCCTTTGCGTCAGAATGGAACGTCATCGTCGTCCGTCGGGGTGGGAGTAGGGTCAGCGTACGGGAACGTGTCAAGCATGGACTGTTTCACGGAGTCTCCGTCCATCTGGAAGAGCCTTGTTTCCTCAAAGTGTATATCGGACAAATAAACGCTGGAGTCACGGTGCAGGATAATCTTGCAGCCGTATAGGCGGACCATACGCTCGCACCAGTCCCACCATTCCTCGTCACAGTAGGTATCCTGGCATTCATTCACGGAGGATTTGACTTTAACTATATACTCATCGGCTTCTTTCGTCACATCATTCAAGTATACGCTGTAGTCTTCAGTTCCATCCGGATGCTCCTCGTCGATATATGACAGGACGGACCATTCGCAGAGACTGTTTATTTTGCTGGGGACGTCCAGAAAGTCCAGGAGCGTGAATTCGGCACCGTAATCCGCAGGCTGTTTGTCCAGTTCGGGATCACCATCCAGACGGTAATGAGCTTTGTGAATCTTCCGGTTCATCTCCTCAAGGTCGGCATCGGGACCGACAACAATCTTTTCGCGGCCGAACAAGTGGAACGCCTGGTTGAGAACCTTGATGATGGTCTCTCTGGGGCCGACAATGCAGGCGGTGGTGGAGATTGTCAAAACATCATATGGCGATTCCTTGGAGGCGATGAGGGAGAGGTCGTCTTGGGTTAGACAGGAGCATCCTTGGAATGCCCCTTCACCGATGACACTTATGCTCTTGGGTATCACGATACGAGTTAGGCTCGTGCAACCATCGAATGCTTTGTGGGCTATTATTCGGACGCTCTCCGGGATAACAATGCTCTCCAGACTTGTACAGCCCATAAATGCGCCCATGTCAATGGTCCTCAGCCCCTCCGGGAGTTCCACGTGCCTGAGGTTTTTGCAGCCCAGGAACGAGCAGGCACCAACTATAGTCACACCCTTGGGGATAACCACACTGGTGAGGTCCTCACTATTCATTAGCACGTTGGGAAGGATCTTCCTAGTCCCTGCGGGAATCTCCAGGTGCCCGTTCTTGTCAATCAGTTCTTGGAATAATTGTACTGCCATAGTTCTATTTTGTTTTTTTCATTACCTCCTCCTCGCACGGGCAGTCCTTGAAGGCATTGTCGGCTATTTTGACGCCTAAAAGGATTTCAATTTCTGTCAGTTTTTTGCAGCCGCAGAAAGCCAACTCATCTATTAGTTTGAGCGATGGGGGAAGCGTGATGCTTGTAAGGTTCTCGCAGCTGCCAAAGGCGCCCTCTCCAATTTCCACGACTGTATCGGGTATCGACACGCTGACCAACTTATTACATTGCAGGAAAGCGTAGTCTTCAATACGGGTTGTGCCCTCAGGGATAACGGCATGGCCGTTTTCATCAATAGGGTAGAGGCTCGTTTCTTCAATCTCTTCAGTTTCTGAATCCTCATCCTGCTGCCACGGCTGCTTTTGCTTATTAAACCATGCAAGGCATTCATCATCGGTGATTTCAACATCGGGATGATCGTTATGGTAGTGGTTCCAATCCATGCCATAGTGGTCCGGATACAGATGGGCCAGCGTCTTTAAAAAGAAGGGATACTCTTTGGTATCATATTTTGACCCCGACTCGAGATGAAGTTTCCTGATTTTTCCATCTAAAGCGTCATAGATTGTTGCCGAGCCAAATCTGATGAATCGGCCATTGCTGTACCAGTCGTCATCCAGAAACACTTGGCAGTTATATTGAATGGCTACAGTGTCCCATTTGAACGAATTAACAAAGGCTTCATCATTATCGTGATATGATGCGCTCTCATCAAGGTAATATGAGAATTTGGCTATCAGGCCAGGGGCGTCATCTTCTATCCGTACCAGTTCAAGAAATCTGTAAAAATCCTCATCATTTACCGGCCCCAAAAGGTCCGGTATGCCTATGTCCTTGCCTTTCTGGCCTGTAAACATTTCAAGTTTTGAGTTCATTGTATCAATGTCATCGCTTTCCACAATGACTTTGTCTGAATTGAAACTCTTCAGTGCCGCGTTCATCATCTTGATGACACTTTCACGGGAACCTTTCACCGTGACGCGGAACGAATCACCTTCTACACTCATAATATTATGTATCTATTTTAATCAATCACCAAAAACACATCCGGAGGGATCCAACTCATCGGGGAGGATGTCGTCCGGAAGTCTGTCGCAGCCGTCAAAGGCGTATTCCCAGACCTCATGCAGGGATTTGGGGAAATTTATGGTTTCCAGCGCCTTACAACCCCCAAAGGCATCGGGGCCGATTACCTTGAGCCCCTCTGCAAGGTTTACACGCTTTAGGTTCTGGCATTTCCAGAAAGCGGCGCGACCAATTTCCTCAACAGAATGGGGGATAGTTACCTCTTCCAATTGATTCCACTCTGAGAAATTAAAGTTGCCGATTACTGTAATTCCTTCTTCAATGACAAGCTCATGGAAGGGGTAGGTCGTTTCAAACTTGATTATCCCGTCCCATAACCCTCCGGATATATGCATAACTCCGTCACGGGTTATCAAATAATGGGCAATCGTTCCATTGGGCCATTCAATATCCGCTACCTCCACGAAGTTGTTGTATTCTTCGACTGTCATCAGATTACCAAGCGCTTTGATAAAACGGACCCAGCCGTCATCGTCAAAGGCGCCATTGTCCGTGTAGTAGTCCTCCAGGTTGACGATTTTACCCTTTTTTGTGAATTCAGCCTGTGTCATAGTCATTCCTTGTTATGATAAAGAGTGGCGCCGTTTACAAAGAGTACAATGCAGCAGACCACAATCCATAGAATCTTCTCCCATGTGGGGCCTCCAATCCCGGCGAACAGGGCGTAGATGTTATAAACAAGCCAGCCGAAGACCGCGATTGTGATTATGACCAGAGCAATCGTCTCATGTCGAGCCTCACGTTTCCTCTTCCTCCGCTCCTCGGCAATATCGCGTAGATCTTGGGGGGTCAGCCATGAACTGATATGGTATTCCCCGAATATGGAGGCATAGCAGCCCACCACTTCATCATCATCGCTGTCCGTGAAGACGCTTCCCTCGCTGTCAATAGCGAAGTAATAGCCGTGACCTGCAAGATACACCTTTGTGTCTTTGTCGTAGCGTTCCAGCGATTGAATCACATCGTCCACAGTCCAGATGCCTTCCAGCTCCTCAACCTCTTCAACTTCTATCCGCAGGTCATCGTCCTCATCTTGCCAGATGCCCACAACGCCCACGGTATGGTCATCATCTACCCAGGCTACTACGTTGTAGTGCCAATACTTTTTCTCAAACCCCTTCAACTCATCCAGGAGTTTGCCTGCGGTTGTGAGTTCTATATCTTCGGTCGTCTTCATATTGCTTTTATTCTTTGTTCTCTAACAATAATACTGACGTTTAAGCTTATCGTTACCTGTTTACAAAGAAAAATTTATTCTATTCCTCCTTTCTGGCTTCTCTCTCCTTTTCCCACTTCTTGGCCAGGTCGCCAAGCGTGATCTCATGGAGTTCAAACTCGTCATCATCATCACCATATTCTCTCTCTATGTAGTCGGTTATAGCATCTTCAAAAGAATCGTAATCCTCCATCAGTTCATTATAACTCTCAGAACTGTTGCATAAATCGCTCATATCTTCCGATGAGACAAGTTCCTGGAAGTCAGCCTTGTTGATCTTCCCAACAATAGCATTGTACAGATTATGGCGCGGGGTCTTCATCAAATGGTTGAATCCGGTCTCGCATTCAAAACTGTACAGCAGTTCTTCATTGACGTAGAAACTGCATTGAACGACAAAAGACACCTGGATATCATCATAGTCATTATCATAGTCGAAATCTTCAATGCTCCATTCCGACCTGCATGCACCGCGGGTTATTTCCCAAGTCTTCTCCTCAAGAGTGTCGTGATCCACACTCTCCAAATAAAGATCGGTGCACTGATATTTTATGGATTCATAATGATCAGGGATACACTTATCCAAGGCGTCAAAAATACAATCGTCTATGTATTGTCCACAGTCATCTTCTTCCTCTTTATTGGCAGGAACGCCAAGCGCATAGAAATCCAACTTCTCCAGGCCCTCAAGATCGTGAAAACTGAGATCTTCCGCTAAACCATCCCAAAACCAGTCGTCAACAGAGTCATCATCAAGATCATCGTCCTCGAAAGAGAATGGGGCAGTATCGTCATTGGTCCAGAAAGAGCAGGTGATTAAGGTTTCTTCCTTTCCGTCAACAATTTTATTGTATTTGATTTCAACTTGGACGGAGAAGGTATAAGTGGGGGGCGTATATGCCTCGGCATGCTCAAATCTTCCATCAAAATCAATAATTCGGACCCTAGTGGGGTACTGTGGATTTTTGACAGATGTACTTACTTCGATGTATTCATCTTTACTTTTTCCCATATCTTATAATTAAAACCAACCTGTTGATTTCTTCCCGCTGGCATAATCCATTATGTCCTTGCGGTGCCTTTCCATCCATTCCGGCATTGTGAGTTCCGTAAGGTTCGGGCATTTTTCAAACAATGACATGCTATAATGCTTGATAGTATTTGGAAGGTCAACCCTGGTCAATGACTTACAACCGTAAAATGCCTTTTCCTCAATGCTTTCCACGCTGCTTCCAATTACTAACGTTGACAGGCTTTCACAACGCGCAAAAGTATTCTTTTGAATTCTATCAACGCCGTTCCCAATTATAACAGTATGAAGGTTCCTGCATCCATAAAAACTTTCCCATCCAATAAACAAAACACTGTCCGGGATGACTACCTTGGTAATGCGTGAACAGCTCTGGAATGCATGGCTTTCAATATAAACCACACCATCAGGTATGACAACCTCTCCCTCTTTACCGGTGGGACATACCTCCAGGCGCTTCATTCCTTCGCTATAGACGACGCCATCGACGGAGCATAACGCATCATTATCCGGGTCAACTATGATGTTCTTCAGACTATTACACTCAAGCGGCGCATCAATAACCCTGACGGTTTTAGGAATCCGGAGTTCTTCAATGGCACAACCGGCAAAACAGTCACCATCAATACTCTTCAGGCCTTCGTTCAATTCTACCTTTTTCAGGTTGGAGCAGCCTCTGAATACTCCATGACGCAGTTCCCTGACTGTATGGGGAAGTACAATCTTTTCAAGGCTAATGCACTTCCTGAAGGTCTCACTTTGGTAGGAGGTCTGTTCGTTTAAACTGATTTCCTTTAGGCCCTCGCAGAAAGCAAATGCGTATCTGGCAACCCCACAATTCTTAGGCAAATCGAGTTTTTGTATTTTGGTACATCCCCAAAAAGCTCCTTCTTCAATGGTCTTGATACTATCGGGAAGATTGATTGTCTGAATGTTATGGCTTCCAAAGAATGCGTTCTGTGCTATTAGAGTGATCGTATCCGGCAACTTGACCTCGGTCAACTCGTTGCAATTCTGAACATCACGGATTTCGGTGACGGTGTATGATTTCTTTCTAAAAGAAACGGTCGGCGGTATTGTCAGGCAACCTTTGTAATGCAAATTCTCATCCTCGGATTTTACTACTGCTACCGTGTTGAAACCATTATTGATGTAATAAACGCCGTCTGACTCAAATTCCACATCGTTAGCCGGATCGGTAGCTAGCGAAAACAACACCGGCAGGAAGTCCTTCTCGCGCTGATAGAGTTCCTCGTCAATATCCCAATGACGCTTGCCGGAATATATGACGTAATAATTACGACCACGTTTGACTTTTTCTTCTACCTTTGTCAACTTCCAGAATCTCAAAAGAGCGATGGTCGAATCACCCTCCCATTCGGCTTCGGCATAGCCGCCGAAAATGCTCTCGCCAACCAGAGTGCCGGCTTTATCGCGTCCCCAAAGGTCAACCATCCACTCGCCGATGTAATAGTTCTGGCGATAAAGGTCCAGTTTTCCGTTGAAATACTTGTGGCCCAATCCTTCGTAGATAAGGTCGTCTTCCTCAAATTCTATGGTTCCTACGACCTTTGAGGTCTTGGCAGACAAACCAATATGTACTTCTTCAGTATACACTTTGCTATGAATTAAGAATTCTTTACGATCTTCCACACACCACGAATTATTTTAGCATACTCAGATTCGTATTCATAGTAAACAATCTTGCCTATTGATACTAAATGTCCGAGTACCCTACAGGTCTTTACCGGGCCATACTCATTGATCATTTCATCTACGATACCGCCGATCATACCGGATTCATTCCCAATCCGTTTCATAAAGTCTTCAAGAGCATCGGAAACATCGACTATTTCCGTAGGAGCCTCAAGACGAATAATCTTACGGTTTTGTCCAGCGAATAATAGGGGGTCATTATTTCCTCTCCCAACAATTTGCTGTCACTGATGTATTCGGAATCAGAGGCTTGATATCCAAGGCCAAGGTCCTTGCCATTCCACTTGTATATGAAACGCGTATAATTGTTGGTAAGTCCATCAAACTTGTCAACCGGTTTTGATAAGAACTCTTTCCACAGGAAAGCTTTCAAGGATGCGGCATAAAACGCGTCATCATTAAAGGTCTCACTGTATTCTTCGAAACTAATCGTAAAACGCGCATTATAATTATTCGCGTAATCATGGACTCTAGTCAGCGTGGCGAATCCCCATATCGTTGTAGATTCGTTTAGCTTGATAGATTTTTCAGCTTGAGATAACTCTCTCCAGCATTCCCGGCTGTTATCATTGTATTCATTGTAAAAGGCTTCAATCGCCTCTATCGGAAAGACACTATCAGGTGACGAAGAAGGCAGGAACTCTACTATGTCATTAACCAGAGACGTGTAATCCCGTCCCCAAAGATTTCCCAGATTACGATACGCATAACTTGCGGGAAGAACAACCTTCTTAAGAGCCTGACATCCTTCAAAGATGTTGTCCTCAATCTTGCAGTTGTTACTGGAGAATACGACGGTTTCCAGTGATGTGCAATATTTAAAAGCTTCCTTTCCTACATATTTGACTGTCGAAGGAATCACTATCTTCTTCAAAGATCTGCAAGCGCCAAAAGCATACTCTTCAATTCTTTCGACGTTGGAAAGCTCGACTTCCTTCAGATTTCGGCAACTTCTGAATGTGCCATAAGGCAGCACCTTTAGGTTACGGGGTATTACTATCTTGTCGAAACCGTAGCACTCATCAAACACACATCGGCCCAGTTCCGTTAAGGAATCAGGTAGAATAGGAGCCTTTAGAGAATAACAGCGGGCAAATGCGCTGTCTTCTATTTCTACTAAAGTATCGGGGAGCTGAATCGTATGAAGACCAGACCACCAAAATACCAAACGTCCTATTGTGGTAATTCCTTCAGCTATTACAAGGTTCTCTACCGGAAACCTTAATCTGAGAGGATTTCCTCCATTTCCAAGTTCTCCAGTACCCTTAATAGTCACCACGTCGTCGTCTGAAATGGTGTATTGATATTTTTGGGCTATGACACCACGCTTAACTATTTGTCCTTTATTATCGGCCATATCTCCTTTGTCATATTCTATTTCTCTTGGTCCTTAAAATACCGGCAGATGCAGTCATCCACCAAGGTCTCGACACTCTCTCCCGGGTAAAGGTCCTCATTAATGTCGCTGCGAACTTCAACGACATTGCCCGAAGCAAAGTGCAGCTCCACCAGGTCATCCTCCGAATCGCGGTCAGTGATATAGTATTCCACAGCATTACCGTCAAAGAAGTACTTAACCCAGTCAACAGTATCACATTCGATAAGGTTCACGGGGTAGGGCCTGGTCAGGATCTCCGGATTCTTTTTTATGGCGAGCATGCCGTCTGCCAGGCTATCGAGAATATCACCGTATTCGTCATCATTGGCATATACGCTGACCTGGTCGCCGGACTTGAAATAGATGTCCACAAAAGTTTCGCCGTCTTTGTTCCCATAGATGGCGAACGACTCCACCCTGAATCCGTCCAGGGTTATTGTTTTGCCTTCGGTGGTCTTTCCGGAGATGTAGTTGATGTTGTTCATTGTCTAACAAAAAGACGATATACATTTAATATACAACCATCACAGTCCAGAACTCTGCACCACGTTCGTTGATATAAGTGTTGTATTGAATATCGGCTGTTTCTATACAGTTTAACTCTAGAAAATCATTGACTTCATGTTCTAATGCCGGTCGACTGACGTTGTCAAATAGTTTAATTCTCATAATGCTTAATATGTTTTATTGATACATTCTTAAATATCTTCCTTTCGCCCTTAAAGTCTCGTCCTTTATTACCGCGTTAAATATATAAAAATTATTCCTTTCCTGCCAAAAACGTTTTTAAAAGGGTAAGTCGTCACCCCCTTCCGGGAGGAGGAATGCATCATCAGCTATGTTAATCACACTCGCAGGGATTTCCGGCTTGGATAGTTTCTTGCAGAAACCAAATGCTTCTTTTCCAATAGATTCCAACATATTGGGCAGCTTGACACATTTCAAATTGCGGCATTTTGAAAAAGCTGCATAACTAATATGAGTGACACTGTCGGGTATTTCTATTGACTCCAGGCCCCAACATCCTTCAAACGATTCGTCCCCGATGTACTTGACACCGTTAGGAATGATTGAATTCTTGCAGCCAAAGACCAGTGTGTCTCCGTTTTTGGTCAGACAAGTGTCAGAAACACTTCTGTACATGGGGCTATTCTCATCAACACTAATCCTTTCAAGTTCGCAGCAATCGGAAAAGGCACCGTGTCCTATACTGACTACACTTGAGGGGATATGTATGGATACAAGATTACTTGCGCCAAAGGAACTGCGGCCAAGATGTGCCAACGTGCCAGGGAGTTTGATTGACCTTATCGGACAATCACTAAAAGCGTAATCGCCTATGCTTACAAGAGACTCGGATAGTTCAACTTTGGACAGTCCGAAACAACTTGAGAATGCTCCGTGTTCAATAATCTTGACACTGTCAGGGATTTTGATTTCACCCAAGCCGGTGGAATCAAAAGAATCTTGGCCAATCCTTATTACCGAATTCGGAATAACAACCTCATGAAGCTCGTGAACTGAATGAAACTCGTGGTCTGCGATTTCAGTGACTCCCTCCGGAATCACACACTTGCCGTCTATAATCTCAAATCGGCCGGAATTGCTTTTGCTTGTCATAATATCTGTCTTTTGTGTCTGTTTCTACCTATAATACTCTCCTTTTGGGCTATCGTTACCCTTTTCGCAGATTTTTTTTATATTTGAAGTCAATAACCCGGTTATAAGAAGAGACTATATGCCACAACCGTTCACATATCAACACTTCATTCAGGCCGTCCAGTCTTTCAAGGACGACATGCTCATGTGTTATTTTGACGAGGCCGTAGGGATATACTGCAACCTCAGGCACATATCAGTGGGACCACGTCCCGCAAGTGTCAAGGATTTCTCTACGCAGTACGCCGATGCATACGAAGCTGCCAATAATGCTATCTTAATAGTCGCCAAAAAGATAGGTTCTTATAATCCCGCCATAGGTGAATTCCGGTCTTATCTTCACACGTCACTTGAGAACGCCCTGAAGGATATTCTCAAGGTCGATGGCTACCTGCCGTCGTTCAGCAATGACATAGAGAATGAACCGGATACAACAGAATCCGATACAGATGAAAGGGTCCGCCGGCACAAGGACGATGCCTTTGAAACCATGATTCGATTCATTGATACCCTGCCGGAGATCAAACGGGCCGCCGTCTACGCATCGGCCTTTGGGCAGGTTCTGAGACCTGATTTGAAGGGATATGGAAGGAATTATGCAGATATACTGGCCCAGATGTACAACACAACGGCTCTTTACATCCGCCAGTTGGCAACTGAGGGAAAGCAAGCGGCGATAGACGAGGTGCATCGCCAGGGATTCAACGAGCGTTCCATGAGTGAGGTCTACATGGGGGCTCTGCAGGTCAAGACTCCCGCCAGAGATATCAACGACGAGGTGCTTCAGGCTGTAGGACAATTGGATGAATTCCAACAGTTTATGCTGCTGCGGCATTTGGCTGGGACGATTGACGAAAACGAAACAAATAATAAAACAGTTAAGACTATGAGTGTTTGGGGAGGTATGTTGGATAGAGGTGCTGGTGAGAGCATAAGAAAAGAAGACGATATCTGCTCGAAAGAGGCCCTTGTGGCACTGTTGGAGGATATGGTCAAGAACAATGATGAAAAAATGATTATCTTATCCAAACCTCTAAAGAAAGTCTCTGACCCTCTTATTATCCGGGACATGATTCCTATAAAGGACGATCATAAATTGCTGTCAGCTCACGAGGTGCTTCTTCTTCAGGCAAGTACAGTCTTGCCATTCACACTCGGAGAATTCGTATCTCTAGAAGACATGCTGACCAAATTGGGTGTCAGGATTATCATCGAGCCCGGCATCCGGTATCACAAGGCTCCGAAGGAACTCTTGGAAGCTGCAGAGTACTGGAAAAAGGAGTCTGAACGGTTGAAACAGAAAGGAGAACCGCAGTATGAGGATGCTCTGAGGATGCTGGAGTACTATCTGGAGCAGATCCGCTTATGGGGGAAAATGCCGATACGGGGCGAGTATTTATCACCAGTTTCTTTATCGGACGCACCGGTCATCAAACTGTATCCGGAAGAGATGCGCATGGAGTATGCCAGCGAAATTAGAAATAGAATGAACGAACTGTTGGTTTCTACTCTTGCTCATGAGGCCATGCATGCATATTTTGACCGACCTCCCCATAATGCTTTTCCTTATGTTTATTCCATTGAGGAACCAATGGCGGAATTCGGTATGCTTCTGTTCCTGCGCGAAACAAAACAGCAAAGTTTCTACGCCTGGGCGCGTCTCGATGTTGCCAGGAAGGCGACTTGCTACAGATACGGCGTTGCTCTCATGGACCAATACAGGAGAGAAGGTGCGGGCTCACAGACCCGCAAGGATCTAGAGGTGTACAGAATCGGGTAGTTTTAGAATAACGTTCTGTATTTACCTTTGCCATCAAATTCTATGAAGCCCTTGTCCCTTAAGGTCTGCAGTTGCTGGCGGATCTTGTCTTTTATGTGACGGTTTCCGGGATGTCTTTTCTTCAGATTTGATTCAAAAGTATAAAGCTGGCTCAAAGTGAAGGTGGATGTGCCAATCTTTTCCACGCATTTAAGTACATCCAATAACCAGCCCGTACTTTCCCAATCTCTTGCTTTGAGCGGTTCTGTCTTCCGGTAGAGTTCAAGAACCTTTTTGGGGGCTTCCGGTACTCCGTCTTTTATGATGTAAATCTTACCGCATTCCGGGATTCCTTCAAGCCAGATATAACTTCCAATCCATTCTTTAGATCTTCCTTTGGGCCAAGTAGGCTTGCGCTTTTCCACAATAGATGTGGTTATGAAATACTTGGGAATCAAAACAAGGTTATTAATTATTCCATCTTTATGGTACATCAGCAGTAAATGAGGATTGTCAGGAGACTCAAGTCTCTTCATCATTGCATCATAGCCGCTTCCGTTAATCTTTCTTGGAAGATGAGATGGTTTCTTTTCAATACTTTTTTGTTCGAATTGCTGTTTGCAATGCTCACAGTGAAAATCCGCCATCGGACGACTTGCCTCAAATTGAATCAGATGCGGTGCACCACATGTGGGGCAATACAGATTGGCTGCCGTCCAACCTTCGGTGATTACTCTTGCTCTTTGGGTTTTGCTATGATAAAGAAGAGCTTCGGGTGTTTCGTTCAAATGTAAATCCATATCTTATGAAATAAGCGATTATTTAATCAAGTCCCTTACTACCCTCAATATCTCAACCATCGCCCATGTGTCCTGCTGGCAATAGGTCTTGAGCGCGTTGCGACGTTCAGCCTTGGTTGTCATAATGTCGAAGGTTGGGGCAGGAGAGTCGTAGTTGAGGTAGGTGATGTATGCCTGAACTCCATTGCCTACGTTCATCCCGGTGTATGTGAGTGATGGCACAAGCACCGGTAAGGTCTTCTTGATGGAATAGCTGCCACTGAGGTTGGGGTGGTAGTAGTTGATGGCTTTGGAGCGGTCATTATTGAATGCCGCCGAATAAAAGGATTCCTTTGTCTTCAGCAGGTGGATCAGGTCCGCCGATTTGTCGCAGATTGCTAACAACTTTTTGCTGTACTTGGGGAACTGTCCGGCGAGCTCTTTAAGACGTCCGATCTCAAAACTGGTATTCTGTGCGAGCATGGTACCGTGCAGAGTGCCGTCTTCGTTGAAATGGAAGTGTTCTACAATTGCTTTGGCCAGAGCCTCGCGCTCATCATCGTAGCACTCATCATTCAGGAAGATGTAATTATCTTTCACCTTATCACATTTCCCGGGTGTACGCTCGATGTGCAGTGAGAACTCGAACACAGACTGCCGGTAAGGATTCTCGCCGGCAAAGCGAGGCAGCGGGCAAGGGAAGGTCTCAAAGTCAAAATGGTAGATGGGATACTCCAATTGGTTAAACCAATAACGCATCTTCTCTTTGTCGACATGATCCTTCTTGTTGTCGTAGCAGTCACGCTGAATCTTATGATTCTCTCTTTCCAACCAACCCGCCGGAACATCGTCGAACTTATAATATCCTTTGTTGATCAACTGATACTTGTCTTTGATGCCGCCTTTCTCGAAACCGCGGAAGTTCAGGTACTTGTTCGCCGAGTTGTAATCAGGGACGTTACGGAGCTTATGGAAACAATGCTCCCAGAATACACACTGCGTATTTTGGCCCCATGCACATCCCTTGCCAACAGGAACAATCTTACTGATATCATGCTTTGAAGCGATGTAACGTTCTAGAGTCGCGATTTCATTGAGAACGAAAGGCTGGTACGCTTTAGTTGTGTCATTCATCGGCATAAACACTACTATATCCTGACCATTGATGGTGTTATAGACGCATTCGCCTTTTGAATCTAACGCACCGTCATACACATATTCGCTGTTGAGCACGGCGAGGTAGTAGTTAACTCTGCGATTGTCTCCTTTCTCTTTCAGCGCGTGTTCTATCACAAATCTCTGGAAGGCAAGATCGTGCGGATATTTTCCCACATCGCTGAAGCGATCCAGCAACTTCTCCGCTTTTTTGTTCTTGAGATACTTGCTGTTGGTGGTGGCTTTCACTTCAATGATGTTGATCTCATTGTCATTCTCATTGTAGATATCTACATAGCAACGATAGGTGTGTCCGTGCTGCTCGTACTCAAAGAGTTTCTGGTTGTGAACGTCACGGGCATCGGCCACAAAAGTGCCGGTAAAATACTTGCGGGCAACCTTCAGTGCCTCATCCTCAACTTGATTGTAGTAAGGAAGCAGAGCCTCAAGCTCGGGGCTGGGGGAGGCGTCAAAGGATTCTTCGTCAGCTTCTCCTTCGGCCGATCCCATTTCGGCGGCAAGTTCGGCCATCATTTCCTCACGGCGTTCTTCAATATCACTTTTGCCCGTTGGATTAAACTTCAAATCCATGGGGAAATACATCGGACAACGTGTCCAGTTGATGAATCTTGTTTTTGAGATGAACATATGGTTAGTTTAAGTCTTTCAAATATAGTTAATTACAATGACTTTATCAAATCGGCCTTGGAAGGGAACAGCTGCTCCTTCTTGAAGGACTCATACAGAGGTTTGTCGTTTACGGAAACGTAATATAACTCAGATTCGACGGTTGACTCGTAATCTAAATTGCTGGTGAACTTTGTGTAAAATGCCTTGGTGACGATGGCGCAGACTGCAGCGTTTCCGTGCATCAGCCAAACCTGGTCACCTACACTGATGTCAAATACCTTCTTCATATTACAGTGATTCTAAGAGTTCGTTCTTTGTTTTGAATAAGAGGTGCTCAGGGATATCCTTGTTACCCCAGGTGGAGTATTTTACATCCACGGTGTCACCTTCCCAAAGTATGACCAAAGCAGTAACAATTCTCATGACGACCTTGTTTGACTCAACTAGCCAGACCTGGTCTCCGACGTTGAAATTTGTGTTTACTTCCATATGATTTGGTGTTTGTTTCTGCTTATTATACTCCGGAAATTTTCTATCGTTACCTGTTTTGCAGAAAAAAAGTGCAAAAAGGTGACAATTGGGACGGTTGACTTCGTTGAGCTAAACCTTCTTTTTGGTATCCTTTTTTCAAAAAAAATATTGTATTTGTTTGGGTATAAAAAATTATACCTATATTTGCTGCGTTAATACCTAATATCTATGCCTACAATAATGTATCTCTTTGGTTTGCGGTTTTTCTTCTATTCTGAGGAACACTTGCCAATCCACGTCCACGTTCAGAGCGGTGACGGAAAAGCGAAAATTGATGTTGAGACCCTTGAGGTCTTGGAGAACAAAGGAGTTAAACCTGCAGACCTGAAAAAGGCGGTTGATGCAGTCAAACAGTATCAAGCAGATATAAGACAGGCATGGATAGAGTATTTTGATGAGGAATAAAGAATGGAACTCATTACGAAACTCTGGTTCGCCGAAGGCAGGATTTATATCCTGACCGACAAGGGCAATACCTACAGCCGCCCGCTGGAGGCATTTCCTCTGTTGCTTGAGGCTACGCCGGAGCAACGCCAGCGGTTTGTCATCGGCCTTGACAGAGAGGATATACGTTGGGAGGAGATTGATGAGGATATCCACATCAGCAGTTTCTATAATACTGAGGAGCCCAATCCGGACAATGTTATAGCCGATGTATTCCGCCGGTTCCCGCAGCTGAATGTATCGGAAGTGGCCCGATACATAGGCATCAACAAAAGCCTGCTGTCCCGTTACATCTACGGAATCAAAAAGCCATCCCAGCAGCGCGCGGACCAGATTCTTGAGGCTATCCGCCAGCTGGGGCGCGAGATGTCGAAGATTTGAAAATTGACGCAAAGGGGTCGTTTCGTTTTGCGTCATTTGACGTATTGTTAAACGACCCCTTTGCGTCACCCTTTGTGCCCCTTTGGTACATTTTTTAGATTTCGAAGTCCAGACAGCTGCGCTGAACGGTGTAGGGGCGGACCTTTGTATCGGCCACCGCAACATGAGCAGGATGCTTGGCGTACGCCTTCAGAGCCTCCTCACTCTCCAGTGTGCTGTCCAGCATGACATCGGCATTTGATGATGCCAAACGGCCTTCAATCTGCACTTTAACGTCAATCAGTCCGGGAACCTTTCCAACCAGTCCCTCAAGACCCTCTTTAATACCGGCCTTAACAGCCTTCTTCTCTACTTCCGATAACTCCGGATTCAATGTCCAGAGAATAATGTGCTTTACCATACTTAATCTGTTTTTTGCAAAAGTACTCAAAAATGGCACAAAAGGGACTGTCCCCCTGTGTCAAGAATGCATCATCCGATGGTGAGTTCTGAGCTGAAGCCGTTGAGCTCTATCAGGTAGGGGGCATCGGGGGTGACGGTTACGGAATCAGCGGTGATGAGGCGGGTGTTGAGGCCCCGGCAGCGGGTGCGGATGTCCACGCCTGCGGGTATGATAAGGTGCGATACTGATCCGGTCTGATTCACGGAGATGTCGCCGTCAAGGGTGTTGCAGGTGATCTGCATATCCTGGCTTCCGGTTATATCGACTGTGCCGTGTACATCATCAATTGTCAGCTCACGGGCGTTGGTGTCAAGTTCTATCAGCTGGGCGGTTATCTGACGGACGGTCATCCTGCCGGTCTTGGCCGCCACCTCTATTGATTTGATATACTTTTGGGGTAGGAGCACCTCAAGTGAGAGTGATTTGCTGCACAGCGTCTTGGCAAGGCTGGTGCGTATGTCCACATCAAATGAGCGGCCGCTGTCATCGGCCTTTACCTTGAAGAGTTTGTCAAGGTCCTTTATCTCACGTGAGCCGGCGTAAAGCTGCAGTTTCTCTCCATCGTATGCACGTATGGTAAGGTCCGCGCTTGCGTACAGGTTCATATCAAACTTGCAGAGCCGGTCTATGTCATACTCAACGTGACTCTCATAGAGGAAACGCTTGTCGGCCACGGCTTTCTCCTGCGCCATAAGCTCATCAAGCGTTATTGAAAAGAGGTTGGAGAGCGCTACAAGATTGTAGATGTCAGGCAGACCGTCACCGCTTTCCCATTTGGTGATGGCCTGACGTGATACGTTGATCTTCTCGCCCAGCTGCTCCTGTGAGAGTCCGGCGTTCTTTCTTAATGTGCGGATTTTTTCTGATAGTTTCATAATCTTGATTTTTGCTGCAAAATTACCTCCCGCCTGTATGCTGTACAAGCATCAGAGCATTACATAGTCCTATATAAATGCTACTTTCCGTAGCAAATATACAATTATTCGGAGTGCAACGCAAAGTAGCAGGATTAAATCCCGATGTAAACTATGCTTTCTTGTGGAGAACTGCACGTCGCAATACTTTTGCGGCAAAATTTTTAGAACAATGAAAAAGCAAATCACATTAATCGCGCTGTCAATAATAAGCACAGCAATTCAGGCACAGATCATCCGTGGCACAATCAGGGATGCCGTAACAACCCAACCCATTCCTTTTGCCACAGTCCTGTTAACAGGTGAGGATAAGGGATGTGCGGCCGATGTAAACGGTCAGTTCATAATAGACAATGCCGCCTTGGGCCGTCACACGGTTCAGGTTAGCAGCCTGGGGTATGAATCGGCCATATTTAAAGAGGTTACGGTTGTGGGCGCCCGCGAGACGGTGCTGGATGTTGAACTCAGAGAGTCAGCTGAGATGCTGGATGCGGTGGATATCCGCCCCGTTATTTATAAGGAGGCTACGATAAACAGGATGGTGGCAGTTGGAGGCCGTATGTTCTCGGTCGATGAGGCGGCCCGATATGCGGGCGGTTTTGATGACCCGGCCCGTCTGGCTACCTCTTTTGCCGGCGTGGCATCGGGCGGAAGCAACAATGGCATCTCTATCCACGGCAACGCACCTCATCTGCTGTCGTGGCGTCTGGAGGATGTGGAGATTCCCAATCCCAACCATTATGCCGATATCTCCGTGCTGGGCGGTGGAATATTCTCATCACTGAGCGCGCAGGTGATAGGCAATTCTGATTTCCTGTCATCGGCCTTTCCGGCTGAGTACAGCAATGCCGTATCGGGCGTTTTTGACATGAAGATGAGGACTGGTAATGCCAGCAGCCGTGAACATACGTTCCAGGTGGGTGTAGGGGGCATCGATTTGGCATCAGAAGGACCTATAGGAGGTAACGGGGCATCATACATTGTCAACTACCGATACTCCATGACGGGGCTGATTGACCAGCTGGGGCTGATTGACATGCAGGACCAGAACCTGCATTATCAGGACCTTAATTTCAAGGTCAGCGTGCCTGTGACGGACCGTGCGAACGTGGCATTATGGGGCACCGGATTCATTGACCGTTTTGACTCTTATACGCCTGTGGACCAGCGCAAATACCGCAAGGATTTCATGCAGTCCTACTCCAATCAGCTTATGGGGGCTGCGGGGCTCTCTTACACTCAGGGACTCACCAGCGGGCAGATCAAATCAGTGATTGCGGTGACTGCGTTTGGTGACAGCAACGGTGAGGATTGGCTGGATGAGCAGGATCAGGCCAGTCCGCATATGGTCCTGACGCATGATTATACCAATCTGATAGCCAAGACCACTTATACCCGCAAGTGGAACCCTGAGGTGACTACGCAGCTGGGAGCGCAATACACACATTTGTTTTACGATATGAATATGACTATGGCGCAGTCCATGGGAGCCAGTCTTATGCCCGTGTATGATGGTCAGGGTAACAGCGGCTTGATGATGGCGTTCGTGTCAAACTCCTGGCGTCCGTCAAGGGACTGGACGGTAAATCTGGGGCTGAACGGGCAGTACATGAGTCTGAACGGTGCCGGAGTGGTTGAACCGCGTGTGGGCCTTACCTGGAACCCTGCTGAATCCATGAGTTTGAGCCTGGGATACGGTTTGCACTCCAGGGCTGAAAAGACCGATGTATATTTTGTGAATACCGGGGGCGGATATGTAAACAAGAGGTTGGGGTTCACCAAGGCACATCACTTTATGCTCTCCTGGAACTGGAATCTGTTTGATAACCTGCATCTTAGGGTGGAGCCGTATTACCAGCATCTGTATGATGTCCCGGTTGAGGAGGGTACATCATACAGCGTCCTGAACCGCACGGAGTTCTTCCTGGATAAGGAACTGGTAAATAAAGGGCTTGGCCGGAACTACGGCATTGACGTGACTCTTGAGCGCTATCTGGATCAGGGCTGGTACGGCATGATAAGCTCATCAGTCTTCAAGTCCAAATATTGTGGCGGCGATGGCGTCTGGCACAGCACCCGATATGACCGCGGGTTCATCATCAACGGGCTCATCGGTAAGGAGTGGTCTTTTGACGGCGGCAAGAAAGTGTTGTCCTTAAACCTCAAGGCAACATATCAGGGTAGCGACAGGACATCGGCCGTGGATATTGATGCAACTCTGGCTGATCCATCTCATACCGTCCGATACACTGATTCTGATGCATACTGCAACCAGTACGACCCCATGTTTATCCTTCACTACACGGCATCGTACCGCATAAACAGACCGCACTGCTCACATGAGTGGTCCATAAAGCATGTCAATGCAACCGGCACCCTGAGTTATTACGGCCATGAGTTCAACGAACTTACCGGCCAGATTGAACCGGGTGCGTTTACTTTCTCCCTGTCCAATCTCGCTTATAAGATCTATTTCTGAGCAAAATGATACCATTGGGGACAGACCCCTTTGGTATCATTTTTGAAAAAAGTACCAAAGGGGTCTGTCCCCAATGGTACTATTTTTGCTATATTTGAGGCAGATTATAAGAACCAATTATGAGAAAACTGTTTTTGCTTGCAGCGTTTGCTGTTTCATTCCTTTGCCAGGCAGGTGCACAGTCTGATGTTTTTGAGGTGAAATCACCTGACAAGAAGATCTGTTTCAGCCTTAAGAGTTCTCTGCTTTTTAAACTTACATATAAGGTTTCTATAGCAGGAAAGGATGTTATTGACTGGTCTCAGGTGGGTTATACGCATAGTGCTGACAATGCGTGTGATGTTGCCTCCCTTATGGCTTTATCGGAGGAGACAGAACCAACATTGGTTGTTTGGAAACCGCTGTGGGGAAAGCGTTCGGAGGTTAAGGATGTTTATAACTCCCGTACATTTCAGATTTCTACAGCATCATCGCCCGCAGGTATATTCACTATGGAAGTGCGTGTATATAATGACGGTGTGGCATTCAGGATGAAGCCGGTCAGAGCCATGAAGGATGAGGTGTCAGATCTATATGAGCACACGGATTTTTCTTTTGCCGGTGATTATACTGCCTGGTACTATAATGGTGAACGCCATAATATAGGTCCTGAGAAGTTGTCCGATGCTAATGGAGAGCGCCTGCCGATAATGATTATCAAGGCGGCCGATGACCTGTACCTTGCTCTTCACGAGGCAGACTTGAGTGCCGAAGGATGGCCTATGAGACTGCGTTCAGAGAGCGGCTCAACCCAAATGAGCATTATTCCTGAAAAGAGTGTGCTGCCGCCTGCTGTCGATGATGAGTTTACTGGTGCGTGGCGTGTGCTGATGATTGGAAAGACTCCCGGTGACCTGGTGGATTCACATCTGCTGGAGTTGCTTAATCCGGAGCCGGAGGGTGATTTTAGCTGGGTGCGCCCCGGCGTGTACCTGTGGGACTGGCGTATTGACGGCGCAGTCTGGGATGGTTATCACTACGGAATGAATTATGATTCATGGACACGTATGATTGATTTTGCCGCGGAGCAGGGATTCCAGGGTCTGGTGCTGGATGCAAACTGGTATGGGCCGGAGTTTGAGAAGGATTCAGACCCCACCAAGGGTGATAAGGCACGCGATGTTCAGCGCATTATTAAATATGGTAAGGATAAGGGCGTTGGCGTGTGGCTCTACCTGAATGATGTGGCCGGCACCAACTATCCTATTGAGGAGACTCTGGCCCAGTATGAGGAGTGGGGCGCAAGTGGCGTAAAATATGGCTTCATGAATGGCAATGCGCAGGAGAAAAACCGCAAGACGCAGGAGATTACGGCTCTATGTGCCAAGCATCACCTTATGGTTGATTATCACGATTATCCGGTGCATCCGTTTGGTCAGATGCGCACATATCCAAACGCCGTTACGCGCGAGTACTGCAAGGCCCAGCTTGATGGCCGTCAGATTTTCCAGCCTAAGACTTTTGTGACATCGGCCTTTGTAAATATGGTGGCAGGACCGATTGACCAGAACAACGGATTCCTGGAGTTGCATCAGGGCCGCACTACCCGTAAGGACAACAATCAGGAGGTGCCATCCACCGTAACAGGTGAGATTGCACGTACCATGATTACCTGGTCGGGCGCAACGGTTATCCCTGATATCCCCGAGTATTATCAGAAGTATCCGTCACTGCTGGAGTTCCTGAGTGCCGAGAAGCAGCCCTGGAAGGAGAGCATCACTCTGGCCGGCGAGATAGGTGAGTACATAGTGATGGCTCGCCAGAACAAGGATGGCGACTGGCTTATAGGCGCCGCAACTAATGAGAATGCACGTACCCTGAGCGTTCCGCTGAGCTTCCTGGGCAAAGGCAAATACACAGCTACGGTAACTACCGATGCAGAGGATACACACTACCGCACCAACCGCGAGACCCTTAAGAGTGAGGCTCGGCAGAAAGTCAATAAAAAATCAGTATTGGAACTGAACCTTGCTCCCGGTGGCGGGGCCTGCGTTCTTATCAGGAAATGATACATATTTTTTGTATCTTTGACCTGTCAATTCTATTGTTATGAGACTGAAACAGATAATCTTGGCAACCTGTGTGGTGCTGACGCTTGGCGGTTGTGAGGAGTCAATGCCAGAATTTGGTGCACCTATGTCTGTCAGGGTTTATGGCGTTTCAGGAAAGAGTGACCTTACTCCGGGGCTTAAACTGGGTTTGTATGTGGGTGACCCGATAGGGGAGAATAATGTTCCGATGACTGTTTCTGCAGACGGAGTGGGAATACTTGACAGGGAGGTGAAATGGAAATTCAACCAGTCATCATCGTCAGGTTTCTTTGTATATGCTCCTTATGATGCCTCTTATTCCGGTCAACAGCCAGGAATAGAGTTGCCTACAGACCAGAGTACAGAGGATAAGTTCCTTTCAGCCAATATGCTGACTGCTACGGTTTCAGCCACTCCTAAACAAGGAAGTGTGGGTCTGACTCTTGCCCATGCCATGACTGCCATGTCTGTGTCATTTGAAAACAAAACAGGTGATACAATCAAATCCATAAGTGTGGCCGGTTTGATGTCAGAGGGAATGATGGATATTGCAACAGGCGGAATTGAGGCTACGGGTGCAAGCGATAGTATAACACCTTTGCGTGCATCAGATGGGTCTGACGCATTCTGTTTCCTTTACGTGCCACAGGAAGGTACGCCTACTCTCAATATTGAGATGAAATCAGGCAAGAGCATAACCATTACGTTTGATGCTCCATTCCCCAGTTATCCAGGGAAAGTTATCCGTAAGGAGGGTATTATTCTCAGGGAGAATATGCTTTCAGACGGGGGACAGAAAATACAGACACTACCCATGGAAGGGGCAAACATAACTGAATGGCCTGAGAATGGTGTACCGGCTTTTCCTTTATACAAGGAATCCATAGCTGGGGTATTTGCCGGCAAGAGTGCGTATGGATGGTATGACCTGTCACAACCTGATACCGTTATTTATGCTTTTTCAGGGAAAGACGGCAATATGCAGCTCTCGGTGAGACGGTATGAAACAGGACGTTCGTTCCAACAGGCGCATACAGCCAGCGGAGAGGTTCATTTTTTCTATGTTTATGATTGTCCGTCAAAGCCGGTTTTAGAACGTAGTTATACGGTGGCTTTCAATGTTATGGGAAAAACAGAGCAGAAAGGTTTTACAAAAACATTGGAGTGCATAAAAGTTGATAACAGATCAGCATGGCTGATGGATAAGTCTTGCACCGTAGGCATTATTTTGGCATTATGAGTAAGAGAGGCATTATATTTACTTTGGTTCTGGTGTTCACACAATGCGTTATGGCATCTGTGGTTACACCGGAGGATGCTGCCCGTTATGCCGGTAAGTTTATGGGGATGAGCTCTGCTCCCGTGCCTGATAATGCGTCTATGCAGAGATCCGCAGTCCGTGGCGGTACGCAGGGACCGGAGTATTACGTATTCAATAATCCGGATGGAGGCTGGGTTATCATTGCTGCCGATGACCGTATAACTCCGATATTGGCTTATTCTGAAAGTGGCAGATTTGATTCTGATGCGGAAATGCCGGATAATCTCTCATCGTGGATGAATGATGTGTCACAAACCATTGATGCGGTCCGTAATTCAAATGCGGTGGCATCGGCCCAGGTAAGTGCAGCCTGGAGTGCATTGCGTGGTGCGGGTGCCAATCAGGAGGGTACAAAAAAAGAGATTGAAACGGCAAAATGGGACCAGAATGCACCTTATAATAATTTGTGCCCGATTGTTACTGGTGAAACCAAACATTCCGCCGCGGGATGTGTGGCTACGGCAATGGCCATTGCAATGAGACATAACAGATGGCCTGAGACAGGAACGGGTACTATTGGTGGCTATACTACACCTTCACGTTTTTATAGAATCAGTCCATATTCTATTGAAGAAAGAGAATATAATTGGAATAAAATGCCTTTGACTAATGGTGCACAGGCTGGATGGACAGCAGATGAAAAACAGGAGGTTGCCCAGCTTATGTATGATTGCGGCGTTATGGTTGAGATGGATTACACAGAAAAGGAATCAGGTGCCAGAGTCTTTAAGGTTCCTGCTGCTATGAAGAAGCATATGTCATATTCTGACCAGATAATACTATTGCCCCGCGCATCATATCCGGTTGATGAGTGGTTTTCAATAATAAAGAATGAAATTGATGCCAATAGAGTTGTTTTTTATTCTGGAGACGGTTCTATAGGAGGACATGCCATGATATGTGACGGATATGATACGGATGGTAGCAAACTACATATGAACTGGGGATGGGGTGGCGAAGCCAACGGCTATTACACTCTTGATTTTTCCGGGATAAATACAACTTACCTCAGGAATGTCAGTTTTGGTGAGAATCATATGGCAATAATAGGAATGGCACCGGATACGAGTACGGTATCGCATAATCAGACATCTCAATTGTGGCATTATGTCAATAGTGTAAAATATGGCTTGACACCAAGTAGGGAGGAGGATGTTTTTGAACAGGATATGGTTGAGGGAACAGTGCTGCAGTTCAAATTGGGCTGGTTTATGAATTTCTCCAATGAAAGTATAACCAAACAATTTAAAGTTTGCCTCATGGATTCTTCTGGCACAATACGTCAGGACGGCTGGCAGGGACGTTTGAGAGTACCTGCAGCCAATGATATGATTTATTCAGTAGAGACGCAGACTTCAAAGCTTACAGTAACTCCTGAACTTACTGATTATTTCAAACTGTTTTTCAAGGATGGCTCCGAATGGGTACCTGCCATCCAGAATCATGAGCTGTTTCCCGATGCCGACGGAATGTGCTGTGGCGTTACTCCGGATCCGATTATTATCTTGCCTGAGGAGTGTAGCGCAGGGCAGCAGATCAAGTTGAAGCTAACCTATGGCTACGTACCTGTCAAGACGGTAAAATGGAGCGTCAACGGAACTGAATATAATGCTCCAACTCTGGTCCTTGAGGCTGGCACAACTGAGATAAGGGCCGATGTTACTTATTATGACGAATCGGAAGGAACCATTATGGCTACAGTTAGTGCTAAATAAAAAAAAATTAGTAAATTGCGGCTCGTTTTGTAAAGAGGATACAAATCAATAACTAAACAATACAATATGAAGAAATTATCCGGCATCATTGCTGTAGCTGCAGTTGCCCTTCTGGCATCATGCGGCAATGGAAAGTATGAATATCCTTTCCAGAACCCCAAACTTAAAGTTGACAAGCGTGTAGATAACCTTATGTCATTGCTCACTCCAGAGGAGAAGGTTGGACTTATCATGAACAAGTCAGTATCAGTGGACCGTCTGGGCATTCCGTCATACAACTGGTGGTCAGAGGCTTGCCATGGTGTTCGTCAGGGTGGTTACACCGTATTCCCGCAGCCTATAGGTATGGGTGCTTCATTCAATGAGCAGCTTGTTTATGATGTGTTCAGTGCAGTATCTGATGAGGCTCGCGCCAACTGGAACCGTTCCAATCATGATATCTTCAATGTTCAGATGGGTGCCAACTACGTTCCCGGCAATCCTGAGCTGACATTCTGGTGCCCCAATGTAAACATCTTCCGTGATCCCCGCTGGGGCCGCGGTCAGGAGGCTTACGGTGAGGATCCTTACCATATGAGCGTTCTGGGTGTTGCCAACGTAAAGGGTAT
This sequence comes from uncultured Bacteroidales bacterium, assembly GCA_902763885.1. GTDB lineage: Bacteria > Bacteroidota > Bacteroidia > Bacteroidales > Bacteroidaceae > Colenecus. The sequence goes on along the minus strand of CACWTU010000010.1, from coordinate 70,643 downwards.
GCAGGGTAATGACAAGAAATACTATAAGACTCATGCCTGCGCCAAGCACTACGCAGTACACAGCGGTCCTGAGAGCCAGCGTCACCGTTATGATGCAGTTGTTTCCATGCGTGATCTCTGGGAGACCTACCTGCCTGCTTTCAAGGCTCTGGTTCAGGAGGGTAACGTTCAGGAGGTTATGTGCGCATACAACCGTTATGAGGGCGAGCCCTGCTGCGCAAGCGACCGTCTGCTCACCAACATCCTGCGTGAGAAATGGGGTTACAAGGCAATAGTTCTGACTGACTGCGATGCCATCAACAACTTCTATAACCGTAACCAGCACGGAACTCATCCCGATGCAGAGTCTGCATCAGTTGACGCTGTTCTGTCAGGTACAGACCTGGAGTGCGGTAAGGCATTCATGTCACTGACCAAGGGTCTTGAGGACGGTAAGATCAATGAGGCTGATATCGACGTAGCTCTGCGCCGCGTGCTTAAGGGTCGCTTTGAGCTGGGTATGTTTGATCCTGCTGAGATGCTGCCTTGGGCTAACTTTGGTGAGGACGTTATCAGCAGTGAGAAGAATGACCAGCTTGCAGTTGAGGCTGCACGCCAGTCAATGGTTCTGCTCAAGAACAACGGTGTGCTTCCGCTCAACAAGAATATCAAGAAGCTGGCTGTTGTTGGTCCTAACGCTGATGACAAGAGCATGATGAACGGTGAGTACGGTGGCAGCCCCACACAGGAGCACACACGCTCTCTGCTGGACGGTATCAAGAAGTTCTTCCCCAACACCGAGATCGTTTATGACCGTGCATGCGAAGTCCGCAACGAGTACTACACTACCTATTATACACAGGATATCAACGGTGGCAAGGGCCTGAAGGGTGAGTTCTGGAAGAACACCGAGTTCAAGGGCGCTCCTGCCGTTACAGGTAACTATACTGAGGCTAATTTCAGCAACTTTGGTGCCTACAACTTTGTTGAGGGTCTGGATCAGAGCGACAATATCTCTGCACGTCTGACCGGTAAGCTGGTTGCTCCGTTCACCGGCGATATGAGCTACAACATCAGCTCTGACAACGGCTTCAAGCTCTATGTAAACGGACGTCTCGTCGAGGAGGCTAAGGGCGGCCAGGGTGGTCGTGGCGGATTCGGCGGATTCGGTGGATTCGGCGGCTTTGGCGGTCGCGGCGGCATGCAGCAGATGAAGTCATTCAAGGTTACCAAGGGTCAGAGTTATGACATCAAGATTGAATATACTCATGCTACCGGTCAGTTTGCACGTCTGAATGCCCAGTTCTGCGTACAGAAGATTGCTGAGTTTGAGGATCTTGGCCAGAAGCTGGTTGCTCAGAATGTTGACGCTATCATTATAATAGGTGGTATCACTCCTTCTATGGAGGGTGAGGGCGGCGATAAGCCCGATATCGAGATTCCTGCCGTTCAGCAGCGTCTTATCCGTGCTATGCACGCTACCGGCAAGCCGGTCATCTTTGTTGACTGCGCAGGCTCATGCATGGGATTCGGTTCACTTGAGGATCAGTTTGATGCTCTTATCCAGGCTTGGTATCCCGGTCAGGGCGGTGCCCAGGCTCTTGCAGAGATCCTTAACGGTGACTGCAACCCCAGCGCCAAGCTGCCTGTTACATTCTACAAGTCAACTGACCAGCTTCCTGAGTTCACAGATTATTCAATGGAGAACCGCACATACCGTTACTTCCGCGGTGAGCCTCTCTATCCGTTCGGATATGGTCTGAGCTACACCACTTACAAGTACGGTCAGGCTACCTTGTCAAAGGCATCGATGAAGAAGAACGGCAGCGTTACCATCACCATCCCGGTTACCAACACAGGCAAGCGTGAGGGTACCGAGATTGTTCAGGTTTACGTCAAGAGCCTTGACAATCCGGCTGCTCCTATCAAGGGTCTGCAGGGATTTCAGCGCGTGACCCTTAAGGCAGGTGAGACCGGCAACGCCGTCATCACTCTTACCGGCAAGTCATTCCAGTACTACGACGAGAAGATTGACGAGGTTTCAACATTCAGCGGCAAGTACAAGCTGCTCTACGGCTCATCATCAGCTGATAAGGACCTGCAGTCATTAGACTTCGAGGTACTCTGATTCCAATTGGAGGGGCACAAAGGGGACGGTTCTTTTTGTGCCCCTCTTTTTATGAGAACTTTTGGGGTATCAGTATCTGAAACTACGCGCGCTTCGCGCTATCCCTCCCATCCCTAATAAAACGCTCTGAAAGGCATGAGTAAACTCCTACCTTCCAGAGCATTTTCTTAGGCACGGGCCCCTCCCTCTAACACGCCGAGGGTGGCGATGGTTTCCGATACTGATACCTCAAAAGTTCTGTGCACCTTGGATTATCTTCACAGGGGCACAAAAAGAACCGTCCCCTTTGTGCCCCTTTGAGTTATTTGAAGTAGTACTGGCCTTTGCCGATGGAGGCTTTGCCAAAGTTGATGGCGTTCTTGGGGCAGCGGTGATAGCAGCTCATACAATTGGTGCAATGGCCGTTCCAGTGGGGGCGGTCATTTTGCATTGTGATGTTCTGGAGGGGGCAGTTCTTGGCGCAGATGCCGCAGCCGATGCAGGCGTCCGATACCGTGAACTTGCGGTCGGTTATGAGCAGGCCGTAGAAGAGGGGTTTGAGGATGTTTGATTTAAGGAATGACGATCTGCCCTTGAGTTTATCGAAATTGCCGCTGGCACGCTGATGAATTAGCTTGACGGTATCTTCCAACTGCGTTTTTGTGCTCTCAATCTTGCGCTGGGCATTCTCTGGTGTATCCAGTTTGAAACCGGGCAGGTTGATGTAAGTCTCGGGCATCTGGAATGAGAAGAATGCGTCTAGAATGAGGCCTTGCTTATGGAGGTCTTTTTTAAGGTGTTTGATTGTGAGGCCTGTCTCATCGCCGCAGGTGCAGGCTGCGAATATGTACTTTGGCTTACCTTTTATAATTGCCTTGCGCAGGAATTCCGATACCAACTTGGGTACTGACCATGAATAAACCGGGAACACGATACCTAGAATCTCATCGGGGCCAAACTCAAGAGGTGCACCCTGACGGGCAGCTTCAGGGATGAATACCATATTACTGTCGCCTAGTTTTTCTGAGAGTTGGTCGGCTACAAAACGGCTGTTGCCGCATCCGGAGTACCAGAGTATCATATCAAATCACAAAATCTATTTTTATGTCATTCTCATCAGTCGGCACGCAGGGAAGTTTCTGGCAGTCAAAGCAGACTCCGGCCTTGGCGGAGTGGGACAATTGGGGTAGCAGGCGGTCGTAGAATCCGCGGCCTCGGCCCATGCGGTTGCCTTGAGCATCGAATGCACGGCCGGGAACTATCACCAGCGTGATGGGGGTGAGGTCTGTAATCTGCTCGCCGTCCGGTTCGGGAATTCCGAACTGTTCACCCGGTTTGAGCTTACCGCTGTAGCGCTTCACTACCAGGTCATCACCTTGGATTGATGGCAGGTAGAAACGTTTGCCGGCGGCAGTCCACTTTTCTATGAATGCGGGTGTCTGGACCTCATCATCCATAGACCAGTATATGAGTATGTCTGTTGCCTTAACGAATGCATCATTCTGTTCCAGACGTTCCCAGATGGCGGCTGACTGTGCGGATTTCTGTTCCGCAGTCATTACCGATATCAGTCGTTTTATGCGCTGTCGGGCCTTTTTCTTGTCATCATGCATGGCCTGCATGCTGAACTCACAACCGCAGTAGCGCTGGTTGTAGAAATCCTGCTCCTTTATGATCTGTGAGCGGCGTTCCTGCAAGCCTCCCTGACGCCAGTTCTTATCCCAGAACGTCAGGCCCGGGAATTGGGATGCAGCCCACTGACCGGCTTCAACTATCTGGTCGTGGCGTTTCCATCGGCTGGAGTCAAGGGTGGAGGTAAAGGTCTTGAATCCGTGCTCTGATGCGTAGCGGGCGGCACTAAAAAGGCGCATCTTGAAACACTCTAAGCAACGTGCTCCGCGCTCGGGCTCACTCTCCAGGCCTTTTATGCAGCACTGCCATGCGGCGTGGTCATAGTCAGCATCGACTATTTCTAGGCCCAGGCTGTGGGCGTATCGGGAGCACTCCTCCTTGCGTATCAGATACTCCTCATAGGGATATATGTTGGGATTGCAGTAGTAGATGGTGGGAGTGTAGCCGTTTGCCAGCATCCACTCTATGATGGCTCCGCTACAAGGTGCGCAGCAGGTATGTAGCAGGACGCGGTTCATTGATGGTGATGATGGGTATGGTGGGTGTGGCCTTTACGGGCGCATTCCGGGCAGATTCCCTTGGCCATGTAGTTTACGCTCTCCACCTTGAAACCGTCGGGGTAAGTCACCTGGGGTATGGAAAGCTCTTCCAGACAGAATGTGCGGTGGCACACCTCGCAATGAAAATGCACGTGGCGGTCATCATCTACATCACCGTGCGCGTGGCATAGCTCGTAGCGCACACCCTCACAGCCGTCGTCAATCTGGTGCAGCAGGTGGCTCTCCTTGAAAAGCATCAGAGTACGGAATATGCCCGACTTGTCAATGGAGTCAATCTTATCCTCCAACTCAGCCATGGTGAGAGGACGCTGACTCTCTGCCAACGCTTTCAAAACCAGAAGCCTGTTTGCCGTGGCCTTCACCCCATGCTCAGACAATATTTGTTCAAGTTCTTCCATTCTGGTTGCAGAATTCTCTCAATAGGGACGGTTTCATTTGTGGTTTTTTTGGAGTATAGGTATAGGAAACCATGGCCGCCCGTGGGCTTGTGAACGGGAGGGGCCCGCCGCGTAGCGGTGGGAGGGATAGCGCGAAGCGCGTAGTTTCAGATACCTATACTCCAAAAAAATCATGGATGGAACCGTTCCTATTCAGTTAAGCATTTATCAAGTTCGGACTTTATGTAGGCTTTATCTAAGTTTTGTCCGATGAACACCAATTTCTGCATACGGTCACCGTATTGCGGGTCCCAATCAGATGCAAGGACAGGGTCCTGAGCTATCATGGCGTCAAGTTGCTGCTTGGGCATGGTAGCATACCACTGGCCTGCGTTCTTGAGGCTCATCTGCTTACCTGCTTGCTCAAAGAGGTAGCAGATATCAAATTCATCGGCAAAATAGCACATACCTTTGGTGCGGATAACGCCTTTGGGCCACTTCTTTGATACGAACCAGTCAAAACGGTTCAGGTCCATAGGGCGGCGTGCATAATATACATAGGTGCCTATACCGTACTCTTCAACCTCACCGCCTTCATGGTCATGGTGATGGTGATGATGGTGCTCATGCCCGTGATGATGCTCTTCATGCTCGTGATTATGGTCGTCATCGTCATCATCATCGTCATCATGGTGGTGATGGTGCTCGTGTTCATCTTCGTCATCGTCATCCTGATGTTCCAGAGCATCGCCACGTTTCTCAATCTCCTGAATCCAAGTAGCGCTGGTGGCTACATTCTCAAAGTCAAAGAGATGCGTGTCAAGTATGTTGCTCAGGTCAATATCTCCGTAGTCACATTCCAGTATGCGGGCGCGGGGCTGCAGGGCACGTATGACCTTGCGGATACGTTCCATCTCCTGGGCAGAAACTTCTGATGCCTTGTTGAGCAGTATTATATTACAGAACTCAATCTGCTGGATAACCAGGTTCTCAAGATCCTCCTCGCCGATGTTCTTCTTGACAAGGTCATCACCGCAGCCAAACTCATCGCGTATGCGCAACGCATCAACCACGGTTACGATGCAGTCCAGGTCTGGTATTCCATCCTTGTTGTATTTGGCTTCCATGCGGGGGATGGATTCAATGGTCTGGGCTATGGGGCCGGGTTCACATATACCGCTGGCCTCAATCACTATGTAGTCAAAGCGGTGCATGGCTATTATCTGGTGCAGCTGCTCTACAAGGTCCATCTTGAGGGTGCAGCATATGCATCCGTTTTGCAGGGCTACCAGGCTGTCATCTTTCATACCTACCACGCCTCCCTGCTGTATGAGGCTGGCGTCAATGTTTACCTCACCTATATCATTTACGATAACGGCAAACTTTATGCCTTTACTGTTGCTGAGTATCTTGTTGACCAGTGTGGTCTTTCCGCTGCCTAAGTAACCGGTGAGCAGCAGTACCGGAGTTTTTTTCATCATATTCAAAAAGTATAATCAAGTGTCATGTAGAGACCAAAATCACCGTCTCTTTTGTCAAAAGGTATGCCAAATACTATCGTCGGAATAAAATTGTAATCAATAACCAACTGTGCGCTGATGCCGGCGCTCATGTGCAGCTCCCTGGCCTTGTCAAGTAATGATGCGCGGTAATTGTCATAGTCTGATGCTGACACATTGTCTCTGACAGAAAATGATTCTACCTGACGGTCAAAACGGAAAGGCCTTACTATAGCGCCTGCATCAAAGAATGGTGTAAACACTCCGAATATACGGCGGTTAAACAGGTTGGTGTCAATCAGTCTGGCGCGCAGCTCAAAGTTACCCCACAGGTAGTCATTGCCCATAACCCGGTTGTACAGCACACCTCTAAGGGTGGTGGCGCCTCCAAGTCCGTCAGACGGCTTGAAGTTGATGATGTATGACTGCGTGTAGAATGCCTGATTGCCGGCAAGTGTACCCTGATAGGCCAGGCTGTAGGCCAGTACCAGACGTTCGGTGCCAAGGCTGATATACTGACGGAAGCGTGCCGCAAGTTTTAGGAAATCATATCCGGTATGGAAGACATCGGGAGCCCATGCAGCATTAAGGTCAGCATAAATACCTTTTGTCGGGGCCGATTCCATATTGCGCGAGTCATATTTGAATCCAAGCTGGAATTCCATCATGTTGCCTCCTTTGGATTCATCATCCTCAATCAGTCCATATTGCCTGTATTCACGGAATAGAGTGTTGTCTGGGTTATACCCTTCCCAGTTAAGTTCCTTTATCCAATAATGCCAATACGCAAGTTTGGCTGTCCAGTCAAGATTCTTTGACAACTCGCCCTCAAACTCCAGTCTTGTGTTGATGAATTTGCGGTCGTAGCTGTAATAGGCTATGCCTTTGTCATGGTTGCAGTTCTTATCTGAGTCATAATCATTGACCGCACCGTTAAATCCGTAGAACCAATACAGGGGATTGTTGTCATAATAAATCTTGGCCGATGTCCTTGTCTTGGGTATGATGTATTTGGAATCATACTGGAGCATGTAGAAGCTGGCATGTTTGGAGTATGTCAGGGCTTCCAGGCAGATGCGGTGCTTATAGTTGGGGTAGAGCCCTCCGTAGTAGTTGATGTCAACAAAACCGCCGGCCATCAATCCAAAGTCAGAGTCATATGCCAGTGCGGGTACTGGTGTAACGGACCATCCGTCTTTGGTATCCTGCGTATCACCGTCAGCAGCTGCGGCAAAAGCAGGTATTAATGCAAGGCTTATGATAAGGGCGGACAGATGGAGGCGTGACATAAGAAATCAAAACAGATAATTGAATCCTATGTTGGTCCATAAACCGGCACCGTCATTCTTGCTAAAAGGCTTGCCCGCCTCAAATGACAATACCATGTTGTGATTCATAACCAGTTTAAGGCCAATTCCCGCAGTGTAGTGTATTACATATTCATCACCTGAATATAACCCGGCTCTCTTTTGCTCCTCCAGACGGTATGCCTGCAGAATATTGCCGGCATCAAAGAAAGGATTGGTGGCTATCTGCCAGTTTTGGTTTATGAACTTGAAGTCATATATGCGCCAGCGCATCTCGGCATTAAACATTACGAATCCGTTGCCCAATACTCCATTGCGGTTCACTCCTCTTACAGATGCGCTGCCGCCAAGACCTTCAGTGTACATCTTACGGAAGAACATGCTGTTTATGTTATTTGTGAAATAATAAGGGATATCACCCCACAGCTTTAACTGGACAAGTGCCCGGTATGCAAGAGTGATCCGGTCTGAATAGATAGGCAGGAACTGGGAGAGACTCATGTGTAATCCCAGGTTGCTGTATCCGCATCTGTCAATTATGTCAGGGCTGTAAACCAATGACACCTCTATGTTCTCTCCGCTGGTAGGGTCACTGTCATGATTGCGTGAATCATAAACCACACCCAGCCTGAGCTGAGTTACGTTGCCGCCGTCTTTTTCATTGTCATGAATCAGGTTTGATGCAACATACCGGTCATACAGGGTGGACTGGCCTTCGTATTCATCCAGACTCAAACGGTCTGTGGTGATATGATAGAATGCCACACCTGCAGCTGCACTTAAGTTACCCGTTATGGTCTTGGATATGCTTGCCAATGCGCGGAACTGGTTGCGTGACATGAAGTTGAAACCTGATTTGGCATCGGCGGTTGCCTTGTCGGCTGATGCCCATTCAATCCTGTCAGGGTCAAATTTGGATGCATAACCGTTGTATCCGTAAAAACCGAACTTGGGCGCATTGAAATATGCTACGTCAAAGAACAGCTTGCCGCCCGGGATCAGGTGTTTGAAATCACCGTATGTACGCAGTACGCTTGAGCCTTTTGTGTAGGTTGATGCTTCAAGGTTTATCTTGAAATCATAATTGGGATAATTGGATCCGTTCCCGAAATTGAAGATGTCACAGCATATCCCGTACTGGAAACCCAGGTCTGAATCAAATCCTACTACAGGAAGCGGACCAAAGTTCCATCCGGTCTTGATTATCTCTTTTTCCTGTGCCTTGAAGGGCAAGGAAATGATCATGACAACCAATAGTAGATATGCTTTTTTCATTATTTGCTTTTGGTGTTCTTGACTTTCTTTCTGATGAGGTCATAACTGATGGTTATACCTCCACCCGTTAAATGGTATCTTTCATACAGTTTGTTTCTCTTTCTGAACCTTTCCGGCTCAAGATGCCAATCATAGTAGTACTTGCCCGCAAAAGGATTACCTGCATCATAGGGATCGTAAAGTGCGTAATATATACCCGCTTTAATAAAGAACTCCAGTTTCCATCTGGTTTCAGGATTCTTACCTAAGGGCAGCACATAACCATAGCCAAGTCCCAGGCCGCCACCTTCACCCTGGTAGCCATGTCCGTATTCCTTGTCAAAGCAGAAATCAAAGTAGTTTGCTCCTATATATGCTGAAAGATAATGTCCGGAGTGATGGGAGTCTTCCTTGAAGTATCTGCGTCCTTCAAACTGCAGGTTAAGCATCTGCAGATACTGATGCTTGCTCGGTATGGAATGCCATGGGAACTCATACTCCAACAACCACGTCCAGCGACCCTTCTCAGTGGGATAGTACTCAAGTTCTATGTTGTAAATGGGAGCCCATCCCATATCCTTAGTAAAGAATGCATCATACAGAAGGTTGGTCTTGACTGCCAGAATCGGGCGTTTCCTTGATTCTTCAGGCAATATCTGCTGTGGCTCGTAATCTATGTCTGACGGGCTTGGCGATGTCTCTTCTATGAATGGCGTATCAGGCTTTAATTGAGTTGGCTCAACTATGTGTAGGATGTACATACCGGAGTTTCTGATGACCGGATAGTAAGTGGCGGTAAGATATTTGTACACATCGCCTGTCTTGGGGTTTTCACCAAGTGTGTTCTTGAGTTTTGATTTCTTGGTGGCAAGGCTTAACTCATCAGAGTGGATGATGTCCAGAATTGTTTTCTTTGTGTCATCCTCAAGATTGGGATCCTTTTCAACATATTGGCTAAGATTATCCCAGGCTTCTGTGATTTTGTTGACGGTAATCTTTTCCTTCAGGTCAGGAAACATTCTGTACATGTAGTTGACCATTACCTTTGAACGCTGTTCAGTAAGTGTCACGTTTCGTTCATAGGGGCCTTCAGGCGATGATTGTGATACTATCTCTATCTCTTTGATTTTATCAACGCCTATGGAATCTATCACTCTTTCCAAACGCATGAGTGCGATGCCGTTGCCCATGTAGGAGATATCCAGGTCAGATTTATCCAGCTTGAAATGGATCTCGATGTAATCAGTAGCGATATAGATGCTGTCAGGGGCGGGTTTGGGCTTTACGCGGTCAACAAGAGTGTCACCTGCAATAAGCGGATTGTCTGCCGGGTAGGAACTTTGGGCACGCAGTGTCCCTGTCAGGATGGTACAAAGTACCAATATGACCGTACGGAACAAATTGCTGATAGTATCCTTTTTTCTGTTCATATCATGCGTGCACATTAGTATGCTAATTTGCAAAGATAGTATTATTGTAATATTTATTTAATAGAACATTATACAAAAATGTGTTTTGGCGATATTTTTGTGGTTTTTCATATGGTTTTGCTAATTTCGCACAGCAAAAACGTGTTGTATGCCTAATAATAAATCTCCACTCAAGACCTCCCTGAAGTTAGGTCTGGTAATACTGGTCTTCCTGCAATATGCCGTTTGGGGAGCCTATCTTATCTCCATAGGCCGATATCTGGCCATTGCCGGTCTTGGCAGCCAGATCAAGTGGTTCTTCGCAGCCAATGGTGCAGTATCCCTCTTTATGCCTGCACTGATAGGATTAGTGGCTGACCGATATATCCAGGGACAGCGCCTGCTCTCCTTATGCCACGCGCTGGCTGGAATATTCATGCTTTCTGCCGGATTATACTGCCTTAAGTCCACTCAGGTGGAGTTCGGCCCGCTCTACACATTGTACGTTCTGAGCATAGTTTTCTTTATGCCTACGGTGGCGCTTGTCAATTCGGTCTCTTATAGCATTATAACCCGTGCTGGAGGAGATCCTGTCAGGGACTACCCTCCAATACGCCTGTTCGGCACTGTGGGATTCATATGCAGCATGCTGGCTGTGAACTGGATCTCAATAAATGGTGTGCGGATGCAGGAGTCTTGCACTCAGCTTATTCTGTCGGGCGCCTTGTCAATAGTGTTATGCCTGTATGCACTGACGCTTCCGGAATGTCCTGTCAGGGGCGGCAAGAGCGTGTCGGAGGCATTTGGCATTAAGGCTTTCAGCCTGTTCAAACAGGGAAGGATGGCGGTGTTTCTTGTGTTTGCGATACTTATGGGCTCAGCCCTTCAGATAACCAACGGATATGCAAATACTTTCCTCGGGTCTTTCTCAAACAATCCAGCCTTGGCTGATACGTTTGCGGTAAAGAATTCCAACGCATTGCTGTCATTGTCGCAGATTTCTGAGACGTTGTGCTTCCTGCTTGTTCCGTTCTGTATGAAAAGGTTGGGGGTAAAGAAGGTTCTGCTTATGTCAATGACGGCCTGGGTGCTCAGGTTCGGACTGTTCGGTCTGGGCAGTCCGGATATGCCTGGCGTGTTGCTGTTTATCCTAAGCTGCATATTGTATGGCATAGCATTCGATTTTTATAATATAGCAGGCTCGCTTTATGTGGAGCAGAATGCGGATAAAAGTATCAGGGCGAGTGCGCAGGGCTTGTTTATGATGATGTCAAACGGATTCGGTGCAACCATCGGTATGATATGTGCAGGTTCCGTAATGGATCATTATGTATTCAAGGCTGCCGTTCCGGACTGGAGCTCCGCCTGGTATGTGTTTGCGGTATATATGCTGCTGGTCACCATCCTGTTCGCAATAGTGTTCAAGGATTCTCCATCTGAGAAAAAACCTTGACAACATAAGAATACCGGATTGTTTTATAATGACCGCCTGTCAAGTTGGGTGAGAATGGCCCGGTAATAGGCTGGAGTGACTGTTATGGCTTTGCCTGACGGATGGTCAAGCGTTATGATAAAGTGGCTGTGTTCCTTGCCCCAATGGACAATCTTGGAGGTGTTGACCAGGAATGACCTGCGGCAGCGTATGATTGATGTGTCTGTCAGGTCCTCCTCGATCTTTTGTGATGTACTGCGTAGCAGATAGCTTGAGAGTTTGCCTTCCAGATTGTAAAAAATCTGTACATAATTGTCCTGTGACTCTATGTAGAAGATAGAATCCTCACTGAGGGACATCTTATGTTTGCCCTGGCTGTCGCGGAACTGGATCAAACGATGGCTTGACTCCATTATCTCACGCTTGTGCGTAATCTTGAACAACTCCAGTTCCTCTTTCTTTGCCTTGTACTGGGCGTAGAACCATATTATAGAGTAGGGGATGCATAGTATGAGAGCTACGCACAGCGGGATTCTAAGCAATAACTGAGGAACTTCAACGGAGCCGAGTTTGAAAAAGACGGTAAAGAAGTAGTATTCAGTTGCTATGACAATAAACTCTGCTATAAGCCATAAGAGAATCCTGCGGACTGTCACATCATGCCTGTTGCTGAAAGCTGACAGCAATATTTTACTCAAGATAAGAGTGCTGATGGCAACGACATAAAACAGAGTGGTGATGCTTGTCTGTTTCCAGGAGTGGAAGCCGAACCATGTAGTTGAATAAGCTAATGTGGGCTGGTACAATGACATGAACAGCATCGAGAACAGTGACACAAAAAGTACCGTGCGCAACAGAAAATTTCTCTGCAGCATCTGTTTTGGAACTGTTATGTTGCTGTTTCTTGTCATACGCTGCAAAGGTACACTTTTTTTGTGTAATTTTGCAGCCTGAAAAATTGAGAGAAACTTCAATACCTGTATGCAAAAGATTATAATACTGGATTTTGGTTCACAGACTACACAGCTTATCGGCCGCAGGGTCAGGGAGTTGGATACATTCTGTGAGATATTGCCTTACAACAGCTTTCCGGCTGATGACCCTGATGTGATTGGCGTTATTCTGAGCGGTTCACCCCTGAGCGTATATGCCGATGACGCTTTCCGCCCTGATCTGACAGGCATAGTAGGAAAGTGCCCTGTACTTGGTATCTGTTACGGTGCACAGTTGCTGAGCTATACTTACGGTGGTAAGGTGGAGCAGGCCGGTACTCGTGAGTACGGTCATGCCTCACTCGGTTACATTGATCCTGCCTGCCCGCTGTTCAAGGGTTTTGACAAGGGTTCGCAGGTGTGGATGAGCCATGGTGATTCCATTACCGCAATACCGGCCGGCTATCACGTTACAGCATCAACTGACAGTGTCAAGTATGCTGCTTTTGAAAATGCGGAGAAACGTGTCTGGGGCGTGCAGTTCCATCCTGAGGTGGTTCATTCCCTGCAGGGTAAACTGCTGCTTGAGAATTTTGTCATTGGTATTTGTGGCAGCCGTAAGGAGTGGACTTCAGATTCATTTATTGAGAAAACCGTGGGTGAACTCAAGGCTGAACTTGGTAATGATAAGGTTGTTCTTGGTCTCAGCGGTGGTGTTGATTCGTCAGTAGCCGCAGTGCTGCTTAATAAGGCTATAGGCAAGAACCTGACCTGCATATTCGTAAACCATGGCCTGTTGCGTAAGAATGAGTTTACTGACGTACTTAATGATTACGTCTGTTTAGGTCTGAACGTAAAGGGTGTTGATGCATCGGATATGTTCTTCAGGGATCTGGAGGGCGTGAGTGACCCTGAGAAAAAACGTAAGATAATAGGCCGCGATTTCATTGAGGTGTTTGATGCCGAGGCCTCCAAGATAACTGATGCAAAATGGTTGGCTCAGGGTACGATCTATCCGGATCGCATTGAGAGCCTTAACATAACCGGCAAGACCATTAAGAGTCATCACAATGTGGGTGGCCTACCCGCCAAGATGGGACTCAGGCTTTGCGAGCCGCTCAAGTGGCTTTTCAAGGATGAGGTCCGTGCCATAGGACGCCGTCTGGGTATACCGGAACATCTGATAGGCCGCCATCCGTTCCCGGGTCCCGGTCTGGCTGTACGTATCATAGGTGATATCACTCCACAGAAGGTGGCTGTGCTGCAGGAGGCTGACGCTATATTCATAAACGGTCTGCGTGAGAGGAAACTCTACGATAAGATATGGCAGGCCGGAGCAATTCTTTTGGCTGACCATACTGTAGGCGTAATGGGCGATGAGCGTACTTTTGACAATGCAGTGGCTCTGCGTGCAGTGACCAGTGTTGATGCAATGACAGCTGATTGGGCTGAACTGCCATATGAGTTCATGCACTGGGTCAGCAATGAGATCATCAATAAGGTCAAGGGCGTGAACCGCGTCTGCTATGATATCTCATCAAAACCGCCAGCCACAATAGAGTGGGAGTGATGTTGTTTCCGGTAAATTGATATGTGTAGGCAACACTTTGATTCTCAGAAGAAAAAATATGTTCGGTTTATAAGTTTTTAATAAAAACGGTTTGCTGACTCATTTTTTAATTGTACCTTTGCGGCGTCAAATGAGTTTTGAAATAAAAAAGGGACAAAATAATATTTGAATTATGAAAAAAATCGCATTGCTTCTTTTAGGTGCTGTAGCATTGATGGGATGTGAAAAAGTTTCTTATGAAGGAAACGAGCAGACCAGTTCTAACTTGCCTGAAACAAAGGTTTTTGCTTTAGGACAATCTCTTAATTTTGATGCAACAAAGGGTTACGCATGGCCCTATGTTTCTGAACTTGAAGGTTGGGAAACCGCCCGTTTCTCTATCCGTGCAGACCGCTCAATTCCTGACTATACTGACAAGAGTTCAGCTCTCTATTATGGCCGTCCTGCAGGTAAAGACGGAAAGAACAGAGGTCGCGTTTATACAGCCTATCCTTACGGACACTATAACGACCGTGATCTTGACTATTACAAGAAAGACAAGAAAACAGGTGAGAACATAGGCTTGTTCCGTTATGTTTATGACAAGAAGGGTCTTAAGACACAGTTGGCAATTGCCGAGGCTCCGGCTGTTGAGGATATACTGGATGATGAGCTGACTGATTTGACTGCCAAGAAGGCTACATTGGAGGCTAAAGGACAGAGCACAACTAAGGTTCAGGAACAGATTGATGATGTAAATTATCTGATAGGTTTGGGTCACGATTACCTGAATTCACATGTACTTTGGTATGTAGTGAAAGAGGTTGGTATGAGATACGGTTGGCACGTTAACGGTACAATCGTTGATTATGAAGTAGGTGAGCCTGACAATATTCCTGATAATGTTGAGGTTGACATCCATCAGCAGGAGCATCTGGAGTGGAGTGAAATCAAGACATCAATCCATGTAAGAGCTGATGTTGAGACTGTTGAGATAAATATTCCTCTTGATTTTGACGATATAGTTGAGCAGGATGATTTTGATATCAGAGTCTATAAGACTTATACAAAGGCATACGCTGATGTTGATATTACTATTACTCATGATTCAAAAGGAATAACAATTAAGGTAAGCAATATCACTGCTGCCATGATTGATGACCTTAAGGGTAAATATGGTGATGGCCTTACCGTTGAGGTATTCAGCTATACCAAGTCAACAGATGTTGCTGCAGTATGGGAGAAGGTCAAGAAGAGCACCGTCAAAACCGGCAATCCTTGTACTGTGGTAGGACAGATTACAAGCGCGTATGATATTGATGGTAATGGAGAGACAGAAGAAGCGCCTCTGGTAAATAACCGGTAGTCGAATCCTTGAATTTATCGATATATAAAGAGCCGGCTCTCATTTATGGGAGCCGGCTCTTTTATTATATTATTATGATTGATCAGAATGAATGTTCATCAACAATCTGCTGAACCTCTTCATTGAAATTGGTTCTAGGAGTAATATATGTATCTGTATAATAACCTTTCTGGCTGGGCATTCCATCTACGAAGTCACGCAGAGACTCAGCTCCTGTGGCTTGTTCGTGCCACAACTGCTCATAGTCATGGACATAGTCATTCTGAGGAACTACGTTTGTATCAAACTGCAACTCAATACAGGTGGTGTCCTGGAAATTACCGTAGCAGTAAACAAAATGTTTGACGTATCCTGTGTTCTTTATGGTGTTGAAGGCTAGAAATACAGCACTTGATTTATGTGGGAGTATCACTATTGGCAGCTGGTTACGCGGTACGACACAACCGCAGGTGGTCTGTATCTCCTGAATAAACAACGGATTGCTGGAAGTATTTTCCATTTCATAGGCTATACTCATCATCTCACCTTGTAAAACAGGGTAATAATGGCGTACCGGATCAACAACAATGACGGTAGCCGGCTTTAAGTTCTTATGGCATGATGACAAGATGAGTACAATTAATGCCATCACCACAAATTGTCCGCGTGTGAACTTATTTTTCATTTCATTCCTTTATTAAAATCCTTCAATTTCATCGAGTGCCATAGTCCGTTCTTCCTGATTGCGGACAATGGTAAGTACCAGGGTTCCCTTGCAATCAGACGGTATGTTGAACTCTACAACAGCTCTCTGAAGATTATTTGACAATGCTTTTGGAGTAACCTTTCCTATCTCACGTTCTTCAGAACTAAGTGATACGCTTAATGGAAAAGCAATGTGATATATTGAGTTTTTGGCCAGGCTTACACGAATGCGTTTTATTCCCTTTACGTAGGGAATGGCAATCCTGAGTGCAGGCGTGGCCGATGATAACATGAGTCCGCAATGATAATTGGATGGCAGACCGATAAGTCCGTCAGTGAGTATGGAAATATCATTATACTCTTCATCAAGTGCAGTTAGAGGCTGAAGTCGTACCCCTTTGAGCAGGTTCTTCTTACCGGTATCCTTAGCCTGATTAAGCATATAACGGTATTCTTTGATATAACTGTCTATGTTTGCTCCGGATTCACTATATGTCACAATGCCTCGACTTTTCAGTCTATCAAGTCCGTCAAGCAGACGGGCGCATCCTACAGTATCGGAGTTGATACGTTTCAGCTCAAGGCGGGTAAGCATCATGGACTGGGTCATTCTACGAATCTCAGCACGCTCAGGGTCCTTGATCTGCATGATAAGGCTCATCAGCTCATCATGGAACTGTTCAAACTCAGCGGCTGGCAGATATATCTTGGAGGCCTTGCTGACACCTTCATATAAAGGGAGGGCCTTTCCTTTTTCCTTGAGGAGATCCTCTTGCAGAGTCAGGAACTTGCAGATGGCCTCTCCTGTTACAGGATACAGCTCATTGCACAATTCCTTGAGTATGGGACGCCAATCTGTTTCAGGATCGCGCAGCAAAGCGGATATTATGTGGGTCTTGATTCTGAAGAACGTACTGTAGTCAGTACCGCTTCCATTGAAGAAAACGCCTTTTACACCTGTTCTGGCATAAAGACGGAGCCTACGCTGGATGACATCAAATACGGGGATTGGGGTAAAGTAGTCATCAAAGTTATTCATGTAGTCCCATATGTATATGCGCTTGGAGTATTTTGACCACTTAAATAACAGTTCTTCAAATGCATCTTCCTGGGCAGTATGTACGGGAGAAAGCGGATATGACATGGCGCTTATCAGTACGCCTGCATTGTCCGGTAGTTTATGGTGGGGCAGGTTAGAGGTGGTGCGGTAATATGATGAAAAGAAGATATGTTCAGGGAACCGTTCCGTCAGACGCTCCAACAGTGAATAGACGGCTCCTGATGCATCACCTGCTTTGTTTCCATTTTCTACACAACGGTCGCACAGGCATACTATGGAGTTGTCATTGGGCAATATGGCAAATCTTACCGTCTTGTCGCGGCCATAGTTGTCAGTGATATAATCCTCAATGTATTTGAACAGTGCATCGGATGAGAAACAGAACTGGTCGCTGTTTACGCTGTTTCCTGATTTGGCATATACTGACTGTGAAGCATTCTTGGGAAGCACCTTGGAGAGATTGTGTCCCCAGATGCCCCAGTCACGGTCCACATTGTTCATGTGCAGGTCATGTCCCTCATCAAAGGGGAGTTCCGGCAGATAAACCTCACGATACTCAAATGGAGAGGAATCGTCTTGCCGTCCTGAAGCATCATCGCACTTGTAGAGCGCGAATGCACTTAAGAAAAGCATTATATAAGCGGGGTTTATCATTGATCAGGTGATTAAACGGTTAAAAAGCTATATGGGCCTGAAGTGTCAACGCATATATGTTCCTGTAAGAGTCAACCCATGAACCGTCTTTCATACGGTAGGGGTTGTAGCACGTGTTCCAGGTGCCAGTAAGACCAAGGCACAACTGGCGCGAGCAGAGATACTGAATGTCAAAGCCTACCATTGCATTCGTGTGTGAAAGATTGCGTAGTGCCGTCTGTTCAAAGAATGTCAATTCCGGGAATGAGCCAAAACCGGTAAGCAGGGTTATGGATGATATGTTGTCATTGTTAAACAGGAATTTGCCTTTTAATCCTACGTTGTAGTACAGATTGCTTACCATCAGTGTCAGATCCGTACTGGCTATAAGACTGATCCTCTCCCAGGATTTTATCACGGAGGGAGTAAGGATGTATATGTTGAACTCATCCTTGGTGGATTGTCCTAAATAGTTCCCTCCAAGATAAAGGTATGTGGGCGGAGTACGCCGATAACCTAAGCGCAGTGAAGGAGTCCAGTTTTGTGGAGCGGCGTAAGAGACAGACAGATTGGCGCTGTACTTGTTGAAATAGCGTGTGGAAGCTGCAATGTTTGCCATTCCGGTCCAGTTGCCACCGAACTCATGTTCCCATTGTGCCATGAACTCCAGACCTATTCCTCCGGATTCATTTTCGTCACCCTCATGATAGCCGTCGATACCTTTATAGCTTATCTGCCCTGTGTATGTGTTACGTTCAGCTATTCTGGAATAGCTGAGTGTAGCTACAGAATATAGGTGACCGATTGTGGATAATGATTCACTGTGGGTGTCAAAGAATGCATGTGTATATGAAGCATCTACCCTGTTTCTGTAACTACGGAAAGCGAGATAACGCATGTGCTGAATGAAATCCTCCTGTTCTGCATTGCTTGGTTCGTAGTAGCGCATCTGATACTTGTATGCCTTCTCATACATCTTGCGTGATTCATAAATCAAGCCTTTGGTATAAAGGAGCTCGCGGTTGTTTGAATCATGTATCAATGCGCTGTCTATCACCTCCATGGCAATGTCCGGCATCTTGTTTTCCATAAGATGGGTAGCCCATTCCTGGCTTATTCCTGAATATGCGGCCGTGAGTTGCGGGTTTGCATATTCATCGCTGTTGTTACGCGGATCCAATAATGCCAGGGCTTCTGTATTCCTGCCCTGTTCCTGTAATGAAATAGCTTGCTTGACAATGAAATACGGCACTTCAGGATAAAGATTATATCCCAACTCAGCGTACCGGTGGAACTCGTCGTCATATTTCAGCGTCTGGCTCATGTTGATGAGGCAACGTAATGCCACTTCACTGTCAGGTATCACTTCAAGCAAAGATACGGCCTCGTTGTAGGCTTTGACGTACTCTTCTTCTTCAATCAGGTATTTGAGGCGAACGGCTATGATATCCTCATATGCCGATGCAAAACGCTTGCGGTTGGCCGGGCTGCGTCTTGCAGACTGGACAAACAGACGACGCGCCTCAGTAAGACGGTTGAGATGCCCTAATACCATTATCTGACGTGAGACTACGGCTGGCCATGCTTCGGCGGTATCAGGCAGGATTTCTAGCAATTTATCCAAATGAACGTAAGCTTCATCCCATTGCTGCGTGGAAAAATCATAATCGGAGAGCTGAAGCATCATGTTGGCGTAAGCCTCCACGAGATCTTCATCCTCAGGATTCATCTCGTATAGTTCAGTCAGAATCCTTAAGCAGGCCTTCTCATTGCCTGCCTGTTTCTCGGCAGTATATAATTTCATTAAAAGCGCCGGAGTGCGCCCATCCCGCTTAATGGCTTCATTGACGTAGAATATGGCGTCATCATAATAGCCTCTTGTGAGTGACGCATTGATCATATAATTCAATGCCTCACGATTCTTTGTGGCTGCATACAGACGTCCGTTGGCTTCATAGGGATCATTCATACGTGCGTCATTTGCCACATCATACAGAAGAGTGTTATATGCATAATTGCCAGTCCTCTTGTTCTTTACAAAGTTCAATGCCTGGGCGTAAAGACCAAGTTCCGACATTATACCTGCTACTTTGTTGATCAGTTCCGGATCATTCGGGAAACGGTTGAGACCTCTGTTTGCTGCGCCGATAGCCTTCTCAAACTCACCCATCTTTTCATACGTTGAAGCCAGTTCGAGATAATATTCACGCTGATTGGGGTCTTTGTCAATCCATCGCTCCAGATTGTCGGCCGCTTCACTAAGCGAACTCTTCTTGATTATGTTGTCCCAATTCTCATAATTACGACGTCTTACATCAGATAATACCAGAGAATCATTCGGATAGATATGTGCCAGACGTTCAAGAGCGGCATCCGCTTCCACGTCATTTCCCAGCTTTCGGTACAAACCTATCTTACGGCGCCACAGGTCTCTGTCATATGGTTGGAACTCAAGCAGTTCGTTGATATAGCAGATGGCACTGGAGTAGTGTTCCAGATTATCTTCAATGTCAACCAGAATTCTCTTGGCTCTATAATGCTGGTCATTTGCCTGAGTGGCACGGACCAGATTATAACGCGCCTCATTCATATCGCCGATGACGTAGTAATACCGGCCATTGTAATAACGCAGGTCAGGGTCATCAGGATAATCCTCCAATCCGGAATCAATCTCTCGCTTGGCGGAGTTCCAGGCGTTTGAGTTGACATAGCCTTCAATACGATATATGTAATATCGCGGCAGATGCTTTATCTCACGGGTTGCATGCAACTCTCCTGTCAGGGAGAATAACATGATAAAGGCTGTTAATATGACGTTTCTTATTCTCATCTCTATCTCTTTTTAACACCCTTACGCTGGATAGGCGTCCATACGGCGGTTGTGTTTGCAATGAATCGCCAGTAGCCCACATTTGAGCAATAGGTTATTATCGGGTGATATATGAACGGCTCAAGAAGCGTGGCAATCATTAATTTCAAATAGCTGGATTTGGTGTGTTTCCAGTTAACGGCTTTAAGCTTGTAATCAAAGTAAAGCACAAAGAAGGATATGAACACTGAGAAAATATAAATCATTCCAAATATAATGAAAGCTGCGCTCCAGTTAACACCTCCTGTAAGTGTCAGCCAAATCATAAACAGGAAACCTACTATTTCAAATAACGGGGCGATGAACTCAAAGAGGAACAGATAGGGTAAGGTGAGGGCACCTATCGGACCATAGTGAGGATTGAAAAACAGTTTGCGGTGATTTGATACAATCTCAAAAAGACCACGGGCCCATCTGGTACGCTGACGTACAAGCTGTTTCAAAGAACCGGGACCCTCCGTCCAACAGCAGACCTTGGGAACAAGTGCCAACTGGAAGTCCTGACCGCTGTTTTTCATGTATGTAACCATACGAAGCAGCATATCTACGTCCTCAGCCATACTCATAGGGTCATATCCTCCTGATTTTACAGCTACGTCAGTGTCAAACAGACCAAAACCACCGGATATGTTAGGCAAGGCATTGATGCGTGACCAGCCAAGCTTACTTATGAGGAATGAACGCAGATACTCCAACTGCTGAAACATGGGGATAATGGTATTGGGGACATGTGCCTCTGCCACCTTTCCGTCTTCAACGATACAACCGTTACTCATAAGCATGGTAGCACCAACGCCAATCATCGGCTTGTGGCTGTTGATAACGAACCACATCATTCTGTAAAGAGCCATAGGCTCAATGATGCAGTCCACATCAGTACATACAAAGTATTTGTTACTGCATACGTTGATTCCGGCATTTGAACCATCGGCTTTACGTCCGCCGTGAACCTTGTCAACTACTATCAGTTTGCTGTAACGCTCATCAGTTGATTTAAGTACCCGTTTGATGGGCTTGGACTGCACCCTCATGGCGATATCGTACGGGACCTCAACCAGCTTGTACTCTTCAATGAGCAGTTCCATGGTGCGGTCGGTACTTTCATCGTTCACAATGATTATCTCATAATCAGGATAGTCTATCTGCATTATTGAGTTGACGCTATCAATAATGGTAACCTCCTCATTGTAGGCAGGTGCTATTATTGAAACTGCAGGTGTAAGCGGTGATCCCTGCATGAGATATTTTATTGTATCGTCGTCAGGCAGATTGATATCGAGCTGTTTCTGGGCCAGTCTGCTCATAAACACCAGCCAGACGTATCCGACTATAAGCAGTATGGTGTATGCAAAGACTAGATAACAGAATATATAATATATCGTTAACCACATATCTTCTTGTCTTTTTTATCCGTTGAAAACTGTCTCTACTGATGGATGATAAGCCTGCTCCTTGTCAAGACGTATCTTTTCAAGGGTAATGGGATTATGGAAAAAGCTGAAGAACTTTTTATCCGCGTCAGAGGCATTTTTCTCCAATTCCTCAAACATGGCACGTCCTTCAGGTCCGTAATTATATATGCATCTTAAAGCTTCATAACGCACATGAGGATTCGTGGTGTTCTTGAAACCGTCAAGAAGTGCATTCATGCTTTTTCCGGTGGCAAGGCGTGTCATGGCATGCATGATAGCCACTTTTGTGTCGTCGGGCTGAGTAAGCAGGGCTTCTATCAGCAAATCTTCACACTCTACATAATGAAGATAACCCCATGTCCTGGATATCTCCTCTATGAGTTTCTTCTTTTTTGTCTGGTTGTAAAGATCCTTAAGCTGTCCGCAGTATTCTATCTCATTGAAGCGGCGCATCAGACGGACAAACATGCACTGGGTCTTTTCATTGTTCTGGATATGAGCCCAGCGGGCAAGATTAGGCAGTTTCAGACCCATTTTGCGACGTCTCTGAAGTGAAAAACCTAATTCTATCTCGTCTTTGATGCAGCAGTTGTTGTCAAAGAAGTCTGTCTCAAAATAATCCAATGCGCTGTCAGAACTGGACATGATGTTTGAATACATGGCCAGTCTCTTTACTCTCATGTATCTTGAGTTCAAAAGCTTGTTGATTACCCATGGGCTGATGGACAGCTTGAGAGTACGCATGTAGCTCAAGGCGTTTACTTTGTGTTTCATGCTTCCAAGGCTGACCTCTTTTTCAAGATATTCAGGAATGTTGAACATGTATAGCATGGTATGGGTGTTTTCTGTATGGGAGAGTTCTGATCTCTTGGATATGAAGTAAAGGTAGAATACTTCAACGAACATGCGCTTTTCACGGTTGGTCTTCAGCAGCGGTCCTTCAAGGTCTTCGTCATCCAGTTCAAAAACTTTCTGGATTTCTTTTTCGGACATAATCTCAGATGCCTCTGAAGAAACTATGTATTCCATTCCCTTGCCGAACTTCTTTTCAATACGTTCCCTGAGTCTTCTCTTTCTCTTTTGCAGCCATGACATCCAGAGAATTGATATCTGCATGACTATGATGATCATTATGCAAAGTGCAGATACAAAAGCTGCGAATTTTATCTCATTGGGGTAGTCTGCAAACTTGTATATGACAAATGTAAACAGGAATTTACAATATGCCATAAAGAGAGATATGTAATATTTTATAAACGAAATAGTACCCACTTCTTGTTGTTTTAGTTTTTACTTGTTTGACACTTCAAATGTTAAAAAAGGACTTTATGTTTGAGGACGCAAAGTTACAACTATTAGCTGGTTTAACTAAGTAGTATAACCTCTTTTTTAATATATATTATATAAAATATTGTTTTGGGGATTTAGGACGACTGTATTGTTATTCTGGTGTGTACTTGTGCGTGTTGTGGTTTTATTTCATTATATTCGTGCCTTCAATAGAAGTTAATTGAATATGAAAGTATGAAAACAGGAATCAGTTTATCTGTCAGTATGAAAAGTTTTTTCAATGTAGTTTTTTGTTGCTTGTTTCTTTTGGTTTCATGTATGGACAAAACAAAGATGAATACGGTTTCTACACCCGGAAACCCGTATCTGCCGCTTTGGGAGCATATTCCGGATGGTGAACCTTATGTTTTTGAGGATCCGGACAATCCCGGGCTCTATCGTGTTTATATCTATGGCTCACACGATAGCATGATAAACGGCTATTGCGGTCGTGAACTCGTGGTGTGGTCAGCTGCCGTTGACAATCTTACATGCTGGCGATATGACGGTGAGATTTTCAGCGTAAGCAAGAATGCCAACGGCGAACCTTTGAGTCGTCAGGGGCTTGCCGATGTGCTATATGCTCCGGATGTGACTCTGGTGACTGCTCCGGATGGTACAAAAACATATTATCTGTTCCCGAACAACCAGTCTGGCGGCCGTAATGGTATGGTTTGTAAGAGCTCGCGCCCCGATGGTCCGTTTGAGGTGTGTAACTGGAGCAAGCAGAATCCTAACCTGACGGATGGGGTGCTTGCGTTTGATCCTGCTGTTTTTGTTGATGATGATGGCCGTGTCTATGGCTACTGGGGTTTTGAACGCTCGTTCGCAGCAGAGTTTGACCCCACCACAATGGCAACCGTAAAGCCCGGTACCAAGATTGTTGAGGATATGATTTCCGGACGTTATGATGATGGTATCTTCAGCTTCTTTGAGGCTTCATCCATTAGGAAAATTAAGGACAAATACGTTTTCATATACAGCCGTTTTACCAAGGATGGTGAGTTTGGTCTGCCGGTGTCAAACTATACTCTTGCATACGCTTACAGTGACAACCCGCTCGGACCTTTTACATATGGCGGTACAATCATTGATGCCCGCGGCCGCGAGGTTGATGAGCAGGGAAACGTCATCGCGTCGGCAACCATTGACGGTAATACCCATGGCAGTATCTGTGAGATAAACGGCCAATGGTACGTGTTCTATCACCGTCAGACCGGAACCGATGAATATGCGCGTCAGGCTATGGTGGCCCCCATTACCGTCAAGGTTGAAGAGGGTAAGGGCGGCAAGGTTGAGATATCGGAAGGTGAGTATAATTCTGAAGGGTTCTCGCTCGATGGGCTTGATCCGTTGGAGCGCCACTCTGCCGGAATAGCCTGCTGGTACACCGGTCCTGAACCTGCTGTCCATGATTGGCCCAATAATATATTCTCAGGCTCTTATGTGGCATCGTCATACGGGACTGACAGTAAGTTCAAGGCTCCGTATGCATTGGAGAACAATACTAATCCTGTGGTAAAAAATACTGACGGCTCAATCGTGGGATACAAGTATTTCAATTTCAGCGAGACTACTGGCCATGAACTTGATCTGATCCTGAATCTGATACCTGAAGGGATTGACGGAACCATAACCATAATGGCTGACCGTCCTTGGGCATCACAGGGAGGTAAGGTACTGGGTAAGATTGAAATCAAGGCCGATATGCCGGCTGTGCCTACTGAAATGGCCGCCAGTTTGCCTGAGCTTTCCAAGATGTCAGGAAAACATGCTGTTTTCTTTGTATTCTCATCGGAAACAAAGGGAAAATCAATCTGCATTTTAAATGATTTCCTATTCCATTGATTATATTATAAATATAATAACTAACTTTGCAACTTTGAATATATTAGGGATAGTTCTTAAAACCAATTAACTGAATGAAACAAAAGATTTTTTGTTCAATGCTGTTGACAATGCTGGGGTGCATGCCCTGCTTTGCCAATCTATCACTTTTAATACATCTCACAGACAGTACGGAAATAGTTTGTAGTCTGGCCAAGGAACCGACAATGACGTTTGGAGACAAGACGATAACCTTGTCCTCAATTGAAGGTACAGTAGGGCAGTGGGATTTTTCGGATGTAGTGTCATGGAATTTTGCAGATGTTGAGGATGGTGATGCCGTGATTCCGATTAATGCGGAAAAAGCCCGGATATGGATAGAGGGAGGAAGGCTTACAATAGCCGGAGTCAGTGCAGAGAAGATAGCTGTATATGATGCCGGCGGACGCTCATCAATTCCTGTGCCGGATAATGCGGATGGCCAAATCAGTATCAATATAAACGGGCTGCCCAAAGGTACTTATCTCCTTAAGGCAGGCAATAGTTCCATTAAGTTCCTTGTTCAATAAGCCATGCAGAAAAGAATCTGTTTGTTGGTGGCATTCTGTGCGTTGCTTGTCGTGGACAACATTAAGGCACAACAGAACATTTATTTGAATGAGGCTTATGGCAGTTATAACAGGGTGCGCGTTTTCAGCAACGTTGGTGAGATTACTTACGGACCGGACAGCCTGACTGTATGGAGTGATAATAACTCATATACGTTTGATGTGCCTTCTGTTGGTTCAATGGGGTTCAGGGAGATGGATCCGTGGCGTGCCAAGCTGTTGCCGCAGAACTATTGGGCAGATTTTGACTATGACATAGCTTTTGAGGAATCAGATAAGGAGCGTGTAAGGAGAGAACCTTTAGAGACAGATCCTGCAAGTGTGCAATATGATGATTTCGTTGAACACAGCACATGGGATAAAACTGTCTATATCGCCTATTCTGAGGATAGTGTTTCCGTAACAGGTGACATTGATTCCCTTAACCTGACAATACAAGGTGCACATCTGACAATTGAGACTACAGCCGCTAAGTTAAAGTACATATTATCGGGAATCAGCAGTGATGCCTGTTTTAAACTGTACAGTGAGCGCAAAGCCTGCATAGTTCTTAATGGGGTTAACCTTACCAATCCTACCGGCCCTGTCATCAACAGCCAGCTTAAAAAGCGTCTGTTCATTGAACTCCCTGAAAATACCGTCAATAAGCTTTGTGACGGTGAAAAATATACCAAAGTTAAGGGTGAGGATCAGCGTGGCTGTATTTTTGCCGAGGGAAAGATCTGCATATCCGGCCTGGGGCAGCTCTATATTACTGCCAACAAAAAGTGCGGTATAGCATCGGACAAATACATTCATATGATGGGTGGTTTTATCCATGTGGATGCCAATGCAGAGAAGGGTAAGGCAGTTTACGGTCAGGAAAACGTAATCATTGGAGGTGGCGTGCTCAGAGCCTATTGCAGCGGTGCGGCCGGCAAGGGAGTCACTTCTGACTCATTGTTGTGGATAAGAGGCGGTGTGATAAAGACTATCACGACGGGTGAAGTGGCTTGGGATGATGAAGAAGAGGATTACAGTTCATGCTGCGGAATAAAGAGTAACTGGGATATGGATATTGCCGGAGGTGAGATATACTGCCTTTCAACCGGAACAGGCGGCAAGGGTATCAGCGCCGGTCACTATCTGGAGGTTACCGTCAATGAAAAGACAAAGAAATATTATAACGGCAGCCTTACCATTGCCAATGCCGATATTTATGTTCGCACAACCGGAAGACGTATTCCCGATGAAAAAGAGGAAGACGGTCATGGTCACAAGGTGGGTGCATCGGCATCGCCCAAGTGCATAAAGTGTATAAATAAACTTACCATCAACTCAGGTAACATCTATGTCAGAGGTTCCGGCGGAGGTGCTGCAGAGGGCCTGGAATCAAAGAGACAGACTGAGATAAATGGCGGTAAGATACGTTCTTATTGTACTGATGACGGTTTGAACTGTTCGGGTTGCGTAATCAATGGTGGTGATATTCTGATATGCAGTGCTGAGAACGACGGCCTTGATGCCGGTAACCTGAAAATGTATGCAGGCAAACTGTATGCAGTGGGTTCATGGGATGCGCAGATGGGCGTGGATACTGACGGCAAGACATTTGAGATATATGGCGGTGAAATAACAGGCGTAGGTTCACGTAGCTGTACGCCACATGGAGATTGCACTCAGGCCAGTGTATGTTTCTATCTGCCCAAGACATATTGCAGTGGTGTAGCCGTGGCCGATGCCGATGGTAATATAATCACTCAGTTCCCTACACCCAATACGTATGATGTACTCTGTCTGTTCTTCACCAATGACCAGATTCAGGTGGGCAACAGTTACAAGATACTCAGTTACAAGGACTCTTTCAACGATATGCCTGTAGTTGAATATGAATTCTCTATGGAAGAACAATATCTGGAGAAAATAGAAGAGAAATTCATAACGCTTGGCAGCAAGAAATCAAAAGAGACAACCAAATGAAAAGGCTATTGGTCATAACAGGTGTTATACTGCTTTCAAACCTTGCTTTGACTGCACAGCGCAACTGCGGGTTGTGGCTTAACGAGGTGCCACTTGTGGCTGATACGGCTGCAAGCACTATATACGCTACAATAGAACCTGGTGTAGGCAGCACCTTTAAAGGGACTTTACGCTGGGATGAAAACAGGTTCAGCAACGTTAAGTTTAATGGCGCGGTTCTTGAAAATGGCATAAAGGGTAATCTGGTAGCCACCAGCTGGATGATGAATGCTGTGAATGAACTGACAATTGAGAATGATGAAAGCAGACAGTGGACACTTGTGTTCAGCACTTTGCCTTTTTTTGTCATAGACTGTCCCTTAAAAGAGATGGTCAGGACCTACAGCATGACCAAAGGTACAGAGGGGCACGAAAAAAAGTTCCCAGGCCATGTGAGTGTCATTGATGCACGATGCCGAACAAAACTCAAGGACTCCCAGATGGAAGGATTGGCAAGTTTCAGTTCTGAAATCAGAACCCGTCTCAGAGGCGCTACAACCGGTTCACAGCCTAAGCAGAGTCTTAATATAGAGTTGGTCAAGGACGGTGAGAGCCAGGATGCCCATCTCTTGGGCTACCGTAAGGATGATGACTGGATATTATCGGCCGAGTATCTTGATTTTAGCCGTATGCGCAACCGCGTGCTTATGGATTTATGGACCGCTGTTGACAAACTGCCGTATGAGACTGATAACCAGTATCAGTGCAACGGTACGCAGGGTGAGTTCGTAGAAGTATTCATAAACGGAGCTTATTATGGCATGTATTGCTTTACGGATAAGATTGACCGTAAGAAACTGAATCTAAAAAAGACCAAAGAGGCTACGGATTCAGAGCCTGAGGTTAAGCGTGGACTGCTTTGGAAAGCAAACTGGGAATGCAGTGAGACATATCTTGGAGGTTATGATTCCGTACCAGCAAATGACTCATTTCTTTGGCCATATAAAGCCTCTAAGGATTCCTACGGATGGGAACAGAAATATCCTGATGACACTGTTACCCAGGCATTTTTCAATCCTATCTGTGACCTGATAGATTTCTTTGATACTAAGGAGTTCAAGACCACATACAAGGATTGGCTCTATGAGGATAATGTTATTGACTTCATGCTTTTCATCCAGGCATTCCAGTTGATTGACAATCAAAAGAAAAACTATTATCTGAGTGTGCGTAACATTGACAAGGAAGAGAAGTTCCTGTTCACGCTCTGGGACCTGGATGGTTCCATAGGCCGTATGGCCGGAGGTAGCGTGGCTTCAAGGGATTCCAAACAGATGGCATGGGGCGAGAAACTCGGATATCACCATCTGATCCATGTATTCAAGACCAAAAAGGAACGTCCCGATGACTTTGCCACCAAAATGAACAACCGTTGGCAATATCTCTCTACCCATGAACTGTCACTTGATAATATCAGGGCTCTGATGGAGAAATATGCCGATCTGTTCGTCTCCTCTGGAGCATGGGAGAGGGAGAAGGCCCGTTGGGCTCCGACATACAAAAAAGGTAATGTCAAGATAACTGACACCCCTCATGAGGAGGTGGATTCAATGATTGCATTCCTTGAGGTCAACTATGCCATTTTCAACGAGAAAATGGAATCTGACAAGTGGACTCCCCATGATGAATATAATGAGGAAGAGTATATAAAGGAAAAGGCCGTCACTCCTGATGTGCTTTATGTAATAGGCAATGACGTAACGTCAAAGCATGAGGATAGCAAGGTTACCATGCAGGGACGTGTTGATCGGGAGATGGTTGAAGGCGTTACAGCTATCAATTACAATGAAAAAAACATGACTGTTGTCCGTGATGACGGAGAGCATGAGTATGATATAGATGACATAAAGGAGGTCAAGACCGGACATATAGGTATTTATCCTACTCCGGCTTTCATTCCGGACAGTCTTAAGATGTATTTTGATTTTGACACGCGCTATGCTCCTGTCAATGAATATACGGTTAACAAGGATACGTCATTTGCGGTTCAGCGTACCATACAAATCCTTTTTGACGGTGACGAGGTCAGGTTGAAAGGAAATCTTGACGGTTTTACTGCAACAGTTGATGGCGCTACGGTTTCATTCGTGACGGAACTTGAGGGTGTGGCGTTCCTTGTGGGCGGCAGCTCTGATAAAGGCAAGATCTGTATAGACAGTAAGAATCCTTGTAAGGTGGCCGCTTTTGAGGGCGGTGCAATGCTCTCCAGTATTATTGCCAATTGCGACCTGGTAATAAACACTCCTTATGCGTTGAATTTTTATAATGAAGAGTTTGATGGAAAGTGTATCCACACCAGTGGCGACGTCACTTTTGAAGGTGGCAATCTCTATTTCCTTTTGACTTGCAGCGGAACACTTACCGATGCCTCTTTCCCCAAAACCGCGGAGTTAGGTGCACGTGCGGTCCTGGCTACAAACATCAATGTAAACGGAGGTAAGATATGCATTAAGTCAATAGGGCATAATGGCGCCGTTGGCCTGGCTGCAACAGAGAAGCTGTTCATAAACGGTGGCAGAAACTATATTGCAACCTATGACGATCCCTTAAAGATTGGTAAGGACCTGACTGTCAATGGAGGATTTACCTTTACATCAAGTCTTACGAATGACGGGACTGATTCAAAAAGTTCTATTCATATCAATGACGGTTTTATATGCGCATGCGGTCCTCAGGGGGCCGAAGCAGCTTTTGATGTAAAGAGTTTCTCTATTAGCGGAGGAACTGTCATTGGCCTTGCCCACAAGTGTGATAAACCTAAAAAGTCAAACCAGGCATTTTTCTGCCTGGAGTTTAACAATGACATAAAACGATATGTAAAGATTGTTGATGCTGATGGTGGAGAGGTGGCTATGCTTGAGACACAGGCGTATCCTACACAGACAATCTTTTATTCTTCTGCTGCACTTGTTAAGGATGGTGTCTATACTATCCTTAGCGGTGATACTACGGATACATTGCAGGAAATCACAACTATTACTGCAATCACAGAAAGATAAGTTGTAAAAAGAATTATTGATGACCCCAACTTCATACAGAACAGTTAGCAGGAAGATTCTGTTATCGATTGTAATTGCTCTGTTATTGCCTTTCCAGTCGGGAATAAACCTTATATCGGCCCAAACCGCAGCCTTGCCGGTGCTGCGCGTCAGTTTTAACGGCAAATTCAAGAAAGGTATGACTGAATACCTGAATGGAATGATGCAGTTGACTGATGTTGACGGCTCGGTCATAGAGATGCCTGCCGTGTTTAAGTCTCGTGGAGCTACAGCCTCAAATTATATGATGAAACCTTCTTTCAACATGAAACTGCGTTCGGCAGATTATAGTGAGGAGGTTGATACAACGCTTTTGGGTATAAGGTCATGTTCCTCATGGATCCTGGATGGAATGGCTATTGACCGCATCTGCATGCGCAATCGTGTCTGTTTTGATATATGGAATGAGTTCTCAAGACTTCCTTATGAAACCCAATATGATGGCCGTTATGGTACGATAGGACATTTTGTTGAGGTATATATCAATGACAAATATTATGGAATTTATTGCCTGAATGACCGTATAAACCGCAAATTGCTGGATCTTAAGAAAGCAAAAGAGGAAAAGGATGGCTCGGTGGAGATACGCGGAGTGCTGTACAAAAGCGGTACATCGGATATCAATCCTCAGGAAAAGCCCGGCTATAATGAAGACTCAACGGCGTGTGTAGTTTCATGGCATAATGCATGGGAACTGACTTATCCTGATGAATATGGCTGCCTTGAAGCTTGGGAGCCGTTACAGGATGCATTCGCCAATGGTAAGAGTGCTGAATATGTAAAGAAATATTTCTATTTGGAGAATCTGGCAGATTATCAGATTCTGATAATGGCTCTTTCCATCGGTGACAATTGGGGTAACAAAAACCATTATCTCTCAATCCGTAACATAACTAAGGATATCGATGATCCGCTTCCGACAGAGGCGGATAGGCGTCGTTTTATTCTTATTCCTTGGGATCTTGATACCAGTCTGGGCGGAAAATTTGATGGAGGATATTATGATGGCAATTACTCTGCCTGGGCAGTAAAAAATATAAGCAGTAATGCTTTTTATCCGATTTCGGCCGTAATAGGTGATGCTGAATACAAGGAAATTCTAAGAAATCGCTGGATTGAGGGACGTAAAGGTGCGTTTTCTATAGAATCAGTAAAGGCAAAACTTGAAAAATACCGTGATCTTTTCATAGAGAGCGGGGCATGGCAAAGAATGGTCACTTATTTTGATGACCAGAAAAGCAGACCTAAATATGTAAATGACCTTACACGTGAGATTCGACTGGTAGAGGAGTGGTATGAGGCCCGTTTCCATGAGATGGATGCGTACTTTGGAATAGAGGATGGCGTGGATATGATAATGATGCCGGACTCTGATGAGAAAGCCATCTACGACCTGTCAGGCCGCAAAATAGAATCTGAGTTTCTTGCTCCCGGTATCTACATCATTGATGGTGACGCTGTGGTGATAGAGTGACCCTTCTTTGTCAAGCACAATGAAGCACAATAGGAACTTCCATTTTTCTTTTCGTAATAGATAAATAATAGTAGGAATCATTAATATTCAGCTATTTCCCGATGCAGAAGTGGCTGAAGATGTTGCCCAGGATCTGGTCGGTGGTGATGTCGCCGGTGATGGTGGAGAGGTGGTGGATGCACTGGCGGATGTCCTGACTCAGGAAATCGCCCGATATGCGGTCACGGAGGCCCTGGCGGACGCGGCGTATGCACTCCTGTGCCTTGATTAAGGATTCGTAATGACGCATGTTGGTTACAATCACATCCTGCTCACTGATTTCCGGGATAGCGGCGGCCTTGACCAGAAGGTCATTCAACTGCTCAAGTCCATATCCGTATTTGGCCGATATCCACACGTCCGTATCTGTGGGCTGGGGCAGGGCATAGGCATCATCGCATTTGTTGTGGACCTTTATCAGATGCTTTCCTTCTGAAAGCTCGCCTATGGTCTTCTCTGTCTCTGCATCTGCGGGGTGGGCCTCATCGGTCATCCAGAGTATGATGCTGGCCTCGCGGGCCTTGCGGTAGGAGCGCTCTATACCCATGGACTCTACGGTATCGGTGGTCTGGCGTATGCCGGCGGTATCGATAAAGCGGAACAGCACGCCGCCAATGGTGGTGGTGTCCTCGATGCTGTCACGGGTGGTACCCTGGATATCGCTTACCAGCGCGCGGTCATCATGCAGCAGCTGGTTCAGGAGGGTGCTCTTGCCGGTGTTGGTCTGGCCGATGATTGCTACGGGCACTCCGTTTCTTATGGCATCGCCTGTGCTGAACGATTGGGCCAGACGGGTTATGATATCATCTATCTGAGCGGCCAGTTGCTCCAGCTGTGAACGGTCGGCAAACTCCACATCCTCCTCGCTGAAATCCAGTTCCAGCTCTATGAGTGATGTAAACTGCAGCAGCTGGTCACGCAGGGAGCGCAGCTCACGGCTGAATCCGCCTTTCATCTGGTTCAGGGCCAGACGGTGTGATGCGGCCGATGTGGATGCAATAAGGTCTGCCACAGCCTCGGCCTGGCTAAGATCCATCTTACCGTTCAGGAAGGCGCGCTGGGTGAACTCGCCCGGCTCGGCCTGACGGCATCCGGCGTTTATGAGCAACTGACAAACCTTTTGGAGTATGTAGGTGGATCCATGGCATGATATCTCGGTGCTGTCCTGTCCGGTAAAGGAGTGGGGGGCACGGAACACGCTCACCAGCACATCATCGATTACAGAACCTGTGCTGTCAACTATCTGTCCGTAGCAGAGAGAATAGGGACGGGCGCTGGCAAGCGGATGTTTTGATGCGGAGCGGAATATGCTGTCGGTAAGGCGTATGGCATCGGGGCCCGATACACGGACCACTCCCAGTGCACCTCCGGGGCGGGTCGCTACTGCACAGATGGTATCGTCAATCTCTGTCACTGTATAATCAGATGCGTTTCAGGATGCGGATAATAAGCTCTTTCATCAGAGGCTTGTAGTCAGTGTTCATCTCCTTGGCATAGCGGTTGGCAATTACCATGCAGACTGTCATGGCCCGATGTCCCAGAAGGGCGGCCATTCCAGCTACAGCCGAGCTCTCCATCTCAAAGTTGGTAATCTTCATGCCCTTGTACTCAAAGCTCTCAACCTTGGCATTCTGATTGGGGTCAGCTATGGGAGCGCGCAGTACGCGTCCCTGCGGACCGTAGAATCCGTTGCAGGCAATGGTAACTCCTGGTACCATCCTGTCATCACCGGCCATGATGCGCTTAAGCAGGTCGGGATTGGCATTGGCTACGTAAGGTGCGCCTTTCTTGGTAGACCACTCCATGTGGGCTATGAAGGCACGCTCAAACTCCAGGTCACATACCTCATCACGTCCGGAATAGAAATTGAGCAGGCCGTCAAACCCTATGCTCTTGACTGAGCACAGGTATGTGCCAAGCGGGGTGAATGGCTGAAGACCGCCGCAGGTGCCTATGCGTACTATATCGAGTGTACGGTGCACGGGCTTTTCCATGCGGGTGGCATAGTCTATGTTGGCCAGGGTATCCAGCTCATTCATTACTATGTCTATGTTGTCACATCCTATGCCGGTGGATTGTACTGTAATGCGCTTGCCTTTATATGTGCCGGTGGCGGTACGGAACTCGCGGTTGCTTACGGTGCACTCCACGCTGTCAAACATCGCGGCAATGGTATCAACCCGGCCGGGGTCACCTACAAGAATCACTTTATCGGCCAGCTGCTCTGGTTTGAGATGCAGATGGAAGCATGATCCGTCACTGTTTATTATCAGTTCTGATGGGGCAAAGTAGGTGCTCATAGGCTATCGGTTAAGGTAGTTAATTTCTGCTGTCCGGACATCATTCTCCATTTTGATGACCTGTTTTTCTGTTTTCAGCACTTTATCTTCAAATTCCAGCAGTTGGGTACTCATGCGCTCTTTCTCTTGCCTGGATGCGTTTGCGTAATCGTTGCGCTGTTTCTCAAGCTTGGCGGCATCGGTCTCATACTGGTTCTTCAACTCAGTCCAACGCTCAAAGAGTTGTGCGGCATCCTTGTTCTGGAAATCAGACAGTTCGTTATATGTGGTTACGTCATCAATCATGAATGAGAATGAACCTTGCTCAGCCTTCTCTGCAAGTTCATAACGCAGCAGCGTAAGACGCTGACGGGCACTGCGTACCTCACGCAGATCAGTTTGCGTCTCAGCTATAGACAGAAGGCGTGCGGCACGATGTATCGCCAATGTATCACCGCCCTCATAGTTATATTTGGGGTTCCCCTGATAGGGTATGAAAACATATATGCAAACTGTGTCCTGCGGCTGACGGCGGTCTGTGGCAAACCAACCCAGATTGTTGGCTTCATCTATGACATAGAGGTAGTCATTGGCCTCAGAGTTGAAAGGCATCCCTATGTTCTCAGGTTTGAGGAACTTGCCGGTGGCGCTGTTGTATCGTGATACGAATATGTCAAATCCGCCCATTGATTCACCTCCGTTTGCGGCATAATAAATCGTGATGCCGTCATTCATGATGAACGGGTATCGGATATCGCCGTCTGTTTCAAGCCCGCTGAGTGCCGTCTCATCGGTCCAACGGTCAAAGCTGCGGAACTGAGTGTAAAGACGATAGTGTCCGTCTCTGTCAGGACGTGTGTAATAGATGTTCTGTCCCATTTCAGGGAGAAAAGCATCACCGTCAGTCGCGTTATCAAAGAAATCAGAGGTCTTTCCAAGTGTGCCGGTTGATTCTCCCAATATATATGAACTGAACAGTTCTTTCTTGGCTACCTGGAAACTGTCTATGAAGCAGACGCGGGTGGCATTGCGCAGCATACGGAAAAGCACTCTTAGACTGTCTGCCATTGTGGTGAAGCGTTCCTCAAGTGCGGTGTCGTGCAGTTCCTTATCTGTCGATATGCCTTTTACAAATGCCTCAAAGTTGGTTATGGCAGGCTGATAGTCTTCACACTCCATATAGTATTCTCCGAGTGCGCGATAGGCTTTGTATATCTTCTTTGATGCGGCTTTCTCTAAGTACGGGATGGATTTCTCCTTCTCGCCGGTCTCCATGCAGCATATTCCGTACCAGTAGTTGCGGCTGGCATCATCGGGTTTCTGCTTGAGATACTTGAGCATTATGGGCTTGGCTTTCACATAGTCACCCTGTGAAAAATAATTGCGGCCCTGCTGGAGCGTCTGTGACGTTGCTCCCAGGCATATCAGTAATGCTAATATGGTAAGTCTGATGTGTTTCATACGGGTCAAAGATAAATAAAAATTTACTCTGTGTAGTAACATGAAGAACTTCTATTTGCTACTTTTGCGGCCGAATTGATAATACAACTTAATATGAAAGCTCTTTGGACAATACTTCTTCTGGTGATCTCAAACGTTCTGATGACATTTGCGTGGTATGGCAACCTCAAACTCCAGGAGATGAAAGTGAGCACGGACTGGCCGTTGATTCTCGTTATCCTGGCCTCTTGGGGCGTGGCTTTCTTTGAGTATTGCGTAATGATTCCGGCTAACCGCATTGGTTCCGATATCACCGGCGGTCCGTTCAATCTGGTTCAGCTTAAGGTGATTCAGGAGTGCATCTCGCTGATTGTGTTCTCTCTTATTCTGGCTTTCTGCTTCAAAACCCAAAGCCTCCATTGGAATCATTTGGTATCCTTTATATTTCTGGTAATAGCGGTATTCTTTGCTTTCCTTAAATAAATTGAAAATTGAGAATTGAAAATTGAAAATTAATACGCAGAACCTGCGTGAAAGCCCGCGACATTAAAAAAGAGTTCGGAGATTTCCGAACCCTTTTTTTTCAATTTTCAATTTTCAATTCTCAATTTTCAATTTGCAAGCGAAGCGTGCATCGAGGCGGCAGCGCGGCGTCCGTCACCCATAGCAAGGATTACAGTAGCACCGCCGCGTACAATATCACCACCTGCAAAGATGGTAGGTATTGATGACTGCATGTTGTCGTTTACGGCGATGGTGTTCTTGCGGCCCAGCTCCAAGCCCTCGATTGACTTGGGAACTATGGGGTTGGGGGATACGCCAACTGCTACTATTACCATATCTACATCGATTGTGATGGTCTCGCCGGTGGGAACCGGGCTGCGGCGGCCGCTTGCATCGGGCTCACCAAGCTCCATCTTCTCAAGGACAGCCTGCTTTACGCGGCCGTTCTCGTCGCCGATGTAGCGGATGGGGTTGTGCAGGGTCATAAACTCTACACCCTCCTCCTTGGCGTGCTTGACCTCCTCCAAACGGGCGGGCATCTCCTCCTCTGAACGACGGTAAACGATCATGGCGCGCTCGGCACCCAGACGCAGTGCGGTGCGGACAGAGTCCATAGCGGTGTTACCGCCACCTACTATCATCATCTTCTTACCGAATGTTACAGGGGTATCGGACTCCTTGCTTGCGGCATCCATCAGGTTGA
The DNA here is from genome assembly GCA_902763885.1 of uncultured Bacteroidales bacterium. Lineage (GTDB taxonomy): Bacteria > Bacteroidota > Bacteroidia > Bacteroidales > Bacteroidaceae > Colenecus. The sequence continues at coordinate 33,343 of CACWTU010000010.1, read as the reverse complement.
CGCGGGTAAGGTACTCGTTTGATGACATTATATTGATAAGGTTCTCACCCTCAATGTTCATGAAGTTGGGCAGACCGGCACCTGAGCCTACGAATATGCCCTTGTAACCCTCCTGCTCAAGCTCGCTAACCTTGATGGTCTTGCCTACGATGCAGTCCTTTACGAACTTGACACCCATTTTCTGCAGGTTCTCAATCTCCACGTCAACAATCTTGTTGGGCAGACGGAACTCGGGGATACCATACTTGAGCACACCGCCAATCTCATGCAGGGCCTCAAATACCGTTACGTCATAACCGAACTTGGCCATATCGCCTGCGAATGACAGACCGGAAGGACCTGAGCCGATGACTGCTATCTTCTTGCCGTTAGGTGCTGCAACCTCGGGTACTGAGATATTACCGCTCTCACGCTCGTAATCGGCAGCGAAACGCTCCAGGTAACCTATGGCAACAGGTTTCTTGCCCATCTTGAGGTGTATGCACTTGCTCTCGCACTGCTTCTCCTGCGGGCATACGCGGCCGCAGACGGCGGGCAGGGCGCTGGTGTGCTTTAGCACCTTGGCTGCAGCCAGGTAGTTGCCGCGCTCTATATTCTTGATGAATGAAGGAATCTCGATGTTTACGGGGCAGCCTTCCATGCAAGAGGGATTTGCGCAGTCAAGGCAGCGCTTGGCCTCCAGAAGAGCCTGCTCCTCAGTAAGACCCTGGTTAACCTCCTCCTTGCGGCTGTGACGACGGTAGTCAGGTGCCAGCTCGTTCATCACGCAGCGCTCGATGGCGGTACGGTCCTTGGGCTTCATGGTGGCGCGCAGGTCAACTCTCCACTGCGCGTTGCGGTCGGTCAGAACCTCGATGGGCTCAACCTCAGCCTTAGCCTTACTGCCGCAGCTGCAAGCAGCCTTCTCAGCAGCGGGAGCGGCAGCAGCAACTGACTCCTCAAGTTTCTTCATCTCCTCACGCTCGGTCTCCTTGAAGGCACCCATACGCTTCATCATGCCGTCCCAGTCAACCTCGTGGCCGTCAAACTCAGGGCCATCCACGCATACGAACTTGGTCTTGCCGCCTACGCTTACACGGCAGGCACCACACATACCGGTACCGTCCACCATGATGGTGTTGAGTGATACGTCAGTTGAGATGTTGTATTTCTGTGTCAGCAGACAGCAGAACTTCATCATGATGGCAGGGCCGATGGCAAAGCACTTGTCAACCTTCTCGCGGTTGATTACCTCTTCCATACCAACAGTTACAACGCCCTTGTTGCCGTATGAACCGTCATCGGTCATGATGATGGTCTCATCAGCATACTTGCGTACCTCATCCTCAAGTATGATGAGCTCCTTGGTGCGGCCTGCCAGCACGGCGATAACCTTATTGCCGGCCTCCTTAAGAGCCTTGATGATGGGGAGCATGGGAGCTGTACCTACACCGCCGCCGGCGCAGAGCACGGTTCCGAACTTCTCAATATGGGTGGCCTGGCCCAGAGGACCTACCACGTCAGTGATCATATCGCCAGCCTCCAGCTTGCAGAGACGGTTGGTGGAAAGACCTATGCGCTGAACTACCAGTGTGATGGTGCCGCGCTTTACGTCGGAGTCTGCAATTGTAAGCGGAATTCGCTCACCTTTCTCACCGATGCGGATGATTACGAAGTGACCTGCCCTGCGTGATTTCGCAATTAGAGGGGCCTCTACCTCAAACTTGAAAACGTTCTCTGAAAACTGTTGTTTGGATACAATCCTGTTCATATTGTCGTTATTTTGTCGGCTAACTGAATTTTTGTGGTGCAAATTTACCTAATTTATGCTTTTTGTGTTTATATTTGTGTAATCTAATTTTGAACAGGGACTATTATTTTGCATTTATTTGCAGAATCAGCGTATAATAAACAAGATTATATACAAAACAAATGAGTTATCTGCGTTTTGAAAAGACATTAATGACCAATCTGGAAGAGACACTTCCAAGGGAGATTCTGCGTACCAACCGTTCAGGCGCATATCACTGCACTACCATAGTTGACTGCAATACACGCAAGTACCACGGTCTGCTGGTGGTTCCGCTTCCTGAACTTGATAATGAGAATCACGTACTTATCTCCTCTCTTGATGAAACGGTCATTCAGCATGGAGCAGCATTCAATCTGGGATTGCACCAGTACTGGGGATACAATTTCAGCCCCAGGGGACACAAGTATATAAGGGAATTCAACTGTGACAAGGTTCCTACCACCATATATCGTGTGGGCGGTGTGCTGCTCAAGAAAGAAAAGCTGTTTGAGCATAATGAGAACCGCATACTTATACGATATACACTGCTCGATGCACACTCTGAGACAACACTGCGTTTCCAGCCATTCCTGGCATTCCGCAGCGTGCGTCAGTTTACTCATGAGAACAGTAATGCCAGCCGTGAGTATCGCCAGGTGGAGAACGGCATAGCTACCTCAATGTATCCGGGTTATCCGGAACTGTTCATGCAGTTCAGTAAGGAGAATGAGTTTGTGTTCCGTCCTGACTGGTACCGCAAGTTCGAGTACTCCAAGGAGCTGGAGCGCGGATATGATTTCAATGAGGATCTTTATGTGCCCGGCTATTTTGAGATGCCTATTAATAAGGGTGAGAGCATAGTATTCTCCGCGGGCTTATCGGAAGTAAAGACTAAAGGTCTCAAGCGTACTTTTACCGTTGAGGCCAATGAGCGTACCCCGCGTGATAATTTCTACCACTGCCTTAAGAACGCCGCGCACCAGTTCCATAACAAGGTTGGCGGGCATCATTACATACTGGCAGGCTACCCGTGGTTCAAATGTCGCGCCCGTGACCTGTTTGTGTCATTGCCCGGACTTACTCTTGCCCTTAAGGAGACAGACGAGTTTGAAAGTGCCATGTACACAGCCCAGGAGGCCATACGTGCCTTTATCAAGGGCGTCCCCAGTACACTACAGATTTATGAGATGGAGCATCCTGACGTATTCCTGTGGGCGGTCTGGTGTATCCAGCAATATGCCAAGAAGGTGTCAAGGGAACAGGCATGGCACAGATACGGTAAGCTGCTTACGGATATGATGGATTTTCTGCGTCATAACCGCCATTACAACTTCTTTGTGCACAGCAACGGGCTGGTACACATAAACGGTAAGGAGAAGGCTGAGACCTGGATGAACTCTACGGCCAATGGCGTTCCGGTGATACCGCGTACCGGTTATGTGGTTGAGATAAACGCTCTATGGTATAACGCCCTGATGTTTGTGGCAGACCTGACCCGTGAGTTCGGTAAGGCTGATTACTCAAAGCGTCTGGAAAGCCTTGCTGCCCAGGTAGGCAAGTCTTTTGTAAAGACATTCCTGAACCAGTACGGCTATCTGTATGACTTTGTTGACAAGGACGCCCCTGATTGGAGTGTGCGTCCTAACCAGATATTCGCGGTGGCACTTGATTACTCACCGCTGGATCAGAAACAGCAGAAAGCCGTGGTGGACATAGTGACCAAGGAATTGCTTACCCCCAAGGGACTGCGTTCACTCAGCCCCAAGAGCATGGGTTACAATCCCAACTATGTGGGTCCGCAGCGTGAGCGTGATTACGCCTACCATCAGGGTACGGCATGGCCTTGGCTGGCCGGGTTCTACTTTGAGGCATACCTCAAGGTGTTCAAGCATAGCGGTCTCTCTTTCGTGGAACGCCAGATGATAGGTTATGAGGATGAGATGACATCGCACTGCATCGGTTCACTGCCTGAACTGTTTGACGGAAACCCGCCGTTCAAGGGCAGGGGAGCGGTATCATTCGCCATGAATGTGGCTGAGATACTGCGTACCATTAAAATGATTAATGAATTTGAATAAAAGATAGCTATGAGGGTTTTGATGTTCGGCTGGGAGTTCCCGCCCCATATCCTGGGAGGATTGGGAACAGCCAGTTTCGGATTGACAAGAGGACTGGCAAATCAGGGGAATGTGGATATCACGTTCTGCCTGCCCAAACCGTGGGGCGATGAGGATCAGAGCTTCATGAAGATTGTGGGCATGAACACCGTGCCTGTGGTATGGCGTAATCCTGATAACAGCGTTCTGAGGTCAAGGTATCCGTGGATGGACTCAGAGGACTATTACCGTTTCCGTGACCACATTTATGCTGATTTCAATAATCTGTACACCAATGATCTGGGTTGCATAGAGTTCTCTGGCCGATATCCGGATAATCTGCATGAGGAGATAAACAACTACTCAATCGTGGCAGGTGTTGTGGCACGCACGGAGCAGTTTGACATAATCCATTCACATGACTGGCTTACCTATCCCGCAGGCATACATGCCAAGCAGGTGAGCGGCAAACCATTGGTGATACACGTCCACGCTACTGATTTTGACCGTAGCCGCGGCAATGTGAATCCCACCGTTTATGCCATTGAGAAAAACGGTATGGATTATGCTGACCACATAATGTGTGTGAGTGAGCTTACCCGCCAGACGGTCATCAACAAGTACCATCAGGATCCGCGTAAGGTATCAACCATGCATAATGCCGTGGAGCCTCTGCCGCAGGAGATCCAGGATATAGTTCCGCAAAAGAAACCGCATGAGAAGGTGGTTACCTTCCTGGGGCGTATCACTATGCAGAAAGGCCCTGAATACTTTGTGGAGGCCGCAGCGCTGGTACTTAAGCGTACCCATGATATCCGTTTCTGCATGGCCGGCAGCGGTGATATGATGAACGCCATGATCCTTATGGCGGCTGACCGCGGCATCGCAGACCGGTTCCATTTCCCGGGATTCATGAAGGGCAAGCAGGTATATGAATGCCTCAAGGCCAGTGATGTCTATATCATGCCTTCTGTATCGGAACCGTTCGGTATCTCGCCGCTTGAGGCTATGCAGTGTGAGGTTCCCACCATCATATCCAAGCAGTCCGGATGCGCCGAGATTCTGGACAAATGCATCAAGGTGGATTATTGGGACATACATGCCATGGCCGATGCCATATACTCCATCTGTAACTACCCGGCACTCTATGAGTACCTAAAGGTGGAGGGCAAGAAAGAGGTTGATGCCATCACCTGGGATAAGGTGGGAGAGCGTATTCTGGCACGTTACAAAAAGCTGCTGGGAATGAAATAATTTGGAAATAAAAAAGAATCAGGATATGAAAACAATCTGTCTGTATTTTGAGATTCATCAGATAATCCATCTCAAGAGATACCGTTTCTTTGACATAGGCACAGACCATTATTATTTTGATGACTATGCAAATGACACGAGTATTAACAACATAGCTGAGAATTCATATGTTCCCGCTCTCAAGACGCTTATCAAGATGGCCCGTGAGAGTGAGGGCGCATTCAAGCTGGCTCTGTCTCTGTCGGGCGTAGGTCTGGAGCAGCTGGAACGCTATGCTCCGCAGGTGATAGACCTGCTGCAGGAACTGAACGGAACCGGATGCGTGGAGTTCATTGCAGAGCCGTATTCACACGGACTGGCATCATTGGCCCCCAACGGCGAGCAGTCATTCCGTGATGAGGTGAAACGTCAGGTTGACAAGATCAACCAACTGTTTGGCCAAAAACCCAAGGTGTTCCGTAACTCCAGCCTCATCTATGATGATGAGATAGGCGGTATTGTGGCCGATATGGGATTCAAGGGCATACTTACGGAAGGTGCCAAGCATATCCTTGGTTGGAAGAGTCCGCATTATCTGTATCACTGCGCTCAGAACCCCAATCTCAAGGTGTTTACACGTGACTACAAGCTGTCAGATGACATAAGCCTGCGTTTCTCAAATCCCTCATGGGAGGCTTATCCGCTTATGGCCGATAAGTATATGGACTGGATTGCAGAGAGCCCTGAGGAGGACGGTGTGTTCAACATCTTTATGGAACTCTGCGCACTTGGTATTTATCAGCCGCTCAGTTCAAACATACTTGAATTCATTGGAAATCTGCCTGCAGCTGCCAAGGAACGTGGCATTGGATTCCAGACTCCATCGGAGGTAATCAAGACACACAAGTCTGTTTCAGAGATAGAGGTTCCTTACCCCATGTCATGGACTGATGAGGAGCGTGATATAAGCTGCTGGCTTGGTAACGTTATGCAACGTGAGGCATTCAACAAACTCTACTCGATAGGAGAGCGTGTAATCCTGAGTAAGGACAAGCATCTGCTGCAGGACTGGGATTATCTGCAGGCCAGCAATAACTTCCGCTTCATGACCACCAAGAACAATGCCGTATCGATGGATCGCGGAATATATGAATCACCGTACGATGCATTCACCAACTACATGAACATCTTGGGTGATTTCCTGCAGAGAGTGAACTGGGCCCTGCCTCTTGATATAGATACAGAGGAGCTCAATGCTTTCCAGACCACAATAAGTAACCAGGATAAGAAAATCCAGGCACTTGAGAAACAGGTGGCCAGGCTTAAGTCTGCCGCTGGGGAGAAATCTAAAAAGTAAATAGTACTCCGATAGCCATCATCCTCACCAATCCTGGTTGAGGGTGTATGGCGTGCCGGAGGCGGTCATTCCGGCAGCGGAGATATTGAAGTGGGTGGTGCTTGAGTTGTTGTAGAACTCTACCTTTGCCTTGCCATCCTTGTCAGTTATTACGTTGGGGTTCCAGTAGAGGGTGCGACGGTTGTCAATCTCACCAACAACGGGACCGTTGGGATACTCCGGTGAGTAGAAACTGAAAGGACGGGAGTAACCGTCAACGGTTGTGAAACGTCGGCTGCGGTCAAACTGCTCCTTTCTGGGGCTGCTCTCATCTATGTTCTTGAGCAGGACATCTACCATATACACCAACTTGTCTTCTCCAAGCATCATGATATCTTCAAAACCTCTTCCTTTTTTCATACGGAGCGGAGCAAGTTCCATGGCTTTGGACAGGAACATGGGGCGGTTATAAACCATTATGCTCTTGATATCGCGTGTATCAATTCTTGAACCGATTACGGATGGATCTTCCCGTAGGAGGGAATCCTCTATCATTCTGGAATCCTCATCCAAGTCCATGTAAAGCGTCTCAGTGTGAGCATATATGAAAGTGTATAAGCCGTTTATGAGAAGTTTATAATCAGATTGTATGGGTGCCCTGCGGGCAAAAATCGTTTCTGCTTTAAATTCGAATCCAATTCGTACATCGTATCCCAATTCCTTGATGTATCCATATAGATCTGTTGAGAAGTCACCTTTGTCATACACCTTCTCTACATCTTTCAATACGTCATAGGCCTGGAAGGTGAAATAGTCAACATATTTTCTATCCTCATTGATGTCAACATCGGGGAGTATAATTCCTTTATCAACATTGATCAGCTCAAATTCATCATTTGATTGAGCGGTGTTGTCCTGTTTTGCGGTTGAGCGGATAGTTTTGGTTAAATACATGGTTTCTCCCGGCAGGTAAGGTCTTACCATCGGGGTCTTGGCACGGTCAAACATAATGGTTATGGCCTCCTTACGCATCTTGCGGTCACGCGGTGAAGCCTTGATTGATAATCGGGCCTTATCATAGAAAAGTACGCCTATGTCAAATCCAAAATAACCGTTATCTCCTGTTATGTATCTATAGGATTCGGTGAGCGTCTTGTCCTCTGGCACAAGTGATGCGTTCACTTCTATGCGTGACAGAGGCTGGCGTCCGGTGCTCTTGAGCACCCATCCGTTAAGTGTCAGGCCCTTGTCCTCAAGGCGGAATGACTCCTCAAAGCTTTTAACTCCGGACATAGTCTGCCAGTCATAGCGCTCCCATCCCTGCACCATACAGAGCAGGTCCAGGTCACTGAGACGGTTCTGATTTGTGGTATTGAAATAGTATTCAGGCCTCTCAATGAAACCTCTCAGGTCTGATGATAGCAGTAGGTTGGTCCTGAGGTCATCTTCAAATATGCTTACAGGGCTACGGGTATCCCTTACTGAGAGGCAGAAACGGTCACGGAAGGGGCTCCCTTTGCCGTCTGTTAGATTGAAGTTAAGGGTAATCTTCTCAAAAGGTGCGTAAGCGGTTTTTCCCGATGTAACATTGATGGACGGAATAACCGCATCTGTTCTTTCATGATAGAATGAGCGTGAAGCCAGTATATCACCTGCTTTGTTGAATAAGGTAAAACGAACCACGCCTTCCGGAGCAGAGTTCAGGTTAAAGGTCTGCTCAGTTACGTTGCTGCCTATGGTAATCTTTGCAAAATCAACCAGTTCACCGCGGCAGGTAAGGGTCATACCCAGTTCCTGACTGATGAAATCACTGGATGAATATATGGTGAAACTGGCCTTGTCATGTTGTGATACAGCCTGTACAGTACATCCTGACTGCTCTGCGTCCGGCAGGCTGTAGGAGTGATTGTGGCCGTCAACGGTTATCTTTACACTGTTACGCTTGGATTGCGGAGTAAAGACAAAATAGCCCATACCGTCATGCTGCGTACTGAAAGAGATGTCATCAAGTGAACCGGTAGCGTCTATGCCCATACCGTTATCGCCTGTCACCTTGAATGCCACGCGGCATGGTTGGCCTATGATAATGTGCCCGCCCTCAGGATAGAAGTATGCGTTCACCTTTTTCTGCTTGGGTGTCTCCGGGCGTACGGGTTGAATCTCTGCCGTGAACTTGTATGTTATGGCAGGCTTCTCATCATAGTAATGTCCTTCCTGTTGGGGCTTGTCAAAAACCGCCAGAACTCTGGAGAATATTGCATCATTGTCAAAGTTCTGCATATAGTTGGTGTAGGCACGCACCTCGTAGAATCCGCTGGGGTAGGCCATAGCACCGCCTCGCAGGTCTCTTGCCTGTGCCGTTGATGCATCGTTCAGAGGGAACGATCCATCGGCCTGTCCGGCCACGATCAGAAGTTTCTGCTGCTTGAGCAGTACGCCTTCAGGTGAGAGCAGATCCACGTAGAGCACCTTGCTCTTGCTGCGTTGCAATGTGGACGCATTCACTACAAAAGCCTTGAACCAGATGGTCTCACCTGGATAGTAAGAGGTGTTGTCAAACTGAAGGAATACTTTCTCCTGCGGGTATATGGAATTGAACTGATGGATATTTCCGGCATAGCGCATCAGCTCCTGGGCGGGATCGCCTGATGTCTTTGAGGGACCAGCTGCAAATAAGCCGGCTCCCCAAAGAACAAAAGCAGAAACAAGGACGAATCTTCTCATAAGGGTTAATAATGCATTGTTTTTAAAAGAACACAATAGGATAGTTTCATTTTATGTCATTTTATGCATATAACCAATAACTGTAAAAAGAATTAATAACACAAAGCGAAGCTATCCTATTGTGTTCTTGGTTAATGGAAAGGCTTGCTTTTTATTCTTTCCTGTGGCTCTTCATTATATAGGCTGCAAAAACATGCTAAAAGTAAATCTGAATCTGAAAAAAAATAAAATGGCACAGCAGGGACTGTCCCTACTGTGCCATTTTGTGTCTTTTTTTAGAGTCAGAACTTGGAGCGGATAGTCTTGATCTTAAGCTTGAGTTTGTTACCGCCTATAAACTTGACCTGATGCATGTTTATGTCAAGGTAGTAGCTTATGGGGCTGTTTCTTGAGTCTAGATGCGCGGCTACAGGTATTAGAACAACCTTGTTCCAATCCGGATGTTCTGATTCATATGCAGCCTGGCCTCCGTCCTGAAGTGTCATATTATGTGATTTAAGCCAATCAGCACGGTCTGAATAGATTTTCTCTACAAGTGCGGCGATATTGTTATACGTGTATGTTCCGTATTTGGATGAGTATATTGATACGAATGATTCAATATTGTCAATGGAACTGTTTTTATTGAAGAAATCCTCCACCTTCTTATTGTCCTTACGGATGAGAAGTAGCCTGTAAGGTACTGACGGCTTAAAGCGGCTGGATGGGGTAACGGCTGTGGAGAGTCTTAGAAGTGCTGAGTTGAGCACATACGCATCATCTCTCATGCTGTCAATAGGTAGGGTAATCTCTGTAAGAACTCCAAACGGGCTCCTGATCCAAGTGCAACTGTCATTATTAAGCTGGCTGTCAAGTCCGGACCATTTAAGACAGTTTATCTGGATTACCTCGCTGTTACCCGAGAACTCAGCCACTGGTGATTCAAGAATCTGATTGCCGTTCTTGTCATGGCTGATGTGCCTGAATGTTACCTGCAGTACGGAGCGGTCAATGTACAGCATTGTACCGTCACCCTGAGAACACTTTACATAGAATCCCTTGATGAGGTTCTTCATGAATGATGCGGCATCGTCAAAATAATGTCTCGTATCCGGATTGAAGTATGATTCAAGGATTGTCTTGGCAATTGAATCCGGCAGAGGGATGGTTATGCTGGGATAGTATGTTGACTTGTTGCGGATGGTGTCATGATCCTGAAGGTTCCATCCAGATACTGTAACGCTGGCCAATGGTTTGGCTGTGGCATCGTAGAACTGGGTGGGGTCAACGTCGTGATAATATTTGGCGTTGGCGTCAATCATCTTGTCAAGAGGGTAAACCTCTATTTTTATCGGGTTGACAGAATCACCAAAGAATCCTGTATAATAGAGCCTAAGGTTAGCGTAGTAGGGCTTTAGGCCAGCTACGGCCTGGTTAAACCATTCCGGGAACTTGTGGTCTCCAATGCCATAGACTGAATCCGCAAGAAACATGTTCTCCATGCATCCTAACTGAGTGAGGTAACTGGCCTCAAGAGTAGCTCCGCTGTTCTGCTCAGTGAAACGGCCCAGATTACACTGTGATGTCATTACAAGCAGTGAATCTGAAGTCAATATGGTGCGTGATGTGGCAAAACAGGAGTCATCTTTAACCGTGATGGCATCACTTTCTGGTGTCAGGGATGCTCCCAGACCGGATGTGTCATTGTCACATGATATAAGAAACAGAACTGCAAAAAGGCTGTAGGCCAGCGTTTTGAAATTCATAGCAGATTAAATAGTATCGTAGAAATCATTAATGATATTGGCTTCCATAGTGCTTGCATCACCTTCCAGTACGGGAATGCCTTTCTGCTTGGCGTATGCGGGCAGGGAAGCGTCAACTGATGGTGAATTACAAATCACTCCGTCAGAGAAATCTATGGCTTTCTTCATGACCGCATTGTAGTCAAGCGGCATCTGGAAAGAACCGATGCTGTCAGGAGTCATGTCCTTAGTGAGGATAATATCCGGATAATTGTCATGGAAGTTCTGCTTGAAAGCCTGGTCATAAAGAGAATAAACCACTTTTGACTCACGGAAGGCGGGCTCTTCACGATAGGCCGTCTTTACGTAGAGCGGAATCAGGGCTGACAGCCAGCCGTGGCAGTGGATGATATCGGGATTCCAGCGCAGTTTCTTGACGGTCTCCAGCACGCCGCGGGCAAAGAATATGGTACGTTCATCATTGTCCTCATATTCAACGCCCTCCTTATCAGTTACCTGAAGGCGATTCTGGAAATAATCCTCATTGTCAATGAAATATACCTGAATGCGGGCTGATTGCAGTGAAGCCACCTTTATAATAAGCGGGTGATCGGTATCATCAATAATCAGGTTCATTCCTGACAGACGGATAACTTCATGCAGCTGGTTGCGGCGTTCGTTGATATTACCCCATTTGGGCATGAAGGTACGGATATCGTTACCCAATTCCTGGATGCTTTGAGGCAGCTGCCTACAATAATCCGCCATTGGAGACTGGCCCACGAATGGGGTGATCTGATCAGCAATGATAAGGATTTTCTTTTCGCTCATACGGTGAGTTTTCTAAATAATATGCGAAGATATAAAAAAAAAGTATGAATTTGGCAAGCAGTTTGGCGGAATCTTTTGAAATACCATAAATAATAACTTATTTTGCGGACTTTTTCAACTGTATTATGATCAAGATAATAACAACAGTAAAGGAACTCAAGGAAACTCTCAAAACCAGACGCGGGGCAGGCAAGTCTTTAGGTCTGGTGCCCACAATGGGAGCTCTTCATGAGGGACACGCATCGCTGGTGCGACGTTCAGTGGCAGAGAATGATATCACTGTGGTGAGTGATTTTGTCAATCCCACTCAGTTCAATGATAAGAATGACCTTATGAATTATCCGCGCACCCTGGATGCTGACTGTAAGCTGCTTGAAAAGGTGGGTGCGCAGTATGTCTTTGCTCCGTCAGTGGATGAGATGTATCCGGAACCCGATACCCGCACATTTGATTTCACCCCGCTTGACAAGGTCATGGAAGGCCCCAACCGTCCCGGACACTTTAACGGCGTGGCTCAGATTGTGAGCAAGCTCTTTTATGCTGTGGAGCCTGACCGTGCCTACTTTGGCGAGAAGGATTTCCAGCAGTTGGCCATAATACGTGAGATGGTACGCCAGCTTGAGCTTAACATAGAGATTGTGGGCTGTCCCATAGTCCGTGAGGAGGACGGCATGGCCCTGAGCTCCCGCAATATGCTCCTTAGCAAGGCTGAACGTAAGCTTGCCGCCAACATATCACGCACTCTCTTTGAGAGCCGCTATTATGCACGCCATCATACACTTGTATCAACCCGCAAGTATGTCATAGATACCATAAATTCATATGATGGGCTTGAGGTTGAGTATTATGAAATTGTTGACGGACGCACACTGCAGCCTGTTGACAACTGGGATGCTTCAGATTATATTGTAGGCTGCGTTACCGTACATTGCGGTAAGGTTCGTCTTATTGATAACATTAAATATAAGGAGTGATGTTACTGACTGTACTCAAATCCAAACTTCACCGCGTTAAGGTGACCGATGCCAATATCAACTACATTGGCAGCATTACTATTGACGGCAACTGGATGGATGCGGCAGGCATCATTGACGGTGAGCAGGTTCACGTGGTGGACGTTACCAACGGTGCGCGCCTGGTTACTTATGTTATCCGCGGGGAGCGGGGGTCCAAGTGTATTTGCCTTAATGGGGCGGCGGCACGGCTTGTCTCTATAGGCGATACTGTGATTATTATCGCTTATGCTCAGGTTACTCCGGAGGAGGCAAAAACGTTCAAACCTACTGTGGTAATTCCATAAATTGAAAATTGAGAATTGAAAATTGAAAATTATAAAAAAGGTTCGGAGAAAGTCCGAACCTTTTTTAATGTCGCGGGAATTAACGCAGGTTCTGCGTATTAATTTTCAATTTTCAATTTTCAATTTTCAATTGGAATTATCCGAGCATTGTGAGAAGGATACCAGCTGCTACTGCGGAACCTATCACGCCTGCCACATTCGGGCCCATGGCATGCATGAGCAGGAAGTTGCTGGGGTTCTCCTCCTGGCCTACCTGCTGTGATACGCGGGCAGCCATCGGAACGGCTGATACACCTGCAGAACCGATGAGCGGGTTGATCTTCTCCTTTGAGAAGAGGTTCATCAGCTTGGCAAGCAGGATACCGCCTGCGGTACCGCAACCGAATGCTACGATACCCATCACGAGAATCTTGATGGTGCTCCAATCCAGGAATGAGCTGGCGGTAGCAGTAGCACCTACGGTGAGTCCCAGGAATATTACCACGATGTTCATCAGCTCGTTCTGCATGGTCTTGCTCAGACGCTCAACCACGCCGCACTCCTTAGCCAGGTTACCCAGCATGAGGCAGCCAATAAGCGGGGCTGCATCGGGCAGGATAAGGGCCACGATAGTGGTGATGGCAATCGGGAATATGATCTTCTCAGTCTTGCTTACCGGACGTAGCTGGCTCATCTTGATGGCACGTTCCTTCTTAGTGGTAAGGGCACGCATGATAGGCGGCTGGATTACCGGAACAAGAGCCATGTATGAGTAAGCGGCAATGGCTATCGGGCCAAGCAGCTCAGGGGCAAGCTTTGATGTGAGGAAGATTGATGTAGGACCATCGGCACCACCTATGATACCTATTGAGCCGGCCTGAGCTTCAGTGAAGCCCATTGCATTGGCTGCAAGGAAGGTTAGGAAGATGCCCAGCTGCGCTGCTGCACCTAAGAGCAGGCTCTTGGGATTGGCAATGAGCGGACCGAAATCAGTCATGGCACCTACGCCCATGAATATGAGGCACGGATAGACTCCGGCCTTTACACCTATATAGAGAATGTCCAGCAGACCACCCTCACGCATGATTGTACCATAGCTGTGATAGGCGGGGCTGTTAGCGTCGAGGAATGCTGTCCACAGTTCTGAATGATACATTCCTGCACCAGGCAGGTTTGTGAGCAGCATGCCGAATGCGATGGGGAGCAGCAAGAGCGGCTCGTATTGCTTCTTGATGGCCAGGAACAGCAGGAAGAAGCTCAGAATGAGCATAATACCCTGCTGGATGGTCATGTTCATGAAGCCCATCTGTTCAAAGAATTCCAGAATATCACCCATTTCTTTTTGGTTTTGAAATGTTGATTATCCCAGAACTATCAGCAGGTCATCCTGCATCACGTTCTGGCCTGCGGTTACGGCAATCTTGGTTACCTTACCGTCGCGGTCAGCCATAACGGCATTCTCCATCTTCATACTCTCAAGTGTAAGCAGGGTGTCACCCTTCTTTACGTCCTGTCCTTCAGAAACAAGAACCTTGATTATTGAACCGGGCAGGGGGCTGGTTACCTTGAAACCGCCAGCGGGAACATCGGCAGCCTTAGGAGCTGCTGCCTTGGGGGCAGGAGCGGCCTTGGGAACAGGTGCTGCGGCAGGTGCAGGAGCAGGAGCGGCGGCTACGGCCTCGGTCTCCAGGTCAAGCAGTTTGTCGTCCTGCATAACGGTCTTGCCGGGCTCTACGTAAACGGCCTTTACGGTACCGTCGGCCTCGGCAGTCACGTTGTTCTCCATCTTCATTGATTCCATGGTGAGAAGTACATCGCCCTTCTTTACAGCCTGACCGGCCTTGACGAGAACCTTCACGATTGAACCGGGCAGCGGTGACTTTACGGTCATCAGTCCGGCGGGAGCTGCGGCTGTAGCAGCGGCAGCGGCGGGGCGGCGTACTGCAGCTGCAGCAGGGGCCTCCTCCTTCTCTAACTCTACCTTGTAGGTCTTGCCGTTGATAGTTACCTCGGCAAAGTTGTCCTCAAGTTCATTGACGGCTGCGTTGTACTGCTTGCCGTCTATAGTGAATTTGAATTCCTTCATATTAATTCTATATTTAACGATGCAAGTTATTCATTCCGTAGAGCTTTGAGGTCCAGCCTGAGCGCTCTACTCTCTTGATATGAATCTCAGTGGGTTCCACGTCATGTACTCCGTTGAAGTACAGATGCAGGGCCATTGCTATGGCTGCCAAATCATCATCGGCTCCGCTTGAAGCTTGTGGGGCAGCCACTGTGGCGGGAGCGGAAACTGCTGCCTTGGGTGCTGTTGCCTTGGGTGCCTTCACTGCGCTGCTGACAACTATGCCGAGCAGTTTCAGAATGAAGATAAGCACAACCAGAAGCAGGATAACCATGCAGAATCCCAGTCCTGTTACCATCCAGACATGTGACCAGTTTATTACTAAAGGTGTCATCATAGACTCTGGTTTTTAGAGTGGAATGTTGCTGTGTTTCTTGAGCGGGTTGGTGAGGCGCTTGGTCTGCAGCATCTCAAATGCGCGGATAACGCGTGCACGTGTAAACCTGGGCTCAATTACATCGTCAATATAACCGCGGTTGGCAGCCTGGTAGGGTGAAGCGAACTTATCCTTGTAGGCAGCCTCCTTCTCGGCAATGAATTTCTTCTTCTCCTCAGTATCCTCAATGGCCTTGAGAGCCTTGGCCTCGAGTACACCTACGGCACCGCTGGCACCCATAACTGCAATCTCTGCATTGGGCCATGCGTAGCACAGGTCACCGCGCAGCTGCTTGCAGCTCATCACGATGTGTGAACCACCGTAAGACTTACGTACTGTAACGGTTACCTTAGGAACGGTAGCCTCACCGTATGCGAACATCAGCTTTGCGCCGTGATCTATGATACCGGCGTACTCCTGACCTGTTCCGCAAAGGAATCCGGGAACATCTACCAGGGTAAGGATCTGGATGTTGAATGCGTCGCAGAAGCGTACAAAGCGGGCGGCCTTACGTGAAGCGTCGCAATCAAGCACACCTGCCAACCAGTTGGGCTGGTTTGCTATGATACCGGTTGAGCGGCCGTTGAAACGGGCAAAACCACAGATTACGTTCTTGGCAAAATCCTTATGAACCTCCATGAAGTCACCGTCATCAACGATAGAGTAGATGATATCCTTCATATCGTAAGGTTTGTTGGGGTCATCGGGAACCATAGAGTTCAGGGCATCCTCCAGACGTGCGGGATCATCCTTGCACTCCTTGACGGGAGCCTCCTCCATGTTGTTCTGCGGGATGAAGCTGATAAGACGGCGAACCTCCTGCATGGCCTCCTCCTCAGTGGCGGCAACGAAGTGGGTTACACCAGACTTGGTGGCGTGAACGCGGGCACCGCCCAGCTGCTCAACGGTAACGTCCTCACCGGTAACGCTCTTTACAACCTTAGGTCCGGTGATGAACATATATGAGTTCTGCTCTGTCATCATGATGAAGTCAGTCAGGGCAGGGCTGTAAACTGCACCGCCGGCGCAGGGGCCGAATATGACTGAAATCTGGGGTATTACGCCCGATGCCAGGATGTTGCGCTCAAAAATCTCAGCGTAACCGGCCAGTGCGCATGCACCCTCCTGGATACGTGCACCACCTGAATCGTTCATGCCGATAACGGGAGCGCCCATCTTCATGGCCATATCCATTACCTTGCATATCTTCTGTGACATAGTCTCTGACAGAGAACCGCCGATGACTGTGGCATCCTGTGCAAAAACAAAAACAAGGCGGCCGTCAATAGTACCTGAACCAACGGCTACGCCGTCACCCAGAAATACCTTCTTCTCCATACCGAAGTCAGTACAACGGTGGGTAAGGAACATATCGACCTCCTCAAATGATCCCTCGTCAAGAAGCATGTTTATACGCTCGCGGGCAGTGTAGCTGCCTTTGGCGTGATGCTTCTCAATAGCGGTTTCGCCGCCTCCGGCCATTGCCTGGGCGCGCTTGTCAACCAGCTTCTGAAGCTTGCTGTTATCCATTTCTATTTAATATGTATTATTTTGGTTGTTCACAAAGTTCTGTCAGCACACCGCAGGTGTTCTTGGGATGCAGGAATCCTATCATCAGGTTCTCAGCACCCTTACGGGGCTGTAAGTCAATGAGGCGAATGCCGGCAGCCTCAGCCTCCTTGAGGGCTTCAGCTACATTCTCAACATTGAAAGCAACGTGGTGTATGCCACCCTTGCCACCGTTCTTCTCAATGAACTTGGCAATTGTTGATTCAGGGCAAGTGGGCTCCAGAAGCTCTATCTTAACCTCGCCAACCTTGAAGAAAGCGGTCTTGACTTTCTGGTCCTCTACAACTTCAATGTTATAGCACTTGCTTCCTGTAAGAAACTCAAAGAACGGCATTGTTTCCTCCAGTGAGGTAACAGCTATGCCTAAATGCTCAATGTGCGTTGGTTTCATAATTGTTGTGTAATTATTGTTGGTTACTTGTTTGACATATTTTATGCGGAGCACAAAGTTACAAATTCTACCTTATAATAAAAAGGAAAAGAATCTTAAAAAGTGACCCATTAGGGACAGTCCCCTTTGTGCCATTTTTGCGAAATGGCACAAAGGGGACTGTCCCTAATGGGTCATTAGTGCTTGTAATAGTATATGATCACGACAGGATTGGAGTCCATTGTGCAATCCGGGGCAATCTGATTCCGCATGTCTTCTGGCATTTGCATTATTGAAGTGGCGTCAATTGTTGAGAGTCTCACCCCGTAGCCACTCTTAAATCCGGAAGACACAATAAGCATCTTGTCACCGGGTATGAAAGGGTTGCCTATCATATTACCATTATTGTTATCCCATGCCTGAGTATAGACTTTTCCTGTCTGCTTATCATACATGATCTCCATATTCTTATCCCGCATATCAGTCATATCGAAAGACAAAAGATTATCGGTTTCCCTATAGCCGGACAGATGATAAAATTGGGGATTTTCAAAATCTATCAGATCGTCACTTTCAAGCACACTTTTTGAAATGGTCACATTGGTGGTAATATGATATGCTATTACGGATGTATCGGTCGATATATGATATATGTTATCAAAACCGATAGGCCCCAGCACGCCCACCTCACCGTTACTGAGATGTACAAAATTGTGATTGGAAAGAATAATTTTTCTTGAGGAACCGGATAACACAAGAGGCTGATTTATGAATTTGCCTTCAGGGTCTGTCTGCCATACTCCACGATAATGGCCCTCCATATAATCGGGCGTATAGAAGAGATAATTACCGTTAGGCAGCACACAGAAATCACGCGGAATGCCTTCAATTTCAGCACTTCTCAGAAAATCGCCCGGAATGGAATAAACGAAAACCATTTTATTACCACCGGAGTAAACGCTGATTTCATCATTTGTAGGATTTACATCCCAATAGCCCAGATTAGAGTATTCACCGTGTCCTCTACCCAACTTTGACACTTTTGAGATGAATTTGCCATCCCTGCTGAATATGAAAATTGTGTTTCTGTCCCTGAGGAAAATCTTATTATTGACAAAAAGGATATCTCCAACATCACCCATAAGGCAATCATCAGTCGTTTCAAGAGGAACATATGCAACAGAATCAATATAGTCTGAATAATTGAAAAGGTCCTCAGGGCCTTTTACGACCATAGGTTTATCACTCTTGAAATCAACGAAAATCTCATTCTCACCTTGTGTACGGTTGTTTTTTGAGCACGACATGGTAAATAATGAAATGACGTACAAACTGAACAATAGATTCTTTTTCATTCTAGGACAGGACTAAATTGTTTTTTATGGTTCAAACATACCACATTATTCTTTTGCTTCCAAATATATTGACCCATTAGGGACAGTCCCCTTTGTGCCATTTCGCAAAAATGGCACAAAGGGGACTGTCCCTAATGGGTCAAGAATCTGTTTGGAGGTCCTACAAAAACAGAGGAATTTGTGTAAGTTTGCAGAACGAATCATAAATGAGAGAGTAACATGAGTGTACAGATGTGGGAGATTGAGGATCGCTTGCGCGTGATGGGAAAGTATTTTGACCTGGATGCACTATTGACCAAGGATAAGGACAGCCAGGCGGTTGGGCAGTATTACCGGAAGTCAGATTTCTTTTATAATCTTGTTCACAACCGCGGGGGTAAAGCCATTCATATGGGAATCTCTGAAGATGGTTTCTATCATAAGGATGACTACTTGGGGCAGGCGCGATTTGTGGGCACTCTGTTGGACCGTCCTTCCATGAATATTCTGGAAGTCGGGGCCGGCCGCCTCTTCAACACAAGGTATCTGGCAGGAGAGTTTCCCAGTTGTCATTTCACGGCTCTGGATCTTCCTGACCGCAATTTTCTCAAGAACCGCGTCCCGTCTAACGTAGAGCTCCGTGAAGGAGATTTTAATGACCTTTCAATATTTCCCGAGAACTCTTTTGACGTTGTATTCGGCGTAGAAGCCATCTGTCATGCTGAAAGTAAGGAACATGTTTTCAAGGAGATTCACCGCGTGCTTAAACCCGGCGGCAGGCTCGTTGTCTTTGACGGATACGAACCCAAACCGCATGAAGAGATGACGGAGTTTGAGCGCTATGTGGCGGCCATTGTCTGGGCAGCGATGTGTGCAACCCCTAAGGACTTTTATATAGGTGATATCCGCAAGTACCTGGAAGCATCTTTCTCAGATGTGCAGATTACTGACATTACCAGGAAAATAAGACCTACACTTAGACGCTTGGACCGCATTTGCGGCTATTATTTCATGCACCCGCGGCTCATCCGCTTTTCGAAGAAATTTTTCCCTGCCGATGCCAACATGAACAGTATCGCCGGATGGCTGATGCTTCTGACTATTGACGGTGAAAATATGCACCAGTACTGCCGCATCGTTGCAGTGAAATGACTAAAGCGTAGCGATGAGGCGGAGGTTGAACTGACGGCCTGTAAGGTAGTTGGGTACGGCGAACTGGGTGTTGGATATGTCAGTTATCCAATAGTAGGAGTTTACGTTGTTTATACCCAGTAGGTTGAGACCATCCACGCCCATCCAGATATCCTTGAAGAATCCTGCCTTGCCGTATATGTGCGGGTGCTTGCTGTAATCAAAGATCTTGTAGGAGAGGCCTATGTCCACACGTTTGTAAGCGGGAGCACGGAAGGCCTGTTTCTCGCGGCCGCTGTGGGTGGGGCCGAATGGCAGGCCATCGGCGAATGAGCATCTCAGTGACATCTTCCAGTAATCCCTACGCGGGAAGGTATCAGTGAAATAGAGTGAGAGATTGTAGAGTTGGTCTGTGGGGCGTGGCAGCCACTTGCCGCCTATATTCTCCTTGGTGCTCATAAGCGAGAATGTAAGCCATGATGCGGTGCCGGGTACGAACTCTCCGTAGAGTTTCATGTCTATGCCCGCCGCATAGCCGTATGCACAGTTCTCTCCATAGTAAACTATCCTTACATTATCTACGTTGTACGGAATGAGTCTGTCAAACTTCTTGTAGTAGATTTCAGTAGTGAACTTGAACGGACGGTCATATACCCGGAAATCATAATCGCCACCCAATACGAACTGTATGGAGCGTTGTGAGCGGATATCCTTGTTCAGGTTTACCTGATATATGCCGCCGGCATTGACCGTATCCTTTATCTCCTTGTAGAATGGTGTCTGGTAATATACTCCGGTTGAGAACCTGAAGGTGAGGTCCTCATTGAATGCAGGAATAAATCCTAACATAACCCGTGGGCTGAAGTTTATCTCATTATTCCAGCTCCACCATAATGCCCTCACTCCTGCATTCAGGGTAAGGAGTCCTACGCCGGTATTGAATTTATATGTATCCTGAATGAATGCTGCTGCTTTATCGTTAGAAATGCCGTGATCTGATTTGAGCGAGTAGATCATCTCCATGGGGCCGCTCTGAGTGTAGGGTAGGGTATAACCTGCAGAATCACGCATCTCCCATTCACGCATGTGGTCCGATACTGCTTCATGCCTGTATTCAATACCCCAGCCGATAGTACCTGCGTGGTCAGTTTTATGGGTTCCCTTGAACGATGCGGTATAGACCGTTGATTTGAGCCGGTTGCGGGCATGCTGCATGAACGAGCCGACGGCCATGTTTTCATCCTGATTACTCTCGTCAAGCCAATATTGACTCAGGATATCGAAAGATTCACTCTCCTGGCTGCTGAAAGCAGACAGGTTCAGACGGTAAACAGAATTCTCCTCTTTACGTTTTATGTCAAGTGCTCCGAACAGGGTGTTGAACTTATCACTTTCCCAACCTTCATAATAGACTTTGAAGTTGATGGGATTCTCTGATGTTCCGAAACTGGTGCTGCGGTCAGTGGGAGTGAAGTTGTAGCGGTTGACAGCTGCATTGCCTATAAGACCTATCTCCCATTTATCAGTGGGAGTCCAGCAGATATAGGTCTGGTAATCCAGAAATGAGGGGTCATACTCACCTTTGGTATCAAGTGTGCCCAGAAGATATCTTGTGGTCTTGTAGCGTACGCTGCCTGAGAAACTGATCTTGTCATTTCCTGCACCTATGTATGCGCTTGCACCTAACAGACTGGCTGTGAGCACTGATTCAAAACCCTTAGGCTTGCGGTAGTTTATATCCAGGACCGATGACATCTTATCACCGTACTCAACACTGAATCCGCCCGTGGAGAAACTGATGGACTCCACCATATCAGGGTTGATGAAGCTCAGGCCCTCCTGTTGTCCGGCACGCACCAGAAGCGGACGCAGTATCTCCGTGCCGTTCACATAGACGCTGTTCTCATCAAAGTTTCCGCCGCGCACATTGTACTGGCTGCTCAGCTCATTGTGTGTGCTTACACCAGCCTGTGTAGCTATGATTGACTCAACGGAACCGCCGTTTGCATCGGCCGTGAAGCGTATTCCTTCTGCATTTATATGTTGCATCCCGTCTGTCTGACTGCGGGTGGCATTGATATCAACGTTTTCAAGAGTGTAGTTTGATGTGGGTAGCAGAACATCCAGCTGAACCGTATCCTGCGGGCTGACGAGAGTGCGGCGGCGTGTCTCGTGGCCTATCATGCGGAATACCAGATTTACGGTGTCGGACTGAGTGCTGACATTTAATGAGTATTCTCCTTTGAGGTTGGTCATGGCAGAGTGGAGTGTGCGCTCCTCATTTACGGTAGCCAACTCAACAGGCTCTCCGGCTTCATCATATACGCGCCCGTGGATATGCACACGCCGTGCCTGCACGGGCATTGCCATGCAGACAATCAGGATAAGGCACGCTGTTGTACGTGCCTGACGTAATACGGGACGTATGTGCTTCATTCATCGTTTTAAACGCAAAATAACATCTTAAATTATGTGATAGCCGTTATTTCTTAGTATATTCGCAACATATATATAATAGATTATGGATAAGTTCAGCAATTTGATAGCAACGCGCAGGAGCATGCGCAAGTTTACTGATGAGAAACTTACTGAAGAGCAGAAAAAGACCATTCTCAGAGCGGCTCTGATTTCACCTACCGCCAAGAACAACCGCGGTTGGGAGTTTGTCACTGTTGAGGATCCGGCTATGCTGGAGGCGCTCTCCAAGTGCCGCGCCATGGGATCAGGTTTCCTGGCTGAGGCCGCGTTTGCGGTTGTGGTGCTGGGTGATCCTTCCAAGACGGATTGCTGGATTGAGGATTGTTCAATTGCGGCAATCAATATGCAGCTTCAGGCTGAGGATTTGGGCCTGGGCAGTTGCTGGTGTCATATGCGCGGCCGTGCCGATGCTGACGGCAAGAGCACCAAGCAGACTCTTATGGAACTGCTGGGCATACCGGAGCAGTACGAGCCTGAGTGCATCATAGGTGTGGGCTACAAGGATATGGAGCGCAAGCCTTACGAGGACGATAAGATTGAGTGGGGCAAGATACATCAGGGTAAATTCTAATGAAGATAGCATTGGTAGGAGCCGGCCGCGTGGCATCATGCATGGGACCCCGCCTCAAGGAGGCTGGGCACATCATTGCAGGTGTCTATAGCCGTACCCTTAAGAATGCTGAGGAACTTGCCGGAAAGGTTGATGCACCCGCATCTGACAAACTTGATCAGTTGCCTGAGGCCGATGTCTATCTTACCATGCTGAGTGACGATGCCCTGATGCAGTTGGCTCCGGTCATAGTGAAGGGTAGGGAGAAGGCTTTGTTCATTCATACCGCAGGGAGTGTTCCGATGGATGTCTGGAAGGAAGCCGGTGCAACCCGTTATGGAGTATTGTATGCCATGCAGACATTCTCCAAGGGTGTTAAGCTTGATTGGGCTCAGGTGCCTGTGTTTATTGAAGGCTGTTCCGATGTGGAGCTTGAGGCCATACGCAGATTGGCTCTTGACCTGTCACCCGATGTTACTCCGTTAAGCTCCAAGGGCAGAAAAAAACTGCATATTGCAGCAGTGTTTGCCTGTAATTTTACGAATCATATGTATGCTGTCAGTGAGCAGATACTTGCAGAGGAGGGCATTCCTTTCAGCGTGATGTTGCCACTGGTACGTGAAACGGCACGCAAGGTTGAGGGCATGAGTCCGTTGAAGGCCCAGACAGGCCCTGCCGTGCGTGGTGACCGCAAGGTTGTGAATGAGCATCTGGATTTGCTTAAGGACAATCCTGAATATGCCGGGATTTATCGGCTCATATCAACTGACATAAACAAAGAACTCAAATGATAAATTATGATCTGAATGCTATCAGAGCCTTGGTCTTTGATGTTGACGGAGTGCTGAGCAAGTCCGTCATGAACCTGTCTCCAAATGGTGACCCCGTCCGTACCGTAAATGTTAAGGACGGCTATGCCATGCAGCTGGCTGTAAAGATGGGCCTGCATCTGTGCATCATTACCGGGGCGCGTGTGGAGGAGGTGCGCAAGCGCTATGAAGGACTCGGAATAAAGGACGTGTATATTGCATCAAGTATCAAGATCAATGATTTCAATGAGTTTGTCGCCAGGTATGACCTCAAGCCTGAGGAGATACTTTATATGGGCGATGACATCCCTGACTGGCAGGTTATGAGCAAGTGCGGACTGCCATGCTGCCCTGCCGATGCCTGCCCTGAGATACAGGCTCTGTGCAAGTATGTATCGCCTTACAACGGTGGTGAGGGCTGCGTCCGCGATGTGCTGGAGCACATACTCAAGGTACAGGGCAAATGGATGAAGGATGAACACGCATTCGGCTGGTAATATGGAACTTCCGTATAGGATAATACTCGCATCGAACTCACCACGCAGGCGTGAGCTGCTGGGTGGTTTGGGGCTGGACTTTACCGTCAAGGTTATAGATGGTATAGATGAATCCTGGCCGCATGATTTGAAAGGTGAGGATATCCCGCTTTACATATCGCGTGAGAAAGCCGCTCCTTATAAATCCATTATTACTCCCGATGAGCTTGTCATTACCGCCGATACAATAGTCTATGTTGATGGTGAGGTACTGGGCAAGCCCGCTGACAAGGCTGATGCCGTACGTATGCTTAAACTGATTTCCGGCCGATGGCATGAGGTTATAACAGGTGTAACCCTTATGACCGCAGAGCGTGAACGCAGTTTTGCCGTAACCACCAAGGTCAAGTTCTGCAATCTTATGGATGCAGAGATAAACCGATATGTGGAGAGTGGCCTGCCAATGGACAAAGCCGGTGCCTACGGAATCCAGGAGTGGATTGGTTACGTGGGTGTTGAGGCCATTGAGGGCAGCTATTTCAATGTGGTGGGCCTTCCGGTCCAGCGGCTTTACCGCGAGCTTATGAACTTTTGCAAAAACGAATAATCAATATCCTTAAACTTATGAAAACTACAAGACAATTACTGACCATGGCGGCTATGCTGCCCGTTCTGGCATCGGCCCAGAACCCTATTATCAGCACTGTATTCACCCCCGATCCTGCGCCGTTCGTATATGGTGACAAGGTCTATCTCTTTACTGACCATGATGAGGACGGCCGCAACCGTGACTTCAACATGAAGGACTGGATGCTGTTCAGCACCGAGGATATGGTAAACTGGACCTATCTGGGCACTCAGGTTACCACCGCCACATTCAAATGGGCCCGTCAGGGACAGCGTGCTTGGGCTTGTCAGGGCGTGGAGCGAAACGGCAAGTGGTACTGGTATGTATGCTGCAACAAGGCCAATGGTGGTGATGCCCTTGCAGTTGCCGTGGCCGATGATCCTCAGGGTCCCTGGACCGATGCAATAGGTGGACCTCTGGCCGAAGGGTTCGGATTCATAGATCCTACCGTCTTTATTGATGATGACGGTCGTGCCTACCTGTTCTGGGGTAACAAGGGCCTCTGGTACGGAGAGCTGAATGATGACATGGTATCATTCAAGAACGGCTGGCAGGAGGTGCCTGGTTATCATGACCCTGAGTGCTTTGGTGAGCTCCAGTCAAAGATGAACTGGGCCAAGGGTCAGAATGAGATGATGACCCAGTATGAGGAAGGCCCGTGGGTGATGAAACGCAACGGAACATACTACATATCATACCCCGCCGGCGGCGTACCCGAACATATGGCATACTCCACCGCTCCCACTATAAACGGCCCGTGGACATACCGTGGCCGCATAATGGATGAGGCTGAGAACAGCTTTACCATCCACGGCGGAAACATCACTTTCAAGGGACGTGACTTTATGTTCTACCACAACGGCGGACTGCCCGGTGGCGGCGGTTACAACCGCTCAGCCTGCGTAGAGGAGTTCAGGTGGAACGCCGACGGCACATTCCCGTTCATGAAGTTTACAAAGGAGGGTGTCATCGCTCCCATAAAGAATCTGGACCCCTACAAGCGTGTAGAGGCCGAGACTCAGGCTGAGTCACGTGGTCTGAAAGTGGACCGCCGCGCCGGCCGTGACCATTTTGTTACCGATATAGATGACGGTGACTGGATTCGTGTACGCTCAGTTGACTTTAAGGATTGCGGTCAGAAGGCTGTAGTTGTAGTGGTAGGAGAGCAGAAAGGCAAGGGTACCATAGAGTTCTATATTGACGGTATGGATGGTGAACCTTTCTGCAAGGTTCCTGTCAATACCGACAATGCCGGTTTCCGCACTACCGCATTTACATATCTGATAGATACAGATATAAAAGGTGTTCATGACCTCTACCTCAAGTTCCGTTGTGAAAGCGACAAGCCTTTTACACTTGACTGGTGGCAGTTTAATGCCCATGCCAATATGCCTATTGTACAGACCCGCTTTACTGCCGATCCCGCGCCAGTGGTCATAGACGGCAAGGTGTACCTCTATACAACTCATGATGAGGATGGCGCACGTGGGTTCCAGATGTTTGACTGGCTGCTCTATACATCGGATGATATGGTGAACTGGCAGGATTACGGGCCGGTGGCATCGCTCGATGACTTCAAGTACTATGATGGCAAGAACGGCGCGTGGGCTGAGCAGGTGGTGGCTGAGAACGGTCAATACTACATGTATTGTCCCATACACGGACACGGTATAGGAGTGCTTGAGTCAAGTACACCTTACGGTCCTTTCCATGACCCGCTGGGTGAGCCGCTGGTATGGCAGAAAGAGAACTGGGATGACATAGACCCCACCGTTTGGGTTGATGATGACGGTCAGGCATATATGTACTGGGGTAACCCCAATCTATATTCAGTTAAGTTGGGTAAGGATATGGTTTCACTTGCTGGACCTATCATAAAGCATCCCAAGATACAGGATTATCAGGAGGGTCCTTGGTTCTGGAAGCATAACGGCCGTTATTACATGGCTTTTGCATCAACCTGCTGTCCGGAGGGTATAGGCTATGCCATGAGTGACGGTCCTGAGGGCCCCTGGGAGTACAAGGGACATATCATGGACCACACTGTACGTACCCGTGGCAACCATCCGGGAATAATTGAGTTCAATGGCAAGAGCTATGTGTTTGGCTTGA
Organism: uncultured Bacteroidales bacterium; assembly: GCA_902763885.1. Taxonomy (GTDB): domain Bacteria; phylum Bacteroidota; class Bacteroidia; order Bacteroidales; family Bacteroidaceae; genus Colenecus. Next base: position 6,391 of record CACWTU010000010.1, on the reverse strand, counting down.
ACTATGACATTATGCATCTCAAGACATTCGCACATGCCGAGCAGCGTTCTGTATCTGTAGCAGAGCTTCACTATAATCCCGATGGTACCATTCAGGAGGTTCCCTATTTCCTGGATAATGTGGTTGAGCAGGTAAAGCCGTTTGACCCGTACCGTCGTGATGACAAATTAACGAGTCATAGGGTTGAGGCGGAGACTATGGCATGGGGTTACGGACTCAAGACATCATATGTGGATTATGAGTTTGAGTTTGATGATGATTTGGGTTATTTGCCCAGAAACATGTACGTGCATGACATTGACAATGGAGAGTACATCCTGGTGCGCGGAGTGGATTTTGGACGTAAGGGAGCCAAGAAGATCCTGGCGTCAGTAGGTTCAGACGGTTTGGGTTGCATAGAGGTTCATCTGGACAGCCCGGACAGTCCTGCTGTTGCCGTGATATCAGTTAAGCCTACCGGTGGAAAGACTGAGTTCATAACATTCACCCGTAAATTCAAACGCCGCATCCGCGGTACGCATGACCTCTACTTTGTGTTTACCGGGGTAGGCAAGGACCTCTTCACCTTTGACTGGTGGAAGATGAAATAATAGCTATGCTTACCTCGTAGAGGAGGTAGATAGGCAGGGTGACGATTGTCAGCGTAAAGACATCGGTTGTAGGAGTTATTATCGCCGCAATGACCAAAATTATAACTATGGCATGGCGGCGGTATTTTTTCATGAAATCTGCGTTTATAATACCCAGTTTGTGAAGGAACCATGCCAGTATGGGCAGTTCAAATAGTATGCCCATGAGCAGGGTCAGGGTTATGAGCAGGTCTGTGTAGGATTCCAGGGTGATTATGTTTGGAATCATATCACTAACCTGATATGTGCCCAGAAAACGGAATGCAAGCGGGAAAATCACAAGATAATCCAGGACAATGCCTGTCATGAACAGCACGTATGACCATACAATTACTTTTGTGGAACCCTTACGCTCGTTCTGATGCAGGGCCGGCTTGACAAATCCGAACAGCATGTAGAGCGTGTATGGCATTATGACCACCAGGCTTACGTAGAATGCCATTTTCATGTGAATCATGAACTGGGCTGTAAGGGTGGTGCTGAACAGGTCAACGCTAAAGTCCTGCAGGGCCGATGCGTCAACGCCAAACAGTGACGCTGCTGAAACAATCCAGCGATATAGAACAAAATCGGATGTGCTGGGTGCAAGAATCAGTCTGAAAAGAGGTTCCTTAAAGCAGAATGCGACAATGAACCCCACCACAGCCACGGCGAGGACGCGCAGAATGACATCCCTGAGAGCGTCCAGATGATCCCAGAAAGTCATTGGCTTGTCATCATTGGCAGCCATGACTGACCGGGCCGGTTACTTGGATTCTGAATCGGTTTTGTTGGATTCCTTAGAGGGCTCATCGGGAGCGTTGATCTCTTTCTCAACATCCTTCATTCCCTCCTTGAAGCTCTTTACGCCCTTGCCCATGCTCTTCATGAGTTCGGGGATACGTTTTGCTCCGAACAAAAGCAGGATGACAAGAACTATGACGATTATCTCACCGGTCCCAAGACCCAGTAAAAGCGGATAAAGTTTCATTGCGTTTTGTTTGTTGTAATATGCAAGTTTTTGCGAAAGTAATCATATTTGCTCAATAAGCTGGAATGTGCCCGGTTTTTTTTGTTTCAAGGGGGCTTTTTGGAGCTGCACGGATTGCAGGAACCGTGGAAAATGAGTAATATTGCACCTTAATAAAATAACATCAATTACATGGATAAAGGCAATTTCTTTATTACCGGAATACAGCAGATAGGAGTAGGTACCACATCGGTCTATGACGCATGGAAATGGTACATTGATATATTCGGGGTTGATATCCGCATTCTTGAGGATGATACGGTAGCTGAGCGTATGCTCCCTTATACAGGCGGTCAGCCTCAGAAACGCCATGCTGCAATTGCCATGAACCTTCAGGGCGGCGGCGGTTTTGAGATTTGGCAGTATTCTGACCGTAAGCCCCAGCCTGTGGGCTTCCAGATACAGGTAGGAGACCTGGGCATATTCTGCGCCAAGGTCAAATGCCGTAATGTGCAGAAGGCCCATGCTTATGTGAGCGCTAAGTGGGATAAGGTCAGCCCTATTCTTACAGCCCCTGATGGTTCCAAGACATTCTATATCACAGATCCTGCAGGTAACTGGTTCCAGGCAGTCCAGGATGACTACCTGCTTCTGGATGAGGGTAAGGATTTTGGCGGTATGTTGGGCTGCATGATAGGTGTTACTGATATAGACAAGGCTCTGAAGGTCTATTCCGATATACTGGGCTATAAGGTCAAGGTGTTTGATGTCAAGGGTAAGTTTGATGACCTGGCACCTCTGGCTGGTGGTAGCGGTGAGTTCCGTCGCGTGATGCTCAAATGGAATGAGCCCAACAAGGGCGCGTTTGCTCCCATATTCCCCACCGGTTACATTGAGTTGGTCCAGAGCTTGGACCGTGAGCCGCGTAAGATATATGAGGGCCGCTATTGGGGTGATCCCGGATTCATCCAGATATGCTATGACGTGACAGGTATGGATGAACTGGCTAAATGGTGTGCAGAGAACGGTCATCCTTTCACCGTTGACAGCTGCCCTGACGGCAAGGTGTTCAACATGGGTGATGCATCTGGCCGTTTCACCTATATTGAGGATCCTGACGGTACCCTGATAGAGTTTGTTGAGACATACCGCATATCGGTAGCCAAGAAGCTGAACTGGTACATAAGTCTTCTTAAGCGTAACCGTGAAAAGCCGCTATCCAAGCTGCTCTTCCGCGCCATGAAGATGAACCGCAAAAAGTTTGACCGATAAGCCAAGCGTAAAAAAACGCAGGCTATTTTGTAACAATTCGTCAATACTTTATTTGCCGGTTCTGTTTGTAATACTATAGCCTTTATCATTACAAAAGAGAATTTTAGCTTATGGGAAATCTCATAGATCTGATAAAGTCCGATGCCCGGTATGAGGACTCGCTCAAAGCCTGCATGAACTGCGGCATATGCACCGCCATTTGTCCTGCTGCCGAGTTTTATGACTATGATCCGCGCCGTATCTGTGATACCGTCCAGCGCGGTGATGAGGAGCAGGTGGAAAAACTGCTCCGTTCCGATACTATCTGGTATTGCGGGCAGTGCATGTCATGCAAGCCCCGTTGTCCGCGTGGTAATGTTCCGGGTGCGGTAATCAATATTCTGCGTAAGGTGTCACAGGAGATGGGATACTACAAGGAGAGCCGCATGGGACGTCAGCAGACAGCCCTTATGGCAGGTATCGGAAACAATATCCTGGAGATAGGTTATTGCGTTCATCCTGATAAGGTGCCTCCTCAGATGCATCCTGAGCAGGGACCTGCGTGGGAGTGGTACATAAAGAATATCAAGGAGGTGGCTCCAAAATTCGGTGCCAACTATCATGGTAAGGGGGCCGGTGCCTTGCGTGAGATTTGCCCTGAGACCATGGAGGAACTGCGCAACATATTCAAGGTTACGGGCGGAATGGATTTTCATGATGCCATCTTAAACGGTAAGAAGGATGATTGATTTTGGATTCGCCTTAAAAGAGACCAGGCAGGAGAATCTTGACAAGACCTCGCTTGAGAAATTCTACAGGCTGCAGGAACTGGTACCGTCATTCAAGCGTTGTTTCCAGTGCGGAAACTGCAGTGCCACATGCTCTGCCCGTCAGTTTACTGATTTCAGCATACGCCGTGTACACACCTCTTTCCGCAGGGGAGAGTATGACGGCCTTGCCGATGAGTTGCGCAAATGCATGCTCTGCGGCAAATGCACACTGGTATGTCCACGTGGGGTGAACCTGCGTGCGCTCATTATGAATATGCGTGAGATACTTGATGAACCCAAGAAAACAGGAAAGAGATGAAGATACACGCATATCCATATAATGATTTTGTCATCCCGTTCCTGATTGGAACCATACTCCTGTTCTCCATTATCATATTCAAGTATGTAAAATGGATCAGACGGTTCAGTGATGAGCAGAGAGAGATAATAAGACACAACTGGTACTCATGGAAGATAATCCCTGCAATATGGGAGATGCTGCGTGAGGGTCTTATTCACGTACGTATCATAAAGAAGAATGTCCTGCTTGGCATAATGCATCAGGCTTTTGCCTTGGGCTGGTTCCTGCTTATTGTGGTGGGGGCAATAGAGAGCCGTGACGCTTTCTATACCATGCAGCATGAGCAGTCTATTGATTACCTTCATGAACTTGAACAGCAGAACGGATGGCACATACGTACTACAGGTGAGGACAAGAATCCTGAATTCCTGAACCAGCGCCGTTACCGTGTTGAGACAGAGGAGGGTATAGCCCGCATAGATTATAACCGTCCTTTCTACGTAGGTATTTTCTATCGCTATTTCGTTCATAAGGCTCCGGCATCTTTCCGCAAGCACAAGGCCTACTCAGACCTTATGGATGGCCTGCTGCTATATATATTCCTGGGTCTTACAATGGCCATGGTCAAGATATTCTGGTCCAAGATCTTAGGAATGCGCCGTACCACCAAGCATACCCTGGTTGACCGTTTTGCCAAGTTCTCGCTGTGGATGATATTCCCTCTGCGTCTGCTGGCTGAGTCTGTTACGGCATGTCTGTACGGCAACGGCGGATTCTTTACTCAGGCTGTGGGTAACCTGTTCGACCCCATGATTGTACGCGGCATGGAGACATCGCTCTGGATGTTCTACTCACTTATGCTTGGCGTATTCTTTATAACCATGCCGTTTACCCGTTACATGCATATCTTTACGGAGCTTCTGCTTATCTGGTTCCGTAAGATAGGTGTAACTGAAGGACCTCGCAAGACGGGTTACACATACATTGAGCTGAACGCATGCTCGCGTTGCGGCGTCTGCATATCGGGCTGCCCCATGGACAAGGTCCTGGAGAACCATGAGATACAGTCTGTATATCTTATCCGCAGCCTGCGTAACCAGGAGCGTGGAAACCGTCTTAAGATGATAGCTGACAACTGCCTTATGTGTGACCGATGCACGGTTGACTGCCCGGTAGGCATTGACCTGAGTGCATTGCGCCGCATGACACGTGACAAGGGCAAGCTTGATACTACGGGAAATTACAAGTATCTGTCCAAGAGGCAGATTCCATTCAATGCCATAGGACGTGTGGCATATTTCGGCGGTTGTATGTCACATCTTACACCGGGTATTACGGAGTCAATGGAGAAGATATTTAACGCTGCCGGCCAGAAATACTGGTATATGGACAAACAGAACACCATTTGCTGCGGACGTCCGCTCCTGCAGCAGGGATTCCTTAACCAGGCGGCCGATCTGCGCCAAAAGAACACCGATATGATTGTCAAGTCGGGTTCCACCATGCTTGTTACATCATGTCCTATCTGCTATCAGTCATTCAAGAAAGAGTATAATCTGGATATTCCTATCATGCATCATACCGAGTACATAGACATGCTCATAAAGCAGGGTAGGATAAAGGTGCGTCATGATGACCGTAAGGTTTCATATCATGATCCCTGCGAACTTGGACGCGGTTGCGGTATCTATGATGAGCCTCGTAATGTGCTCAGTGCGGTGACCAATCTGCAGAAGACCAAGTTCCAGCGCGAGAAGAGTGTGTGCTGCGGATTCAACTTGGGCAATACAAAGCTCAGCATTGAAGAACAGACCGCAATAAGGAATGCATCACTCCGGAATCTCACCAGCAAACCGGTGGATTCAATTGTGACAGCATGCCCCATGTGTAAGAAAGCGTTCCAGCACGCCACTAATGAGTATCCTGTACGCGATATAGCTGAGGTGGTGGCTGAGAACCTTATTAATTGAACCGAAATTATGGCAAACCGTTATTGGAACGAGTATCAGAAGACAATAGCTGACGATCATTATTACTATGAGCGCAGCTGCATACGCCAGACCTTCTTCCCTGGTTCTGAGACAGCTTTCCTCAGGATGATGCAGGAGGAACTGGGTAAGGATGTATTTGATGATTTCCGTCTGCATACATGCACGGGAATAGGCTATCATACCGATGTGGTTCCGCTTGAGACCACTATGACCGTGGTGGCACGTATATTCTCACTTATGACAGAGCGCGGTTATGAGAATCTGGTTCCATCGTGCATCACATCGTTCGGCGTATTCACAGAGATGTGCCATATGTGGCAGGAGCATCCTGAACTTTTGGAACAGACCCGTGAGAACCTCTACAAGGCTTGCAAACGTGAGTTTGACATGCCTAAGAACATAGCACATCCGTCGGACCTTATTTTCAAGTATCGTTTTGAATTGGGAGAGAAGATGAAATACCGCCTGGTGAACCGTTTTACCGGTAAACCGCTTAATGT
>CACWTU010000009.1 GCA_902763885.1 uncultured Bacteroidales bacterium | reverse complement strand
AGTAATGTTGTAACGGTCCAGCTCGTTGTCATAAAAGAAATTCTCCTTGTCATACATGGTTATGCTCCAGAAACCGTAATCGTTGGTGTCCGGCCAGTTTTCCTTATCTATATGCAAAAGATAACTATGATTGCCGTTCAAAGTATCACCATGCTGGTCTAAATCGGCACGCGGATATACTGCAATGCTCACAGGATTGGCGGCCAGAGCTGCCACTGCAATCATGGCGCGGTAGTAGTACTCGGTACCGAACTCGGCAATAGGCTCACCGTAGAATCTCCACGAACCATTATCCTTAACAAACTGCATGCTGCGCGGCTGAGTTATGTTCATAATGTTAGATACAAGTGTACGCCAGAGTGTAACGGCTTTGTCACCAAACACAGAGGCGTCAAATGTAAGACCGGGGCCCACACCTATTTTGCTGAGATCGGCAATCCACTCTGCATCGGCCTGAGCAGGCGGGTTGGTAACCATCAGGGTGTTAGCACGTGTAAAGAAGTCTGTCATGGACATGCCTAACACATGTTTTACCGGAGTGAAATTGTTGGCAGGATCATATGTGCCTTTACCGGCGTATTCAACCTTTCCATTCAGAAAATCGCTGAGCATATATGTTCTCATCTCATTCTGTATGGCTATTACGTTAGGCAGGTCATCCTCGCCCATGCAGAGGGTGCGCAGCAGCATCCAAACATGATCTGTGGGGCTTTTTATAACCTCCATGCCTTCTGGCACCGTACCGGTAAACGAAGGACCTGTAAAGACCCAATAACCATACTCCCCGGTAATTGTAGTGGCATCGGGAGCGGCTATGCAGTTTGACCATGCATCAAGAATCTCGGCCATGCAGAATCGGTCCGTATGAGGCAGCCTAACCACAAGCGCATCGCCCGAAAGATCCATCATGACCTGCGAGTAGTTGGTGTCCGAATTGGGTGTTACAACATCCTTGAATTTGGCATTGGCCAGTTTGCGAGCATGAATGAAACGGTTGGCAGGCGACTGCTGCGGAACGGTATCGACCGTATTGGTCATCTTCACGTATGTTGCATCCATGAGCATAAGAGGCAATGCATATACGTATGCACGCTCCAGCAACTCTGATTTCTCAGCATCCGAGAGAGGTGTCTCTGTTGTTTTCTTATCATCATCACAACTTGCAAATAAAGCCGATGAAAGGACTGTTGAAATAACTGCTGCAACATACAGCATCTTGGCTGCACAGCGCATAATAAGGTTTTTAAAATTCATGACTACTGATTAATTTGTTTATAGGCTGCGAATTTCGGTATTTTTTCCAAATGTGGAAAAGGGAACTGTTCCCAATTTCACATTTTCACAAAAAGACATTAAATTTACATCCTGTCAAAAATAAACTGACTATGAGAATATCTTATTGTTTTTATATGGTGGTGCTGAGCTTTGTGGCAGCATTGCCGGCCAAAGCACAGATTACTATAAATGAGGTGCTTGCATCAAACAACAGCATCAATGAGGATCCCGATTACGGTGCAAATGCCGACTGGATAGAGCTGTACAATGCTGGGCAGACTGATGTAGATCTGAGCGGCTGGTCAGTTACAGACAATCTGAACAAACCACAGAAATACATTCTACCTGACAATACATCTATCAAAGCTGGAGGTTACCTGCTGATATGGTGTGATGATAAGGGCACAGGCCATCACGCTCCTTTCAAACTGAGTGCCGACGGTGAGGAGGTGGGTCTTTTTGATGCGGATGGAAATATGGTTGACAGCATGACTTTCGGTCCGCAATATGGCGATATAAGTTATGGCCGCTCCATAGATAATATAGGAACGAATCTCTTCTTTATGACCCCCACTCCAGGCGCCGCCAATACCACCCAGGGCTATACCGGCAGATCCAACCAACCGGTTATACTGACACAGGGCGGAGCATATACAGGGTCTGTTACGGTTACCATAACCAATGATCAGGGCGGTATGGTTTATTATACCACCGACGGTTCAGAACCAACTGAGGAGTCAAATGTATATTCCGATCCTCTCACTTTCACCCGGACTACGGTACTCAGGGCACGCATACTGGAGGACGGCAAGATGCCGGGCCTGACCAAGACCATGACATACTTTCTTAACGATGAGTTGAATGGACATAGTCTGCCGGTGGTATCGCTGGTAACAGAAAGCAGCAATTTCTGGGACTCCGAGCATGGAATATACGGTTATACCAACAAATATAATGAGAAGGCTGATTTTGAGATTCCCGTAAACATAGAACTCTATGAGAACAACGGCAGTGACCGTGCGGCATTCAATGAGGCTGCAGGCGTAAAGATAAACGGTCTCTATGCATGGCAGTTGCCTCAGAAAATGCTTGGCGTTTATTTCAAAAAGAAATACGGCGAGGGCAAGCTGTCCTACCAGCTGTTCCATGATGATGAGCGCACTACTTTTGATGACTTTGCGTTGCGTGCATCGGGCAATGACTGGAACTACACTATGTTCCGTGACGGCCTTCTCCAGCAGGCTTGCCGCAGAGGCGGGCTCAACCTTGCGCTGCAGGCGTTCCGTCCGTCGGTAGTATATCTTAACGGAGAATTCCTGGGAATTCATAATATACGCGAAAAAGTCAACGAGGAGTATATAGAGACCCGCTACGGGCTTGAACACGGCACATTTGACATGATAGAAGGTGACCAGAATGTCGAGGCCGGCGATTGGGAGGAGTGGAACCATTATAAGGAACTGTGGCAGAAAGATTTGAGCATTCAGGCCAATTATGATGCCTTGACCGCCATTATGGACGTTGAGAACTATACAGACTTCATGGTGGCTCAGATTTGGAGCCATAACACATCGGTCAACCACAATCCCATGGCCTGGAAGCCAAAGGGCGAAGGTGTGTGGCGCTGGATATTCACTGACGGCGACAGAGGTTTCAACAAATATGCCGATGACTATGCCGACTGGTATGCAGAAAAAGCCAACATGCCTTTTGGGGCAATGCTCAAGAATGAAGGTTACCGCAAGTATTTCTGCAAACGTGCCGCCGACCTCCTGTTCACGGCGTTCAATCCGGAGGAGATACAGCGTCAGGTGACTGAGCACGCCAAGGATATAGAGCCGCTTATGGAACAGCAGGTCGAGAGGTGGCTGGGCACCACCAGCTCTTACAGTGGCAATGCCCTGACATCGACCAGACAGTGGCGCAGCCGTATAAGCTATCTGCGGGATTTCTGCAACGGCCGCCCGATAGTGCTGCTTTGGGACTTCTATGAGAACTACGGCACAGGCGCGCCCGCCCTACTCACTCTTACCGGCAAATCCGGTTTTGAGTTTAACGGTCTCTCCATTGACAAGAACAAGTGGAGCGGATCATACCCTACCGATATGGAAATAACCCTTACTGCCGGAGAGCGCGTGGGCTATACTTTCAAGGGGTGGCGTGAGAATGCCGTAAAGAAGCTTATATCCACCGGCAGTCAATGGAAATATCTTGATAACGGAAGCACTCCCTCTGCATGGTATTCAACATCGTTTGATGATTCAGGATGGAAAACGGGGGCATCTCCTTTAGGATATGACACTGACAACAAGATGACGGGCTTGATCAATACTACCGTGAACTACGGTTCAAGCAATTCCAAGTATGTCATCACATATTTCCGCCGTAAATTCACCATTGAGGATGACCCCTCATCTTACCTTCAGATAAAGCTCCGTCTTCTGCGCGATGACGGCGCGGTTGTATTCATCAACGGCAAGGAGATAATCCGCAGCAACCTCAGGGAGAACTATGAATCAAATCCGCTGGCTGATAATTACGCCATCCCCAAGCGTGCCGCAATAAGATATGTCACGTACGATATTGACCCATCATGTCTGCATCAGGGCGAAAACACCATAGCCGTTGAGGTGCACCAGAATGCCAGGAACAGTTCGGATATCATTATGGACGTTGAGCTCCTGGCAGTACTCAACCAGACGGCATCGCAAGACAGGCTGAGCGGACAAACCAGCCCCACAATCAAATTCACAGTTGATTCCGATATAGCAGTAGAGGCAATGTATGAGCCCGATGGCCTTAACATGCTTCCTGATATATTATCCAGCGATATGACCCTGCTCAAGTCCAAGTCACCTTATTATACTGCGGCCGATGTCACTATTGTCAAAGGCGCACGCCTTACCATTGAGCCGGGTGTAGAGATAAGGTTTGCACCCAATTCCTGCATGATTGTGCACGGAGGCCTTACCGCTCAGGGTACAAGTTCGGACAGCATACGTTTTGTGCTCAATCCGCAATATGCCGGGCAGGCCTGGGGCGCGCTCTGCTTTATAAACAGTGATTCCAAGTCAATGCTCAGTTATGCAACAATGATTGATGCCAATCAGGGTCCGCGCCTGTACAACTGCGTGGCGGCCATATCGGCTTATAACTGTCCGCAACTGACGCTTGACCACCTGAACATAACGGATGTGACGAGTAATCCCATATCGGCCCGTTACAGTGACGTGACGCTCACAAACAGCGTGATACACAGTCGCGTTACGGGTGACCTGATAAACCTCAAGTACGGCACGGGACGTGTGGAGCATTGCACGTTCATTGGCAATGACAAGGTTGACACTGATGCCATTGACTTTGACGGCATAGACGGTGGAATAATCAAGGATGTGGTGGCTCACCACTTCCTTGGCGGCAACAGTGACGCCGTAGATATTGGCGAGCAGGCCCTTAACGTGATCATTGACAGCCTGTTTGCATACACTATCACCGACAAGGGCGTAAGCGTAGGCCAGCGCTCAAGCGTAAAGGTGAGCAACTCAACATTCATCCAGACCAACATGGGCGTTGCCGTTAAGGACTCATGTCATGCCGATATTGACAAATGCACGTTCTTTGCCGTGGCAACTCCGGTGGCCTGCTATGAGAAGGTTGATGGCCGTCTGGGCGGAAATGCCGTAGTAACTGAATGCATACTTTCCAACAGTTATGACCAGACATACCAGTGCGATGCCAGATCCAGCATCAGGTTCAGCGGATCACTCTCTGACGGCGATACGCTCTCCATCGAGAACCTGTACGGTGATCCGCTGTTTGCATCGGCCACGGAGTTCATTCTAACGCCCGCAGAACTGAAGATTGGCTCTTTGTACATGCCTGAGACCCCACAGATTGAACCCGTGATAAGTGAGATCTGCTACCACCCCATGCTTGATACCGAGTCAGAGTACATAAGGATTTACAATCCTGCCGATGCTCCTTTTGACATAAGCGGATACATTCTTAGTCAGGCCTTTGACTTCACATTCCCTGAAGGAAGCCTGATTCCGGCACATGGAAGCGTCTATGTTGCGGCCGATACCTCCAAGTTCACACCTGAAGTCAATGATGTTCAGGTATGGCAGTGGACTGATGGAAAACTTTCCAACAAGGGTGAATCAGTGCGTCTTAGCAATGCGGCGGGTATTGTCGTTGACCAGGTGAGCTACATGAGCGTGGCTCCATGGCCTGTATCAGAACAATCAGCCACAACGGTACTGCTACTTACTGATCTGTATGCCGATAACCACATGGCTGCCAACTGGACTCTTAAACAGTATCCCAATAATGTGGAGCTGATACCTGCTGCACCGGGTACGGATATAATTCACGACATCAGCGGACGCGCATTAGAGGGTCTGCCCCGTGGCTTTGTGATAATCAACGGCAAACTCTACTACTACGAATAGTTGAATTACTGCAAATTGCTACGCGAACAGTAAGATTTTAGGATATAGGTATCTGAAACTACGCGCTTCGCGCTATCCCTCCCATCCCTAAGAAGACGCTCTGAAAGACGTGAACAAGTTCCCATCTTCCAGAGCATCTTCTTAGGCACGGGCCCCTCCCTCTGACGCGCCGAGGGTGGCGACGGTTTCCTATACCTATACCCTAAAATCTTTTACTGTGCGCTTATAACTGCGGATATGAAGGCTTTGAACAAAGGATGGGGATTCTCAGGGGTACTCTTGTACTCGGGATGGAACTGGGAGCCTATAAAGAAGGGATGCACACTCTGTGGGAGCTCCACTATCTCGGTGAGACCGGTCTGGGGATTATGACCCGATGCTATTAACCCGGCCTTCTTGAAGTCTTCGGCGTACTTGGCATTGAACTCATAGCGGTGGCGATGACGCTCTGAGATGAGTTTACTGCCGTAGATCTTGTATGCAAGAGTATCCTTGCTTATTTCACACTCATATGCACCAAGACGCATGGTGCCGCCCTTCATGGTGGTCTTCTTCTGATCCTCCATCATGTCAATTACAGGATGTGTGGTTTCAGGATCCACCTCGGTTGACTGGGCATCGGCAAAACCAAGTACATTGCGGGCGAACTCCACCACGCACATCTGCATTCCCAGACAGATGCCCAGGAACGGTATCTTGTTTTCACGGGCATATTTGACAGCCTCAATCTTGCCTTCAAGACCGCGTGAGCCGAATCCGGGAGCGACCAGGATACCTTTCATTCCCTTAAGCTTATCGGCCACATTGGCAGCTGTTACATCCTCACTCTGAATGGAATGGACCTTGACCTTGCAGGAGTTGGCGGCGCCTGCATGAACAAGAGCTTCAAGTATGGATTTGTAAGCATCCTGAAGCGATACGTACTTGCCTACCAGCGCAATGTCAACCTCGCTCTCGGGGTGTTTAAGACGCTCCAGGAACTCCTTTAGGCCCGACAGTTCCGGCTGGTTGAAGTTCTCAATACCCAGCTTGCGCACCACAAGCTCATCAAGATGCTCTGCGTGCATATTGAGAGGAACCTGATATATGCTCCAGGCGTCGATGCTCTGAATCACATGACCGGGCTTGACGTTGCAGAACAGGGCTACCTTGCGGCGCAGTTCATCAGACAATGGATGCTCAGTACGGCAGATAATCACATCCGGCTGCACACCTGCCTGCTGCAACATCTGCACGGAGTGCTGTGTGGGCTTGGTCTTGAGCTCCTTCGCGGCACTCAGATAAGGCACAAGCGTAAGGTGTATTGACATGCATGACCCCTCGGGGAGTTCCCACTGGAGCTGGCGCACGGCCTCAATGAAAGGAAGAGACTCCATATCGCCCACCGTACCACCTATCTCGGTAAGCACCACATCAAACTCGCCGGTCTGGCCGAGCAGCAGCATACGGCGCTTGATCTCATCCGTGATATGAGGTACTATCTGAACGGTCTTGCCCAGATAGGCGCCCTCACGCTCCTTGGTGATTACGGTGTTGTATATCTTACCGGTGGTGACATTATTGGCCTTTGATGTATGTACACCCAGAAAACGCTCATAGTGCCCCAGGTCCAGGTCTGTCTCAGCGCCGTCATCGGTTACATAGCACTCGCCGTGCTCATAGGGATTAAGCGTACCCGGATCAATGTTTATATACGGGTCAAACTTCTGGATTGTAACCCTCAAACCTCTGGCCTGCAACAGCTTGGCCAATGAAGCAGCAATAATACCCTTACCGAGCGACGAAACCACTCCGCCGGTGATAAATACGAATTTTGTCTCCATAAATATAACTTGTGTGCAAAAAGGTACCATTGGGGTCTGTCCCCAATGGTACTATTTTTATTCTACTGTAACGGATTTGGCCAGGTTACGCGGCTGGTCCACGTCACGTCCCTTGGCTATGGCTACATGATATGCCAGAAGCTGCAGCGGTATGACTGAAAGCAGCGGTACAAGGCACTCCTCTGTGGCTGGTATCTCAAAATAGAGATCTGACAGGGCACGTACATCCTTATCACCCTCTGTGACGATACTGATAACCCTACCCTTACGGGCCTTTACCTCCTGGATATTGCTCAGGATCTTGTCATAGTTGCCGCAGCGCGGGGCTATGGCAACCACAGGCATCTCCTCATCAATCAAAGCGATAGGTCCGTGCTTCATCTCGGCAGCAGGATAACCCTCTGCATGGATATATGATATCTCCTTGAGCTTCAGAGCACCCTCAAGTGCCACCGGATAGTTGTAGCCGCGGCCCAGATAGATAAAGTTGTGTGCGTATGTGAATGTCTTTGCTATCTCTGAGATCTGCTGGTTATGCTTAAGGATAGCCGCAATCTTATCAGGTATGGTCTGCAATTCACGAATTATACGCAGGCTGTAATCATCGGTTACGGTACCCTTCTCCTTTGCTATGCTCAGAGCGAGCAGCAGCAGGGTCTCAACCTGTGCGGTGAATGCCTTGGTTGATGCCACACCTATCTCAGGGCCGGCATGCGTATAGCAACCTGTATCCGCAGCACGTGCTATAGATGAGCCCACCACGTTACAGATTCCAAACAGGAATGCTCCCGATGCCTTAGCTAGCTGCATGGCAGCCAGAGTATCGGCCGTCTCACCGGACTGCGAGATAGCTATAACCACATCATCGGGATAGATTACCGGATTGCGGTAACGGAACTCCGATGAGTACTCTACCTCCACCGGTATACGGGTAAGGTCCTCAATCAGATACTTGCCTATAAGGCCGGCATGCCATGAGGTTCCGCATGCGCAGATAATGATGCGACGGGCCTTAAGCAGCCTCTCCTTATGATCAATCACGCCTGAAAGCTTGACAAGTCCAAGATCAGTATTCAATCGGCCGTTCATGACCGTACGGCAGGTATCGGGCTGCTCATGAATCTCCTTAAGCATGAAGTGCGGGAAACCACCCTTCTCTATCTGGCTCAGGTTAAGCTCCAGTTTCTTGATGACAGGAGTCTGCTCAATGCTACGCAGGTCTGTTATCTTAAGCTCCTTGCCACGCTCTATGAACGCTATCTGTTCCTCACCAAGATAGACTACGCGATCTGTGTATTCCACTATAGGAGTGGCATCGGACCCTATCAGGAACTCATCATCACCTACACCTATTATAAGTGGACTACCCTTGCGGGCGGCAATCATACGGTCTGGGTGTGTCTTGTCCACGATTACAATGGCATACGCACCTATCACGCTGTTCAGGGCCAGAGGAACAGCCTCCTCAAGTGTGATGGAGTGGCTGTCCATGATATACTGGATAAGCTGTATGATAACCTCTGTATCTGTTTCACTCTTAAAATGATAGCCCTGATTCTGAAGCTCTTTCTTAAGTGAACGGAAGTTCTCGATAATACCGTTATGGATGAGCGCCAGATTGCCTGATTCTGAGAAGTGCGGATGCGCATTCACATCATTCGGCTCACCATGTGTGGCCCAGCGTGTATGTGCTATTCCTACCGTTCCGCTCAGGTCCTTACCCTGGACAGTGCGGTCCAGATCTGCCACTTTACCTTTTGTCTTATATATCACCAGCTCGCCGCTGTCATTGATAAGTGCCACACCTGCACTGTCATAACCACGATACTCAAGCCTTGATAGTCCTTTGATCAGAATTGGATAAGCCTCACGCTTTCCGATGTAACCTACTATTCCACACATAATATAAAACCTTTAAAAAAGAGGAAGGCTGGTCCTGCTTGAACCAGCCTTCACTCAATTTATCTAAATATTTCCTTTCTCTCCGTCATATTATCCGACTGGTGAAACAACACGGAGCTACCGGAACCTGATTATTATTCAGATTCTGCTTGTCATTCATCTGATTAGAAAGACAGTTATATGTAACTTTTCCCCCCATTATTGTTTCAAACTGTCGGCAAAAATACAGAAATAATTTCAAAATGCAAAAACCGAGCATAAAAAATGTGCATTGTTTAAAGAAAACTTTTTGGGGTATCAGTATCTGAAACTACGATACCGATACCCCAAAAAGTTTTGCTCACTTAGGAGCAGTATCATTTCTCTACAACAATTTTGATGCGGGCTTTTTCCTTGCCGGGGATAACCTGCATTTGGAGTGTGCCGGTAATGTTGGTTCCCTCGCCCAGCAATGTGAGCTTGGCAGTAACGGTTGGCTTGGGATTGGCCTGAGTTGAGATGACATCGGCATCAGTAAGCTGACCTGCCCACAGGACAGGTCCGTATGAGTGGCTCAGAGTCCAGTTGCCGGCATCGATATCTTCAAACCAGTACTCTTTTACGTTCTCCTTGAGCATGATGTACTTGGTATCGGCAGTCTGGCGATAGCCGGCATTTCCTCCGCCGCCCATACCGCCGCCACGCTTGGCAATCTGCAACTCTGCACCAAGTCCGATGGTCTCACGCGGGTTCTCATTATACTTAGGCAGTCCGCTTGTGAATGACTCAACCTCAAAGTAATAGTTAGGCGCAGTGTTCAGAGAATGCATATAGAGTTCGTTCTTGCCATAGACTATGTAGCTGTTGTACAGTTTCTTCTTCTCAATACCGTAGCGAACGATATAGCCGTCAGCACCAGCCACGGGTTCCCAAATCACGTTGGCCTCACGACGGTCCTCTGGATTGCGTACAGCCATGAACTTCTTTACCTTCTGGGTCTTCATATTTGGTGTGGTACCGAATACACGCAGATCCTTGATTGAGAACTTGGCACCGTCATACGTAGCCACATTGACAACCTTGACATAACGTGCACTTACGGGTTTTTCCAGTTCAATGTACTCATGCTTGAGTTCCATCTTGTTCTGGGGCTTGCTGATAATCTTTGTCCAACTGGAGTTATTGTCCGATACAAACACCTCATAGCACTGATAGAGCTGCTCGGCCTGAGCCTGCTGCGTTCTGCCGCCGCCCATACCGCCGAATCCGCCCATGCCGCCACCGGCACGTGCTGCACCTATGTGATCCCAGTTGAGCTGTATGGCATTGATGGTAGCCTTGTCACCCAGGTCAACGGTAAAGAACTCGCCGGCATCGCCCGTAGCTGCTACCCAGCAGGTCTTGAAATCCTCATCCAGAGCCTGGCTTGGAGCATAGTTCTCAAAGGTTGAAGACACAATGGCTTTCTTATTTACTGACAACAGTTTCCAGTCAACGTAGTTATCTACTCCACCCACCTTGCGCTCATCGGGGTAATACTGCGGATAGTCACCAAGAGCAGTGTTGGAATACATCACGCCCTGCTTATCAACAGCTGTGGGATATATAGCCAGTTCTGATCCACGGCCACCCTCACCGTACTGTGCGGGAATCATACAGATGGTCCACAGGTTACCCTTCTTGTCATGAAACGTGCTGCCGTGTCCAGCACCTACCTGGAATCCGCTTGTCTTGAAGGTAAGCGGGTTGTGCTCACTATAAGTAAACGGACCCATCGGACTGTCAGACACATAGATACCGTGTGAATATGAGATAAACTCAAGACCGATGGCTGCGTACTGCAGATAGTACTTGCCGTTATGCTTGATCATGTAGGGACCCTCTATCCAAGGCAGCTCCTCGGGGCCGTAATCGCGGCGGCCGTTGAATATGGAGTAGATTACATCCTCAGGCTTGCGTACCTCAAATCCATGGTTCTTGATATCACTCCAGAACAGGGGTTTGGGCTCACCCTTCTCCTTGAAGGTCTCCTTATCCAGCTCAACTACCTGGAAAGGCATAATCTGTGACCAGCCAAAATACATATACAGGCGGCCGTCATCATCCACAAACATGTTGGCGTCACCATAGCGGTCACTGCTTAGTTCACCTATCTTCTCCCACTCGCCCTTGCGCGGGTCTATGGCGCGATAGACGTTGCGGTTGTTCATGGAGCAGCCTATCAGTTTGCCGTCCATCTCTACCACCGATACCACACCGGCAGGATATCCGGGAGCATCCACATATGTCCAGTTGCGGAAATCGGGAGAATACCAGTATCCGCGTCTGTGTGACACGAACAGGAAATAATCATCCTCAAAGATGATGACCACGGGCTCACCGCCACGTACAGCGCGTTCATTACCCACCACTACATCGAGCGGATTGGCGAATGTGTGACGTGTCTGGGCCTGAGCTGCAACACATGCCGTCAAGACAGCGGCACAAAACAATGTTTTACGGAATAAATGTATCATATAGTTAGTAATTAGGTTAGCCTAATGATTCGTATTGATTATCGCAAAAATAAAACAAATCTTAGAATCTGTTTAAATTCGTTCCATGAAGATTATTTTAAATTTGCATCGGGAATGGAAAAGATCAAGGAACTCATCAATAAGAACAGAGACCAGATAAAACAATTTATCAGGTTCTGTATAGTGGGAACGGTGGCAGCAGGCATCCACTACGGAATATATTATGTGTTGTTAAGGCTTGGCGCCGGACACAACCTGGCATACGCCACTGGCTATATTCTGGCTTTCATCTGCAACTTTATAGCCACCAGTTACTTTACATTCCGCTCATCACCCTCCTGGGGCCGTTTTGTGGGATTTGCCGGCAGTCATGCCGTGAATTTCCTGCTCCACATGGTACTGCTCAACGTATTCCTGTGGATGGGTATGCATGAACTCATCGCGCCAATAGTAGTGATGCTGGTGGCCATGCTGGTGCAATACACAATCCTCAACTTCGTGTTCAAGAAAAAGTAAACCATCGTGTTGGGGCACAAAGGGGACGGTTCTTTTTGTGCCCCTCTCTACAACACCTTCTAGAGCAATAATTAGGGGCACAAAAAGAACCGTCCCCTTTGTGCCCCAATGATATTATTCGGGCAGAAGTGACTGATCTACAATGTAGCGTGGGCGGCGCTTGATTTCCATATACATCTTGCCGATGTAAGTTCCTACAACGCCGATACTGATAGTTAGGACACTGCCTATGAACCATACGGAGAGCATCAGAGAACTCCAGCCCGGCACATAATGACCCATAATGCGCGATACAATCACATAAATCAGCATTGCAAAAGCTAGTATCAGCATTACGGTTCCCGTAATTGTGATAATCTGTATCGGCCTTATGGAAAAAGAGGTTATGCCGTCAAATGCAAGATTGAGCATCTTGCGCAGGGTGTATTTGGATTCTCCGGCTTCACGGTTGGAAATAACGTCATCAACCGTGGCGCTCTTGTAACCAATCAAAGGTATTATGCCGCGCAGATAGATGTTGCGCTCTTCAAATTGTGCAAGTCCGTCAAGGGCACGTTTTCCCATCAGTCGGAAATCAGCATGATTATAGACTGTCTGCACACCCATTGACTCCTGTAACTTATAGAATGCCTGGGCGGTATAGCGTTTAAGCACAGGGTCAGCCTCACGGCTCACCTTGACGCCATAAACCACCTCATTACCCTGAGCATACAGATCCACCATCTGCGGAATACACTTGATGTCATCCTGAAGGTCTGCATCGATAGTGACCACACAGTCCACCATATCACGTGCAGTCATCATACCGGCCATGATGGCGTTCTGATGGCCCACATTATGCGCCAGGCTAATGCCGCAAACACGTGAATCCTTAGCGTGAAGCCTTTCTATTATGCTCCAGGTGGCATCCTTACTGCCGTCGTTGACAAACAGGATAAAACTGTCAGATGACACTTTACCCTCAGCTGCCATTACGTCAAGCAACTCCAGGAGCTTTCCGGCCGACAACTCCAGTATCTCCTCCTCATTGTAACATGGTGATACAACAGCAAGTCTAATCATAGGTTACATTTTGGGGACGAAGTTATAAAAAAAAGATTACCTTTAATCTTCGATTGAAGATAAGCTGCGCCTCGGGATAAAAAAAAAACAAGTTTCTTTTTTCTCCTCTCGGCTTGAATCTTTGACCTTCGGTCCAAGATAAGCTGCGCCTCGGGATAAAAAATAAACAAGTTTCTTTTTTCTCCTCTCGGCTTGCATTATCTTTGTACCTAATATGATTGCACTGAGTTTTGACACAGAGGAGTTCGATGTACCCCGTGAGCATGGTGTTGAATGGGATACATTGAAGGAGGGCATGGAAGTATCGGTTTATGGTACCAACCGAATCCTGGATTGTCTCAAGGAGTGCGGTGTCAAGGGCACTTTTTTCTGTACATCAAACTTTGCGCAGAATGCCCCTGATGTCATAAAACGCATAATTGCAGAGGGACATGAGGTGGCGGCACACGGTTGTGACCACTGGGAGCCCAAGCCTACGGACCTGGCAGACAGCAAGCGCATCCTTGAATCACAGACCGGACTTGTAATCAAGGGATACCGCCAGCCGCGTATGTTCCCGCTTGACCTTGCAGAACTCAAGAGAAACGGTTACGTGTATAATGCATCGCTCAACCCATGTTTCATTCCGGGCCGATACATGCACTTTTCCACCCCCAGGACCATGTTCACAGAGGATGGGATAATCCAGATTCCGGCATCGGTTTCACCGTTGTTACGCATCCCCATGTTCTGGCTGGCGCTGCATAACTTCCCGCTTTGGTACTACATGAAACTGGCCAGACGCATACTTAATCACGATGGCTATTTCAACACATACTTCCATCCGTGGGAGTTCTACCCGCTTGGTGAGCACCCTGAGTTCAAGATGCCGTTCATAATAAGGAACAATGCCGGTAACGGTATGTACTGCAGGCTGCGCGAGGTTATAATGGACTTCAAGAAACGTGGTGTAAAGTTTGTCACATACAGTGAACTGGCCGCCGCACACACTTTAAAACAAGAAGCATAAACAATTGATATAATGAACAATAACGCAAATAAATTCAAGCTATTCTTTACCAATCCAAGAAACGTATATCTCATAGGATTGGTATTGGGTATGGCTGCCACCTGCATTGAGCTGGCACGCGGCCGTGCAGAGAATCTGGTAGATTTCCGTCATGCCACCCAGTTGTTCTGGCAGCACATATCGGCCTATACCCAGGAATACGTGGAGATACACCACGGCCGGTTCTTCATCTACTCGCCGGTGTTCAATGTGCTGTTTACCCCGTTCGCATTCCTGCCACGTTGGATAAGCGGTATCCTTTGGAACTTCATGAACTATACCCTGCTGTTCCTGGCTATCAGGAACCTGCCAGGGCGTCTTAAGGACAAATCAGTACAAATAGCTCTGTATCTTACACTTATCATTGTAGAGAGTCTGTTCTGTTTCCAGTATAACGTGGTTGTGTGCTACATTTTCCTTTGGGCATTCATACTGCTTGAAAAGGACAAGCCGTTCTGGGCTGTACTGCTCATAATGATTTCAGCTACCACTAAAATATACGGTATTGTAGAACTCGGACTTCTGTTATGCTATCCTAAGTTCTGGCGCAATGTTGGTTATGCAGCGCTGTGCGGCCTGGGACTGCTCCTGCTGCCGGTATTGCAAACCGGTTTTGACGGACTGATCCCATGGTATATGGACTGGTTCAACGCATTGGGCAGTCATCACGACACTACAGGAACATATCCTTCAATAGTATTTGCAATACCAGGCGTGCTACCCTACATGCGCATCTTCCAGGCATCGGTCATGGTATTGCTAATTGCAATGTTCTTTGCGCTTAAGAACCGCTGGAATGAACTTGATTTCCGCGTGCAGGTATTGGGAGTACTCATGGGTTATATAATCCTGTTCAGTGAGGCATCTGAGCCGCATACATACGTTATAGCCCTGTCAGGATACATGATGTGCTGGTACACCTGGAAGAGGCATACTCTGTTTGATACAATCATGTTCTGGATTGTATTCGTACTGTTCAGCATCATCCCTACAGATGTGCTTTGTCCTTCCAGCGTTCACAGACTGATAAACAACACACTGTTTTTCAATGTGTACAGTTATACAATAGTTTGGATTACAATGATTTGGAGAACAATTAAAAACAAACAGTCATTATGAAAAGTTCAGGTAATTTTTTAGGATTGCTGGCACTTGGTGTCTGCATTATCCTGTCTGTGAACAAATTCACAGGAACCAAGCGCGTTGTAAACGTTAAAGGTCTTGCCACACAGGAGGTTATGGCCGATCATGTTATCTGGCCATTAGTAATTCAGGACGTAGATAATGACCTTATCAAGCTCTACTCTTCAATGGACAACAAGAGCAAGGAGATTGTAAAGTTCCTCAAGGATGGCGGCATTCAGGAGAGCGAGATCAGCATAGCCGCTCCCACCGTTTATGACCGTAACGCCAACCGTTACTCCAATGAGTACATTGCATACCGCTATCAGATGCAGCAGGTTGTAACCGTCAGTTCAAGCAATGTGGAGCTTGTGCGTCAGCTTATCCTCAAACAGGGAGACCTGCTCAAGAAAGGCATCGCCATAAGCGGCAGTGACTATGAGCACCAGACACAGTATGACTTCAACGGTCTGAATGAGCTCAAACCGCAGATGGTTGAGGTGGCTACCCGTAACGCACGTGAGGTTGCCCAGAAGTTTGCCGATGACTCAGGCTCAAAGCTGGGTAAGATACAGACTGCATCACAGGGCCAGTTCTCTATCTATGACCGTGACTCCAATACTCCTTGGATAAAGAACGTAAGAGTGGTTACATCAGTTACTTACTATCTCAAGTAATGGATCTGATAAGGAAATATTTCACGGACCTGACGAGCCTTCAGTACGAGCAACTGGAGGCTCTCGGTCCGCTTTATACAGACTGGAACAGCAAGATAAACGTCATATCCCGCAAGGATATTGACAATCTGTATGAGCATCATATCCTACACTCACTTGCCATTGCCAAGGTGATAAATTTTGCTGATGGCACGCGTCTAACTGATGTAGGTACAGGCGGTGGACTGCCTGGCATACCTTTGGCCATTCTGTTCCCGCAGTGCAGTTTCACCCTGATAGACAGCATAGGCAAGAAGGTGCGTGTAGCCCAGGATATCGCTGCGCAAATAGGACTCAAGAACGTAATCTGCCGCCACGAGCGCGCAGAGGATGACAAGGACAAATATGAGTTCATACTGTCACGCGGTGTCATGCCCCTGCCAGACCTCTGCTCTGTGGCCGGTCGCCTGCTTGACCGCAAGACACAGCGCAACGCCTACCCCAACGGCGTCATCTGCCTCAAAGGCGGCGATTTGGGTGCAGAGACAGCCAAATTCAGGAAAGTGGCAGAGATTACAGAGATAAGCAAATACTTCACTGAGGAGTTCTTTAAGGACAAGAAAACCGTTTACGTGCAGATATGATGCAGGTCAAATGCTTTGAGTTCAACTTCCTGCCGGTCAACACCTACGTCATATGGGATGAGACCAATGAGGCGGCTATCATTGACCCGGGCTGTTACTTTCCGGGTGAGACCGATAAGCTGGCTGCATTCATCCGCGATAACAATCTGCAGGTAAAGCTTCTGCTCAATACCCATCTGCATTTTGACCACGTCTTTGGCAACTCCTTTGTAGAGGACACATACGGCATAAAGGCAAAGGCCAATGATCTGGATATGCCTTGGATCAGGACCATTGATGCCCGGATGGCGGTATTCGGAATCAAATATAACGGACATGTCAATCCCATAGAGCCGGAGAACGTGCTCAATGAGGGTGATACGGTCAGTTTCGGGCATACCACACTGCATGTGCTGCATATTCCCGGACACTCTCCCGGAAGCCTGGTATTCTGGAACAAGGAGCAGAAATGCATATTTACGGGCGATGTGATTTTCCAGGGCAGCTACGGCCGTACCGATTTCCCTGACGGTGACCACCAGGCACTGATGAAAGGAATCCGCACCAAGCTGCTCACCATGCCTGAGGAGACCATAGCATATACAGGGCACGGTCCCGCCACCACAATAAAACACGAAAAACTATTTTACTGATATATGAAAGCTAAAACCTTACTAACCACCGTATTGCTTACAATATGCAGCATAACCTGGGCGCAGGATGAACCCTCATCGGCAATGGTTTTTGAAACCTATGAGTGGGATTTCGGCACTATTGAAGAGGCTGACGGTCCTGTTTCTCACACCTTCAGGTTTGCCAACATATCAAACAATCCCATTCAGATAGACAACATTGCCACCAGTTGCGGTTGTACCACTGTGCAATATTCCACAGAACCCATACACGGAGGAGATTACGGTGAGCTCACTGTAGTGTTCGACCCCACACGCACTCAAGGACGCGTATTCCGCGAGGTTGAGATATTCACCAAGGACCGCCGCAACTATGCCAGCCTTATGATATCGGCCGATGTCAACCCTATTCCCATGGGGCTGGAACAGATATACCCTCACCTTCTAGCCGGAACCATAAAAACAAACTCCAAGCAATGTACCTTTGGTTATATTAACCAGGGGGAGAGTGTAACCAAGGTAGTACGTATAGCAAATGTTGGTGACAAACCGGTAAAACTATCCGCAGAAACCACAGGTAACCGCTACGGGATGAGCGTGGAATGCCCTGAAAGCATCGGCCCTCAAGAGGTTGTAAGCATACGAGTCACTTATGATATCCCTAAAGGAAAAAACCACTTTGGAATGGCTCGTGACACTATATGGGTAGTGGCTGATGGCGCGAAGAGTCAAGTGCCGATTGCCGTAAACGCTATTCGCGTAGAAAAGTTCTCCACCGACCAGAATAAGCCCAAGCCTGTAATAAGGATTGAACCCACCTACGTGGATTTTGGCGAGAAAGCACCGGGAAAGATCTACAAGAAGAAAATCATAATAGAGAATACCGGTAATGCCGACCTGATATTCCGCAACGTAGAGCCAATGGAAGGTACTGCAATCAGTATTGAGAGCGGTCAGGTCATAAAACCCGGCAAAAATTTGATAGTAACCGTATCCGTAATCAACTCCCGTGAGCCCCACACCACCACTATGGGCTCCATCAACCTCACCACCAACGATCCCACCCGCCCGTTCCGTGAGCTCCGCCTCCAAGTAGATACCAAGTGATCCATAGGGGCACAAAGGGGACGGTTCTTTTTGTGCCCCTATGATAATAACCCAAAAGTTCTCTTGGAAGAGGGGCACAAAAAGAACCGTCCCCTTTGTGCCCCAAATTCAATTGGTTGCGGTGTTGATTTCCTGGCGGAAGCTGCGGCGGCTTGAAGAGGATTCCTCAACCGGAGTATCATCGTTGGCCTTGAACTCCTCCCAGTACTTAATCTTGGCCAGATAGAACTTCTTAACATCCTCCCAGCGGTAGTACGGGCGCTGCTCATTGCCTTTGGCATCCTTGTAGAACGGAACGGACTCAGGCAGTGTGGCCTCCTCTTCATTAAGCAGGAACTTTACAATCACCTCCCCTTTCTTGTTGCGGAAGAACACCCACTGCACATTACCGCCCATATAGGCGTAATTGTAGGCGGCCCAATGATCAGCCACACTCTCCAGATCATCAGTACTGTAACCGGAATCATTCAAATCAAGCAATGAGAAGAATGACATGAGAGTAACCTCATGACCGTAACGTAACATTACGCTTACCCCATTACCCGCCAGAGCAGCATCGGCAAAATCAATGAAGTTCTGCAGTGTAACACAGTGACCGTAAGGCACCACATTGTCTGTAAGCGGTGAATATCCTGCCTGTGAATACCAGCGCATATTGTTCATAAGGAACAGGTCATACCACTCATCATATGTGAAAACGTCATTGAGGTCAACGCCGGGATCAGAGCCTTGCACGTAAGAGGCCAAATCATAGAGTGATGAATAGAGGCTGCTGCTCTGATCACGCCCACCTGCGGTCTTTATGTACTCAGGATCCTTGAACAGAGCCTTCATAAGGCGCTCCGGATGCGTGTGACGCTGATTGAACTCCTGTACGGCTGCATTGATCTTGCGCTTATGGGCCGATACGGCCTTATCCTCAGTGTACATCCACGGCTCATCGTGGTTGCTGGAGTCATAGTCAAACTTTATCTTGGGGCGCATGCGCAATATCTGCATCAGGGCCGAATACTCACTCACCAACACGCGATGCGATGTGGTGGATCGGGCCATTATGGTCTTGTCATTGGTGAACAGTTCCGGGTAGTTCTCTACCATACGGCGGGCTATGTCACGATGCTGCTGCATGCCTTTAGGGGTAAGGTCACCGGCACGCTGGTCAGCCTCGGCGCGGATTATCTCCACGCGGCGGAGCACGTCCTTGCCGAAAGCGGTCAATGCTCCGGCGTCATCGGCCTCTTTAAGGATATTGTATGGGCGGTCATAGTTTGATGCGTTATCAAGGAAGCGGGAGCCGTGACGCCCGAAATGTGTCAGATATACAGGCTTGAATCCCTTGGGAGCCGGTGTGAGAGGTTCCGTTGGAGCCTCATACGCATACACTGAACCTGCAAACTTCTTCAGGTTCTCAGCATTCATCTGGTCCTTTTTTATAATCTTGGCGCCTGCACTTAGCACTACGGCTAAGGCAGCGATAAACAAAGTGAATCTTCTCATAAGACATTATTTTCCGTAAAGGTAATCAATTCTCAATTAATTTCTATCTTTGTTTGTCCTAAAGACTAATCATCATGCTTACAGAGAATATAGCCATAACAAGAATTCTTATCAGTGCCCTGCTCGGCTGCGCCATAGGTGTTGAACGATACATACACAAACATCCGGCCGGAGTAAGGACATTCATGCTTATCTGCATAGCGTCAACACTGGCCACGCTGGCCTCAATATGGATATGCCAGACCAATCTGAACCTGATAAACGGTGACCCGGGACGTATAGCCGCCCAAGTGGTGACCGGAATCGGATTCATTGGCGCCGGTCTGATTATCAAGAACAAGTACGATGTATCCGGCCTGACCACCGCCGCCAGCATATTCTGCACCAGTATTATAGGAATAGCAGTAGGTGTTGGGCTAATATGGGTATCAGTCCTTGTAACGGTCATCGCCATTATGGTGCTGGCATCATCTTTCCTTTTTCATGACGGCAACTCACGCCAACTGGCAATGGAGCAGGAGGCAAAAGAAGAAAAAGAGAAAGCTGAAAAAGAAAAAGCCGCGAAGGCTGAATAAACAGATTTAATCCTAAACTTAATATTCATAATGAAGTACAAATTACTGATTGTCATTGCGTCAGTGCTTTTTGCGCTGCCGCTCCAGGCTCAGCAGCCTGACCCCAATTTCTTTATCTACCTATGCTTTGGCCAGTCCAATATGGAGGCCGGCGCCACTCCTGCTGATCAGGACAAGGATTGGAACGATCCAAGGTTCCAGTTTGTATCGGCCGTGGATATGCCGCGTTACAACCGCGTAAAGGGTGAATGGTACACCGCAACTCCACCTATCTGCCGTCAGAGCAACAACATGGGCCCTGTGGATTTCTTTGGTCGCAAGATGATAGAGGAACTGCCGGAACAGTACCGCGTAGGCGTAATCAATGTATCTGTAGCCGGTGCCAAACTGGAACTTTGGGACAAGGATGCCTGTGAGGAGTATCTTGCAATGGAGGCCGCTGACCCCAGCCGCAACTGGCTTGTAAACATGGCTAAGGAGTATGATATGAACTGCTACCAGCGTATAGTCGATATGGCAAAAATCGCTCAGAAGAGCGGTGTCATAAAGGGTATGCTGGTACATCAGGGAGAATCCAACCCCGATGATGACCAGTGGTGCGCACGCCTCAAGAAGATACATGATGACCTGTGCGCCGACCTGGGTCTGAACCCCGACGAGATACCTCTGCTGGCCGGTGAGCTGAAGCAGGCCGAGCAAGGTGGCGTATGCGCCGCATTCAACGAAGTTGTACTGGCCAACCTGCCCAAGGTGATGAAGAACGGATACGTAATCTCATCACTTGGCTGCGAGAGCACCGGTGACCAGTTCCACTTCAGCACCGAGGGTATGCGCCTTATGGGCTACCGTATGGCCGAGAAGATGCTCCAACTGCAGGGATTCAAGCCCGTTCAGGAGCGCTCAGTTACCCTGAATCTCAAGAAGAAAGGCCTGGGCATTGAGGTAAGCCCCACCCTGGCAGGTATATTCTTTGAGGATATCAACCAGTCACTTGACGGCGGTATCTGCGCACAGCTTATCCAGAACCACTCGTTCCAGGCATACAATGTGCCCGATGCACCCGTACGCGACAAGGATAAGGAGTTCTCATACTCAGACACCGTATTCTTTGGCTGGACAGTAATAAAGAAAGACGGCGCACAGGGCCAGGCACGTGCAGTAGCAGACAAGCCGCTTGTAAAGGACCTTAAACGTTACTATGATTTTGATCCTAACGATAAGTATGACGATGAGCTGCGCTATGCACAGTACAGTGTAAAGTTTGACATTGAGGATGCCGGTCAGGGATTCGGCATAGCCGCCAACGGCTACGGCACTGCCCCCAATGACCGCCGCGGTTACTACTCAAACAACACCCAGAAGGCCTCCATTCCAGCAGTGCAGGGTGTAAGTTATGACCTTACACTCTATCTTGCCGGTCAGTCATATCCCGGTACTATTACCGTGCAGCTGGAAGATGAAAACGGCAAGGCTAACTCAAACGCAATAACGATATCACGTTTGACCAATGACTGGAAAAAATACACAGGTCAGCTCAAGGCCGAGCGCTCGGTTGAAAGCCGCCTGTCTATTATTGCCGATAAGGCCGGAACATTCTGGCTTGACTACGTTACACTGCTGCCCGAGGCTTCACAGCTCTGGCAGGAGGGCAAGTACGGTCCGTTCCGCAAGGACCTGATGCAGGCTCTGGCCGACCTTCACCCCACATTCATGCGCTTTCCCGGCGGATGCGCCAGCGAGGGTACCAACTACTTCGGTCAGCCGTTCTGGAAGAACTCTGTTGGCCCCGAGGAAGAGAGAATCGGTTTCCGCAACCACTGGGGCTACTGGACTTCACAGTATGTAGGATTCTACGAATACCTGCTTATGGCCGAGTCACTGGGTGCTACTCCCCTGCCCGTGCTCAACAATGGTGTTACCTGCCAGTTTGCCGGACACCAGTACATTGCACCTCTTGAAACCGAGGCTGACCGCAAGCGTTTCCATGACATATTCGTAAACGACGCACTTGACTTCATCGAATTCTGCAATGGTGGTACTGATACCAAATGGGGTAAGTTACGTGCAGATATGGGTCATCCGGAATCATTCAATTTGAAGTACCTGGGCATAGGTAACGAGAACAAGGGGCCTGAATTCTGGGAGCGTTTTGACATCATATATAAAGAGGTGCAGGCCAAGTATCCGGACATCATCATCGTATCCACAGCCGGTTCTGCTGCCGATGGCCCAGAGTTCAACGCCAATATGCACGAGATTGATACCAAGTACCAGAATACCGTTGTAGATGAGCATTACTACCGCAACAACCAGTGGTTCTATACTAACGGTGACCGTTACAATGCCGATAAGGTTCGTGGAGCTGATGGTCTTACCTATGACCGTAAGCGCCCCACCCGCGTATTCGTAGGTGAGTTCGCCAACAATAACAGCAACAACGATTATGCATCGGCTATGGCTGAGGCTGCATACTGGACCAGCTTAGAGCGTAACTCTGATATGGTTGTGATGGCAGCCTACGCACCGCTGCTCTGCAAGAAGGGCTACAACAAGTGGAACTCAAACCTTATCTGGTTTGATAACCGCGGTCTGTGGCGTACCACAAACTACTACTATCAGAAGCTATTCTCAGAAGCCGGTAACCGCGCTTTCCAGATGACCGATGTAATGAACGGTGCTGAAGCAGACAAGAGCATCTACACATCACCCACCGTTAACACCGAGACCGGTGAGATTTACATCAAGTTTGTGAACTCCGAGGCTACCGATAAGGAACTGACCATCAACATGGGCAAGGGCCAGAACAAGAAGGCCTACACAGCAACCGTTGATTTCATCTCTTCACATGACACCAAGATCAAGAATCAGGGAGACCTGAACAGCTTTGCAGGTGCACAGCCCCAGGCTCAGGCAGTTACCGGCGGCCGTCCAGGCCCGTTCGGAGGATTCGGAGGCAACCGTAACCGCGTAAGCTACACTGAAGCCGTAGTTCCCCACACTAAGAATCTGGGCACCATCAAGAAGCAGTTCACTCTTACTCTTCCTGAGAACTCGATTGGAATCATCAAACTGACCCCCGTCAAGTAAATTGAAAATTGAAAATTGAGAATTGAAAACCTTGCGAATCGCAAGGTTTTCTTTTTTTCCAAGTGAGCGGAAAAAAAGTATAGGGGGCTATTGGAGTCTCGCACCCACGCGCGACTAGTGGGAGGGGCCCGCGACAAAAAATATCTATTCTGGAACGTTGAGTTTACTCAGTAGTTTCGGAATAGATATTTTTTGTTGTGGGAGGGCATTCTCCAATAGCCCCCTATACTCTTTTTCCCCTAAAAATCACTCCGAAAGCATCTCAGAGAGAGCAATGACCTGTTTATTGAGTTCATACAATTCCTCTGAGAATTCGCTGTAGGTGCGTGGATTGTCCAGTTCCTTGAGCAGGGCGGCATGGGCACGGCGGAAAGTCTGTAGCATGGTTACACATTGGGAACGCATGTTGCGGGCAGTCTCAATACGGATTCGGTTATTCAAATAGAGCTTGTCAAACTCAAGCGCCGGAACAGCTCCGGATAATTGCAAGGAGTTGATGTAGGCACGATAATTGTTCTCCAAACCTTTCTGTTCATTCTCAATCAGTTCCTTGAAATCCGCTGACTTAAGTCCAGATATTAAGGAATTGCAGCATATTTCAACCAGAGAGTCCCCCTGCTCTACTATTGACTTGACCAGACGGTACTGACGCCGCTTGCCATACTGTTCTGCAAGATAACCGCTGGTTTTACCTATCTGCTTGGCAATTCCTGGCTCGTATAGCGTGCCCCACTCCAGTTTATTATATGCTATAGCAAGCGAATCCATATTACGTCCTATACCTCGCAGTTCTGTGCCGTTCTGTTTCCATCGGGTCTCACTGCTTACAGAACGCAAGGCCCTAACGTAACTCTCCAGGATGCTTATGCATACATCAGCCTTATCTGCAAGTCTTGACTGTTCACTGACAGCATCAGCCAGCCCGTTGAGTTCTTGGATACGGGACTCTGTACCCTGAAGGGACGCGGCGTAAATCAGGCCACGCTCCATACGTACCTCATCAAGCAGACGCATCACACTACCGGGACCGGTAACAGCTGAGTCACTCACAACCGCGAGTGAGTTGACACGCTTTAACTGCGCCTTGCTCATTGATGAACATCCGCTCAGATAAACCAGCATAAACAACATGGTACACCACAAAGCGATAGCCTTGAGAACCTTGACGCATTCCTTGATAACGCTCTCGGTAATATCCAGTGATTTGGGGATTTTGTTGAGTTTGGTAACCAATGCCCTGATGTTCTTTGCATTGAGCCTGATATCATCAGCGCTTTTGGTAAACCGTTCCACCAGGCCGGTCTCAACATCTACTATGGCCCTGCGTTCAGCCTCACGGAGAGTAACGCATGCCTGTTCCATAATCTCTCTGTCCTTTGGGGACAACTCCGGATTCATACGTCCGGCATCTGCTTTGGAGAGAGCCGCAGCAATCTCATCCAAGTGCAAACAAGTCTTCTCTTTTTTCATATT
Organism: uncultured Bacteroidales bacterium; assembly: GCA_902763885.1. Classification (GTDB taxonomy): domain Bacteria; phylum Bacteroidota; class Bacteroidia; order Bacteroidales; family Bacteroidaceae; genus Colenecus. Next base: position 48,363 of record CACWTU010000009.1, on the reverse strand, counting down.
ATCAGATGTTTACTGCAAACATACAAAAAATCAGGAAACCCTGTAAAGGATCTCCTGATTTTTTAAGTATTTGGTATTGGGGGATGATCAGAACATCATGCCGCCGCCCATAGGCATACCACCGCCCATGCCGCCGCCGAAGCCGCCCATACCGCCACCGAAGCCGCCCATGCCGCCGCCGAAGCCGCCCATGCCGCCACGACCACGGAGCTGCTGACGTGAGTTACGGTCACCCATAAGAGTCAGACGGTATGTCAAAGTTGCCATAAAGTAACTGGTAATGTTCTTGGACTGTGACTGTGATACTGAAGTTGCGCCTACACTGTAGCTCATGTTACTGCGCTGATGCAGAAGGTCATAAGCTGCAATTGACAGACTGGCCTTATTACCTTTGAGGAATGAGAATGACACTGAAGCATTCCAGATTAGCTCATCGGTATTGGCATCGCCATCATAACCGCGACGACTGTTCATATTGAGGTCAGAGCCCAAACGCATGTTACGCCAAGGTATGTATGCCATAAAACTTGCACCATATGAGAAATCATAAGTATCCTTAATACTCTGAGCAGCCTGATCATTCTCTGAATGGCGGTATGAAAGTGAACCATCCAATGATGCAGTCAGATAATCATCACGATACTCAAATGACAGGTTCTCTCTTGCTGTGATTGAATTTGAGTTGCTGCGATGCTCATTAGGATCTGAACCACCGCGCAATACCTGATCGTCTGATATTGCAACAGCCTCATCTTTAGAAGAAGCGGTAGATGTCAAACCTTCCTGATGAGTGTAACCTCCTTGTGTTGACGTTGTGAATGAGTAACGATCATCAGGAAATGTAAAGCTTGTATTCAAACCTAAATTACCACTCCAATTAGACCAGAATCCATCCAGGTTGAACGGCTGCGTCATCTGTGCACCATATATATCATTAATTATTGTGGTTTTGGTTGTTACACTGCGAAGCGTATTTTGAAGAGATGCATTGACATTGAAATTACCCATTGTTACCGGATTGTACTTCTGATAAGTAATGTTCAAATTGTTGGTATAGTAAGGAACGAGTGAAGGATTACCTTTCGTTATTCTTGTGAGTGACCTGTCATCAGTAATAGGAAGCAACTGGGACATCTGAGGCTGGCTTGAACGGCCTCTGTACTGGATGTTGAACTGCTCCTGACGGGTTATTCTGTAACGGAACTGGAGAGTAGGCTGGAAATTGGTTACCCAACGCTCAAGCGTGGTGTCTATTCCCATTCCGTTGTAAGGCTGCTTGGTATACTGAGGCATCAATGTAATACCGACCGTGAAGTTATAAGTCTGGTCTGTAGCATTCTTACGGAACTGAAGCTGGATGTTCTGGTCATAGTTGTAGTTGAATGACTTTGTGGATTGACGGTCATCCCTGGTAACGCTATCCTTATCAAAAGCCCAGTTTATATCATCAAAAGGATCAGTGAAATTGCCCCAATATGTATCATATGCCTTGGCCAGATTATAGGTAGAACGGTCCTCATTACGCTCACTGTAACTGAACTGATAGCTGAACTGAAGATATGTACCTGTTGCTATAGGTTCAGAATAGGTCATCTGGGCACTAAATGAATTCTGATCTGACGGAGAAGTGGTATAACGATTCTGTATCGTTTTCAATTTTGTAGATGTATTGGTATATGATGATGTGGTGTTATCAGCATGAGAAAGCTGCTCATTCTCACTTCTCTGGATATTATAGTTACCGGATAATGATATGTTACGGCCACGGTTACCGAACCTGCGTACAAACTGTGCATTACCACTGGTTGAGTAACTCTTGGTCTCACTTGATGATGAACTCAAAACCTTATTCTGAAGAGCCTGATTGTAGTAATAATAAAGAGAATCCAAGAAAGTGCCATCAGGATCCACATCCGGATAATCACTGTACGGATAATTGCTTTTGGTGTACATTGATAACGAATCACCATTTAAAGGATCATTGGTGTACTGATACGGATCTTTCACGAACTGATATCTCTTGTTAGCATTCCAACTGTCAGAGCTGCTGTATGAGAACTGCGGAGTAAAGAGCAGACTGGTATAATTGTCTTTGTTCCATTCAATACGCATCTGACCACTAAGGCTATTGCTTCCGCTTCCGTTTCCACCAGCCTGGTTTGAGAAGGTTTGCATATCCTTACGGCTGAAGTCCTTGGTATAGTTCTTGGATTCATTGGTGTTGTCACTATGACTCCAGTTAACGCTACCGCCCACCTCATACTGATAGTTGTCTGAAGTAACTTCTTTACCTAAATTCATAGCAAAGTTGGCACCGCCATTGAAACTTGTGCTGACGCCACCGCCGCCCATGCCGCCGCCCATGCCGCCGAAGCCGCCTCCACCGAAGCCGATACCGCCGCCCATGCGCATCATGCCCATGCCGCCGCCCATGCCGCTCATGCCGCCTGATGACTGGCTTGCAGAACCCGTAATGGTAAACTGCTTATCCTCATCAAAACGGTTGACTGAAGCCTGAACACGGTATAGATTTGCAACATCATAGCCCTCTTTCTCAAGAGGAGCACCCCAACCGACCTGAAGGTTACCGAACCAACCCTTGGCCATACCCTTCTTAACCTGGAGGTCAAGCACTGTCTCCTCATTACCGTCTTCAATACCGGTCTGACGGGCCAGATCACTCTGCTTCTCATAAGACTTGACTCTCTCAATCATATCGGCTGTGAGCTGTGTCAAAGCCATTGTCTTATCATTGTCAAAGAATTCCTTACCATTAACCAGAATTCTTGATACGCTCTTACCGTTAACTGTGATATCACCGTCACTGCCTATCTGTACGCCAGGGAGCTTACGGATAAGGTCCTCAACAGATGAACCCTCCGGCAACTTGAAAGCTGCACTGTTGAACATTACGGTATCATTGATCAACTGAACTTTCTGAACAACTGCTGAAATGGCAACCTCTTCAAGCATCTGACCACCTCTCAGGGTAATCTTGCCAAGGTCTGTCATAGCAGTACCTGAACGGAGAGTGAAATTCTTAACGGCATCATCATAACCCACATATGTAACACGGGCACGATAGTTACCAGCCTTAAGATTGTTGACTACAAAAGAACCGTCATCCTCAGTTGAGGCACCGCCAATGAAGGTGGAGTCTGAACCGGAAATCTGATAAATCTGCACATTGGCAGGGAACAAAGGGTCAGCCGAATCATAATCATAGACTAAACCTTTTACTGAAAGATTCTGTGCTATCAGCACTGAAGCTGATGTCACAAGAAATGCGAACAAAGTGGCAATTCTTTTCATTTGAGTTATTTTTGATTGTTTAGTTGTTGCAATAAATAGAAAAATACACCTTTACTATAACGATTCATGCCATTGGTTAAATGTCAAAATTGTGAAAATTACATTTTCTTGTAAATTTGATGAAAAAAGCCCGTTTTGGTTTAATCAGAGCAGGCTTTTTTCTTACCTTCGCGTTAAGAATCCGTTTAAGAATTCAACCCCCTAAAACTATTATGATTATGAAAACAAGAATCTTTGGGACAATAATAATTCTCACCTCTCTATTTTGGACCGTGTCATGCGTGCAGACATCGGGGGAATCAGAATTCAAGGAATTTGAATTAACTGATTCTGAGGGAAATACAAGAAAAGGAGGCATATATCTGCCCCAGGGAATGGATTCCAAATCTACCTATCCCGTAATATTTATGGAGGATGGCCTTGTTTTCAAGGAATGTGAGTTCAAGCATATGATTGATTCCCTGATAGATTACGGAATCATTAATCCGGTAATAGTAGCATGTTCATTCGAAAACAAGATGACAATTCCCGGATACACAATATCATACCGTAATGCAGAATTTGTAGAGACGATAGCCAAGACCGACAGCAAACTTGCCAATCTGTTTGATGTACACTACAACTATTTCAAGGATATATTTGCACCATATATCAATAAGAATTACCCCGTATCACAGGAAAAAACAGACCGGATCTTCTTTGGAACATCCAACAGCGCTGATTTTGGAATAACATTAGGTATGCGCGACGGAGACATGTTCTCTGAGTTCTGGTGCTACTCACCTGTTTATTCAGATGTTTCTGAATATGAAAGGCTGGATGCTCCTGTAGATTTCCGTATATGCTGGGGTGCCAAGGAGGAGGTAGGAATGTTTGATTATTTCCCTTCACTGCTAAAAGATATCCGCAAGCGTGGAGGTAATGTTGAATCATGGGTATTCAACGGTGGACACGACCGCGATTGGTGGAAATACTGGTTCAGTGAGGAACTGAAGCGAAAATTCCCTTATAAAGCTAATTAACCAACAAATAATTATCAACAAATACTAACCAAAAACAATGAAACGAACAGCAATCACCATTGCATTGTTCATGACCGTAGCATTCGCTTCGGCCCAGGACAAACTGTATCACAACACTTTCAATCTGAATCAGGTAGAGCTGCTTGAAGGCCCGTTCAAGCACGCCATGGACCTTAACGTGAAGGTTCTCCTGGAGTATGACACCGACCGCCTGCTGGCTCCGTTCCTCCATGAGGCCGGATTGCCCAAGAAGGCGGAGTATTTTCCCAACTGGGCCGGTCTGGACGGTCATGTGGGCGGACATTACGTATCGGCCTTAGCCATACACTACGCCGCTACCGGCAACAAGGAGTGCTATGACCGCCTGGTCTATATGATTGATGAGCTGGAGCGCTGCCAGACAGCCAACGGTAATGGTTATATAGGCGGTGTACCCAACAGCAAGGAACTTTGGGGAAACCTTAAGAAGGGAGACTTCGGTCTGTTCCGCGGCGCATGGGTGCCATGGTATAATGTACATAAGATGTACGCGGGCCTGCGCGACGCGTGGCAGTATGCCGGCATTGAGAAGGCCAAGGATATGTTCATAAAGTTCTGCGACTGGGGTCTGGACGAAATAGCCGATCTGGACGATAACCAGATGGAGCAGATGACCGGCACCGAGTTCGGCGGCATGAACGAGATTTTTGCCGATGCCTACCAGATTACCGGCGACCGCAAGTACATAGAGGCCGCCAAGCGTTTCCGTCACAAGGACATATTTGAGAACATGGCCGATGGCCGCGACAATCTGGATAACAAGCACGCCAACACACAGGTACCCAAGGCCGTAGGTTACGCCCGCGTGGCTGCATTGGACAACGATGCACGCGCCCGCAAGGCTGCCGAGTTCTTCTGGGACCGCGTGGCCAACCACCGTTCAGTGGTTATAGGCGGTAACAGCCGCAGCGAGCACTTCCCTGCAGCATCGGACTACAAGAGCTACGTTGAGAACCGTGAGGGACCGGAGTCATGCAACACCAACAACATGCTCAAACTTACCGAGTTCCTCTTTGCCATCGACCCCAAGGCCGAGTATGCCGATTTCTATGAGAAGGCCATGTACAACCATATCCTCTCAACCCAGCATCCAGAGCACGGAGGTTATGTATATTTTACCCCCATGCGCCCCGCTCACTACCGCGTATATTCGGCAGTCAACCAGGGTATGTGGTGCTGCGTAGGTACCGGTATGGAGAACCACGGCAAGTACGGTGAATTTATCTACACCCACGACGGTGCACAGACACTCTGGGTTAACCTGTTCGTAGCATCAAAGCTGAACTGGACCGAGAACAAGGCCACCATCACACAGGAGACACAGTTCCCCTACTCCGAGTCATCAAAACTGACAGTCAACCTTAAGAAGGCCCGCAAGTTCCGCCTTATGGTACGCTGCCCGGAGTGGGTGGCCGGCGGTTACAGCGTAAAAGTGAACGGTCAGGAGTATGCCGCAGGCGCACAGCCTTCATCATACGTAGCCATAGAGCGCAAGTGGAAGAACGGTGATGTGGTTGAGATAAGCCTGCCCATGAACACCACCATCGAGGCTCTGGACAACGAGCCGGAGTATCTGGCAGTAAAGCACGGCCCCATTGTTCTGGCCGCCCGCACTGGCACAGAGGGCATGAGCGGACTTGTAGCCGATGACGGCCGCTGGAGCCACATAGCACACGGACCTCTGGTGCCCGTTACCGAGACTCCCATTATGATAGGTACACGCGCGCAGCTGGACCAGAAGGTTGCTGCACTCAAGCCCGTACCCGGCAAGCCTCTGCACTACACCGCATCAGGCCTGTTTGACAGCAGCCGGTTCCCCAATGTCGAGCTGGAGCCGTTCTACAGCCTGCATGACAGCCGCTACGCCATCTACTTCCTGTCACTGAGCCAGAACGATTACGGCAAGATGCTTGATAAGATCAAGGCCGATGAGGCCGCAATGCTGGAGTTGGACCGCCGCACGGTGGATGCGATAGTACCAGGTGAGCAGCAGCCAGAGGCTGACCACAAGATACAGAGCCAGAACTCAATGACCGGCAATCAGGACAACAAGCCCTACCGTTCAATCCGCCGCAGCGGTTCGTTCAGCTATGACCTTTACACTGAAGGTAACACCAACCTGAGCCTGTGCATAGGCTACTGGGGTGCCGAGAACAACCAGAACCGTGCCATCGAGATACTGATTGAGGACATGCCTTTCATTACCGAGACCGAGTTCCCCGCAAACGGTGAGGCCGGGATTGTACGCAAGGAGTATGACGTACCGGTAGGATTCTACCTGGGCAAGGAGAAGATTCGCGTTACATTCCGCTCGGTTGAGGGCAAGCAGGCTCCCCGCATTTTTGATATCCGTTTCCTGAAATAATTGTTTACTGATATGAGATACATTCCTAGTTTTTACATTGCAACTGTGGGTCTTGCATTGGCCCTAAACTCATGTGGCACAAAGGAGCAGGATCCCAAGTTCATGGAGAACCTGCCCTATTATGTTGAGAACCTTGAGGTCTTTGGGCTCAATCAGGAGCCGGGACGCGCATTCCACATTCCGGAGCGTAACATATCACTCAACGGAACCTGGAAGTTCAACCTTTATGAGAACCCTCTTGAGGTTCCCAAGAACTTCTACAAGAGCTCTTTCAATGACCGCAGTTGGGGAACCATAGAGGTTCCGTCCAACTGGGAGATGCAGGGTTACGGCCAGGCCATGTTCCGAAATGTGGCAGCCCCCTTCCCCAACGGCCAGCCCCTGTCCATGCTGGAGCGTTACCAGAAGATTCTGGATGACCCTGATGCATCAGAGCAGCAGAAGCGTATGGCCCAGAGCCGTATGAACCTGTCCAACCCCTTTGCCGTTCGTGTACCCAATGTTCCGATGGATGTGAACCCAACCGGCGCATACCGAACGGAGTTCACCATTCCGTCAGACTGGAAAGGCAATCAGGTATTCCTGCGCTTTGAGAAGGTGGCATCGGGATCGTTCGTATGGGTGAACGGAAAGCAGGTAGGTTATAACGAAGGCGCACAGGAACCCAGCGAGTATGATATCACACCTTATATTAAGAATGGCAAGAACACTCTGGCCGTGATGGTGCTCAAGTTCTGCGACGGATACTATTTAGAGGGACAGGACTACTGGCGTCTGGCCGGTATTTTCGATGACGTTACCATCTACTCTACACCCAAGGTAAGAATCTATGACTGGTATGTCACCACTGATTTCGGTCCCGACTTTGTTGATTCGGACCTCAAGCTGGCTATGGACGTACGCTCTTACGGACTTGAGGGCAGCGGATACAAGGTTAAGGCCACTGTTTCAAAGGATGGTCGTGAGGTTGCAAGTATGGAGAACGGACCGTTCAACGTAAAGGACGGCACCAGCACCATCAACCTCTCCGCCAAGGTCAAGGCTCCCAAGAAATGGACGTCAGAGACTCCTGAACTCTATGACCTCACGATGGAGCTTATCGACCCTGACGGAAAGGCTGTAGATCATATCGTAAAGCGCATGGGATTCAAGAAGACCGAGATACGTGACGGCGTGTTCTATCTGAACGGCCAGCCGCTCAAGGTCAACGCCCAGAACTCACACATGCAGCACCCCATACTGGGTCACGCTATGGACGAGGCCACCATACGCCGCGACATGGAGATACTCAAGCAGTTTAACTTCAACGGCGTGCGCACATCGCACTATCCTCCTGTAAACGAGTATCTTGACCTGGCCGATGAATACGGTTTGTTCATAATCGACGAGACCGGTGACGAGGCTCATGCCACTGAGTATGTGAGCAATATGCCGGAGTTTATTGAGATGTACCGCGAGCGCGTGCGCCAGCTGGTGCTGCGTGACCGCAACCATGCCTGCGTCCTGTTCTGGAGTGCCGGCAATGAGAGCGGTGAAGGCGATGACATCCGTGAGGTTGTAGAAGAAGGTAAGAGATATGACGCCACCCGCTACTGGATGTACGGCGGCAATGCTGCAGTTCATCCGGCCGAGGATATCGTAGGCCCGCGTTACCCATCTCCCGAGGAGCATGAGCGCCGCTACGGCCGCGACACCCGCGATATGCGTCCCTCATTTATGGATGAATATCTCTCTGTGGCCGGTAACGGCGGCGGCGGTCTGGATGAATACTGGCGCGTAATCTACTCATATCCCAAACTGATGGGCGGTGCCATCTGGGATTTTGTAAGCCCCGGTCTGGAGGAGCCAGTAAGACTGCTCAAGGACCAGTCACCTTACAAGACTCCCGCCCATATCATGGGTCGTGCTACTCTTGAGCAAGGACCTACAGGTAAGGCACTTGACCTGCACAAGCAGGAGCAGTGGGTTCAGGTCTATAGGGCCGATAATGTGGAGATAAGCGGCAATAAGCTTACCCTCACCTTAGATATCTATCCGCGCCTGTTCAACCGCAGCGGCGGTTACCTGATCTGCAAGGGCAGCAACCAGTACGGCCTCAAGCAGCAGGGAACAGAAAGACTTGACTTCTATATCGACAACGGCCGCCGTCAGACCCTGTCGGCACCCCTGCCTGAGGATTGGGAGAACCGTTGGCATAACGTGACAGCTGTCTATGACGGCAGTGAGATGAAGATATTCATTGACGGAGAGCAGGTAGCATCACAGGCAGCATCGGGCAATATCCGCAATCTGCCTCTGTCACTCTGCGTAGGTCGTGACGAGCAGTCATGCGGTCAGGATGCCAACCCCTACATCTGCGACGCAATGATCGATAACGTAGGCGTATTTGCCGATGCCGTTCTTCCCGGCAGTTTTGATCCCGCCAAGGCAGCCCTGTGGCTTGACTTTGAGGAGGAGCAGAACCAGGGCACGTTCTACTCATACGGACAGGGAGCCCGCACCTACGGCTCAATCTGGCCCAACCGTGTACCCCAGCCCGAGATGTGGCAGATGAAGAAAACCGTCCAGCCGCTCTCATTCACGCTGGTTGACCTTGTATTCGGCAACGTCGAGGTATGGAACCGCAACCACTTTACCAACGCCTCAATCTACAACACCAAGTGGTCACTTATGGCCGATGACAAGGTGATAGAATCAGGCACGCTGAATCTGGATGTAGAGCCTTTAACCAAAAAGATGGTTAGAATACCGTTCCACAAGCCCGCCCGTATTGAGCCCGGCAAGGAGTACCGCCTGGAGATAAGTTCATCACTCAAGAAGGATGAGGTCTGGGCCAAGGCCGGTCATGAGGTGGCATGGGATCAGTTTGAGCTCAAGTCCTGGAACAAACCTGCCCTTGCCGGTCCTGCAATAAAACGCAATATAACACTTACTCAGGGCAGTAACGGCATAGTAGTAAGCGGACAGGGATTCACCTACCGCTTCAACGCCGTGAGCGGTGCTCTTGAATCAATGAACGTTGACGGCAAGGAGATGCTCAAGGCTCCCGTTACACTGAATGTATGGCGTGCTCCCGTAGCAAACGAGATTGACGGATGGAACGGCAGCAGTGCCGGCCAGCCCTCTATACAGGGTTACGGCAATATCGGTGCCAATACCGTTCTGGCCAGCCATTACTATGCAGCCTCACTGGACAAGAGGACTCTTGCACCTGTATCGGTCAAGGCTACCAAGAATGGTGAAACTGTAGTGATAGACGTAAAAGAGAACTCACTCTCCACCAACGCCACAGATAACCGCTTTGAGAACGATTGGCACTGGGTTGTAAATTCTGACGGGACCGTCACCGTACATCATAAGGTAAGCCCCATGGGCAAGATGCCGCAGTGGCTGCCCCGTATCGGTGTAACCATGAGTCTGGACAAGTCACTGAGTAAGGTTGAATGGTACGGCCGCGGACCTCAGGCATCATATCCTGACCGCAAGACCGGATACCGCGTGGGCATCTACAAGACCACAGTTGATGATATGTATGAGCCCTACCTCATCCCGCAGGATTACGGCTTGAGGACCGATAACCGCTGGGTTCGTCTGACCGATAACTCAGGCAAGGGTCTGGAGTTCTCAATGGATCAGTACTTCAACTTCAACGCATACGACTGCACTACCGATAACCTGACCAAGGCCATCTATCAGTATCAGCTGCAGCGTGGAGGCGATATTACCCTGAACCTAGACTACGCAACATCCGGTGTAGGCTGCACCTGCCAAGGCATCTTCCGCCAGTACCGCGTCCTGCCGGAAACCTACCAGCGCACCATCACCATCCGCCCGCTGCGCTAACCTGAAAAGGTTTCCATCTCGCAGCAAAAAAACAGGTGTCCCAATCGGGGCACCTGTTTTTTAAAACGATACATTATTAAACGACCCTAATGCGGCGATAAAACAGCGAATATGTTTACTCAATTTGTTATATTTGCTCCGAAACAAAGAAGACTCTATCATTTATGAACAAGAATACATTGTCTGCATTTTTAATCTGTATGATTTTTGGATTGGGAATTAACGCCCAAGAGGCTCCTGTAATAAAGGAGTTCTCCCTTCCTGATCCAATTTATTGGATAAAGCTGTCATCCGATGGGAAGTACCTTATTGCCTGCACTGACCTCGATGAAAAATATGATAAAGTCGTTGTGTATCGTGTATCAGACGGACTGAAGAGTCATGAATTGAAGTTTGACCGAAGAGGAAAAGCTTCTTTTGCTGATGATAGAATTATTGATATTGGACAGGGATACATCAATATCTATGATATAACAACAGGAAACCGGATTCTGTCATTAGGTAAAGAACCTCTTCTGTCATCTACAAGCAGAGATTACAGTATGTCTATAGTTGAATCTGACAGTTATGTCCGGATTCTGGCACATAATGATAAGAACCTTATTGTTACCGGAGAAGGTTATTATCAAGGAATATCGTTAAAGGATGGTTCTACATTATGGAATAATGCTATTAAGCCGAACAGCCGAATCGGGATAATAGAGAATATTGATGATGACAATCATGTTATACTGCAAATAGACAAGACTCTTTATCTGTTGGATACAACTACCGGTAAGACACGTTTGCTCCCGAATGTTTCCGGTCTCAGTTCTCAAGTATTGCTCTGTAACGGGCATTACTATATGGCCGATAACAGAAACCTTCTATGTTTTGACAAGGAGTTGAATCCAGTCTGGTCAACGCCGTTAAAAAAGAGCGAGATGGCCAGATCGCATTTGTATTTGCTTGGGGACACACTTGTACTGATTAACACAGGCAATCTCAATGATACTCAGTTAAAGGCTAAGGGGCTACCGTTTGTGGCAACTTATAATGCTACCAACGGTACACTGCTGCATAAGACACAATTGTCCCAAAAGAAGGAATCCTTCTATCAATTGTGGGCAACCGACGGAATGGCGATAGCCCGCTCCAACAAACATCTGGCAAAAGTGGATCTGGAAAATGGAGAGTTATCATTCATGCAGTATAAGCCATTGGATATAAATCAGATAGCCAATCTATCATGGGGCGAATACTATATTTTTGGAACAGAGGGATTTGAACAGATAGGAATGGGATACGATGGCGTTATTACCAAACAGTTCACAGCATACAGATTATCCGAAACAGCAGAACCTCAACCTGTATCCGATAAAAGCAGACCTCTGTACGTAAGACATGACGTTCTTGAAAACGGATTACTCTGTCTTACAAATCCCTTAATGGATATCTGGATTGTGACTCCACAAGGAGAGTTTGTATATAATTTCACCTCTTCACTGTCATCCACCTGTCAGATTGATGGGCTGGAAGGCAACTCGTTGTTATTCCATACTCCAAACGGGAAATACAAAGTAGCTGTCTTTGATTCAGATAGCCGTATCACCATTAAACCTCCTAAAGTCTTACAACTGAACCAAGTAAACGGGTTCTGACAAAATCTAGACCTCCCTTTTGTGTTGTGCGTACAAAAAGGGAATATATCTAAATTGTATATTATTTACAACTTAACGGTTGTATTTTCAATTTCTTTATTGTACCTTTGCAGAAAAGAAATGATATGACTTTTGATCCAATAATACCAAATTGTTTGTGGTCGGTCAGATATGATGGCCAGGATGAGAATGCTTTTTATCAGGCATTTGAACACTGGAGTGATCCTGTTTGGCTTCGTGATTTTTTCTTTCAAAACAAGAATGATTTGAACGAACACTTTAGAGTTATCAATATTGATAAAGCAATATATGAGACTATTGATGAAGCAGATAAATTGCAGTGCTTAATTCTGGACCTGGCATTAGAATCAAATCTGGAGCAGGTTTTCCGTCCGCTAGAACCTTACAGAACCATAAATGTCACATTGGGTAAGGAGAAAGCAAAAGGGAAATCATTTCAACATAGTTCCTGGTTGAGGATATATGCTATAAAAGTGGGAGGAAGTGCCTATATCATCACTGGTGGAGCGATAAAACTTACCGCTACAATGCAGGAAAGAGAGCATACTCTTGCTGAATTAAAGAAAATGGAAATGGTTCGGAATCATCTGATCTCAGAAGGAGTTGCTGATGCTGAAGGTTTTATTGATTTATTACAAACACAATAATGGATAAGGTTATAAACTATCTTAAAGCACATCAGTCTTCTACTCCATCGCATTGGAGGGAAGAGGCAGAGTGGCGTAGAGCTAATAAGAATTGGCTTCGCTATTCTCAGTTCATTGCTATTCGAATGCTTTCCAGAATGGATGAATTGCATTTGACTCAAGCTGTTTTGGCCGAAAAAATGCAGTGCTCCCAGCAATATGTATCAAAGGTTCTTAAAGGAAAAGAGAATCTTAGTCTGGAGACTATTTCAAAAATTGAATCTGCATTGGATATGGACTTGATCAAATCTGCGCTTTCTTTTGTGGAGGAGTATAATTGTTTTGAGCCAGAACCAAGAAATGTTGCAGAACCTCCAATAAAATACTCCAAATCTTCAAAATGACACAAAAATGAAAAAAAACGACGCATTAGGGTCGTTTCCTAATGCGTCGTTTTTATGCGTATCGGGTACAAAAGGATCAGATCCCTGTGCTGAGGCTCAGGATTCTTCGTTAAAGTAAAGCTTGTAGAACTTGCCGTGCTCGTCCTCGCCCTGCTCTATCAGCTGGCGGCTGCCGTGCACGTATATGTGGAAGTTCTTGTCCAGTTTGATTACGCTCTTGTAGAGGCGGTTCTGTTTCTTTACAGCACCCTCGCTTACGTCAAACTGGTCCTGGAGCTGAATCTGACGCTCCTGCTCGTAACGGTTGCGGTAATCATCGAACATACCCACCACCTCGGGCTGGGATATTACCTGCTGCTCAAATGAGGGCATATCGAACTTGGGGTTATTCTTGAAGAATCCCATGGTGCGGCTAAGCAGGTCAGCCTGGTCGGCACGGTTCACGTTGAACTGCTTGGGAAGTTCCTGAGCCACAAAGTTGCGGGTCAGCTCCATCACGTTCTGAGTCTGGAAATATGAGTCCTGACGGCGCATCAGGTGCAGGTAGTCATCTATCCAATAGCTGGCACCCTGGGTGTTGGTCTTATCGACCACAGCCACCATGTAGCCTTTCTCACGCTCGTAGTTCATTATGAGCGCACCCTTGTCAAGACGGCGCAGGTTCACGCCATCTACGGGCGATATGTCAAAGCAATCCTCATCGTGCTCTACGGTAAGGAAAGTCTCCTTGTTCTCAATCTTGAAAAGGCCGATAGCCTCGTTTATGTCACGCCCCATTCCCAGGCCTGTAATATGAGCCACTATGAAATCGCCGCCCTTGATCTTGGGGTGCTGGCAGTTCTCATACAGGTGTGTGGCCAGATCGACCGAGAAGTCATAGAGCATGCCCGGATTATCAAATATGTCCGATACCAACCTGTAGACACGGTTGTTCTCGAGCCCCATGTCATCATGAAACACAAAGCGCTCCTCACTCTTGAACGAGCCCACAAAGTACTCGGTGAGCAGGGTGTTCATATCCTCACTCAGTGTAAACAGTTTCTTGGAGCATACAAACGGCTCCTCATTAGCCTGATTGCCCACATAGTGCAGGGCCAGGCTCTCTATCTTCATCTCAGACATAATTCGTTTTCGGTACAAAATAGTGCCATTGGGGTCAGACCCCAATGGTACTATTTTTGAGCGCCGGCAGCAAGGTCCAGTATCTCATTGGTTATGGCTTGCTGGCGCAGTTTGTTGTACTGGAGAGTAAGTTCGCCAATCAGGTTGTCGGCATTCTCGGTGGCGGCCTGCATGGCAATCACGCGGGCAGCCTGCTCGCTGGCAAAAGAATCCAAGACAGCGCTGTAAAGCCTGGTCTTGATTACCTTAGGCAACAGGCTGGTAATGAGCTCAGTGGCTGAAGGTTCCATGATATAATCGGCAGCAGGGGTATCGGATTTAGCCTCAGGAACTGATACCGGCAGCAGCACCTCATCAACAATCTTCTGTGATCCGGCACTGCGGAAATGAGTGTATGTGATTATCACCTTGTCCAGATGGCCGTTACGGAACAGGTCCATAAGGTCATCGGCCAGTTCGGCAGCCTTATTGTAGTCACGGGTGGCCATCAGGCCGGAGAATGCACGGTTTATATTGTAGCCATCCTTGGCCAGAGCCTCAGTTATTTTCTGGCCAATGGGATAGATATGCGGCTCATCATCTATCTTACGCCATTCTTCTATCAACGTCTTGGCGTGACGTATCATGTTGGCATTGAATCCACCGCAAAGGCTTGAGTCCGATGACAGGCATACAATGGCCACGTTCTTTACCTCACGCTCTACCACAAGCGGTGATACGCTCTGGGCCTGAGGCATGGATGAAAGACTGGAGAGTATATGGTTCAGCTGGTCCACGTAAGGCAATGCATACTGGATGCTCTGCTGAGCCTTGCGCAGTTTCACGCTCGACACCATCTTCATAGCCGATGTGGTCTTGCGTGTGTTGCTGACCGACTGGATGCGGGTCTTTATCTCCTTGAGTGACATTACTTATCAGATACCTAATTCCTGAATGGTCTTGTCGGCAGCCTCCTCAATGAGTTTGCCTACCTCATCATTCATCACGCCCTTGGACAGCACATCAAGTATGCTCTCCTTGTACTTGCCGCGTACAATCTCCACAAAACGGTCCTCAAACTCAATGACACGATCCAGCGGGACCTTGCTCAGAAGACCGTGTATGCCGCAATAGAGTACTGCAATCTGCTCGCCCACCGGCATAGGTGAATACTGAGGCTGAATGAGCAGACGGTTGTTCTTACGTCCCTTGTCAAGCACCATGGCGGTAACAGGATCCATATCACTGCTGAACTTGGAGAATGCCTCCAGCTCACGGTACTGCGCCTGGTCTATCTTAAGGGTACCGGCCACCTTCTTCATGGACTTGATCTGAGCGTTACCGCCCACACGTGATACCGATATACCCACGTTGATGGCAGGACGGAATCCCTGGTTGAACAGGCTTGACTCCAGATATATCTGACCGTCAGTAATAGAAATAACGTTTGTAGGTATATAAGCCGATACGTCACCAGCCTGAGTCTCAATGATAGGCAGAGCGGTAAGAGAACCGCCTCCCTTTACGTGGCCCACAAGCGACGGCGGCAGGTCATTCATCTTCTCGGCCACCTCCTGCTGGCTGATTATCTTGGCTGCACGCTCAAGCAGACGTGAGTGTAGGTAGAAAATATCACCCGGATATGCCTCACGGCCAGAAGGACGTTTCAATATAAGCGATACCTCACGGTAGGCAACAGCCTGCTTGGAGAGGTCATCATAAACCACCAGGGCATGACGGCCGGTATCACGGAAATACTCACCTATTGCGGCACCTGCCAGCGGAGCGTAATATTGTAGTGCGGCAGGATCAGCTGCTGTTGCGGCAACCACGATAGTGTAATCCAGTGCGCCGTGCTGACGCAGGGTGTTCACGATAGTGGCTACAGTTGAGCCTTTCTGGCCCACAGCCACATATATGCAATATACGGGATCACCTGCCTCATAGTTGGCGCGCTGGTTTATTATGGTGTCAATGGCTATGGCGGTCTTTCCAGTCTGACGGTCACCGATAATAAGCTCACGCTGACCGCGTCCTATGGGAATCATGGCATCAATAGCCCTCAAACCTGTCTGCAGGGGCTGATGCACGGGCTCACGGAATACCACACCGGGAGCCTTACGCTCCAGGGGCATCTCAAAGAAGGGGCCCTCTATGTCCTTGAGACCGTCAAGCGGCTTACCTAACGGGTTGACCACGCGGCCCACCATATTCTCGCTCACGTTTATGGAGGCTATACGTCCTGTGCGGTGCACAATCATATCCTCCTTGATCTGGTCTGTGGGACCCAGCAGGATGGCACCTACGTTATCCTCCTCCAGATTCATAACTATGGCCTGGATGCCATTGTCAAACTCTATCAGCTCATCGGCCTCGGCGTTCTTGAGTCCGTAAATGCGGACCACACCGTCACTCACCTGGAGAACGGTTCCCACCTCCTGGAAGCGGGCGCTTGTATCTATGCCCTTAAGCTGTTCCAGAAGTACCTCCGATACCTCACTTGCCTTTATTCCGTTTGCCATTATATGATACGGTTATTCTTTTCAATCAGTTCCTTGCGGATACGCTGCAACTGCCAGGCCACGCTGGCATCCAAGCGGTATCCATCTACAAGCAGCACGAAACCACCCTCTATCTGAGGGTCAACGGTGTGTGTCCACTCCACCTTTCCGTGCTCAACGTTTTCAACCAGCTGTTTAAGCCGCACCCTGCGTTCATCGCCCACAGGAGTGGCGGTAACAAGCTCAACCGGCACAATTCCATTACGTCTGCGATACAGATCCTGATAGCTTATGGCTATAAACAGCAGACAGTCACCGCGTCCGGCACCTACCACAAGTTTAAGGAAAGCCTCAAGAGACTTGCTCAGTTCACTCTTGCCGTCAGTGACGGCAGTTACAAGCAACCGGCATTTATCGGAATCCTTAACCGTGGGGTCCATGATGCGTTCATGAATGGCCGGGACAGCACGTAACCTATCCATAAGCGTATGCGTCTCAACATACACTTTATCTGACTCACCATTCTCTACTGCAAACTGCAGCAGGGCCTTGGCATATCTCACGGATACGGTTCCTGTGTTCATCCTACTTTCCGGTCTTCACGTCATCTATCATACGGTCTATAAGCAGGAGCTGGTCATCATCTTTGGACAGTTCCTTGCGGACCACTCTCTCAGCCACCTGGACTGACAGCTCCGCCACCTGACGGCGAAGGCTGCGCAGAGCCTCCTCCTTCTCCTGGCGAATCTGTTCCCGTGCATCGGCTATGATCTTCTCACCACTATCCTTGGCACGGTTCTCTGCATCTGCAATGATCTCATCACGCCGGTCAGCCGCCTCCTTAAGGATACGCGCCTTCTCGGCACGGGTCTCCTTAAGCAGTTCATCACACTCCGTCTGGATTCCGGCAAGACGCTCATTAGCCTTCTTGGCGGCATCAAGCGACTTGTCAATATACTCATTACGCTTGTCCACCATATCGGTTATGACGGGGAATCCCCACTTAACCAATATGAAGAACACTATTCCGGCCGCAATGAGCATCCAGATCAGTGTACCGACCTCGGGATTGAGCAGATCCATTTATTTGGGCAGGGCTAAGAAACAAACCAGCAATGCAAAGAGGGCAACACCCTCCATGAAGGCGCCGATGATGATCATGGCACTGCGGATATCACCTGCAGCCTGAGGCTGACGTGCAATTGACTCCAGAGTTGACTGGCCTATCTTACCAAGACCGATAGCTGCTCCGATAACTGCGATAGCTGCACCGAGTGCAATACCGGCATTACCCATAGCTGCACCTGCGGCAGCCTGCAAGATTGTTGCTAACATCATAATACTTTTTATTTAAGTTGTTAATTACTAATTTTCAATTTTCAATTCTCAATTTTCAATTATTTATGTTCCTCCGGATGCGCCAGACCGATGAACATGGCTGACAGCATGGTGAACACATAAGCCTGGATGTATGCCACCAGCAGCTCCAGGAAGTTCATGAACACCATGAAGAATAGTGATATGGCAGACATCGGGGTACCTATCATCGGGCCCATCTTAGCCGTGATGAATATCAGGCAAGTAAGGGTCAGTATGATTGAGTGACCGGCCGTCATGTTGGCGAACAGACGTACTGTAAGCGCAAACGGCTTGGTGAATATACCTATGGTCTCAATTAGCGGCAGTATGGGCGGTATCTTGAGATAGATAGGCGCATCGGGCCAGAGTATCTCCTTCCAGTACTCGCGGTTACCGAACAGGTTCACTGCAAAGAAGGTAACCAGGGCCAGTGACAGTGTCACGGCTATGTTTCCCGTCACGTTGGCACCTGCGGGGAATATCGGGATAAGACCCATCAAATTGCTCAGGAATATAAAGAAGAACATGGTGAGCAACAGGGGCGCAAACCTCTTGTACTCCTTTCCTACCGACGGCTTGATGATATCGTCCATGACCATGTAAATGACCAGTTCCATCAGGCCAATGAATCCGCCGGGAGCCGGTTCTGTGGCATCATGACGGCGGTACCAACGTGCCGTTGACATTACTATAACGCACAGAATCAGACAGTTGATTATGATTCCTAATGCCACTTTGGTAAGCGACAGGTCAAGAGGCTTGAGTTCTGTGCCATCGGGCAAAACCTCCATCAGACGGCCTGCATAAGCGCCCTCAGTAGCAATGCGGAAACCTTCATAACTGCCCTCATGGCCCAGCTTGCTTGACATGAAGAAATGCCAGCCGGATACCTTGCTGTGGAGTATTACAGGCAGATAGAGGCTTATCTCCTTATTGTTGGTTGACAGTATATGCCAGTGATAGGAGTCCTTGAGGTGTTCAAATATGATGCCTTTTACATCAACTGACTCATCCTCAGCCTTAGGCTCTCCTGCCCTTGCAGGCATAACCGCAATCAGCAGCAGTGACAATATGTAGAGAATACGTTTCAACTCTTTTTCTCCTCCTTTATTAATAGTGTGGTCTCAACAGCCGTGAGGCACAGATAATATGTCATGAATATTATTGCAAATGCAGGCATTTCAGACCTTACCACCTTGAAATATACCAGAATCAGTATCAGGGCAAGCAGTATCCGGACCATTCTGTAAGCCATGAAGAAATAGCTGCGGTCACGTCCCTTCTTTGCGTTGAGGCGGTACATGATTACCATTATCCCCAGCATAACGGCGTAGAAGAGAGGTATCAGGAAAAGACCTGACGGATAGTGCTCCGGCCATAACATACGTAACGCCAGCACCGCAATGACAGTCAATGCAGACAATACAATCAGATATGTTATTATCAGTTTCCTCATATTTCAACACATACTGAGAGGATGTTGTCCTTAACCTCGGCGAATCCGGACTTCACTGCAATATCAGTAGTACCGTCAGCATCCTTATAGGTAATCTTTCCCATATCCAGAGAAGAGATTATGGGTGCATGATTGTTCAGTACAGTAAAACTGCCTAAAGTTCCCGGGAGGGTAACGCTTTCAACCTCACCCTCATACACCAACCTGTCCGGAGCTATGATCCTAAGTCTCAACATTCCTCAATTTTTACGCAGGTGCTTGAAAAATTTTCAATTTTCAATTTTCAATTTTCAATTTTCAATTTTCAATTCTCAATTAACCCTTCATCTCTTCCTGAAGTTTCTTAGCCTTCTCAATAGCCTCCTCAATAGTACCCACATTAAGGAACACCTGCTCAGGAAGGTCATCCACCTCACCGTCCAGAATCATGTTGAATCCCTTGATGGTATCCTCAATGCTTACCATGGTACCCTTGACACCGGTAAACTGCTCGGCCACGGTGAACGGCTGAGATAGGAAGCGCTGTACGCGGCGTGCACGTGCCACGGTGAGCTTGTCCTCATCGGAAAGCTCATCCATACCAAGGATTGATATGATATCCTGGAGTTCGTTGTAGCGCTGAAGAATCTGCTTTACGCGCTGTGCGGTATCGTAGTGTGCCTTGCCCACGATGTTGGGGTCAAGGATACGTGAAGTTGAATCCAGCGGGTCAACGGCCGGATAGATACCCAGCTCGGCAATCTTACGGCTCAGCACGGTGGTTGCATCCAGGTGCGAGAACGTGGTGGCAGGTGCCGGGTCAGTAAGGTCATCGGCAGGAACATATACGGCCTGTACCGATGTGATTGATCCGTGAATGGTGGATGTGATACGCTCCTGCATCTTACCCATCTCACTGGCCAGTGTAGGCTGGTAACCTACGGCGCTCGGCATACGTCCCAGCAGGGCCGATACCTCAGAGCCAGCCTGGGTGAATCGGAAGATATTGTCTATAAAGAACAGGATATCGCTGTAAGCGCCGTCGCTGCCCGCACCGTCACGGAATGACTCGGCTACGGTAAGACCAGACAGTGCAACTGATGAACGTGCCCCTGGAGGCTCATTCATCTGACCATACACAAGCGTGGCCTGTGACTTGGCAACCTCGTCGTAGTCAACCTTGCTCAGGTCCCACTCACCCTTGGCCATGCTCTCCTTGAAGGCATCACCATATTTAATTACGCCGGATTCAATCATCTCACGCAGCAGGTCATTACCCTCACGGGTACGCTCTCCTACTCCGGCAAATACCGAGAATCCGTTGTTCTTCTTTGCGATGTTATTGATAAGCTCCATGATGAGTACGGTCTTGCCTACGCCGGCACCGCCAAACAGACCTATCTTACCGCCCTTGCAATAGGGCTCCAGCAGGTCAATCACCTTGATACCTGTAAACAGGACCTCCTCAACAGTTGAGAGCTCCTCAAACTTAGGTGGCTGACGGTGTATGGGGAACGCACCCTCCTTGTCCAAAGGCTTGAGGTCATCAATGGGCTCACCGGTAACGTTCATCATACGGCCCTTGATCTGCTTGCCTACAGGCATAGTGATAGGACTTCCGGTTACACGTACATCCATACCGCGGCGCAAACCGGTGGTAAGGTCCATAGCTACGCAACGGACCATATTCTCACCTATGTGCTGCTGTACCTCAATAATTAGTTTACGGCCGTCATCACGGGTTATCTCCAGTGCGTCATGGATTGCAGGCAGATTATCACCCGCCTCAAAGGCCACATCCACTACCGGACCGATTATTTGGGCAACACGCCCCGATACTGCTTTCATACCTTATTTTTTACAAGAATGCAAATTTAATGATTTAAGCGGTATATTGTTGTTCCTTTATGCCACCTTTTGTCTCTAAAAGGATAATTTTATACTAATTTTGCACCATGTTCATGACAGGTACTCTTTTAGCTATCATCCAGCTTTTAGCCGGATTCGTACTGCTCTATTTTGGTGGTGACTGGCTTGTAAACGGTGGCGTGGCACTTGCCCGCAGATTCCGCATTTCACCACTGGTCATAGGAATGACAATTGTGGCGTTCGGGACATCGGCCCCGGAACTGCTGGTAAGCATGACATCATCCATAAAGGGGAGCGCCGGAATAGCTATGGGAAACGTGATAGGCTCAAACATAGCCAACATAGGCCTGATTCTGGGACTTACCGCCATGCTCTGCCCTATCCCCACCCAGAACCGCAAGGTATCTGCCAACGGCCTGGTCATGATACTGGCATCACTTCTGGCTCTTGTACTCTCACTCAACAACGGGCTGTCCAGGATAGAAGGATTGATACTCTTTGCCGGTATTATCCTGTTCACGGTTATATCCATCCGTCTGGGACGCACCAAACAGGATGCCACCCAACCTGATTCAGAACCTCAAGGCAAGGAGATGTCTGTATTGGTTGCATTGCTGCTGGTAGCACTTTCATGCGCCATGCTGGCTTTCGGAGCTGATTTCATGGTTGACGGAGCCACATCAATAGCACAAGCCTTAGGCGTAAGTGACAAGGTAATAGGACTTACAATCGTTGCGTTAGGAACCAGCCTGCCTGAACTTGCCGCATCAGTTGCCGCCGCCTTGAAGAAGGAGATGGACATATCCATAGGCAACATCATAGGCTCCAACATTTTCAACCTGATGTGCGTGCTGGGCGTATCGGCCTCAATCAGGCCAATACCGTTTGATTACATGCAGTACAGGATGGATTTTGTAATCATGATGGCTTTCTCCGCCGGCCTGATCATCCTCATACAGCCCTGGAAGGCACAAGGACGCCTGGGCCGCATATCCGGCATCATCATGTTTGCCGCCTACGCCATCTACGCCTGGTCACTTTTCTGATTCCTTTTATTTTCCGGAGCCTATCCAGGTCAGTTTACGCCATATTCCTTCCAGCGGACCGCGTTCATGGTTCCTAGACCACATCTTGAGCAATGCATACTGGAAAACTATCATACCCAAACCTACCAGCGCAGACCATGTCGTGCCGAGAGTGTTGTATAGGCTGATTCCCCACTCGTA
This sequence comes from uncultured Bacteroidales bacterium, assembly GCA_902763885.1. Taxonomy (GTDB): domain Bacteria; phylum Bacteroidota; class Bacteroidia; order Bacteroidales; family Bacteroidaceae; genus Colenecus. The sequence continues at coordinate 25,600 of CACWTU010000009.1, read as the reverse complement.
GAACAGCAGACTGCCTATGATGGATTGCAGCAGATAGTTGGTAAGACTCATGCGGCCAAAGAATCCCAGCTTACCGAATACATTACGGAATCCCTTATATCTGTACCAAAGCAAAACACCTACAGACAGAATGAGCATCAGGATAGCCAGATTCCACATTGGATGAATCAGGTCATCGTACTTGCCGAACCTTGTAAAAGCGCCGGCCAACACCAATAATGCCGATACGACAAGGATAATGCGCCAGGCCTTGAGGTTGTTTCCCTCATTATAAAATAGTCGCATACGCCCCAACAGCAAGCCAAGATAGAACAGGCCCAATGTCTGGGTAATACGTCCGTGAAACCAAAACCATCCAAGAGTGGTGGTTATGCCATATTGCAGATTGGTCACTGCCGAATGCCAGAACGTGTCATGACCCTGCATCAGTTTGAAATAGCCCATGTTGACCCAACGGGAATCAGGATGCCATCCTGCAAGATGAGAGTATATCTCAAGTGGCTGTATAAGAAGCAGTATTGTTACAGCCCATAGCCATTTGTTGTCAAGATAGCCTGCAGGAATAAGCAGCAGGCCCAGTATTGCGTATGTGATAAGGATATCGCCGTCATAGAAACATACGTTCAACACGCCGAACAGGAAAAGCAGCAACATACGCCACGCAAAACGCAATGAGAAATCCTTTCCTTTCTGCTCCTGATTGTCACGCATTATAAAAAAACTCAATCCGAACAGTATGGCAAATATGCCATACATCTTGCCTGAAAGCAATGCCTGCAGCACATTGAAAACAGTACCGTCACAAGGTAGCGTGTATTTGATTTCCCGTGCAAAAGTGTTGAAATGCTCCACAGAGTGGAACAGTATTATACCGGCCACAGCCAGACCTCTGAGTGCATCAGCCACCTCGATGCGGCTATTCTTAAGTCCTTGAGTCTTGTACATGTCTTTATTATAATGAGGGTTTAACCGGAACGATAGTGCCATCAGGGTTGAAACACATAGGGTCTATACAGATTTCACAGTCATGAACGTGCATGACATTGCTGTTAGAAAGACTCTCAATTTCATAATACAATTAGGTTAGTAATTAATTATTCGGCTTACGCCATGCAAGTCACAGCAAGTTCATCATGCTTTCTTGCGTTTTATCACGCTGCGCACAAAATACCAGATAAGCGCTGCATACATGATGATTGACAGCCACTCGGCAGCATGTGAGCCCGTCCAGATTTCGGTCATCATAAGATCCAGTCCGGCAAACCTCAATGCGGCACTTACAACACCCATCAGTGCGCCACCGGCTATGAATCCCGATGCCAGCAATGTGCCATGCTCTACGCGTGAGGTATTGACAGCAGGGTCAATAGAGCGTGTACTCACGTACCAGTTGATCAAGCCGCCTACCACAAGAGGGATATTGAGTTCAAACGGAATGAACATACCCAACGCGAAAGCCAGTGCCGGAATCTTGAAGAAATTGAGCGCCAAGGCTATCACTGCACCTGTAGCATAAAGCCACCAGGGAGCACCTGTACCAGACATAAGCGGATCTATCACAGCTGCCATAGCATTGGCCTGAGGAGCCACCAGCGCATTCTCACCTACAAATCCGTATGTCTTATTCAAGATTATGAGAACGCCACCCACGGTAAGGGCTGATACAAGCGTGCCAAGGAACTTGAACCCCTGCTGCACAGCCGGCGTAGAACCTATCCAGTAACCAATCTTGAGGTCAGTAACCATATCGCCGGCCATAGAGAGCGCCGTACAAACCACGCCGCCCATTATCAGCGCCGATACAATACCGGCAGTACCTTTGAGACCCACTGACACCATTATGACCGATGCCAGTATAAGTGTCATCAGAGTCATGCCCGATACAGGATTGGTGCCCACGATGGCAATGGCATTGGCCGCAACTGTAGTAAAGAGAAAAGCAATGACACCAACAACCAGAATACCCACAACGGCATGTACCAGGTTGAAATCCATCACACCCAGATAGAAGAATGCAAACACCGCCACCAGAGTCACTATTATACCTATTATAACTATCTTCATGGGGAGGTCACGCTGCGTGCGCTCCACCTGAACGCCCTGCATATCCTTTCCGGCCTTAAGCTCACGTCCGGCCAGGCTTACAGCACTTTTAATCACTGACCAGGATTTTACGATACCTATTATTCCGGCCATAGCAATGCCGCCTATGCCTATATGACGAGCATAACCGGTAAATATCTGCTCCGGCTCCATCTGTGAGACAGAATCAGCAATGGCAGGATTCAAAGTATGCAGGAACGTATCACCCAGCAAAGGCAGCAACGGCACAATAACAAACCATACTACAGCTGATCCCGCAGCGATTATGCACGCATACTTAAGGCCTACTATGTACCCCAGGCCAAGAACCGCCGCACCCGTGTTGATGCTGAACACCAGCTTGGCCTTTGTGGCCAGAGCAGAGCCCCAGGCGCAAACCCTTGAGGTGAAACTCTCCGTCCACAACCCGAATGTGGAAACAATGAAATCATATATACCGCCTATTATGCCCGATACCACCAGCGGCTTGGCCTGACCGGCACCCTTCTCTCCCGATATGAGCACCTGCGTAGTGGCAGTAGCCTCCGGGAAGGGATACTTGCCATGCATATCCTTGACAAAATACTTGCGGAAAGGAATCAGGAACAGTATGCCAAGTGCACCGCCCAGCATCGAGCTCAGGAACACCTGCATAAAGTTTACCGTCATATCAGGATATTTGGCCTGAAGTATGTAGAGAGCCGGCAGAGTAAAGATGGCACCTGCCACCACACCTCCGGAGCATGCACCAATAGACTGTATGATAACGTTCTCACCAAGAGCGCCTTTACGCTTGGCTACCGATGATACTCCCACCGCAATGATAGCTATAGGAATGGCCGCCTCAAACACCTGCCCCACCTTAAGGCCAAGATAAGCTGCGGCAGCTGAGAACAGCACAGCCATAAGCACGCCCCATCCCACTGACCAGACATTAGCCTCAGGATAAACCTTGCCTGATTTCATTATAGGCTCATAAACCTCACCTTCCTTAAGCTCGCGGTATGCGTTTTCCGGCAGCTCAACCGGTTTCTTCTGCTCTTCCATCCTGTTAAGATAATTCTGTTCGCGAATTTAGTTAATAATTGAAAAATTCTAGTTACTTTTGATGCAGAAACCATATTTACTAACTACAATCATAATGAGAAAACAGATGTTATTTGCGGCTGCTGCTGTAATGGCAATAGCCAGCTTGCCTGCTTTGGCACAGAACTCGAGAATCGTTGAGGAAGGTGGTTCAGGCCCCTACAAGGCCATCATGATGGAAGAGGCTTCTCTTACCACTCACACCATTTTCCGCCCCCAGGACATAAGCAAGTTTGGCAAGGGCAATCTTCTGCCCGTTGTGGTTTGGGGTAACGGCGGTTGCGCCAACTCTCCCAGCGGCCATGTAAATTTCCTGAATGAAGTAGCATCACAGGGATTCCTGATTGTAGCGATAGGTCCCAGCAATTATCAGCAGATAGAGGCTCCGCGTCCCGGTCAGACCGGTGATGTACCCCGTATGGGTCAGGGCGGCGGATTCCCAGGCGGCGGAATGCCTCAGGGTGGTATGCCTCCTATGGGCGGCATGGGCGGTCAGCGTCCTCAGGGCGCACCCCAAGGTGGTCCACAAGGTGGCGGTATGCCTCGTATGGGTGGCGGAATGCCCGGCGGTATGGGCGGTGGTATGCCACAGATGGGTGGCGGCATGGGCGGCGGAATGTCCATGGGTGACCCCGCAGGCCTGAAGCAGGCTCTTGAGTGGGCAATTGCTCAGAATGCCGACAAGAACAGCCCCTACTACGGCAAGCTGGATATTGACAACATCGCTGCAGCAGGTATGTCATGCGGTGGTCTGCAGGCTCTCCACATGAGTGATGACGCACGCATCAAGACCATCATGGTAATGAACAGCGGTTATTTCGGCACCGATGAAAATGAAGACAAGGCAAGCCTTGCCAAGCTGAAACAAAAGTCAATCATCTGGATCCTGGGCGGCTCAACCGATATCGCATGGGAGAACGGTAATGATGATTTCAAGCGCATGTCAGGCTCAATGCCAGCTTGCCTTGTAAGCCTTGATGGCATTGGCCATGGCGGTACATACATGCAGCCCAACGGCGGTGACTACGCAAAGGTAGCAGGTGCATGGCTCAAATGGTGGCTCAAGGGCGACAAGGAGGCCAGCACAATGTTTACAGGTTCTGAGCCCGGCGTAAGCAAGATGGCCGGTTGGTCAATTGAGCGCAAGAACATCAAGTAAACCATACTTTTAAAAGACCATAAACGCGTCCCTGATTCAAATCGGGGGCGCGTTTATTCATATCATTACGTATGAGGTATCGGGCGTTTTATTAATTTTGCGGACAAATAAGCAATAACATATGAATATACTTATCAATAACGGCATAATACTGCCCATGAATGCCTCAAATGAGGATAAACCATACTTTAACGGTTATGTTGGAATAGAAGGTGAACGCATTGCATTCGTAAGCAGCAACCCGGATGAAGCCAAGGCTTTCTTAGCAAAACACAAAGATGACTGCACCCAGATTGATGCATCAGGAAAAGTGGTTATGCCTGGCCTTATCAACACACATACCCACGTGGCAATGGCACTTCTTCGTGGTATTTCCGATGATGTACCATTGATGGAATGGCTTGAGCAGCACATCTGGCCTATTGAAGGCAAGATGGGTTACCAGGAGGTCTATGACGGCGCAAGACTTGGCATACTGGAGATGCTCATGGGCGGCACTACAACCTTTGTTGACATGTATCCGTATGAGGAGGCTATTGCCGAGGCTGCAGAGAGTGCAGGCATCCGTGCAGTTGTCAGCCCCTGCCCCATGGATTTCAGGATGGAGCATTTTGAGAATGATTGGCGTCAGGTCAAGAAGAGATTCTCCGGCAGCCGGCTTGTAACAATGTGGATGGGACCTCATGCCGTTTATACCCTGTCCGGAGAGCATCTGCAACGCTCTATCAGCCTCTCCAAGGAACTGGGCGTAGGCAGTCATGTCCACCTGGCAGAGACACAGACTGAACAGGACAATTGCATGGCTCAGCACGGAATGAGCCCCACGGAATATCTTGAGAAGGAAGGTATGTTCTCAACCAAGACACTTGCCGCACACTGCGTGGTAATGTCCGACCATGACATTGAGATCCTGGCCAGGCACGGTGTATCAGTGGCACACAATCCGCAGAGCAACATGAAGCTGGCATCAGGAATAGCACCGGTCAGGAAGATGCTCGATGCTGGAATAAATGTAGCCATAGGTACTGACGGCGCCTCATCAAACAATGACCTGGATATGTGGGAAGAGATGCGTACGGCATCACTGCTCCAGAAAGTTGCCACTATGGATCCTTGCGCAATACCAGCCTACACCGCATTGCAGATGGCAACAGTCAACGGCGCAAAGGCGATCGGCCGCGAAGGGAAACTTGGCGTACTCGCCGCAGGTGCATTCGCTGATATTCTGCTCGTAGATATAGAAAAAGCACACCTGTATCCGCATACAAACCTGATTTCCGAGCTGGTTTACAGTACACACGCATCGGATGTGGATACCGTGATTGTAAACGGAAAAATTGTTGTCAGGAACCGCAAGTGCCTATCTATGAACGCCGCAGAGGTCTGCGCCACCGCCCAAAAACAGATAGACACCCTGATGTCAAAATAACATCAGCAAAGAAAAAGTTTCAGGGAGACTAAAAAAAATCGCATTTGTCTTTGTAAGTCTCCCCAAAACCACTACCTTTGCACCGCTTTCATCGGAAAGCATAGAACTTTGACAAATTTCTTGGAAATGTTTCAAACCTGCGTAAAGAACTGAAAAAGATTCCAAACGCACGGAGGCAATTTTTTTGCAAGCCGAGAGCAGAGGGAAAGTTTACTTTCACTATGCCGAGGCGCAGCAAAAAATCGCCGCATGAAATTTTCCAAAGAAAAAATTCATGCGGCAATAGCTCAGTTGGTAGAGCACGACCTTGCCAAGGTCGGGGTCGCGAGTTCGAGTCTCGTTTGCCGCTCAAAAGTAGATCTTTGATTTATTTTGAAATGCCCAGGTGGCGGAATTGGTAGACGCGCACGTTTCAGGTGCGTGTGCCGCGAGGTGTGCAGGTTCGAGTCCTGTTCTGGGCACTTCTCTGGAGAGATGGCGGAATTGGTAGACGCGCTACTTTGAGGGGGTAGTGACAGTTATGTCGTGTGAGTTCGAGTCTCATTCTCTTCACCAATCGCGGTAATAGCTCAGTTGGTAGAGCACGACCTTGCCAAGGTCGGGGTCGCGAGTTCGAGTCTCGTTTACCGCTCCATTTCAAAAACCAAGCAGCTGATATCAAGGCTGCTTTTTTTGTTTACGCACAAATGAAACGTATAACAACATTCCTATTGTCATTTCTATCCATATTGTGTTTGCACGCCCAGACCAAACACACCATCAGCGGATACATCACTGACAAGTCAAGTAAAGAGACACTCATAGGAGCCACAGTACTTGATCTAAGGAGTGGACGTGGTGCAATCACAAATGAATACGGATTCTACTCCCTCACCCTAACCCAAGGCCCAGTTGAGATACGCACCGGTTATGTAGGATACAAACCGGTAACAATACAGTTCAATCTTAAGACTGACACCATAATCAACATAGATGTACCCCAGATTGATGAACTGGGTGAAGTAACCATCATAGGCAACCGTGAGATCCTGGGTGTAAGAGGTTCTCAGATGAGTGCCATAGACATACCCATTGAACAGATAAAAGCCGTACCCGCCATGTTTGGTGAGACCGATGTACTCAAGGCTCTCCAGCTGCTTCCCGGAGTTCAGGCCGGCACTGAGGCAACTGCCGGCATCTACGTGCGCGGCGGCAACCCTGATGAGAACCTTCTGCTTCTGGACGGCGTTCCAGTATATAACGTGAGCCACATGTTCGGCATGTTCTCCGTCTTCAACCCCGATGCCATCAAGAACGTAACACTCTACAAAGGCAGTTTTCCGGCACACTACTACGGGCGCCTGTCATCGGTAGTGGATATCCGCATGAAAGACGGTGACCTGTACAACTACCACGGCAACGCATCCATAGGAGCCATATCATCAAAATTCAACTTTGAAGGTCCTATCATCAAAGGAAAGACATCATTCAGCGTATCTGCACGCCGAACATACTCTGACATCATACTCAACTCTGCACTTTGGCTAAACGAGAAAATGCACTTTACTGATGTTGAGGATGAGAGGATGGGATACTACTTCTATGACCTGAACATCAAGATCAATCATAAGTTCAATGACAATGACCGCCTGTATCTGAGCTGGTACAGCGGTGATGATGACATCTTTTTTAATTATAAAGGTTCAGAGGGAGCAGTTGACAACCACACCGAGCTGGACTGGCGCTGGGGCAACACCCTGACAACAATCAGATGGAATCATGTGCTTGGACAGAAACTGTTCATGGATGTAAGCGCCAACTACACAAAGTACCGCCACAAGATGGGCATCGGGATAAATGAGGAGGATAACGTGAACGTGAGCACCAGCAACATAGACATAGCCATGAAATCCGGCATCTATGACCTGTCGGCCCGCGCGGATTTCCATTGGTCACCGTCATACAGCCATGAAGTCAGGTTTGGAGGCGGTTACACGCATCATGTCTTTACCCCCGATGTGGTTAATCTGGCCATAAACTCATCTAACCGGAACGACAGCATAAGGCCTCTTGACCTGAACCAGGAATACGGTTCACATGACGTAACCGGCGATGAATACCAGCTGTATGTTGAGGATGACATAGAACTGACTGATGTAATCAAGACCAATCTAGGCGCCGGTTTTGCGGCATTCAACGTAAACGGACGTCATTACCAGTCTATAGAACCAAGAATAAGCGCCAGGTTCCTTATAACCGATGACCTTTCAATCAAAGCCGGCTATGCATATATGACTCAGTATGTGCATCTGCTGTCCAACAATACGATCAATCTCCCAACTGACCTGTGGGTGCCGGTTACAGATCAGGTTGAGCCGGAGCACTCACACCAATGGGCCGTTGGAGCGGCATACAGCGTAGAAGGGCTGGCCGATTTCACACTTGAGGGATATTACAAGAAAATGGACAATCTGCTGGAGTACAAGGAGGGTTCCAGCTATATGACAGGCGATACAGACTGGCAGAACAAGGTAGCCATGGGACGTGGCTGGAGTTACGGCATAGAGTTCATGGCGCAACGCTCCGTAGGCAGGTTCAACGGCTGGATTTCATACACCTGGAGCAAGTCACAGCGTCTGTTCGACCGCCAGGATATGGTCATTAACGGCGGCCGCGTATTCGATGCCAAATATGACCGCCGCCACAAGCTGGACATAACCTGCAGCTACAAGTTCAGTGACAGGTTTGACATGTCGGCCACATGGCTGTTCGAGACCGGAAACTGCGGCACCATCTATACCCAATACTACAACTCCGGCAATCTTATTGATGACGGTCATAGATACAGGACTTCCACATTGGGCTATTATGACAACCGCAACAATTTCAGGCTGAGCCCCACACACAGGCTTGACCTGGGATTCAACTGGCACAGGAATTACAGTGACAGGGTAAAGCGCACTATCAACCTAAGCATCTACAATGCTTACAACAACATGAATCCTTTCCTGGTTTATGTATTTACAGAGAGTAAAAAAGACGATAATAATGAATATAAGGAAGAGCGTACGCTCCGCCAGCTGACACTCTTCCCCATCCTTCCGTCTGTAAGTTACACCGTATCTTTCTAAGACTATGAAACAGTACAGAGTTATCATATCGGCAATTACAGCATTACTCATTACCGCATGCGTCAATGACATTGAGTACAAGGGCCCTGATGGCAAAAGGATGCTCATTGTAAACAGCATAACCCCTGCCGGCCAGGTTCCGGTTTTTGAGATGAGCCACAGCGCATTCTTCCTGGATTCATACTACACCGGCAATGTGCTTGACAACGGCGTAGATGTAACCGTAAACATAAACGGGCAGACTAAATCCGCCTCTTATGTCGACAGTCTTAAGGGATATACCGATGACCGAGTCTTGAATCAGGGTGATATCATATCGGTCCAGGCCTATCATCCCCAATATGGGACAGTTTATGCCACCGATACCGTGCCATACGGCCAGAACTGCACCGTTAGCGGATATAAAAAGGAATATGTACCCGGAAAGACCATAAGTGAACTGTTTGACTGGTTCAGAAAGAGGAACCCGATAACGGCTGATTCCGTTTGGGTTGTAGAAGTTGAGATTGGAGAGCGCAAAAACATAACAGATTACTATATCCTGACCATTGAACCCACCATGACCTACTCCAGGTTCAATGACACCCTGGGTGATTACGAAACTATAATAGACACCATCCACTACAAGGTACCTGCCAACACCAAAATTATCCTTGGCCAGGCAAGCGCCGCCACAGCCCTATTGGAAGACACTGAGGCCAGCCAGATGGATCACGGTCTGGGTTTCTTTATATTTGATGACCTTTACATTAAAGAAAACAACAAGGTAAGCTTTGACATTATCATGGAAAAGCCTGACACTCTAGCCTACATATATACCTATGATAAAGACAGCATAATCATTGATACCAAATCATATTCCATAGCCGATAAGATAAAGGATGAGGTAACCTATAATGCTAATATAAAGCTCTACACCCTATCCCGCACATATTACTACTACCACAAATCCGCCACAGATTTTAAAAGCACCACCGTAAACTTCATGTCCGAGCCCGTAACCGTCCTGCACAACGTAACCGGCGGTGCCGGCATCCTGGCCACCTACGCATCAGTAGCACCCGATATCAGCTACACCTATCGCAACTGGCGGTGAGCGCAAAGGGGCACAAAGGGGACGGTTCTTTTTGTGCCCCTACCTTAACGCTATTTGAAGACAATCTAGAGGGGCACAAAAAGAACCGTCCCCTTTGTGCCCCCAAATCACTTGAGGATTTTATAGCGCGCAAACTTGAGGAGAAGGGTTTTCTCTCCTACGTTGAGGAACTTGATGCGGGCCTTGGTGTTGTCGCCGGAGCCTTCTACTGAGAGTACACTGCCTATTCCAAAACGCTCATGTTCTATTATGTTACCTTCATGCAGAACGGAATCTGATGATGGGGTGCTGTTCTTGAGCATAGACTCTGTCACCACCTGGAACCTGCCCTGTTCCCAAGGCTTCTTCTCGGGCTTTCTCTCAAATCCAGCCTTAGGCTCGAATCGCGCACCGGCATCTCTCCCACCAAATCCGCGCTTAGGCTCAAATCGCGAGCCGGGGACTGTCCCATTTGGCTCCAACTTAGGCTTACTGAAACGGAAATTTTCCCCGGAGCCAAAGGGGACTGTCCCCAAAGATTGCCCCCCAGCCACACTAAGGTACCGAGAATCAATATCCTTCAAGAACCTACTGGGAGTGCAGAAATCCACGCTGCCATACTTAAACCGTGTAGTGGCAAATAGCAGCGTCAGATGCTTGCGGGCGCGGGTCATGGCTACATACAGCAGGCGGCGTTCCTCTTCTATCTGACGCTCGTCATCACCGCTCATATCGCTGGGGAAGAGGTTTTCCTCAAGCCCTACAATGAAGACGGCATCATACTCAAGGCCTTTGGCGGCATGCACGGTCATAAGCGTTACCTTCTCCAGATCATCCTCAGTCTCATTGTCCTGGTCTGTCATGAGTGACACCTCACTCAGATAGTTGGCCATCAGGTATTGCTCACTGCCCTCCTCTTCACGGTCCTTACAAGACTGAGCTATATCATTCAGCAGCTCATCAACATTCTGCAGGCGGCTCTCACCCTCAACAGTGGTATCGGCCTTAAGTTCACGCATTATGCCTGACTCATCAACTATGCGCTTGGCCAGTTGATCTGCCGCAACCGTTGGGGCATCGGCCATAAAGCCCTCCATCAGTGTCTTGAAAGCGGTAAGCCGGGACAATGTGCCTTGATTGACTTCCAGTTTGTATTCAGCGGGATGACAGAGAACGGTCCACAGACTTACTCCGCCCTCCATAGCAGCAGTCAGAATCTTATTTACGGTGGTCTGCCCTATCCCGCGTGCCGGATAGTTTATTATGCGCTTGAATGCTTCCTCATCATTAGGATTGACGCTCATGCGGAAGTAGGCTATCACATCCTTAACCTCCTTGCGCTGATAGAATGACAAGCCGCCGTAAATCTTGTATGGCAAGCCACGTTTGCGCAGTGCCTCCTCAAGCGGACGGGATTGAGCGTTGGTACGGTAGAGTATGGCCATCTGGCTCCATGGGACATCCTTGAAGGTATGGAGGTCAAGCAGGCGGTTCACCACCATCTCACTCTCCTCAAGGTCTGAATGTGCGCACAGCACCTTAATCTTATCACCCTGCTCATTCTCTGAGAAGACTTTCTTGGGTATCTGGGCGTGGTTCTTGCAGATGAGGCTGCCTGCGGCCTCAACGATGGTCTGAGTGGAGCGGTAGTTCTGCTCCAGCTTGAAGAGCTTGGAATCCGGATAGAGCTTGGAGAACTTGAGCATGTTGTCCAGGTTGGCTCCGCGGAACGAGTAAATGCTCTGGGCGTCATCGCCCACCACGCAGACCTTGGCGCCATTGCGTGTAAGCTGCCAGACTATGCAGTGCTGAGCGTAGTTGGTATCCTGATATTCATCTACCAGTATATGCTTGAATGATGTGCCGTAACGCTCCAGGACATCGGGGTTGTCACGGAACAGTATGAACGTATTGAGCAGCAGGTCATCAAAATCCATAGCGTCTGACTGACGGCAGCGCTGCTCATACCGCTCATATATCTTGCCTACCATCGGGATGCGTTTGAACTGGTCACTCTTGTAGATATCGGCATTCTGAATATAGGCCGATGCCGTTATCAGGCGGTTCTTGGCGTTTGATATGCGGTTCTGGACCACGTTGGCCTTATAGGTCTTGTCATCCAGCTGCATCTCCTTTATGATTGACTTGATTAGGTTCTGGCTGTCCTGCTGGTCATAGATGGTGAAGTTTGGAGTATATCCGATATATGCAGCCTCAGAGCGCAGTATGCGGCTGAATATACTGTGGAATGTGCCCATCCAGAGATATCGGGCACGGTTCTCTCCCACCCGTGCAGCTATTCGCTGTTTCATCTCGCCGGCGGCCTTGTTGGTAAAGGTGAGCGCCAGTATGGACCAGGGCTCCACACCCTCTTCAAGCAAATGTGCTATACGATAAGTCAATACACGTGTTTTTCCGGAACCGGCACCGGCAATGACCATGCAGTTACCGTCTGTATAGAGAACGGCATCACATTGGCTCGCGTTAAGTTCCTGCTGGTAATCTATCATATAATCTTATACTCTCTTATTCCCTCTGTTTTCATTATTCCTCAGTCAAAATGGACCTCCATTATTCCCTCAAAATAATAAAAACAGAGGAAACAATAGAGCATAATCTTGAATTGAGGACTATCTTAAACAGTTTCTCTTTCTTTTGCGAATGCGAATTTACAAAATCACATTCTTTTATTTATCTTCGTAGCATAAAAAGACATTATGGGTTTTCAACAGCTGTTTCCTGTTACTGACTGCATCTGGATTAGTTTCATAGTCCTGACGCTGGTGCTGTTTGTGCCTATTCTGTGCCGCAGGCTCAGATTCCCGCAGATAGCAGGACTCATTGTGACCGGCACTCTGCTGGGCCCGGGGCTTCTGGATGTTCTTGAGATAACCCCGGAGCTGAGTTTCTTCAGCCGCATAGGCCTGCTGTTCATAATGTTCTTTGCCGGCCTGGAGATTGACCTGGAGGAGATGAAACGCAACAAGATGTGGGGTATATTCTTTGGAGTGCTCACTTTTGCCGTTCCATGGGGGCTCTGCTACATAGCCTGCATTCATCTGCTTAAGCTGACGGCTTACACATCGGCCATACTGGCATGCATAATGGGTTCACACACCCTCATATCCTATCCTATCATAGGCCGATACGGCTTGGGCCGACGTCAAAGCGTGACTATATCAGTGGCTGGCGCCCTTGTGGCCATACTGCTTGCATTGGTTATCTATGCCATAATGATGTCAACATCAGGCGGAGAGGGTTTCAATCCGCTATGGTTCACGCTCAAGATTGCCGTCTATGTGACAGCCGTGATACTGATTTACCCGCGTATGGCCCGGAACTTCTTCCAGACAGTCACCAACAGTTTCTCTCACTTCCTGTTTGTGATGATTCTGCTGGCATTGAGTTGCGGATGCGCACAGGTAATAGGGCTTGACGGGATAGTAGGTGCGTTCCTGGCAGGCATAGTGCTCAACCGATACATTCCCAAGTCATCACCCCTGATGAACCGTCTGGACTTTGTGGGAGGTACGCTGTTTGTCCCGCTGTTCCTGCTTGGTACAGGTCTGATGATTGACCTTTCAGGCATGACCGGCAACTGGCTCTTTCTGACAGCGTTTGCGGTACTCTTCACGATGGGCACATTCGGCAAATGGCTTGTTGCGCTGTTTGTCCAGAAGTCTAACGGATTCCAGCGCGACGACCGTCTTATCATATTCGGACTGAGCGAATCACATGCAGCAGGCGCCCTTGCAATAGCCATGGGAGCATACGCAGGCGGTCTGATGGATAACACCACACTGAGCGCCACGGTCCTCATAGTGCTGTTCTCATGTATCTTAAGCAATATCATAACTGAAAACGGAGCAGCTTCACTCCACCAGAACGAGCAGGCCGATACACCCGCGCAAGATAACCGTATGTTGGTAATGCTCACCGGATCAAACACCCTGCAGGCCCTCATGGACACAGCCATGACTCTCTATGACCGCAATGACCGCGATATGGTTGGTCTCTATATCACGGTAAACGGTGAGCATGCCCCAAAATACCTCCAGGACGGCAAGGGACGTCTTAAAGAGGCACAACAGATTGCGGCATCGGCCGATATACCTTTCATTACGCATAACCGTCTGGGCAACAACATAATTGACAGCATCCTGCATGCATCAAATGAGTTTGAGACTAACGTGATTGTAATGGGGCTTCCGTTACGTCCCAGCATTGACCTACCCTACCTGGAAAAAATCATCAGCCCGCTCAATGACGGATTCCATGGTCAGATAGTACTGCAGAGGTTTGTCACTCCTATCAACACGATACGCAGAATTGTGGTACTCGTGCCAGGCCCGGTACTTCAGGATGACGCTTTTGAGAAATGTATGGAGAGCATCTACCGCATAAGCATGGCCATAGGCTGTGCCATAGAGTTCTACGGTAAGGATCAGCCCATATCGGCTGTACGCGGCACAGGGCTCAATTTCTCAAGCGGCCGGGTATCATATAATGAGGTCAGTGAAACCGCCGATATGCACTGGGTAATGTCCGGACTGAAAACTGACCATCTGCTCATGATTGTGGTGCCACGTGACGCTGAGACACATGCCGGACGTTCATTCCGCCACCTCTACGAGCGCATCCACATGTCCGAGACAGATTTCTCCACCATGCTCCTGTTCCCCGAGACCCAGACTATTAAGGGCAAAGAAGAAGCCACGCCCCGGACGGAACGGGACTTCCTTAAGATGCTTAGGATGTAGTTTTTACTCGCGCCTACGACGCTCGGTTATTTTTGACTTTTGGGGCCTTTGGCCTCAAAAGTCGTTGGATGGAAACCCATCTGCGTATTTGATACACGACATTTTTTTAGTTTGGGGCGGCGACGCCCCAAACCCGTTCCATTCCATTTCATTCCATTCCACTCTGCCGGCCTTCCAGGCCGGGTAAAACAAAACCCCGACAACGCTTTGCTGTCGGGGCTTTGTTTTACTTAACTGCAACAGGAATCCTTATTATTTAAAAATCAGTTGTGCAAAATTATAAAGACCATACTTCCAAACAGTGAAGTTGTGACCTTCATTAGGATAGTTGATCAGAGTGCAGGGGATTCCGTTCTCGTCGCAGAAAGCCTTGAGCTGTGTGCTGTTGCCAATCAGACCATCGGCACCACCGCATACCATCCACAAGAGCTTGTTCTCCTTCTTAACCTTCTCAACATCAGGAATGAGCTGGGCTGCACGTGCAGTATTGGGAGCTGATGAGAAACCGCCTACATAAGCGAACTTGTCCATATTGCCCAGACCAAAGTTCAGAGACTGGCCGCCACCCATTGAAAGGCCGGCGATAGCGCGGTGATCCTTGTCAGTATATACGCTGAAATTCTTCTCGATGTAAGGGATAAGGCTACCCAGGAGGTCCTTGTCAAACTCACCGAAAGCAGCGGCTGAACCCATACCACCCTCGCGTGAGTCATTCTTGGCTGCACGTCCGTTAGGCATAACTACGATCATATCGGCCACCTTGCCATCAGCATAGAGGTTATCCATGATGATGTTAGGTACACCACCGTCATTCATCCATTCCCACTCGTCACCACCAATACCGTGGAGCAGATAGAGAACGCTGAACTTCTTCTTGCCGTCATAGCTTGCAGGAAGATAAACGTTAGCCTTACGTGTTGTGCCTACTGACTCTGACTGATACTCGATAAGCTTTACAGTGCCCTTCTTGACACCAGCACGCTCCTGGTCAAAACCCTCAGGTGCAGCTACATACTCATCAAACTTAACATCGGTCTGCTGGCCGCCACCAAAACCGCCAAAGCCACCGAAACCGCCAAAACCGCCACCCATCATCGGGAAGTTTGGCTCCTGTGCGCTGGCTACTACTGCTACGAGAGCCAGAGCTGCTGTAAATAATACTTTCTTCATTTGATTTATAAAATTGATATTTATAACAATCTCAGTAATTAATAGACCTGAAAAAATAAAAAGTTAAAAGATCGTTATCCCTGTTTATAGAACAGCGTTTCAAAACAATTAAGCAACTTCTTGCCAAAATAGAACGGAAGGAAAACAAACAGGAAAGTGATAACGGACCTGAACTTTGAGTAGCCTAACACTTCATGATATATTGCCACATTGTATTTTATAAGTGAGAACTTGCCGCTGGATACTGAACCTTGACGTATGCAGTACATAGCCAATGGTTCCTGAACCCCGCATGCAAAACGACACTTCCTCAAAATCTTGATATTAAGCCCCCAGTCCTGACGTTTACGTATTACCGGAAGCAACTCTTTACCTATGAGTTTTGTATCATACATCATGGTAAGGAAGCCTATTGCATTGTCACAGACAATCCGCCAATACGGAATCCTTCGTCTGCATTTTACCATGCCGGTAATAGTGTTATTCTCATCACAAGTGTAATAGCTGGAAAAAACCATTCCGCATCCCGTCTTATTCATAAGAGACAGTTGTTTCTCCAGTTTATCGGGCATCCACATGTCATCACTGTCCAGGAATGCTATATACCTGCCCTCTGAATGAAGGATTGAATTGTTTCTGGCAACACCTGGCCCGCCATTGCGATCTAATCGTAAAAGTTTGATTCTGGGATCCTTGGAGGCATACTGAAGAACCAGTTCCGGACCATTGTCACTTGAACAGTCATCAGTAATGACCATTTCCCAATTTGTATAAGTCTGAGCCTGAACAGACTCTATTGTCTTGGCAATAAAGCTTTCAGAATTATATAAGGTGGTTATTATGGAAACCAGGCCGTCAGTCATTAATCGGTTTGTTTTACAAAACGGCCTCAAATGTAGTAAAAAAGACTATATCAGCAAAGATTATGGCAAATCAATTAGTGATCCGGTATAGTTAAGGAAGTCATTTGAATAGAAATCCATAAGACCTCCCAATGAAGTGAATGTCATTTCACCGAAATATACCTTACCCTGCAGATTATACAAATCTACACGGACTACCGGAAACGGCTTAGCCAGAGCCTCGGCAATATTTAACATCCTGTCCAGACCATCAGGTTTAGGAATGGTTTCACCACGCATATAATGGCTGGTAAAGACTGAATATTCAGGATGAGCATTCCACTCTTTATCATATGTCATGACCCTTGTTCCGTGTTTTGTCCTGTCAGTACAAGTCCAGATATAATATGCCTTACCGTTAAAACACCATATCTTGTAGTCAATAAGTGAAGTAGAATACCTTGCGCTCACCTCATCGTTTTCAAGCAGTTCCTCTGCAACAACGGCTGGTTTAATTCTGGAATAATGAGGATTGCCTTCACTCAAGCCATAGGTCTCTTTAAGTGTTTTTCTTATTGAAGACCTTATCTCATCAATGTTACAGCATGATTTGTCATTCACGATTATGCTGTCGCCAGAACCATGTGTCGTTTTCAGTATGAAACGTGAAGGGAGAGACTCAAAATCAATGTCATCGGCACTGTCCCATTTTCCAAGAAGAGGAACAAGTGTTTCTTCCAGGCCACACTCCTTTACATAATCACGAACCAGATACTTGTCAGTCAATCTTGTCCAGGCACTCGTATCAGTTCTCAATGACAGGTATTGGATCTTTTCATTCAGGTTTTTGGGATTATCCAGATCTATCCGTTTATGGAAACGCAGCCAATATCTTATGCGCACAATAAATTCCGGATTAAACTTGCCAATCTTTGATGCGATATATTTAATGAAAGCCTTCATCTTCTCTATTGTATATGCAAAAGTACATATATTCACACCTACCACAAATTTTTCATTGACATATTTGAATTAAAAATGTTTTTACGTACGTTTGCATTAGGATTTAAAAACATAATGCATCCCAGGATATCTGTAATCATACCTTCATTCAAGCCTGACAAATATATTGATAAGTGTCTGGCTTCATTAGCCGTCCAATCATTATCCAAAGAGATGTTTGAGGTTATTGTTATCCTGAATGGCTGTGAAGAGCCATGGAAAACAGATCTGTCACAGCTGCTGGAAAGCCTAAGGATAGAATATGACATGCGCGGAATATTACTTCATTCAGATTGGGGGAATGTGTCCAATGCACGTAATATGGGATTAGCCCAAGCTAAGGGAAAATATATATGCTTTATTGACGATGATGATTATGTTTCACCCACATTTCTGGAAAAACTTCTTGACAAAGCCGATAGAGATACCGTTTCACTCTGTCATCCTGTGTCATTCAGGAATGAAGACAATTCAATCCTGCCATACTGTATAGAAGATGAATATACAAGGCGTAAGCCATACGGACATCAGCCGTTCTACAAAGCAAAGAAATTCTTCCAAGGCCCATGCATGAAATTAATTCACAAAGATATTATCGGAGACAGACTTTTTGACACAAGATTCAGGAACGGTGAAGACAGCATATTCATGTTCCTGATATCCGATAGGATACGCTGGGTTGATTTTACCGATGAAAATGCCATTTACTACAGGCGAATCAGGCCACAGAGTGCGCAATCCGCAATGCATCATAATCACAAAGCACGATTCAAGGCGGCATTTGACAAGATGCGCATGTTCACAAAGTATTATTTTTCCGCGCCATTACATTATAACTTATGGTTCTACACAACCAGAATGCTGGCGTGCATCAATACAATAATCAAAAGATAACACTATTCAGTCAAGATGAAAAAAATACTGATGATAGCCCCAGGTTCATTCCCTGTCACTTCTGCAGAATGTATCGTAAATATCAAGTTGCTGCAGGCAATGACAAGATGCGGACAATTTGAGATAGACCTGGTCTCAAAGGCAATCAACTGGCAGAATTACCCTTCAGATTCAATGGAGTCACTCAACATCAGGATCAAAAGCCATACAATAATCGTTGCAGACAACAAACTTAACCTCAAAACCATACTGGAGCATATCAAATGTTTTCTGTTATTCGGAACAGTATATAAGGGAGCCCATTGGGCTGCAAAGGCATTTCCTTGTATCAAGAGTCTGGTAAAGAAAAACAGATACGACTACATCCTGACCAAGAATGAATCTTCATTCCTGCTTGGTTATTATTTCAAAAGACATCATGGCATAAAATGGATAGCGACATGGAATGACCCATTTCCAAGAATACTATATCCCGATGCATATATCAGATATTGGAATCTTAAACCCGGATTCAGCGACAGTAAATGTATAAGGATTATCCGGGAATACACAGACAACAATGTCTTCCCGAACGAACGTCTCCGCGACCATCTGCTGAAAACGTATGACATACCCCTATCCAGGACTACTGTCATACCACATGTAGTATTGGACGGACACTACTCCCAACGCAAAAAAGGTGCCAGTCTCAAATTGATCCATTCAGGTAACATCAACTATCCAAGAGATCCAGAACTGTTCTTTTCAGCATTGGAAAAGTTCTTCAACAAGAAACCGGATGCCAAATTGGAAGTTTCCATACTTGGTGTAACGGGCCAGGATATAGAACAGAAGATTGCCAGTCATTCATTGCAGGAACACGTACACACCATTCCTCCTGTTTCATATAATACCAGTATAGAAATGTTGGCAGACTATGATGTGGCAGTCATTGTCGAGGCAAAATGTGAAGAAGGTATATTCCTCCCCACAAAAGTGTCTGATTTCATGCAGTCCGGCATACCTATTTTTGCGATCAGCCCAGCCACAGGTGTATTGAATGATCTGTTCATCAATGGCAATATACCATATTTTGCATCAAACGAGGATGAAACCCGGATAATGCAAGAGATTGAAAGAATATATACTGACTATATGGAAGACCATATAGGTAACAAATGGAATATCCCGGAGAATTACACAGAGGAATCAGTCACAAGGACCTATCTTTCATTCTGATCAGAATAAAGAATTACTTATTTCTTGACTACAATATTATAAAAATACATAAAGCTTTCAATCCTAAACAAATAATTGACAGCAAAATATACGACAATGCCGCCTATCATCTGAAGCATGACCATAACAAAAGGCGTAAGGTCCATATATCCAACCCAGATTATTGAAAGCCCCATAACGAAAGACAATATGTAAGATGGCAGCACATCTGCAATCTGCTCTCTTATTCTATAATTCAGTAATTTTATGTTAGGATATAGATTAATGAAGATACACAAAAAATTATAAAGCGCCACGCCATATGCAATGGCTTTTAGTCCAAAACAACAACTGACAACCAGAATTGTAATATCAATGGCCTTTTTCACCAATTCCAACTTAAGGGTGATATCACTATAACCCATAGCCTTGATAGCTTCAGCATTAGCAATTGTAAGCGGTTTAAAAATGTTGGAAATACACATTATCTGAATAAAAGGAACTATAGGAAGCCATTTCTCGGTAAGCAGAAGTATCGTAAGAGGTTTTGCAATGACAAACAATCCGGCCATCAGCGGACATATTACCAGTGCCATGGATTTGGTGGAACGACGCATCATCGACTTGACACGTTCACGGTCATCCTGCTGTTCTGAAAAAGTCGGTAAAAGAACAGACTGGATTGCAGCAACCATATTGTCACTTATGAACGAAGGGAACTGGTCTCCTCTTTCAAAATAGGCCAGATTTGAAGAATTAAACATCTTTCCTATGACCAGATGACGCATCTTGACAAACAAGGTGACTATAAAATTGGTCATGAAAATCTTCCAGCCAAAACCGAATAACGCCTTGAAACTGGCAAAAGAAAATCTCAGGATCGGTCTCCATCGGACTATGTACCACATTGTAAATGTAATTAAAGCCTGATTGGATAATTTCTGTACAACAAGTGCCCATACTCCATATCCCTTCAATGCCATCCAACAACCTGCCACACCTGATATTACTGCAGATACCAAACTACATATAAACAGTTTGTCAAATAACATTTCTCTCGCCACGTATGCCCTCTGTATAGAATTCAAGACATAGAACGGCAACGACAAGCCCAACACCCTGATTACCTTTGTCAACTGGTCTATATCATAGAAACGTGATATAAGCGGGGCACAGAAAAACAGCACGACATACAACAGTATAGACATGCCTGTTGAGGCATAGAAAATTGTAGAAAAGTCCGTATCGTCAGCTTCTTTTTTCTGAATAAGAGCCGTGTTCAATCCGCCTTCAGAAATAACCTCCGCCAGTGCAATGAATATGATAATTAGAGCTATTATACCATAGTCCTCGGGGAACAGCCATCTGGCCAGAAGGATTGAAACAACAAACGAAACCATCTGGACGCTGCTTTTTTCGAGCAACTTCCATACAAATGATTTGAGGAAGGACTTTCTGTCGTATTTCATATGTTATTTCCAATATGCTCTGAAACAATGCTTTGGCACCCTCTCCTCTTCTGGAGGCAACTGCATATAATCACCATAAACATTTCTCAACACCTTGTCATAATCATTAGGAGCATTAAAGTCATACCCCTCAAATGATATTTTTGACACAGGAAAATAAAATGATTCATGAAGTGGCATCTTGCGTCTGTAGGTGAATTCGACTACATCCATCATAGGGCCGTCACTCTTATACCGCTCATCTTTTATATGTCTTAAATGTCGTTTCTGGATTCTTTTGACTGAATAAAACAACAGCAATATCTTTCTTACTGCAAGTTTAATAAATTCAGTGCCATGACAATAAGAAAGCTTTTTGGTCTTTACATATAGTCTGGATTGATCTGCCCTGGATTGATTCCACATCTCGTCATAAAGATCTTCAGCAGGAATATAATCCAATGGAAAAATGTCAATCTTTATTCCAATATCTCTTTTTCCATGTGACACAATATCCTCCACAAGTAATGTTCTGTCATCATAAACGTTTGCATAAGGTGCGTAATAATCCGGATCTATTTCCGGAGCGGCAACCACCAGATTCGGTACCTGCCCGTTAAAGCATTCCAGGAACCTGTTATAATCACTCCGTGGCATTATTAGGTCAATGTCATCATCCCAAGGAATATATCCTTTGTGCCTTACAGCCCCTAACAATGTTCCATATGCAAGAAAATATGTAATATTGTTTGACTCACAATAATCTGTAATCTTTTTCAACAATTCCAGTTGAAGTACCTTTAATTCATCCAATGTGATTTGTTTCATTCTCAATTATCTTTTTCTGAAGAACTGTATGGACTATACTTGTAATTATAGAAATAACGTTCCGAATACGATGGAAAGTTTCCTTTTATGGCATATAAAACAATATTACTGTAAGGAACAAATACTGACGAACTGGTAATTTTGCTCCTGCAAGTATATGAAGACACCATTAACAGGACACATACATATATAATTCTGGACCTGTAATCAAAGGAGAGCAAGACAAGTCCCACAGCAATAGCCAGAAAAACAGAAAAATACAGTTGAATCCTTGCAAAGACCTCTATCGTCATGCCAAATCTCAAGAACAACATATAGAACATGGCTGCATTGAATACAAAGCGCCCCTTTGGTCCTCCTATATAGTCTGTTATCCTATCTCTGTAACAAATCATCAGAATGAAAATTCCAATCTGCCATAACATTCCAAATGAAAAGAGTTTACCTTTTGCAAACTCAGAATCCAACAGCAGATATCCCATGATTTTATCTTGAACATATGGAATCCTGCCAAAAGTGGAATTTATCATATTAATAACGAGCCCCCTGTCTGCAAATAAAATATTAATCAAGAAAAAGAGCACAACATAGACCCAACTCTTGATATTATGGTTAAGGAACGGATACAGCAATATTATAACTATGGCCGAAAAATGGAATGATGCAGCCAATAGCATACACAGCAGGAACTTCCAGAATTTATGCTCAATGACATATCTTACAGAAACAACAAATATGGCTATTGCGATGCAGTTGCGCATGGGATTGTCTATCAACAGATACATGCCAAACCATGGAAGGAAATACACAAGAGTCATATATCCACTTTCCCTGCAATAATCAAAGATGGTTTTGTAAATTATTATGAATATTACTGTCTTTGTCAATATGAAATATGGCCAGAATCCAATCCCCAAAGACCTGAAAAGCAACATATAAAGATAGTATCCCGGTTCGGCGTAATAGTCATAAAACAACCTGTTGAAGTCAATACTGTAATACCAGTCTTCATATACCCTCCAATCTGATCCGGTCATATATCCGAAACAGTAGAAAAGACATAGATATACGCCCAAGCAGATGTACCACTTGCGATTGTCCGACAATTCCTTAAAGAATACTGTCGCAAAACAAAGCAGTATCGGTATAAAATAAACTATCATAAGCTCTCAAGACAATCCATCTGCTTAAAAAGATCTCTATAGATGATCCTTCAAAAAAGAAACGATACGTTCCGATGCATGTCCGTCACCGTATGGGTTCACGGCATTACTCATCTCCGCGTAGAAACTGGAATCATCAAGCAATCTTGAGACATTAGATACAATCTTTTCATAATCAGTTCCCACAAGCTTGACAGTCCCTGACTCAAGAGCCTCAGGACGCTCTGTGGTATTACGCATTACCAACACAGGCTTGCCAAGCCCCGGGGCCTCCTCCTGAATGCCGCCGCTATCCGTAAGAACCAGGTAGCTCTTCTCCATGAGGAATACAAATGAAAGATACTCAAGCGGCTCAATAAAGAACAGATTACTGAATTCATTCAGATTATCTCCAAACACCTGATGTATAGGCTTCCTGACATTAGGATTCAGGTGCATGGGATAAATGAAATCAACATTAGGATATTTGGCTGAAAGGTCCTTTATGGCATTACATATATTAATGAAACCGTCTCCAAAGTTTTCTCTGCGATGTCCGGTTATAAGCACCATACGTCTGCCGTCATTCAGACGGTTTGTATCATATCCCGATGCCAACAACACAGAATGTAACTCTTTAGACAGTCCCTTATCATTCTTTATACGGTCAACAACAATATGAAGGGCATCAATAACGGTGTTTCCTGTCACAGTTATCTTATCATCATCAACATTCTCATCAAGCAGATTCTTACGGCTGAGAGGTGTTGGTGAAAAATTGAATGATGCTATCCGTCCTGTAATCTGGCGGTTCATCTCCTCCGGCCATGGACTGTATATATCATGTGTTCTAAGTCCAGCCTCCACATGTCCTACCGGGATCTGCCTGTAGAATGCAGCAAGAGCAGCTGATGTAGATGTAGTAGTATCACCGTGAACCAGAACCACATCAGGCTTGGCTTCATCAAGCACATCACGCATACCATACAGTACCTTAGATGTTATATCATACAGATCCTGTCCCTGCTGCATGATATTAAGGTCATACTCCGGATTGATTTCAAAAATATCAAGAACCTGATCAAGCATTTCCCTATGTTGTCCGGTGACACATACTATAGTATCAAAGAGATCAGGATATTTCTTGAACTCACGTACAAGAGGAGCCATCTTGATGGCCTCAGGACGAGTTCCGAACACGAGCATTACTCTTTTCATTGTTCTTCTTCACTTTTGAACCAATTCATTATTTCCACTCCATTCATCTTATAGAGAAGCCATAGACATGCGCCCATCCCACCTAAAAAAGCAAAAATAATGGCAATAACTGATTTCTTCGGCGCAAAATGCCATTCAGCAAGACGGGCCGGTTCCAAGACAGTGAATGCCGGAGTCTGTTCCTGTAATTTGGCTCTTGCGGCTGCTAATTGTGATGACATCTCCTGATATACGCCGAAAGTCATATTCTGCTCATTTTCAAGTCTGACAGCCTCTGCTTTTGCACTTTCACGAACCAGATTGGCATTTTTGTCCAAGAAAGAAGCATATTGCTGTTGGGCATACATATAATCGTCCCGGGCCTCATCATATAATTTCTTTATCGTCGCCAAATCATTTTTGGCCTTATTGGTCTTGTATGCCGTAACATATTCCTGGAGCTTTACACACAGGCTGTCAGCAACAATGCATGCCACCTGTTTATCCTGCATAACCGACGTCAAAGTAATAACGCTCGTCTTGACATCAACCTCACAGGTTACTTTCTTATGATATGAATCTATGAGAATCATCTGACGTCTTGTAAGGCAGTACGGGTCAAGTACATCAGAAGCACCCATATCCTTACTTGCAAAAATTGCCTTGAACTTAGCTTTCAACTTACTCCACCATGGTGATTTCTGGTGAGATTTTAAATAATGATACAAGTCACCGCTATATGATTCATCAATCGTACTCACTGGAATGTTAAGCATTTCAACAGAGAACGGAGTAGTATTGATTATATCCGGATAGAGTTCCGGATAAATGGCATCACCGCCAGGTGCACCCATTGTCATTCCCAACATGGATGAAAGAGATGATGCCGTTGCCCCCATGTCAGATTCTGTTGATTCCGGAGCCAAAGTAACAACGGTCCTATACCTTTTGGGTATGTCAAGAGCCAGCACAAAACCAAGCACTCCACTGAGGAATGCCACAAGGACTATAGTCCATTTCCTGCTCCAAAGCTGCATTATCAGTTTGACAAGACTGATCTGCGGCATTAATTTATCTTTTTCCATAACTGTTATTTCAAAAGGTTCAAAAGAGCCAGCACGACGGTGGCAAGGGATGCGGAGGTGGAACCCAGACTCAGGATCTCAGCGGTACTCAGAC
>CACWTU010000008.1 GCA_902763885.1 uncultured Bacteroidales bacterium | reverse complement strand
TCTTTAAATTGACGGTTCGTATTACCCTTGGACATACTCATAATTGAGCACGCCCGTCGTACTACTTGTCTGTATGAAATCTTATCAATGATCGTCTTTATGCGCTGTTCCTTTCGGAAAGCGGATGCAAAGATACGGCGAGTTTATATTCCCACCAAACAATTTCATGACTTTTTTTGAGAAAAAATTCAAGTTTAAATGAAGTTGACATTCTTGGAGGTATATAGGCGACGCCTCGGGAGAAAAAAAAATACAAGTTTCTTTTTTCTCCACTCGGCTTGCACTATCTTTGCACAGAAAAACAATGCAACCCTTCAGCAAGAAGGGCTTGCTATATATAAAATAGGTGTGATAGGACTATTCAGAAAGATACTCTCCATATTGTTCCTGCTTATGGCGGGAACAGTTGTTCTTATGGCGCAGAACCAGGTTGTAAGAATAAGCGGCAATGTCAAGGACAACAATGGAGAAATATTACCATATGCGACAGTAAGACTGAAAAACACCTCAACAGGATGCATCACAGACTACAACGGGAACTTCTCTTTTAACGGAAAAGTAGTCGGGCAGACGCTGGTTGTATCATCAATAGGATATAAAGATTACGAAGTTGCTTTATCCAGCAAAACCGTATTTCCACTCAAGATTGTCCTGGAAGAGACCTCATATGAGATTGACGAAGTCGTTATAAAGCCCAAGAGAGAGAGATACAAAAAGAAAGGGAATCCTGCCGTAGAACTTGCTACAGAGATAATAAACAGAAGGAACGAAGACAATCCTTTTGAAAATGATTATGTTTCAAGAGACCGTTATGAGACATTCATCATTGCGCTTGACAACTTCACTGAAGAAAAGCAGCAACAAGCGATGTTCAGGAAGTTCCCGTTCTTGAGCAACTACGTAGATACATCCAAAGTATCAGGTAAGCCTATTCTGAACATCTCAACAAGAGAACTTGCCGCAACAGATTTTTTCCAAAAGAGGCCATCCAGACAAAAACAGCTGGTTCACGGAAGAGAGTGGATTGGCATTGAGGATTTCCTTCCCGACGAAGAGGTTAGAGCATCACTTGAAGCCACCCTCAAAGACGTGGACCTGTTTAATGAAAAGGTGATGATAATGCGCAATGAGTTTGTAAGCCCATTTGCAGATTACGCCACCACATATTACAAATATTATCTTCAGGACACCATTTTGGTTGAGGGAGAAAAGTGTGTCGATCTTGCTTTTGCACCAAGAAACGTTCAATCCTTTGGATTCACAGGACACCTTTATATAACTATAGATTCAACCCATTTCGTAAAATGGATCCAGATGAATGTACCATATGACATTAATCTGAACTTTGTTGAATACATGAATCTGGAGCAGAAGTTTGCAAGAGACAGCGAGCACCCCAGACTTCTGACATATGAATGCATAACCGCAGAATTCAAACTATATGATTTCATAGACGGTATTTATGGCAGACGAGAGGTTTTCTACTCGGGATACAAGTTCAACGACGATGTAGATCGGGAACCATTCGACCATCAGGAGCCTGTAATTGAGCCTCAGGAAGCATACGGAAGAGATGATGAATTCTGGGCTCAATACCGCAATAAAGAAGAAGGCACAGACGGAGGAAAGAACAATGATGTAAAAGAAATGCTGAAAGAACTGCGTGATGTTCCAGTATATTATTGGACTGAGCAGCTTGTCAATCTTATTTTTTCAGGTTTTGTTCCGATAAGGGAAGAGAACAACCCATTCTACGTAGGACCTGTCAATACCATAATCAGTTATAATGGTATGGAGAAAACGAGAATTAAACTAGGTGGAATGACAACGGCTTATCTAAACCCTCATCTGTTCGGCACCGGATATCTTATATACGGCGTTGATGACAACAGATTCAAATACTACGGCAGGCTGGAATATTCTTTCCCCGAAAAAAAGGAGCAATGGAATGAATTCCCGGTACACTCATTAAGACTGCAATACGAGGATGACATTTATCAATATGGACAACAATATCTCTATACCAACAAAGACAATGCCCTACTCTCTTTAAAACGACTCCCTGACAATATGATAGGTTATGTACGGAATACAGAACTGACATATACAAGAGAACGCCATAGCGGTTTTTCTCTTACCGCATCACTCAGGAACAGGGTTAACGAAGCTACAAAGTTCATCCCGATGGAAAGGACAGATGGCAGTGGACCGGTCAAAGAGATAATGCAAACGGAACTGGAAATCGGACTGAGATACGCACCTCACGAGAAATTTGTTCAGCATAAGTGGAACAGGAAGAGCAAGACCCCGGAACATCCTGTTTTCACTTTAAATCATACTATGTCTCAAGCTGGGTTATTGGGTAGTGACTACTCAATACAGCATACGGAAATATCGTATCGACAGAGATTAATGGCTGCACCGATTGGATATTTTGACGTAATGCTACGCGCAGGAAAAATATGGGGTCAGGCACCTTACCCTCTATTGATCATCCCCAATGCAAACCTTTCATATACATATAGGAAGGAGACATTTGACACTATGACCCCAATGGAGTTCGTAATGGACCAGCACCTTACCTGGGATGTAGTTTATTACATGAACGGCCTCATATTCAACAGAATTCCCTTATTCAACAACCTTAAACTCAGGGAAGTTCTGTATTGTCGGGGAACCTGGGGGTCTCTGAGTGACAAAAACAATCCAGCCATCGACACAAGCGGCAAAATATTCTTTTACCCTACTGATCGCAGCAAGGCAACCGGCACTGTCATGAAAGAGCCTTTCATTGAAATAGGCGCGGGTGTAGAAAACATCCTGAAACTGTTTTCTATCAACTGGTTTAAGAGGATGACATACAAAAACAGCCCCGATGTGGATCAATGGGGCTTAAGGATCGCAGTCCATCTGCAATATTAAACAGATTCTATTTGCTTGATGAAACAGTAGGATTTGAGAAACTGAATCCGGAAACTTCTATCAGTTTAAAACCGTTCGTTTTTGCGTTTCTCTTTATAAGACGTGCCCTACGCCTTTCAACCTTTTTGTTCTTTTCAGAAAAGATGATTGAAGTAAGCTGCGAGTCATTATAGCCAGTTCTGACATAATCCGTAAACTGCTTCTCAAAAGTTGCACGTTCTTTAACGAACCACTTATTGTTGACAGTAACGTTTTCCAGTTTCTGGATTTCAGAAACATATAGAACTGAATCCAACAAAGAAAAAGATGAGGCAAACATGAATATATCAACCTGACGGGAATTCTTGTCCTGACTTTGGTTACGCATCTTATCAAGATCGCTACGAGTCATCTCAAGCCCCTCACCTCTATTAAGAGTAGGATCTTTTGTCGCTCCGGACCTCTGCGCAAAAAGAGGAAACGCCACAAAAAGAAGAACAACCGCAAGAATCGGTTTAAAAGCCTTCCTCATATCAACCAAGGTAAGATTTCAGTAGTTTGCTACGAGAGTTCTGACGAAGACGACGGATTGCCTTTTCTTTAATCTGACGAACACGCTCACGGGTAAGACCGAACTTATCGCCTATCTCCTCAAGAGTCATTTCACGACAACCGATACCGAAGAACATACGGATTATATCCTTCTCGCGGTCAGTCAAGGTGGACAATGCACGATCAATCTCTTTGGAGAGAGACTCATTTACAAGAGTCTTATCGGCCATAGGAGAATCATCATTAACAAGAACATCAAGAAGGCTGTTGTCCTCACCGTCAACGAACGGTGCATCGACTGATATATGACGACCTGAAACCTTGAGAGTATCGGCAATCTTGTCAACCGGAATATCAAGTACTTCAGCAAGTTCCTCCGGCGAGGGACGACGCTCATTATCCTGCTCAAACTTAGAGAGAGCCTTGCTTATCTTATTGAGTGAACCTACCTGATTGAGGGGCAAACGAACGATACGTGCCTGTTCAGCCAAAGCCTGAAGGATTGATTGACGAATCCACCATACAGCGTAACTGATGAATTTGAAACCGCGGGTCTCATCAAATTTTTCTGCAGCCTTAATAAGACCGAGATTGCCCTCATTAATAAGGTCCGGTAGGCTGAGGCCCTGGTTCTGATACTGTTTAGAGACTGAAACAACAAAACGCAGATTAGCGCGTGTCAACTTTTCAAGAGCGGCGCGGTCACCCTTGCGGATACGTTGTGCAAGTTCGACCTCCTCCTCAACCGTAATTAGTTCCTCACGACCAATCTCCTGAAGATACTTGTCAAGTGATGCGCTTTCACGGTTCGTTATACTCTTTGTAATCTTTAATTGCCTCATTTTCAGTATATAACTATATTATTCTTTAAAGACTTGAACCGCCTATTATTCTTAAATAAGCGAATTGGGTGCAAATTTACTTATTTTATTAGAGAAAACTGACTTTTTTACACAAAAAATTGAAGCAGCCGAAACCGCTTCAATTTTTTATGAATAACACTCCGGAATTAATCTTCAGAAAGGCTTACGGCATAGTTTGCCCTACGTCCATTGGTATAGACACCAGAAATAAACAGGACTTGATCAGGGGAGCTTGAAGCCTCCTTATAAATCTGTTCTATATCATCTATTGACTGGATCTGCCTATTATTAATCTTGAGGATTATGAATCCCCTTTGGATTCCGGCATCTTTAAGAAGGCCATTCTTGACAGTGCCCACCTGCATGCCGTAGCCTATATTAAGAGCACGGCGGGTTTCAGCGGGGACATCCTGGAATACAGCTCCCAGAACCTCCAAATCAGCTTCTTTGACTATTTCAGTGTTTCCGCGTGAGTTCTTTAACTCGACCTCAATTTTCTTTTCTTTCTTATCACGCAACAAAGTGACTTTCACCTTATCGCCGGGACGATACTGAACTATAGTCTCCTGCAGTTCATTCATAGTCTTTACCTTCTTGCCGTCAATCTCCGTAATTATATCCCCTTGTTTAATTCCGGCTGCAAGAGCACCACCACCATCAGACAAGCCTATCACATACACACCATCAATCGCATCTCCGAAATCAACATTCTTGTTTCTCTCATCCTGACGCATACTGATTACGTTATCCCCCTCAATACCAAGCATTGCACGCTGTACGGTTCCATATTCCCTGAGGTCAGCGACAACCTTCTTGACAATGGTGGTAGGAATAGCAAAGCCGTATCCGGCATAAGTACCGGTAGGCGATTCAAGTGCAGCATTAATTCCGACGAGTTCACCACGCACATTGACCAGTGCACCACCACTGTTACCCATATTGATGGCTGCATCTGTCTGTATGAAAGACTCTATGCTCTCTCCGCCTTGATATATTCCGATATTACGGGATTTGGCACTGACAACGCCTGCAGTTACACTTGAAGTAAGATTGAAGGGATTACCGACTGCCAGGACCCACTCACCCAGCCTGAGGTCATCAGAATTACCCATAGGAACTACAGGGAACTCGTCACCTTCTATCTTGATAAGGGCAAGATCCGTATTGGAATCCGCACCTATAAGCGTAGCAATAAAGACCCGGTTATCATTAAGGGTTACCTGAATCTCATCGGCCTTGTCTATGACATGATTGTTTGTCACGATATAACCATCCTTGGTGAGTATTACACCTGAGCCATATCCCACCTGAGGTTCTGTACGATACTGTCTCTGACGCGGACGGGCGCCGAACATGAACTGCTCAAAAATATCAGGTATCTCCTGATAAGTCTGAGTACGGCTCTTTACTGTTGACTTGATATGAACAACGCCATGTACAGTTTTCTCCGCAGCCTCAGTAAGGTCAACCGGCTGCATCTTGGACGAAGACGTTAAAGCCGACTGGGACAGTGTCGTATAGGGGGCTTTATCATCCGAAACATATATGACCTTGCTGTTCTTTTTATTAACCAGATTGGTGGTTACGACTGACGCCAGAATGCAGCAACATACAAGCGTCAGTGAAAATAATACAACGTTAATTACTTTTTTCATAGCTAATCTTCTTGTTTTTGTTAATTAATTGGTTTGAATTAACACTTGTCACATCCAAATATATACAACATTCGGACCAATGTTACTGACAAACGCCATCTTTTGCCAATAATTAACCATATAGGCATCAAATTAACACATTATTTGTATCCGAACAGTTCATCAAGAGATACCGGTTCAACAGTACCAAGTGTTTTCAGGAACTCTATATCCAGATCAATGATATCTCCCAGAATGCCATAGATATAAGTTCTATCCTTTATCCATTTCTGCTGGCAAGCCACTATATCAGCTATTGTCATATCTGACAGTTTGTCATAGACAACCTTTGCCAAAGGATCCTTAAGTCCAAGTTCCTTGGCATTCAGATAACTGTTCAAAACAGACATTCCAACTGTACGATTGGTACGCAACACAGATTCCAATCCAGCCTTGGCTATCTGGAAGGATTTATCAGACTCAGGCATATCGTTAATGATAAGGTCAAAAGCCTCAATGGCAGCCTTGAGTTTATCATTCTGCGAACCTATTCTTGCATAGAAGCAGTATGTGTCATCAAGATAAGAAGGTGATGACAGATTTGCACTTGCACTGTATGCAAGAGCCCTTGCCTCACGCATCTCCTGGAACACGATGGTATTCATACCACCGCCAAAGTACTCATTAAAGAGTTCAATGGCAGGAACATCATCAATAGAGAATGTTTCCCCACGGTCAGAATATTGAATGTAATTGAACTGGCGTGAATCATATTGGGCCATATAGACTTTAGACTCATTGACCATCTGCTTTCTTGTATATTTCTTAACCAGTTTCTCCAGTTTCTCAGAACACTTGTGATGTTCAGTTATTATCTCCTTGGCCTTAGCCTCGTCATAAGGGCCATAGAAGAGTACTGTATGCTGTTTGCTGAGAACATCCCTGACCATGCCCAGCAATTCATCGGAAGTAAGTGCCTTAACCTGATCATCAGACAGATTCACAGACTTGACGTACTCCGGGCCATATATTATGTAGCGGTTAAGAGCGCTTGAGCAATTGTTCTGATTGGTTTTGGACATCTGACGCGCCATAAGTTCATCAGCCTTAAGATTATCAAGTATATCCTGATCAGGTATCGCATTGAGCATAAGGTCCTCAACAATATCAAGCATCTGTCCTAAATGCTCTGCAAGACCGTTTACAGAGAATGTCAAGACATTATCAGCCACGCTAAAACTGTGATTACCGGCAATCTTATACTCCTCCAGTGCTATTTCATCAGCACTTCGCGTGGGAGTACCGAGATATGACAGATAATCAAAAGCCAATGAAAGAGCCGGATTGGTGCTCTTTCCTATGTCAAAGCGGAATGAAGCGGTTACAATATCATTGTTTTCATTCTTCTTGTAAAGGAATTCTATACCATCCCTCAGTTCTGATTTGGAAAGGTCTTTCTCATAGTCAACAAACACCGGCTCAATAGGAGTAACCTGAATCTCAGATATTTCTTTCAGGAATGCGCTCTGTTTATCCCGATTAGTGGCAATAGGAGTTATGACAGGAGCTATTATCTTATTATTCTTGGGATTGACCCCTTGATACTTGTAGACTACAACATAGGAATCCTCAGAAAGGTATTTACCTGCCCACTCCACCACATCAGCCTTGGTTATCTTGGCAAGACGGTCAAGCAAGCCAACCTCAGTAGCCCAATCCGAGCCTTTGATGAATGAGTTCACGAACTGCATTGCACGGCTGCTGTTGGATTCCAACTGACGCATCTGGCTCAGTTTTATATTGGCGACAGCGGCCTCAATGAGAGACTCATCGAAATCACCTGCGCGTAATTTAGCGACCTCAGCAAGCAGCAGTTCTTTCACCTCATCCATTGTCTGGCCATCCTTGGGATATCCCTGAATGAGGAAATCAGAATAGTCTATACGATCATAAATCTGAGAACCGGCATACAGGACTTTCTGCTGCTGGTTAAGGTCCAGATCAATAAGGCCGGCCTTGCCGTTGGTAAGGATAGACTCAACTATTCCTGCCACCTCGCTTTCACTATCCTTTTCACCCGGACAGCGCCAGCCCATAAGCAGGAATTCCGATTCCGTACCGTACACATTCTTGACCACAGGCTCCGTCAGCGGCTCCTCCGGTTCATATTTGAATTCCGGAATAGAAGGATTGGCCTCCCAATCACCAAAGTACTTCTCAATTGTAGCAACGAACTGATCGGGGTCAAAATCACCCGATACACATATAGCTATGTTATTGGGAACATACATAGCGGCCTTTTGTTTCTTTATAGCCGATATTGACGGATTCTTAAGATGCTGCTGGGTACCGATAACCTGCTGAAGACCATACGGATGATGTTTGTAAAACACAGAATCCATAGCATAGATGGCATTCTGGGCATCTCTGTTTAGATACATGTTGTACTCTTCATACACAGCCTCCAACTCCGTATGAAAACCGCGAATGACCATATTCCTGAAACGGTCAGCCTGAATCCTTGCCCAGTTATCAATCTGGTTAGATGGAATATTCTCCTGATAACATGTAAGGTCTTCAGATGTAAAAGCATTGGTTCCCTGTGAACCTATCACAGACATCAGCTTATCATACTCATTGGGTATGGCAATCTCTGAAGCCAAGTAGCTCAAACTGTCAATAATATGATATATAGCCTTACGTTCATCGGGATCAGTCTTGGTACGATATATATTGAACTGCTCCTCTATCTGATCCAGCAAAGGTTTCTCCGCTACATAATCAGACGTTCCGAAACTCTCACTTCCCTTGAACATGATATGCTCCAGATAATGGGCAAGACCGGTATTATCGGACGGATCATTCTTGCCGCCGTTACGCACTGCTATGTAGGTCTGAAGCCTGGGCTGCTCCTTATTTACGCTCATGTAAATTCTAAGCCCGTTGTCAAGAATATATATCTTGGCTTTCATGGGATCACCCTTGACTGTTTCATACTTTGAACACGATGCCACGCAAAGCAGGAAGGCAGCCGCAATGGCAAACATTGATAAATACTTATACCTCATTTGGAATCTGATTTAGTCTGCTCTTAACTACGCAAAGATATTGCAATTGGGGCAAAACAAAAAATAATGAGTATTTTTGCACCCTGAAAGCTGACCGGTCTGCCGCTGTCCCTCATGGGGCTGAGGAAAGTCCGGGCGACACAGAGCATTCCACTTCCTAACGGGAAGCAGCCAGCAATGGCTGATAAACGCAGAAGAAAACAACCGCCGTAAGGTAAGGGTGAGAAGGCGGGGTAAGAGCCCACCAGGCTTGTGGTGACACAAGTGCTGTGCGTCTTGGAAGTTGCAAGTTCATGTATACCGGCGTCAGAGGGCTGCTCGCCTGAGCCGGAGGGTAGAACGCGCGTGGCTGCAAGGTCACGGAGCCTGTCGGTGACGGCAGGTCAAGATTAATGGCAGACAGAGAAGGCACGTGTGCCAACTCTACAGAACCCGGCTTACAGGTCAGCTTTTGTTTGATAATCACAATCCTCAACATATATGAAACGTGTACGCTGTCCTAAATGTGACCATTACAACACCTTTGATGAAACCCTATACAAAGAAGGGCAGTCACTGGTGTTTGAATGCGAGAACTGCCGCAAGCAGTTCAAGATACGCATAGGAACCAGCAAACTGGCAGCAACACAAAAGGATGCCGACCGCAAAAAAGAGACAAACGACATAGGGTTCGGCTCAATAACCGTGATTGAGAACGTATTCGGATACCGCCAGAGTTTTGCTCTGAAGGAAGGTGACAACATCATAGGCAGATACAACCCCGGCGACAACATCACCATCCCTATTGACACGACAGACCGCAGTATGGACCGCCGCCACTGTGTGATAACTGTAAAAAAAGAACCCACCGGAGAAATAAGCTACACGTTAAGAGACTTCCCCAGCCTGACCGGTACATTCCTTGACAACCGCATTCTGGGCGACAGAGAGCGCGCGCGTATTGAAGACGGCGCAATAATAACGCTTGGTGCCACTACCATTATACTCCAAGCTCCTGAGTAAAAAAATAAAAAAGGCCCCACATAGGGCCTTATATTATACTTATTCGAGCATCTTTATTCTTCCGGTGCGAACACACACACTTTGAATTTCATATCATAATCTATTTCATAGATATCGGCATCGTCCCACTCAACAACAAAGGTAATAAATCCTTTCTTTACATTAAATCTTATATTCTCCAATATAAAATCACTCTTGGTTTCAACAGTAAAGGCATACGGAAGAGGATTAACACCCTCCTTGCTATCAACCAGATATACCGCAACAGCACCATCATCCATTACGTTGCGATCTATCTCTTTACATTGATATGTACAATAAATATAACACCCGGCTTCACCTTCAGGCACGTTATTTCTCTCCCAATCTGTTGGAGAGACTGTAATAAAATGCGTATATATGTCAACACCAGGCTTAATGACTTCTGTCTTATGAATATCACATCCGCTACAAACAACCAATGCGGAAAAGAGTAAGAAAAGAACTTTTTTCATATCGTTTTTATTTTAGTGTTTCACTTATGATATAAAGACAAACGCGATTTGTTAATCTCAAATACGAAAAAAGGAGATTAATCTTCCATATAATCATGGAGAGCAGTGCTTGATTTCTGATTTTTGTTTCTGGATGCACGTATAGTTATAGGCATTGAAACCCTATACCTTACAGGAACACCATTCTTGGTGGCAGGAGTCCAGCGAGGCATGGCTTTCAAGAGCCTGAGAACCTCATCATCAATAGAATAATCAAGACCCTTCAATATACCGACATAAGTTATATCTCCCGATTTCTCTACAGTGAATTCCACCTCCATCTTACCGTTTACGGAACGTTTCTTGGCTTCATCCGGATATTCAAAGTTATCAGAAATATACTTGTACATCTTTTCAATTCCCCCTTTGAACTCCGGCTGGGTTATAACATCCTCTGTCGGTGCAATAGCGGTTGTATCTGAAGTGGAACCGGTTTTAGAGTTGGCACTGGAATCCCTGTCTGACTGGGCATAAGCCTGGCCAAGCAAAGGCAATAGGACAAACAGCAAAGCTAGTTTTCTTATCATATAGGTGATTTCTTTATTCTCCGATACTTTGATAAACTGCAAGCCATTTGGTTAAATCGGGAAACTGAAATCTTAACATTTTTTCTCAAGGACCGTAACCACCTCTACATGCTGGGTGTGCGGGAACATATCAACCGGCTGCACTGCGACAACACGGTAGCCCTGATCCAGAAGAGCGATGTCACGAGCCTGGGTGGCAGGATTGCAACTCACATATACTATGCGTTTTGGAGCAGCCTCAAGTATCACTTTGACCACATCAGGATGCATTCCGGCACGTGGAGGATCTGTTATGATGACATCAGGAGCGCCATGCTCTGCTATGAATGTGGCATTTAACACATCTTTCATATCACCGGCAAAGAATTCTGTATTACCTATTCCGTTTACGCCGGCATTTACCTTTGCATCCTCTATAGCATCCGGTACGTACTCAATTCCAACAACCTTTTTCACTCCGCCAGCCAGGAACAGCGCAATGGTGCCCGTGCCTGTATATAAGTCATAAACGACATCATCATTGTTCAATGCCGCCAGACTCCTTACGGTTGAATAGAGTTTATATGCCTGACGGCTGTTGGTCTGGAAGAAAGATTTAGGCCCTATCTTGAACCGGAGATTCTCCATGGTCTCATAAATACATTCCTCACCACGGAATACATGTACGTCAAGATCACCGAATGTATCATTACACTTATTGTTTATCACATAAAGAAGTGATGTGATCTCCGGGAAACTGTCAGAAAGGAACTGCATCAATCCCATGAACTGTTCATTTTCAGCAGGAGTAGTTACCTTAGCCTGAACCAGAACCATAATCTGCCCCGTAGTGACCACACGGACCATCATATCACGGAGTACACCCTCAAGTGAACGAAGATTAATAAAAGGGATGCCATGTTCCACAGCATAAGCATATGCTGCATTCCTGATTCTATCCGATACCTCATCCTGAAGCTTACAGCTGTTTATATGGAGAACCTTGTCAAAAGCACCGGGAATATGAAAACCAAGTCCCGGCTGTTTACGCTGTGATGTATTGTCTGGATCATCAAGCGCGCTCAATTCCTCAGTTGTAAGCCAACGCATATTGCTGAAGGAATACTCCAGCTTGTTGCGATAATGCATAATCTCATCAGAACCAAGAATGGGACTGATTTCAGGTAATTCAACCTTAGCTATCCTGGTAAGACAGTCAACCACCTGCTGATGTTTGTAACGAAGTTGCTCCTGATACGGCAGATTCTGCCATTTACAGCCACCGCATATACCGAAATGCTCGCAGAACGGCACAGCACGAACCTTAGAGAGTTCATGGAATTTCACCACAACGGCCTCAGCATAGCTATGTTTCTTTTTCAGAATTTTGAGGTCAACAACATCACCAGGCACTGCAAACGGTACGAAAACGACAAGGTCATTGATACGTACCAGTGCTTTTCCCTCAGCAGCAACGCCTGTTATGGTTACATTTTCTATTATGGGCTGTTCGCGTCTCTTTCTTGACATAACTGATTTGTTTGGGCTGCAAAATTAGTGATTTAGTGTGACGGTTCTTTTTGTGTTAACGGGAAAAGCATAAAAAAAACAAGAAAATTCAAATAATGATGCAAAAACAACCAGTCTATACACACATCTTTTAATAATAAATGAGTACCTTTGCACCCGCAAATGAAGAAAGGACTGAACACAACATATGTCATAAACAATACAACATATTTTATATTTTATGAGCGAAAAAAGAGTTTACAAGTTCGGAAACGGACAAGCTGAGGGAAATGCCCAAATGCGTAATCTGCTTGGTGGCAAGGGAGCTAACCTTGCTGAGATGAATCTGCTTGGTGTACCGGTACCTCCGGGTTTCACAATCACCACTGATGTTTGTAACGAGTACTATCAGATAGGTCGCGACAAGGTTGTAGCCATTCTGAAGAAGGATGTTGAAGAGGCTATCGCCCACATCGAGAAACTGATGAATTCAAAGTTCGGTGATGTAGAGAATCCGCTGCTTGTATCAGTACGTTCAGGTGCCCGCGCTTCAATGCCGGGTATGATGGATACCATCCTGAACCTGGGACTCAATGACGAGGTTGTTGAGGGTCTGTCACGCAAGACCAACAACCCCCACTTCGCTTGGGACAGCTACCGTCGCTTTGTACAGATGTACGGTGACGTAGTTCTGGGCATGAAGCCCGTAAGCAAGACCGATGTTGACCCGTTCGAGGCAATCATCGAGAAGGTTAAGGAGGAAAGCGGCGTAGTTCTTGACAAGGATCTGAGCGTTGATGACCTCAAGAAGCTGGTTAAACTGTTCAAGGCTGCCGTTAAGGAGCGCACAGGTCATGACTTCCCCACCAACGCTATGGATCAGCTCTGGGGCGCTATCTGCGCTGTGTTCGGTTCATGGAACAACGAGCGTGCTATTCTGTACCGTAAGATGGAAGGAATACCTGATGAGTGGGGTACCGCCGTATCAGTTATGGCTATGGTATTCGGTAACATGGGTGACACATCTGCTACAGGCGTATGCTTCAGCCGTGACGCAGCTACCGGTGAGAACCTGTTCAACGGTGAGTATCTGGTTAACGCACAGGGTGAGGACGTAGTTGCAGGTATCCGCACTCCGCAGCAGATCACCATCGAGGGTTCAAAGCGTTGGGCTGCTCTGGCAGGCGTATCAGAGGAGGAGCGCAAGGCCAAGTATCCTTCAATGGAAGAGGCAATGCCCACCATCTACAAGGAGCTGGATGAGCTGCAGACAAAGCTTGAGAACCACTATCACGATATGCAGGATATGGAGTTCACCGTTCAGGAGGGCAAGCTCTGGTTCCTCCAGACACGTAACGGTAAACGCACCGGTACCGCAATGGTTAAGATTGCAATGGACCTGATGCATGAGGGTCTGATCGATGAGAAGACCGCCATCCAGCGCTGCGAGCCCCAGAAGCTCGATGAACTGCTCCACCCCGTATTTGATAAGAACGCCCTTAAGAAGGCCAAGGTCCTGACCACCGGTCTTCCCGCTTCACCGGGTGCCGCTTGCGGTCAGATCGTATTCAACGCCGATGATGCTGAGGCTTGGCACAAGAACGGCCATAAGGTTATCATGGTACGTATCGAGACCTCACCTGAGGATCTGGCCGGTATGGCTGCTGCCGAGGGTATCCTGACATGCCGCGGCGGTATGACCAGCCACGCTGCAGTTGTTGCCCGCGGTATGGGTAAGTGCTGCGTATCAGGTGCCGGTGCACTGAGCGTTGACTACGTTAAGAAGACAGTTAAAATAGAGGATGTTGTCCTCAAGGAAGGTGACTATATTTCAATCAACGGTTCAACAGGTCAGGTATTCCAGGGTCAGATTGAGACCAAGGCTGCCGAGATCAGCGGCGACTTTGCTGAGCTGATGGATCTGTGCAACAAGTACACACGTCTGGTTGTACGCACCAACGCCGATACTCCTCACGATGCTGAGGTAGCCCGCACATTCGGTGCCGTTGGTATCGGTCTGTGCCGTACCGAGCACATGTTCTTTGAGGGTGAGAAGATCAAGGCTATGCGTGAGATGATCCTTGCTGAGAATAAGGAGGGCCGTGAGAAGGCTCTTGCCAAACTGCTCCCCTACCAGACCAAGGACTTCTACGGAATCCTGAAGGCTATGGACGGACTGCCAGTAAACATCCGTCTGCTTGATCCCCCATTGCACGAGTTCGTACCTCACGATAAGAAGGGTCAGCAGGAGATGGCCGATGCCATGGGTGTAACTTTGGAGCAGATCAAGGCTCGCGTTGAGTCTCTGTCAGAGAACAACCCGATGCTGGGTCACCGTGGTTGCCGTCTGGGTAACACCTATCCTGAGATCACCGAGATGCAGACCAAGGCTATCATCGGCGCTGCCATCCAGCTCCGCAAGGAGGGTCTGAATCCTCAGCCCGAGATCATGGTTCCGCTGGTAGGTAAGCACTACGAGTTCGAGCAGCAGGAGGAGATCATCCGCGCTACCGCAGCCAAGCTGTTCGAGGAAGAGGGTGTTAAGCCGTTCGAGTTCAAGGTTGGTACAATGATTGAGATTCCGCGTGCCGCTCTTACCGCTGATGCAGTTGCTGCCCGCGCCGAGTACTTCTCATTCGGTACAAATGACCTGACTCAGATGACATTCGGTTACTCACGTGACGATATCGCTTCATTCCTGCCGGTATATCTGGAGAAGAAGATCCTTAAGGTTGACCCGTTCCAGGTTCTTGACCAGAAGGGTGTCGGCCAGCTCATCAAGATGGCTGTAGAGAAGGGCCGTTCAGTACGTCCTGACCTCAAGTGCGGTATATGCGGCGAGCATGGCGGCGAGCCTTCATCAGTAAAGTTCTGCGACAAGGTTGGTCTGAATTACGTGAGCTGCTCACCGTTCCGCGTGCCTATTGCAAGACTTGCAGCTGCACAAGGTGCAATTGAGAACTGCTGATTGCAGTTTTCAATTACACCCCAAATATCCTTTTAGTTTTCTAACTGTAAAAGGATAACATAAAAAAGGTGGGGATAACATCTCCACCTTTTATTATAATTCAAAGAAATCACCTTTTGAAGCCCCAAAAGCAATAATCAGACAATATGTGGACCAAATCTCGTATTTTTCAGGCTGTAAAATATGTATTCTTAGTACAGATTCTAGCGCTGTTCTTTTTTAGCATAATAAGAATTGCCTTTATAGCCGTTAATTTTCCTGAGGGTACACCGTTTATTTTCAGCGACATATTGCATGCGCTGGTAATCGGCGTAAGATTTGATAATCATATTGCTTCATACATATCTCTACTACCGTTACTTTCTGCAGTAGTGATCTCACTGTTTAAAAGAATAAAGCTTAAAGGTTTTTTCCGCATACTGAATTGCTATTATTACATCCTCTATACAATAGCCTTTCTGATTGCGGTTTCAAATATCAGGTATTTTGCTTTTTTCGGATGGCATATCAATATTGAGGCTTTCTCATGGTTTAGATTTTTCGACACTACAGCTGGAATGTTGGTCGATGACAAATCCAACTATCCATATCTGGTAATGGCACCTGCGTTTTGCGCATTATTTATCTTTACACTGAAATTCCTTTTCAAGAAATACAACCCAGAGATTCGGGAATACACTGACAAGGGGAAAAAATATCTTTCATATTTTGCAACTTTTATTTTAGCTGTCGGGATCTGTTTCATAGGTATGCGCGGCAGTTTTCAAAGGTATGTCATCAAGGTAAGTTTCGCTTCATTTTCAGACATTCCCTTTTATAACCGTATAGGCAACAATGCTCTTTTCAATATTGTTGAATCAATAAAGCAAACCCGCAAAAACGTTGATGCTGAAATAATCAAAAACACAGACACAGATTATGCCTTGTCATATGTGACCGACGAACTGAAGATATCAGATAATGACACTAAACACCCTATAAACCGTAATGTCACGTTTTCAGACAACGGTACAAAACTCAATGTCATACTCGTTTTAATGGAGTCAATGACATTAAACAACCTTTCACTTGAATATAACGGCCGACCATTAACTCCGTTCTTAAGGGAATTAAGGGACAGTTCCATATATTTTGAAAATTTCTATTCGGCAGGCATACACACCAATAACGGCATGCTGGCATCGATGTACGGCTATTCCCCGAATTTCCTGCAACCGTGCATGAATCAGCCCTCTGACCTATATACCGGACTACCTTATTGGTTGAAGAAGCATGGTTATAAGACATATACTTTCGTAACAAGCAATCCTCAATATGACAATATGAATTCATTCTTATTGGACAATAATATTGACAGGATTTACTCGCAATATGATTATCCCAATGATAAGATAGTAACACGTTTTGGTGTCAGGGATGATTATTTGTTTGAATATGGAACTGATTTCTTTAACAACAATCCGGATACAGAGCCGTTTTTTGCAATGTTTCTGACCTGTAGCAACCATTCTCCGTATTCCATACCTGAGAAGTATTCCGCTTACGGAGCCGATATTGATGAACAGGCAATAGCATATGCGGACGATGCCTTAAAAGAGTTTTTTGAGAAAGCAAAGGAAACATCATGGGGTAAGAACTCCGTTTTTGTCTTTGTGGCCGACCATGGAAGTCCACGAATAAACCCATCATATGACATGGCGTATTTTTATAACAGGATACCGTGTTATATATATTCAGAGGCTTTTAAAGACAAGGCAAAGAAATATGATGTAATTGGCGGACAGATTGACTTATTCCCGACAATAATGGGGATGTTGCAATTGGATTACGTCAACAACACGTTAGGTGTTGATTTACTGGAACAACAGCGGAAATATATTTATTTTGTATCAGATGAACATCTGGGGTGTGCCGATAAGGATTATTTCTACTGCTATAACATAAACTCAAAACAGGAGTTCCTGTATAAAATCGGAAATACCGAGAATATCATTGACCAGAACAGGGAAAAAGCATCCGATATGCGTGACTATGCCGTCAACATGATGAAAATAAACAATACGGCCGTAAAAGAGAAATGGATAAACGCAGAATGAGACTGAAAGATATACTATCCTACCCTGTCTGGACGGAGAAGGTGCTGTTTACTTTCAGTATCCTTATGGAACTGATCATTTTAACCGCCGCACACATCTTAGGCGTGGGAGGAGATCTGTTCCTGGGAACACTGATGCCCATATTTGACTGTTATGTCATTTGCATTGCAGCAAGTGTGCTCAAGAAAATCCGTTTGGACTGGATAGTATGGATCATATCGGTACTCATATTCACGGGTGAATTATTTACAATCTTATTCTACCAGTCTGAATACAACTTCAGGGTATTGCAACTTGTTCTTGAAACAAATCCGGGAGAAGCCGGCGAATTCATCTTATCTGCCCTACTTCATCCAGCATTATGGATTTCCATTGCAACAACGGCTGCCGCCATATATCTGAGCAACCTTTTAACCGGAAAGATACATTTTCATCAAAGACTCAGGCCAACGCTTTCATGGATTGGAATAGCGCTCATACTGTGGTCCGGAACACGACAGATTCCGGCATACATAAAACTGGGGCGTTGCTTTACGGCAAAGGAATACGGAGTCTTAGCTGAAAAGAAATACATGCCTCACCTGTCAACAACCAT
The DNA here is from genome assembly GCA_902763885.1 of uncultured Bacteroidales bacterium. Classification (GTDB taxonomy): domain Bacteria; phylum Bacteroidota; class Bacteroidia; order Bacteroidales; family Bacteroidaceae; genus Colenecus. The sequence continues at coordinate 165,863 of CACWTU010000008.1, read as the reverse complement.
GGTAAGGCTATTGCATGGAGTGGCATTCAACAAAGTACAGTCAAAAGGACTGGATGTGCTCACTGAAACGGTACGCGCTACTGCCAGTGCAGAAAGCACACAAGAGTGTCCACTCATAGTTCTTATTATTGGAGAATCTTTCTCCAAATATCATACTCCATTATATAATCCGCAGGAATTGCCCACTAACCCACGGCTCGGACAGCTTAAAGCTGACGGATATCTTGTTACATATACCGACGTAGTCACTACGAGCAACCTTACATCAAATGTAATGAGGAATATGTTCTCCATGTGGGATGAAAATTACACCGACAGTTGGACTAACCACACGTTGTTCCCAGCCATATTCCGCAAAGCCGGATACTCCGTATTGTATCTGACCAATCAGTTTGCACTCAACAGTTCAGACGTTTGGAACGGGATAGGCGGAACCATTTTCAACAAACCCGAATTATCAGAATGCCTGTTTGATTGGCGTAACGAAAATCTGAAGCAATACGACGGTGAGATACTGGAAATGATGCCCGATACATCACAATTGTTTGCCCACCCCACTCTGCTTATTGTACATCTTATGGGACAGCATGTAAACTACAAATCAAGATACCCGGAAGAGTTTGAACGTTTCAAATCCGATGAGGTACAAAATGAATTTGGAGGAGCAAAAGGAAAACAGATAATCGCCGAATATGCCAATGCCACACTCTACAACGACTTTGTGGTGGACAGCATCTGGAGTATAGTAAAAGGACACGATGCCGTAGGCATATATCTGTCTGATCATGGCGAGGAGGTATATGACTGGCGTGACTTTCACGAACGTACAGATGAGAAACAGATGTCACCCAATGTAGCAAAATACCAGTTTGAGATACCGTTTATGTTCCTTATGTCAGAGAGATTCATCAAAAATCACGCTGATTTGGCCCAGACAATAAGGGAATCCCACAATAAACCTTTGATTAACAGCAAGCTAAAACACACTTTACTCCGATTGGCCGGTATAAATACCCCCGAATACAAACCTACTGATGATATCCTGTCAGACGAGTTCGATATTAATGCACCGCGATATATAGGTAATCACATCAGTTATGATTCCCTGCTCGGAAACGGAGAAACCAGTAATAGGTAGAATGGAAATCGATAAAAGTGCTGTTGGCAAGGAATATCTCAGTCTCCTCACCCAGTGACTCTACCTTATCAATAAACGATTTGTATCTGGACAATTCCCCACCATATTGTTCCGGAAATCTGATTCTGGCTGCACTGTCACCCACCAAAACTAAAGCCTGCATATAGTATTGGGGCAGCACTGTATATTGCGACAAATCAATGCTATCAACAAAAGCACTGATATTACCTTCAAGAAGGCGCGATGCCAGATATGCCTGAGTATCGGGAATCTCATTAAGAGCCACTGATAGAGATATCGGATCAGAGATGCTATAACTGAACAGCAGTTCCCCTATCCCACTTCCGGCAGGATTTGATTCAAACGGAACTTCAAGCATGGCCTTGGCACGTAAATAATCAATATATCGGTCAGACTCCTCCTCGTTACGTCCCAACTCAAGAAGTTTACCATACTCTCCCTCAGAAAACAAACGCTCCATTGTAAGGCGACGATGCAGATTCTCATCAGTATTGCCAAGAAATCCCACCATGCAGAACAGCAAGCACATAATCAACAGATTACCAGTCAGAGTACGTGGGCGGTCATTGTAATCTGACCTGGGAACAGAAGCAACCATCTTGCAAATAAAAACCATAACGACTGCAAGAACTGCTGTTACAATCCAGACCGTTGAACTCTGTCCAAAAAAAGAGTCTCCGTCATAACCCGTAATAGCCCCTAAGAACACAGCAGAAAGCAGATAATTGCATGCATACAATCCTTTCTTGAAGCGCAGGATATTACGTCCGGGGATAACCAAAGACAATGACAATGCAGCAAGGAGCAAGGAAATGATTATATGATTATGGTGCTGTAGGACATTGGCTGATTCTATGCCGTAAAACAACTTATTGTATGCAGCACATAGCAGATCCTGCTGAAAGAAGAAAAGCCAGCAGAATGCGAAAACTGAAAAGAGTATTCCGCACAGCCAACGGACGCACTTGTCACATAATTTATTTTCCATTCGCTCTGACTTTCTTGAGAACTATAGCTGAACGGGCCGGCAAATAGAGTTTGAGCCACTCCTTACGCACCTTTTTGTATAAAGGATCCATTAAGGTGAAATGCTCTACACCATCATCTATCCGTCCATATCCTCCAAACTGTATGCTGTCGCTGTCCAAAACGGTCTTGTATGAGCCTTTTGGTACAAGAAAACCATAATCAGTGAATGACTGCGTGGGGTTGAAATTGAATACAAAAACCAGGTCTCCACGGCCAAAAGCAAGGACCTGATCACCGTCATTATGCCAATACTCTACCACATCCTTATTCTGCAAGTTCTTTACGGAACCCAACAGCCTTATCATGGCACGATCAAAATCACCCAGCCAGCAGTATGCCAGTTGCTTGTTATCAACAAGGCTCCACTGGCGACGTGCATACTTATGACTCCAGCCATTACCTTCACGCGGGAAATCAATCCATTCCGGATGGCCGAACTCATTACCCATGAAGTTAAGATATCCACCATTTATAGTAGATGCGGTGACAAGTCTTATCATCTTATGCAGTGCAATGCCACGGGATGTCACGTCATTTCCGCCGTCCTTGGAAAAGTGCCAGTACATATCGGCATCTATCAGACGGAATATGACAGTCTTGTCGCCAACAAGAGCCTGGTCATGACTCTCCACGTATGATATTGTCTTTTCATCCTTGCGTCGGTTTGTAACCTCCCAGAAAATACCGGCCATAGACCAATCCTCATCTCTCTTTTCCTTGATAGTCTTGATCCAATAGTCAGGAATATTCATTGCCAGACGGTAATCAAAACCGAATCCGCCGTCAATGAAAGGAGCAGCCAGTCCCGGCATTCCGCTTACCTCCTCTGCTATGGTTATAGCATTGGGATTGAACTGATGTATAACGCGGTTAGCCAGCATCAGATAGCAGATGGCATCATCATCCTGGTGACCGTTGAAATAGTCATCATAATTACAGAAAGCCTCACCCAGACCGTGGCTGTAATAAAGCATGGATGTGACCCCGTCAAAACGGAAACCGTCAAACTTGAACTCGTCCAGCCAATATTTGCAGTTAGAAAGCAGATAATGCAGAACCTGAGTCTTTCCGTAATCAAAACATAGTGATCCCCATGCGGAATGCTCGTGACGATCACCCGGCAGGAAATACTGATTAGGATCACCCGCCAGATTACCCAAGCCCTCATATTCATTCTTTACTGAATGTGAGTGTACAAGATCCATAATGACCGATATGCCCATACCATGGGCGGTATCTATCAGTTCCTTGAGTTCCTCCGGAGTGCCAAACCGTGATGAAGGAGCAAAGAAACTTGATACATGATAGCCAAAACTTCCATAATATGGATGTTCCTGTATTGCCATCACCTGTATGCAGTTATAACCTGCCTCCTTAACACGCGGCAGGACATTATTCTTGAACTCGATATATGTACCCACACCCTCACGTTCCTGAGCCATACCCACATGGCATTCATATATGAGTAGAGGATCCTGTTTGGGCTTGAAATTAATATGCTTGAATTTAAACTCCTTCTTGGGATCCCACACCTGCGCTGAAAATATCTTGGACTGATCGTCCTGCACCACCCTGCGACACCATGCAGGAATGCGGTCACCCTGACCTCCGTTCCACTTGACACGCATTTTATAATGCTGTCCATGCCCGATCATACCTATCGGAATGCGCAGTTCCCAATCACCAGCATCATTGATACGTTTAAGACGGAAACGCTCCTGTTCCTCCCAGCCTGAAAAATCACCTATCAGGAAAATCTCAGTAGCATTGGGAGCCCACTCCCTGAACATCCAACCGCCTTCAGTACGGTGGAGTCCGTAATAGAGATAGCCTGAGGCAAAATCCGTAAGGCTCATCTTTCCGCCGGTCAGTTCACTCTCACGCCACAACGCATGGTCATGCCGACCTTCAATGGCAGCCTGATATGGCGACAGCCAAGGGTCATTCTCTATAATCTTCAACATGATTTTCTGATCTTGACGATAAGTTTAAGAATACCATCCTTTGTGATGGCCGGTACATGTCCTTCGCCAGGAAAGAATACAACAAACATTCCTTTCCTGACATTCAGGTAAGTATCACACAATCCGGGATAGAATGCAACATCCCTTTCTGCACTGTATGGTTTTGACGGAGCAGGCATGAACGGAGCAGACAGAAATCCCATCTCCTCATCTGATGATATCGGTACCTGAATATCGATATACTCCCGGTGTGCCTCAATAGGTACCTCATCGCGGGTTTGAGCACCCTGACGGTTCACATTGACAAAAAGGTCATCACCCTGCAGACTGATTCTGCCAGGTTCAAGAGATGCAAGGTCAGTGTTCCTGAAGAAATCCAAGACCTTATCCATCAATGGACTGATGAATTTGTAGTCATCAAGTTTGTCAAGTGTATCAAGTATCATACTTTCAATATATTATTGTTCTTATTTTCTTGCCGGAGCTGTCCTTAACCGTAAATGTTCCTACACGGAATCCCTCCTTGAATTCACCTTCAAGACGCGTTCCGTCTGCTTCCTCAACCACACCATTGCCATCAACTACGCCATTTACAAAAGTGCCTTTGAATTTGGTTCCGTCAGCCAGGCTCATGGAACCGTCTCCCCAAGGGGCGTCATTCTGCCATTTCCCGTAATATTTGTCACCATTAGCCCAGATCATCTGACCGGAACCTTCTCGGCGGTTATCCCTCCACTCACCGTCATACACGGAGCCGTCAGCCCAGGTAAACACACCTTTTCCATCAGCCAAGCCATTTCTTAACGAGCCCTTATATGAATCTCCGTTTGCAAATGTATATTCTCCGATACCTGTTATGGTACCATTCCTGAACTGTCCTTTATAAGAATCACCATTGGCCATTACACACGAGCCGTTTCCATTCTCCATGTCATTCTTCCAAGAACCGACATAAGAGTATGTACTGCTTTTGTATTCACCCTGGCCTTCACGAACTCCTTTCTCCCATGAACCGCGATACTCAGCGCTGTCACACCAGCACATCAGTCCTGTTCCGTTTCTGATATTATCCTCCCACTCACCGGAATAGTATGAGCCATCGGCCCACATATACACGCCTTTTCCGTTACGTCCGTCACTCTTCCAATCCCCCTTATATATATCACCTGATGCGTATTGGTATTCACCCTCTCCGGAACGGACATCGTCCTCCCAATATCCCAAATAGAGATCTCCATTTGCGTAATGACATATACCTACACCTTTGCGGATACCTTTTTCAAAGGCACCCTCATACACATCACCGTTAACATATTCCTTACGGCCGGTACCAGACGGTTTACGCAGTTTCATTTGGCCGATATATACTGAACCGTCACTCAACACATGACGATTCTTCTGTTCCTGCCTAATGCTGTCTTGCCGTGCCCATGAAGCCAACGGTAACAAGACCAGAACAATGGTATATATCAGTCGTAATCTCATAAGGAATGCTCTTTCAGGAAAAGTTCAGCAGCAGACAGGTCATCAGGAGTATCAATACCTATTGTCTCAACATCAGTAACACCTACCTTGATACGGTATCCGGCAGAAAGCCAACGCAATTGCTCAAGACTCTCTGCCTTCTCAAGCGGAGCCTGCGGCAAACGGGTTACAGCCTCCAATACATCAGCACGAAACGCATACAGGCCGATATGCTTGTAGTAGGTATGCCTGGCTGGCCATTCAGCCTCAGGGATACCTCTCAGATAAGGTATCACGCTACGACTGAAATATAGGGCGTTCCAATTGTCATCAACCACCACCTTAGGGCTGTTGGGATTAGCCACCTTATCAAACGGCGTATCAGGAGCAAACGGTTTGACAAGTGTAGCTATATCTGTATCCTTGCTGTCAAACAGGCTCTTAATGGTCTGTAATTGCGAGGGCTGTATGAAAGGCTCATCGCCCTGTATATTAACTACCACATCCACCTTGACACCGCATTTGATAAATGCCTCATAGCAACGGTCTGTACCGCTTTTATGGTCTTCACGTGTCATAATGGGTATAAAGCCACCCTCCTTGACCGCGTCGAAAATACGTGCATCATCTGTTGCCACAAACACATGATCAAACACTTTTTTAGCCTGTTCACATACGCGGATTATCACAGGCTTGCCTCCCAGAACCGCCAAAGGCTTGCCCGGGAAACGCGTAGAAGCGTATCTGGCAGGTATAATTGCTGCAAATTTCATCAGAAAGTATTTATAGAATAGTTATCGAGAACGACGCCACGGGATCCATCATCACCGGCACAAGGATCATAATCCTCCGGAATATCAAAACGGGTACTCGGAAGATAGCCCAATCTCACTGAATCAGCATAGACCTTATCCATAAACATTCCGAATACTGGGAGTGCAGCGTGAGCTCCCTGCCCATGATCCATATCATCAAAATGTATGTCACGGTCCTCACCACCTACCCAGCATCCCGCAACAAGATCAGGGGTATAACCCATGAACCACGCATCTGAATGATTATCGGTAGTACCGGTCTTGCCGCCACAGTCTACCTTACAGAAGGTCGGGAATAGTCGTGAACTGCGCAAACGCGTTCCAGTACCCTCATTAATTACAGCGCGCATCATATCAATCATCTTGAAAGATGCCTCCTCACTCACCACTTCATTACTGCGAGCTGAGAACTGCGCCAGAGTATTCCCCTCTGCATCCTCAATGCGCGTAACATAAAGCGGAACCGTACGGATTCCATGGTTTACGAACGCAGTGTAAGCGCTGACCATCTCCTGAACTGATACGTCACAAGTACCCAGGCAAAGCGACTGGACAGGCTCTATAGCCTGGTTCCTCAGCCCGAATTCATGAAGCAGATTCACGAATGCATACGGACTGAGTTGGTTCATCAGATATGCCGTGACATTGTTATTGGAACGTGACAAGCCCCACTTGAGCGTAACCAACTGGCCAAGCATCTGCTTACCGTCATCTTTGGGCCTCCATATCTGCCCCGCCTCAGTAAGGATGGTTTGAGTCTCATTGACCACCTGATCACATGGTGAGAAACCGCTCTCCATAGCCATTGAATAGAGGTACGGTTTCATTGTAGAACCTACCTGACGACGGCCGGATGTAACCATATCATACTGGAATGCACGGTAGTCAGGCCCTCCCACATAAGCACGAACATATCCCGTCTTGGGTTCCATACACATGAATCCTGTCCTTAAATAGAACTTCATATAACGTATGGAATCAAGCGGAGAAAGAATTGTATCAATATCACCTCCATAGGAGAAAACTGTCATTTGACATGGTGTATTGAAGATTTTGCGGATTGAATCTTCACCCACGCCCAATGCCCTAAGACCGCGATAACGATCTGTCTGCGTCATAGCACGATTCATAATGCTATTGACCTCTTCTGTAGAAAGCTTTGATGTGAACGGAGCGGATTTGACCTTCTTCTTAGCCTTGAAGAAATCAGGCTGAAGATAATCCTGAAGTTGTGCAGCCACAGCCTCCTCCGCATACTGTTGCATACGGGAGTCAATAGTTACATAAACCTTAAGTCCATCAGTGTAAAGATTGTATGGCTCACCATTCTGGTTTACATTCTTGTTACACCAACCAAACAAAGGATCCTGTTCCCAATCAAGCGAATCCTCGTAATACTGCTGCATCTGCCAACCGCGATAGTTCTTACGCTCCGGTTTCTGCTTTCTCATTATTGAACGCAGATACTCCCTGAAATATGTAGCCTGACCAACCTTATGGTCAACCTTATGATAATTCAGCACAATATCAGTAGCCTGAAGGGAATCAGTTTGGGCACTAGACAGATAACCGGCTTTTTCCATCTGGCTGAGCACAACATTGCGGCGTTCCCTGGTCATCTCCTTACGTCTGAGCGGATTATACAACGATGCATTCTTACACATTCCTATCAACATAGCCGATTCTTCAGCGTTAAGTTCAGAAGGATGCTTGCCAAAATAAGTCATTGAAGCAGTATAGATACCTACCGCATTATTGACAAAATCATATTTGTTCAAATATAGTGTGAGAATCTCTTCCTTTGTATAGTATCGCTCCAACTTGACAGCCACCACCCACTCAGTAGGTTTCTGAAGGGCACGCTGCACAGAACCACGTGCCACATGCTCTGTGTATAACTGTTTAGCCAGTTGTTGGGTGATGGTACTACCGCCTCCGGCACTTCGTTGCTGGAGAATGACACGTTTTACAATAGCTCTAAGCAATGCTTTCAGATCAATACCCGAATGTTCCTGAAAACGGGCATCTTCTGTTGCCACAAGCGCCTGAACCAGATATGGTGAAAGTTCGTCAAAATCCACCCATATGCGGTTATCCTCACTGCGTGCAAAATTTCCGAGAACAACACCATCAGCAGAAATAATCTGGGTAGCGAATTTGTCAATAGGATTCTCCAGATCTTCAACAGATGGTGTATTGCCTATCCATCCCTTGCTTATACCGTTAAAAAACACATAGATTGCAATAACTCCAACCATGAATAAGAGCCACAATCCGAGTATGATGCGTTTAACCGTTTTGCTCATATATATATCACACAATATTCTACAAATTTAGCATAAAAACATGGTATTAGAAATACTCTTTCCGTAAAATTCAGCATTTTAGGGAAAGTTATGAACAAGCTCTCCGATAGTTGGTATTTTATTAGTAATTTTGGGCTCCCGAACAAACTATACACAAATGGACCAAACAGGCAGAAGTCTGATTTCACTTGAAGGGCTGAACAGGGAAGACATTCTCTGGCTCTTGAGCCACGCAGCCAAGTTCGAGGCCAATCCCAACAGTAAGATACTGGATGGGAAAATAGTAGCTACGCTCTTTTTTGAACCTTCCACCAGGACAAGACTCAGTTTTGAGACTGCTGTAAACCGTTTAGGCGGTCGTGTCATCGGTTTTTCCGATGCAGCTACCACCAGTTCATCAAAGGGTGAAACACTCAAGGACACCATAATGATGGTAAGCAATTATGCTGACCTCATTATCATGCGCCATTATCTGGAAGGAGCAGCCCGATACGCAAGCGAAGTATCCCCTGTACCTATCATCAATGCAGGTGACGGAGCAAACCAGCATCCTTCACAGACCATGCTTGACCTCTACTCCATGCTCAAGACTCAGGGACGCTTGGATGACTTGAATATATATCTTGTGGGTGACCTCAAATACGGACGCACCGTGCACTCCATGCTTACGGCCATGAGATTCTTCAATCCCACGTTCCATTTCATCTCTCCCGATGAGCTGAAGATGCCGGAGGAGTACAAGGAATATTGCCGAAACAACGGCATCAAGTTCCAGGAGCACACCAGTCTCGATGAAGAGACCATGGCCGATGCTGACATTCTCTATATGACAAGAGTACAGCGCGAGCGCTTTACAGACCTTATGGAGTATGAGCGCGTAAAGGATATGTTTATACTTAGGAATGAAATGCTCCGCAGTGCCAAACCAAACCTAAAGATTCTGCATCCGCTGCCAAGAGTGAATGAAATAGCCCAGGATGTTGATGCCAATCCGCATGCATATTATTTCCAACAGGCCAAGAACGGTCTTTTTGTACGTGAAGCTCTGATATGCAATGCTTTGAATCTTCTAAAATGACAGTCATGGAGAAATCAGCAAAATCAGAACTGCTTGTAGCAGCACTTGAAAACGGAACGGTAATTGACCACATTCCATCTGACAAAGTGTTTGATGTGGTAAACCTGTTAGGACTGACCGGAATAAATACCCCCATCACGATAGGCGCCAATCTGAGCAGCAAGAAGATGGGTAGCAAAGGCATAATCAAGATTGCAGACAAGTACTTCACGGAAAAGGAGTGCAGCAAGCTTTCTGTTATAGCCCCCAACATAGTCCTGAACATAATTCGTGACTACGAGGTTGTTGAAAAGAAACGCATAGCCATGCCTGATGAGGTTCGTGGCATAGTAAAGTGCGGTAACCCCAAATGCATCACCAATCACGAGCCTATGCAGACTGTGTTTGATGTTGTCGATAAAAGAAACGGAACACTACGTTGCCGTTATTGCAACAAAGACATACATAAAGGTGACATCAAACTGCTATGATGATGAAGCGCCATGTAATGATATTGCTTGCTGTACTGCTGCCATCTGTCGCATTGCATGCTGAGAAAATGGACAGGAAAGACCCTCCCGTCCAGACTCTCACATGGGGAGCCAGAATAGGTTTTGCTGCTACCGGCACTTTTTTACATGACGCTTACATAAACGGGCATGAATACACAGAATACATACAGGATACGCAAGTAGGCAATTTTGCAGCCCTACAATTCAGACTTAACACCAGGAAACTGCTTATCCAGTCAGGATTAGGATTAAGTTTCAACAAATCATCCTTCAATCTCGACAAGAACAGTTGGGATATGAATTCCACGAAAAAGGATGTAATATCCTGCTCATATTCCATGGTATCATTGACCGTGCCCCTTCAGTTTGGATTCAACATTATAAACAGCCATCCATACTGTATGTCCGCCTTCACAGGGCCACTCCTAAGATATACTCCTGATCAGTACTATTCTGTAGAATACGTAGAGTACAACCAGTCATATCATTTTACAGATTCCCCGACCAAGTTTATTTTAGGTTGGACGGCCGGTTTCAGCGTACAGATAGGAAGAACTTTCCTGGATTTTGAATTTGAGGTTACAATAAATAATGTAGCCGAACCCATGTATGAAACTACAGGAGTCAATCCCGCACCGGATTACAGATTAAACAGAAGAGCAAGTGTAATATCATTCTCTTATGGAATAATGTTCTGACAAGTAAACCAACAATATAAATTATGAAAAGAGATCAAGAGATTTTTGACATCATTGAGCGCGAGCATCAGCGTCAGGCCAAGGGCATTGAGCTGATTGCATCAGAGAACTTTGTAAGTGACCAGGTTATGCAGGCCATGGGATCATGCCTTACCAACAAGTACGCCGAGGGTTATCCCGGTAAGCGTTACTACGGCGGTTGCGAGGTCGTTGACGAGGCTGAGAGCCTTGCCATAGCACGCATCAAGAAGTTGTTCGGTGCAGAGTATGCAAACGTACAGCCCCACTCCGGCGCACAGGCTAACGCTGCCGTACTGCAGGCTGTCCTTATGCCGGGTGAAACCTTTATGGGCCTTAACCTTGCACACGGCGGTCACCTGTCACACGGTTCTGCAGTCAACTCATCAGGTATCCTCTACCATGCCGTAGGTTATGACCTGAACCCTGAGACCGGTCGTGTTGACTACGACAAGATGGAGCAGCTGGCTCTTGAGGTCAAGCCCAAACTGATCATCGGTGGCGGTTCAGCTTATTCACGTGAGTGGGATTACGCCCGCATGCGTAAGATTGCCGATGAGGTTGGCGCACTCCTGATGATAGATATGGCACACCCCGCAGGTCTTATCGCTGCCGGTCTGCTTGAGAACCCTGTAAAGTACGCTCACATCGTTACCTCCACCACCCACAAGACACTGCGCGGTCCCCGCGGCGGTATCATCCTGCTGGGTAAGGACTTTGAGGATCCACGCGGCCGCAAGACTCCTAAGGGTGAGACAAAGATGATGTCACAGCTCATTGACTCAGCCGTGTTCCCCGGAACACAGGGAGGTCCTCTGGAGCATGTGATTGCAGCTAAGGCCGTTGCATTCGGTGAGGCTCTCCAGCCTGAGTTCAAGGAGTATCAGATCCAGGTTCAGAAGAATGCCAAGAAGCTGGCTGAGGAACTGACCAAGCGCGGATTCACCATCGTATCAGGTGGCACAGACAACCACAGCATGTTGGTTGACCTGCGCTCCAAGTATCCTGACCTGACCGGCAAGGTTGCAGAGAAGGCTCTTGTTGCAGCTGATATCACCGCAAACAAGAACATGGTTCCGTTTGATTCACGCAGTGCCTTCCAGACTTCAGGTCTGCGCTTTGGTACCCCCGCCATCACCACACGTGGTGCCAAGGAGGATCTGATGGTTACAATCGCTGAGATGATTGAGGAGGTTCTCAACGCACCTGAGGATGAGGCTGTAATAGCAAAGGTTCGCGCCCGCGTAAACAGCATTATGAAGGATTATCCCATGTTCGCATATTAAGAGCAGGTGACAAACTTAAAAAAACCCGGCCATCAGGTCGGGTTTTTTAATACAAAAAGCGAACTTTGCAGGACTTGACACAAGATTAACGAATGAAAGTAGTATGTGACTCACATATACCTTTTCTCAAAGGAGTATTGGAACCGTACGCCGATGTGGTATATCTGCCTGGCAATGCTATAACCCCTGATCACGTACGCGATGCCGATGCACTTATAGTCAGGACCCGAACCAGGTGCGATGCGGCCCTACTTCAAGGCTCAAAAGTAAGATTCATCGCAACCGCGACAATCGGATTTGACCACATTGACACGGAATGGTGTGAATCAAACGGAATAACATGGACAAATGCTCCCGGATGCAATTCATGGTCCGTCCAGCAGTACATGGGTTCTCTACTGGTTAACATGTCAAGAGACTTTGGATTCAACTTCAAAGACAAGACCATAGGTATAGTAGGCGTTGGCAACGTAGGAAGCAAAGTGGCACGTCTTGCAGCCCTGCTTGGGTTCAGAGTCCTTCTCTGTGATCCGCCACGCTCAAGACGTGAAGGTGCTGGAGCGTTCGTTTCTCTGGATGAGATAATAAACCGGAGTGATATCATTACGCTCCATGTTCCACTGATACACAATGGTGAGGATTCCACCTTCCATCTGTTTGACAGTATCAGACTGGAATCATTGAGTGAGAATCAGATTCTCATCAACTCATCACGTGGTGAAGTTGTTGACGGCAATGCCCTGAAAAAGGTTCTTAAGGAACAGAGAATACGCGCCGCAGCTCTTGATGTTTGGGAGAATGAACCCAAGATAGACAGTGAATTGCTCAACCTGCTCTATTCCGGCACCCCTCATATTGCAGGTTACTCCCTTGACGGCAAAGCAACGGGAACCATGATGTGCATACAGGCATTGGGACGCTTCTTTGACCTGCCTTGCCAGAATTGGGAGGTAAATGACATTCCCCAACCGGAACAACCTACGGAGTTCACCATTGATGTTTCAGAAAAGAAACCTCAGGAAGCACTTGCCGAGGCCATTCTTTATACATACAATGTCCTCAATGATTATACAGCCCTGAAATCAGACATATCATCTTTTGAGAAGCAGCGTTCCGACTATCCGGTCAGACGCGAATTCCCGGCTTTCAGCATAAGAGTACAGAACGATGACACAGGTCGATCGACAGTATTTTTGAGAGAAGCAGGGTTTAATATAACGGAATAAGAATTACATTTGTAAACAAACCAAATATAGATATGAAACAATTAGGAAAATACTCATTCGGTATAGGTGACAGGTTCTCACATGAAGGTAAAGCACAACTTTCTGCGCTGATTAATGCTGAAAAGGAATTCGGCATTCATTTTGTACCGGTCTGGAACAAATCAAACCGTGAGCATCAGATTATTGGAACAGAACCCTCTGATACCCGCCGTGAGGCCGATGATGCAGTCAAGGCTCTTGGCTACAATAAGCCGTATTTTGTAGATGCTGACCACATCAATATGAACAATGTGGACCGCTTCATTGACGCATCAGATTTCTTTACCATCGATGTAGCCGACTACATAGGTAAGGCCACCGATGCAGCCTCAACAGAAAAATTCGTGCAGTACAACCTGAAGTATGCAGGCAATCTTGTCATCCCGGGCATTGAGCAGCCGTTCAAGGTTGACCGCAGCCTTATTGAGACCATGGCCGGCAAGTACCTGTTTGCTGTCCAGGAGGCCGGACGCATTTACCGCCATATTGCCGATAGGAAAGGTGCTGATAATTTTGTAACAGAGGTATCGATGGATGAGGTTGACTCACCCCAGACACCTATCGAGATATTCTTCATACTGAGCGCATTGGCACAGGAACAGGTTCCTGCACAGACAATAGCGCCCAAGTTCACCGGCCGGTTCAACAAAGGTGTTGAATACGTTGGTGACACTGCACAGTTTGAGAAAGAGTTCCGTGAAGACCTGCTGGTAATTGACTTTGCGGTCAAAGAATTCAACTTGCCGGAAGGACTCAAACTAAGCATACACTCCGGCAGTGACAAGTTCTCCATCTATCCCATCATGGGACGCCTCATCCGCAAGTACGATAAGGGCATACACATCAAGACTGCAGGAACCACCTGGCTGGAAGAGAACATAGGCCTGGCTTTGGCCGATGAAGGGGCCCTTGAATTGGCCAAGAAGATAGCCATATCGGCACTAGGACGCATGGAGGAACTTTGCATCCCCTACGCTACGGTGATTGACATAAATCCCGCCAAACTGCCCACAGCCGCGCAGATTGCCGCATGGAGCGGTCAGGAATACGCCCGTGCCCTGCGCCACAATCAGAAGGATCCGCTCTACAACCCGGATTTCCGCCAGCTTGTACATGTAAGCTATAAGATTGCAGCCGAGTATGGTGATGAGTTCTATGCCGCATTAAAGCGCAATGCCAATGTAGTTGCAGAGCAAGTCAAAGAAAACATACTTGACAGGCACGTAGCACGCCTGTTTGAATAACGATAAACCTGTTATTAACCATAAATATGACAAACAAACCTTTTATTCACGAGAATTTCCTGCTTCAGAATGAGACCGCAGTACATCTGTTTCATGACCACGCAAAGAAGCTGCCCATCATAGACTACCACTGCCATCTGAATCCGCAGGAGGTAGCTGAGGACCACAAGTTCCGCTCCATAACCGAACTCTGGCTGGGCGGTGACCATTATAAATGGCGTGCACTGCGCACCAATGGAGTAGCCGAGAAGTTCATTACCGGCGATGCATCGGACTGGGACAAGTTCCAGAAATGGGCCGAAACCATGCCCTACTGCATGCGCAACCCGCTCTACCACTGGACCCACCTGGAGCTCAAGACCTGCTTCGGCATAGACAAGGTGCTCAATCCGCAGACCGCAAAGGAAATATATGACGAGTGTAACGAGAAACTTGCCAGCCCGGAATTCAGTGCCCGTAATCTCATGCTCCATTACAATGTGGAAGCAGTCTGCACAACCGATGACCCTGTTGACTCTTTAGAGTACCACAAGCAGGTACGTGAGAGCGGCTTCAAAGTAAAGGTTCTGCCCACCTGGCGCCCCGATATGGCCATGACAGTCGAGAACCCGGCTGCATACCGCGACTATATAGACAAGCTTGCCAAAGTCAGTGGTGTTTCAATCAACTGTTTTGACGATATCGTAAAGGCCCTTTTGGTCCGCCACAAATACTTTGAGGAGCAGGGCTGCCGCCTGAGCGACCATGGTATGGAAGAGTTCTATGCCGATGACTTCACCGCCAAGGAACTTGATGAAATATTCAGCAAGGTCTATGGAGGCACAGCACTTACAGAATCAGAGATACGCAAGTTCAAGAGCGCAATGCTCATTGAGTTTGGCAAGATGGATGCTGACACTGGCTGGACCCAACAGTTCCACTACGGTGTGATACGCAACCAGAATACCAAGATGTTCAACCTTATAGGTAAGGATACCGGTTTTGACTCAATGGCACAGGTTATGACCGCCAAGGCCATGAACCGCTATCTTGACCGTCTTAACAGCATGGATAAACTTACCAAGACCATTATCTACAACCTTAACCCGTCAGACTTTGAGATGGTAGGTACCACTATCGGTAACTTCCAGGACGGAAGCGTTCCAGGTAAGATACAGCTTGGCGCAGGCTGGTGGTTCCTGGATCAGAAGAACGGTATGGAGCAGCAGATGCAGGTACTCAGTATGCTGGGACTGCTGTCACGTTTTGTAGGCATGCTTACTGACAGCCGCTCATTCGTTTCATACGCACGCCACGAATATTTCCGCCGCATTCTGTGCAACCTCATAGGCAATGATGTAGAGAAAGGAGAGATTCCGGCAAGTGAGATGAACCGCATTGAACAGATGATTGAAGATATCTCCTATTACAACGCCAAGAGATTCTTCAAATTCTGACAAGCAGTATCTGAATAACAGTACTATATATTGTTGCCCTGAACAGAATTGTCTCAGGGCAACATTTTTTTGCAAAAAAGTATGCTTTTCATTTTGGAGAACCAATTAAAAGCAATACCTTTGCATCGCTTTTTCAGGAAAGCAGTTGCGCGATTAGCTCAGTTGGTAGAGCAATTGACTCTTAATCAATGGGTCCAGGGTTCGAATCCCTGATCGCGTACGAGGAAATGGAGGTTCAAAAGACCTCCATTTCTTTTTCTCGTACGCGATCAGGGATTCGAACCCTGGACCCATTGATTCTCAATCCTTTTTTTAGTTTGCTACGCAAACGCGCTCCATTTCATTCCGCTTGGCGGCCCTCCGGGACCGCGGTCTCGCTCCAAGCATTCGCTCGAGCCAATACGTCTGTACCTGCGTTATTTGCTACGCAGGTTCTTTTCTATTCAAAAACGTATAGTTCGCTGGGGGTGGTGCGCTTTAGGGCGCACAGCTGGACATCTTTTCCGGGAATGACGCCTACCCCACGGAGTTCATATTCGACCGTCTTGTAGGCTATTTCGGGATGGTTGTTCTCACCGCTCAGATGGCAAAGCCAGATATTCTTAAGGTCGGGATGGATATTCTCAGCCAGGAACTTGGCCGTGGTCTTGTTGCTCAGATGACCCCGCGGACTGGTAATACGGTCCTTGAGGAACTGCGGATAGTTACCCATACGTAGCATATCCTCATCATAGTTTGCCTCCATGATAAGGTAATTGGCCTCAAGTATATACTTGGACGCTGTCTCGGTTATATGACCAAGGTCTGTCACGAAACAGAACACCTTGCCGTCAACCTCAACCCTATAGCCCACGTTGTCAGTTCCGTCATGAGGAACCTCAAACGGAGTGATAAGGAAATCAAAGAACCGGAAGGGTACCTCTTTCTCAACATAATGTACACTGCTGGAAAGCTTCTCAGTCATACAATAGTTGTTGTTTATACCCTCATGGGTCTCACGGGTGGCATAAACCGGAATTGCGCATTTCTCACCCAGGTTACCCAAAGCCTTGATATGGTCAGCATGATCATGGGTCACGAATACTGCCATAATCCTCTCAAACGGGACTCCCACATCCTTGAGGTATCCCTTGATCTGTTTTACCGGAATACCGGCATCAATCAGGATTGCATGTTCGTCTGTGCCAAGATAGTAGCAGTTGCCGCTGCTTCCACTTGACAAACTCATAAAGTAGATCTTCATTTTTATGTTGTCTTTTTACCTTCTTCATAATCATAGTGTTTTTTAATGGTCAGAACGGATAACCCACCGCAAGGTGGAAAGCAAAATCCCTGCTCATATCGGGATGTACCAAAGGAAGTCTTCTGTACAGAGTGGAGCCGGCAGGATTATAAGCCTTCATTCCGCCGTCAAGTCTCAGCACAAGAAAACCGAAATCAAACCGCAGTCCCAAACCGTAAGAAACTGCAATCTGCTTATAGAAAGAGTCAAAGCTGAATTCACCTCCTGGCTGCTCGGCATATTCACGGATAGTCCATATGTTACCTGCATCAACAAATGCAGCACCATTAACTTTCCAGAAAAGCTTGGAGCGATATTCTACGCTTGCTCCTATTTTTATATCACCAGAATGTTTAATATAATCTATAGCCTTGTCATCACCGCTAAAAACGCCAGGTCCCAACTCACGTACAGACCATCCGCGGACACTATTGGCTCCACCGGCAAAATAACGCTTTTCAAAAGGCAAACTGGTGGAATTACCATAAGGAACTGCCACACCCCACTCCAAATGAGCGACGAGATTGTTCATCCTATCCATACGCCAGTTTGCCGTAAAGGAGAAATCATGTTTGGCGTACTGTGCAAATGCAACACCAAACACCATATACTGCCCTGCATCATTCTGCTCAAAATTCATAGGCTCGGCCAACAGATTGAACATATTACCCGATGTCTCCACACCTACACGTACAGAATATTGGAATTGAGCCGTAGAATTCATACTGGCATTAGAATAATAGAACGTATAGCCCAGTTTGGTTATAAGAAGATCCTCGTAGTTATATTTGAGGATTGATCTGGCTGACTTGACAGAATCAAGATATTCAGCCCTGAAATGATCTGATATCCAAGGAACCACGAGATAGTTCAGATCCAACACATCAAGTTTATGACTCATCTTCCATGAATCGCTCCACATATAACTCCATCCTGCAGAGAAGATTGTTTTCTGAAACTCAGGACGGCTTTGTGCGTTGATCTTCAAACTGAATCTGGAAGTGGCCTGACTCTTACGCTGCAACTCCTGACTCATAAACGGCGCCAGAAATTCAGGAAAATCCAGATTAGCCTCCATTCCGTATTCCATATACGTATCGCCGGAATAGCCTGGCAGATTGGAAATTGACTCATACGCACCACGCAGTTTGATGGAAAGCTGCTCCGAACCACGGAACAGATTCCTGTCCGTAAATGACATGGAAGCGGCTGCGCCAAGATCACCGGCCGTATTTGTTCCTTCAATTTCAAAAGCAAATGAATGTTTAGGCAAACTTACAAGCGATACATTTGCCATAATCTTATCGGCAGCTCCAGGAACCGTATCGTAACGTATGTCAGAATACTTCAAAATGCCCAAACGGGAAAGTGATGAATAGGTCTTGGAGGTGGAATCTGAATTATACAGCATTCCGTCTCTCAGGAAAGAATGGCTGCCTATGACCTCCGGACGTAAAGCGGATTTTTCATCATTACCCGGGTACGTAAGCGTAAAACCATTAAGTGTATCAACAGCAGCAGCGACAGACTTGCCCGGCATATTACCGTTCTTGTCCGTGAGATAATAATCAACAGATGAGATATAATATTGCCTGTGCGGGCGCACATTTCCATCTTCATCGACTCCTTCAGCCTCAACAATCATTCTCAAGCCCACCTTGTCACTACCGCGTGCAGTATCTGCCACAAATGATATATAATCCTTGTTGAAACGGTAATAGCCATAACGATGAACCAGATTGACAATACGGTTACGTTCTTCATTAAGGATATCTGCATCCAGATTCATGCCAGGAACCAGAAGTGAATGCCTGGAATCATCATTAATGATACGATTAATGGTACTGTCCTGAACAGTTATCCTGACAGTATCAACCACGAACATCTTTCCCGGATTAAGCTTATAACGTACCGTAGTCTTGGGACGGCGGCCATTCCTGGTTGACATGGTAACGTCTGCATTCAGGTAGCCGGAGTTAATCAGAGAACGCTCCATGTCAGCACATGAAGCCTCCGACAGCAACTGATCATAAATGACGGGCGCCTCACCGGTACGTTTTCCAGACAGAGAATACATCCTTAGCGGAAATCGGAACAGACCGAACCAACGTGAATTGGGAGTCTGATGCGAAAGATTCCTGTACTTGGTAACATCTGCGACAACCCTATCGGCCGATGTAACTTCAACCTTGTTCAGAAGGCGCTCACCCTCCGGTACATATTTATAAACAGAACAGGATGCCAACCCTAAAATAAGGGTAAGGCAGGCCATTATTTTCAGCTTAATCCAGTTCATGCTTATAATTTGTCTTTAACTTACAAATTTAAGCAAACTCCATCGCCTTGCAAAGTATGGTTGCAAAAAATAACTATCTTTACACACACTTAAATACAGAGTATGCTGAGCAAGAACGACATAAAGAACATCAAGAGTCTGGAACATAAGAAATTCCGCACAGAAAAAGGTCTTTTTATTGCAGAGGGACACAAAACCGTACTGGAACTTACAGGTAAATTCAGTTGTACCTTGCTGGCAGCTACCCAGGACTGGCTTGACTGCCATAGAAACATTCCGGCAGAACGCATAGAATCAGTCACTACCGATGAACTGAAACGTGCCAGCCATCTCCAGTCCCCACAGGATGTACTTGCCGTATTCCGCATACCTAAGAGTGAAATCAAAATGTCAGATACTGCTCAAAACAACCTAGTTCTTGCATTAGACGATGTACAGGACCCAGGCAATCTGGGCACAATAATACGTCTGGCAGACTGGTTTGGAATAAAGGATGTATTCTGCTCAAAAGGCACGGCCGACATTTACAACCCCAAAGCAGTGCAGGCCACCATGGGTGCATTGGCAAGGGTAAGAGTACACTATACAGACCTTAAGCAAAGTATAAAAGAATTACCTGAAAGCGTGCCGGTTTACGGCACATTCCTTGACGGTGAAATAATTTATGATACCAAGCTATCCGCAAACGGCGTAATCATAATGGGGAATGAAGGCAACGGAATAACCCCGGAAATAAAGCAATCGGTAACACATAAACTTTACATACCCAACTGGCCTAAGGGAGCCCCCACATCAGAGTCTCTCAATGTTGCCATAGCCACGGCTATTGTGTGTTCAGAGTTCCGCAGAAGAAACCTGTGATTCTGCTGTACTGACCGTATCCGGAACCGCTTTCTCATGATATCTCATCAGTTCCATATCTGAGAGTATCAACAAAGCATTACGGTTGTCCGTATAATCCAGATAACTTACGGCACCGCTTATATTGGAGAGTGTCTTTGCCGTATCCAGAACAACGCTCAGAGAAACCAGGCCACTGCTCCTTATCACAGTATCAGCAGTAGTGATTCCGTCATCATAATATGCAGAAAGAGAAATATGCGCATACTGGGATACAACGGAATCAACAGAAACAAATGTACCGTACAAACCCAGACAAACCGTATCACCCTTATAGAATGTGGTATCCCTATTGATATGATAGGTCAGTTTATTCATATACGCAGAGGTATTCAACAGTGCAGTCCTGTCAAGATACCACAAATCCACACTGTCACCGGACTGAATGGAAAAAGACTTTTTTTCAATCTGGGAAAGAGATTTGCTGACAGCCTTGTACTCGTCATCAATCCTGTTTGAAAGACGCTTGTATATTTTGGACAGCTCCTTGGGATAACGGGTATACCATATTAACGAACGTTCAAACTCCTCTTTGGTTATATTGTTTCTTTTATACGCCCAATCAACATATGCACCTGTTGTATATTTCTCATTCTGAGGCAGATCCTGACCGATAGCCTGAGCCATATGATAATCATACAGAAACTGCTCCATCTTCTTGGGAGACAGAACGCTTTCCGGACGCTTCAGCCTACAGCCGCAAAGCATTGGGAGCAGCATCAGGAGAATCAGTACATCAATCTTTCTCATCAGAATCCTCTTTTGTTCCGGAATTCTCAGGATCAACGTAATGAAGCCCCATATTTACCACCTTGGTATAGAAGAGAAGCAATGCTATTACACCGCAGGTGATACATGAATCGGCAAAATTGAATACCGGACGGAAAAAGATGTCACCTCCTACAAAAGGCATCCATTCCGGCCATGTCCAAAGCGGGAAATAGAACATATCCACCACCTTACCGTACAGGAACGGAGCATAGCCCTGACCAAACGGAACCATCGTTGCCAGACCGTCGGGGCCGAACGTACTCTCACTGAATAGCAGGCCGTAGAACATGCAATCCAGGAGATTCCCCACAGCACCGGCTATCACGAATGATACCGTTACGATATACCCTGTAGGGAATCCCTTGTTGATAATTCTGATGAGGTACCAGATGAAGAAACCTATGGCGCCTATTCGGAATAAAGAGAGGAACAACTTGCCTATAATCTCCATTCCAAAGGCCATACCGTTATTCTCGACAAACAGTATCTTGAACCACGGAGTTATGTCGATGCTTTCGCCCAGAGACATGCCTGTCTTAACCAAGACCTTGATAATCTGGTCAATTATCAGCACTGACAGGATTATTATCAGTGCAATACGTCCCTGACGGGAACACTTGCTGCTCTCCGGCTGAAAGTTATCCATAAATAGAAATCAATGTTTGTTCTGCTTAGCCTCAATACAGAGTGTAGCGTGAGGTACGGCACGCAGGCGCTCCTTAGGTATAAGTTTGCCTGTCTCACGGCAAATACCGTAAGTCTTGTTCTCAATGCGTACAAGAGCAGCCTGAAGTGACTGGATGAACTTCATCTGGCGCTGTGCAAGACGAGTGGTCTCCTCCTTTGAAAGGGTGTTGGCACCCTCTTCAAGAACCTTGTAAGTGGGAGAAGTGTCGTCTGTACTGTTGTTGTCTGCATTCATCAGTGATGCCTTGAGTGCATCGTAATCTCTCTGAGCAACTTCAAGTTTTTCATTGATAATCTGGCGGAACTCTTCAAGTTCCTCATCAGAATAGCGGTTTTTCTCTGCCATAGCGGGGAAATTTAATTGGTTAAGGTTATTGTTATTTTTTCTCTATTTTCAGTTTGAATGAATAGTCGTCAAAAGAGATGTCTTCACCCTGTTCCATATCGGGAACAAGTTCAATTGAATCAGCCAGAACCTGACTCTTGATCCACTCCTCATACTCTTTGACAGCAGCGTCAGTCTCAGCACCGGAACTCAACATCACCTTGATACGGTCTGTTATCTCCAGGCCTGTAAGCTTACGCATATCCTGAATCCTCTTCTTGAGTTCACGGGCAATACCCTCGCGCTTGAGCTCATCGGTAAGTTGAATGTCAAGAGCAACGGTGAGCGTACCCTCATTGGCTACCACCCATCCCGGAATATCCTCACTGAAGATCTCAACCTCAGTGGTATCGACAGTGGCGGGTGTACCGTTAATGTCAAATGTGAAACTGCCCTCCTGCTCAAGTTTGGCCACATCCTCCTGACTCATGTTCTGTACGGCCGCAGCAACGCCCTTCATGAGTGGGCCGAATTTCTTGCCCAGAACCTTGAAGTTGCACTTTACCTTCTTGACCAAAACGCTTGTGGCACCTTCAACGAACTCAACCTCCTTTACATTGACCTCATCGCGGATAAGTTCCTTGACAGGCTCCAGGTGCGAACGGAGCTCAGCGGTAACGGGAATAAGTATCTTCTGTAACGGCTTGCGCACGTTGATCTTTACGTCATCACGCTTACGCAGTGCCAGCACCATTGATGTCAGTTTCTGTGCCAGCTCCATGCGGGTCTCGAGTTCCTTGTCAACAAGAGCATCGTTGCACTTGGGGAACTCAGCCAGATGAACTGACTGCGGAGCACCTGCAGTAACTGCTGTCAGGTCACGGTACAGACGGTCTGAATAGAACGGAGCAATGGGTGACATCAGTCTGGCTACGGTCTCCAGGCATGTATAAAGAGTCTGATATGCAGCCAGCTTATCGCTGCTCATGCTACTGCCCCAGTAACGGTCACGGGTAAGATGAACGTACCAGTTTGACAGGTAGTCATTTACAAAATTGGTAACCAAACGGCCGGCACGTGTAGGCTCATAGTCATCAAGGCTCTCACGGACCTCACGGGTCAGTGAATTGAGTTCACTCAATATCCAGCGGTCCATAACGGGACGCTCACTGGACGGAATCTGAGCCTCTGAGTTGGTAAAGCCATCCACATTGGCATACTGTGCAAAGAACTTGTATGTGTTATGCAGTGTGCCGAAGAACTTGCGGGTAACATCCTTCACGCCCTCCTCATCAAACTTGAGGTTATCCCAAGGCTGGGCGTTGGTTATCATGTACCAACGCAGGGCATCGCTGCCGAATTTCTCAATCTCCTCAAACGGATCTACGGCATTACCCAGACGCTTTGACATCTTGTTGCCGTTCTTGTCAAGAACAAGACCGTTTGATATTACAGTCTTGAACGATACTCCGTTCTTGACCATTGTTGCAATGGCATGCAGCGTATAGAACCAACCGCGTGTCTGGTCCACACCCTCGGCAATGAAATCGGCCGGGAATACGGTACCGTTGTCTATCAGCTCCTTGTTCTCAAACGGATAGTGCATCTGTGCGAACGGCATTGCACCGCTGTCAAACCAGACGTCTATCAGGTCAAGCTCACGTTTCATCGGGTGGCCTGCCTCTGATACCAGTACGATATCATCAACATACGGACGGTGCAGGTCTATCTTATCGTAGTTTTCAGCTGTATATACACCGGGTACAAAACCTTTCTCCTTAAATGGGTTGGATTTCATCACGCCGGCCTTGACTGATTTCTCAATCTCATTGTAAAGTTCCTCAACTGAGCCGATGCAGAGTTCGTCACCATCATCGTTGCGCCAGATAGGCAGCGGAGTGCCCCAATAACGGCTACGGCTCAGGTTCCAGTCATTCAGGTTCTCAAGCCACTTTCCGAAACGGCCTGTACCTGTTGACTCAGGTTTCCACTTGATGGTGTTGTTGAGTTCCATCATGCGCTCACGGGCGGCCGATGCCTTGATGAACCAACTGTCCAAAGGATAGTAGAGTACAGGCTTGTCAGTACGCCAACAGTGGGGATAGTTGTGTACGTGTTTCTCTATCTTGAAGGCTGTGCCATCCTGCTTCATGCGGATGCACAGATATACATTCAGATCCTCAGCCTTTGAAGCGGCAGCCTCATCATACTTGCCGCCCTCGTTGAACTTGGGATCATAGGCGTTCTTTACGTAAGCACCCTGATATTCCTTGTAAAGGTCTGCATCAACGCAGTTCTTTACGAAATCAGGATCCAGCTCATCCATCAGCCAGTACTTGCCGGTAAAGTCAACCATTGGACGGGTCTCCATCTTGCGGTTGATCATGAAGAGCGAAGGTATGCCGGCGGCCTTGGCCACGAATGCGTCATCGGCACCGAATGTAGGTGCTATGTGTACTATACCGGTACCATCCTCAGTGGTTACATAATCACCGGGTATTACGCGGAAACCGGCGTCTGAAGTCTGGATTGAACCATCCTCAGCCTTGAATACGGGCTTTACCCACGGGAAGAGCTGCTTGTAGTGCATCCCAACCAGATCAGAACCCTTGTACTCACCTACAATCTGATAAGGGATAACCTTGTCGCCCTGTTTGTATGAGTCAAGTGCAAGTTCTGCACCTTTCACGTCAAAGTATGCAGCAAGACGTTCCTTTGCCATTACTGCAGTTACAGGCTGACCGTTATAGGGATTATAAGTGCGTACTGCAACGTAGTCAATCTTGTTACCCACGCAAAGGGCTGTGTTTGAAGGCAGAGTCCACGGGGTTGTGGTCCATGCCAGGAACACAGGTGTGCCCCACCCTGTCATCTCAGGTTTGGGATCGGTCATCGTGAACTGTGCGGTCACGGTGGTATCCTTCACGTCACGGTAGCAACCGGGTTGGTTCAACTCATGGCTTGAAAGGCCTGTACCTGCTGCGGGTGAATAGGGCTGGATTGTATATCCTTTATAAAGATAACCCTTGCCGTATAACTGCTTAAGCAGCCACCAGAGAGTCTCTATGTAACGGTTATCGTATGTAATGTAAGGGTTGTCAAGGTCCACCCAGTAACCGATTTTCTGAGTCAGGTCACTCCAGTGAGCCTTGTATTTCATAACCTCGGTACGACAGTTCATGTTGTAGTCATCAACCGATATCTTCTTGCCGATATCCTCTTTGGTTATTCCCAGTTTCTTCTCGACACCAAGTTCAACCGGCAGTCCGTGGGTATCCCATCCGGCCTTACGGTTAACCTGATAGCCGCACATGGTCTTGTAACGGCAGAATGTGTCCTTGATGGTACGTGCCATGACGTGGTGGATGCCGGGCATTCCATTAGCCGAGGGAGGACCCTCATAGAACACGAATGAAGGACATCCCTCACGCTCCTTTATGCTGCGTGCAAAAAGATCCTCCTTAAGCCAGTCTTCCAACACTTCCTTGTTGACCTTTGACAAGTCAAGTTGTCCACGCTCAGCGAACTTTTTCATTTCAAGTATCTGATATTCAAATGATTACTACTCAAAATCGAGGCCCCCGCCTCGTAATTTGCCGCAAATTTAGTCATTTTATAATTAATATTAGAGATGCGAGCTCTCATTTTTAGTAACTTCGCGGCTGAAAACTGACATCCGCAAAAATGAACATAGCAGTAGTCAAATACAATGCCGGAAACATACGCTCAGTCATAGGTGCACTCACAAGACTTGGCGTAACGCCCCTGCTTACGGACAATGAAGAGGAACTGAGACGTGCCGATAAAGTCATATTCCCGGGTGTGGGTGAAGCCAGCACCACAATGGAATATCTCCGTGCCCATGGACTGGACCGCATAATCAAGGACCTCAAGCAGCCGGTACTGGGAATTTGCCTGGGCCAGCAGCTCATGTGCAGCCATAGTGAGGAGGGTGATACTGACTGTTTGGGCATTTTTGATGTCCCCGTACTCAAATTCCAGCCACAGCGCCATGAGGACAAGGTTCCCCACATGGGTTGGAACACCATTGAGACTACCTCTGACGGAATCTTCAAGGGATTCAGCAAACCGGAGTTTGTATATTTTGTACACAGTTTCTATGTTCCTGTATGCCAGTGGACAGCCGCCAGGACCGAGTATATACTCCCGTTCACCGCGTCACTCCATAAGGACAATTTCTACGCCACCCAGTTCCACCCTGAGAAGAGCGGCCCCACAGGAGAACGCATTCTTAAGAATTTTCTTGACATATAAGAGCGATGGACATAATTCCTGCAATTGACATAATAGACGGCAAGTGCGTACGCCTGACCAAGGGTGACTACAACATCTGCAAGACCTATAGTGACAATCCGCTGGACATGGCACTCAGGTTCCAGGATGCCGGCATAAAACGCCTTCATCTGGTAGATCTGGACGGTGCCCGCAGCAAACATATTGTCAACCACCCCACCCTTGAATCAATAGCCGCCCACACCAATCTGACCATTGACTTTGGCGGTGGAATAAAAGCCCGCACCGACCTGGAAACGGCACTTGGATGCGGGGCACAGATGGTAACCGTAGGCAGCACTGCGGTGGAGCACCCCGAGCTCATGGCAGAATGGATAGAGGAGTTTGGCCAGGAGCACATAATCCTTGGGGCCGATGCACGTGACGGCAAGATCTCCGTAAACGGCTGGAAAGAGGACAGCGCCGTTGAACTTGATGATTTCATAAGCGGCTACATGAAAAAGGGAATCAGCAAGGTACTCTGCACTGACATAAACAAGGACGGCATGCTACAGGGCCCCTCAGTGGAACTATACCGCCAGTTACTGGTCAAGTTCCCTGACATATATCTGATAGCAAGCGGCGGAGTAAGTTCCTCAGATGACCTGCTCCAGCTGAAAGAAGCCGGACTGCCCGCAGCAATTGTAGGCAAGGCTTACTACGAGGGACGCATAACCCTTGAGCAACTTTCTAAACTTAGCCAAGAGTAAGAGTATGCTAGCAAAAAGAATAATACCCTGCCTGGATATACGTGACGGACGTACCGTAAAGGGCACCAACTTTGTAAATCTGCGCGATGCCGGAGATCCCGTAGAACTGGGCCGTCTCTACAGCGAACAGGGTGCCGACGAACTTGTATTCCTGGATATAACCGCATCGTTTGAGGGAAGAAAAACATTTACAGAACTGGTAGAACGCATAGCTGCCAACATATCGATTCCTTTCACCGTAGGCGGAGGCATCCATGAGCTGAAGGACGTGGAGCGTCTGCTCAGTGCCGGAGCCGATAAGGTATCAGTCAACTCAGCCGCAATCAAGAACCCCGACCTGATAAACCAGATTGCGTTAAACTTCGGTTCCCAGGTATGCGTAGCCGCAATTGATGCCAAGCAGATGCCTGAGGGTTGGCGCTGCTTCCTGAACGGAGGACGCGTTCCAACGGAACGTATGCTCTTTGAATGGGCGCATGAGGCCGAGGACCGTGGCGCAGGAGAGATACTGTTTACCAGTATGGATCATGACGGAGTGAAACAGGGTTTTGCCAATGACGCACTGCGCAAACTGTCCGATGAACTGACAATTCCCATAATCGCATCGGGAGGAGCAGGCGCCAAAGAGCATTTCCGTGACACTTTCATAGAGGGTCATGCCGATGCCGCACTGGCCGCAAGCGTTTTTCACTTCGGAGAGATACCAATTCCCGAATTAAAGCAGTACCTTTGCAGTTTGAAAATTCCTATAAGATTATAATATACCAAAATGATGGATATAGATTTTGAGAAAATGGGCGGTCTTGTGCCCGCAATCATCCAGGACAATGTGACACGCAAGGTCCTGATGCTGGGTTTTATGAACAAAGAGGCATATCAGAAGACCGTTGAGACCGGAAAAGTCACATTCTGGAGCCGCACCAGAAACTGCCTTTGGACCAAAGGCGAGACAAGCGGTAACTTCCTGAACGTAAAAGAGATCCTTCTTGACTGCGACAAGGATACCCTGCTCATCAAGGCACGTCCTGAAGGCCCTGTATGCCATACAGGCGCAGACACTTGCTGGAACGAGCAGAACAGCGTTGACCTGAACTTCCTGTCCTATCTGCAGGACTTCATTGACCGACGTTACAAGGAGATGCCCGATGGTTCATACACCACATCACTTTTCAAGAGCGGCGTAAACCGTATGGCTCAGAAGGTTGGCGAGGAGGCCGTTGAGACTGTAATCGAGGCCACAAACGGCACTGATGACCGTCTTATCTATGAGGCATCGGACCTTATCTACCACCTCATTGTGCTGCTTACATCAAAGGGACACCGCATTGAGGAGCTTGCCGCTGAACTGGTAAAACGCCACAAGGAATAAATGGAGATTATCGATTATCGTAACGTTGAGGTGCGCCAGGAGGATATGTTCGTCCTGGGTGACGTAACCTTTACAGTACAGGAGGGTGACTTTGTTTATCTGATAGGCAAGGTAGGCTCTGGCAAGAGTTCCCTGTTCAAGACACTCTACTGTGAACTGGATGTACTCTGTCCCATGCCTGACAGCCATGCCATTGTACTGGGCATGAACCTGACAACGATGAAAAAACGTCAGATTCCACGCCTGCGCCGCCAGATGGGAATAGTATTCCAGGATTTCCAGCTGCTCACAGACCGCAACGTGTTCGATAATCTGAGTTTCGTACTCAAATCCACCGGATGGAAGGACAAGAAGCTCATCCATCAGAAGATTTTCCAGGTGCTTGACCTGGTAGGGATGGATACCAAAGGCTACAAGATGCCGCACGAGCTCTCCGGTGGAGAGCAACAACGTATCTGCATAGCCCGTGCCCTGCTCAACGACCCCAAGCTGATATTAGCCGATGAGCCCACCGGCAACCTGGACCCCGAGACAGGACACCAGATCATGGAAATCCTACACAAGGTTGGCCAGAGCGGCACCACAATCCTTATGATAACCCATAACCTGCAGTGGATTGAAGAGTTCCCCGGCCGCGTATTCAAATGCCAGGACCGCAAGCTTCTGGTTGATGCAGACCCCAAGAGTGACAGTACCACCCCGGACACCGAAAACACAACGGCTGCAGAATGAAACATCATTAGAACGGAATTACATAAACACGACAATAACATGAAAGTATTGAAATTTGGCGGCACATCAGTAGGAAGCCCTCAGAGAATGAAGGAGGTAAGCCGCCTTATCACCCAAGACGGTGAGCAGAAACTGGTAGTCCTGTCAGCCATGTCAGGAACCACCAATTCACTTGTAGAGATTGCCCAATACCTTTACGGTGGCAACAAGGCAGGCGCCGACGACGTAATCAACCGTCTGCGCACCAAGTATTTTGCACACGTACCCGAGCTGCTCTCCCAAAAGGAGAACCAGGATGAGTTGAACAAGTTCCTTGAAGAAAAGTTCTCATTCCTGCAGTCATTTTATATAGACAACTTCAGTGAGAAGGAGGAGAAAATCATCCTTGCCCAGGGAGAACTCATCTCAACCTACATGGTTACCCTCTACCTCAAGGAACAGGGCATCAAGGCAACTCTCCTGCCGGCACTTGACTTCATGAAGACCGATGCAGATGCAGAGCCCGACATGGCCTACATAACTGAATATGCAAACAAGCAGTTGCAGTCAGTTCCCGGAATGCAGATTTACATAACACAGGGATTCATCTGCCGCAATGCAAAAGGTGACATAGACAACCTGCAGCGTGGTGGAAGTGACTACACCGCATCAATATTGGGCGCAGCCATCAAGGCTGATGAGATCCAGATCTGGACCGATATCGACGGAATGCACAACAATGACCCGCGTGTAGTTGACAAGACACAGCCCGTACGCCACCTCCATTTTGAGGAGGCAGCGGAGCTTGCATATTTCGGAGCCAAGATACTCCACCCCACCTGCATCCAGCCCGCCAAGGCAGCCAACATACCGGTACGTCTGCTCAACACCATGGAGCCCAGCGCCCCCGGTACACTCATCGATAACCGCAACGAGCCCGGCCGCATAGCAGCCGTAGCCGCCAAGGACAACATCACCGCCATCAAGATCAAGTCAAGCCGCATGCTTCTGGCTCACGGCTTCCTCAAGAAGGTGTTTGAGGTATTTGAGACCTACCGCACATCAATTGACATGATCTGCACATCAGAGGTAGGCGTGTCAATGTCAATAGACAACATCAAGCATTTGGATGAGATTGTAGGCGAACTAAAGAAATACGGTACCGTAACCGTTGACCATGACATGTGCATAGTATGCGTGGTTGGTGACATGAACTGGGAGAACCTTGGATTTGAGTCACGTGCACTGGATGCCCTGGCCGATATACCCGTTCGCATGATCTCCTACGGAGGCAGCAACTACAACATATCATTCCTTATCAAGGAAACCGACAAGAAAGCTGCCCTGCAGCGTTTGAGCGATTTCCTCTTTAACGGCAAGAAATAATGCATACTCCCTGTTACCAATATGACCTGGGGATACTGGAGAGTACTCTCAAGTCAATAAGCCAGTGCACCGCCGGCAGTCCTGACTGGCACGTACACTATGCCATAAAGGCAAATGCCAACCCGCTGATACTTAAACTCATCAACCGATACGGTCTGGGCATTGACTGCGTAAGCGGAGGTGAGATACAGGTAGCACTTGACAACGGCTTCAAAGCATCATCAATTGTTTTTGCCGGAGTCGGCAAGGCTGACTGGGAGATTGACCTGGCACTTAATTCAGGCATCGCATGCTTCAACGTAGAGTCCGAGGCTGAACTTGATGTGATAGCCGAGCGTTGCGCTGCCCTGGGTAAGAGCGCCCGCATAGCTTTCCGTGTTAACCCCGATGTTGACGCCCATACACACGCCAATATCACCACCGGTAAGGCAGAGAACAAGTTCGGAATAGAGATTCCCATGCTCCTGCCCATTATACGTAAGGCTTTGGCCAACCCATGTTTCAAGTTTGAGGGTCTGCATTTTCACATAGGTTCACAGATCCTGGATATGGAGCCTTACCACCTGCTCTGCAAGAAAGTTAATGACCTGCAGGACAAGCTGGAGGCTGAAGGCATAAAACTTGACAGCATAAATGTAGGTGGCGGCCTGGGTATTGACTATGTCAATCCGGAGCAGAACCCCATCCCTGACTTCAAACAGTATTTCAACATATTCCGCAGTGAACTCAAACTCCGTGCCGGACAGCAACTTCACTTTGAGCTGGGCCGCGCCGTAGTGGCACAGTGCGGACGTCTGGTTACCAAGGTGCTTTACGTAAAGCAGGGAACCATAAAGAAGTTTGCCATCGTTGACGCAGGATTCACGGAGCTCATCCGCCCCGCCCTGTACGGAGCACATCACAAGATTGTGAACCTGAGCTCAAACGGCCCACAGCAGAAGTATGACGTGGTAGGTCCCATCTGTGAGTCATCGGATGTATTCGGCAAGGATGAGATGCTGAGTGAGGTTCACCGCGGAGACCTGATAGCCCTGCTCTCTGCCGGCGCATACGGAGAAGTAATGGCATCACAGTATAACTGCCGTCCACTTCCACCCACTGAAGAGGCTAAGTTCTGAAAACGTGCAATTGGGGACAGTCCCCTTTTGCACATGCTAAAGTAAGCAGATTATAGTAAGACTTTTCACGTTCAAAAGGGGACAGTCCCTTGTGCAAAAGGAGACACAATTGCACATTAGAATCTCCAGAGAAGACCTAGTGATATTGGGATATCCCAATAGAGGTCTTTTTCATATTCAATCAGTGCCACTCCTCCCTTAAGGTCTAAGGCCAGATCCCTTGTGATAAAGATATCATAACCCAGTTCACAGTTAAAGAAGTTGTCAGAGTGACGACGGGTGGAGGGTTTACCACGGAATGACAAAGAGAATGCACCTATGTCAAGCCCGGCGCCGATGCTCCATGTGAAACCGGGATCAAAGAGGTTCTCTTCATTGAGCGAGCCTGTGGTGTAACCCAGGTCGCCCAAGATTGAGAATCCGCCGTAACTGCCAAACCTGTACTTGAGCTGAACCACGTCACGCATGGTACCTGACTGAGTAAAGAACTGTACTTGAGGCGACAAGGAGAAATAGGGGAAACGGTCATCGGGGTTATCCCAGTTACGGACAACAGCCACAAGCATTCCGGCCGATGCCACTGCAACTGCGGCAGCACCTATCATCAGCGCGGTATCATCAACTTTGTCAAGATTTATTTCGGGAGCCTTGGTATGATGAGTATTGTTGTAACGGGTTGATGAAGGTGTCCATCTGTCATAATTACGTCCATTATAGTAATGTGCCCTGTGAAACACGTCAAACCAGAAAATATCATGATATATATCAAACAGGTCCACAAGCAGCATAGCCAATATGGGATCATCTGGATCACTTGTGCTGTACTTCTTGCCATCAGCATCAAGGGTGCTGTATATGATGTTTTCAACAACGACCTCTTTTACTGGTTTCTCTACAGGAACAGGATCCTGCACCTGGGATACCGTATCAGGCATAAAGAGGTCATACATTATTGATTTGGTCTTGTCCTTATATATAAAGTGAAACTGGGCGGTAACCTCTGCCGGACAGTTCTTGTACATGGTAAGATAGTCTTTACCATCATCTGCAGTAGTTACCTCACCCCAAACCATCATGTTCTGTTTCTCTTTTTTCTTACCTTGCATTGTTGCAAAAGGTAACATTAGGGCCATCAGCAAAAACAAATATTTCTTCATATCATCGTTATTTCAGTGCGGCATTGACCGTGTTCTGTTTTCACTGCAAAGATAAACAGGGAAGTTTACCTGAATAAGGTTTTTTTCCTAAAAGAAAAGGGGAAATATCCTATTGTTGTTTTTTTTTCTATCTTTGTAACATACTATAGACTACACCTACTAACTAATGAAGAGATTTATCATATCGGGGGCTATTTTCTGTTTCACCTTTCTGATTGCACAGGCACAAGATAAATTCATATTTACGCCACAGTGGACTGCACAGGCACAGTTTGCAGGTTATTATGTCGCTTTGGAAAAAGGATTCTATAAAGACGCAGGGGTAGATGTAGAGATTGTACACCCTTCTATCACACAATCTGCGATAAGCCGTATAAGAGACAACAAGAGCCAGGCCACAACCCTGCAACTGGCACAAGCCTTGGAGATAATTGATGACGGTATTCCTATTGTGAACATACTCCAGACCTCCATGAACAATGCAATGGTAATAGTCTCAAGACGCGGCCAGAACCCTCTTAAGCAAGTGGGAGCCAAAGTGGGAATCTGGAATGCCGGATTCGGGCAGATAGCACAATGCATGAGCAAGCAGGAGAATCTGAACTACCAATGGGTTCCTTTTGCTAACAGTGTCAACCTATTCATATCGGGAGCCATTGATGCCACACTGGCCATGAGCTACAATGAGTACTACCAGTTGCTGCAGACCGGAATAGAACTGAATGAAACCAATGTTTACAGATTCTACAATCATGGATACAATATCCAGGAAGACGGTCTCTATATGACTAGGGAATATTATGAGAGCCATAAAGAACAGGCCATGCTTTTTGCCGAGGCAAGCCGCAGAGGCTGGGAATGGGCCGCAGAGAATCCGGAAGAGACCCTTGAGATTGTGATGAAATATGTACAGATGAATCACATTGCCACCAACAGGATACTCCAACAGCTTATGCTTGATGAGGTACTGAAACTGTTGGTTGACCGCGAGAACAAAAGACGCATATACACTCTGCGTCCTGATATGGTGGAACAGGCCTCCAATCTTATGTTTGAGAACGGAATGCTCAGCCGCCCAATCAAGTATGAAGAATTGATTGCAGAATAAAATCGGGTTATTACTATGAAGCAGAAATCACTCTCAACCAGATTAAGTATCTGGATAGTACTCCTTGCAGGACTCATTTTCATAGCTGCCCTGGGCGTTTTCTTCAATGAATCACGCAAAGCCGTCAGACTTGAAGCCATACAGCATGCCACCCAATCACTTGATAATACCATACAACGCGTAACCAATATCCTGACTCAGGTCAAGGTGGCTACTGATAATACGGATTGGCTTATCAAAAGACATCTGGACGCTCCAGATTCCATGTTCGTTTACAGCAGACGTATCCTTGAGAATAATCCCATCCTGAATGGTTGTTCCGTAGCTTTTGAGCCTTTCTTCTTCAAAGACAGAGGGTTGTATTTCTCTGCATATTCCCTGAACACCAACGGTTTGATACAGACCATCCAGGAAGGCAATGACTATTATCAGTATTTCTCCATGGACTGGTATCAGCTGCCCAAACTGCTGGACCATCCCTGTTGGACTGAACCTTTTTCAGATTTCAACCCACAGGGCATATCATCCCCGGATATGATCATCTCATACTGCAAGCCTCTAAAAGATGAGAATGACGTGTTTTTTGGAACCATCTCTGTTGATTTATCACTCGAATGGCTTTCAAAGACCATATCAGCAGTTAAGCCCTACCCTAATTCATACAGCATCATGATTGGCCAGGGCGGTACATTCTTTGTACATCCTGATACTACCAAGCTGTTCTACCAGAGTATATTTACGCCTACACTGATTAAGGCTGACACAGCCATAGCAGGCTTGGGGCACGCCATGCAGACCGGACAGGAAGGAATGCGCCAACTTACAGTTGACGGAGAGGATTGCTATGTTTTCTACAAACCGCTTGACGACACGGGATGGAGCGTCGGCATTGTTTGTCCGGCCATGGATATTTTTGGCGGATATTACCGTCTAATCAACGCTATAATAGGAATTGTGATAGTAGGCCTGCTCCTGATGCTAATGATATTCAGTGGCATCATATCCAATCACCTTGAACCGCTTGTAGAACTTTCATATCAGGCTGAAACCATAGCATCGGGCCGTTTTGATGAGGAGATTACGGAATATAAGCATAACGATGAGATTGGAAAACTGAATGAATCATTCAGATACATGCAACAGTCCATTGTACGTCAGATTGAAGAGTTGAAACAGGTAAACGAGCAGAAAGGACGCATACAGGGTGAACTAAAGATTGCCCGCGATATCCAGATGGCTATGCTCCCCAAGATATTTCCGCCATATCCTGATAGAGATGACATTGATGTATTCGGACAATTGACTCCTGCCAAAGAGGTGGGTGGCGACCTATTTGACTTCTTTATCCGTGATGAGAAGCTGTTCTTCTGTATCGGCGATGTATCCGGCAAGGGGGTTCCGGCATCACTCTATATGGTGGTGACAAAGGCTCTGTTCAGAACCATTTCGGCCCATGAATCATCACCGGAGAAAATCATATCCAGAATCAATGACGCCATGTCGGAGGATAATGATTCCAACATGTTCGTCACCCTGTTCGTAGGTGTTCTGGATCTGCCCACCGGACGTATGCACTATTGCAATGCCGGTCACGATGCGCCGATACTTATCGGTAATACCGGCGCCGGATTATTGCCCGTTGACTCAAACCTGCCGGTGGGAGTAATGGCTAATTGGAAGTTCACGCTGCAGGAGACCCTTATTGACCCGGACACGACAATATTCCTTTATACTGACGGACTCCCCGAGGCTGAGAACATAAATCATGACCAGTTTGAGATGAACCGCACCATTGACCTGGCGCATAATCTGCAACAGAACCGGGTATTCTCACCTACAGCTATAATAGAACGCATGACCAGTGCCGTTCATGAATTCGTAGGTGAGGCTGATCAGAGCGATGACCTTACCATGCTTGCCATTCAGTACACAAAGCATCATGAGGAGATAAAATATCAGCGCACCCTCACACTCACCAATGACCTGAAGCGCGTACCCAGGCTCAACACCTTCATTGATGAGGTTTGTGAAGCCAATGGCTTTGATATGTCTTCAACCATGCAGATCAATCTGGCCATTGAGGAGGCCGTTGTCAATGTCATGAACTACGCTTATCCCGCAGGTACGGTAGGCAACGTAACAATTGAGGTCAAATCAAACGGCTCTGAGGTATCATTCATAATCATTGATTCCGGTACACCTTTTGACCCCACAGCCAAACCTGAGGTTGATATAACGCTTAGTGCGGAGGATCGTTCCATAGGAGGACTGGGAATACATCTGATACGTCAGATTATGGACCATATCAATTATGAGAGAGTAAACGGACGCAACGTACTCACTCTTATCAAGAAAATAAGTAAATGATGACAGCCATACCTCTTTCTATATTCAACATCGATCTGGCATCAGGAAACCTCATCCTGCTTGTCTCCATTCTGATGTTCATTGCCATAATCATGGCAAAAATAGGTACCAAATTCGGCGTTCCCACCATGCTTCTGTTCCTCATAATAGGAATGTTGGCCGGTGAGGATGGTTTAGGCATCAATGTGAATAATCTTGGAGCAGCAGAGTTCCTCGGACATCTTGCGATGACCATCATCCTACTCACAGGTGGTTTGGAGACATCACTTGAGGAGACACGCCCTATCATCAGGAAGGGAATATCCATGTCAACACTGGGCGTGTTCCTGACAATAGTAGCCACAGGTTTGTTCATCTATTTTGCACTCGGTGACAAGATTGGAGGTGCAGGTACAACCATCATGGGCTGTTTCCTTCTGGCCACAGTGCTCTCATCAACAGATTCAGCATCCGTATTCTCAATACTGCGAGGTCACCGTCTCACACTCCGTGAAAACCTGGGACCGATGCTTGAGCTTGAGTCTGGTAGTAATGACCCTATGGCATATGTGCTTACCATACTCCTGGTGCAGATTATGGAAGCACTTCACGGCGTATCAGGGGCATCAGGTACATTTAATATAATTCTTACAGGAGTCTGGATTCTGATAAAACAGATTATACTAGGCTTTGGAGTTGGACTTGCTCTGGGACACGCCGCCCGTTGGCTACTGCCCAAAATAAAGCTCCAGACAAGCCCGCTCTACTCTATAATGATTCTGAGCATAGCACTGTTCGCCAACGGTTTTGCATCATCCATAGGTGGCAACGGTCTATTGTCACTTTATGTATCAGCTATAGTGATAGGTAACACTCCAAACCTGCCGTTCAAGAAAGACGTGCTCCTGTTCTTTGACGGAATAACATGGCTCTCACAGCTTATCATGTTCCTGTTGCTGGGTCTGCTGGCCAAGCCTTCACAGATACCACATATCATTTGGCCGGCAATCTTAATAGGACTGTTCCTTATGCTTATAGCACGCCCAATCGGTACCCTGCTCAGTTTGGCACCGTTCAAAGGATTCACATTCAGAGCCAAAATTCTGGCTTCATGGGTAGGACTCAAAGGAGCGGGCCCCATCCTGTTCGCACTCTATACCGTAGTTGAGGGTGTGGATGGCTCAAACGAGATATTCAACATAGTGTTCTCCATCACCTTGCTCTCACTTCTAGTTCAGGGAATGACTATTTCACCTATGGCCCGTCTGCTCAACATGAGCATAGACGATGACCCTGAAGTGGAGACTTTCGGCATGGAAATACCGGAGGAGATGGGAATGCTGCGTGACCATATTGTAACGGAGGAGGATCTTGAACGCGGAGAGACACTGCGTGACCTGCATCTGCCTCACGGCATACGTGTAATTATGGTAAGACGGGCTGAAAAGTATATCGTTCCTCATGGCAGCCTTAAGCTTATGGTTGGTGACAGGCTGGTCATCATTATGGGAGATACGGAAGATTAAGAACAATAATAAATATTAGAATTATGGAAGTAAAAATCAACACACAGGATTCTGTAACGACCGCACAGTTAATAGGTCGTTTGGACACACCCGCCTCACAGGAGATAAGCGGTGATTTTGATAATCTGACACAATTTGCTGCAGGAACCGTCATCCTGGACTGCACTCAGTTGCAGTACATCTCAAGCTCCGGTCTGAGACTGTTCCTGTCACTGCGCAAGGCTGCTGCATCAAAAGGCGGCAAGGTAATTGTCAAGGCTATCAACAATGAGATCCGCTCAGTCTTCATGATGACCGGTTTCCTGAACCTGTTCGAGATTCAGGACTGATAACATCAGTATTTCACAAAAAGACCTGGGCCGATGCTTATGTGACCCAGGTCTTTTTTATTCTTCAATCAGTCTCTCCGGATCCTCCCCGGTTTCTGAATCATCATCCAATTGAGGCAAGGGGTTCTTGGAACTCTGCTTAGCTCCCAGTTTCTGCAGCTTACCACAAGTCTGAAGTATGCTTTGGCCTCCGGGTTGAAGTTTCTTCTCGCCATCCTCATAGGCCTTGAGAGCCTTTGACAGGGCATCGCCCATATTCTTGTATCTGCCCATGAACTGCCCTACCCTGTCCATAAGTTCATTGGCCAGTTCAAACACCTTCTCATGATTCTGTGCCTGAATTATCTGGGTCCATGTCAGGTTGATGATACGCAGAGCGGCAAACAGGGTCTGCTCATCGGCAATATAGACATTACTGTCCATGGCATTACGCCATAAATCGGGCTGCGCGGTGATAGCGGTCCAGAGAGCACCGGTGTTGGGCACAAACATAATCACATAATCCATACGCACCTTGGGAGGCTTTACGTATGATGAGTAATCCTTTGTGGAGAGTTCCTTTACATGCTTACGGATACTGTCCACATGAGCCTTGAGGTATCTCTGACGGTCAGCCTCATCCTCTGCGTTCACATAATCCATGAAAGCGGTAAGAGACACTTTTGAGTCAATGATGACATCACGTTTCTGATCAAGATGCAGGATGACATCGGGACGCATACCGTGATCATCAACATTACGGACCACATCACCGGCAGAATCACGGATTGAAGACTGTATCTCATAGTGTACCCCCTTGGTCAGGCCTTGGGATTCAAGTAACTCATCGAGAATTATTTCACCCCAGTTGCCCTGCACCCTGCCTGCGTGACGGAACACGCGGGTAAGCTCATCGGCACTGTTCTTGGCCGCCTCGCTCTGGCGCATCATATTCAGAGCCTGAGTCTTGATCTCACCTCCTATCTCTGTCTGCTTTATGGTATTTTCCTTCATGGCCTCCTTCATCTTGTCAATAGTCTCCTTTAGAGGATTGACTATCTGCCCAAGACTGGTGTTGCTTGATGCAGAAAACTCTTCCTGGCGCTTCTTAAGCATCTCATCAGTGGCGTCACGCATCTGTGCCGTGACCTTGGCTATTGTCTCATCAAATTTAGCCTGTTGTGCCGTTAGCAGTTCCTGCGTATGGGCCTGCCACTCCTCCTTGGATTTAAGCATCTGCTTATCGGCAGTCTGAACCTGTGACTCCAGCACCTTGACCTGCGCCTCAAGCTCTGCCTCACGCTTATGGTTACGTCCCAGCATAAAACCTGCCAGTAAGCCCAATGCTGCACACAAAACACCTATTATGATTTCCATCTGCCAAATAAATTGTTTCCAGTCGTAAATATAGTCAATAAATCATTGCCTAGGACAAAGAAAAAAATATCTTTGCATCTGTATTTTCAACAACACATTGAACTATGTCAAAGGCAAGACATCTTGATGCGCACTGTCAGTCAATCCTGGATGAATATCAGAATAATCTGCCACGTTTCAGGGAGATTGAACAGGATACAAAGGAGAAGCTCAAAAAGACTCTGGCTGATGCCGGACTTATTGTCGCCGCCATAGAATCACGTGTCAAGGCATATGATTCATTGGCCGGCAAGCTGGAGTTGAAGGGACACAAATACAACAGTCTCTCAGATATCACTGATATATTGGGCCTGAGAGTGATTACATTCTATCTGGATGATGTGGATAAAGTGGCATCGGCCGTAGAACGTCTCTTTACCATAGACTGGGAGAACTCCGTTGACAAACGCAAGATACATGAGATAGACAGTTTCGGTTATCTTTCACTGCACTATATCTGCTCTGTACCGGGTTTCCCGTACCGTTTTGAGATCCAGATGCGCACATTACTGCAGCATGCCTGGGCCAATATGGACCATGACACCGGTTACAAATCAGGAGTGGAGATACCCAAGCGTTATATGAGGAACATGAGCCGTCTGGCAGGTATGCTGGAACTTGTGGATGATGAGTTCAGCAAGATACGCATAGAACTGACTGACTACCGCCGCAGGGTACAGGCTCTTGTCCGCTCAGGCAATCTGGATGAGGTTCCCATTGATGGTGATACGTTCCGCAGTTACCTTGAACTGGAACCGTTCAACCAGCTTAACAAGCGTATTGCCGCCATGAACCAGGCTGAGATACAGGAAGTTCCGCTGATGCCCTACCTGCCTGTATTCAAAAGCATGGGGCTCAAATCGTTAGGCGATATAGCATCTGTCGTCAAGAAATACTCCGACGGTGCATACCAACTGGCATGCTATCAGATAGGACTTACAGACCTTGACATAATATCATCATCAATAGGACCGCAAGACCTTTGCATTGCATATATACTCAAGAACGGAGGCGGAAAGGCCGGAATCAAAAACATGTTTGACACGCTTAACGGTGAGTCAGACAGTAACGAGATGATGGCCGAGATGCTGATGGAGCAGGCAAAAGATCTTCCTTTCATGAATACAGACAACTGAAATGCCAAACAAACCATTAGATACAGAACTGCTTGACCGCGCCATTATGTTTGCGGTCAAGGCACATGCCGGCACAGAACGCCGCGGTAAGGGATTCCCTTATATTGTACACCCCATGGAGGCTGTTTCAATAGCTGCCACTATTACCTCTGACCAGGAAATCCTGGCTGCTGCAGCACTTCATGACACCGTTGAGGATACTGACGTAACAATTGAACAGATACGCTCCGAGTTCGGTGACAGAGTGGCATCACTTGTCAGCGCAGAGACGGATGTGGTATTTGAAAACCGTTCGGAAGAGGACAGCTGGCATGACCGCAAGCAGGCTGCCATAGACCGCCTGGCCGCAGTATCGAGAGATGCAAAAATCGTTGCCATAGGTGACAAGCTGTCCAATATGCGCGCCATTGCAAGGGATCAGTATATGCAGGGTGACAAAATCTGGAACTTATTCCGTGTACATGACCCTAAAGAACATGAGTGGCATTACCGTGGTTTGGCAGACTCTCTGCGCGAGCTGGATGACACATTTGCCTTCCAGGAGTTTGAATGGCTTATTAACAGAGTATTCGGTGATAAATAATGGAAGCTGTTCATATTAACCTTAATGACTACA
Source organism: uncultured Bacteroidales bacterium (assembly GCA_902763885.1). Taxonomy (GTDB): domain Bacteria; phylum Bacteroidota; class Bacteroidia; order Bacteroidales; family Bacteroidaceae; genus Colenecus. The sequence continues at coordinate 124,149 of CACWTU010000008.1, read as the reverse complement.
TCATCTCCGGAGGAGGTGCCAACGGTGAGAGTTACAACCATCGTACTGATCCGGACCTTATGCTCAAGCTCTACTTTCCGGGCAAGATACAGCAGCCTCTTGATGAGATGAATCTGGCCCGCAAGGTTTTTGAGTTAGGCATACCCACCCCGGAGCCAGGAGACTATGTAGTTACTGATGATGGCCGATACGGCATAAGGTTCCGTCGCATCCGTGACAAGAAATCATACGCCCGCGCCACCGGTGATAATCCGGAGCTTGCAGAACAGTACGCAAGTGAGTTTGCTGAGATGAGCCTCAAGCTTCACTCCGTCCACGTAGATACCACTCAGTTTGAATGCGTCAAGGACCGCTACTACAAACTGCTGGCTGACAATCCGTTTTTCAGCACCGCCCAGAAAGACCGTATCGGAAAGTTCATTGCCGATGCCCCCGATACCGACACCGCCATCCATGGTGACCTGCAGTACGGCAATGCCATATTTACAGGTACCAATCGCTATTTCATTGACCTGGGAGATTTCTGCTACGGATTCAATCTGTTTGATGTCGGCATGGTATATCTGTGTTGTGTCCTCAGTAAAGAGGAATTCATACAGGAGGCGTTCCATATGGCAAAGCCCGTGGCAATCAGGTTTTGGGAATTCTTTGCAAAAGCCTATTTCGGCCAGGACCGTCCGCTCAAGGATATAGAAGAAGAAATTCGCCCTTACGCCGGTCTAAAGACACTGATAGTGGAGCGCGATACCAAATGCCCCATGCCTGAGCTACGTGAAGGTATGTCTTCACTGCTGTGACCCAAAGGGGACTGTCCCTATTGGGTCACTCGAAGCGGATTGATTTTGAGGGAACGATGCGGGAGATGACAGCACACGGAATAAGCATCATCAGCGTAGAAAGCAGAAACATCACTATATTAAGAATGATGAACCATCCTGCCCCCAACTGCATAGGCACACTGTCCAGATAGTAGTTGGCCGGATCCAATGGTATGATATGGAACCACTGCTGCACAAGACAGATAATCACACCTACCAGATTTCCTATCACCATTCCTTTAAGGATAATGAATGATGCAAGACGCATGAATACACCTCTTACAGTCTTGTTTGATGCACCCAATGACTTGAGAGTACCTATTGTGGCCGTACGTTCAAATATGATAATGAGAAGACCTGATATCATAGTGAATCCGGCTATTCCCAACATTAGCGCAAGTATGATCCATACATTCAGGTCCAGAACGTCGAGCCATGCAAAAAGACCGGAATGTGTATCGTATAATGTCTGGACAAGGAAACTCTCATCTGTCTGTTTCTCAAGCACATTGATCACATCACGCACCTGACCGTATCCATCATCTACCTTACGTACATCGGTAAGGCCTATCTCCAGACCGCTGTACTCATAAGGTTCCCATCCATTAAGACGCTGGAGCAACTGCAGTTCAGTAATTCCGAACATGCGGTCATACTCAAGAAAACCAGTCTCATAGATTCCGGTTACAGTAAGACGGCGTATGCGTACCTGATCCTGCATGAAATAGACATCGGCCTTAGCATCTACATCCAGCCCTAACATATCGGCAATGGCGCGGGAAAGCACTATCCAGTTGTTACCGAGTGAGTCCTGTGGCTGAGGGAAACCGCCCCTGACCATGTAGCGGTTAAGGAATGTGCGGTCATAATCGGCATTGATACCCTTAAGCATAAAACCATGAAAAGCCTCCTGGGTCCTTATTATACAAGGTTTGCTCACATATGGCTGCACCCTTTCAATAAGACTCTGCGATAGCAAGGCATACATGGTGGAATCTGTACAGGGAACAGGATCCTCAACCGTACTCAGACCTGCGTAGTAATTTGTAACGGTGATATGCTGTGAGAATCCCATCACCTTGTCGCGTATCTGACTTTTGAATCCGCGGGTTACGGCCAAGGTAAGTATCATCACCACCAGACCTACCGCAATGCCTGTTGTGGCAATGATGATAGCCGGACGCGAGCCTCCTTTAACGCCCTCGTCCCTACCGTACAGTCTTCTGGCCAGAAACTTCTCCATTTTCAAGACGCGAAGATAAAGATTTTATGCCTTATCTTTGCTTTCGACTATCTCTATTTATATAGGAAAGGCTTTAAAATCATGCACACATTAATATCAAATGTGCACAAAAAGTAAATAATGGCAAATAAAAAAGAGTGCACTTACCACCACTACGTAACTTTGCAGCGTTTTTCTGGAATATGGATATCAAAGAGAATCTGAACAGAATCAAGGCCTCTCTCCCTCAAGGAGTAAAACTGGTGGCTGTATCAAAGACCCATCCTGTAGAGATGCTGCAGGAGGCTTATGATGCCGGACAGCGTATATTCGGGGAGAACAAGGTGCAGGAGATGACCGCCAAGAGCCAAGTTCTACCCCGGGATATCGAGTGGCATTTCATCGGCCATGTACAGAGCAACAAGATCAAGATGATGGCTCCGTATGTATCGGTCATACAGGGTGTTGACACTTATGACAAGCTTGTGGAGATTGACCGTCAGGCTGCCAGAAACAGCCGTCATATCACTTGCTTTCTGCAGTTGCACATTGCCAGTGAGGATACCAAGTTCGGATTCAGCCCCGATGAATGCAGCGCCATGCTTGAGCAGGGTGACTGGAAGAACCTTAAGAATATAACCATAGGTGGTGTGATGGGAATGGCCACCAATACTGATGACCTGGCTCAGGTACGCCGTGAGTTCGGCCGCCTTAAGGAAATCTTTGATACTTATAAGCAGAATTATTTTGCTGGCAGTGCTGATTTCAACACCATATCAGCAGGCATGAGCGGTGATTATGAGCTTGCCATAGAGGCAGGGAGCAATATGGTACGCATCGGTAGCGCCATATTCGGAGAGAGAAACTACAACTTGAACAAATAATTGAAATTACATAATTACATGATTGATCATTACGACAGATCCGACAATGTCTTCACAGAGAAGAATCTAAACGCTTATATAAGCAGTTCCATTATCAAGAACTGGGATCTTGAGGCATTCACTGACTACAAGGGTTCTACACTGCTTTTCCGCGATGTAGCACGCCGTATCGCCAAACTCCACATTCTGTTTGAGGAGGCCGGACTTAAGCCCGGTGACCGCATAGCACTTTGCGGCAAGAACAGTTCAAACTGGGGAACCGCATGCCTGGCAGCCCTCACATACGGTGCCGTAGTTGTTCCAATCCTTCATGAGTTCAAGGCCGATAACATACACCATATCATCAACCACTCTGAGACCAAGCTCTTCTTTGCCGGTGAGCAGATATGGGAGAACCTGAATGAGGCTTCTATGCCTGATCTTGAAGGTATCATACTGCTTGATGATTTCCAGATAGCAATATCACGCAATGAGAAACTCACTGAGGCACGCGAGCGTCTGAATGAACTGTTCGGCCGCAAATATCCCAAGGAGTTTACTGCCAAGGATGTCAAGTATTATGAGGCAGGCTTTGATGACATGGCCATGATCAACTACACATCAGGCTCAACGGGATTCTCCAAGGGGGTGATGCTCCCCTACCGTTCACTCATAAGCAACCATCTGTTTGGACGTAAAGCCCTGTTTGTGATGAAACCCGGTGACAAGATCATATCCATGTTGCCTATGGCTCACATGTACGGATTCTCATTTGAGTTCTTCCATGAGTTCCTGATGGGATGCCACATCTACTTCCTGACCCGCCTGCCGAGCCCCAAGATTATATTCCAGGCACTCGGCGAGATCAAGCCCACACTCATCGTTTCCGTTCCTCTTGTAATTGAGAAGATCATAAAGAAAAACATACTTCCCAAGCTTGAGACTCCTCAGATGAAGTTCCTGCTCAAGGTGCCTATCGTAAATGACCAGATCAAGAAGAAAGTATGCGAGGAGATGATAAAGGGATTCGGCGGAAACTTTTATGAGGTAATTCTGGGTGGTGCACCGTTCAATCAGGAGGTTGAGAAATTCATATCGTCAATACGATTCCCCTATACTGTAGGTTACGGCGCAACCGAGTGCGGTCCTATCATAGCATATGATGACAAGAACACGTTTGCTCTCGGTTCATGCGGTAAACCAGTGCCCAACATGGAGGTCAAGATTCTCAGTTCCAATCCCGAACATGTACCCGGTGAGATTATCTGCCGCGGTCCCAACGTGATGCTGGGTTACTACAAGAATGAGAAACTTACCGAGGAGACCATTGACAAGGACGGCTGGATGTACACCGGTGACCTTGGCATAATGGACAAGGATGGCAACATATTCATCAAGGGCCGCAGCAAGAGCATGATCCTGGGACCTTCAGGTCAGAACATCTATCCTGAGGAGATTGAGGATCACTTGAACAACATGCCTCTGGTAAATGAATCAGTTGTAATCTCTGAGAGTGACAAACTGGTTGCCCTGGTATATCCCGATTTTGACGAGGCTATGAAGACTGGCCTGACCGATGAGCAAATTGCCGAGGTTATGGAGCAGAACCGCCAGGAACTCAACAACATTCTGCCGTCATACGAGAAGATCTCACAGATTCGCATCTATCATGAGGAGTTTGAGAAGACTCCCAAGAAGAGCATCAAACGATTCCTCTATCAGAAAGAGTAATAAAAAAGATACCAAAGGGGACAGACCCCAATGGTATCATTTTAAAAAAAGAGTACCATTGGGGTCTGTCCCCTTTGGTACTCTTTTTTAGTCCAGCTTCAGGACGGCCAGGAATGCTTTCTGCGGAACCTCCACATTACCTATCTGTTTCATGCGCTTCTTACCCTTCTTCTGCTTTTCCAAGAGCTTGCGCTTACGCGATACGTCACCGCCGTAGCACTTGGCGGTCACATCCTTACGCACCTGCTTGATGGTCTCACGGGCAATGATCTTGGAACCGATGGCTGCCTGGATTGCTATGTCAAACTGCTGGCGCGGTATGAGTTCCTTAAGTTTCTCGCACATGCGGCGACCCAGGTCATAGGCGTTGTCCACATGAGTAAGTGTAGACAGGGCATCGACAGGCTCACCGTTAAGCAGAATATCCAGCTTGATGAGCTTGGACGGACGGTATCCTGCGGGATGGTAGTCAAATGATGCGTAACCCTTTGATATGCTCTTGAGTTTATCGTAGAAGTCAATCACTATCTCACCCAGAGGCAGTTTGAAGTATATCTCCACACGGTTACCCGCAATGAACTGCTGCTTTACCAGCTCTCCTCGCTTATCCAGGCACAGAGTCATTATGGGGCCGATGTAATCAGTAGTGGTAATTATTGATGCATCAATATACGGCTCCTCAATGTGGTCAATCAGTGTAAGGTCTGGCATGCCACTGGGGTTGTGTACCTCAATTGCATTACCCTGCTTGTCATAGACCATATATGATACGTTAGGAACAGTTGTGATAACGCTCATGTCAAACTCGCGGTCCAGACGTTCCTGCACAATCTCCATATGCAGCAGACCCAGGAATCCGCAGCGGAATCCGAATCCCAGGGCGGCTGATGACTCAGGGAAGAAGCTCAAGGATGCATCGTTCAGCTGCAGTTTTTCAAGTGAGGCGCGCAGGTCTTCAAACTCATCGGCCTCAATGGGATAAACGCCGGCAAACACCATAGGCTTGGACTCCTCAAATCCTGCAATGGCCTTGTCACAGGGGCGGGCAACATGGGTGATTGTATCGCCCACCTTGACCTCGGTCGATGTCTTTATGCCCGATATGATGTAACCCACATCACCTGTGGTCATCACATCACGCGGCACCATATCCATACGGAGCACGCCCACCTCATCGGCATCATACTCTTTACCGGTATTGAAGAACTTTACCTTGTCACCCTTGCGGATGGAGCCGTTCTCGATTTTGAAATATGCTATGATTCCGCGGAATGAGTTGAATACGGAGTCAAAGATAAGTGCCTGCAATGGAGCATCGGGATCACCTACCGGATGCGGGATGCGCTCCACGATTGCGTTCAGGATCTCCTCCACGCCCATTCCCGTACGGGCCGATGCACGTATGATATCCTCGCGCTTGCAACCTATCAGCTCCACAATCTCATCCTCAACCTCATCGGGCATGGCGCTCTGCATGTCGCACTTGTTTATGACCGGGATAATCTCCAGGTCATGCTCAATGGCCATGTAAAGGTTGCTGATGGTCTGCGCCTGCACACCCTGCGTGGCATCGACCACCAGAATGGCGCCCTCGCAAGCGGCGATGGATCGGCTTACCTCATATGAGAAATCCACGTGTCCCGGAGTGTCAATAAGGTTCAGGACGTATTTCTGGCCCTTGTACTCATACTCCATCTGGATGGCGTGGCTCTTGATTGTGATGCCGCGCTCCTTCTCCAGATCCATGTCATCAAGCATCTGGCCCTCGGTGATATTGATGGTATGAGTGTACTCCAGCAGACGGTCAGCCAGCGTTGACTTACCGTGATCGATATGCGCAATTATACAGAAATTCCGGATGTTCTCCATAGAAGGTGTTTTTACCCTGCAAAATTAGTGAAAAAAGCACACAGTACAAAAGAGTACCAAAGGGGACAGACCCCAATGGTACCTTTTTTCGAAAAAGAGTACCATTGGGGTCTGTCCCCTTTGGTACTCTTTTAGGTCAATCACGCATGATACTGTTTATGTACTCCTCATCGTATGGAATGACATCAATAACCCTACAGCCTCCATACATTTCCCAGGCTGAAGCTAAAGCAACATAGTCTTTACTTAAAGGAACATATACGTGATTCGATATTTCTTCCACATAATACGTTGTATCATGACCTAAATATACAAGGCCGTTTCTTGTCAGTTCCCAATTAAGCGGTTTTTCATCAGTTGATGAATAGTCTACGAATTGGAAAGAATGATACCTTTCACCATCACCATTGTCAAAAAAGAAGAATTGGCTGAATTCACCATTACTAAATTTGGCATACCAATCTAAAGAATCTTCAGCGATGGTATCACAAATCAAATCTCCGTTATTCTGTATTTCCCAATCAGGATAGTTCTGAGCCATGAATCTCTTGATATCTGTAAATGAAGCGCCCCAATCCATCAAAGGAGTCAAGCTACAACTGTCATTCTCGGAATTAATGATCAGACTCATGGTTGTCTGGTCAATCAGTTGATTCAGGTCATTTTTGTCAGTGGGCTGAAAATTTATCACCCAGAAATCATCCCCTTCGTTGTTATTCACGCCCAATTGAACCTCAAGTTTTTCATCGGCAGAGAAATAAAGATAGGTTAAATCATCCGGCAGGTAATCCCAATATAACAGTCCCTTGTAAATAAAACCCAATCTTAACAGTTCATCCTGAATCCGCTTTATATCATTTGATCCATCGCATAAGTATTGAGTCATTATTAAACTACTTCCTTTTTCATCCTTAAAAAAGAAATAAACCGTCATTCTGTTACACCCATAGTATAATATCCATCTATCCCATATTGAATCATATACCAGCTTTCCATCATCCTCAACTTCCCAGTCAGGATAATTCTTGACCATGTACTTTTCAACGTCAGCCAGAGTGGCACCCCAATCAAGTAAAGGTCTGATGGTATAGTTGACACCGTTGGTATCAACATTCAGGCTCAGAGAGTATTCATCATCAATCTGATCAGCATCATTCTTGTCACAAGAGCCAAGAGATACGGAAAATGCAATGACACACATCATAATCAGTGCGGCATGAAAAGGAACTTTATTATTCATATTCATTTAAATTATGTGTAACTTTGAAAAAATGACACAGGGGGACTGTCCCCTTTGGGGCATTTTGGGGTCATTCACGCTTGACACGGTTTATGAATCTCTCATCATACGGAGCTATATCTATAGACCAGGCACCATTATACAAATCCCAGGATGAAGTTGTCACATAATAATCCTTGCTTAAAGGAACATATACGTAATTGGATATCTGATCTTGATAAAATAATGTATCATGACCTATATATATAAGACCGTTTCTTGTAAATTCATTTCTGTTCTGTGTCACGTCTGCCGATGAGTAGTATGCATATTGTACACTGCTAAACCTGATTCCCTCCACATCTTCAAAATGGTAGAAGACAGCCAGACTATCCTTATGATATAAGGCAAACCAGTGGGGAACGGTATCCAAGTCTACGGTATCCTTTATCATTGCTCCGCCATCCTCGACCTCCCAATCCGGATAGTTTTCAGCCATGTAGTCCCTGACATCGGCCAAAGTGCCATCCCAATTCTTAAAGGGGATCAGGCTATAGCTGCCCTCATCTACATCAACGTTAATACAGAGATTTTCCGTGTCAACCAAGTGATTCTGATCATCTTTGTCTAAGGACTGGAAAGAAATTCCCCAGTAATCTTCATCATCAAAGTTTTCAAAGAACAAATTTACCTCAAGCTTCTCATCAGCAGATAAATAATGATAAGATAAAAGATAAGGAACTTCCTCCCAATATAACAATCCCTTATATTTAAGGCCCAATCTTACACATTCATCCTGAAGCTGCTTTATATTATTCTTTCCATAGAAATCGAATTCAATCATACAGAAACCATTACCTGCTTCATCCTTAAAAAAGAAATACATGTATATATCATTACAACTATACGATTTTAACCATGATACTACTGTAGAATCATATACCAGCTTTCCATCATCCTCAACTTCCCAGCTAGGATAATTCTTAGCCATGTACTTTTCCACGTCAGCCACAGTGGCACCCCAATCAAGTAAAGGTCTTATAGTAAAGTTGACACCATTGGTATCAACGTTTAGGCTCAGAGAGTATTCATCATCAATCTGATCAGCATCATTCTTTTCACAAGAGCCAAGAGATACGGAAAATGCAATGACACACATCATAATCAGTGCGGCATGAAAAGGAACTTTATTATTCATATTCATTTAAATCTTTTGTAACACAAAGATAGTAAATAACCATTTATTAATTAACCTTGATACCCACTGAATTGTACATCCTACCGTCTGGCAGAACAATAATGAACTGACCGTCCTCCAAGCCATATACAAACAGTTTAACAGCCCAAAAGCATAATAGCTAAACAACAATGACAAAGGTAGTTTTTAAATCTTATAATCCCAACGACAGTCTGCTTCTTCCTCCATGTCTTGGCGATTATCTTCCCCGGAACCACAAGGCTCGTGTTGTAAGCGCCATCATCGACAGGCTCGACATATCGGACATCGAATCGGGATACAAGGGCGGCGGGACAAGCAGTTACAACCCCAGGATGCTGCTCAAGGTCATCGTCTATGCATATCTGAACAATGTGTACTCCGGCCGTCAGATGGAGAAACTCCTTGTGGAGAATATAGCATACATGTGGCTGAGCGGCATGCAGACCCCGGACTTCCGTACCATCAACCTCTTCCGCAGCAAGCGTCTGTCCGGCTGTTTCGACAGCATCTTCACCCAGATAGTGGTGCTTCTGCATGACGAGGGCCTGGTGTCGCTGAATGTGCAGTACATAGACGGCACCAAGATAGAGTCGGCGGCAAACAAATGGCACAATAGTATCGGTTCCCTGTGTCATCGTTTCCCTGTGTCAAGGGAGGAGAGACTTTATGCTGTCAGTGACGGCGGTTACCCGGGGGCTGGTGTAGGTGATTTCTTCCACGGGCATGAGCTGGACGCTTACCTTGCCGCTTGTTGATATTATCAGTTTGCCGATGTTGGCAAAATGGATACCGGTCTGGGTGATGGGGATTTGCTTGCCGTCCTTGTTCTCAACATAAACACAGGGTACCGTGGAATGGGTATGGGCATCGAGCAATGCATCAATACCATTGGTCTTGCTTATAAGTTCATGGGAGTCAACGCGGCTGGCAGGTCTTTCACCAAGGTGTGAGAGCATGATCACATAATCGGCTCCTTTGGCACGAGCGTCATCCACGGCTTGCTGAACCAGGTCATAGATTGCATCGCGCTTTAAGTCATAAAGCTGGTTGCGATCAGCTTCATAGAATGCACTCCTTTCAATCTGCATGGTCTGTGGTGTAAGTGCACCCACAAAAGCCACGCGCTTGTTTCCGTACTGGTGTATTGTGTAAGACGGGAAAATCTGATTACCTTCCATATCGAACAGGTTGGAGCATACAACCGGTGCACCTGCCTGCTGCATCAGTTCCTTGATATGGGGTACTCCATAGTCTAACTCATGGTTACCTAACGTGATGGCATCATAACCCACAGAACGGAGTATATCCACTATATACTTACCTTGTGAGTTCTTACCCACATCGGCTCCGGCCGCAAAATCGCCGCAGCTCACAATACCGACGTAACACGTATCGGCCTTGGCAATGGCATCTCGCAGTCCGGCCAACCTGGTATATCCGTCAATACTGCAATGCACATCATTCTCATACAGAATCACAATATCCTTGGCCTTCTGGGCCAGCGTCGAGACTGTACTGAAGCCAACTATCACGAGAGTGAGTAACCACTTTGAAATCTTTCTCATAATCAGACTATTTTTGCAAAAATAACAAAAAGACAAAATAGTATCGTTTCCCTGTGACATAATAAAAGCGCACCAGGAACAATTCCTAATGCGCTTATTTTGCTGATGCGAGGCTTTTTAGCGAGCCAGGACGTACTTGTGGAGGGTCTTGCGGACGGCGCCGGGACCGGCGTAGAGTTCCTTGACCATGCCTTCTATACGCTCACCCAGACCGGCCTCGTAGAGATCTACAGCAAAGATGTCCTTGCGGCTGTAGAGTTTCTTTAGGCATGAGTAGTCCTGATCAGCCTTGCCGATTTCCAGAGGAGCTACGATTGCCTGCATTTCTGCCAGCAGAGGATCGGGTGATGGATCAAACGGGGTGCCGTCATCCTTGATGCCTTTAAGGTAGCGTGCCCAGCCGGCAAGTGCCAGAGGTATGAGCACCAGGTTGTCCATATCAAGACCGCGTGCAATGTATTTCTTGATGGTCTCGCCAAAGCGAATGGGAATCTTCTGACTGGTGTCACATGCTATTCGCTGAGGAGCATCAGGCATAAACGGATTAGGAAGACGACGCTTGATTACAGCGCCGATGAACTCATACGGGTTCAGGATTCCCGGATCAACCACCACGGGCATTGCCTCCATGTAACCCATCTTCTGGATGAAGGGACGCAGGTCCTCATCGGCCATCTCGGCACTGATAAGGGTGTAGCCAAGCATGCAGCCGTAGATGGCCATTGCGGTATGCAGGGGATTGAGGCAGGTGGTTACCTTCATGGTCTCAACCTTATCTACGGTCTCACGTGTAGTATAGAGGGCACCACCCAGATCCAGCGGCGGACGGCCGTTGGTGTAGTTGTCCTCGATTACCAGATACTGCACCTCCTCGGAGTTTACAAAGGGGGCGGTAAATGTATGCTTCTCGGTCTCGATGTAATCGTTATCCTCAAAGCCGTCCTTGGCCAGCAGTTCCTTGACCTTCTCATGCGGACGGGGTGTGATCTTATCGATCATTGACCATGGGAATGTAACCTTGGTCTCATCCTTGAGGTATGCCAGAAATTCGGCGGGAACCAGCTTATCGGCCACCCAGCGCTCGGCGTATGCCATCACTCCGGCCTTTACCTTATCGCCGTTGTGTGAGCAGTTGTCCATACTCTGGACGGTAAGAGGCAGCTTGCCGGCATTGAAGCGCTCCAGCAGCAGGGCGCATACCTTACCCATGGCCAGTACGGGCTTGAGACCGCGCGCCAGATCCGCATCGTTATAGGTGTAACCCTTCTCGGTGATGGTGAATGATATCATCTGGAGTGAGGGGTTGCGGAATATTTCCACAAGGCGCTGCCAGTCGGGGAACTGGAAATCGGCCTTGAGGGCCTCAGTTACCGATGCAATAACCTTCTTCTCTACAGTGCCTGTTGACTGCAGGCTAACCAGCAGTGAGAGGTTATCATACGGAGCGTAGGCCTTGTCTATCACCTCATAATCAAAGGTCTCGGCCACAATCACGCCTCGGTCATACTTGCCTGTATTGAGAGCATCGTTCAGGATGGCGGCCGGGAAGGCACGGAATATGTTACCGCCGCCAAAATGCACCCATGTGGGAGCATCGTGAGTCTTGCGGCGAACTGCTGCTATATCAAACTTTGGGAGCTCATAACCCTTGCTCTCCCACTCTGCGGCTTTGAATCCGCCTTTTGTTATTTCTGTAAGTTTCATCTCTTTCTCAGTTTAGCGTTGACGCAAAGTTAAATGACGCAAAGTTAAACGACCCCTTTGCGTCAATCAAAGAATCCGGGTTGTTTGTATTCAATTCCAAGCTCACGGTCAACGGTAGCAAGTATGCCCTGCACCTGGCCCATGGCGAACATACGGCCCAGCAGGGTGTAACCTGCGTTGTGTCCGTGGCTGGACTCATCCATAATGCCACCGGGCTCATCGGTAAATGTCATACCGTGATCCACACGCATGGGCAGAGCTGGATTCTCCTTCTCAAATATGCGGCATAGCTCAATCAGGTCTGCACGTCCACCCAGGTGCGATGCCTCGGTAAAGTCACCGTTGGGGAATATGTGGCATGAACGCAGATGTACAAAGTGTGTGCGTGACGCAAACTTCTTAGCCATCTCAACCACATTGTTATATGCACCGGCTGATAATGAACCGGCGCAGAACGTGAGGCCGTTATGCTTGTTGGGCACTGCATCCAGGAACCACTGGATATCCTCCTCGGTGCGGACAATGCGCGGCAGACCCAGAACCTCAATCGGGGGATCGTCGGGGTGTACGCACATGTTCATGTTGTACTCCTCGCAGGTAGGCATGATGGCCTCCAGGAAGTATTTCATGTTGGCACGGAGCTGTGCCTTGTCAATACCCTTGTACAGGTTCAGGAAATCACGGAACTTCTGGATGGGAGCCTCGTCGTTCTCACTGAAGTTTCCGCTCACGAATCCCTGGGTCTTGATGATTATGGTCTCAACCAGCTTGTGCTCGCCCTCAGGAGTCATGGTCTTGGCCAGTTCATCGGCCTCAGCCAGAACACTACGTCCCTCACCTACTCCTGCGGGGAAACGGAACTTAGCCCACTCCTCACGTGCGCCTGCGCGCTTAAGAATATAGATGTCAAAGTATGCGAACTCAGCGTAATTGAAATATAGGTTGGTTGAGCCGTTGGGGTTGATATGGAAGAGGTCCGTGCGGGCCCAGTCCAGAACCGGCATGAAGTTGTAGCATATGCAGTGGATACCCTCGGCCGATAAGTTCCTCAAGCTCTCCTTGTAAACCTCAATCTGATGGTCGCGGTCCGGTCCGCCGTACTTGATGGTCTCAACCACCGGCAGACTCTCAACTACGCTCCAGCGCATTCCGTAACTCTCAATGTACTCACGCAGGTCACGTATCTTCTCGCGAGTCCATACCTGGCCAAGAGGTACATCGTGCAGAGCTGTCACGATTCCCTCAACGCCAATCTGCTTAAGCATGGCAAGGGTAATCTTATCCTTCTTGCCAAACCAACGCCATGTTCTTTCCATATCTTATTTTGGTTATGTAATTTCTAGAGCGTAAAGATAGTGCTTTTTTTGAGCCTTCGGTCACCCCAAAACTTAACTTTTCCTTATTATACGACTATTAAATATGAACACCGCGAAAAACAACGCCAAGGTTAGAAACTCCATAGTTTACAAATAAGCAAGTTAAGTTAAAAAGATGAATCAGCGATAAATTATGTTTATCGCTGATTTTCTTTATGTTAACTATGTTTTCAAAATCAGCATTTTATTAAGTATTATGTTAACGGAGTATAAATATTTAACCCTCCACTAAAGACTATCATCGCTGCCGTTGCAGCACTGTTCATCGGATTTGGAGCAAACGCTCAGAGTGTTAACGAGAATGAGGCTACCGTAGCCGACGTAGTTGCCGAGCTCAACCAGGCTGACGCCCTCCAGTTCATCCCCATGTATCAGAAGATGCTCGCCGACATTGAGAATGTATGCCGCGCCGATATCAACGACGAGACCAAGACCGCCAAGATCGAGGACCTCAAGGACGAATACACCGAGAAGTTCAGCGCAGTACTGGTTACAGCACAGAACGAGGTTGCCATCAACAGCATACCGATGGATTACATCAACAGCCGCATAGCAAAGTAATAAACACAATATAAGATTTTCATAAGTTTAGGGTTAATAATTCAAGCAGCCTGACCGTGAGGTCGGGCTGCTTGGCTTATAAACAAAAGCGCCGGAAGCTATTCATGCTTCCGGCGCTTTTATTCAATTAGAAAAAGGTTTCCACTTATTACTTCAGAGCGTAATAGTTCTCTTCCTCACCCTCAGTAACATTGATTTTGTCTTCACGGAGTAACCATCCGAGTCCCAGATAAAACTCTTTGTCCTTCAGTTTAGTTGCCTTTTTAATTTCCTTCTGTGAAAGGGCATTCTTACCCTCAAGTGCGCGCCAGATCAGACCAGCGTATTCGCCTACCATTTCGTTCATGATTATATGTGTTTTAAAAATCGCCGCGAAATTACATATTTTCACAACACATTATACCCAAAAGTGACCGTTTTTCTTTTAAAACGATCACTTTTGAGCATATAAACTGTATAATTGCAAAATATACCTCACATTATCAGGCGTTGTACTCAAAATGAGGTATAGGTTGTAACTTGAAAAGATTCTTTACGTGCTTATCGTCAATTGAATCCTTGATCTTGGGATCATCACATACGCCGGTACGGATATATCGGTCCAGGACAGCATATGTAAAGCCCAGGTTATCCTCATCGCTCTTACCGCTCAGTCCGTCCGAAGGGGTTTTGTCAACCAGGTCAGCAGGCAGGCCAAGTTCACGGCCGATAGCCTTGACCTCAGCCACTGTCAGACCGCCCAGAGGAGCGAAATCACCGGCTGCATCACCATAACGTGTAGAGTAACCCACCCAGTCCTCGGACAGGTTGCAGGTGTTAGCCACGCGGCCGTTCATGGACTGTGATATGGCATAAAGCGTAGTCATTCTCAGGCGCGGCGGCATATTGATGATGGTCTGACGGCTTATCTCAGTGCCATCGGGAGCAAGCTGCTCTCCGATTGTATTCATCAGAGCATTGTATGTATCGGCGATATTCACATTGAAGTAACGGATTCCAAGATGGTTTATCAGTTTCATACTGTCCGATATATCCTTCTGCACACCGTTAGGCATGGTCACACCTATCACACGGTCACGTCCAAGAGCCTCTACACACAGAGCAGCGACAGTGCTGCTGTCCTTACCGCCGGAAATACCAATCACTGCATTACAACCCTTTCCGTTAACCTCAAACCAGTCTCTGATCCACTGAACCACCTGGTTCTTCACCTGTTTGGCATCAAATGTTTCCATATTTGAAATTTAAAAAGAGACGGCTCCGAATGACGCCGTCTCTTTTTTATTAGGTTTCTGATAATTATTCCTCGTCCAGAGGTTTCATGTTGGTATAGACGTTCTGTACGTCATCATCCTCATCCAGACGCTCTACAATCTTGTCAATGGTCTCGCGCTGCTCAGGGGTAACATCCTTGAGGTCGTTGGGGATGCGGGTGAACTCGGCTGCCTTAACCTCATAGCCGTTCTCCTCAAACCACTTCTGGATAGCGGCGTATGACTTGGGATCACCGTACAGGGTTACCTCGTTCTCCTCCTCGTCGATATCGTACTCCTCCTCTATGCCAAGGTCAATGAGCTCCAGGATCAGGTCATCCATATCGACACCGTCCTTAAGGGCGATGGTGAACTGACACTTGTGGCTGAAAATAAAGTCCAGGCTGCCGCTGGTGCCCAGTGTGCCGCCGAACTTGGTGAATACTGAGCGTACGTTGGCAACGGTACGGGTGGTGTTATCGGTCAGGGTCTCAACGTAGATGGCGATTCCGTGGGGGCCGTAACCCTCATAGTTCATCTCCTTGTAATCCTTCTGGTCCTTACCCATCGCGTTCTTGATAGCGCGCTCGATATTGTCCTTAGGCATGTTCTCGTGCTTAGCGGTAGCTATGATGGCACGCAGTGTAGAGTTGTTGTCCGGATCCGGACCGCCAGCCTTGACAGCAATGGCAATCTGTTTGCCTATGCGGGTAAATGTCTTAGCCATGTTGCCCCAGCGTTTCAGCTTGCGGGCCTTTCTGAATTCAAATGCTCTTCCCATTTTATTGTATTTTTTAGTTATTATCTCAACTTTGCATCGAGCTTGCTCTGCATTGCATTGATCATGTTATTCATGACCTTGTCAATGCGGGCGTCGTTAAGGGTCTGACTCTCATCCTGAAGCAGGAAGCTTACAGCGTAGCTCTTCTTTCCAGCTTCAAGATTCTTACCCTCATAGACATCAAACAGGGTAACCTCCTTAAGGATCTTGTTCTCAGTCTGGTAAGCCAGTTTTTCAATATCACTGAACTTGACGCTCTTGTCAACCAGAAGAGCCAGGTCGCGGCGAACGGCCGGATACTTGGGCAGGTCAGTGAAACTGGTCTTAACCTTTCGGGTAGCCTTGAGCAGCTCATCCCAGTTGATATCGGCATAATATACAGGCTGCTCCACATCAGTAGCCTTAAGCAGGGCACGGTTAACAAGGCCCAGTTCGGCAACGGTCTTGCCTGAGCGCAACTTGTAACGCAGGCCGCAACTGTATATTGCGTTGTCAAACTCCTCAATCTGCAGAGCATTCTGTGCCAGACCGATACGCTTGAACACGTTCTCAACATATGCCTTAAGCTCATATACTGAACTTTTCTCATCAGCATGAGCCCATGAGCCCGATACACGCAGGCCGGTAATCCAGAGGCCCAGGTGATAATCCTCAGAGTATGCACGCAGCGGATTCTGAGGCTCGCCGTCCTTACCCGGCTCCTTGAGTGCCTCACGCTTTACACCGTCAAAATAGTAGCACTTGCCGAACTCAAAGAACCTAAGGTCTGAGCTCTGACGGCGTATGTTGTGTGACAGGCTCTCCAGTCCGCCGAACACCAGGTTCTCACGCAGCACATTCAGATCGGCACTGAGCGGATTGATGACGCGAACCAGTTTCTCAGGCGGGCAGCACTCCAGACCGTCGTAGTAGGCGGCGCGGGTGAGCGAGTTGTTCAGGATCTCGTTGAAACCGCAGCCAACCAACTGCTCCGATACCAGATCCTGCAGCTTATGTGAGCGGTCCACCTCACCCTGAACGGTAAGGCTTGACTTGACAGACTTGTCAAAGTCTATGTTGTTGTAACCGTAGATACGGAGAATCTCCTCCACTACGTCGCACGGATGCTGAACGTCAACGCGGAAAGGAGGAACCGAGAGTTTCATGCCCTGCTCAGAGAATGACTCCACCGTAATGCCCAGGTTCTCAACAATGCTCTTCATAACCTTGCGGTCAAGCTGCTTGCCGACAAGACGGTCAGCATAGTCAAACTCAAAGTCAATCTTGAAGTTCTCTATCTTGGAAGGATAAACATCCTTGATATCCATTGAGATGGTACCGCCGGCCAGTTCCTTAACCAGCATAGCGGCCTGCTTGAGTGCATACAGTGTGCCGTTGGGGTCAATGCCGCGCTCAAAGCGGAATGATGCATCAGTGCTGAGTTGATGACGACGTGCGCTCTTGCGGATCCAGGTAGGATGGAAATATGCGCTCTCCAGGAACACGTTCTTAGTAGAGTCTGATATGCCTGACTCCAGGCCACCAAATACGCCACCCATACACATGGGCTCCTGAGTGTTGCAGATCATCAGGTCACGCTCGGAGAGCTTACGCTCCACACCGTCCAGAGTTACGAACGGGGTACCCTCCGGCATAGTCTTTACAACCACCTTGCCGCCCTTGATCTTATCGGCATCAAAGCTGTGCAGCGGCTGTCCGTAAGCAAAAAGTATATAGTTGGTGATATCTACAATGTTATTGATAGGATGAAGTCCGATGGCTGTAAGCTTGTTCTTCAACCAGTCGGGACTCTCCTTTACGGTAACGCCCTTGATGCTTACGCCGGCATAACGCGGGCAAGCCTCGGTATTCTGAACGTCAATATCAATCTTGAGATCCTGGTTATCTACCTTGAAGCCGTCGCAGTCAGGACGATGCAGAGCGGTCTTGTAACCGTTCTGGAGCAGCCAAGCATAGAAATCGCGGGCTACGCCCCAGTGTGAGCAGGCGTCACTGTGGTTAGGAGTGATATCAACCTCAATCACAAAGTCTGACTCAAGATGGAAATACTCAGCGGCAGGAGTGCCGGGAACGGCATCGGATGGAAGAACCATGATACCGGAGTGGTCATTACCCAGACCCAGTTCCTTCTCAGAGCAGAGCATGCCGAATGACTCAACGCCGCGCAGTTTTGAAGGCTTGATGGTAAAGCACTCATCGCCCTCATAGATCTTGGCGCCGATGGTAGCAACCACGACCTTCTGGCCAGCAGTCACATTGGGAGCACCGCACACAATCTGTACGGGATCTCCACTACCCTGATTAACTGTGGTTACATGCAGATGGTCTGAATTGGGATGCTCCACGCAGGTAAGAACCTCACCTACCACGATATCCTTAAGGCCACCTTTTACAGACTGAACCTCCTCTACTCCGTCAACCTCAAGACCTACTGATGTGAGGGCCGCAGCCACTTCATCAGGAGTCAAATCAAAGTCAACATACTCCTTGAGCCACTTATATGAAACGTTCATAAAACACCTATTTCGTTTTCAAACCGCAAAGGTACTAATTATAATTGAGAATTGAGAATTGAGAATCGAGAATTACAAGCACCTGCGTAATATGATACGCACCGGATGGCTAATTTTCAATTCTCAATTCTCAATTCAAAACGGAACGTCACCGGAGTTGGGATAGGAATCCAGCGGATCTTCTGGCGGAATTGGCTCATCATTCATCTTGGAGCGTTTGACGCTACCCTTGCGGGCGCCGGGAGCCCCGCCTGTACCTATGTTGTCAAACAGGGCCAAATCACTCTGGAATGATAGACGCACATCACCCACTCCACCGTTACGATGCTTGGCTATGATAATCTCAGCTATGCCGTGCAGGTCATTGTGGTTATTATCCTCATAAATCTTATAGTACTCCGGACGGTGGATGAAGCAAACTATATCAGCATCCTGCTCAATGGCACCAGATTCACGCAAATCACTCAACTGAGGACGCTTGCCCTCATAACCCTCACGCCCCTCTACGCCACGGTTAAGCTGTGACAGGGCAATGATAGGAATATCCAGCTCCTTTGCTATACCCTTGAGGTTACGTGATATGGTACTAATCTCCTCCTGACGGTTACCGAAACGGATTCCGCTGGCGTTCATCAACTGCAGGTAGTCAATGATGATGAGCTCCACCTGATGCTCCTGCTTGAGACGAATGGCCTTGGTACGGAACTCTGTGATGGAGAGTGAAGGCGTATCGTCCAGATATATGGGAGCGTTCTGCAGGGCGTTGATCTTACTGTCCAGGATGTTCCACTCATAAGGAGCCAACCGGCCGTCACGCAGCTTGTTACCTGGAATCTCACATACGCTGGATATCAGACGGTTAACCAGCTGGACATTACTCATTTCAAGTGAGAACAGAGCCACCGGCTGCTGATTGTTCACCGCAATGTTCTTGGCCATAGAGAGTGCAAAGGCAGTCTTTCCCATAGCCGGACGGGCAGCCAGAATTATAAGGTCTGATTTCTGCCAGCCTGATGTGATGTTATCCAGGTCATTGAATCCGCTGGCCAGTCCGCTCATACCCTCAGCGCGCTGTGCAGCCGTACGGATACGGTTTACAGATTCCTGCAGCACCACATCAATCGATGCAAAATCCTTCTTCACGTTGCGGTGAGCTATCTGGAACAGCTTGTTCTCTGCCTCGCCCAGAAGTTCGGAGATATCGGTAGTATCATCAAACGCCTGGGTCTGGATCTCACTGGTAAAGGTTATCAGCTCACGGGCCATAGCTTTCTGGGCAATGATACGTGCGTGATACTCTATGTGGGCCGATGAGGTTACCTTTCCCGCCAGCTGGGTAACATAAAGCGGGCCGCCGGCCTCTTCAATCGTGCCGTTGCTCTTGAGCTGCTCAGTTACGGTAAGTATATCTATAGGGCGCTGATTAAGTGAGAGGTTAGCCACTGCCTCATAGATAACCTGATGACGGTGGTCATAGAAAGATTCAGCCTTGAGGATATCACTCACCTTGGGGAATGCATCCTGCTCTATCATCAATGCACCGATTACAGCCTCCTCAAGCTCAAGGGCCTGGGGCTGAAGGTGGTTAAGGACTATGCCGTCTGTATTTGTGCGCGTGCTACGCTGTCTGCTTCTGGAGTCTGCCATATTCTTTTTTCTTCCGGTACAAAGGTAAAAGTTTGCCCTGCCACAAATAAAAAAACAGGAGGCATATTATCCCCCTGTTTTCAACAATCCTAAACAGAGCTATTCTATCAGAAAGTAAAGCTCAAAGTTGCGCCGAAAGATATATCACGCTGGGCAGTAAGCATTATTGAAGGATTCAATTTGACGGAGTTCAGTATGCCTGATGAATATGATATTTCATTATCAGCGGCATTCTGACTGTTGAATGTCCTCTCAACCCAGTTAAGCCGTTTCTTGCCCATCTTGGTAAACACGCCACCCAGACAGGCCAGCACACCGGCTCCTGCCGTATATACAAAGAATGAGGAGCTCTGAGAATCGGCTCCGGGCTCAAATGTCCAGATAGCAAATGCCAGGCATGCCACACTGTACAACCAGCAGGCTCCTCCTAAATTAAACAGGTTGCTGCCCGTGATATACGCATGATACAGATCATCATCAAAGAACCTCTCATAATTACGGTCAGACAGATCTTCATTGTTATAAACCCAACGGAACCTGTCGGCATATCTGTAGATGGCGCCTACGCCTGACTGCTTAATCTCATATGACCAATTGATGTTGTCCACATTAGACATAGGAACTGTAACCATCTCTCCCTCAGTTGTACGCATTGAAACAACGCCCACAGAATCCAAATTCAGCACATACCCTATAATTCTGCTTCCGTCCTTAAGATAGAGAGCGTTTGCAGATTGGGAGAATGATGAAGGAACATATAAAAGCAAGAGCAACGCCACCATCAGACAGTGCTTTAGGCCTCTATTTGTCAAGTGATTAAACCGTTCCATATCAACTTATTTATGCCATCTCACGTTGGCAGGTAAACATATCAGGGAATATGTCAGCAGGATTGTCTATCGGTGCACGGAACAAGCCATAAACCGTAGAACCTGAACCGGACATTGCCGCATAGACAGCACCCATTGAGTACAGCTTCTGCTTTATATCAGCCAGAAGCGGATACTTGGCAAAGACCGTAGTCTCAAAGTCATTGAACACGCAATCCTTCCACTCAGCCACCGGACGCTTTATTGCCTCTGCAAGCGGAATCTCAGGCTGTTTTGGAGTAAGCGATGCGTAAGCCTCGGCCGTACTGACGGATACATCGGGCTTGACCAGCAGAATGGTGTAACCTTTGAGTGAGAGGCTGATAGGATTGAGAATCTCACCCCTACCCATGGCGATGGATGGAGTGTTGGATATAAAGAATGCGCAGTCAGAACCCAAACGTGCGGCATAACGTTCCATCATGCTATCACGCATGCGCAAATTAAACCTGCGGTTCAAAAGCGATATCATGAACGCACAGTCCGATGAGCCACCGCCCAAGCCTGCTCCCGATGGAATATGCTTGTGCAGTTTGATATCAATTGACGGCAAGTCAAAATCCTGCTGCAGAAGCAGATAAGCCTTGACAACCAGATTATCGGCCGCCTTGAACGGAAACTCATTACCCGTCATCTCAAGTGAGCAGCATGGGATATCCTCCTTCTTGCGGAAAAGACGATGGTAAGGCAGGAAAACATCATCAGGCTGAACCAGAAGCCCAGCCTCAAGACGCTTACGCAACTGCGCCGGATCAAGCGGACGCATAGGCTTTACCTCCAGCGCATCCTGCAACAGCACCGGATAGAACACAGTCTCAATGTCGTGGTACCCATCATCACGTTTTGCCACGACATTGAGTCCTATGTTTATCTTAGCGTTCGGAAATGCTATCATCTCACTGCTTTTAATTACGACACAAACTTATATAAAATCTGCCTATTTCACAAATACATAATCACCCTACATTTACACAAACCTTTTCGTAACTTTGACGGTTGTAAAAAGAGGACTATGAAACAATCTGCAATCATACTAAGTGCCCTATTCTGCCTAAGCCTTAATGCCTGCGGACAGAGCAGCCCACAGCAGCTGGGCCAGCCGTTAGAGTGGCCTGCGGTGAATTACGGACAGGAGGTGTTTGTACATACCGGGTATGCCACGCTGTACAACCGCGAGACTCTGATTCCGGACTGGGTGGCATATGAGCTTACGGCCGATGAGGCTAACCCGTCTAATCCGGAAAGAGGGAATGATAGTTTCCGCTGGGACCCTGAGACTAACGGGAAGCGCACCGCCTACCGCGAGGATTACAGAAACAATGACGGCTGGCAGCGAGGTCACATGGCCCCCAAGGCAGACATGAAATGGTCCAGCCAGGCGTATGAGGAGAGCTTCTACATGAGTAACATCTGCCCGCAGAACGGCACCCTTAACAGAGGCGATTGGGCCACAACCGAGAGCCTGGCCCGCCGAATGGCCAAGCGATATGGCAGCGTGTATATAGTGTGCGGACCAGTCATCGGCACAAACAAATACGGCACTCTGGGAGACCACAAGGTTGTGATACCCGATGCATTCTTCAAAGCGTTCCTGATCAAGGCCAACGGCAAGTACCAGAGCATTGCAATGGTTCTACCAAACGAGGCCACACACCATCAGCCAGAGGATTACTGGTGCACGGTCAATGAAATTGAAACGCTGATAGGAATGGACCTATTCCCCGGCCTGGACGACAGCATAGAGGAAAAAGTGGAGGATTCAATAGACAGAACCATCTGGACGAGATAAAAATAATGCTATAAAGAAAGGGAGGCTCTACGCAGAGCCTCCCTTTGTCATTCATAAAGAATTATTTCAGTTAATTGTTGTCTTTTGCAACACCCTTGGCGGCGATGCGGCCGGAGGCCATGCACTCGGTGAGGGCGTTACCGCCCAGACGGTTGCCGCCGAAGAATCCGCCGGTAACCTCACCTGCGGCATAGAGGCCGGGGATTGCCTTGCCGTTGGTATCCAGAACGCGGCGGTCCAGGTCAATCTTAAGACCACCCATTGTGTGGTGGGTTGAAGGAGCAAGCACGCGGATGGTCAGGTTGGCATCGTCAATGTTATAGGTTGACTTGTCATACTGACCGTCGGCACCACGGCGTGCGCTTCCTATCAGACTGGTGGCGTGACGTTTGCCTACACCCTCAGGCTCACGGCCTTCCATAACAGCCATATCATACTCACGAATGCTGTTCTTTACGGTCTCGGCATCAAGCTCAATACCTAACTCCTTGAAGAAATCAGGCAGTTCCGATGCACGGCCGCTCCAGTCACGTCCGTTGAAACGGCGCACAGGGACTGCTGTCGCATTGGCATTGGCCTGCGTGTTGCCACCAGGAGCACCGCCGCCGAATCCGCCGAATCCACCGCCGCCGAATCCGCCGAATCCGCCGCCGAATCCACCTCCGAATCCGCCAAAGCCCGGTGTGATGTAGAAGTAAACACCGCGTCTGCCCTTAAGGTCTATTCCGTGTTTGAAGCCGTTCAGAGAGAGTACATCACGCTCTGAGCACTCATCGACATAGCGTTTACCGGTCTTGGGGCTGATGAAGATGGCGTTCTCTACACCGCCAAATGCGATTGCACCATCGGCTATGTAACCCAGAGGCATGAGCTGTGTATAGCCCTCGCCCACTGTTGCAGCGCCCACCTTCTCTGCCATATCAATACCGTCACCACGCAATGATGAACGGTTGGTGGTACCGATGTTGGGTGAAAGATACTGGCGTGACCAGTACTTGTTGGTCTTGAGTACCTTCTGGATGTTTGCAGCATATCCGCCGGTAGCTATGATGACCCCCTTCTTGGCGTGAGCGGTAACCTCTGTGCCATCGGCCATCTTAGCCTTGACACCTGTCACGCGGCCGTTCTCGAATATCAGTTCATTGGCACTGGTCTCCCTCATCACACGGTTGTGCTTGCTGGCGTTGTTGACCACTGCCAGAGGAGCCATGACGTATGAGCCCCAGTTGCCTGAATAGCGCTCTGTTGTACCGTCACCGTCAGCATCGGCAGTACAACCGTTCATGGTGTTACCGCGATACCACAGGGCACCTACCAGAGTTGACTGGCTGTCACTGAAACCTACGCCCATCTCCATGAGCCAGGGTTTGAGCTGCTCACCTTCAACAACGAACTGCTTAACCAGGTCATAGTCACCGTAAATCCACTCATCCTTTGCTGTGTTCTGACGTAGACCGCCATAGTAGGTCTGGAAGATATGCAGATTGGTGGTTGAAAACAGCAAGAGCTGGTTCTCAGGCACACCCTTCTGGAGCTGAGGCTCAGCATAGTCCAGATAAGCCTTTATCTCTTTCTTGAGCTCCTGCAGGGTTGAGAGATACTCAGGATGGACACCGTGCTTGGAGAGTTCCTCAATATCACCGGCCACAAACTCATGATCCTTATAGTATGATGCATCAAACGGAGCCTCACTCCAGCCATATATCACCTTTAGGTCATTTACACAACCCACCGTGGCACGGACCTTATTGTGCATCCTGCCGTCAAATCCCTTGGCGCTAGTGGCTTTAGGATTATTGATGTCCCATACCAGACTGTGGTCAACAGACTGATATACACCGCCTGATACAAGGGTATTACCACCCAGCTCAGCGTTCTTCTCAATGATAAGGACAGTGCTTCCGTCCTGTGCAGCCTGTGCCGCAGCGCAGAGACCTGCACCACCGCCACCTACTACCACAACATCCCAGGTATCCTCAATGGGAGCACTCGGTGTACTTTTTACTGTATTATCAATAAAGGCTTTACGATTGGTTACGCCAGCCTGATCAGCAGCATCCAGAACAGCCTCCTTAAGGCCGAAGCTTGACATTGTGGCGCCCGATACGGCATCCACATTAAGACCGTTTGCAGCAATAATCTTAGCCGGAAGTGTCTGCAAAGCCACATCACCCACATGAGCGGTCTCACGCTGCTGGCCCACGCGGATATCGGTAATACCTGTCTCACTGAAAGTAACACGGGCTTGAATCTGACCGCCGTAACCCTTACCACTGCCGGTATATGTGCCGGGAGTGAAAGCCAGGACAGCATTCTTGGCGGGAACAGGTTTCTCACCACGGGCCTGGGCAAGAGCAATATCCACAGCCTTCTTTACGGCATCCGATGAGTATGTGGCGCCTGTAACGCCATCAACGTCGGTGCTCTGAGCTTCAATTATAGGCTTTATAAGCGACTCATACGGTGAAGTGTACTGTGCATACGTAGAACCGTTGTCCTTGATGCTAATTGAAGAAATCTTATGACCCTTGATGGTCACAGTAGCAGTAATGGTACTCTCTACGTTAAGGGCATCGGCAGTATATTTGCCATTTGCCAACTGGGTACCGTCAGCAGGTGCGCCGCCTCCGCAGGCAGCCACCAACAAACTTAAAGCTGAAAAACAAACTCCTGTAATTCTCATATTTCAATTATTTTTTTGACACATTAGGGACAGTCCCCTTTGCGCCATTGAAAGTTTCTACAAACCGGCAGCCACAGCTATGCCGTGATCCACGCCACTGAATCCCATGAACGCCAGAGCCAGCAGGCCGGCGGTAATCAGAGCGATTGCCATGCCCTCCATGCTCTTGGGAACACGTACACGGGCCAGCTGCTCGCGGATTCCGGCAAATATTATCAATGCCAGAGCGAAACCTATTGATGTGGCGATTGCATAAATCACACCGGTAAGCAGGTTAGGCTCAAGCCCCTGTGCATTATAGACGCCGTTTGCCACCATGATTGATACGCCCAGTATGCAGCAGTTGGTGGTGATAAGCGGCAGGAAGATACCCAGAGCCTGATACAGTGAAGGTGAAACCTTCTTGAGTATCATCTCAAGCATCTGCACCAGACCGGCTATCACAAGTATGAACACTATGGTCTGCAGATAGCCCAGATCCAGAGGATTGAGCACCCAATTCTGTAGTGCGTATGTAACTATCACGGCCACCGTGAGCACGAATGTGACAGCCACACCCATACCGGCAGCGGTATTGATCTTCTTGGAGACACCCAGGAACGGACAGATGCCCAGGAACTGGGACAGCACTATATTATTGACGAATATAGCCGAGATGAATATCAGAAAATATTCCATAGTGTTCAGGATTTACGGTTCTTTACTGAATTGACGATAGCCATAAGCAGACCCAGTGTGATGAACGCTCCGGGAGCAAGCACAAACACCAGCATATTCATTGACTCCGGGAAAATACGGTAACCGAATACGGCTCCGTTGCCCAGCAGCTCACGTACAAATCCAAGCAGGGTAAGAGCCACGGTAAAGCCGATGCCTATACCGATGCCGTCACAGATTGATGCCAGGACATTGTTCTTGGCGGCAAATGCCTCAGCACGTCCTAGAATGATGCAGTTCACAACGATAAGAGGAATGAAAATACCCAGCGTCTTGTAAAGGTCAGGAACATAGGCCTGCATGAGCATCTGGAGCAGAGTCACGAATGATGCTATTACCACTATATAACAAGGTATTCTCACACCATCGGGAATGATGTTCTTAAGCAGTGATATGAACGTATTGGAACATATCAGCACGAACATTGTAGCCACACCCATTCCCAATCCGTTTACAGCCGATGTGGTTGTAGCCAGAGTGGGACACATTCCAAGCAGGAGAACAAAAGTGGGGTTCTCCTTGACTATTCCGTTTATTATTGTCTTGAAGTAGTTCATCGCTGCAATTGTTTAGTTCTGTGATGAAGCTCCGCTCACAGCATCGGCGGCAGTATATCCGAACAAGGCCTTATAGGCGGCGTTCACTGCACGCAAGAATGCTTTAGAGGTAATTGTCGATGCTGTGATGGCATCCACATCACCTCCATCCTTACTTACAATCATCATATCATCACCGGGGTTCATTCCAATGATATTGTGGTTACCGGGCTTGCCGGGAGCACCCAGCAAGACATCTGCCACACCAGACTGCTCCTTTTCCTCAGCACTTGCCTGGCGGAACCAGCCGTCAGCCTGAGCACCCAGTCCCGGAGTCTCACTGTGCTCAAGCACCGTGTAACCCAGAATCTTACCCTCAGGATCAAATCCTACCATCACCTTAAGAGCACCGCCGAATCCGTTCTTGTCAGTAGATTCAACGGCTGTACCTATCAGGTTACCGTTCATGTCATTCACGCTGTGGAACACGAATCCGTCCTGCTCCACGGGGTTATCGACCGTAAACCGGATATCACGGTCACCCAGTATGACACTCTTTATTCCGTTCTCAATGGCCAGGTTGTTTATCTCCTCAATGGGACCGCTGGTCAAATTGTTGACCCAAGCCAGCGCACCCGCAGCAACCACTGCTATCAAGGTGAGCACCAAGGCCATATTCAGTATGTTTGATTGCAGTTTCTTCATTTTGCAGCCTCCCCGAAACGTTTAGGTTTGCACCAGTTGTTAATGAGCGGAACAACCGCATTCATGATCAGGATAGCGAATGACATTCCCTCCGGATATGAACCGAAATAACGGATAATCACCGTGAGGAATCCTATTCCTATACCATACCACACCATACCCTTGGGGGTCATGGGCGATGTCACATAATCCGTAGCCATAAAGATGGCACCCAGCATGAGGCCGCCTGAGCAGAGATGATAGAGCGGGTTGACATAGAGCACCGGATTGATAAGCCACATAAGACCGGTAAGGACAGCAACCGTACTCAGTATGCTTACCGGAATATGCCATGTTATAACCTTGGCGCAAAGCAATACAACCAAGCCTATGAGCAGCACCAGAGCACTCACCTCACCTATGCAGCCGCCTGTGTTACCGATGAAGAGGTTGGCCAGGCTGGGCAGCTGATCGGCCGCTGCAGTATTGCCTCCTGCTATCTGTCCAATCAGATTAAGAGGAGTGGCACCCGTCTCGGCATCAATATAAGATGCAGCAATGCCGGCCGGAACAGGCCATGAGGTCATCTTGGCCGGGAATGATATGAGCAGGAACACGCGGCCCACAAGAGCGGGGTTGAACGGGTTGTTACCAAGGCCTCCGAACGCCATCTTGCCTATTCCGATAGCCACCAGAGCACCCACCACAATCATAAAAAGAGGTATGTTTGACGGCAGGTTGAATGCCAGCAGGATACCTGTTATGGTAGCTGACAAATCACCCAGTGTAGAAGGTCTCTTAAGTATGAACCTGGTTATGAACCATTCAAAGAAAAGGCAGGACAGTACTGATGTGGCGGTCACAATCAGCGCGCCCACTCCAAACACAAAGAACGATACAATGAGTGCAGGCATAAGAGCCCAAACCACCCAGCGCATATTCCTCTCTATGGTGTCACCGCAATGCACATGCGGTGAGGTTGTTATATGTAGTTTCTGAGCCATAATTCCTTAATTCTTAGCGTTACGTGCGCGGATAATTCCGCCCACCCTGTTCTTGGCCAGACGTACCCAATCAAGCA
This sequence comes from uncultured Bacteroidales bacterium, assembly GCA_902763885.1. GTDB lineage: Bacteria > Bacteroidota > Bacteroidia > Bacteroidales > Bacteroidaceae > Colenecus. The sequence goes on along the minus strand of CACWTU010000008.1, from coordinate 95,449 downwards.
GCGGACGGCGTGATGGGCAGGTGCTCTGGCAGCATCCGCACTCAATGCAACTCATTATCCAGTTCTCCTCAGCGCACTCCCAATCACCGGATTCTGATGCTGTAGCAAGCAGATAAGGCTCCAAGCCCATAGGGCAGGCCTGGACGCACTTGGCGCAACGTATGCAGTTGCGTTCCTCACGGCGTGCAGCCTCGCTCTCGGGAATCATAAGTATGCCCGATGTACCCTTGACCACAGGAGCGGTCTCATCCAGCAGCGGACGTCCCATCATCGGGCCGCCGGAAATCAACTTGCCGGTATCTTCAGGCATGCCGCCTGCATACTCAAGCAGCTGGCTTACCGGAGTACCCATACGGACCTTGAGGTTGCATGGGTTCTTGACGCTCTTGCCTGTAACCGTAACAATACGTTCGATGAGAGGCTTGTTCTTCATGACGGCCTCATATATGGCATATACGGTTCCTACGTTCTGCACCACGCAACCCACATTGGCAGGCAGTGCCGGAGGTGGCGGAACCTGACGGCCCGTAACAGCCTCTATGAGCTGTTTCTCACCGCCCTGAGGATATTTCATCTTAAGAGACATAACCTCAATGCCGCTTACCATTGACAGTTTTGAGTTCATCAGTTCAATGGCATCCTGTTTATTGGTCTCAACGCCTATGACAGCGTGGTCTATGCCCAGAACCTTCAGGATCAGCTTTATACCTACTATTATCTCATCAGGATGTTCCAGCATGAGACGGTGATCGGCCGTAAGATAAGGCTCGCACTCTACAGCATTGATTATAAGAGTGTCTATCATGCAGTCCTTTGGAGGAGAAAGCTTGACATGTGTAGGGAAACAGGCACCGCCCATACCTACCACACCGGAATTCTTGATCTTCTCTATTATCTCCTCGCGTGACAGGTTGTTCTGAAGCAGAAGCGTGTCTGTGCGGTCTATTGACGGTTCCCACTCATCACCCTCCACATCTATGAATATGGCAGGTTTGCGCAGGCCGCTGGCATCGACTACTGTGTCTATCTTAGCCACCTTGCCGGAAACCGATGAATGGATTGATGCCGACATAAAACCGCCAGGCTCAGCTATTCTGGTTCCTACACGTACAGTATCACCTTTCTGCACGCAGGGTACAGCCGGCGCTCCGATATGCTGTGACAGCGGGAAGACAGCCTGCTTGGGCAAACCCAAAGTCTCTATCTTCTTGCCAGCCGTAAGCTTATTGGGTTCGGGGTGTACACCACCTATTGTGAAAGTATTCATAATACCTTAATTATTATCTGTTGGTTCTGATTTCTCCTTCCTGGGCGGGAAGTTCACTGCCAGGATTGAATGCTGCGGGCACTCGTCAACGCACTTGCGGCACAGGCGGCACTTGTCAGGATCTATGTATGCCAGATTGTTCTCAAGCGTGATGGCCTCAAACGCACAGGCCTTGACACACTTGCCGCAACCTATGCAGGCTACGGCACACGCCTTCTTGGCAACGGGGCCCTTATCCTTGTTGACGCAGCTTACATATACCCTGCGGTCCATCTTGTTGCGGTTACGCAGTTCTATCACGCTGCGAGGACAGGCCTTGACACAGGCTCCGCATGCGGTACATTTTTCCTGATCCACCACCGGCAGGCCTGTCTCAGGATCCATCTTTATGGCATCGAACTTACAAGCCTTAACGCAGTCACCACATCCCAGGCAGCCCCAAAAACAGCCTGTATCACCTCCGTTCATCAGGGCAGCCGCAGCACAACTTGAGGCACCGTCATAAACGCCGGTCTTGGGCCTGTTCTCACACGAGCCGCTGCACTTTACAACAGCTATCTTCTCAACTCCCAGCTCAACAGTATGGCCGGCTATGGCAGCAACCTGCTGCATCACCTCTTTCTTACATGCTGAGCACTTGAGCCCGTCCATGGATTCACTCTTTACACAAGCCTCGGCAAAAGCGGCACATCCGGGGAATCCGCATCCGCCACAATTGGCGCCTGGCAAGAGATCGATGATACGGGCCACTCTCGGGTCCTCCTCAACCTTGAATTTTCTTGATACGGCATACAGCACCAGACCTATTACAAGCCCGGTAATGCCAAGTACAAGAACGGCAGTCACAATAAACGTCATATCCTGTTTACTCTATTATTCTGAATTGAAAATCCTTCTTTATCCTGTCACGAAGCAAGAACAGCACCAGATAATATGGAACCAGCACTCCTAGCGCCGCTATCGCCGCCACCTTCTCGCTGCCCGCAACCGCCACTGCTGTAACAAGTGCGGCCAACAAAAGCAACAGAGGCAGCCCAAAAGCAAAAGTCACGGCTTTCAGCCCCAGACTTTCAGCACCAGCCACCGTCACCGTCTGCCCCACGCCAAAACTGCCGGCATCAGTGCAACTCACCTCAACCAACTTGTCCTTTGACTCGGCAGCACGGCAAATGTTCCTTGCCTGACACCCTCCACAAGCCGATGACTGGGTAATGCGTACAATAACGGACTGACCGTCAATTGAATCGACAACACCCTGATGCCTTATGTCTTGTGCCATTAATGCTCCTGAACAGATTTACCCTACAAATGTAAAACTTTTCCGTTTTTCCCGATACATTAATTCCATTTTTTTATTTGGGGCACAAAGGGGACGGTTCTTTTTGTGCCCCTATGTGATGATACCCCAAAAGTTCTCCTAGGAAGAGGGGCACAAAAAGAACCGTCCCCTTTGTGCCCCTCCCCTTTTTGTGTTTTCAAAATCTATCCGTATATTTGGCTTCCCAAATTCTGCAACCAAACAAATAACTGACCTTATAACTTATGAAAAAGATCGCATTTCTATGCATGATGGCCGCCGCAATCATCCCTGCCGGCGCCCAGAATTATGAGTATCCGTTCCAGAATCCAAAACTGTCATTTGACGAAAGAACGGACAACCTTCTTTCATTGCTTACTCCTGAAGAGAAGATAGGCCTTATGATGAACGGTTCCATTTCAGTGGACCGTCTTGACATTCCTGCCTACAACTGGTGGAATGAGGCCTGCCACGGAATCTGCTATGATGACGTAACCGTATTCCCGCAGGTAATTGCCCTGGGTGCAACTTTTGATGCGCCACAGCAGTATGAGATTTACAGCGCCGTATCCGATGAGGCCCGCGCCGTATGGAACACCACTGACCATCATCAGTTGGGCGTGACACAGCCTAACGGAAGCATCTGGCACAACGGACTCTCATTCTGGTGCCCCAACGTGAACATATTCCGTGATCCCCGCTGGGGACGCGGCCAGGAGACTCCGGGCGAGGATCCCTACCTGAACTCGGTAATGGGTACGCAGACCGTTCTGGGTATGCAGGGCAATGACTCCAAGTACCTGAAGCTTCACTCATGCGCCAAGCACTACGCAGTGCACAGCGGTCCCGAGCCCCTGCGTCACCAGTTTGACGTAACCGTATCGGGCCGTGACCTGTGGGAGACCTACCTGCCGGCATTCAAGAGCCTGGTTCAGGACGGAAACGTTCAGGAGGTAATGTGCGCATATCACCGTTACGAGGGCGATCCCTGCTGCGCCAGCGACCGCCTGCTGCAGGACATCCTGCGCAACAAGTGGGGTTTCAAGGGTCTCGTGGTAACTGACTGCGGTGCCATAGGTGACTTCTTCAACGCCCGCCAGCATGGCACGCACGAGGATGCCGCAAGCGCATCGGCCGATGCCGTTCTGTCTGGTGCAGACATAGAGTGCGGTACCAGCTACCGTTCACTCACCCAAGCCATCTCAAAGGGTCTTATCACTGAGGCCGATATTGACGTAAGCGTTCGCCGTATCCTCAAGGCCCGCTTTGAGTTGGGTATGTTTGATCCGGCCGAGGATCTTCCCTGGGCTAACCTGGGTCTCGATGACCTGAGCAGTCCCGCCCACACCGCTCTTGCCAGCAAGGCAGCCCATGAGGCTATCGTCCTGCTCAAGAACAAGAACAGCCTGCTGCCCTTGAAGAAGGACATGACAATAGCAGTTGTAGGCCCCAATGCCGATGATGCACGCGTCATCCTGGGCAACTACAACGGTTATCCTTCAGCAGCCAACACCAAGACCATCCTGGACGGTATCCGTGAGGCCGCTCCTAATGCAAAGATCATCTATGAGAAGGGTTGTGACCTGAATGTACCTTATATCACCAAGCACTATGTATCTGAGATAAACGGCGGCAAGGGTCTGCACGCTGAGTATTACAACTCTCTTGACTGGACCGGTGCCGTTGCAGCCAGGGTTGACTATGACGAGCCTTTGAGCCTGAACACCACATCCCCCGCCCTTGCACATGAGGATTGCCCATGGGCCGACGGTGTAAACATGACAGGATTCTCAGCCAAATACACCGGCAGTTTCACAGCCGATTACACTGGTGATATGGTTTATAATGTACGTGGAAGCTCACGCTACAACTTCATCCTGAACGGTGACACCATCGCCAAGAACGCAGGTCAGGGCGGCGGCCGTGGCGGTTTCGGCGGCGGTTTCGGCGGATTCGGCGGTGGCCGTGGCGGTGCATCGACAACATTCCATGTTGAGGAGGGCAAGACCTACAATATCTACATTGACCTGGTTCAGCCTGAGGCCCGTTCAGCATCATTCTCATTCGATATCTACAGCCGCGGTCCGGTTGACTTTGCAAGCGTTATAAAGAAAATTGCTCCGGCTGATGTCATTATCATGGTAAGCGGTATCTCATCAGACATCGAGGGTGAAGGTCATGACCGTTCAGAGATTGAGCTCCCAGAGATCCAGCAGCAGCTCCTGGCTGAACTTGATGCAACCGGCAAGCCCATCGTCCTGGTAAACGTATCAGGCAGTGCCATGGGATTCGGAAACGTAGAGAGCAAGTATGACGCCCTTATCCAAGCATGGTACGGAGGTCAGGCTTGCGGTGAGGCCGTTGGCGATGTTCTGTTCGGCAATTACAACCCCGCAGGACGTCTGCCGGTTACCTTCTACGCATCAACTGACCAACTTCCTGATTTCCAGGACTACTCAATGAACAACCGCACCTACCGTTACTTCAAGGGACAGCCCTTGTATGCTTTCGGTTATGGACTGAGCTATACCACATTCAGCTACGGCAAGGCCAAGACATCAGGCAAGGCCAAGAAGCAGAACCTGTCAATTTCTGTTCCTGTCACCAATACAGGTAACCTTGACGGTGACGAGGTTATACAGGTTTACGTAAAGTCACTTGACGATGCAGGTGCTCCCATCAAGTCTTTGGCCGGTTTTGCACGTGTGAACATACCTGCCGGTCAGACCAAGACCGTCAAGGTTGAGATCAACAAGGATGCTTTCAGCTTCTATGACGAGGCAACTGACGGCTACCTTTGCGCCGCCGTTACGGGATAACGGCTATTCAAATCATTTATAAATTCAATAAAAACAACAACTTATGGCAGCAAAAATCAGATTGCAGAGAAAAGGCCACAAAGGTTATGCCTTCTATTCAATCGTAATTGCAGACTCCAGAGCTCCACGTGATGGAAAGTTTATTGAGAAGATTGGTACCTACAATCCTAACACCAATCCCGCTACAGTAGATTTGAACTTCGAAAGAGCCCTGTATTGGGTAATGGTTGGCGCACAGCCCACCGACACTGCACGCAACATCCTCTCACGTGAGGGCGTGTACCTGATGAAGCACCTCAAGGGTGGCGTCAAGAAGGGCGCTTTTGATGAGGCAGCAGCTCAGGCTAAGTTTGATGCCTGGAAGCAGGCTAAGGAGAGTGCACTCAAGGCTATCACCGTTAAGGATGAGCAGGCTAAGCGCGATCAGACCAAGGCTAAGCTTGAAGCAGAGAAGAAGGTTAACGAAGCTATCGCTGAGAAGGTGGCTACCAAGAAGGCTGAGGCTAAGGCCGCAGCTGAAGCAGCAGCCGCTGAGGCAGCAGCCCAGGAGGCAGCAGCTGAAGCTACAGAGGCTCCCGCTGAGGAGGCTCCCGCAGCTGAGGAAGCACCCGCTGAGGCTTAATTCTCTATCTACAAACCAAAAATGGCACATTAGGGACTGTCCCTTTTGTGCCATTTTTTTATCTTTGCAAAAAACCTTATTGTTTATGAGAAAACTTACCTTAATACTTTTGGCATTGGGTATCATGGCCGGTTGCGGCAAGTCAGTCAGCAAGCATGAGCCCTCCATCCCCCGCGATGCCGCCATTGAGAAGAAAATCAAGTCACAACTCTCCAAGATGACATTGGATGACAAGATCGGGCAGATGCTCCAGCTGGAGCTCAGCACCATGGGATCGGCCAGATTCGGTGAAGCCTCATTTGCCGTCAATGAAACCATAATGGATTCACTCATAGGCAAGTATCGTACCGGCTCGGTTCTCAACACACCGGGACGTGCCGTCAAGGCAGAGCACTGGTACAGGATTATCAGTGACATACAGAAGAAATCACTTGAAACCATAGGCATTCCATGCATATACGGACTTGACCAGAATCACGGCGCCTCATACGTGAGCGGTTCAGTCATATTCCCCCAGCCCATCAACCTGGCTGCCACCTTCAATACGGACCTGGCATTTGAGATGGGCCAAGTGACCGCATATGAGAGCCGCACCGCCAACTGTCCATGGGTATTCAATCCTGTTCTGGACCTGGGCCGCGATCCGCGCTGGCCACGTATATATGAGAGTTTCGGTGAGGACGCAATAGTAAACTCACGTATGGTTGAGAAAGAGATCCTGGGTTATCAGGGCGCTGATCCCAACCATCTGGGACCCTATAATGTAGCAGCATGTGTAAAGCACTACTTTGCATACGGAGCTCCCTTCACCGGTAAGGACCGCACTCCTGCGTACATATCTCCCGCCATGCTCCGCGAGAAGTATTTTGCACCATTCAAAGCCGCCATTGAGGCCGGTGCTCTGAGCGTTATGGTCAACTCCAGCAGCATAAACGGAGTGCCTGTACACGCCAGTTACGAGTACCTTACCAAGTGGCTCAAGGAAGATCTGAACTGGGACGGAATGATTGTCACTGACTGGTCCGATATCAACAACCTCTACACCCGTGAGAAAGTTGCCGTCGATAAGAAAGACGCCATCCGTATAGCCGTAAACGCAGGTATCGACATGAGCATGGATCCATACAGTGTGGATTTCTGCATATATCTCAAGGAACTGGTTGAAGAAGGAAAGGTAAGCATGGAGCGTATTAACGATGCCGTAAGCCGCATCCTGCGTCTCAAGTACCGTCTGGGACTGTTTGAGACCCCCAATACCGGTGCCCAGGGATATGAAAAGTTCGCATCAAAGGAGTTTGAGCAAAAGGCATATACCACAGCGCTTGAGAGTGAGGTCCTCCTTAAGAACGAGAACGGGATACTGCCGCTTGCCAAGAATACCAAGATTCTCATTACCGGCCCTAACGCCAATCAAATGCGCTGTCTGGACGGAGGATGGAGCTACAGTTGGCAGGGATCCGGCAACGAGGACATAACCGCTCCATACAACACCATCTATGAGGCATTCTGCAATAAGTTCGGAGCTGAAAACATCATCCTTGAGAAGGGTGTCAGCTATAATGAACGCGGTGAATACTATATGGAAAACCGCCCGGAGATTGACAAAGCCGTTGCCGCTGCCAGTAAGGCCGATGTCATTGTAGCCTGCATCGGTGAAAACAGCTACTGCGAGACTCCCGGCAACCTGACAGACCTGTGGCTGTCTGAGAACCAGCGGAATCTGGTCAAGGCACTCGCCTCCACCGGCAAGCCGGTAATCCTGGTACTCAATGAAGGCCGTCCCCGCCTGATCACTGACATAGAACCACTCGCCAAGGCAATCATTGACATATTCCTGCCAGGTAACTATGGTGCCGATGCACTGGTTGACCTTATTGCCGGCGATGCCAATTTCTCAGCCAGGATGCCTTACACCTATCCGCGTGAGATCAACTCTCTGGCCAACTACGATTACAAGATGAGCGAGGAGGTGGGCACCATGCAGGGCGCCTATAACTATGATGCCAAGGTATCTTTGCTGTGGCCCTTCGGCTATGGTCTCAGTTACACCACATTTGATTACTCCAACCTTAAAGTGGACCGCAATGAATTCACATCGGATGATGTACTGACCGTATCGGTCGATGTCAGGAACACCGGTTCATTAGCCGGTAAGGAGGCCGTTCTGCTCTATACCAGTGATCTGGTTGCATCGGTCATACCGGACAACAAGCGTCTGCGTGATTTCACCAAGATTGAGTTGAAACCGGGTGAGAGCCGCACCGTCACATTCAGCCTGAAAGCCCGTGACCTGGCATTTGTAAGCGCCGACGGTAGCCAGTGGATGCTTGAGGAGGGTGATTTCCTCATCAGGGCAGGCCGTCTGTCAGTACCGGTAAGATGCACCAAGACCACAGTCTGGCCTATACCATAAAAATGAGCAAACTCCTTTTTTCTCCTCTCAGCTTGCACTATCTTTGCAGCCGTTATGGGAAAGTTCAAATCATTCTTAGAGAGAAAAAACATTGTAGTGTCCGGTAAGCGCTACGGTGTTGATGCGCTTGGCGCTATGGCGCAAGGCCTTTTTGCATCACTTCTGATAGGTACAATCATTGCTACTATAGGTGAGCAGACAGGCTTGCAGTGGCTAGTTGACATAGGCGGATTTGCCAAGAGCATGGCCGGCCCGGCTATGGCCGCATCAATCGCATTCGCACTGGGTACACCCAATCTGGTGCTGTTCTCCATGCTGGCAGTAGGTGCCGCAGCCAACAAACTGGGCGGTGCAGGAGGTCCGCTTGCAGTTTATGTTGTGACCATCTTTGCATCAGAGTTCGGCAAGGCCATATCAAAAGAGACCAAGATTGATATTCTTGTAACACCGCTGGTAACCATTGCAGTCGGCATAGGACTCTCATATTGGTGGGCACCCGGAATCGGTTCTGCCGCCAGCAGTTTAGGAGAGGTAATCATGTGGGCCACCACCAAGCAGCCGTTCCTGATGGGTATCCTGGTTTCAGTAATAGTTGGTATGGCACTCACATTGCCTATCAGTTCGGCCGCTATCTGTGCCGCGCTGAGCCTGACCGGCCTGGCCGGAGGTGCCGCACTTGCAGGATGCTGCGCCCAGATGGTGGGATTTGCAGTTCTCAGTTTCCGTGAGAACCGCTGGAACGGTATCATATCACAGGGCCTTGGCACCAGCATGCTCCAGATGGGCAACATAGTCAAGAATCCCAGGATCTGGATTGCCCCCACCCTTGTATCGGCCATAACAGGCCCTATAGCAACCTGCCTGTTCAAGCTTGAGATGAACGGCCCCGCCATTGCATCGGGCATGGGCACCTGCGGTCTTGTGGGTCCGATAGGCGTTTACACAGGCTGGATGCAGGAGGTAACAGATGGCGCACGCACAGCCATCACCGCAGCCGATTGGATTGACCTGATCTCCATCAGCATAATCATCCCCGCCATACTGACCATCATCCTTGGCATGATGATGCGTAAGGCCGGCTGGATCAAGAATGGTGACCTCAAGCTCGATTGAACTAATGTCATTGATATAGAATCCTGCTGTTTTCATAAAAAAAATATACCTTTGCAAATGCAATTGGTTCTCTCCCTTGCATAGTCAGTTAAAGGCTTGACTTTCAAGACATGAGAGATTAAAAGGGAATCGGGTGAAAATCCCGGACTGTCCCGCAGCTGTAAGTCGTGTTTTACCGGCAAACAATATGCCACTGAGTTTATTGGGAAGGCGTTTGCGACCGGACGACATAGTCAGAAGACCTGCCTCTTGCAAGAGTCAACATAAAGCACCCCGGGGATGGGCTGATGATTCGAAATGCAAGCTTGTAAGCAAAAACACAGCAAATTGTGGTTGATGATGCTGTTATGCATGCCAGTGTGGCATGTCATGGCACAGGATGTTGGGACCAGGTATATACCGTCAAGTCTTGACAGCATTCAGCATTTGCAGGAAGTTATCATTATCTCTGAAGAGCCATCCCATACCATAGCCACATCTCAGACACTACATGGAAACGAGCTTCAGGCTCTGAGCACCACTACGGTGGCCGATGCACTTAAGTATTTTGCGGGCGTACAGATTAAGGATTACGGCGGACTTGGAGGTCTCAAGACCATAAACGTCCGCTCACTCGGAGCGCAGCATGTGGGCGTCTATGTTGACGGTATCCGCATCACCAACGCCCAGAACGGAACTGTAGACCTGGGTAAGTTTTCATTGTCAACGATGGAGAGCGTATCGCTCTACAACGCAAACAAGCTTGACAACTGCCAGTCAGCATCAGAATATGCCTCAGGAGCAACCGTCTATTTGCGTACCCGCCGTCCCATAAAAGACTCATTGGATATACAGTTACGCCGTGCATCATTCTCCACTTGGATGGCAAAGGCCAATGCACAGTTTGAGAGAAACGGATGGAGCGGATTCATCGATGGAGAATGGACGGACTCACGTGGCGACTATCCATTCCGCTACCACTCAGAGTTTGAAGACACCGTAGGACGCCGCACCAACAGTGATATCCGTTACGGACGCATTGAGGGAGCCTTGTTCAAGGATGGATTCTCATCACACATCTATTATTATGACAGCGAGCGTGGATGTCCGGGCGGTATCGTGCGGCGTCTGAGTAACAAATATGTCAACGTAGGGCGCGAATGGGACCGTGACTTCTTCATACAAGCCTCGTATCAGAAGCAGTTCCTGGAATACCACCACGTAAAGCTTAATGCCAAATACGCCAACGAGTATCTGCGTTACTGCACTGACTACCCCGAGAACCAGAACACCGCACGTGTTGACAATCACTATCGTCAACAGGATGGCTACGGGGCAATAAGCTATGCATTCATGCCCTGGCCCTGGATATCATTCTCTGCCAGCTACGATATCCGTTACAGCCAGTTGGAGGCTGATCTTAAGAGATTTGATGATGTAGTGCGTATAGACCAGAAGCAGGTGATGGCGGTACGGGCCGATTGGCATGGCCTGCAGGTGGCGGGCTCCTTGCTGCACCAGCATTATAAAGATCAAACCTTTGCGAATGTGGGTGCAGCTGATCCGCTGGACCGCTGGACGCCTGCAGTCTCAACAGCCTATACAATAAAAGGACTGACATTCAGAGCATGGTACAAGACCATCTTCCGTGCTCCCACACTTAATGACCTGTACTACACTCAGGTGGGCAACCGCAACCTGAAGCCTGAATATACGAAACAGCTGAATCTGGGATTGGAGTACCACTTAGACACCCGTCATTGGAACGCATCTCTGCAAGCGGACATCTATCAGAACAAGATAGAGAACCGCATAGTGTGCCTGCCCCTGAAAGGAACCTACACATGGTCCATGATGAACTACGGCTATACCTTCTGCCGAGGCCTCAACGCCACGATACAAGGACGTTATCACACTGATGACTGGCATTTCTCACTGCTCAATTCCATCACCTGGCAGCGTGACGTGGACAGGACCGACCCTGAGGATGAGGATATGTATGACAAGCCTATCTGCTACTCACCTACTCTTTCAACAGGCATTACCGCCATCTGTGGCTGGCGTACGCTGCAGTTCACCACCTCATACCTGTACGTAGGTGAGCGTATGTGGAGCAAAGCTGACCCCGAGGACATCCTGGAGCCTTATCATAACATTGACATGAAGCTCACCTATACCCGTAACATCAAAAAGACTTCACTGGGCATCTGTCTTGAAGTGTGCGATGTTCTGGATGAACAATATGAACATCTGCCGCGCTACCCTATGCCCGGCCGCAACTATAAACTGACACTCTCATTTGGAATATGAAAAAACTCATCCTTATAATCATTTGCGCCATCACGGTCAGCTTACACGCTCAGGAACGCATCATTCTACTGAACGAGGGAATGTGGCAGGCAGACAACGGCCGTATGACCTACTTTGAGGACGGACAAGTGGTGAGTAACCAGTGGTTCCGTGACAAAAACGGTTATAAACTTGGCGACACCCCAAACGACATCATCCAAATCAATGACAGCCTAATAGCAATAACCATTAACTGGTCAAACATAATTCAGTTCATAACCCCTGAAGGCAAGGCTGTAGCTGCCACAGAGGACATCCCCAACAACCGCAGGCTGTGCACTGACGGCAAGTATGTATATGTGACCAGCTACGGACATGAGTGCCTGACCACAAGCGGCTACAAGTATTTTGACAAAGGTTTCGTGGCAAAGATTGATTTAGCCAGCTTCAAGACCGTTGCCGCCTGCGAGGTAGGTTACGAGCCTGAAGGCATTGCCCTCTATGACGGACACCTCTTTGTGGCCAACACCGGCGGATATGCGGCACAGGAATATGACCATGACCTTGAAACGACTGTGAGCATAGTCAATGCCTCAACGATGGAGCTGGAGAAGAATGTCAATACCGGTATTCCCAATCTCTACGGAGAGATGTCGCAGAGCGGACGCTATCTCTGCATCAACTCGCCCGGTGACTACTATGAGATACCCGCCTGCGGTCTTATCCTGGATTGCGAGAAGGCACTCAACAATCAGGAATGCTTTGTTGTATTTAACTATCCCGTAACCTATAATACCACTACCCTGGACGGTAAGTTCCTTGCCGTAGGCTCATGTTTCTCATATATCACGAGTGAATATGAGTTTTCATGTCTTACCATTGACCCCCAGACAATGATTGAAACCGGAGGAGAAAGCGGACTGTCGCTGACGCTGCCAGGCACATTAAAATCAGATTTCTCAGAAATGATGCAACCGTACGGCATCTACGTAAACCCCTACACCGGATATATCTATGGTACCGATGCCGGATCATTTGAAGGCGCAGGCTACCTCTATCAGTGGACACCGGAGGGTCAGTTGATAGGCAAACACAAGGTCTATATCAACCCGGGACACTTTCTGGCTTTGCCACCGGACGGCCATTTTGACAATGTTGAAAATATTATACGTTCAATGTTTGACAACGGACACTCAGTATATGACTTCAGCGGCAGACCAATCACAAATCCGGAAGCATCAAATGGAATAATGCCTCTGAGGCTCTATATAAAGGACGGAAAGAAAATGATATTAAATCAATAACCATTTAATTTATAATCGACAAAATGAAAAAGTTTTTACTAAGCTTCATGACGTTGACATTGCTCGTAGCGGGCAATGCTTTTGCCACCCAGGTAGAGGTGACAATGAACGCCAAAAGTAGACTGATCAAGTCACTGGTAAATATGGATACCAATGACACTGTGGCTGTAGGTAACCCCACCAGCAACAAGTACACATTCGATGCAGCAGACGGCTCTTATCTGCTTACGGCTACAGATAAGGACACTCTGACTGAAAACGGAACCATTCAGCTTGACATCGATGCCGACCACACCACTTTTGCTATCTTCTCACCCGAGATAACGGTTAAGAACAACGGTTGGGTGTATGGTACTGACTACACCTTTAACCTGAAGGTTACAACTAAAGAGGGTGATGAGGTCAATACCACCATGGGTGAATACACTTCAGGAAAGAAGATGTTCCTGGTATTCAACGGTAACACCTACAGTTTGGAGATAGTTCCATCCGATGCCCGTTCAGCAGAAGGCTATCTCTCAGGTTACTACAGTGGTACTGTTACTTTCAACGCCTCCGTTAGCGCCGAGGCTCCCATGAGTTATCCTTACAGCGTCACTGTTCCTGCAGGAGCCAATCTGTTTCTTGGCACCAAGACCGCTCACTTTGTCAAGTTCAAGGAGGTAGCTCCTGACAGCATCACAAACGGCGGCACCGTATATAAATTCCGTCTTGCAGACAAGCAGGTCTATAACTATCGCGTCAGCCAGGAGGGCAAACTTACTCAAGCCGGTATATTTACCATGAGCGGAGATAGCACAAAACGCCCCACACTTGTCTTTACGGATGCAGATATGACGGCTAAGGACCCCAAGTTCATTGATTATGACGTAAACTCCAACAGCAAGTACAACGTGGGCGACCTGTTCCTGAACATCAATCCAGCCGGACATTTGCAGTTAGCCAATGTGGGTGATACCTTTGACATCCTGCCGATACGTAACTGGCAACCTATTGAGTCCGTTACAGGTAACTACTTCATCGATCCCGACTATAACTTTACCGTTGTGAATCTGAACGGTGAGGAGGATTACTCCGTCGTAAAGGTTGAGGATGAATTGCTGACTGCAGTAGGCACAGGTACAGCCATCGTATTAGTTACCTATGATGCCATCCACCTTAATCAATACAGCGGTGCTACCAAGAAGGATTTTGTAGGCGGCGCTGACTGGGGCGCTATCTGGCCCGAGAATACAGGAGTCTTTGTAGTTACCGTAGGTGAAGCAGCAACAGACATCAAGTCTAACATGATCATCAACAAGGAGTATCTGACCACTGTCACTCCTTGGGGTGGTGGCGATCCTATCGACACCAAGCTCTCCATGGAGAATGTCGATGCAGAATTCGATGTACTCTATTATCTCGATACCGAGGAAGGTTTTGACTATACCTTCACTCCCGAGGGCGTTGCATCTGTTACACTGGCCCGTCCAGTCATTGGCACCAACATAGCATCTTACACAGGTTTCTCTGCCGATGGAGTTACAGACAATAATGACGGCAGCTACACCGTCCGCCTCACAGAAGGCCGCAACATTGTATGTCTGACTGACGCTGACGGCAAGAGTCTCTACCAGGTCATCACCGCCAAGCCCTGTCATCGCGACATCATAGTAGGCGGTAATGTTGTATCAGGTGTTATGCCCGGCGATGCTGTTACCGTACAGTACACCGGCCTCTATCATCCCGCCAACAAACTGGCTGGCATCCACAATTTCAGCGCATTCCTCTCATATAAGAAAGCTTCTGATGGAATTACCGTAAAGAACGGAAAGGGCAACCAGTACACGATGGCTGCTACCCCCGCCTCTCAGGCTGTTACATTCACCGTTCCCGAGGACTGGACGGAGGCTACAATAGAACTTTCTGACGGCGTTATGGGTATCAGCGGCTTTGGCGACCCTGTAGGTAACCACCGTGCTACGTCCAAGACAACCGGCCGTGCTCCTAACTTCACAGCCATCTCACAGAGTGCCGTATTCGGTCGTGTTCCCGCTGTGGAACTGAAACTTAAGCAACCTGCCGCTATCGCCACTTTTGAGGAGATTGCAATTGGTGAAGAAGGACACATTAGTGTTTCTACAGAAGAGGATGATGAGCGCACAGAGTTTGTAAGCGGTGACTTTGAGTTCGCTACAGGCTGTATGAGCGACTGGGACTATTGGTACTGGTTTGGATATGCTAACCGCACAGAGACAAAATATGAGTCACTTGATGACCAGTGGAACAACATTGTCGGCGGTGGTTATGACGGATCTGCCAACTATGGTGTAGCCTTTGCCGCTCCATTCAACGGTCCCTGCTATATCAAACTGCCTGATGATCCTGTAGTTGTTCCCGGATTCTACATCACCAACAGCAGCTATGCATATAGCTCCATGACCTGTGGTGACAGCTTTGCCAAGAAGTTCGAGAAGGGTGACTGGTTCAAACTCACCATTACAGGCTACAATGAAAATGATGAGGAAACCGGCACCAAGGAGTTCTATCTGGCCGACCTGCGCGATTCCAAGAAGGCTTACATCATAAATGACTGGCGCTATGTTGATCTCTCTTGCCTTGGTGAAGTTTCCAAGATTGGTTTTGAGCTGTCCAGCAGTGACAATGGAGATTATGGCATGAACACACCTGCATACTTCTGCTTCGACAACTTCGGTGCAAAGGGCCAAGAGGTTCTGCCTGAGAAGAATGTAGTATTGCCTCTCGATGTTGCCACTTTTGAGGAGATTGAAATTGGTGAGGAGGGACACATGAGTGTTTCCACAGAGGATGATGACGACCGCACTGAGTTTGTAAGCGGTGACTTCGAGTTCGCTACAGGCTGCATGAGCGACTATGACTACTGGTACTGGTTTGGATATGCTAACCGCGCTGAGACTAAGTACGAGACACTCGATGATCAGTGGAACAACGTTGTTGGCGGCGGCTATAATGGCTCAGCCAAATACGGCGTTGCCTATGCCTCAGAGTTCAATGGCCCATGCTACGTTACCCTACTCTCTGACTCTGCAGTCGTTCCTGGCTTCTATATCACCAACAGCAGCTATGCCTATAATTCCATGACTGGTGGTGACACCTTTGCAAAGAAGTTCGGCAAGGGCGATTGGTTCAAACTGACCATCACAGGATATGATGCAAATAACAATGTGACCGGTACAAAGGAATTCTATCTGGCCGATCTGCGTGATGAGACAACTGCTTACATCATCAAAGACTGGCGCTATGTTGACCTCTCCTGCCTTGGTAAAGTTGCAAAGATTGGCTTTGCACTCTCCAGCACCGACAATGGCGACTATGGCATGAACACTCCCGCCTATTTCTGCTTCGACAACTTCGGTGCAGAGGGTCAGGAGGTTCTACCTGAAAAGAACGTTGATATCACCACAGACGTCAAAGACATGAAGGATATTCAGAATACGATTCCGGAAATACACAACCTTGCAGGCCAGCCTCTGCAGGAGTTGCAGCCCGGTTTCAATATCGTGAACGGAAAGATAGTATTCAAGTAAGTTTCTTACAATCGTACTAAACAATAAAAGGAGGGCACTACCCTCCTTTTATTATTTTTGTAGAAAATAGTTACCTTTGCATTTATATGAAGCATCCCACTATTGAGATAAAGGCGCTTAGCACCGGATACCGCGGCAAGAACAATGTGACCGTAGTTGCCCATGATATCAATGCTACCATTTATGGAGGCGAACTGACCTGTCTGCTCGGCCCCAACGGTGCAGGTAAATCTACCCTACTCCGTACGCTGTCAGCATTCCTGCCCCCCGTAAGCGGTGATATCATCATAATGGGACGCAATCTGAAGGATTATTCAGACAAGGAATTGGCCAAGGTAATAGGTGTGGTGCTCACTGAGAAGACTGATCTCAGGAACATGACCGTTGAAGACCTGGTAGGCTTAGGCCGCAGTCCATACACCGGATTCTGGGGCACGCTGCAAGAACATGACCGTCAGACCGTTTCAGAAGCTATTGAGATGGTGGGCATAACCGCCCTGAAAGACCGCATGGTCCAGACGCTGAGTGACGGTGAACGTCAGAAAGTTATGATAGCCAAAGCCCTTGCACAGGAGACTCCGGTAATATTCCTTGATGAGCCTACGGCATTCCTGGATTTTCCCAGCAAGGTAGAGCTGATGCAACTGCTCCACCGTCTGTCACGGACCACAGGAAAGACCATATTCCTATCCACGCATGACCTGGAACTGGCTTTACAGATAGCAGATACCATCTGGCTGATGGACCAGACCAACGGAGTCATTACCGGTACTCCTGAAAAACTGGCCACGGACGGCACTCTGAGCCGATTCTTTTCACAAAGAGGAATAGAATTCGATATACACAATGTAGAGGGCTCACTGTGCATCATTCCCAAATTGAAAATTGAAAAATAATACGCTGTACCTGCGTTAAAGCTTGTGACATAAAAAAGACGATCCATCGGACCGTCTTTTTCAATTCTCAATTTTCAATTCTCAATTAGAAATAGAGCCAATGCCAAGCCAGGCGGTCCTCACCCGGACGGTACTCAAGCGTAGGTGTAGGGAGTTTTATTGCACTAAGCACTCTCAGGATATGCTT
The DNA here is from genome assembly GCA_902763885.1 of uncultured Bacteroidales bacterium. Taxonomy (GTDB): domain Bacteria; phylum Bacteroidota; class Bacteroidia; order Bacteroidales; family Bacteroidaceae; genus Colenecus. Next base: position 77,715 of record CACWTU010000008.1, on the reverse strand, counting down.
CAGGGTCTTGTTCTTGCAGGGGATGCGTGAGATGTCTATATCAGGAGCAAAAAACAATCTGCGCTGACGGGCATCATTTGGCATATATGTCAAGTGCCCGGGCGTATCCTCCCAGCCGCGTCCCCAGTTACCGTCTTCACCTACGTTTCCTGCGGGAGCGTAGTTGTTGTATTCTCCTGTCATTCCCTCAGCGCCATATCCTATGGCCCAGCCAAGCCAAGAGGGATAACGGCTTGTCTCTTTCATGAAAAGAGATTTCACATCACAGGCCAGCCAGACGGTAATACCGCTGTAATCCTCATAAATCCTGTCAAGCCAGTCCTTACCCATTATGTAATCCCTCTCCATTGTAACAGGGTTCTTCACATCATACTTGGGGCATCCTGAATTATGATATGAATATTTCAAAGCTATACGCTGTTCATGCCATAGAGCCTGCTGTCCCATAAACAGACCTGTGCCAAGCAGATTGGCAGTCATATCCCCCCAAGAGAAGCCCCAATCATTTGACAATCCGTCAAATATCTCAACCAGCACCAGGACTGACAAGCCCAGAGGACCGCCATACAGGATAGAGCGCTTTTCATCCATGCCGGCCATAGACAATGCCTCGTAGCCTACATTAGCCAAATTGTAACAGGAGTTGGCATGACCGAACTTATCCATCTGGAGCCACTCGTCATTGTCATTGTAAAAATGGAATCCACCTGTTTCTGAACCGGAATACCAGGATGCATAGAGTGATGACATAATGCCTGTTATAAGTACAGCTTCCGTACCAAGCACTATGGCCGCGCTCTTGTTCAGACCAGGCTTCTTTGATTCAGTCTCAGAAACACCGGAAAGGCTGAAATCACTATTGGAGTCGTTTAAGAAAAACGGATTAAGTTCAAGATTGAAATCAAGAGAAGATGAGGTCAGGTTATAATTGAATGATCTTGCCGGATTTATCACAAAAATGGCAAGCAACAGAAAAGATACGAACCTTTTTATCATGAAAATATCATTTGACAGCGCGAAGGTACAAAAAAATCTGTACATCCGTGACCGTTTACGCTAAGTAAAATCAAGAGAAAGCTGTCCGTCACCAAGCAGATTGAAAGACATCCTGTGATAAGGTGTGGTCCCGTGTTTCTTAATGGCGTCCCTATGTTTCTTAGTAGGATAGCCCTTGTTCTCAAGCCAGTCATACTGAGGGTATTCCTCTGCTATGCGGTTCATGAAATCATCACGATAAGTCTTGGCCAGGACCGATGCAGCCGCAATGGACATCATCTTGCCGTCACCCTTGACGATTGTGGTATGTGCTATGCCGGGATATGGGATAAAGCGGTTGCCGTCTATCAGCAGATGCTCCGGGCGTACCTTAAGACGGTCTATAGCCCGATGCATTGCCGTAAATGAAGCCTTGAGAATATTTATCCTGTCTATCTCCTGATTATCGACCACGCCCACAGCCCAAGCCAGAGCCTCCCTCTCAATTACGGGACGCAAGGCATAGCGCTGCTTCTCAGTCAGTTGCTTGGAGTCATTGAGCAGTTCATTGCTGAAATCAGGCGGCAATATCACCGCTGCCGCATAGACAGGTCCGGCCAGACACCCACGCCCGGCTTCATCACACCCGGCCTCAATACGGCCCTCAACCAAAAACGGCAACAACGGATTATGATTCATAAGCTTTCTGTTTATTTGTCCAGTCGGGAATCCATGGTTATAACCATACCCACTACTCCTATGTAGTCATCGGCCCCCTCACTGACATTGTTTGACTTTAGATAGGAGTCCATCATCCACAACTGAATATCATCAAGTATCTTTACTCGTTTCTGCTGCCAGTATTCACGGGTTTTTCTGAAGTCATCTATGGCAACCGGATTCACCTGGCCCAACCATTCCTTATATTCATCTTCACTGTAGAGTGCTCCGGCATTTATCATAATGTACGGAAGCAGATGCAGGTATCCGCTGTAGCGCACGCCGTCATCACTTGACTGACGACAATAGACGTATGACCAATAGTTAGCCTCCGCCTCACTGGTCACTCCTGCCAGATGAGCTTTCTCATGCGCAAGGGTAGATACGTACTCAGTATCGAGAAGGTCCAGATTCAGTTGTGACTCACAGAAAAACGGCCCCATATAACCCAAAACCGATACCGATGAATATAGCCAGTTCATCAAAGGACGTTTGGTACGCTGCCACCTGTGCAGCCTGGTATATCCCAGTTCAGCCGGCTGATGGCAGTAGAATTCATTGATATCCTTTTCAAGTTCAGCTTTTTCTAAATTGACAACGGCTCCTGCCGTACGGTTTAGCTCTGCCGTATAGCTGGCCAGGAATCTGTTGAATTCATCTTTCTCAAAAGGGTGGCGCTCCACCCCTGCCCTCTCATAAAGCGGCTTGCGGAAGTAGTTGTTACCCCACCCCATATAGAACCACACTATAAACCACATTATCAGAGCCGCCGTTCTTTTAAGCCAATATAAAAAACCGCGTTTTCGCCTGATTGATACGAAAATGATGCTTATAAACAGGAAAATGAAAACAAACACCGTTATCTCCTCAAGGGAAAACGGGAATATTGAGGTGGGCAATGCCAGACAAAACGATATGACAGGATAGCAGTATGCAGCATAAAATTCAGCTACAGGTATAAACATCCTGCATGCCGTCACAAACAGCAGCAGAATCAATCCTATCCATGTGGTTTTTTTCATAGTGCCATAAGTTTCAACGTATGAGACAGTAGCCTTCATTAAAAGCAACCGCCGTAATGTCTGAGTGAGTCTTGCTCTCTATGGCGTTGCAGTGGGAACAGCCGGGCAAGTAGAAGAGATAACCGTCTGTGCAGCCCAAAACAAAACGGTCCATGCGGGCATCGTATGCCATTGACAGGGGCTGATGCTCCAATGAGAGGGTCTCACCGCTATATATATAGGTAAGGGTGCGTTCGCTCCAGATATTGCCCACGGCCGATGTGAATACGGCAGGCAGTCCGTTGTCATAGATACCGGTAATGAAAATGCTGTTGTCCGATGAACAGATAGCATTGAAACTGGTATGCTCATAATAACCGGTATAAGCCTGATTGAAATCAAATGACGTAAAAGACTTAAAATCGGTGGTTTTAAGGATGATGCCAGATACTGTAAGCACAAATGTATTGCCACCTGAACAGGCTATCCCTACCACGCGGTTGTAACCGCCGTTTATCTGCCTGCGGCTTAGACGGCTGGTCTTGCCGTTACGCTCCACCTTCAGGATAGTGCAGTCTGGAGTTACGGCAAGCACTGAGCCATCAGTCACCTCAATGCCGGCAATGTCTGTTTTAAGGTTCACGCTGTCCAGATGGATGCCGTCAATATCTGTCCAGTAAAGCATGCCGTCAGTGGAGGCTATCACAAAACCGTCATCAAACGGTTTGGCATCAATAATCTGCGGGGTTGCGGCATACAAACTGAAAGCTGTCCCCCACCATAACATGATTATGGCGGGGAACAGTTTCCGGTTATGTCTGAGCCCTAAAAGCATCAGTGTTATCTGTTCTTGATCCTGAACCAGTCAAAGTTGGCCCTGAACTGGGCATTGTTCTGTTGAGCCGGTGCTGCGGCGGCTGCCCCGCCAGGACGCATACCCATACGCATGTTCATCACGCCCTGACATGCCATCACTCCAGCCTGGATATCCTTAAGCGAGATGTCAGCCTGACCGGCCTGAACCCAACTCTTTCCGTCAACTGAGTAATATGCAGTGTAGATACTGCCGTCCTTGTCAAGTTTAAGATATATGTTATTATTCTTGATTTCGGCCCCTGCCAAGCTCACACTTACCGTGCTCTTGGATGATCCGTTCTCCTCAACATAGAGTTGCACGTTCCCTGAAGCAGGTGCTGGTGCTGCTGCCTGCTGGCCACGACGGAATCCGGCGGCGGTATAAACCAGTTTTACAAAATGTGAATCATCCTGATAAGCTACCAGACCGGCATTCTGTGCAGAAACAGGAACAGCGTTTGTGGCGAGTCTGGTCTCAATTGTCCAGTCAGTATTGGCGCTCTGAAGAATCATGTTGGCTGCGTTGTCAGACGTACCGTTTATATCACCTGTCTCAGCGATAATCGACAACCAGCCGTTATCTATCCAAAGATTCTCATCATTGCGGCGTATCACTTTCCACTGACTGCCCAGACTGTTGTTATTGAACTCATCAGGAACGCCCTTAGTGCCAAAGTTCACATAATAGCTCTGTACATCACCGGTTACAGGCTCTGATACTGTTACGACAGCAGTTCCGGGTACTGTAGGAGCCTGCTCCACATTTACGCTCAGTTTTGATGACTTGGCTGAGGCTGTAACCTTTGATGACATCTTACCCAGCACGCTGTACTGGTTACGGCCAGGCTTGAGCAGAGACTTGCCTGCATTCTTGAGTGTAGCCAATGAAAGATCTGCGTTAACCTTGACAGAATAGGTATCACTTACCGTCTTGCCGCCGTATGTCACGCTTACTGTTATGGTAGCTATGCCGGGACCTACTGCAGTAAGCAGGCCGGAAGCATTGATACTGGCCACAGACGGATTACTGCTAACGTACTTAACAGTAGCCTTGTCCAATCCTATGAATGAGTCATCAGTAAGACAGGCCGATGTCTGTGTCTGAGCTGTCTGGCCAATCTCAAGGACTGATACGCGGCAATCGGCCACCACGGTCTTGAGTTGCGGATTAAAGCGTCCGTTCATATTGGCAGATACGGTTCCGCGGATATCCTTTGAAGATGAGCCTATCTCAAATATATAACGGCCGGAATCATATGTGATACGGTCATTCTTCATATCCCAGAACCACAGGTCAGCGCAGTCAATCTCAATCTCTACCAAGCGGGTCTGTCCGCGCGGAATGGTTACGCGCTTGAATCCCTTGAGCCTCTTGATAGGACGCTGCAGTGATGCAGGGCTGTCCGGTGTGGTCATATAGATCTGCACCACTTCATCACCGTCAAAGTCACCGGTATTCTTTACGTTAAGACTTATGGTAATCTTGTCATTGGGAGTAATGTTGCTCTTGCTTATCTGGAAATCAGAGTATTCAAATGTGGTGTAGCTCAGACCGTAACCGAACTCGTATGATACCGGCTTGGTAAAGTACCACAACGTACGTCCGGGCTTGCCGTTCTCGGCGCGCAGAGTGTAATCAGTGATAGGCGGCAGGTCCTTGACTGACTTATACCATGTAGCGTTCAACTTACCGCCGGGAGTAACATCACCGAACAGCACCATAGGAATGGCAGCACCCTGCGCCTGACCGTTGTATCCTGTCCACAATATACCTGGGATATTCTCCAGATTCTTGAAGTCCTCCACCTCAACGCAACCTAACGTCTGCATCACCACGATGGTATTCTTATTCTCCTTTGCCACAGCCTGTATCAGCTTGACCTGGTTACCCGGCAGGTTCAGAGTCAGACGGTCAGCCTCCTCAGTTGCGGTATTCTCATCAGTACCTACAAATACTATGGCCACGTCCGATTTACGTGCAGCCTCAACAACATCCTCTGCAATCTCATCATCCTCAGGTGCCTTATAGACCAGATAAAGAGTCTGCGGCCCGTTGTAACCCAGACGGTTCACCTTACCCTCCATGGGAGTGCTGGCGCCATAAACGCCACCCACACGCTTGCCCGATGCACGGGTAGCCTCAATGGTGCTTATCAGGTTACCCTCAGGTGAGCCTACGTGTACCTCAATGATACCACCTTCAGTGGGGATATTTGCACCGATGGTTATCTTGTCAACATTGATAAGGTCAACGTTCTCATACGCGGTCCATGAACCGTCATCAATGGAACGTACCTGTTCCTCTGTGCCCATACCGGAACCAACGGTTATACCATCTGATGAAGAGGTGTACTTGGTAGCGTCATGATGACTCTTGCTGCCATCGGCCTTCTCCAGGTCAAAATAGGCTACGTAAAGCAGGTTGCTTTTACTCTTGGTGCTTCCGCCCTGTGCCAGGGTAACCTCAATATCCAGTCCCTTGTCTGCAATGTACTTGCTGATACCTGCGTATGGGCTTGTACGGCTTGACTGCTCCGGACGTCCGGAGTACGGTCCAAGTTCAACACGGTCAGCCTGCGGGCCGATAAGTGCGATGCTCTTTATATCCTTGAGGCTTATAGGCAGAGCCTTGTTTGCCTTGCCCGGAACATGCTCGTTCTTGAGCAGGACGGGAGTACGTGTTGCCACCTCAAGTGCGATGGCCTGGCTGCGCTCTGAGTTGACGGTGCTGGCCGGGAAGTTGGCATACGGCACCTTCATAAGCGGGTCAAACTCACCGGTACGCATACGGATAATGAACATATTAACCAGCGCACGGTCCATATCGGCCTCAGTGATAAGACCTTTCTCAAGTGCGCTCAGGGCATAACGCTGATATACGCTTCCGCAGTCAGAGTCAACACCGGCCTTGAGTCCGGCGGCAGTAGCCTCCTCTGCAGTCTCCACATAGTAGTGACCAGTATAGATATCCTCAATGGCGGCGCAGTCACCTGTCACGTAGCCCTTCATACCGTATGTGCGGCGGGCTATGGTGTCCAGATACAATGCACTGGCTGACGTAGGTACATGGTTCACAGCATTGTATGATGACATGATGGATGGCAGATTATCCTTCTCTATCAGTTCCTTATAAGGATAGAGATAGAACTCACGCATATCGCGGCTGTCCATATTGGAACTGCCTACGTGACGGTCAAACTCACTGTTGTTGGCAAAATAGTGCTTGGCACATGGAACGGCCTTCATATAAACGGGGTCATTGCCCATCATACCGCGCACGAATCCACTTGACATGACTGCAGCCAGGAACGGGTCCTCACCGTAGCTCTCACCGGTACGGCCCCAACGCGGGTCGCGGATAGGCTCCACCACCGGACTCCAGAACGTAAGTCCCTTGGTGCCTGTCTGGAATATGGCACGTGCCTCATCGGCTATGACCGATGCCTCAAGCTCCAGCAGATCAGGATCCCAGGTGGAACCTAATGCCACACTGCCGGGGAATGATGTAGGTCCCTGCAGGCCCACCGATGCGTTGGCACCTGACAGCACACCGTGCAGAGCCTCACTCCACACGTTATACTGTTTAATACCTAAGCGTGGAACAGCGGCCATGTTATTGCCCAAAAGGGCCTGTTTCTCTTCTAATGTAAGGCGTGACACCAAGTCTACCGCCCTCTCCTGGAATGAATAGTTGGTGTTCTTGTAAACGGGAACACTCTCCTGCGCTACGGCAGGTGCGGCACACAATGCAATTGCCGCAATGATGGTCAGTAATTGTTTAGTTTTCATACAGTAGGGTTTATGATTTGCGAATATACACAATAGAGACGTTTCCTTCTGCGTTCTTTTGCTTTTTTTTTGACCCAAAGGGGACAGTCCCCTTTGGGTCACTTCAGAGCGCGCATCGCGTTCAGCACAGCCAAGACGGTTACGCCTACATCGGCAAAGACCGCCATCCACATCGTGGCCAGGCCGGGTATGGCAAGCAGCAGTACCAGAACCTTGATTCCTATGGCAAACCAGATATTCTCTTTGGCTATACGGATTGTGCGGCGGGCTATCTTTACGGCCATTGCTATCTTGGACGGTTTGTCATCCATCAGCACCACATCGGCAGCCTCAATTGCTGCATCTGATCCAAGTGCCCCCATTGCTATTCCGATGTCCGCGCGGGTAAGTACCGGAGCATCGTTTATGCCGTCACCTACAAAGGCCAATGTTCCACCTGCCAGCAGTCTTTCAACCTCCGATACCTTATCAGCCGGAAGCAGTTGGGCATGATACTCACTCACACCAACCTTTTTGGCCACGGCGGCTGCCACATGCTCCTGGTCACCGGTAAGCATCACGGTCTTGTTTACACCGGCATCCTTAAGCAGCGCTATGCCTAAAGCTGAATCCTCCTTGATGCGGTCCGATATCACTATGTGACCGGCATACTTGCCGTCAATTGCCACATGGATGATGGTTCCTTCATGATGGCACGGGCGCCACTCTGCCCCAACCTTCTCCATCAGCTTGCTGTTGCCTACAGCCACGCTCCTGCCGTTTACATTGGCTATTATTCCGTGACCGGCGGTCTCCTGGACATCAGCTATCACGCAATCATCCTGTTCATCGGGATAGGCGTTGCGCAGCGCCATTGCTATGGGATGTGTGGAGTGACGCTCCACATGTGCGGCCAGGTGCAACAGTTCATTGTTGTCAATCTCCTGAGGATGTACGGCAGTCACCTCAAACACTCCCTCCGTGAGCGTTCCGGTCTTGTCAAACACAACCGTCTTTACGCCGGCCAGTTTGTCAAGCAGATTTGAACCTTTGATAAGGATACCCTTGCGTGATGCGCCGCCCAGTCCGCCAAAGAACGTAAGCGGGACCGATATCACCAGAGCGCACGGGCACGATACCACCAGGAACAGCAGTCCGCGGTATATCCATGTAGCCCACTCACCGGTTATCAGGCTGGGTATTACAGCAACCAATACTGCTAAGCCCACAACTATCGGAGTATATACACGGGCAAACTTTGTAATGAAACTCTCGCTGCGGCTCTTGCTGCTGGCGGCATTCTCCACCAGGTCAAGGATCTTTGATACGGTGGATTCAGCAAACGCTTTTGTAGTGCGTACCTTGAGCAGTCCGTTCAGGTTTACGCAGCCGGAGAGTATCTCATCACCTTTCTGTACGCCACGCGGCACGCTCTCACCCGTAAGAGCCACAGTATCAAGGCTTGATGTACCCTCAATCACTACTCCGTCCATGGGGACCTTCTCACCCGGGCGGATAACTATTATCTCACCCACCCTTACCATATCAGGGGCCACCTTGAATATCTCTCCGTCACGCTCCACGTTGGCGGTATCGGGACGTATATCCATAAGGTGCGATATGGATTTGCGGCTTCGGCCCTCGGCCACCTCCTCAAACATCTCGCCAATCTGGAAGAACAACATAACAAATACGGCCTCAGGGAACTGCGTCTCGGCACCTGGCATGAATCCAATGGCAAGCGCGCCTATAGTGGCTATGCTCATAAGGAAGTCCTCACTCAGCGCCTCACCTTCCATCAGACCCTCGGCGGCCTCCTTAAGGGTTTCCCAGCCTACAATAAGATAAGGCACCAGGAACAGCAGCAGATACTGCCAATCGGCCCAATTGGTCTTTCTCTCAATGATTGCAGCAGCAATCAGCAATACTGTAGAGGAGACTATCTTGATGATACGGCCTCTGCCCTCCTCTTCCTCTTCATGATGATGGTGGTGCTCATGCTCGTGATTGTGCTCATGATGATGTTCATGCTCGCAGCATTCATTCTCGTGATGATGGTGATGTTCGTGTATCATATAGCGTACTTTTTTTGATTTCCGCTGCAAAGGTACACCCCCACCCTTGCAACCCGGTTGCAAAGTACGCAACAGGATTATTTCTTATGAGGCAATACATATTAAACTTTTTGCTATCTTTGACAAGTAAAGGACATTTAAACCGGATTAACGAAAAATCCAACAAACCAAATATGTTACGAAAAACAAGAATTTTTCTTGCAACGCTCTTCCTGATCGGAATCACGTTGCTGTTTATCGGAATAGGACATGACTGGTGGGGATGGATGGCAAAACTGCAATTCCTGCCCTCACTGCTTGCCTTAAACCTTGCCGTTGTAATTGGTGTAGTGCTGCTCACATTGCTGGTGGGACGCATCTATTGTTCTGTTATCTGCCCATTGGGTGTATTCCAGGATCTTGTAATATGGACTAGACGCAAACTGGAGAAACTGTTCAAAAAGAAAAAGAGGTTCAAATTCAAATACCGCAGTGAGCACAAGTGGGTGCGCTACGGAGTTCTGGTACTCTCCATCGTTTCATTGGTGGCAAGCGGCCAGATGCTGATTGCGCTGATTGCTCCGTATAGTGCTTACGGCCGTATGGTGCATTCTATAGTGGCTACCGCATCGGGTTCAGTAACACTGCCTCTGCTGCTTACCGGACTGCTAACACTCATCATCATTTGCGTTAGCGCATGGACATGGGGACGTGAGTATTGCAACACCATCTGTCCTGTAGGCACGATATTGAGTTTTTTCAGCCGTTTCTCAATGTTCCGCCTTCAGATTGATGAGAATAAGTGCATTAACTGCGGCAAGTGCGGACGAGGCTGCAAGGCCGGATGTATAGACACCAAGAACCACAAGATAGACTATAGCCGCTGTGTAGATTGCTTTGACTGCATAAAGACTTGTCAGGAGGGAGTAATACAATTCAAGACGGTCTGCAACAGAAAGGATTGTGCCGTTAAGGCCGATGAGCCCGTGGATGAGGGCCGACGCGCATTCCTGGTAACCGGCGCCGTAGTGGCAGCAAGTGCAGCTGCCAATGCGCAGGACCACATGCACGGAGGTCTGGCTGACATCATTGCCAAGAAATCACCTGAGCGCTCTGAAAGATTGGTGCCGTTCGGTGCCGGCAGCGTCAAGAACTTCTATGACCACTGTACCGCCTGTCAGCTTTGTGTCAGCGCTTGCAAGAACGGTGTGTTGCGCCCGTCATCGGACATGGAACATTTCCTGCAGCCTGTCATGAGCTATGAGAACGGCTACTGCCGTCCGGAATGTACCGCATGCAGCCAGGTTTGCCCTGCAGGTGCCATCAAACCTGTAAGTGTGGAGCAGAAACAGACCATCCGCATAGGTGTGGCTAAGGTCAACCTTGACCTGTGTCTGCCTGCTACGGGAAAGGACAGCTGCGGTAACTGTGCATATCACTGCCCGTCGGGAAATCAGATTCCAACCGTTGTTGAGGACCGCTGCATAGGCTGCGGAGCATGTGAGAACCTCTGCCCGTCACGCCCCATCAGCGCCATCACCGTAAACGGACTTTCTATTCACCACAATGCCTGATATACAATGGACAGAAGAGATTTTATAAAATATATGGGAGCAGGTGCAGCCGCAGTGGCTCTTGATTCCTGCACCCCCAAGGCTGCAAAGAATGCCGGTAAGGCTGGCACATCAAACAAGGACCTGCATGGAGAGATGCTGCAGAACTATCCCGGCATAGGCGTGCTGGGATACGGTTGTATGCGCTGGCCGCAGAAACGTAATGAACAGGGCCGTAACGTGATTGACCAGGAAGAGGTTAACCGTCTGGTTGACTTTGCACTGGAGCATGGAGTGAACTACTTTGACACATCACCCGTATATCTGGGAGGTGACAGCGAGCGCGCCACAGCAGAGGCCCTTAACCGCCATCCGCGTGAGAGCTGGAAGATTGCTACCAAAATGTCGGTTTTCAACGCTACGTCATATGAGGGCTGCGTTGCCATGTACCGTAAATCACTTGAGATATTCAAGACTGATTATCTGGATTATTACCTGTTGCACGGTATAGGTACCCTGAATGACTTCAATACACGATTCAAGGATACCGGGGCAATGGATTTCCTGCTAAAGGAACGTGAGGCAGGTCATATCCGCAATCTGGGATTCTCATTCCACGGTAACAAGGAAGGCTTTGACCAGATAATTGCCTTACATGACCAGTACCACTGGGACTTTGTCCAGATCCAGATGAACTACGTGGATTGGGAACACCCCAACGGCCGCAATACCCGTGCCGATTATCTCTATGCCGAGCTTGACAAGCGTGAGATTCCAATCGTGATTATGGAACCTCTACGTGGTGGAGCGCTATCGGACGTACCGGCACAGATTGCCGATAAACTCAAGGAGCGTGAACCTGAGCGCTCAATTGCATCGTGGGCATTCCGTTATGTAGGCAGTTTCCCGCGTGTGCTCTGCGCCCTGAGCGGCATGACTTATATGGAGCACCTGCAGGATAACCTGGAGTCATTCCTTGATTTCCAACCGCTTGATGAGGAGGAGAAGAAGATGCTGCTTGACATTGCCACTATGATGGAGGATTACCCGCTGGTAAAGTGTACCGCCTGCAACTACTGCATGCCTTGCCCGTACGGCATCAACATTCCCGGCATATTCAAGTTCTACAATGACAATATCACCGCAGGTACATACGTAAAGAGCAAGGAGCAGGAGCACTATGCACGCGCCCGCCGCAAGTATCTGCTGGCTTATAATGAGGCTATTCCCACAGTACGCCAGGCCGACCACTGCATTGCCTGCCGCCGTTGCGAGCGTGACTGCCCGCAGAACATCCGCATCCCCGATGAGCTGCGCCGCATAGACAAGTACATAGAGAGCCTTAAAAGAGAAACTCTGGAGTAACGCAATGGGGACGGTTCTGTTCGCGAACAGAACCGTCCCCAACGCAAACAGAACCGTCCCTAGTGCGGACAGACGGCACGGACACAGGCTCCAACCGCCCTATTGATTGTACCGATATGGAACTTTGACCAGAATTCTCCCCATTCGTCATAACGGCCGCCACTCAATTTCACCTCATCAGTTGTTCCGAATTCAGAATAGTCCATAATAAAAGCTGCACAATTGGTTGTAGATATTGAGCTCAAATCAGCCGTCATATATCTGCCATCGGTCCGAAGGTTCACAGGATCCGGGATTGGAAAGAAAACGGAATTTGACGTATATCCCGGAACCTTGCTGGTGGCAATAAAACCATTGACGCCGTTGACAGTAGCCTCAGTCCACTGGCAGTTCTCATACAGTTCCACATACTCCTCCTTGGTGGGCATTCTCCACTTTCCGCCCCAGTTCACATGAGCAGCATCATCTTCCGGCTCAAGACGGGTCTTCCAGTCAATATATGTCTCACTATGATTAGCACCGTTTACGTACTTTGAATACCAATACCAGTTTTCATTCTCAAAGTATTTCATGTGCTTGTAGTTACTACTGGCATAATAGGTCTTCTCTGTTGTCTCACCCCAGGCAAAACGGGCTCCCAGCTCCTCTGGACGGTTTGCACCCACATTACAGTCAGCCCACATCACGCTAAGGCCCAGGTCCACCTTTGCATTATGGTTCAATGGCTTTACAGGATCAGGAGCAATACTGGGCTTGGCATCTTTGGAATCATCCAGCACCGGCCTTATGGGATAACCATCAGATCTGAAAGAAGCAAAATCGCCCAGTTTCACGAACTGGTTTAATGACCAGTAATATGCACCGCCACTTATCACAACCTCACCTTCCTTAGGTTTTGCGCGCGGAAACTCATCTATAGAGCCTGCACTGGGCAGGAATATGCTACGCCCCTCATACCCAGGTACATTACTGGTAATCAGATAACCTGTAGTTATTTTAATATCAAGTGACTCTATAGTATCCACAACTCTGGTCCAGGTACATTTGTTCCTGAGTTCCCAGACCTCATCGGCAGTAGGCATACTCCAGCCTCCTCCAAGCAGGACTGCTGCAGCATCATCCTCAGGGTCAAGATTCTCCTTGCAGTCTATCCGATAGTTATTGTTACCCCTCCATCCATCACCAAAATTATATTTGGTCCATCCGCCACCATTACGGTTATAGAACTTGTAGTTATAAACAGAATAGAGTCCGGTTTTTGGACTTGTCTCACCCCAGGCAAAGTAGGCTCCGTTATCACGAGGTCCTTTGGCACCGATATTGGCCGATGCCCACTTGACGCTCAGACCCAGGTCAACGGCATCGGGCATAGGCAGAGTGACTGTCACGGACATCTGAACCTTACGGCCTTCAACCTGTGCCGTGATAGTGCAGCTACCATTTCCCACCGCGGTAAGGCTACCGTTTGCCACCGCTGCCACGCTGGGATCTGTTGAACTCCATGTTATGTTCTCATCATTGACCGTACGCCCCGCAGGCATCATCTTTACCTCCATTTCCCTAATCTCGCCATAACTCAAATCCCAATGCTCAGCAGGCAGTGACAATGATGTGAACTTATCGGCTGGATGACTCTTTACGGGACGTATGTTCATTCCAACATACCTTAGTTTTATGCTATTGATCTCAGGTATCAGCCCTGTTCCGTCTCTACCAAAGCGAAATTCACTTGACTCAATATCGGTGGTCATATATGCAGCCTTCAGCCCCTGCGCTACAGTTGATGACCAAAGGTAATACTCACGTTCCCTGCCCGATGTCTCACTGCCGTCTATGCATCCTGAATAGGGAATGAAAATGCTCTTATCCTTAAATCCCGTAACATTGCTCCTGAATTCAACGCCCTTGACACCGTTTACCGTTTTGATACTGCAACTGCAGTTGTCTGTCAGCTCCCGGAAATCAGCAGCTGTAGGGATATGCCATTCTCCCCCTGACAGCACCTGAGCCACATCATCCATCGGTTCAAGATGACTCAAGTTATCGCCATTACGTACATTTTCATACCAGATAGTATATTTGTCCATTATCTGGGTTCCGTCAAAGGTGCAGTGACTGTAGTTGTCCCAATAGAAACTCTCTTTAGGCTCCAGTTCAGCCCATGCATAATAACCACCGTCATCAGAAGGCTTGTCGGCACCTATATTACAGCTGGCCCACAACACGCTCAGGCCCAGATCCACAAACTCCATCTCATGGGGCGTGACCGTAACGGTACACTTGGCCTTCTTACCGTAAGCATTTGCAGTGATTACACATTTGCCCGGTTTGACAGCCATAATAAGGCCGTCATCAGTAACATGTACTATTGATTCATTGGCCGATGTCCAGGTACATGCGCTGTTTACGTTACGCTTGCCTTTATCCATAGTGACATTGAGCCTGGTGCTTGAACCCTCACTGATTGTGATCTCCTTTTTATCTAACGATATGTTTGTAACATCACGCCCGGAGACAGGCATCACCATACGCACGGAATACTGTGCATCACGCCTCTCAACGTGCCATTCGGCAAACTCACTTGTCATATTCAGGAAATAAGCCGATTCATACAGCGGCTGCACGCCCGCATCATGACTCCAATATGATGCATTTTTCATCTGATTGACGATATTGCCACCCTTCAGCCAACCGGCAGCCGGCAGGAATATACTTCTGTCAGTATATCCTTCTATATTGCTTGTAACAAGATAGCCTGTTATATCATTCTGTTCAGTCCACTCCCATGTGCAGCAACTGAACAGTTCATTCCACTCAGCCCTGGTTGCCATACGGCTTCCGTCAGAGTTGCTGATGGCCATAGCATCGGTCCATTTGCTATACCAGCCGTAGGGCCTTAATTCAGTGGTACCCTGATTGACCGTACTCCACTTTACACTCAGGCCCAGATCAACATAATCATTCTGCAATGAGGATTGCCGTGACTCCTGTGCAAACACTATGGTTGCGGCTGCCTCAACCAAGAGCAACATCGCAACGGAAAAGAATCTTGAAGTCTTCATATGCTTTTGTTTTTGTGACAAAAGTATCCCTCCATTAATCCTGATGCAAGAAAAAAGCGTTGCAAAACTGTTGCAAAATGCGTTTCCCTAAAAAAGGTTGACTCGGATTGTCTTATTCCTGATAGAAGTTGATTATCTTTGCATTGTTTGTAACTAATCCAATAATCAATTATGAGAAAATCAATTTTAGTCCTTGCATTTTTATCCCTGTTGGGATGTTCCGGTAACAAAAGTACCTCCATTCTATTATCCGATGACATTATTGAGGAGGTTAACTTTGAGGATATTGCTACTGATATCCAGGTGTTCTCCTTAAAGAGTTCCTGCCTGTTGAAGGGGATAGAGATGTTTTACGGCATAGATGATCTTGTTTTCGGTATTTCAGAGGATCATCGTACAATCTATTGGATAAAAGGAGATTCTGTAATCTCTGTGTTGGAAAAGTACGGAAGAGGACACGGAGAATATACATATATCAATGACTTTACATATTACCCAAAGGACAGCATTCTATTCGTCCACACAATAGATGGCAGGCTGTTGAGATACCAGGGATTGAACGGTACCTACATGGGTGAAACCCCTGAATTCTCAGGCAACACCGGAATGCATGCAATAAACAGCAGAATGCTGCTTGCCAACGGTTCTTACGATGGAGAAGACGGCCTGATACATCAAGGTCTTTTTCTTATTGACGCTGAGACGGGTGAGTTGGGAAAATTGATTTGCCCGATGGATTATGCCCAGAGCTATTTCCAGAATGACGAGGGAAGTAATTATCAGAGCGGCGATTCAATCTGGTTCGTGGTCCCCGGGCCCGGAGAGGATGACAATGTCGTGTACATGTTCCTTAATGACAGCGCCAGAGCAATGCTCTCATTCAGATATGATGAAAAATGGAGAATACCGGAGAATGTTCTTTTAAGGGAAATGCCCGTCGGTAGCACAAGCGATATCAATTTTGTCATTCAGAAGTTGCAGCCCATGATGGATTACAGAAACAAGGAATCCTACTGCAACGGAGGTTATCATTTCATTTACTCCGGTAACAGAATGATGTTCTGGAGCTTTATAGACTTCCCTCAGACTGTGCTGAATGTAATCAAGAAGAATGATGTAAGCCGATATCAGGTATCAATGCCAGGATTTGACGGCTATGTATTCCCCACCTTCATGTATAAAGATTATTACGTCACTACCTACAATACCATATTCGGAATGGATATCAACGATGAGGAGAAACTCACTCCCATAGGCAAACAGATCAAGAAAGAGATTGAAGGCTGTGACGGCAATCCCGTATTCCTGCAGTATCACATAAAGTAAGATGTCCCGCACTAGGGACGGTTCTGTTCGCGAACAGAACCGTCCCCGGTGCGGAGATGTTCTGCTATGACAGCTGGATTCAGGAAATAGACTTTGAAGGCCGATGAACTGGGGAATCGGTTGAAGAAAGGGTCTGTGGTTTGGTAGAACTCTATGGAACTGACCTTGCCGCTGGCCATCATGCCTCGGCGATAACGGCGGATGTGACGCTCCAAGCAGGGTATTACCTTAATGCCGGTGCGGCCGTCTTTCAGCACTACGCTGGCCACTATATGTTTCTTGGGCCGATTATCAAATGCCAGGTCCTGCTGCTCGGCGCTGAGACGATGTGACACACGGATATGACGGCCGAAACGCTGATTGATATCGGCCATCATCTTGCGGAATAATGGACTGTGGCCGGGCATATCGGCCGGACTATAAAGACCTATCCAGTAGTGGATCATCTCGTGGATGATTGTGTCATCAATCTCCTCCTGAGGTAAGTCAAATCGTTTGCTGATACGTATCTTGAAATCTGAATACTCCAGCTTTCCGTTCCACTTACGGTGCTTGCGGAACGCACATACACCCAGGTATGTCTTGGCATTGGTAACAGCCATAGGAGGTTCAGACAGCTTACCGTCAAACATCCGGCGGTTAAACTCCCGGAACTTTTCCTGAACGTATGCTATATCTGCCTTCATCAAATTGCAACAACAGGGTATAAAGGTAGCAAATAAATCGCACTAGAGACAGACCAGCCGATGATAGGTGGTGCTGAATACGGTTATCTGACCGTCGTGACGGAAACCCAGATGGGTATAGAGACTGTAAGCGGTGTCATTGTCAGGGTCAACGGCTATTGTGGCCAGTGGAATGCCGGATTCATCACGCATACGGAGCATCTCCTTAATTAATGCAGATGCTATCCCCTTATGGCGATATTGGGGCAGGACGGCAAGTGAGTCCAGATAATATTCACCAGGGCGGGCTTCATCGTCCATATTGGCGTAATCATCACCAACATACATCCGGATCATGGGAAATGTGATGTTACGCATCCTGCTGTATCGGGCCCCGTCATATGCAACCATCAGGCCGGCAGGAACATCATCATAAAGTGCAATAGTAGCGTTACACCAGCTGTAGAGGGTATCTTCACGGCGGCATATTCCAGCCAGATGCTCAATATGCTGCTCATTTGCCTCCTCAATGTGGAGCGCACGCAGCACATTCTCAGCTATGAACCGCGCATCATCCGCCGTAGCTTTCCTTAATGAAATCTGTCCGCTCATTTGATTATGGCAAAAATAGCGAAATAGTAAGAAATGAGTGAAAATAAACCTATTTTTGTAGTATGGAGAACAAGGGCAGGATATACGCGGCTATTGACCTCAAATCATTCTATGCATCAGTAGAATGCGCTGAGCGGGATCTTGATCCGCTTACCACCAATCTTGTGGTGGCCGATGCCTCACGCACTGACAAGACCATCTGCCTGGCTGTATCACCGTCACTCAAGACATACGGCATAGGTGGCCGCGCACGCCTTTTTGAGGTGGTGCAGCGCGTACGTCAGATTAATGAGGAACGCCGCCGTAATGCCCCTGGCCATAAACTTGGCGAGCCTTCAAGCGACAACCTTAAGGTTCTGTCTGACCCTACCGTTGCACTAGGTTACATCACCGCCCCACCCCGGATGGCCCTTTACATGCAGGTAAGCAGCAAGATATACTCCATTTACCTCAGATATGTAGCGCCAGAGGATATTCATGTATATTCAATAGATGAGGTATTCATAGACCTGACGGATTATCTCAGGATACGCAAGTGTTCCGCCCATGAACTCACCAGACTAATGATAAGCGATGTGCTCTCTGAAACAAACATTACAGCTACGGCTGGCATCGGCACCAACCTCTATTTGGCCAAAGTGGCAATGGATATAGTGGCCAAGCATACTGAAGCCGATAAGGACGGCGTGCGCATAGCTGAACTTGATGAGATGAGCTACCGCCGGCAGCTGTGGAATCACCGCCCGCTCACAGATTTCTGGCGCATAGGGCGTGGAATAGCAGCCAAGCTTGAGAGCTACGGCATGCGCACCATGGGCGATGTTGCCCTCTACTCCACATATCCGCAGTGGGAAGAGCAACTGTACAGTCTGTTTGGAGTAAATGCAGAGCTCATCATTGACCACGCCTGGGGATGGGAGCCCTGCACTATGGCAGATATAAAGGCCTACAAGCCACAGGTAAACAGCATCAGCTCCGGCCAGGTATTGTCTGAGCCGTATGATTTCAAGAAAGGACGCCTCATAGCCAAGGAGATGACAGACTCCCTGGTGTTTGACCTTGTCAGCAAACGTCTTGTCACCGACCGAATAACCCTCTACATAAGTTATGATTCCGGCAATCTGGAGCAGCCCGGCATAGAGTATGAGGGCCCCGTAGCAACCGATTATTACGGCCGGAAGGTACCCAAGCCGGCCCACGGCTCAGTTGACCTGAACGGGCATACGTCATCATCAGAATACATACTTAAGGCTGTCACAAAACTGTATAACCGCATTGTCAACCCCAAGCTTACAGTACGCAGGCTCAATGTGACGGCACAGAATGTAATCCATGAGGCCGATGCCCAGCCTCGACAACTGGATATGTTTGGTGAGAACGCGCCCACTGACGGGCGTGAGCGGCGCCGTCAGGAGGCGGTGCTGGCCATACGTAACAAATATGGCAAGAACTCAATATTGAGGGGGATGAATTTTGAGGAGGGCTCTACGGCTCGGGAACGGAACAAGCAGGTGGGAGGACATAAGGCGTAAATAATTGACGATGGATAAGAGATACGAGGATATTCTGGAGATGCCGCACCATACATCGGCCATACATAAGCCTATGCCGCTCTACAACCGGGCGGCACAGTTCTCGCCGTTTGCGGCCCTGACCGGCTATGAATCAGTTATATCGGATGCTGAAGAGCAACATGTGGCCAGCATGAATCAACTGAACATTCACAGCAATACAGAGGATATGAATCTGGAAATAAAGTAATTTTGCAAATCATAAAATGTTACTTATGAAAGTAAAACATTTACTATCTGTTTTCATAGCAATCGGGCTCACAATAACCTCATGCTCACACAATAACGCATCATCTGATTCCAGCGGTTTTGTAACGCTCACAGACGTGATTCCCGATGCAATCCTAGAAATCAGATATTTTGGAACTTATAACTTTGTAGGTCAAAGGATTGACGGATATCTGGAACCTACAGCCCTTTTGACTCGCCGTGCAGCAGACAGCCTTAAGGCCGTCAGCGATGACCTTATACGTCAAGGCTATCGGATCAAGATATTTGATGCATACCGTCCGCAATGTGCAGTAGATCACTTTGTCCGTTGGGCTGCCGATATTACGGATACACGCATGAAAAAATATTTCTACCCCAACCTTGACAAATCCGTTCTGTTTGAGCAGGAATATATCATGGAAAAATCAGGCCACACGCGCGGATCAACCGTGGACCTTACGCTGTTTGACATGAATTTGGAGAAAGAAGTTGATATGGGCGGAACATTTGACTGGTTCGGTCATGAGAGCCACCCCGATTACTGCGGAGACCCCACAACCCAGACATATACAGGCGGAGAACTTACTGAGGAGCAGTTCTGCAACAGAATGATTCTGCGCACAGCAATGATAAGTCACGGATTCAAAGCACTTGACAGTGAATGGTGGCATTTTACGCTCAAGGATGAACCCTACCCCAATACATATTTCACATTCCCTGTCAAGCAACTTACAAAATAACGACACTATCCTCTAATGAAAATCTCAATAGTACAAAATGCCCCGGAGAAAGGTAACTGGAAACAAAACCTTACAGATCTGGATCAGATAATAGGTGGCGGATGCGGTGCAGACATATATGTTTTACCGGAGATGTTCGCTACCGGACAATATATTGACCCCGCAGACGTGGTCCAGACTATGGACGGCCCTATCGTTAACTGGCTGCAGGACAAGGCATCAAAACTTAATGCTGCTATCTGCGGTACACTGCCCGTAACAGAAAACGGCAGCATTTATAACCGTCTCTGCTTTGCCATGCCTGACGGCACAATGACCTGTTATGACAAGCACCATTTATTTACATACTCCGGTGAGGCTGAGCATTTTACAGCCGGCTCAGACCGTGTTGTGGTCAGTTTCAGAGGTCTGAGAATACTGTTGCTCATCTGCTATGACCTGCGGTTCCCCACATTCAGCCGCAACCGTGATGACTACGATGCCGTTTTCTATCCCGCCAACTGGCCCGATAAGCGCATTCTGGCCTGGGACACCCTACTCCGCGCCCGCGCCATTGAGAACCAGTGCTATGCCATCGGAGTAAACCGCGCAGGCAGTGACGATTTTGGTTTCTACCCCGGTCACAGTGCCATCATCACTCCCTACGGAGAGACCCTCATCCAGACCGATGAACGTCCGCAGATGCTCTCTGCAGACCTTGACATGGAGCGTCTTGCACGCTTCCGCGCCAAATTCCCCGTACTTCAAGACGCTGACAAGAATGAACTCTGATAACAACAACGAACTCTTTCCCATAGTTGATGAGGATGGAAACGTGTTGGGCAAGATACTGCGCGGTGAGGCCCATGACGGCCGTAAGGTTCTGCATCCCGTAGTACATCTGCACCTGTTCAACTCCAAGGGAGAACTCTATCTGCAGCGCCGCCCTGACTGGAAGCCCATCCAGCCCGGCAAGTGGGACACCGCCGTAGGAGGCCACATCTCATACGGAGAGACCGTTGAGCAGGCTTTCAGGCGTGAGGTAATGGAAGAGCTGGGCATCAGCGTTGAGAATCCCGTCTCTATGGGACACTACGTATTTGAAAGCAAGGTTGAAAAAGAGCTGGTCAACGTTTTCAAGACCGTCTATGACGGCCCTGTAAATCCCAGTGCCGATGAACTTGACGGCGGCCGTTTCTGGACCATGCAAGAAATAAAGGATGCCCTTGGAAAGGACATCCTTACACCAAACTTTGAATCCGAGTTCCGCCGCTTCTTTCTCACCGGGGACGGTTCTGTTCGCGAACAGAACCGTCCCTAACGCGAACAGAACCGTCCCCTTTGCGGAGAGTTTATTTGAATCGGAACTCTAACAAAACAGGATTATCATCATTCTGCTTCTTGAGCTCATCAATGATTTGCTGTGCTAAAGGTGACATCTTGGCGTTCTCATCAATGGCATCCTCACCCAGATTCTCAATGATAGCCACATTACGGTTATCATGACATCCTGTGGGCTCTATATCCATAGCCAGGCCAGGTATGCGCAAAGACTTGTATGCTTTGGTTCCTGATTCATTATGAACCCAATATAAAAGAGTAACCCCTTCTTCACCAACCAATCCCTTAGGGTAAAAATTCACTCTGAAACTTATCGTGTTCTTATCAACAATGATATTGTAAATATTCTCCAGATAAGGACCATTTATCAGCAATTTTATATAATCACTATTTAAATCCTGAGTAGAAATATCATCAAATGATTCTTCTTTCATATATTTTTCCAGGATCTCACTGTCATTTGAGGCCAACATGAACCGATATACATCAGTTGTTGAATCATTATCAAAAGTGACTATCCTGTTTACATAACCGGGAAGACAGAATGACATGTTCTTGGGATTGACATAGAAGACCTGAGGAAAGCCAAATATTGTCCTGTGATAATAACTGTGCTGATTAAGAATGGTTGAGTGGTTCTCAATATCCCACTCGCCCCTATCGGTCAGAATCACAGACTCGGTGGCGTTGTAACCTTCAAGCGCATCAAGTTTTCTGGACTCATCAATATAGAATCCGTAATACAGCATCTTGTCTCCCACATTCAGAAGATTCTGGATATCAAAAGTGACAAACTGTTTACGTATAAACTTCATTGTCTCGGCATCATATACACAGATGAGCGAATCATTACCTATATAGATAAGGTTATCTTTTGCATCGTATGAAAAATCACTCAGATAGGTATACTCACCAGGACCGCGCCCCAGTTTGTTCAGCACTGCATAAAGATTGTAATTGTCAAAACAGAGTAACTTCTGATTGTCATTGGAACGGGCAAAAGCCTTGTCACCCCAGAACTTTATGCCGCCGATACCATCCAACGGCTCATCTGATTTAAGAGGTTTTACAACGAAATCACAGGCAATTTCGGTAAGGTCACCCTCATCATAGATTTTTGAATCTGTCAAAACATCAATTTCACCTGGTGATAATGATGCTGAACCTGAACACCCCATTACTGCCACTGCAGACAGTGCAAGCAAAGAATTGAATACTTTTTTCATAATTGAACAAGGAATTATTGATTGTAAAAATTAATGACCACTTCATAGTCACGTCAAAGATAAGCATCTTTTTTAAGAATCTGTTTTACTTTGTATGCATATATTTCCCGATGAAACAAAATTGAACAGATTCGGAACCCTGGCTAAATGTACCATTGGGGTCTGTCCCCTTTGGTACTCTTTTTGAAAATGATACCAAAGGGGACAGACCCCAATGGTACATTTATTGTAGCTTGCGATAATGTATACGCTTGGGTTCTTGGTATCCTAATTGCTTTATTTTGTAGTCCTCATACTCCGAGTAAGAGCCCTCATAGAAGACCACCTTGCTGTCTCCCTCAAATGAGAGGATGTGGGTGCAGATGCGGTCCAGGAACCAACGGTCGTGGCTTACCACGACAGCGCAGCCTGCAAAGTCATCCAGACCTTCCTCAAGGGCACGCAGGGTGTTCACATCAATGTCATTGGTAGGCTCATCAAGCAGCAGGACGTTACCCTCCTCCTTGAGTGCCATAGCCAGCTGCAAGCGGTTTCGCTCACCACCTGACAGCACGCCGCATTTCTTCTCCTGGTCAGCGCCGGTAAAGTTGAACCGGCCCAGATATGCGCGGGCGTTGATGTCACGGCCGCCCATGCGGATAATCTCGTTGCCGCCGCTCACCACCTGATACACACTCTTTTCAGGGTCGATATCCTTGTGCTGCTGGTCAACATATGCGATTTTTACGGTCTCACCTATCTCAAACGTACCCTTGTCAACTTTTTCAAGACCCATTATCAGGCGGAACAGAGTAGTCTTACCGGCACCATTGGGGCCGATGACACCGACAATGCCGTTTGGCGGCAGTGAGAAGTTCAGGTCATCAAACAACAGCTTGTCACCGAACGCCTTTGCAACGCCCTTGGCCTCGATAACCTTGTTACCCAGACGCGGACCATTGGGGATGAATATCTCCAGTTTCTCCTCCTTAGCCTTGACATCCTCATTCATCAGCTTGTCATAAGAGTTCAGACGGGCCTTTCCCTTGGCCTGACGGGCCTTGGGTGCCATGCGTACCCACTCCAACTCACGCTCCAGAGTCTTGCGGCGCTTTGAAGCCTGCTTCTCCTCAAGAGCCAGACGCTGTGATTTCTGCTCCAGCCAGCTTGAGTAGTTGCCCTTCCATGGAATACCCTCACCGCGGTCAAGCTCCAGAATCCAGCCGGCCACGTTATCCAGGAAGTATCGGTCATGAGTAACGGCAATAACCGTACCTGCATATTGGTTCAGATGCTGTTCCAGCCACTGTATGCTCTCAGCATCCAGATGGTTGGTAGGCTCATCCAGCAGCAGAATATCGGGCTGCTGCAACAACAGGCGGCACAATGCCACGCGGCGGCGCTCACCACCTGACAGCACACCTGTCTTCTGGTCCTCGGGCGGACAACGTAGAGCATCCATAGCCTGCTCCAAACGGTTGTCTATGTTCCATGCATCGGTAGCATCAATCATATCCTGCAGTTCAGCCTGGCGGGCCATAAGGGCATCCATCTTATCCTGGTCCTCGTAGTACTCGGGGAGCTCAAACTTATGGTTCACCTCATCATACTCCTTAAGGGTATCATATATCTGCTGAACACCCTCCATCACAACCTCCTTGACGGTCTTGTCAGGGTCCAACTGAGGCTCCTGCGGCAGATAGCCCACGCTGTAACCGGGACTGAACACCACCTGCCCCTGATAGCTCTTTTCAATACCTGCTATAATCTTGAGCAGTGTTGACTTACCGCTACCGTTAAGGCCGATGATACCAATCTTGGCGCCGTAAAAGAAACTAAGGTATATATCCTTGAGAACCTGCTTGTTGTTCTGGAACTGCTTGCTCACCCCCACCATTGAGAAGATGATTTTCTTGTCATCTGCTGTTGTCTGTGCCATTAATCTATTTGCTTAATTTGAAAAACAAACCAAAGGTATGATAAATCCTCCAATCAGGCAAATCGTGACCCAAAGTGACCCAAAAGGGCCTTTGGGCCACTGAAAAAAATGAGCCAGCTTATTTTGTTTTTCGCTCGGCTTGTATTATCTTCGCGGCGCAAATTTCACTAATCTAATGGTTACAATAGTCCTGGTTATTACAGCAGTTGTTGCATTCGTACTTTTTCGCGATATTTCTGACAGCAACTAAATTAAACGGAGAATAGATCGGATCATATCCGTGACATTTTATGTTTCATCTTATCTTTTGCAAGTCAACAAGTAAAGTAAAAGGTAGGAGGATTGTTGTTTTTTGTGTATTAATGTCCATTCCCCGGCATATGCCGAAAAATGTTAAAAAAAGGATATAGTGTAACAATGACTTGAAATGTTACATACCTTTGCGGCCGATATGAGATCAACTAACGCATACTTCTATTACTTTTGGTTTACCAGACAATATGCCGGGTAATTTGTTGTATGCCTACAAATGATAAATAACAGAGAGCCCGGATCAATGATTCGGGTTCTTTTTTTGATATGTAAAACTGACGATAATAAAAACAAAACAATATGATAGCAGTACTTAAAGCAGGAGTCTCAGAGACTCAAAAGAAAAACCTTATAAACTGGATCAAAGGCCAGGGAGTAGATGTTCACATATCTGAAGGTCAGTTCCAGACAGTGATAGGTCTGATTGGCGATACCAGCCGCATAGACCCTGACCTGCTGAGCGGTCTTGACATCATCGAGAGCGTTACCCGCATCAGCGAACCGTTCAAATGCGCCAACCGCCGTTTCCACCCCGCCGATACTATAGTTGAGATTGGTGAAGGTGAAAACAAGGTCAAGATAGGTGGCGGCAACTTTGCAATGATAGCCGGTCCGTGTTCTGTTGAATCTGAGCAGCAGATAACAGAGATTGCCAAGGCCGTTAAGGCATCGGGCGCGACACTGCTGCGCGGCGGTGCATTCAAGCCCAGAACATCTCCGTATGATTTCCAGGGAATGGGTGCCGATGGTCTGGAACTGCTGCGCAAGGCACGCAAGGCTACAGGCCTGCCTATAGTAACTGAGATAATGAGTGAGAAACATCTGGATCTGTTTGAGGATGTTGACCTTATTCAGGTGGGTGCGCGTAACATGCAGAACTTTGAACTGCTTAAAACTCTGGGCCGTACCCGCAAGCCCATACTGCTCAAGCGCGGTCTCTCCAGCACTATCAAGGAGTGGCTCATGAGCGCCGAATACATTATGGCTGGCGGCAATGAGAACATCATTCTGTGTGAGCGCGGTATCCGCAGCTACGATACATACACCCGTAACGTGCTTGACCTCTCTGCCATACCTGTTGTAAAAGAGCTTTCACACCTGCCCATAATTGTTGACCCCAGCCACGCTACAGGTAAGTCACGTCTGGTGCCGTCCATGAGTCTGGCAGCTGTTGCAGCCGGTGCAGACGGTCTTATCATAGAGGTACACAATGACCCGGAGCACGCCCTGTGTGACGGTGCTCAGTCACTCACTCCGACACAGTTTGATGAAGTGGCAAAGAAGGTTAAGGCCCTTAAAGAGATCGTATGATTAATTGAAAATTGAAAATTGAAAATTGGGAATCGCGACAAAAATCAAAAACGAACTTTTTAATTGAAAAATGATTGTAGGAGTAGTAGGATTAGGATTGATAGGCGGCTCACTTGCCAAGACATACAAGGAGGCCGGCTGGACGGTCTATGGTTTTGACCTGAACGAGTCAATAAGCCGTTTTGCCGAGCTTGAGGGCACTCTTGATGCCGTACTTGACGCCAAGAACATAAAGAAATGTGACTTGATACACATAGCAGTCACCCCTGATGCCGCCTGCAAATGGATTGAAGAGCACGCTCCTGAGATATCCAATAGTACGGTAGTGATTGATGACTGCGGAACCAAGCGCAAGATAGTGGAGTGCGGAATGAAGGCCGCCGCCAAGTACGGATTCACATACGCCGGCGGACATCCTATGGCCGGGACACATCTGTCAGGCTACAAGAACTCACGCGCCACGATGTTCCAGAACGCATCAATGATAATCATCCCGCCCACTCACGATGATATCCAGCTGCTGGATCACATCAAGAGTTTATTGGAGCCAATGCAACTCAAGCGCGTGGTTTTCACTACTCCTGAGCAGCATGACAGCATGATAGCATTCACGTCACAGCTGGCGCATGTGGTATCAAACGCCTACGTCAAGAGCCCATCGGCCCAGCAGCATAAGGGCTACAGCGCAGGCAGTTTTCGCGACCTCACGCGCGTAGCCTGGCTTAATGAGAATATGTGGACAGAGCTGTTCCTTGAAAACAAGGACAACCTTCTGCGAGAGATACATACCCTGATTGACAACCTCACGCAGTACGCCAATGCCATGGAGGCCGATGATGCCCGGACATTGTGCGCGCTGCTGCGTGACGGACGCATTGCCAAGGAACTTTCAGAAAAATAGATATGGCTACCCCCACCCTAATCACAGTCCATGCCTCCGGCACGTATGACATACTGCTCACCAAAGGCAGCCTGAGCAAAATAGGCCAGGCTCTTAAAGAGCGTTTCAAGCCCTGCACCATAGCTATCCTGAGTGATGACAAGGTGTTCCCGCTCTATGGAAAGACCGTAACGGATTCACTTGAGGCAGCAGGTTTCAGGACAGTAAGCCACGTGATAGCCAACGGTGAGCAGAGCAAGACGCTGGATAACGTGACCGCATTCATAGACTGCATGGTCAAGGCTCAGATAACACGTACGGATATGGTGCTGGCACTGGGCGGCGGCGTGGTAGGTGATATGGCCGGATTCGCAGCCGCCATATATCTGCGCGGCATCCCATACATCCAGGTACCCACCACACTGCTGGCTGCCGTAGATTCATCAGTAGGCGGAAAGACAGCGGTTGATATCAGCGCCGGCAAGAATCTGGTTGGAGCTTTCCATCAGCCCGCCCTTGTTTACCTGGATACTGAGACTTTAAATACGCTTGACCCCGCAGTAATGCGTGACGGATTTGCAGAGGTTATCAAGTACGGCATCATACTGGACCGCAAGTTGTTTGATACGGTTGCAGCACCCGGCTCATTTGACCTTAAGGAGGTGATAGCCCGCTGCATAGAGATAAAACGCGATGTGGTTGAGGCCGATGAGTTTGACCGCGGTATGCGCGGCCTGCTCAACTTTGGACATACATTCGGACATGCCATTGAGAAGCTGAGCGGATTCACCATTACCCACGGCAGTGCTGTAGCCCGCGGCATGATCATTGCCGCCAAGGTGGCTAAAGTTTACGGATTCACCGATTTTACTGAAGCCATAACCGATGTGGTAAGGAATTACGGATTCGATACTGACTGTCCCTACTCTGCCGATGAGCTTTACGGCGTAATACTGTCTGACAAGAAACGCAGCGCGGGTGACATCACCCTCATACTGCCCCGGGAGATAGGCAGATGTACGCTTGAGAAGATGCCTGCCACACAGGTTCTTGAACTGATGAAAAAAGCCGGATTATGACACTCTCTGCATCAGGAACACCGTCAGGGAACGTGCAGGTACCGCCATCAAAATCAGTGGCGCACCGCATGCTTATATGTGCCGCCCTGGCCAGCAAGCCCTGCACTATAATCTGCCGCGGTATAAACCGCGATATGGAAGCCACCGCAGCCTGCCTGAACACTCTTGGCGCAAACATTGTTTATGCTGACGGCAAATTCAATGTTGATCCGATAAGCGAGGTTAAAAAAGGTGGCCTGCTGGACTGCGGAGAGAGCGGCTCCACGCTCAGATTCATGCTGCCCGTAGCAGCAGCACTCGGTGCTGATGCCGTATTTACCGGACAGGGCCGTCTGCCGCAACGCCCGCTCTCACCCCTCTATGAGGAAATGACAGCACACGGAGTAAGCATGTCAGAGAACGGTCACATGCCGCTTTCCTGCCACGGAACTCTACCCGCAGGCACATACACTATTGACGGCGGCGTATCCTCACAGTTCATATCAGGACTGCTCATGGCTCTCCCGCTTACCGGCGGAGACTGCACCATAAACATTACGGGAAAACTTGAGAGCGCATCATACATTGGTCTTACTCTGAACGCACTTAAACAGTTTGGTATTGAAGTACAGGCTACCGGGCATGGTTACCGCATACCCGGCGGACAGAGGTACGCCACACCTGACGGACCGGTTACAGTTGAGGGCGATTGGTCTGCTGCCGCATTCTGGCTTACAGCAGGCGCATCAGGTGCCAAGCAGGTAAGCTGCACAGGACTGGACTACGAGCATTCAGCTCAAGGTGACCGCCACATTGTAGATGTACTGCGCCAGATGGGGGCTGACATATCCGCCACCGCAAACAGCGTCACTGCCCGCCCTTCAAGGCTGACCGCCTCACAGATTGATTGTGCCGATATTCCTGACCTTGTACCGATAATGGCGGTGGCTGCCTCCACAGCGCAAGGCACTACCGTATTTGACAACATAAGGAGACTGCGCATCAAGGAGAGTGACCGTGTAAGATCCATCCTGCAACTGCTGTCAGGAGCAGGCATATGCGCATACGCCACTGACAACACCCTTACAGTAACAGGAGGTCCTGCCAGAAGTTTTACATATGATCCGTCAGGTGACCACCGTATGGCTATGGCAGCAACCGTGCTTGCATCGGTCAAGAACATAAGGGTTACCATCAAGGACGCTGAGTGTACGGCTAAGTCTTATCCGGCTTTCTTTGATGACTTCAATGCATTGGGAGGAAATATAAAAATTGACAATTGAAAATTGAAAATTTTTGGAGCAGCGAGAGGAGAGACTAAGCTCGCTTAGGCTATCCCGAGTCGCGACAAAAATCATGGAACGAAGTGACATAATTGAGAAATAACAAAGCCAAAGTTAAGAATATGGACCTTACAGACTACAGAAAACAGATTGACAACATTGACGATGAGATATGCCGTCTCTTCGCCGAGCGTATGAATGTGGTGAATGAGATAGGTGAATACAAACGCACTCACGATGTCCCGGTAAGCAGCAGTTCACGTGAACGTGAGGTATTGGCACGCATATCAAAACAACTGCCTGAAGACCTTGAGGATTTCGGGCGCGTACTATACCGCTCGATATTTGACATAAGCAAGGCTTACGAGGCCATGTACAAGGAGAAGGACTCCCCACTCTACAAAGCCATATCAAACCTTATCAACGCCGATCCAGCTCCGTTCCCCAAGCGTGCGGTAGTAGCCTGCCAAGGGCGTGAGGGCGCATACTCACAGATAGCTGCCGAGAAGCTGTTTGAGGTTCCGGAGATAATGTTCAACAACACCTTTGAGGGTGTAATCCGAATGGTCACTGACGGTCTGTGCGAGTATGGCATTCTGCCTATTGAGAACTCCACCGCCGGTTCCGTGAATGAAATCTATGACCTGCTGGTAAGATATAACGTGCATATAGTACGCAGCACCCGCGTGCGTGTTGACCACCAGCTGCTGGCAGCCAAGGGAACCCGCTTCCAGGATATCAAGACCATCTACTCCCACCCGCAGGCCATAGGCCAGTGTTCACATTTCCTGGCTGCGCTCAAGGATGTTGAGATAATTCCGTTTGACAACACAGCTATGGCTGCCCAGAAAGTGGCCAAAGACCCCAACCGGACATCGGCCTCAATATCATCAAAGAGCTGTATCAGCCTCTATAACATGGAGGTACTGGCAGAAGATATACAGAACTTTGACAGCAACCATACCCGCTTTATCTGCATAGCCAAGAATGCACGCATATACCCCGGCGCCAACCGCACCAGTATCATGATGGTTATGTCACACAAGCCTGGAACGCTGTTCTCTGTGCTTAGTAAATTCAATGCCACAGGCGCCAACCTGGTCAAGCTGGAGAGCCGCCCCATCCCGGGCCGCGATTTTGAATTCATGTTCTACTTTGACATAGAACTCTCCATCTATGACAAGAAATTTGCTCCGCTCATAAGCGAGCTTGACCACTGCGGCGAGCAGTTCAAGTACTTTGGCACATACCAGGAAATAGTATAATTTTACGGCATGAAAAAGATTCTAGTCATCAACGGGCCCAATCTCAATATGCTGGGACTGCGTGAGCCGTCCATCTACGGCAACCGTGATTTCAAGGCTTTGCTGACCTACATAAACGATGCTGCCGCCAATCTGGGCCTGCAGGTTGAGTGCTTTCAGTCAAATCATGAGGGAGCCATAGTGGATTGCATACAGCAGGCATACGGTGTGTTTGACGGCATCGTAATCAACCCTGCCGCATATACGCATACCAGTGTTGCCATACTCGATGCCCTGAAAGCGGTCTCTATCCCTACCGTTGAGGTGCATCTGAGCGATGTGTCGGAGCGCGAGGAGTTCCGCCACCACTCTTACGTATCGCTTTATGCTTCCAAAACCATAATGGGAAAAGGATTTGAAGGATATCGCGAAGCATTGGAGTATTTTGTATGAGCATTTGGTAAGCCCTTATTACTTTTTTTAGGAATGCATCCCATCTCTAAGGAACGGGATGCATTTTTTATGTGGCAAACCATATATAAATAATATATTTATTATTTTTGCACACATTAACACATTAGAAAGAACAAATTATTGCGATATGAGAAGATTGAGTTTAATGATTATAGCTGCCTTTTCTTTTGCAGCGTTTACATCGGTTTCACTGACCGCCTCGGCACAAAACGCCAAAAAGCCCAATTGGATAACCAAGGCACCTACTGTCAAGGATACTTATGTAGGCATTGCAAGCGTATCCAAACGCTCCATGAATCCGGACGGTGAAAGTTCTGACAATTCATCCGTGCAGATGGCATCATCCATAATCGTTTCCCAGCTTTTCTTTAATGACAAGTACAAAGAAAGCGGTAAGAAAGAGGCTCAGAAAAAGATCCTGGGCTCACTCCACCTGGCTGTTGATGCCAATTCACTCTTGGGTAAGCTCATTATGAAGGGAGCCTATCTGACATCTTTTGATGACGTTTTCGTGGAAAATGTATTAAACACCCCACTGTTCAAGCTTCAAGGTGAATGGGAGGATGATGAGGAATACTGGTGCTACTACACCATAACTGAAAAGGACTATCAGGCACGCATGGCAGCTTTTGAGGACAGCATATGCAACCAGGCTGAGACCATGTGGAAACTTGGCATGTCATATCAGCAAGAAGGATTGTTATATTCCGCGGCCAAAACATATTCTCAGGCACTTGATCTGGTACATCCGCTTATCTACACCCAGCACATGGTAAAACATGACTTTGAAAATGTTGACCTGTTCATGAGTCTTTATAACAGTTACATTCATGTTTATGATGACATAAAGATTTCATGCTCCACCAATGAGATTCCAGCCGTAGCGGGTGAAGCCGTTCCTTCTACATTCACCGTAAAAGTTGACCAGAAAGGGGTTCCCGTTCAGAAAGTAGGCGTTATCCTTGATTATGAAGGAACTACTGACGGCAGTCTCATCACAAATGAGAACGGTGAAATAACATTCTCAATCGTCAAGGCCACCGATGAACCGCAGCAGCTCATTTCATTCTCAATTGACAAAGAGGGGCTGTATGACCTGCCAGAATCATATGTATTCTCTCAGCTTACCGAGAGGTCCGATAATTTCGGTACAGCAGAGATCAACGTCAAGTTATTTGACCCCACCAATTACATCTACCTGAATTTCAACCCATCTGATTCAGCTACTGAGAAAGCCGTCAACGAGTTGATCAGTGCACGCAAAGACCTGACCATTGTCAAGGATAGAAAGAATGCCGATCTCATCCTTGATGCAAGGCTTGCCTCTCTGCTCCAGCAGCAGTCTGACCCCAAGGCAAAATGGCCTATCAACCAATTCTCAACATCGCTTCTCATTACTGTCGATGAGAAATCATCAGGTAAAGAACTCTTTAACTTTGAAATAAAAGATTTCCAGTACCTGGCTCCGACCAGTCTGTCAAGAGAAAAGGTTTTGCATTCATCTGCCAAGGAGATGTCACGCCAACTTCTGCGTGAGTTCCCTGATAATTTCAAGTCATTCAGCTATGACAAGCGTGCTCTTGTCTGGTCAACGCTCAAATAACCATTTGCTATGAAAAGGCTGACTATTGTTCTGATATTGTTTATGCTGCTAGCCAATGGTGCCGCCGCCCAGATGACGCGCGGCCAGTTGCTGCGTAAATATTACCAGATAACACAGTTGCACAATAGTGGCAAGGATGCAGAGGCAATCGCCCTGTGTGAAGAGATTACCGCACAATACCCCAAACTGCCCGATACATATCTGCGCATGGCTCAGATATATGATGAAGGCGGTGAAAGCGAGATGGCGCTTGTGATGTACCGTACCTACGCCAGCTTGGAGATGAATGACCGCAAACTTGCCGAAACAGCTCCACGTATGAAAGAACTGGAGGAGAAACTGGGTGCCAAGAGTTTTGAGCAGCAGGAACAGGAGGCTTTCGATAAGCTGATAGCCGAGACTGCCGTCAAGGAGCAGGAGAAGGTGCCGGAGCTGATTGTTGAAACATCCCAGCCAGCAATTACCAGCAGTGCCACATCATTGTTTGACCTTTCTACTCTGATAACATCGGCCAACACCAAGGAGCCTGAGCCGGAACCGGAAGATGAAGAGCCGTCTCAGCCGGAAAACAGCCAGGATGCATCACCGGAGCCGGAAGGTGGCCAGGAGATTTCACTGTTTGACATATCTGCTGTTGATTTCAGCAATTCCGTAAAAGAAGAAGAGCCGACTGTGCAACCGGAGCCTGAACCGGAACCTGAACCTGAACCTGAAATCACGCAAGATATCCAGTTGGAGGCTGATAACATATTTGAAAAAGTCTCTGAAAAAGAAGAGAAGCCAGACTGCAACTCCCCTTATCTGTTCAGCCGGCATCCTGATGTAATTGAAGGGCTTCAGCTCAATCGTAACGCACAGTACAACGCCAAGGTTACGCCCAAACGCACTTTTGACTCCAAATCAGAGCTTATGGGAAAATGGGTGTCATCTGTTTTCAGTGCTGAGAGCGGACGTGAATTCGTAATCCTGGACATTGACCAGATGGGCAACAGCTTATCGGTGATGATCAATGAGGAGTCAGGTCTGTTCCTTGACAAGAGAAACAGCATGTTCAAGACTTCATGGAATGCAGTAAAGAGTATCTGGTCCAGTGACGGTGCTGATTTTGATGCATCGGAACTTATAGGCTGCGCTTCACGAGGCGACTATTCTGACGAGAGTTTTGATTTCACGTTCTCACTTAAGAAAAAGGACAAACCTAATGTGGCTACCATAGGACGTGATATTATGGACGGTCTCTCTCTGTTCATTCCATTCGGAGGACTGGCCAGCCGCATAGGCAGCACACTGCTTAACTTTGCCGGACGCAAGATATCAAACGAGAAATTCCAGACTACAATCAATTTCTCCCTCAAGAGTGTTACGGAAAATGTTTTGGCATGCAATTACATTGTAAGCGAGAAGCACACTTCAGCAGACGGTTCACGTGACATGGTTATTGAGGAACGCAGTTTCCATTTATACCGTGTTCCTGATTCATACAAACCGTATTCATACAGTTCAAATGTTCAGGAGAACGCCCTGTACCGTGCCATGTACACCAAACTGGAGAAAGAGACGATTACAGACCCTGACAAACTGTTCCCTCTGGCATATATGAGTTATTACGGTGTGGGTATGGGCAAGAAAGCTGATGAACTTGACCGTCTTTCAAAGGCCATTGTCCAGATGCAGAAACTTGCTGACCATGGTTGCCTTAGAGCAAGCGCCTGGCTTATACCGGTCTATTACAATCTGTCAATAGATGAGAAGCACTACCCCATGCGCATACAACGCAAGAAATTCCGTGACCTTTCAGATAAGCAGATGAGTACCATGCTTATGGCATATAATCCATATGTGTATGGTCTCAACGGAGATATTCTGGCAAGTGGCAATTCAGATCCCGAGGAGATTGCCGCAGAGTATGAGAAAGGTGCTGAGGAGGATGATGCATACTCACTCTATCGTCTGGGTATGGCTTACAAGGAAGGTGTCATAAAATCACGTGATCTGGAAAAGTCATTGGAATATTTACGCAAATCGGCCGATAAAGGTTACGCTGATGCCTACTGGCAGCTGGCACTTGCCTACAAGAGCGGTTTGGGAGTCTCATCTGATTATAACCAATACATACATTTGCTATTCCAGGCTATTGATGCCGGTTCAATCGAGGCTGTTGATGAGTTGAGCGTTGCATTTTTCTGGGGTATAGGCGTTAAGCGCGACGTGGATATGGCACAGCAGACCAGACGTAGTTATTTCTATCTTAAAAACAACGTATGGCGTGATGTCCTTGCACTTTACGGATTCCCCAATATTTGATGACATAATGAGAAAACTGAAATATATATTTATACTTCTGACGTTCACGGCTGCCCTATCTGCACAAAACGGAATTGAGATCAAGACACCAGAACGGATTGCACGTATGCTGGAGAGCATGCCTGTCGGTAACATACCACAGGCTGGTCAGTTCCAGTGCTCAGAACTGAGCAGTACACTTATGTTCTACACTGAGGCTGAAGCCGGCGTGACTATTCAGTTAGGAGCCCGTCTTTTTTCCACTGCTTTGCGTAAGGAATATGATCCTGTCATTATCAGTTTCATAGAGCGTCTCTGGGTTGAGCTGCTATTGCGCAAGACCACAGCTTCGCAATCAAGTCTGCTTAAGGAATACAGTGTCCGCATAGTTCTGGGAGGTTATCCGTTAGGTTCCGGCAGTTTCAAGCAGCTAAGCCAGGCTCTTGATGTCATAAACTCTCTGGCATCATTCTCCATCACCACCGGAGGTAATGAGATAGATGTATTCATGAAAGACCAGGCCGGGACAACACTTCATATCTACATTCCCGCCAGCCGCGACCTGCTGTTCCAATATGACAAGAAAGAGCATGAGGAAAGATTTATCAGGGATATAACCGAATCAACTGTTTATTACAAACAGAACGTACCGGAATTGATTGACCCCACCCTTACCTCGAACGGTCTGATTGCCACCGGAGGTGAATGCTATATGATTGATTCTCTAAGGAATGATGTATTCTGGACCAAGAACAACAAAATTCTATGGGATGCCAAATCCTTCCCTGAAGAGTCTATGCGAAACATTCTGATGGGGGCGGCGGAAACCGGACGTCTGGCAGGTATGTTCCTGGATGTAACACCTCACACCTATAACAAGGAGATAAAGAAGTTCAAGATTCAGTTGAACCTTTTCCTGGGTTATATACAACAACAGGGATTCCGTCTCTACACAGGAAACATGGGACGTAACGGAGATAAGTGTCAGTGTCTGCTGGCCATGTATCATCCTGTTTACAATTACCTGCATCTATTGTCTGTAAGTTTCACCCCAGCCCAATTGGAATCTGCCGGAGAAACTGTAATAAAGGCTGACCTTTCGACATTTATTCCACAACATAATATTAAAAACCTGTTTCAAGAAAAATAACGGACTATTATGAAAATACAGAATTTCCTAATTACGGCAGCACTGGCAATATTCACAGTGACAGCCAATGCACAACTGGACGTTGTTCGTTTCAGTGTACAGGATGGTGTTTCAGATGCCACCCTGAAATCCGGAATTGAAAAGAGCACCTCAACGCTTCTTTCTGTCCTTAACTCTACAGTGATAGCAGGCAGGGCAAAGGTCAAACTCGAGAAAGAAGAAGAATCAGTGTTTACCAAGGATGGACGTAAATGCCTGGATGAGATGTGGGCATCAAGTGCAATGATGTGCCCTGTATCACAAATAACAGAGAAATGCATCTCCATGCAGGACGGCTCTGTCCAGGTACGCAACATTCCTATCACCATGCTTGCTGCAGACCCTGAAACCTGTGAGCAGGAACTTGTAATCTGCTTTAACCAGCAGGGACAGATTGACAACATCATGGTAGCACTTGAAGAGCACCGCTATCTGGATGTCATCAACGCACAGATAAGCGTCAAGGATTTTCACCGTCGTCAGGCCATAATAGATTTCGTTGAGAATTTCCGCACCGCCTATAACCGCAAGGATATTGATTACATCAACAACGTATTCAGTGACAATGCCCTTATCATTACAGGTAAGGTAGTCAAGATTGACAAGAAGAAACAGGACCTTACAGCCCAGTCACTTAACAATGAGCAGATCCAGTATCAGAAATCAACCAAGGAGGAGTACATAACCAACCTGAAGAAATGCTTCAAGAACAACAGCTACATAAACCTCATCTTTGATGATATTGAAGTAATGCGTCATCCCAAACGCGATGATATTTTTGGCGTCACCCTGAAGCAGCACTGGAATTCATCCAACTATTCAGATGTAGGTTATCTGTTCCTCATGATAAACTTTGAAGATGAACTGAACCCCAGCATACAGGTACGCACATGGCAGCCGGAAAAGTATAATGGCAAGCCTCTGCCACGTGACGAGGTATTCTCACTCGACATGTTCAGTATCTGATATTTATAAACCATCAACAAGATATTCATTATGAAAACATACGCTAAAGCCATTGTAGCTCTTACCGCAATGATATCATTCAGCGTAGTGAATGCGCAAGAGCAGTTCAAGAACCTGATAATAACGAATATTACTCCTGAGCTCAGTGTCTATCCGTGCGGTGATCGTCATGAGGCGCAGGTTATCATACGTTGCCAAGAGCCTTTTGATCTGGTGCTGTCATCAAATACAGACACGAAACTGGATCTGACCATCACTACTGAAGGACCGGAGAAGGTGTATAGTATAGTATTCAAGACCAAGGAGGAGGGTACTTCATTCAAGGGCCGCCAGCTTACCGTTGTGGCAGAAGGATTCAAGAAGCACTATATTCCCCTTAATCTTAGCGACAAGGAAAAACTGGAATTTATGGTGACAGACCCATACTCAAAGTTACGTTCACTTTTCTACACTGCAACAGAAGCTGGTGTAAGCCTTATGAGTGAAGGTATGTATGACGCAGCCATTGACCAGTTCAATATAGCAAAGCAGTGTCCTGAGTTTCCGGAAACGCCCAACCACTTGGATGAATATATTGAGAAGTGTGATTCACTCAAGATATGGACCGCAAAGGCTGCTGCATATTCTGCCAATGAAGACTATTTCAATGCACGTCTTATTTACATGAAGATGATGACTGAGAATCCTTCATGCAATCTTATCCGTAACTTATATTCTGATGCAAACGAGAACTACAATCGTGTCAGCAAGCACGACATTGATGTAGCTCAAGCCTACTTTGATTCCAAGCGTTATGAGGAGGCACGTGAGCTCTATGAGCACGCCATTGCCCAGAACAACCCTCAATCTGCACTTGCAGGCACTAATCTGGCGCTTATCCAGCTTAAACGCTACAAACAGGATAACCACACACGTTCCGTATCATATATTTACAACAAGGATTGCAACATCGGCATTATGTTCGCCGGACTAAAACCAGACAAGAGCGGCGGATATTTCTCATTCGGTTTTGAAAAAGGTTGCATTGACCTGCTTTCAGGGAATCTTGATCCTATAACCACTGATTTCAAACCATCAGAGCCCATGTATCAGGCAATGATCAGCGCCGGTTGGACCATGAGGTTATATACCCAAAGCGATAAGATATATATACCTAAGGTATGGATGCTGCTATCTCCGTTCGGATATTCAATCGGTGGTTTCTACTCTAAGATAGAAGTTACTGATGAAAACAACAATAAGACCTTTGATGAAGATTATCATCTTATGCACGTATTGGCACCGGAGGTTGGCATTGCAGTACGTATGTGGCGTGTCATACTCAGTTATCGCTTCCAATACCGTTATGTGATTAACAAACAAACTCCTACATCCGATAATTTAGGAAACGCCAAAAACCTGTTTGGTATAGGCTTCTGCTGGTAAAAAAATGCTTGAAATAAAAGAGGTCCTTACAGACAAGGACAAGAAGAAACTGTTCAAGTTTCCCATAGACTTGTACAGAGATTGTGATATGTACGTGCCCGTGCTCATCGGTGATGAAATGGACACATTCAACCCCAAGAAAAACGGTGCCTACAGTTATGCTGACAGCCGCTTATGGCTGGCATGGCGTGACGGCAAGATTGTGGGGCGCATAGGTGCAATTCTGAACCGTGCAGCAAATGAGAAAGATAATGTAAAGCAACTCAGGTTTACACGTTTTGACTTTATAGATGACTTTGAGGTTTCAAAAGCGCTGTTTGATACCGTCGTAGCCTGGGCGCGTGAGCTTGGCATGACAGAGCTGGTGGGTCCGTTAGGGTTCTCCAACTTGGACAAGCAAGGTATGCTGGTAGATGGATTTGACCAGCTTGACATGTACATCACGCTCTATAACTACCCCTACTACATAGATCACATGGAGCGTCTGGGGCTCACCAAGAAGTGGGACTGGACTGAGACCAAGGTCATTGTGCCGGACCGCGTACCGGAAAAGATGGACCAGATTGCAGCCATCTCTGAGAAACGTTACGGTTACTCCATCAAGAAGTTCCGCAATATGAAAGAGGTACGCCCGTACATACGCAAGGCCATGCAGATTATCAACATAGCATTTGCCAAGTTGCACGGTGTAGTGCCTCTGTCCGATAAGCAGATTGACAACATGGAACATCTGATTGCACTGGTAGGCCGTCCTGAATATTCACTCATGGTTCAGAACCAGCAGGGCGAGCTTGTAGGATTCGGATTCATAGCACCTTCTATCAGCCGTGGCATACGTGCCAGCAAGGGTAAGTTGGGCTTGTTCTCGGCCCTGAAGGTTCTGGGTGACCTGAATGACCACCGCCACATAGACTTTTACATGATAGGCGTGCGCCCCGAGGACCAGAAGAAGGGTGTGGAGTGCATCATCCTGCGCGAGGGCATCAAGGCCATACAGAGTCACGGCGGCATAGACTGCCAGACCGGCCCCATGCTTGAGGACAACGCCAACGTCCAGAACATCTGGAAGCACTTTGAGCACTACACCCATCGCCGCCGCCGCTGCTGGACCTACCAGATTTAGGGGCACAAAGGGGACGGTTCTTTTTGTGCCCCTTTTTCCAAGAGAACTTTTGAGGTATCAGTATCTGAAACTACGCGCTTCGCGCTATCCCTCCCATCCCTGATAAAACGCTCTGAAAGGCATGAGTAGAACTCCTACCTTCCAGAGCATTTTCTTAGGCACGGGCCCCTCCCGTTC
This sequence comes from uncultured Bacteroidales bacterium, assembly GCA_902763885.1. Classification (GTDB taxonomy): domain Bacteria; phylum Bacteroidota; class Bacteroidia; order Bacteroidales; family Bacteroidaceae; genus Colenecus. Next base: position 37,446 of record CACWTU010000008.1, on the reverse strand, counting down.
ACAAGCCCACGGGCGGCCATGGTTTACGATACCGATACCTCAAAAGTTCTGCGCACCTTGAAATAATTTCACAAGGGCACAAAAAGAACCGTCCCCTTTGTGCCCCTCCGATCAAATCGCTGTAATTCTGTAAACAAATTCACAACTCTTTCCGGCATCAAGGCGGTTGATGTAATCGCGGCCGGAGATGTCACCATTGTAGCCATGATAGTCACACCGGCCCATCCAGGGTTCTATGCAGACAAAGGGGGCGTTCTTGGCGGGCGGTGACCACAAGCCCCACACTGAGGCGTCATCGGTCTGTACTGCAATGTATGGGTTACAATCCTTATCGTATAGGATTACCTGATCTATCTGATGCTCCTCAAGCACCAGGGCATCGTTTGCAAACAGTCCCTGGGTTAAGGGTAGCATGGCATCGCTGTCCAGTTCCAGCATTCCGGCGCTGTCACTGCGAAATCCATCCGTGGTTAGTTGGCCTATTATGAGCCTGCTCACCGGTTCATCGCCCTGTGTAAGACGGAAAAAGCCGTGAATGGGATCGTCCTTACTGAAATCACGGTAGTTGAATCCGGGGTGTGCGCCTATCTGATAGTACATAGGCTCACTGCCTGGATTCTTGATGCGCCACTCCACTACCAGGGTATTGCATTCAAGACGGTATGTGGCCTCTAAGCGGAACTTATACGGATAGACCTGGAGTGACTGTTCATCGGACTCAAGGCACAGCACTACGCTCTCCTTGTCTTGACACAGAACCTTGAATTCACGGTCTCGCGCAAATCCGTGCTGCGGCAGGTGGTAGGTCTTATCCCCCACTCTGTACTCACCGTTCCACACTTTGCCCACAATCGGGAAGAGCATTGGCGCATGACGGCCCCAATACTCTTTATCGGCAGTCCATATAAGTTCTTCATCGCTGCCCTGTTTCTTAAGGCTGGTCAGTTCAGCTCCGTGCAAATCAATCACGGCGCTCAGGTGTTCATTCTCTATAATCATAGGTCAAGTAATTACAATGCGAATATAGCGTTTTTGGGCGGTTTTTTATACTTTTGCCTGAAACCTGCTGACCAAAAACAATCACAATGAAAAGAATCATACTTGTTATCGCACTGTTTACGTGCGCTTTAACATACGCCCAGCGTATGAACGTGCTAGAAGAGATAAAGGCTAATCCCCAGAAATCCTATGGCACAGACTATCCCTATACTTTCGATGCCCCCGCCCTGACCAAGTCACCCAAGGGTTACAAACCTTTTTATATAAGCCATTACGCACGTCACGGCTCACGTTATTATTGGAACAATTCACTCTATCTGGAGCTGGACACCATCATGACTGAGGCTCATGAGAAGCATCTGCTCACCCCCGACGGTGAAAAGTTCTATGAGCAGTACAAGGCGCTCTACCCTGAGTTCATGGCCGGCATGGGCGAGCTTACCCGTGTGGGATGGGACCAGCATCAGGGCATTGCCCGCAAGATGTATGAGAGCTTTCCGGAAGTATTCAAGAAAGGCGGTACCATACGTGCCATATCTTCCACTACCGGCCGATGCATCATCAGCATGAGCGCATTCTGCCAGGCTATGGTACAGTGCAACCCCAAGATTGACATCTATGAGCAGGCATCTAGGGCTACCCTTCCCGCTGTCAAGCCCGATGCTGATGATAACCCTTACCGTGTCAGTGCTCCCCGCGCCAGAGCTGAACTGGACATGACCAATTTCAACCCCGAGACTCCGGAGGTGGCATCGAACGATGAGATTGTTGCACGCCTTTTTACAAGTACTGAGGGCCTTTCACGCAGTTCACGCCGCATCTACAGCAACCTCAAGAACCTCTACACCTCACTGCCAAGTATCGGCCATGAGGAGCTATTGGTAGGACTCTTCAAGCCCGAGGAACTTACCGCTAACTGGGAGCGCAACAACCTGAACTCATACCGCAACTGGTACAGGGACATCAACGTAATGAAACCCATCGTGCAGGATATTCTTGAGCAGGCCAAACTGGTCATTGACGGAGAGTGCAATGACATTGCATCCCTGCGCTTTGGCCATGACACCAATCTGGGCCCGCTCAACATCATTATGGGCATCAACATACCCAAGGGCGGCGTGACCGATGCCAACCAGCTCAAGTACTATTTCCAGGACTTCCAGATAGGCAAGGCTGCCAACCTGCAGTTCATCTTCTACAAGAGCAAGAAGAACCCCGAGATTCTGGTCAAATGCCTGCAGAACGGTTACGAGGTGCAGCTCCCGCTCGACACTGACTGCTACCCCTACTACAAGTGGAGCGATTTCTACGCTTACTACAGCGCCATCTGCGCCGAGTAATAGAGGGGAACAAAAGGGAGGGTCAGAGGACTGATGGTATTTCCGATAAAGAGTGGATAGTGTGGTCGGGTGTGATTTGGGCCGATGCCTCCACGCCGCGGATGTTGAACCAGATGGTGTGCAGACCGTACGCCTGGCCGCCGCTGATATCTGCGTTGAGAGAGTCACCCACTATTACGGTCTGATCCGGACGGGTGCCGCCCAACTGACCGAAACAATAGTCAAAATACTCGCGTGAGGGTTTGTTATAGCCTATGTCCAGTGAGCCGAATATCCCGTCAACGTACTGCATCAGCCCGGCCTTGCCCAGGCGTGTCGATTGCTGAAGGTTTGAGGCGTTGCTTACCACATAAACCTTGTATTTGGAGTGCAGATATTTCATTGCCTCGCGTGAACCGGCCACCGGGACCGATGTGTCGCGAAGTCCTGCAATGAAATCAAGTTCGAACGCGGGGCCATCGGCCTCAATACCCAAGTCATGAAATATGCCGGCCCAGCGGGTGCGGTGCAGTTCATCTACTGTAAGCAGGCCGTCCTCAATGCGTTTCCAGAGAATGATGTTACGGTTCAGAAAGAACTCGAATATGTCATCCGAGTATTCCAGACCGTTCTTTTTGAAACAGTTACGCACGTTCTGCCGGGCACACTCCTTGAAATCCAGGAGCGTGTCATCAACATCCATCAGGACGGTGGTTATATCTGCCTTACTGAACATCCTCAAGAAGGAACGCAATCTCGTCACCCTTGCTCAGACGGCCGTTCACCACGCTGACAACGGTAACCGTGGCCTGGATGCAGAGTTTCATATCGGCCTTACGGTATATGTCCTGCTCAAAAATGAAACGGGCGCCCTCACGGTGCAGGTTGAGGCATGACAGGAACTCCTCCTGACCATGCAGCGGGCTCTTATACTTGATGTTGATTTCCGATACCATGGCGTCGATGCCCTTCTCATGCCACTGCTGGAATGACTGACCGCGGCTCTGCAGCCATTTGTGGCGGGTATATTCCAGATAGTGCTGGTAATTGGCATTGTTGACTACGCCCTGCAGGTCACATTCGTAGTCACGGGTCTCAATAGAGGTTGTAAAAAGATAATCTTTCATAGCAGCGCGAAGTTAATGCTTTTTCAAATCCTATTGAGTTTTTGCCCGTAAGAGTATTATCAATCCGATATTGTTTTGACAGACTTTCTTGAATTATGCAAACCGCTGGCCGAGACAGTCCGCTACCTCTAATCCTGTCGGTTACCGGCGCAACAGGAACAATGCCATCATAGTCGCGGTCATGACCAGAATCATTATCGCAATCATCACGCCCTTATTCCTTTTGGGGAGATTCTCAACAGGAACGGGCTTGATATTGTGCTCATGATTGTACTTGTCATAAGCAGACCTTAGTATATCATAGGTCTCCTGGGCATTCCGGACATTTGCGCCGAGGTTGCAATACATAGGAGAAGACTGGTCATCCCGCCATATCAGCAGCTGGCCTGATTCCATGGCAAGGTTCCTTATATCGGAATACATTATCTCATCCGTTTTTGGGGAGACTGAGGGTATCATCACCTCAATGCGGTCATTATAAACCACGAGCGACGGTCTCTTTCTACGGATCACGTCCAGAATCAGAATAAGCAGCAAAGGAACAGCAGTCAGGGCACATATGATTACCGATGTCACTGAAAAGCCGTCGTCTATCAATTGACTTATTATTGGTATTATTACCAGTACTCCCGCCACGATGCCGACCCACGGCCTGCGGTCATAGTGTTCGTGTAAAACTCTAATCTGTCCCATATTCACTGTTTTGGTTTGCGGCCGGCGCGACGCAACGCATCGGCTATGATCCATTGCAGCTGGCCGTTCACGCTGCGGAACTCGCTGGCGGCCCATTGTTCCAGGGCCTCCATCGTAGCAGAGTCCACTCTCAGCAGAAAGCTTTTTGAATCAGCGTCTTTAGCCATCTGTAAGTCCTATTAATTGTAAAGTGTACCTGTGTTCACTACGGGTGCAGCTGGCTCATCTCCGCACAGAACCACCAGCAGGTTGCTTACCATAGCGGCCTTGCGCTCCTCGTCAAGTTCTACAACACCGTCTTTCTTAAGGTTGTCAAGAGCCATCTTTACCATCGATACTGCACCCTCCACTATCTTCTCGCGGGCGGCGATGATGGCATCGGCCTGCTGGCGGCGCAACATTACGGCTGCAATCTCGGGGGCATAAGCCAGATAGTTGATGCGGGCCTCGACAGCCTCGATTCCGGCTATTGCCAGGCGCTCGTTCAGGGTCTGCTTGAGCATCTCATTAATCTCATCGGCTCCGGAACGTAGAGTCACCGCACTGTCTGCGCCACCGTTCTCATCATAATTGTATCGGCCTGCCACCTGACGCAGGGCTGCATCAGACTGTACTGCAACAAAATTCTCAAAAGCCCTCATGGTAGCGTTGAGAGATACCTTACCGCCAAGCGACTGTCCCATAGTCTGAGAGTCTATCTCAAACAGGGCCTTATAGACATCCTTGATCTTCCAAACCATCACAAGACCTATCATAATGGGGTTACCGCTCTTGTCATTTACCTTTATTGCCTCGGCATTGAGGTTACGGGCACGCAATGAGATTTTTTTCTTGGTAAGGAAGGGATTCACCCACCAGAAACCGTTCTGACGGAACGTACCTTTATATTTTCCAAAGAACACCATGGCACGGGCCTCGTTGGGCTCAAGCTGTACGAATCCTATAACTGACAAGGCCAGCATTATAGCAAATACGGGCATAAAAATGCTCAAATACGGAACATAATTACTTCCTGCCAGCACCATAATACCGATAATAGCAAGCACCAAAAGCAGACCAAGGAATCCGCTCATCCTAAAACCTCTGAATTCAAACTCTTTTGTTTCCATAATCAATTATTGTTTTAATGTTATTTTGATATCATTTTGATATCGCAAATGTAAGCACTGATTTTTAACCCGCCAAGCGTTTAGCGAATTTTAACAATTGACGCAAAGGGGTCGTTTAAGAATGCGTCGTTTTTGAAAAGCGACGCATTCTTAAACGACCCCTTTGCGTCACTTCAGTCCGTTCTGGCTGCTGTAGGTGAGGCGGAACCCATCGCCCTCGGCCATCATATCGTTGCCGCCATTGTTACCGTCGCTCTTTACGCCCTGGCGCTTGCCCGTGAGCAGGTCATCGCACAGGTTCTTGATATCGGTAACACGCTTGGGGCTCTCCAGATTGTCGCCGCTGTAGTGTCCGGGATAGAGGAAACGGATATCGTTGTCCTTCATGTATTTCTCAACCTTTGCGGCCGATGCCTTCACGTTCGATAAATACGTGAACACCAGCAGGTTGGTAGATCCGAAAGCATCGCCGCTGAATCCGTAATGGTTTGCCTTGTCAAAGAATGTCACGCTGCCCGATGTGTGACCGGGAGTGAACATTACCTCCAGTTTGCGTCCGCCCAGATCGATGGTCTCGCCATCGGTCAGGTGCTTGATCTGGCCCTGGTACCGGCGCTGGCTGTTACGCAGCATCTGCTCATCGGCCGGACCTATCCATACCTCAGGGAACGGTCCTACTCCGCCTACGTGGTCACCGTGTCCGTGGGTCAGTATCATCGTAACCGGCTTAGATGTGATACCGGCCACAATCTTGTCCAGCCCCGGAACACGGGTGCCGGCATCAATCAGCACCGCACGGTCATTACCCTCAACAAGATAAAGAGACTCGTTATAAGTACGGTGTCCGTTTCCTATCCAGGTATGCTCGTCCAGCTGGCGGAACACCACCTCATCGTCCTCATAAACCACCTTGCCGCGAAGGTCACGGCTGTTGACATCACTACCCTGAGCCATCATCAGCCCGGGAACAAAACAGAACAGGATTGCTGCAAGAATAATCTTTTTCATATTATTCTATTGGTTTTGAAGGCTGTATCTCCCAGCCGGTTATAGTAGAGAAATAGGGAATCAGGGCGTATGCCAGCTTGATGTGAGCCTTCCAGTTGGGATGCCAGTCGGCGCCCAGTTCCTGGTCATTGTCCAGATGCACGGTCTGGAACATCCCGTCGTAATAGACGTTACGGTAACCGCACTCCTCAACGCACTCGCGCACAAAGTCAAACAGCAGTTTGTCAACCTTGGTCGATACGCACAGGATGGGATGATCCTCTCCGTAATAATCCTTGATGGCCTTGATCAGACGCTTGTAGTTGCGCTTAAACGGATCACGCATGGGCTGGCGCTCGGTAGAGAAATCGTTCTGCCCAAGATAAATCATGGTGATGTCAGGTTTCTGATCACCCGGCTCCCACTTGGGCTGGCGGGCATTGTCAAAAGTGCATCCGTATCGGTCCGGCATATACCAGCGGGCATTCTTGTCCCTGTCATCATAGTTGCGGCAAATTCCCATTCCCGAATGCGAGACAGTGATGAAATCGGCATCGAAATACCGGGCAAGCAGAGCACAGTAAGTCTTGGAAGTGTTCTGAGTCTCCGGAGTATACCGGTTGCGCGATATACTGTTCTCAATGCCGTATCCGCAGGTATAGGAGTCGCCCACAAACTCAATCAGACGCTCCTTGACCGGCGCCGCCTGCAGCAATCCCTTATCGGTCTGGAATTCATGGAAAGTGGTGCGGCCCTGATCGGCCTCGGTACGTTTCTGGATTATCACCGTATGGCCGGCCGGTTTCTTTCCTTTCTTGAAATCGGCGCTGCTGACAATAGTAAGCAGAGTATCGGAACTGTTGATACAAAGCACCTTATCGGCCTCGGCGCTCATATCACGGTCTATCCACACATTGAAATAGTCCTTACCCGTGTCCGATGCACGTACGGCCAGATAATCGCCCTGGAACGAAATCTTTGCATAAGTGGAACTCCAGTCAAAACTCACGTCGCCGTCAGCCGCCAGGGTACGGCCCACGTATGTGATGCGACTGTCCGATGCCGGAGTACTCTGAACAGCGGATACAGGCACAGAGACCAAAATGGCAAGAATAAAGGTGATACCGGATATTCTCATAATGAATGCTGGTTAGTAAGTTCAGTACGCAAATATACTCTTTTTAGTTATCTTTGCTGACCGAAATGGAGAGTTTTCTGCAGATAGACGGACTAAGCAAGTCATTCGGCGACCGCGTTATATTTGACGGCCTCTCACTAAACATCAACCAGGGCGAGAAGGTGGGCCTGATAGCACGCAACGGCCAGGGCAAGAGCACCCTGCTGGACGTGATTGCCGGTAAGGCCGATTACCGCAGCGGCACCATCACATTCCGCCGTGACATCCGCACCGCCTATCTGGTGCAGACCCCCGTATTCCCCAAGGGCGCAAACGTGTTGACCGCCTGCTGCCCGGAGTCCGATGACGAGAAACTGCTGCGTGCCCGCCAGCTGCTCACCAAACTGGGCGTACCAGATTTTGACAAACCCTTTGACCAGCTCTCCGGAGGCCAGGCCAAGCGTGTGGCATTGGCACAGGCGCTCATGCAGGAGCCCGATTTCCTGATACTGGACGAGCCCACCAACCACCTGGACGTAGAGGTGACCGAGTGGCTCGAGGACTACCTGACAGCCAGTCGCCTGACCCTGTTCATGGTCACCCATGACCGATACCTGCTGGACCGCGTGTGCAACCGAATCATAGAGATTGATGATTTCCGCGCCTACTCCTATCAGGGCAATTACAGCTACTATCTGGAAAAGCGCCAGGAGCGACTGGATGCCGAGTCATCGCAGCGCGAGAGTGACCTGAATCTCTACCGTCGTGAACTGGATTGGATGCGCCGCATGCCCTGCGCCCGCGGAGGCAAGGCACGTTACCGCAAGGAGTCGTTCCATCAGCTGGAGGAGCGCCTGCAGCATCGGCGCGACGAGCAGAGCGTGGCCTTAGACGTCAAGGCATCGTACATAGGTAAAAAGATATTTGATATTGAGCACCTTAGCAAGGCGTTCGATGACAAGATAATACTCAAGGATTTCAGCTACATCTTTACCCGCTACGAAAAACTGGGTATAATAGGTGAGAACGGTGTGGGCAAATCCACGTTCCTCAAGCTTCTTTTGGGCATTGAGCAACCTGACAGTGGTGTAATTGAACGCGGTACCACACTCAAGATAGGATACTATTCGCAGGAGGGGCTCAAATTCCCCGAGGATGCCAAAGTGATTGACGTGGTGACCGCCATTGCCGATCACATAGTTTTGGATGACGGGCGCCGCATGTCGGCCGGGCAGTTCCTGCAGAAATTCCTCTTTACGCCCAAGACGCAGTACAGCTATGTGAGCAAGCTGAGCGGAGGCGAGCGCCGACGCCTGTATCTCTGCACCATCCTGATGCAGAGCCCCAATTTCCTGATTCTGGACGAGCCCACCAATGATCTGGACATAATGACCCTGCAGGTGCTTGAGGAGTACATTGCACAGTTCAAGGGCTGCGTGATAGTGGTATCGCATGACCGCTACTTCATGGACAAGATTGCCCATCATCTGCTGGTGTTTGAGGGTGACGGCGAGGTTACCAACTTCCCCTCATCGTACAGCGACTACATGGAGTACAAGGTGCTCAAGGAGGATGAGGAGAAAGCCGCCGCAGCCGCCAAGAGCAAGCCAGCCACTACGGCGCAGCAACCCGCAGCAACCGCCAATCGGCCCGTAAAACTCACCTTCAAGGAGAAACGCGAGATGGAGCAGATTGAGCAGGAACTCCAGCAATTGGAAGAAGAAAAAGCCAGCCTGGAGCAGGAACTGAACAGCGGCACCCTGCCCTACGACCAGCTCCAGCAGAAATCCGCCCGCATCGGCCAAATCCTGGACCGCACCGACACCATCACCATGCGCTGGCTCGAGCTGAGCGAAAAGTGACGCAAAACGCGCTCGGCCCGAAGGGACGCTTTCACCAAGCGAAGCGACTGAAAGAAATACCCCTTTGCGTCACTTTGCATCATTTTTCATATATTCGCAGCATGAGAAATAGCCTAATATTACTGACCATCATGCTGGTATCCTGCACAGGAGCACAGCAAAGCGTGAATAATGACGTGGCCGATGGCCGCAGGTACTGCAATCCGCTGCCTATGGTGATAGGTCCGGGCGGCAACGCATCGGGCGACGTATCGGTGTTCCGTGACGATGACGGCCGATACTACATGTTCTGCACCGGAGGCGGAGCGTGGCACAGCGACAACATGCTGGACTGGGAATTCACACCCGTGCAGCGAGTGCCCGTGGCCCCTGATGTGGTCAAGTACCGCGGCAAATACTACATGTCCGGCAACGACTGCCCGCTCTATGTGGCCGACAACCCGCTGGGCCCCTACTCCGTCCTGGGCGAATGGGAGAACACGCCCGATGTGGAGGGCGGCTGGAACGAACCGTTCGATATGCACATTTTCATAGACGATGACAAGCCCTACCTCTTCTACTCAGGCCGCGGTATAAGCGGCATATTCGGAGTGCCTCTTGACCCTGACCACCTGAACCGTTTTGCCGATAAGCCCACCCACCTGTTCAGTTTCAACCCCAAACACGAGTGGGAGCGTTACGGCGAGATGAACGAATATACCGGTGTGGCATGGATAGAAGGCCCCTGGCTCTTCAAATACAAAGGCACCTATTACATGCAGTACTCGGCATCGGGCACCCAGTGGAAAACCTACGCCGAGGGCTACTACACCGCCAAGCACCCGCTGGGTCCCTACACTTATGCCGATAACAACCCGCTCCTGCGCAAGACCGAAGGACTTGTAACCGGCACCGCCCACGGAAGCGTTGTGGAAGGTCCCGATGGCGGTCTGTGGCAGTTCTACACCATTGTACTCTCCAACCCGCCCGGAGGCCGCCGCATAGGCATGGACCGCATCGATGTGGACAAAAAGGGCCGATGGTCGGTCCAGATTACCGATACCCCCCAGCCCGCACCCGGAGTAAAGAGCGCCCGAGCATCGCTGCCCGTAACCATCAACAAGATGAACGCAATGAACGCGCTCTCCAAGTTCTCGTCACAGCAGCCGGGCCGATACGCATCATACGCTGTGGATAACTCCAGCGGCACCGTCTGGGAGCCCGATCCGCAGGACCCCGAGCCCTCAATAACGATAGAACTCTCACCCGCCACCCGCTTTGACGAGGTCCAGCTCTTTGACGTGGATGCAGTACGCATAATGTTCAACGCCGGCGGCCGCCGAGGATTCGGCGGTGGCGGCAGTTCCGGAACAGTCTATAAATATAAGGTAGATGTATCGCTTGACGGTGATACCTACACCACTGTCCTTGACAAGACCTCCAACATGGAGCAGCGCAACACCATCTTTGAGGAGTTCAAGCCGGTAGAGGCCCGTTTTGTCCGACTGACCGTTACAGAATGGCCCGGCACCCAGCTTGGAGTGATAGAGTTCACCGCATTCGGCCTTCCCGGCCGCACCGAGCCCGCCCGCGTTGCAATCCCGCCCGTAATAACTTACTAACCCAATAATCTTATGAAAAAATCATCTATTGTCCTTTTGTTGGCCGGAGTAGCCTTAGCCCCGGCACTCATTGCCACCGTAGCCGTAGCGGCAGGTGACAGCCGCATCCCGCAGCGCCCCGACGGGCCTTGCGACGTTTACGCCAAAGGTGGTGCGCCCTGCGTTGCAGCGCATTCAACCACCCGCGCTCTCTACAAATCCTACAACGGCCCGCTCTATCAGGTAATGCGCCAGAGCGACGGCAAGACACTTGACATAGGCGTGGTTCAGCCATCGGCCGGCGATCCCGGAGGTTATGCCGATGCCACTGCACAGGACCGCTTCTGCAAGGATACCTACTGCTGGATAACAATCCTCTATGACCAGTCCGGCAAGGAGAACCACCTGGTACAGGCACCACGCGGAGGATTCAGCGGCCAGGCAATGGGCGGATTCAATAACGTGCCGATGGCCGATTGGGCTCCCGTAACACTTATGGGACACAAGGTCTATGGCGTATTCATCACCGCCGGTATGGGTCTGCGCTGGAACGATGCCCACGGCACCGCAGTCGATGACCAGGCCGAAGGTCAGTACTGGGTGATAAACGGCCAGCACTACAACACCGGCTGCTGCTTTGACTACGGTAACGCCGAGACCGACAGCCGCGATGACGGTGACGGCACTATGGAGACCACCTACTACGGCAACCAGCCCTCATGGTATCACGGACAGGCTCCCGGCCCGTGGATCATGACCGACCAGGAGAACAACCTGGTAGGTTGCGTCAACCCCGATCCCAATGACAAATACTGCGCTGACCTGCCCAGCATAAGCTGGCGCTTTGTAACCGCTACGGCCGATGGCGAGCCTCACCACTGGCGTTCAATGGGTGGCGATGCCCAGGGCGGTGACCTGCAGATAATGTATGACGGAGGCCGAATCCAGAACCCGCGCAGCAGCTATGACCCAATGCGCAAGCAGGGTGCCATCCTGCTGGGTAACGGCGGCGACAACTCCAACGGCTCATCGGGCACATTCTACGAGGGCGCAATGACCGCTCCCGGCACATTCCCAACAATTGAGACCAACCAGGCCGTACAGGCAAACGTTGTTGCTGCCGGATATGATGTCCAGATGCTGCAGATAAGCGCATCCGGCAAGGTTGATAAACCCAATCTGTTGCAGACATTCGCACCCAAGACCACTCAGAACGTAACCGTAGTGTTCAAGAACACCTCAAAGCAGACAATTGATGATCTTGAACTGAGTCTGAGTACCCCCAAAGGCTGGAAAGCCGTTGTAGCCGGATCAAAAGCCAAGGTCAGCAAAATAGGCTATCAAGTTCAGCCCGGCCAGACCGTAGCTGTTGAGTTCTCTGTAACATCATCAAAGAAACTGTTCAACGGTGATCTTGGAGCAAAGGCAAGTTGGAACAACGGTAGTAGCCAGTGGACCGCAGCCCAGAAGGTACGTAACGTGGAGCCCGTAAAGATCAACGAGTTCCGCATTGCTGACGGCAGCGGCAACCAGACCAACTCATTCATTGAGCTTTACAATGCCGGTGAGAAAGCAGTGAACCTGTCTGGTTGGACGCTCACCCACCACGCCGTGAACCTGCCCTATTTCTCATCAATCAACATCCCCAAGGGCACCAAGCTTGCTCCCAAGTCATTCTATCTGATGGGAATAAGCAATTCAGGTCTTTCGGTCGATGCAGCCAAGGGCGACAACATTATTTATGTACGCAACGTGACAGGCATCGAGGCCGGGCACAGCATAACCATCGGTACCGGAAATGAGGCCGAAAAACGCACCGTAAAGAACGTAATCCAGCCCCAGGCACAGCAGCAACAGCAACAGCCTCAGGGATTTGGAGGATTCCGCGGCGCAGGTCCTGCAGGTGCTCCCACCACTCTTTGGCAGCCTCTGCCCGAGGGTCCGGTCATCACCATCCCCGCAGGCAGCAACAACATCCCCGTAACCAGCACAGCCGGATTCCAGGTTGGCCAGAAGATGGCCATCGGCTACGGATCAACCTACCCCGCAGTTTCAAATTCGCTTGAGAAATATGAGGTTGTAACCGTAACTGAGGTAGGCAAACCCGGCACGCAGGCCTGGTTGGCAGTCGATGCCAAGAAGGGCGATACCAACATCAAGGTTACCAGCACCCAGAACATTACCGCCGGCGATAAGATCCGTCTTGACATTGACTCTGAGGGTCACGGAATTGAATGGGTTACAGTAAAATCCGTAGGCACGCAGTCATCACGCGGCAGCAACAACGGTCCGCTTGGTCCGAATGACAACCCTGGCACCGGTCTTGAACTTGAGGCTCCACTTAAGTTTAACCACTCCGCAAACATGCCGTTCGCAGTTAACGGAACCGGTATCACATTTGAGCCGGCAACCAAGTTTGACCACTCCAGCAACGAGCCCGTACTGCCTCTGATTTATGCAATTGAGCTTGACCAGCCGCTCTCCAAGAAGCACGCCATAAACAGCGTAGTTCAGGATGTCATGGTAACCAATGCAGGCTTCTATGGCAATGTAACACCAGACCTTCTGTTTGGCGGTCCTACCCTTGATGCATCACGCGGCAACATGACTCTGCGTAACGGCAAGGGTCTCATAGTGGATGCCATGAACTACGGCGGTCTGGTTGACCCGTGGCTTGCCGAGGGTTATCACGCCGATTCAGGTGCAGGTGCCGAGGGTGCATATGCTCCCGTTCCGCAGTCGGGACGCGGCCGTGGCGGGTTCGGCGCTTTCGGAGCCGCTCCTGCAGCAACTACAGCCGCAGGCCCCGACCTCAGCACAGGCCGTTACCCTGACGGATTTGACACCGATGACAACAAGCTGGACTTCCACACAGGACAGGCACAGACAATTGCAGCACCTGCCAAAGCCGGCCAGACCAACATCAAGGTAGCATCCATCCAGGGCTTCTCAATAGGCCAGACCATGTACGTTGGTTCAGGCAGCAGCCTTGAAAAGGTTAAGATTGCCACCATAGGCACAGCCGGTGCAACAACAATATCGGCCGATGCCAAGAAGGGTGACAAGACCGTGGCAGTTGCCGCATCACAGGGCTTCCAGGTTGGTCAGATAATCAACATAGGAAACGAATCCTACACCATTGAATCAATCCAGGCAGTTCCGCGCCGCGGATTCGGATTTGGAGGATTTGGCGGATTTGGTGGCCGTGGAGGCCAGCAGCAGCCCGTTGAACCGGACAAGATAACCCTGACCACAGGCCTTAACGCCGCAGTAGCCAGTGGAGAATACCTGACAGGTACAGGTATAACCTTGGGCGCACCCCTTACCAAGGATCACGGCGCAGGCGATGCATTCACCGCATCGGTAGCCACTCCGGGTAAGCCTAACATCAGATAATTGTAATGGCAAAGGATAACGGAACATTAAGAAAGACAATGGTGGCACTTACCGCCATTGTCCTTCTTTTGTCCACTATTCTATGTATCCATTCCATTTCCGGGCACGGCCTGATTGGCTGCACCCAAGGCACAAACTGCAACATTGTACTTGGCAGCCGCTGGTCATTCCTGTTTGGAATAATACCTGTTAGCGCTCTGGCAGCAGGTGCATATCTTACACTTCTGGCATGCATTCTACTCATTGACAGCAAGTGGACAGGAGCTCAGGAACAACAATTCCTGTTCCATGCCATTCTTGTAGTAAGCGGTGCCATTATAGGGTGTGCCATATGGTTCATCTGGCTGCAGAGCCATATGATCCGAGCATTCTGCCCCTACTGCATGACAGCCCACATTCTGGGCATAGTAATCTCCGTGCTGTCAGTCATCTGGTGCATCGGGCAAAAAACAAGGCGTATTGTACTGAACATACTAATAGGTGTATTAATTGCAGCCGCGCTTGGCGTAGTCCAGTTCACCACCACCCCACGCTCCCTTGCCGAGCGCGGTTTTGTTAACGAGCCCCTACGCTACCCCGACCCCAAGGAGATGCCCATAATAGGCAGTCCCGATGCCAAGCACAAGGTAACCATGCTTTTTGACTGGCAATGCGCCCACTGCCGCCGCACGCACATTATGCTGCCCGATGCCGTTAACCAGCTAGGCGACAGCATTGCAATAGTTTGCAGCCCCGTATCCATGAGCCGCGAGTGCAATCCCCACATATCGCCGGGCATAGACCGATTTGCCGGCTCGTGCACGTTTATGCGCATAGGCCTTGCAATATGGCGCACCAATCCGGATGCGTATTGGGAGTATGAGAATCAGTTCTTTGGAACAGACCTTGTCCAGAGCTGGAATCCGCCTACTGTTGAGCAAGCCACGGCAATGGCAGAGCAGCTTATTGGAAAAGACCGGCTTGAAAAATCAATGCAGAGCCGATGGATGGAAAACTACATCTGGACTGTAAATGAACTGTTTGGCCGCACCTCAAAGGGCACCACATCGGCCATTCCCCGCCTTATCTATAATGGAAAAATAATGATACCAGAGGCTGATAACCCATCAGCTCTGGCATCACTTATCCGCGAAATTGTACAATAGGGGAACCTATTTTGCTCCTATAAACTTTAGAATCAGATCCACGGCCTCCTCCTCAGTCCTGTCATTCATAGAGATGACAAGGTCATAGTTGCGGGGATCATAACGGCTTACACCGGTATGACGCTTTGAATAGTCATCACACATCTGGTCCACATCCTTAACGAATTTCTCGGCTTCAACCTTAGAAGAGATTCCCTTCTTCTTCATAACTCTCTCCACACGGCTCTCCAAAGGAGACTGGATCCATATATTAAGGTGATTGGGATGGTCCTTAAATGTAACAAAACTGCAACGTCCCACTACCACGCATGACTCGGCATCAGCAATACCTTTAAGTATTTCCTGCTCAGTTGCGAATTTCTTATCAGTATCATCCTTCTCCGGAACAGCAAAATTGGGAAGGTGGTCATAAATGGAAACTGCAAAACCGCCGCCTAGTTCAACCATTCGCTTCAGGTCCGGCCACCATTTACGTTTTTTAGTTTTAAGAGTCTCTATTTTTTCCTCGTTCAAGCCTTCTTTGTCCTCAAGTGACTGTAAATGAGCCTTGTCATAAAAAGGCACCCCCAGCTTTTCAGCCAGCAATTTTGCAACAGTCTTTCCGCCCGAACCCAACTCACGATTGATAGTAATGACATACTTGTTTGACAGTTTCATATATATAAAGCATTAAAAGGTATTTCTATACACAAATATATAGAATAAAATCTCATTTATAACCATCCCAACCGATAAAAAATATACCTGACACGCTATTTTTTTCATTCGGCTCCGGTTTTTATCAGAAAAATTGTTGAAAACTTCTGCCATTCATTCTATATCCTACCATAATAATATAGGTATCTTTGGTTTCCAGAAATAATGTTCGCAATCCTATATGCAACCTTATCTGGAAAAAACCTTCCTACAGCCCGCAGGATTACATAAAGCCACTCAAATCTACGAGTTGGCCGGAGGCAAGTTCGCCAACAGGTATTTCATTATCAGCAATGAAGGGACACGTCATCTACTGGCCTCGCCGGAGGTGATAGGGTATGAATCCTATCTGGCCATGTGCGGCGCCACCGGTGATATGCTGGGCTGGCTCAAGCAGAACGGTACAGTAGGTTCAAATGCCGATATAATGACAATACTGCGAGGTGGTCTGAACTACCCGCTTGAAGAGTGCTGTTACCGTAACGGGATTAACGTGAACAACATGGATTTCATATCATGCGAGCGCGTTATCCGCAACAACCAGATTACAGGTCTGGACATCCGTTACACCAAACTGACTGCTCCCAAAGACATCACGCTTATGATTGGCGACATCATAGCTTCAGGCGAGACTCTGGCCCGATGCATACGTTACATCATTGCAGAATTCAAGCGCCTGGGCGGTAGCATACGCCGTATGGTTTTCTTCACCATAGGCGGTACACGCGGCATTGAGTTGTTTGAGGAGCTCACCAATGAGTTCCGATTCCATTGGCCTGAATTTGAAGGCATAACCTGCATCTTCTATGAGGGAATCTTCTCAGCATATAAAGATAAAGGTGTTACAGGCATCAGCTGGCCACAGATTGATTTCTTCTGGAAGGATGGCGTGATATCACCTGAGTTCCGCCGTTATGTCCTCTCTGATGACGATGCCCTGTTTGAGAAATGCATAATTTATGACGGAGGTGCCCGCCGATATGAGATTCCGGACCATTATCATGAGGTGACAGAGTATTGGGAGAACATACGGGAAGCAGCAGACAACTTCACTTTCAAGGATTTCCTTGACGAGAAACTGGGCTACTCCACTCCCATCAGTTATGACAGATGGCTGGAGCTCAACCACTACCAGAAACTGGATCAGAAGGAGATGACAGAGCTCTATACTTTTGAGAGGGAGTTTGCCAGCAGGTCAGAAGACCTTTCCATCATAAAGATAGCAGACCGCCGTCTCCGTGAATTCAAGGCGGCTCTAAAAAAATATTGCCCCAATATCAACTAAACATCAAATAAATAAGATATGGCTTACAAGAAACCAGATGTAGATTTTACATCCAGCAGAGTGACTCCTGAGGGTCGCAAGAGCAACATCAGCATGTTTATGGTAATGCTGGGATTCACGTTCTTCTCAGCAAGTATGTGGGCTGGCCAGAAATTGGCTGCAGGCCTTAGCTTCGGAGGTTTTATCGGCGCATTGATACTTGGAGGTATCATTCTTGGCGCATACACGGGTGCTCTTGGCTACATCGGCGCCAAGACCGGAATGACACTCGATATGCTGGCTCACCGCAGTTTCGGGCTCAAAGGAAGCTGGCTACCCAGTGCCATGATCAGTTTCACACAGATGGGCTGGTTCGGCGTAGGTCTGGCTATGTTCGCCATACCTGTGGCACAGGAGTTCTTAGGTCTCGAGGTAACACCTGACCACATGCCTTTCCAAGGCTATATCCTGGTTGCCGTTGCCGGTATGCTCATGACCGCCAGCGCATATTTTGGCATCAAGAGCCTTACGCTCATCAGCTGGATTGCCGTTCCTATGGTAGGAATACTTGGTACTGTAGCAATGATTATGGCCATCAATCGCGGTGACGCCACTCTCGTAGAGCAGTTCTCAAGGGTTAATGACGGCTCACTTACCATTATCGCAGGTGCCGGCCTGGTTATAGGCAGTTTCGTATCAGGAGGTACAGCCACACCTAACTTTGCACGTTTCAGCAAGACCGCCAGGATTGGATGCATCGTTACGGTGGTAGCTTTCTTCCTGGGTAACTCACTCATGTTTTTCTTCGGAGCCGCATCAAGCATCTACGTAGGCGGAAATGACATCTTTGAGGTTATGCTCAACCTCAACCAGACACTGTTCTACCTGTCAGTTCTTGTGCTGGGCCTCAACATCTGGACTACCAATGACAACGCCCTTTACTCATCAGGCCTGGGCCTGTCCAACATTTTCGGATGGTCCAAGAGAACGATGGTTCTCATAGCAGGTGTCATAGGTACCGTGTCGGCAGTCTGGCTCTACTGGAACTTCTGCGACTGGCTCAACATCCTTAACTGCACCCTGCCTCCTATCGGTGCCATCCTGATTGTAAGCTACATCTCGAACCGCAATGAATACATGTCCGATGACGTTCATATCAGTAATGTCAACTGGGCATCAATCATCGGCGTTGTCCTGGGAGCTGTTGTAGCCAACCTTGTAAAGTGGGGCATACCTTCAATCAACGGCATGGTGATTGCCGCCGCATGCTATATAATCGGTTCCAAACGCCGCTAAACGCCACACAATAGGAACGGTTCTTTCTGCTTAATGGAAAGAACCGTTCTCATTTTATGAGGGCAAAGCCCGAATCGGTCGGGGAGCGCCTTTCGCGAGGCGAAATAAAAAAGGTTAAAAGGTATTGGTTTTAATTCAAAAACCAGTACCTTCGCGCCGTGAATGAAAGGGGGTGCCCCACAAGGGCTGAGATTATACCCTATGAACCTGATCCGGACAGTGCCGGCGGAGGGATTGGATTTCAAAAAACGGTGTACCCTTTTTCATTTGGATTAACTAAACAAATCTATATGAAGAAGGTATTTTTTTTGTCCTTAACCCTAATGACAGGCCTTTCAGTAAAGGCAGGTAATGAAAATCTTGATTCCAATGCAGACCCGATTAGTCTGCAACATCTCAATGAAGTGGTAATTGACGGCGTCCGCGCCCATGAAAACGAGCCGTTTGCCACCACCGAGATAGGCCGTCAGGAACTTGACAACTATTCCAAAAGCGGGCGCGAGCTTCCCTTCCTGTTCTCACGCACTCCCGGTGTTATGGCATGGAGTGAGAACGGTACAGGTATAGGCACCACATACATGCGCATACGCGGTGCAGCCGATTCACGTATCAACGTAACCCTGGACGGCGTGGCACTCAACTCTCCCGAGGACCAGTGCGTATTCTGGGTCAACATGAACAGTTACGCATCCCTGCTGGGCAGCGCTCAGATCCAGCGCGGCTTAGGCACATCAACCGTAGGTGACGGAGCATTCGGCGGCTCGATAGCCCTGACCAGTAAAATGCCCAACCCTGAAAAGAGCGCAGAACTGACCGCTTCATTCGGCTCATTCAATACACGCCGCTTAGGTGGTTCCTTCTCAACAGGCATTCTCCTTAACAGCATAATCATAGACGGCGCCTTCAACACCACCATGACTGACGGTTTCATAGACGGCACCAAAGGCAAGGCAGGCAGTTACTACGGCGGTCTGCTTTGGAACCCAGGTGAGAATGTCATGATACGTTACCGCAACATAGGCAACTTTGAGAATACCGGCCAGGCATGGAGCGGTGTCACCGCAGGTAATGATGACGCAAGCCTTATGGACGGCGTTTACGGTTACTATGATGAGAATTGGGATTTCAAACATGTAGCCACCGGAATAAAGGATTATACTGACATGGACAAATACGGACTTGGGCAATTCAACTCACTTTACGAACGTCTGGTTACTGATGACAACGGAATGTTTGCAAAGGACTCCATAAGCGGAAAATACAAGACCGAGCGCTATGTCATGAAAGATGGTTCATACTGGGACCGTACAACCGATAATTTTTGGCAGGACCACAACATCCTTACATTAGCCTGGAGCATAAGTGATGCGTTCTCAACATCACTCACCGCCCACTACACCTATGGATATGGTTATTATGAGGAGTTCCGCTACAACAACAAGGTCAAGAAGTTTGGACTCTCAAATTCCATTAACAGTAAAGGAGACCCCATCTGGACATCACCTGCCGATCCTACAAAAACCGTAAAGAAGACTGATTTTGTACGCAAGAAAGGCTTGGAGCAGCATACATACGGTGTCATTTGGAACACAAACTACACGCTGGACCGTCTGGATCTTCGCAGTGGTTTGTCATTCCAGCAGTTCAAGGGTAACCACTTTGGTCACATTACATACATAAATGATGCCGCCATGAGCGATTATCTGCTTTCAGACGGAAAGTACACCTATTACAATTCTGATGCCAGCAAAAATGACCTGAGTGCATACCTCAAAGCCGGTTACGGCATTACAGAGAGCCTGCATGCTTTTGCCGATACACAGTACCGTCACGTAGGCTATTTTACAGACGGCTACAATGACAAGTACTATACAAATGCTGACGGCACAAGCTCCAAGCACATGCTCGACATTGATAACAAGTATGATTTCTTTAACGCCAAGGTTGGACTTACCTGGATAAAGGGAGGCCACAAGCTGCATGCTATGGCAGCTACGGCAGGACGTGAGCCCGAGCGCAACAACTTTACGGATAACGGCACCTACCCTGCCCCCAAACCGGAATACATGATAGACTATGAGGCCGGTTACAGCTTCCAGGGCGATGTCTGGAGTGCAGGAGCAAATTTCTACTTCATGGATTACAAAAACCAATTCGTGCAGACAGGTCTTAAGAGCGATATAGGTGAAAATCTTACCACCAACATCAAGAGTTCATACCGTGCAGGCGTTGAACTGACAGCCGCCGTAGCACCTCTCTCATGGTTGGAACTTGAGGGTAACGCAGCACTTAGCAGCAACAAGGTCAAGGACTTTGATGAGGTAGTTGCCACATATGACGCATGGTGGGAAAATGAGACTACCACCACCGTCCACTATGACAATTCAACACTGGCTTTCTCTCCCAGCGCCATACTGAACGGATTCGTAAACATCAAACTGGGAAACTTAAGAGCCACATGGCACACCGGTTATGTTAGCCGTCAGTACCTGGACAATACGGAGAATAAAGACCGTTCTCTGCCTGCATACACTCTCTCCGATCTCTCGTTCTCATATTCCATACCAAACAACAGACTTTTCAGCCGCATGACAGTAGGTGCAGATTTCAACAACGTATTGAATGCACGCTGCGCCACAAGCGGTTGGGTATATTCAGCCATACTGGGCGATGTACATCCGGAAAGCAACCGCTACTATCAGATAGGTTTCATTCCGGCTGCACCCTTCTCAGCGCTGGCTCATGTAACACTTCAATTCTAAACAGCAATGTTATCCGATATCTGGTCATATATAGCCGGACAGTTTACCGGCATGGATTTCTGGGCAATAATCCAGACAGTCGGGCTCATTCTGAGCTTTCTATACCTGTGGCTTGAGTTCCATCAGAAACCTCTAATGTGGATAATCAGCGCCATGTGCTCCATGATCTATGCCAGCGTATATTATCACGGCAAGATATATGCCGATATGGGATTCAGTTGCTTCAATATCTGCATGTGCGTTTACGGTTTCATAAAATGGCTCCATAGTGACCGTAAACACGCATCCGGTAACTCTGACGGCTCCAAAGGGAAAGGCGGTATCATCTACCGCCATTTCCGTGCCGGAGAGTTCTTTGCGGTTATAGGGGTATCGGCCCTCATTTGGGGTGCCATATTCTGCATCCTACGCTTCTTTACAGACTCGCCAGTACCTGCACTGGACGCACTTACCACCATGCTCAACATAGTGGGCACATGGGTATTGGCACAGAAAATCATTGAGGTTTGGGGCATCTGGTTTCTGGTCAATGCCATATCCATATACATCTACTGCCGCAGGGGGCTGCATCTTACCACAATCCTGCTATACAGTTTCTGGCTGGGAGCATCGGTTTACGGCTACATAAAATGGAAAAGACGCGGCACATGCATAGCGTAATATGTTTTTTCTTACTTTTGCAGCACAAATCCTAAACCAAACGATATGAAAAAAGCATTTTTCTTACTTGCAGCAATGCTGCCCCTTACCCTTGTTGCACAAGAGGAGGAAGGTTGGAGCCACAACGGATTAGCTGGTTTCAATTTGTCACAGACCGCATTCACCAACTGGAGCGCAGGTGGTGAGAACACCGTAGCAGACAACATCTACTTCAACGGTTCTCTCAACTACAAAAAGGATAAACTCTCATGGACCAATGACCTGAGTGCCAATTACGGACAGAACTTCACTGATAACACCGGCTGGCGCAAGAGCATTGATAATCTGAACTTTGCCTCCAAGCTTGGACATCAGATAACAGAGACTGTCTATTATGCCGCCCTGCTGGATTTCAAGTCACAGATGGCAGATGGTTACAAGTACACTGATGACGACAAGACACTTGTATCAAAATTCCTGACACCTTCTTACCTGAACCTCTCTGTCGGTATTGACTACAAGCCCAACAGCCATATAGCAGTTTACTATTCACCGGTTGCAGGCAAGCTCACCATGGTTACCGATACACTACTCTCAGAGGCTTACGGTATTGATGCCGGCAAGTATGTCAAGCCGCAGTTGGGTTCCATCTTCAAAGTCAACGTTGATTACACTTTCTGTGAGGACAAGGTTACACTCAAGTCCGTTCTTGACCTGTTCACCGCTTATGATGACACATTCGGCAAGGTTGATGTAAACTGGGACGTGCTTATAGGTTATAACCTCACCAAGCTTCTCACCCTTACCTTCCAGTCAACCCTCAAGTATGATGATGACATCAAGACTGTGGATAGCGAGGGTAACATCCGTGGCGCCAAGGTACAGTTCAAGGAGATGGTTGGCCTTGGCATAAGCTACAAGTTCTAATAAAGCATTCAGGCAGTCATGTGGTTGGGATTCGCGCTGGTTTCGGCCCTCTTTTTAGGGCTGTATGACGTATCCAAGAAGCAATCCCTCAAGGATAACGCGGTAATTCCCGTCCTCTGGTTCAACACACTCTTCTGCTCACTCTTAATGCTGCCGTTCACGCTCCTGTCAGCAAAGACAAGTGTGCTGGACGGCAGTATCTTTTATGTTCCTACAGCCGGCTGGGAGCTGCACCGCCTACTAATGATAAAGGCATTCATAGTGCTTGGCTCCTGGATATTCGGCTACTTCGGCATGAAACACCTGCCCATAACACTGTTCGGGCCTATCAACGCAACACGCCCCATCATAGTACTTCTGGGTGGCCTGCTGCTGTTTGGTGAGAGGCTCAACCTGTACCAGTGGATAGGTGTAATCATTGCAGTAATATCATTTTATCTCTTAAGCGTAAGCGGCAAGAAAGAGGGCATAACATTCTACAGGAACAAATGGGTGTTCTGCGTAATTATGGCCACCATCCTGGGAGCCGTGAGCGCCCTGTTTGACAAATACCTGCTGGGCCGATTCAACAACATGTTCGTGCAGGCCTGGAGCAACTTCTACCAGCTGGCCCTCATGACGGTAATCCTCTTCACCCTATGGTGGCCCACCCGCCACAAGACCACCCCCTTCCAATGGAAGTGGCCCATCATCTTTATAGCCGTATTCCTTACCCTGGCCGATTACGCCTACTTTGTCTCCCTGGCCCAAAGCGCCTCAATGGTCTCCATAGTCTCCATGATCCGCCGCTCAAGCGTAATAGTCAGTTTCCTCTGCGGTGCCCTCCTCTTCCACGAGAAGAACCTCAAGAGCAAGATCATCGATCTCCTTCTGGTCCTCCTGGGCCTCTTCTTCCTGCTTATAGGTTCTCTGCAGTAGGAAACAGCAGGTTCATACTGCAGATTTAGGGTGTGGACCTACGGGAGACGACGTTACGAGTCTACTCGGGACCCCTACGGACCCTAAACGTCGAACGCCTCCTTTTTAGTCCCCTTTGGGGCCTAACAGTCGTTAGACGAAGCGCCGTTCTTAACGGGATCCTCCGTGGGCCCCTCCCTTACGCCTCTCCACTGACGCTCCCTACGGCCCACACCCTAAATCTGCAGCCTGAACCTGCCGCTCACCGAGCATCATCGGCTCTATTTTCAAAAATATGTTCACAAATTTGTGAACACAAATATTTGTTTTTATCTTTGCTCCATAAACTGAAAAACATATGATAGTCACTTTCCAAGAAGATTACCTTAAAGAACTCTATAAGGATGGACAGGCCAACGATAAAAAACACCGCTTTCAGCCTCAAATAGTCAAAAAATACACACGTATTGTAGACTTGATGATAGAGCAGAAAGATGTGAATGGCTTGACCAAGTATGGAGGACTTCACTATGAACATTTACATGGTGACAAAGAAGGATACTCATCTGTCAGAGTAAACGATCAGTATCGATTAGAGTTCAAGGAGATTCTTAAAGGTGATAAAACCATTGCAGAAGTGGTTAAATTAACAGAATTGTCAAACCATTATAAGAAATAGCGTTATGGCACAAACAGAAAGGACAGACAACAAGATGGTTGCAAACAATATGGAACCGCATTATCTTACTCATCCCGGTGAGATTATTAAGGATGAACTGGAGTTTCGTGGAATCAGTCAGCGGCGACTGGCTTCAGAGATTGGCGTACCCGTAAGCCAACTGAATGAGGTATTGAATGCCAAACGCCCACTAAATGCCGAAATGGCACTTCTTATAGAGCAGGCTCTTGGCATTGATGCAGAACCTCTTCTTGCACTCCAAACTAAATACAACATTATCTCAGCCAAGCGCAACAAAACATTTTTTGAACGCCTGAATAAAATCCCCAGAATCGCCGCCGCACTCTGAATAACGCCATAATTACAACACTACCGCCGATACATTTGAATGATGTACCGGCGGCGATTGTTAATCAAACAAAGCACATAATCCTTGCCTTATTCGGTTATCAGCACCTTTTTTGTCTGGCCGTTGCTGTACCTGAATATGTTCAATCCGCTCTGCGGATAGTCAAATCTCTCTCCATTCAAGTTGTAGTATGAGACCGGAACGACATTGTATTCTGCATTATCCGGAATATCCGGCATCTGTGTGGTGTCAAATGTCTTTATATTCCGGAACAGCCTCCATCCTTCAGCATTACTGTATTCTTCAACGCATCCTTCCGGGACATAGAGAGTGGCATTAGAATATGTATTACCTGAAAAAGGAATATTATAATCATCAATAAAAGGCGGAACAGCAGAGAATACATATATAGCATTTATGCTGTCACATCCGAAAGCTCCATCATAAATAGCTGTCACACTTACAGGTATAAAAATTTCTTTTAAATTACATCCATAGAAAGCATCATCATATATTATCTCAACACCTTCAGGGATAACCACCGATGTCAAGTTCCTGCACCAACTGAAAGAACAGGTGGATATTGTTTTTATACCATTTGGTAATTGGACTGATTTTAATTCTTCACACCCTGTAAATGCATAAGATCCTATACTTTTGACTTTTTTCGGAATTGTTATTATCTTCAGGCCACTACAGCCCATGAATGACATTTCTCCAATACTATCTAAACTCTCCGGAATAGTAATAGCATTCAGGCACCTGCAACCTGAGAATGCTCCTTCTCCTATGGTAACAATACCGTCAGCCATTATGACTGAATTGAGTCCTGAGCAACCACTAAAAGCGAAATCACTGATTCTTTCAACACCCTCCGGAATGATTATGGATGATAACCGCTGACAATCCATGAATGCATAGCTTCCAATTTTTACTACACTCTTTGGGATTGTTATTGAAGCAAGGCTCGTACAACCGGAACACAATCTTTCTTCTATACATGTAATATTGCCAGGGAGTGTTAATGAAATCAGTTTACTGCAACCAGAGAAAGCGCCATATCCAATGCTCACAACACTCGACGGTATTATTATTGACTCAATAGAAGAATGACCAAATGCATGGTCTCCTATACTCTTAACACTTGACGGTAAGGTTATAGATGTAATACCTGTAAAAAGAAATGCATCGTTTCCTATTGTTGTTACCCCTTCCGGGATATTGATGGATGTAAGACCGCCACAAAATGCAAAAGCGTTATCTCCGATTGTCTTTACACCAGAAGGTATAACCGTGTTCCTACACCCTACCATGAGTCTCCCGGTTGCAGTCTCTATAAGTGCATTGCAGTTGTCACGGCTATCATATACTGTATTATCCGGATCAACTGTTATAGACGTGATACTACCGGGGGATACAATCATATCACCAATGCTTGTAACACCCTTAGGAATATAAATGGATGTCAGACTACCACAATTGTAGAAAGCATTACTCCCTATTGTAGTTACATTATCCGGAATGGTAAGTGACGTAATTCCCTTACAACCATAAAATGCCCCAACACCAATTGTAACAACGGATGACGGGATGTTTACATCAGTCAGCTTCTCACATTCAGAGAATGTCCAGTCTCTGATTTCGGTAATACCTGCAGGAAGATTTATTGATGACAGGCTGGTACAACCCTTAAACGCATAAGTTCCTATTGTTGCAACAGATGACGGAATGCTAATTGATGACAAACTGGTACAGCCTTCAAAAGCCTTATCGCCAATTGAAGTAACGCCATCAGGTATTATGATTGAAGTTAGGTCTTTAAAGCCTGAAAACACGCCATCTCCGATACTCCTGACTGTTGACGGGATAACTGAATTTTTACAGCAAAGTATCAGTTTGTCTGTGCTTGTCTCTATGATTGCATTGCAATTATCCCTACTGTCAAACACCGTATTGCTTGGAGCTACAGTTATTGACTCCAGATTATTACAACCAGAGAATGCGCTCTTTTCAATAACCGACACATTCTTGGGAATAATGATTGAGGAAAGTCCAGTACAGTTTATAAAAGCGTTTTCAGGAATAACAGTAACACTGTCGCCAATGATTACCTGCTTCAAGTTATCATTACAATAACGTGTTATGTATTCAGGAGAAACGTTTGAGTTCCAGCTAAATGCCTCAACAGAATAACACCACTGGAATGCTTCATCATCAACATGTGTGACACTTGATGGAACAGAAATGAATGTTATCTTGCTTGGTTCATAGTTGTTAAGACTTCCAACAATGCTTTGCACACCTTCAGAGAAGGTTATGGATTCCAGACCGCTATTACCGAAAGCAGACATGTCAACGCTCTTTATGCTTCCCGGAATAGTGATAGAAGTCAAACTTGAACAGCCATCAAAAGCACCTTGGCCAATAGTTGTTACGCTATTAGGTATTGTTATTGATGAAAGATTTCTACACCCTATGAAAGCCGATTTTCCAATTGTTTTGATGTTTTCAGGTAAGTTGATTGTGGTAAGGCTCTCACAGCTATAGAATGCGGATTCATCAACACAAGTAAGGCTATATGGAAGATTGATGGATTTAAGTCCAAAACACATACCAAAAGTAAAATTTCTTATACTGTCAATACCTGCAGGAATGATAATCGATTCTATACCTGTGCAATTAGAAAAAGCACCTTCCCCGATGGTTTTGACGCTTTCCGGAATATCAATGGAGGTAATGCCACGACACACTCGGAATGCGTATTCACCGATAGTTGTTACGCCCTCCGGAATATTGATTGGTCCCATTATACCACTTCCACCAAAAGCATCATCTCCAATGCTTTTTATACCGGATGGAATAACGGTGTTCTGACATCCCAAAATCAATTTTCCGGTTTCAGTCTCTATGATTGCATTGCAATTGTCACGGCTGTCATATACTGCATTATTCTCATCAACAGTAATTGAAGTCAACCTACAACTAACAAATGCTCTGAGTCCTATACTATTGACACTTGCCGGAATGGTTATTGCCCCAAGATTAATACATTGGTAAAAAGCTCCCTCTCCAATGTCCATTACACCTTCCGGTATATTTACTGATAACAGATTGTCACAAAAAAAGAATGCTCCATCTCCAATATATGTGATGCCTTCCGGCAAAGTCACTGAGGTCAAATCCCGACACTCTCTGAAAGCATTTTCTCCAACACCTGTTACCCTATAACCATATGAAACGATTTCAGGAATCACGATGTCTCCGCGGTAATTATAGTTGTAATTCCAACTTCCCGCAACTTCCACTTGCCCACCTTCCTCTAAATAATTATACCATATTCCATTATACTCAAAATCACCTTGCGCAAAAGAGTTGAGCACCAACAGAAATACCGAGAACAAAAGAACAATCCTTTTCATAAGCCAGAAAATGTAAAAAAACCGCTGGGCACTGGACGAAAAAAATACAAAGAAAGTGTGAGCCCACATAACTTTCTTCCCTAAAGGGGCTCTGGAATGCCTGAGTAACGGAATAGTAATTAATGTAATGCTCACACTATAGGCTATAGAATGAGCATTGCCCAAAATACAACCATCGTGAGCGTCTATTATTATTCCTTGTTACTCAATGAATTTTCCAGATTCCTTTAGTCGGAATAAAGCTATACGCTTTCTAATATGTCAGCACCATAACATAATCGCCCGGTGCCAAAGACAAATATACACATTATTATGAATTATCCATCTGCAATCATGCAAAATTAGAGATTGCATCTGTACGATTTGAGCAAAGAACCACATTAGTCCCGTGGAGGCAACTCACCTTAGGGATGAAAATAGTCCTACGTGCGTTATGACTCCCTAAGGTGAGGGAGTAACGCAGGTAAAAGCGATTTTTCTGCGCACCTTAGGGATGAAAATGGTCCTATGTGCGTTCTGACTCCCTAAGATGAGGGGGCAACGCCCGTGGAAGCAATGCAGCAAACTGTAAAATAGCAGAATTATAACTTATTTTATAATAGCGTTGCTGAGTTTTTTCGTAATTTCGCGCAGTTTAAGCGTACCAGTTTCTGAAAGCGCCTAATAAATTGTATATAATAGACATAAATAAAGATTTTCAGTATGATTAAAGACATTTTTGAGAGAATCAAAGAGACTCCGGGCCCGCTCGGACAGTATCAGGGAATCGGCGACGGTTACTTTATGTTCCCCCGCCTGGTAGGTGAAATCGGCCCCGAAATGGAGTTCAACGGCAAGCCCGTCCTGAACTGGAGCTTGAACAACTACCTGGGTCTGGCCAATCACCCTGAGGTAAGAAAGGCCGATGCCGAGGCAGCCGCAAAGTTCGGTCTTGGTGCTCCTATGGGTGCCCGCATGATGTCAGGTAATACTGATTATCACATCAAGTTTGAGAATGATTTCTCAGAGTTCGTTGGCAAGAAGGCCGGTCTCTGCCTCAACTTCGGCTATCAGGGCATGATCTCAATCATCGACGTTTTGACCAGCCGTAAGGACGTTATCGTTTACGATTCAGAGAGTCACGCTTGCATCCTGGACGGTATGCGTCTGAGTCTTGCCAAGCGTTTTGCTTTCCAGCACAACAACATGGAGAGCCTTGAGAAGCAGCTCAACCACGCCTGCAAGCTGGCCGATGAGCAGGGCGGCGGCGTTCTGGTTATCACCGAGGGTGTATTCGGCATGGCCGGTGACCTGGGTCATCTTGCTGACATTGTAGAATTCAAGAAGAAATATCCGTTCCGCATACTTATTGACGATGCACATGGCTTTGGTACAATGGGTGCACACGGTCGCGGTACCGCTGAGCATTACGGCGTTATCGACCAGATCGATGTTATATTCGATGCATTCGCCAAGAGTATGGCATCAATAGGTGGTGTAGTAAGCTCAGAGCCTGAGATCATCGATCACCTCAAGTGCAACATGCGCTCACAGATATACGCCAAGTCACTGCCGCTGCCGCTGGTTATCGGTAACCAGAAGCGTCTGGACCTGATCAAGGCTCACCCCGAGTACCGCGAGCATCTGTGGGAGGTTGTAAACGCTCTGCAGGGCGGCCTCAAGGCTGAGGGATTCAACATAGGCGTAACCGAGTCACCTGTAACACCCGTATTCTTTGAGGGTGGCGTGAACGAGGGCACCAACGTTGTCGTTGACCTGCGTGAGAACTACGGAATCTTCTGCTCAATCGTAACATATCCCGTTATACCTAAGGGTCAGCTCATGCTGCGTATCATCCCCACCGCTTCACACACTCTGGATCATGTTAAGCGTACCATTGAGGTATTCAAGGATGTACAGAAGAAACTCAAGGCCGGTTACTATGAGGGCCCCATCCAGGATATGAACGTATTCAAGCGTGCTCAGATAAAGAGATAATGGGCTACAAGCTTGTCTGCAAGAAGTGTGGCAAGGTAATAGGTGATTTTGCCACTTGGTTCAGTCAGGACCAGTTGTGCGAGTGCGGAAGCAATCACGCAGAGGTGGTATATGATGCCGATTACCGCCTGCTTGATGAACTCTGCAAACCAGGCCAAAAGGTAGATAACCTCTACCACTACCTGCCGTTCCTGCCTCTCACTGAGGCCGATGAGCAAGTATCATGCGGTGAGGGCGCAGTTCCGATTGAGGAATGGGAGTTCCTGAGCCGCTATGCCAAGGACAAATACAGCATAGACTGCAAGGTTGTGGTAGCCCGTAACGACCTCAACGAAGGCTCAGGTACATTTAAGGATATTGCCGCATCCCTGGCAGCCACACTGTTCAAGAAACACGGAGTAAAGGAGTATTGCCTGGCATCGACCGGTAATGCAGCCACAGCATACGCCACATATCTGGCCAAAGCCGGAGTCAAGTTTGACGTATTCGCTCCACATGACATGTACCCAGAGACCCAGGAGGCCATCCGCGCCACCGGTCAGAACCTACAGGTATCTGAGGGCGGTTACGGTCAGGCCAAGGCCGAGGCTGCTGATTTCCACAAGAACCGGAACGTAATGATATCGGCCGGAAACATAGACCCCATCCGCGTAGAGGCCAAAAAGACACTTGTCTTTGAGTGCATGCGCCAGCTGGGCCGTATCCCCGATGTCTATATGCAGGCAGTTGCAGGCGGCACAAGCCCAATAGCTTTCGAGAAAGGAATGCGTGAGATAGCCGATGCCTATCCCGAGTACAAGATGCCCCGCATGCTGCTGGTTCAGCAGGACACCTGTGACCCAATGGTCCAGGCTTGGGAATGGGCAATTGAGAACGGTTTCCCTCAGGGCTGGAACAAGCACTTCCCCACCGTGGTTCCGCAGACAAAGATATCAATACTTACCGCCGGCACCCCTGGAATGTATCCGCTGGTAGGCCCCATCGTCAAGAACAGCGGTGGTTCATTCCTGCGTGTAAAGGAGGAGGGTCTGGAGCGCTATGGCCGTATAGTCAAGGATGCAACAGGCGTTTATATGGGTCCGGCATCGGTAGTATGTATAGCAGGATTCTTTAAGGCTCTTGAGGAGAAAAAGCTCAAGAACGGTGACCTGATTCTGCTCAACACCGGCGAGAGCTGCGAGCGTGCCCTTTGGTTCAAGCAGGCAATAGACAGTTGTAAATGAACAAGTTTAAAGATAAGGTAGTTTGGATAACCGGTTCGTCATCGGGCATAGGTGAAGCAACCGCGTATGAGTTTGCACGTGAAGGCGCAAAACTCATTCTCACTGCGCTTGAGGCTGACCTTTTGGAAAAGGTTGCCGCCCGTTGCATTGAGTTGGGTGCTCCCGATGCCAAGCCCCTACCCTTTGACCTTTCCAAGAAAGATGAGGTTGCAGGACTTGCCGAACAGGCATGGCAGGTATTCGGCCACATAGACGTGTTCTACAACAACGCCGGCATAAGCCAGCGCGGTACCACCTGTGAGACAGAGATGAGGGTAATAAACAAGGTCATGGACATAAACTGGTTTGCTCCGGTTATCATGACCAAGGTGATACTGCCCAAGATGATTGAGAACGGTGGAGGCCAGCTTATGGTAACAACCAGCATCAACGGCAGGTTCGGATTCCCGCTTCGATGCGCATACAGCTCATCCAAGCACGCCCTGTACGGATTCTTTGAGACCGTCCAGGCTGAGTACTACAAGGATAACATCCGCGTAACGATAGTATGCCCGGGCCGCGTTCAGACCCGCATATCATTCTATGCCCTTGAAAAAGACGGAAAACAACACGCCAAGATGGATGCCGGCCAGGCAGGAGGTTGCACTCCCGAGCAGGCTGCACGCAAGATTGTCCGTGCTGTATATAAGAAAAAACGTGAGGTTCTGGTGGGCCGGAAGGAGTTGCTTATGGTATATATCAAGCGTTTCTTCCCAGGATTGTGCGCCAGGATTGCACGCTCAATAGACCCAATGTAAACAAGTAATAAAAAACACATAACCACTATGAAGAAAGAGATACAATTCAGTCTTGTGTACCGTGACATGTGGCAGTCATCAGGTAAGTATGTACCCCGCAAGGACCAACTTGCCAAGATTGCACCGGTAATTATCGATATGGGCTGCTTTGACCGCGTTGAGACTAACGGCGGTGCTATGGAGCAGGTTAACCTCCTCTACGGAGAGAACCCCAACCAGGCAGTACGTACATTCACAAAGCCTTTCAATGAAGTTGGAATCAAGACCCACATGCTTGACCGTGGTCTGAACGCATTGCGCATGAACCCTGTTCCTGCCGATGTACGTCAGCTCATGTATAAGGTTAAGCACGCTCAGGGCGTTGACATAACACGTATATTCTGCGGTTTGAATGACCCGCGTAACATTATCCCCTCAATCAAGTGGGCCAAGGCAGCAGGCATGACCGCTCAGGCAACCATGTGTATCACCTACTCCAAGGTACACAATGCCGAGTACTACATCAACCTGGCTGAGCAGCTCATCGAGGGCGGCGCACAGGAGATCTGCCTCAAGGACATGGCCGGTATAGGTCGTCCCGCAATGCTTGGCACCATCGTTCGCGCCATCAAGGAAAAACATCCCGATATCATCATACAGTACCACGGCCACAACGGCCCCGGTTTTGCAGTAGCCTCAATGCTTGAGGTTGCCAAGGCTGGCGGTGACGTTCTGGACGTAGCCATGGAGCCGCTGTCATGGGGTAAGGTTCATCCGGACGTAATCACCATCCAGGCCATGCTCAAGGATGCCGGATTCCTGGTAAAGGACATCAACATGAAGGCTTACATGGAGGCACGCTCACTGACTCAGAGCTTCATGGATGACTTCCTGGGTTACTGGATTGACCCCAAGAACTCACTCATGAGTTCACTGCTGGTAGGTTGCGGTCTGCCCGGCGGTATGATGGGATCACTTATGGCTGACCTTAAGGGTATGCACGCCGCCATCAATGCCAACCTCAAGAAGAAGGGTGAAAAGGAACTCTCAGAGGATGAGCTGCTGGTTGAGCTCTTTGACGAGGTTCAGCGCATATGGCCTATGCTTGGTACTCCCTGCTTGGTTACCCCGTTCAGCCAGTACGTAAAGAACGCCGCCCTTATGAACCTCTACTCCAAGTCAATGGATGAGAAACCTTTCACCCGTATGGATCCCGCCATGTGGGGTATGGTTCTTGGCAAGTCAGGTAAGCTGCCCGGCCAGTTGGCTCCTGAGATTGTTGAGATTGCCAAGGAGAAAGGCTTTGAATTCTATACCGATGATCCTCAGGTTCTCTACCCCAACGAGCTCCCGCGCTTTGAGAAGGAGATGAAGGAGAACGGTTGGGACCGCGGTCAGGATGATGAGGAGCTCTTTGAGTTCGCCATGCATGAGAAACAGTACCGCGAGTACAAGAGCGGTCAGGCCAAGGATCAGTTCAACAAGGATCTGCTGGAGCGCATGGAGAAGAAGCAGAACGGCGGCGCAGCAGGCGCACCCGTCAAGCACTTCACCGCAGCTGATAAGCGTGCCATCCTGCATCCCGATGCAGAGCCTATTGAGGCAGCTGTCAGCGGCCGCGTAATCTGGGATCTGGACTACGTTGACCAGTCAACCAATCCTCCCTTCGGCAAACAGTACAAGAAGGGTGACTGGATGGTTGGCGTTCAAGCTAACGGCAACACCTTCATCGACAATGCCACCGCACCTTATGACTGCCACCTGGTTGCAGTTGAGAAGGAGCACGGCTCACTTGTCAGCAAGGGTGAAGTCATCGGCTGGATTGAAAAGTAACAGCATATCAGCAAAAAGAATTCGGTCGGAAAAAATCCGACCGAATTCTTTTTATCTTTGTAATCACAAAACCAATTAATGCAATAATATGTACAGTAACGATAAAGGACTATATGTAGCCCATGGGCCGGAAGGTCCCATTTCAATATGCGGTAAGATGGCCAACCGTCATGGTCTGATAGCAGGTGCCACAGGTACAGGTAAAACCGTAACCCTACAGGTGCTGGCCGAGACATTCAGCCAGGCAGGTGTACCCTGTTTCATGGCCGATATGAAGGGTGATCTGAGCGGCATAAGCCAGCCGGGTGCTATGAATGGATTCATTGAGAAACGCTGTACAGAATTTGGTATTGAGAACCCTCAGTTTGACAAATGTCCGGTACGTTTCTTTGACGTATTCGGGGAGCAGGGGCACCCCATGCGTACCACAATATCCAATATGGGACCGCAACTGCTTTCCCGTCTGCTTGGATTGAGCGATGTCCAGGAGGGAGTGCTGAACATTGTGTTCCGTGTAGCCGACGAGCGTGGCCTGCTGCTTATTGACATGAAAGATCTTCGCTCCATGCTTAACTACGTGGCTCAGCATGCATCGGAACTGACATCTACATATGGAAATGTGAGTTCGGCCAGCATAGGTGCCATTCAGCGTGCATTGCTTACACTGGAAAACCAGGGGGGCGAGATATTCTTTGCCGAGCCGTCATTTGACATATTTGACCTTATGCAGACTGAAGGTGGCCGTGGAGTGATGAACGTGCTTGCCGCGGACCGCCTGATGCTTACACCCAAGCTCTATTCCACATTCCTGCTCTGGTTGTTATCTGACCTGTATGCACAGCTTCCTGAGGTGGGCGATTTGGAACTGCCCCGTCTGGTGTTCTTCTTTGATGAGGCTCATACACTGTTTGAAGATACATCTAAGGCTCTGGTTGACAAGATAGAGCAAGTGGTACGCCTTATCCGCAGTAAGGGTGTTGGAGTCTATTTTGTGACACAGAGTCCTACCGATATCCCCGAGAATATACTTGGCCAGTTGGGTAACCGTGTACAGCATGCATTGCGTGCCTATACACCTAAGGACCAGAAGGCGGTCCGTACGGCAGCGCAGACATTCCGTGCCAATCCTGCATTCAAGACAGAGAATGCCATTATGGAGATGGGGACTGGTGAGGCTCTTGTATCGTTCCTTGATGAAAAGGGTGTGCCCGGGATGGTTCAGCGCGCCAGAATACTGTTCCCGTTAAGCCAGATAGGTGCCATAAGTGAATCACAACGCAAACAGTGCATCAACGCTTCAAGGCTTTACGGCAAGTATGACCGTGTGATAGACCGTGAAAGTGCATTCGAGGTTCTTCTGGCTCAATCAGAAAAAGAGCAGGCGGAAATACAGGCTGCTGCCCAAGAGGAGGAACGTGAACGGCGCAAGACCAAGGAAACCAAAGCCGAGAAACCGGCCAAAGAGAAAAAATCAAAAGGTTTGGGCTCCAAAATATTCGCCGCCGCTGTTGGCGCTGCGATAGCATCGGTAAGCCGCAGTGTAGGCACATCGGTAGCCAATAAGATAACAGGCAAGAAGACCAAGACCAAGACTGACGGCAAGAGCATTGCCAACAAGGCCATAGGTAACGCAACCTCCACTGCCACACGCACGCTTACGCGCTCAATCCTGGGGAACCTGCTGAAATGAAATTGAGAATTTTCAATTCTCAATTCAAATGGTTTCAAGGTAGTCCTTGATAGCAAGAGCGGCGCTGCGGGCATCGTTGATGGAGTCCGATACGCTCATGGGGCGCTTGCAGGTGCCGGCGGCAAACAGACCGGGCTTGCCGGTCTCGTTGTCGTAAAGGTGAGGATTGACGGACTTGATGAATCCGTAGTCTCCGCTTATGTCACAAGCCTTGCCCAATGCCTTGGTGCCGCATGATGCCTCCATACCCACCATAAGAACAAGAAGGTCAGTAGTCATCTTGAGCGGCAGACCCATCAGGGTATCCTCACTCTTAAGCTGAACACGACTGTCAAATGTTCCGGCAGCCTCCGATATACGGCCGCGTACAAAACTTATACCGTACTTCTCCTGGGCGGTACGGTACATCTCCTCAAATCCCTGGCCCCACATTCGCAGGTCCATATAGAAGACCGATGCCTCACACTTGGGCAATTGCTTGCGCACCTCAATAGCCTGCTTAACGGCTGTCACGCAGCAAATCTTGGAGCAGTAGTGGTTACCGCTCTTCTCGTCACGTGAGCCCACGCACTGCAGGAACGTAACGCGCTTAGGCTCATCACCATTGGCGTTGAGTATCTTGCCGTGCTTTATCATCTGCTCCATATCAAGAGAGGTGATTACGCCCTTATATATACCGTAACCCAACTCTTCCTTACGGTGTGCATCAAACACCTGATAACCGGTGGCAATGAGTACTGCATCGGCCACATAAGTCTGTTCCTTGGAATCAACAAGTTTCCATTCTGCACCCTGCCACTTGACATCAACGATATCAATGCCAAATGCCGATGTTACACCGTCAGTAAGCAGTTTGCCGCTCAGGTCATCAACAATCTCCTGCGCAGCCTGGAAGTTGGGGAACAGGAATGCCTTGTCCTGAAGGTTCTTGAGCGGGATCTCTGATTTCTCAAAAAGAGTAACCTCAACACCGTTCTTGGCCAGTATTGATGCGGCCTCTATACCGGCGGGGCCGGCTCCTATGATTGCAACTTTCTTCATATCACACTAATAGGTTTTCGGGTTTCTCCGGGGCGCGCAGTATCTTGCCCGATGCGGAGTTGTATTTCTGTTTGGGATCATAAGGGATGCCAATCTTGTCAAGCAAACGTTCTGACTGAACCTGATGTATCTGTAGTCCCAGTTCCCAGGGATCATAGCCAAGCAGCAGGCCGGCCATCTCCTCGTAAGTAAGTACCGGAATGCCGTAGCCTTCACGGTCATATGTCTTGTGCTCCATCTCGGCAATGGTATACTGCCAACGGTCCAGGAACATGGAGCATCCGGGGCAGTTGGATACTATAAAGTCCGGCTCATACGGCTCCATGGACTCCAGTTTCTTTTTGGTGTTTGAAACAGAGTATCCGCGGTTTTCCTGAACAAGATACTGGCGGAAACCGAATCCGCAGCAATGGCGGCGCTCCGGATAATCCACCACATGACCTCCCCATGCCTCAATCATACCGGCCAGAACATACGGGAACTCAGCCTTACCCACACCCTTATCCGGGAAGAGCTTGGCATAGTGACAACCTATATGCTCCACCACATTAAGCGGTTTACCGGTAAAACGGTTCACCAGGCGGTATTTCATCTTCTCTCCCAATTCAAAACGATACTTGAAAATAAGGTCCGACGGATGTGCT
>CACWTU010000007.1 GCA_902763885.1 uncultured Bacteroidales bacterium | reverse complement strand
CATCCAACGCATCGGCATATACACGCAAGTCACGGACAGCAAGGGTCTCAAAAATGAGCCCAAATGTTTCCATGTCATTAATCAGGTCGTTAGGGCCCAGACCTAATGATGCGGTAGCAATGGACGGATCAATGAAATAACGTGTATCCGATGTGCGGATTGCAGTCTTGCTCCTAAGGTTAGGATTCCATGCCACAGAGTCCTCTATGACAAAAATCTCCTTTAATGCCTTTATGTAACTGTAAACGGTACCGTCTGACATCTGCTCGTCTCCATTATTCCGGATATCTGCCAGTATGGTTCCGGCTGTCGCCTGACTACCTTGATTCCGGGCATAGGAACGCATAATCCGTTTTGCAAGTTCTTCATCGCGGTCAATATCATCAACACGTTTTATATCATTACTTACAACAGAGTCAAAGTAGTTAAACGCCTGGACAAGAGCTGCCTTCGTGGTCTTTTTCAACACAGCCTTGGGCCATCCGCCGCGACAGGTAAGATATGCCAGCCTGTCCAGATCTATATGACTCACTCCATCAATCTTATCTGCATTGACAAAAAGATTCCCCAAACTCACATCGCCCGTAGAATCCCCTGACTCCCACAAAGACATTGTGCGTAGCTTAAGGCGTGATATACGTCCTGTGCCGGTATGAAATATTTGTTCATCCCCAATACTGTTACCGCTATCATCCTTACGGGCTTTACCAGGAACTGCTGAGCCGGTAAGCATAAACTGCCCGTCATCATCACGGTTATCAACTTCATTCCTTACAGCATCCCAAAACTGTGGGGCAATTTGCCATTCGTCTATAAGCCTGGGCGTCTCGCCCGCCAGGAGTCTGGAAATATTTGTACGGGCAATAGCAAGATTCTGGCTGAGAGTATTCGGGTCCGCCATAGACAATACACTTTTGGCTTGCTGTTTTGCCAATGTAGTCTTCCCGCAGTACTTTGGCCCTTCTATTAGAACTGCTCCAGATGACTCCAACTTATCAGTAAGCATCTGGTCTGCAATACGTTTTAAATATTCTGGCATATTTTTAAAGGTAAAATTTGCAACAAAAATAATACATTCCTCTCTGAAAATCAATTATTTCAACAAAAATCCGATGCGACAGTTGGCCGATTTTTGATGCGACAGTTGGCCGCTTTTTGATATGGCAGTTGGCTGCCAACATCATCCACAAACTCAAGAAAAAGCACATTACCCTTACCGTTCCGGAAGGCCGTTATAACTCCGCCCGCACCATTATCAATGGCAAACTCCCTGCTCACCTCAAGCTTCTCATCGTCTGTGTTTGTCCTTTTCTAGGCCATATCATAAAAGAGAGAATCAACACACAAAGATGTTGCCTTTTACACAAACCTTTAATCCCTTCAAGAAGAAAAAACACATAAAAAAGAAAGAAAAACTGAGTTTTTCAGAATACTTTTAAGCGTTTTCTGCAACTATAATGTAGAGACGCATATATGACAAGGCAGGAATTTGACAAGTTCTCTATCAGGATACGCAGCAGGCTGGTCGCGCTTGCCAGCGTGTTCGTTCAGGAATCGGGCATAACCGATACGCCTGAGGATATTGTCCAGGAGGCCTTGATGGCCCTGTGGCACCAGATAGAAAACGGTTATCCTGTTCAGAACCCTGATGCCCTTTCTGTCACCATCACCAAGAAGGCCTGTCTTGCACATCTGCGCTCCGGTAAACCCGCCAGTCAGCCAATCGATGGCATTGATATGGCAGGAGGCACACCGGCAACAACATTGACTGATGAAACGGATATTCATACAATAAAACAATCGTTGCTGGATATTCTCACACCCAGACAGAGACAGTATCTGCACCTGAGGGTTGAACTTGGGCTCTCGCTCGATGAAATGGAGGAGGTGACCGGATGCCCCAAGGTAAATATCAAGAACACCATCTCCGCAGCCCGCAGGCTGATGGCAGAACAACTAAAGAAAATCCTATGATTACTGTTGAAGACAAACAGATGCGAATGGCTCTTGCGCAGCGTTACATGGATGCCGATACCTCCATCCAAGAGGAACTGATGCTGGCCCGTTATTACGCATCGCATCCAATAGTTGACAGCAATGAGGAGCAGATAGCGTCACTCATACGCATAGTTTATTCAGAAACAGATGCTATGCTGCAGCTTGACTCATCAGAGTTTGACCGCATAGTCTCAGGACACAAGCAACCGGCCCGTAAGTCACGCACCATAATCAGTTGGAGCGCAGCAGCTGCCGCCGCAGTCTTGTTGCTGTTGGTTTGTTTGCGTCTGAACAGGCCTGTTGCAGAACCTGTGCAGTCAGATGAAACCACTCTCCAAGTGAGTACAGCCCAGATTCTGGAGGGAATGGAAATGCTCTCCAGAATAGAGGTTGGTGAGATTGAATCCGTGCTGGCCCAGCCAACCGGTAGCACCGTACTCATAACCATCAAACTCAAGAGCGGAAAGGAGAGCACCTACCTCATGTCCACCGGTGATGGCGGTAACTCACTCTCATTTTTGTCGTTAAACTAAAACAGAATAGATATGAATACACTATTGCTGACAGCGTTGTTTGCTTCAATGACCGCTATGGGCGGTATGAAAGCGCCGACCGACACCATTGACCGCTATATAGTCAACGGAATGGTCATGGACGATATTGACGGGGCGGAACTTCACGGAGAGATAACAAACTATGAATGTGATTATTTTATCAAGGCAAACACCATAGGAAAGAAAGGTGGAGAGATTGTCATCCGTGAGCACAATATCAATGTGACAGGCAGGATTGACAGAAAGATCAACACGAGTCAGGACAATACGGTTGACAAACTGTCATACGCGGAAAAGATGTCCAGTTATCCTGCATATCAGAATGGGGGTATATATGGTGGAGTGCCTGATACTGCCCGGAAGCCTGCAGGTCAGGTGATGGTTAACAGAAGCGTAAGTGCATACACCGATTACAGCATAAATTATGATGATGTTCTCGTAATTATAGACGGTAGGGAATCAAAAAACGGTCTCTCTTCTGTAAATTCACAGAATGTCAGTTCAATCGAATACCTGAAAGGGTCATCGGCTACCAATAAATACGGTGACAAAGGCAGGAACGGAGTTATAATTGTCAAGACAAAGGGAGAACCGGAGTTTGAAGGTGCAAAATATCTGGTAAATGGTAAGGAGATGACTAAGGAGGAACTGGCCAGGATGGACAAAAGCCAGATAAAAACAATAAACATAGAGCATACTGAGCTTGATTTGGATAATTACAAGGAAGGATTGCCGCCTATAGTTATAGAGACCACCACCCAAACCACGTATGCCGGGAATAGCATAAATATTTATGATCCCTTTGAGGATGAAAGGATGGCATCAACACAGGGCAATAGCTTTGTTGGGCCGATGACAAAGACTAGAAGTGAGAGTCACATTGAAACATCGTTTGATTTGGGCAAATGCCTTGTTATAATTGATGGAAAGGAATCAAAACGCGGACTCTCATCGGTAATGCCCGAGACGGTGGGCTCTGTTTATGTTATTAAGGCCGATGAAGCAAAAGATAAATATGGCGACAAAGGACGTAATGGAGTGATTCTGATAACCACCAGAGGAAAGGAAGCGCCGGACTATACTAAATATATTGTGGATGGTAAGGAAATATCAAAGGCGGATTTTTCCAGACTTAATGAAAATGATTATCGCTGGGTTACGATAATCAAACGTGATTATGACCTGAACTGGTATTTCAAGACAGGTGCCAATATCTTGATTGTAAAAGAGGAGATATCGGCAAAAGGGTCTTCCTCTTCTATAGAAATAACAGGAACATTCTTGGGAACTTCTTCAGGAATGCATCTCGTTGGTGGTTCTGCTGACCGCCCCATTAACAACACTCAGATTGTGACTTATGGTGGCAAAGTAGAAGTAATACAACAAACCAAAGAGAATAATCACGAGTATGTGGATTTAGGACTCAGCGTAAAGTGGGCTACCTGCAATGTCGGTGCAGAAGTACCTGAAGAGTTCGGAGACTATTTTGCTTGGGGTGAGACCAGTCCCAAGAGCAAATATACGTGGTCCACATATAGATACTGTCCAGACGGCGAAGGCAAGAAGTTCTCCAAATACGTATACAGAACACGTCAGGGTGAAAGGGACGGGAAGACAATCTTGGATTTGGTAGATGATGCCGCACATGCTAATTGGGGCGGAAACTGGCGTATGCCCACCAATGATGAACTTGCAGAACTCAGAGAAGGCTGTCGTTTTGTGCTTGAAGAGCTGAATGGAGTTAAGGGCTTAAGGGCATACAGTAAAGTAAACAAGAACTCAATATTCATTCCTTTTGCCGGTGGATATGGTTCGAATGGATTGGCAGAAGTGGGCATAGCAGGAGAATATTGGTCATCTGAGCTCCAATATCGTGCAGATATATTTAATGGGGGTTCCACACTCGCCAAATGTTCAGTCTTTCCTCCTAAAGAAATAAGTTACGGGGAAGCTCCACGTTTCTTGGGAATGCCTGTTCGTCCCGTCTATCCATAACAATTGTATACCAAATCAAACTTTTTTTCATTGTTTCAAAGACGCATTTTGAGTAATTTGTCGTCCTATTACAGGAAAGGCAGAATAGAGTGATGAGTAAACCCTTTCTTTCTGAGAAAGGCAACAGGAGTTGTATGCCCGTTATGCAGCCCGGCTCTATGCGCTCTGTCTTAGATACGTTGGTGATACTGAAGAGTCCCGTGACCTTATGCATGACTCCATGATAAAGGCTATGGACTGCATCAAGTCTTTCCGCAATGAAGCCGATGGTTCACTCTATCCATGGCTCCGTAAGATTACAGTCAACGTGGTATTTGACCGCTTCAGGCAAAACAGCAGGTTCATGGAGGTTCCTCTTGATACGGTGAGTGATAAGGAAATCCTTGATGCATCGGATTCCGATGCCGGACCTGAGCGGGAAATACCCGATGGCGTACTGAAACAGATAATGGCCACACTTTCGCCCGTAAGGCGTGCGGTGTTCAATATGTACTACATAGACGGATTCAGCCACAAGGAGATAGCCCTGGCTTTGAACATAACCGAGAGCGGTTCAACATCCATTCTTGCCAAAGCCCGCGCCAGCGTGAGGAAAGCCATAACAGATTACCTTAAAGCAACAGGACAATGAAGGACTGGAGAGACAAAAGAATGATTGACTATCTGGAGGGCCTCAAAGTAGAGTTGCCGCAGTCTGACTGGGATGATTTTCTTTCCAGAAAGGCCGCTCATGATGTTGCCGCAAGGCGCCGCCGCGGGTTCCTGACCGCAGCCATATCAATCCCTGCCGCAGCCGCAGTCCTGCTGTTGCTGTTCCTGCTGCCAATAAACAGAACTCCCGCCGGACAGACCGCACAGAACAATCCTCATTCTCCACAAGAGGAACAG
Organism: uncultured Bacteroidales bacterium; assembly: GCA_902763885.1. Lineage (GTDB taxonomy): Bacteria > Bacteroidota > Bacteroidia > Bacteroidales > Bacteroidaceae > Colenecus. Next base: position 83,659 of record CACWTU010000007.1, on the reverse strand, counting down.
ATGGCTACTACAGACAGCATATCCAATCCCGTTGACAGCGTGAAACTTGGCGGCATTCTTGCTGAGCCGGTACTTGTTGACAATAAAGTAGCAATGACGCCATCCGTAACTCCTGTACGTATGTCCAATGATACCGTTTCATTTAATCATGACACTTACAGGCGCCAGATTGACACAATGTTAGTCCGGAATAACAAGACCAAAGAAGAACTGGATAGTATCACGGCCGATATGATGGAGAGAGTCACGGCCTATGAACAGACAAAAGAACCGGAAAATGCTAATGTTAGAATGGGATCATTAGAAATCACAACGGGTGCTACAGGCAATGGATCACTTTCAGAATCCAATCTTAACTTTGGAGGATTCGGAGGTTTTGGAGGCTTCGGTGGTTTTGGCGGTTCTGCCAATTATAATGTCGCAGGTGTTGATTATTATAAAGATTTTAATCAAAACGGTGATGATTCTATATCAATATATCCGTTGATACTCCTCGATGGTGAGATTATTTCTGTCGATGAAGCCAAACTGTCCACATTTGACTTTGGAGCGCCCATCCTTGACAGATATAAACTGGCTGATTTGTTAGGAATACGTGGTGACAAGATACAGGCAGTACAGAGATTGGATAATAAGGAGGCGGATAAAAAATGGGGTGATAAGGGTGCTGGCGGTTCCCTTGAGATACTTACCAGAAAGTACTATCGCAAGGCTCGTAAGGCCGGCAAACTGAGTGGTCACTATCAATGGGTGACAGACTTAAAGAACAGATGAAAATTGCAACGTTTTTGCAACGCTTTTTCCTTTTTGATTGTAAATATGAGAACTATTTTTGTCAGCAAACAAATAGTTTGAGCTATGATAATAAGAAGGATCAGAATCTGGCTTTCACGCGGTTGGTACCGCACACTCTGCAGCGTGTCGCTCCTGCTGCTGCCGTTGTTTACATCGTGCTCTTCAAGCAAATCAGCATCAAGAGCCCATGCAAACGATGATGGTTCGGAGTTGGCAGACAGTATCGCAGCGGTTTTTGATTCTATACGTATGGACACAGAATACCTTCGTACCCATATGCGTCTCATGTACGGAGTTCAGCCACCTGTGTCAAGAGAAGAATTTGCTCCGTTGATTATTTATGACGGAAACCCGGTAGAGGTGGATAAAGAAAAATACGCCGCTTTTGATTGGGAGAAAGACATATACTCCAAGAAGAAGGTTGCAGTGCTGTTAGGTGTCAAAAAGAAAGCTGTAAAGGCATCGAGAGTGGTGACAGACCGGGCAGCCATCGCAATATGGGGTTCAAAAGGCAGAAACGGAACATTCGAAGTGATCAGTTATGACGCCGAAGAACACAACCGCCTGGCCACTAGCAATTTCTTCCAGCCTCTCAAGTAAATGGCAAATCTTTTCCGTGCTTTGAATGGCCATCAATACAATGGTATAAATGACGAATACTGGCAGGTAGAGGTAGACCAGTTCAAGCAGGAAACCAAATAGGTAACTTCGTACCATCAATACTGACAGCAATATCGGCAGTAACAATACTCGTCTTTATTGCCCTGTTTTGCAAACCATCCAAACCGTAATAAATAATTGTTAATGCAATTACTTAATGACTTAACAAACAGTGTTATCCAATATTTTATAATAAAAGGTTTCGATATGAGAAAGAAATTATTGTTGTTCGTAATGACACTCATTGCCATAGTGGCAAATGCTCAGGATCGTCCAGATATTCTTCAAACCTGCAAGTATTTCAAGGATGGCTATTCATGTTTGGTTGAGCGTATGCTTCTGCCTCAGGAAACTGAGAAAGAGTTTGATGAACTTGTTTATGGCCGGATCTGGGGTGTCATCTCCAGGCCTAGTTTCTCTGCGGAGAAAAGCGTTTATTGTGTAAGAACCGCTTCGGGTTACAAGTTGGTAATGCGGCGGGCCGAAAAAAACATTTGGTATGCGGCTCGCGATATAGTGTATGATAGGATAGAAGATGAGAACAGTATCCGCTTTGAGCGCAACAATGTCAGATGGGAAGATGTTGATTTAAAGATGAAGGTCAGTGAAACAGAGCTGTTTATTACCGATAATCAGGCATCAGCCATAAAACAGATGATTAGTTTGGCTGTAAATACATCATCACCAATGGCTTCAGTTATTGGATTGGACGGTGAGACTACTGTTTTCTTCCATAACGGTTATGCTGCCGAATGTTGGAGCCCCCAGGACGGCAAACTTAAACAACTTATCGATATAACAAAAGCCATGAAAGAGGCTGTACAGAAGAATGATAACACCATTATTCAGGAGATACTTCCCCAAGTCCAGTCGCTTACCAAAGAATTCCAGAAACTGGTCCTGGATTGGGCCGCATCTAAATCGCTTGATATAGCTATTTGAAAAGAACATAATAATTACCTTTCATATAAACGCTAGTTCGTAATCGCGGTTTCGTATGCTCCACAAAAAACGGCCCTACGGATGCCCGTAGGGCACTTTTAGTTTTTTAACGCTACTAAATCCTTGCTTATTTTTTTCAGCGTAACCCACAAACTATCGGACTAATACCTTCTGTTTAAGATACTGAATTGATCAATATAGTAAGTTCCGCCAAAGTTGGCAAAAATTAGCAAGTTTGGCTTAATACTCCTCTGTGTTCTCTACAAATAAATCTTTAAGAGTCAGTACTTTGGCAAAATCGTCACTATGCTCTCCTTGTGTCAACCCCTTGGTCGTAACCAATACAGTTCGGATTGATTCGTGATCCTTGTATTCGCTTTGAAAGGCCTGTATCCTGCGTTCCAGCTTTTTACTCTCATCGGCATCCTGTGTGTATTCGTACCGTGAATACTTCATCTCACAGATGTCAGTTATTCCGTCAGCTCTTTCTATAATCATGTCAATCTGACCTGCTGGCTTACCGGGCTTGTTGCGCCATGAATAGTATTTGGTAAGCATAGTGTCCAGCCTAAGTGACTGAATGATTTCCCATATATGAAACATGCAGATTCTCTCAAATGCCAGTCCGTACCAAGTGTTCTGTGTTGGAGTGTTCAATGTGTGACGCCAATAGGCACGGTCAGTTACGGTTGTGTTGCAGAATGTCAGATAGAATATTGTAAAGAAATCCACCAGGCGGTATATACCGGAATTCTTTTTACCACAAACACTGTTATAACTAATAAGGTCACAATATACAAGATCCTTCAGCATATTGGTAAGGTCTTCTCCCGAACTCATTTTCAGAGCGCTTGCGATCTCTTTCCGCGTCATCCCCTCGCGGCTTACTGCAAGCAGTTTGATTATATCCATATATTTTTCAGGATTCCGGAACAGTGATTTATACAAACGTCTGAACTCGTTCTTGAATTCGGCATCGGTCGAGAAGAAAAGCATGTCAATATTCTCGGCCGCGCTCCTCGTGGGGTCAAGTAGTGAGAAGTAGTAGGGAACGCCTCCCATTGCAGCATACAACTGCAGAATAGTCATGCGGTCCCACTTAAAGTGCCTTGCCTTGAAATACATCTCTGACTGGTACAGACTGAATGGGCGCAGGTGCATCTCATGGGTCGCCCGGCGGTGCAGGCCTCCGCGGTTGTCAATCACATTGCGTATCATCCATGATGTTGCCGAACCGCATATCACAAGGAAAATATTGTCATACCATACGGCTATGTCATTCCAGAATATACCTAACTCCTTTACAAAGTTGGAGTACTCATAGTCAAAACATGATATTTCATCAATGAACACAACGCAACGTTTTTTGCGCTTGCATTTTTTTATGATGCTACCCAGCGCATTGAAAGCCTCGTTCCAGTTCTTTGGCTGTGGCCCGTCATAACCATATTTGATTAGGGCAGAAAGGAAGGCGTTCTTTTGGTCTTCTTTGTCTCCTTCCAGTACACCGCTGGCAAAGAAGTCAAACTTATCCTTAAAATAGTAGCGTATAAGTGATGTCTTGCCTACACGACGACGGCCATAAAGAGCAATGAATTCTGCTTTTCCGCTTTGGTCGTATCTAGCCAGTTTTGCCAGTTCGGCATCCCTTCCAATGATTCTATCCATACTTTTTCCTTTTTTGCAAAGATAAATTGTTTCTTTGAATGTTCCGCCAAACTTTGCTTTTTTTTCAAACTTTGGCGGAACATTAATGTGGTACTTTACCGCTGGATTCTCTTTCAAACATGAATATTGACGTTTTGAATGCTTCAAGGATAGATTCTTTCTAAAACATAACCAACTTTTATAGCATTTTCTTCTAAAACATAACCAACTTTAGTACCAAATTCTTCTATATCATAATCACGCACAATTAGAAATAGTCTTTATTTGTTATTTTACTCCGAAAAACTGACTACAATGACAACTTTTCGGAATTCATAGGAAATTTGCAACGATATTGCAATGCCTAATTGTTGTTTTGACAATCTATCTATACTTACATTTGTCACAAAAATAAAAGTATATGAAAACGTCAAAACTCATTTCCCTCACGGTCTTGCTGTTTATTCAGGCAGCCGCAACCACCGTGTTTGCTCAGGACAAGCCTAAGGCTGGTGATACAATCTCCGGTATCGTTTGTGATCAAGAAGGCCCCATGATGCAGGTTTACGTCACGGAGCGGGATTCCACGAACCATGTTGTTACATACTGCAGCACAACGATGGACGGTAAATTCTCGTTCGTTCTGGTCAATCCCAATGATAGCCTCAAAGCTTCATACGTGGGATATGTTCCTGTTGTTGTCCCTATTGACAGGACCTATATAGAAATCAAGATGAAAGAACACCCAGGGTTGTCACCAATTGATATTACGGGTCATGGTCGAATCAAGCCTCTAGAGCTTAAACCTGGTACTATCATCAGCGGCATAGTATCAGATGCTTCAACTGGCGAACCAATAGGTAATGCATTAATCATTGAGACTGTTGAGAATGATACGGCTGCCTACTATTATACCCGTACAGACAGAGACGGACGTTTTTCTTATCCGCTTTTCGGAACAGGGCACGTGTTGAAGGTGATTGCCAACCGACGTGAGTATAAAAGGGTAAAGATTCCCCTAGAAAATAAGACAACTTTTGAAATTAAGTTGGAAAAAGATCCTGACGGTGATGGAGGTGATGGAGTCATGTATACCATCGGGCCATTTGATCTGCGTGACAGCAATACGCCCGAAGGCAGGGAAAAACTTCGTTCAGGCTCTAATATCAGCGTTGTAAAACCAGGTTCACTGCGGGATGACGGCGAAGGTATCTTAATTGAAGAATAAGGAAGCTTCATTTTAAACGCATAAGAATTTGGAAATCGGTACTGAATCGGTACTGAATAATACAAAAATCATAGGAATTTAACGGAATTTATCTTTCCGAAAAATCCGCTATGGCATACTTGTAGGGCCGATTTTCTTCCAATGGCTTACGGAAAATCGGACTCGCATGCTCCACATGCAAAAAGAGGTCGCAATGCGGCCTCTTTTTGTATGTGGAGCATGTGGGACCTCTTTTTAGTTTCCTTTCGGAAACGGGCGGCCCTCCGGGCCGATAAAGGGTCGCAATTGCGGCCCTTTATTTGTGGAGCATACGAGAACAATTGGCAGGAAACTATCGGAATATATTTTGAGCATAAATTACTGATACTGTTATAATTCCCCAAAAACGTATTCCGAGGAGTTCCGAGGGATTAGGAAATAATTAGTACCATATTAGTACCACGTTCCAATATCTATTGTATCTACGAACAGGAAATTATATTCCACATTTTGACAGCGACTACAGGGATATTAACGTTTATGAGGATTTGGACATGGTGGTTTATCTAGAGGAGATTGAGCCGGATGGGGAATAGTGTTCTAACCTGGTAATGTGAAAACTGCCAGTGTCTTTTGTGGGCACTGGCAGCTTTGTTGCTACAAGGAGAGATATATTATTCATTCTTTTTGAGGTATAGTACCTGGATTATCATGGCCTCGGTTGTAAGGCCTTCCAGCCTGGGGTCTGAGACAACGGTTCGAGCGGAGCGGTCAACACCCAACAATATGTCAACGTCATTTGGGCCGTGCCATACTGTGCCACCGAAATTACGGGTAGGCTCTCCGTACTGACTGTCTAACGCCTCACCCACCTTAGCGGTTACTATATTGATGCTATCCTCTTTTGTGGGAGCGAAATCAAAATTGTGAGGTACGATACTGATTTCAGCGTGTTGTCATCTTTATCAACATACAGGAAAACATGATTCCAGTCAAAGCCCAGATACTGGATATTCCTGACATGATAAACTATTGATGCTTCACGGGAAGGGATGTCAACATGAGCGTTATATCTCTCGCTGAACAGCTTGACTATCTCCTGCTCACTTACGGGCATTCCTATACGGAGGCCGAAGATATCATCCTGCAAGGTACTTCCAACAGCTTCTAATTGATTACTTAGCCGGATTTTGCTTACAAGCCTTCCGTCTACGGTGATACTGCCGTCACTTAACACCTCTACTCCAGGAAGTTTGCGGATTACATCCTCAACGGTCATTCCTTCAGGTAATCTATATTGAGGAGGTAAGGAATCTGGGAATAGTTTACTGTCATCTATATGGGCTACGACACCCTGAACAGGAGTCTGTGGCTGTTGGGCATCCATTGGGATGCAGAGTGATATCAGCATGGATGTCAATGCAAGCAATTGAACTCTTCTTCTCATAAACAATTATTTGGCCAGTAGGTATTCTTTGTCCAATTTGCCTTCTTTTTTGAGCTGTCTATACATATTACGGCTTAAAACATCCAATACACCGTTAGCTCCTTTCATTCCCCATATTGATGTGGCATGATTTCCTTTCAGTATCATATATGCTTTAACCTGCCTGGGTTTTACATTCAGGATTGATGCCAGTTCTTTCCTGGAGAATGTTTGCTTGTCTACATCTATTCCAGCCAATGCTTCAGGATCAATATCAACAATCGTACGATCCAACACTATCATAAGGGGTATTTCATCAAGATTTGTTGTGAGACTCATCGGCTGTCCGGTAGTCGGATCAGAGAATGTTACATTCAAATCACCTGAATTATCTGTCAAATCTTCTATTCTTGAAACAAGTTCACGGCGCTCCTCCTTCCAATAGCGGTCATTAGCCTCTTGGAGCATTTTCTCAGTATCAAATAACACACCTTCTTCAAACATATTGTCAAAGAAAGCATTGTTTTCGTCTATCTGATACTGGAGGATGTCGTAGTAAAATGAAGGGATTCCCATAGACGTAAGGACTATTCTTGGAACAGACAATTTCATGTGGTTATTTTCTACCGTAACGTATGTATTCATGAAGTTGCCCAATTTCAGTTGTAAGGATAGTTGTTCTCTGGTAAGTAGTGTATCTGGTGTAAGCAAATAAGATTGGGAAAGCAACCTCTGATACTCTTCCTTTGAAATATCGGAATCATAATATTTGATGCTTCTGGTCATTACTTCTGAAATGGGTGTAGCTCCAGCATAAGCATAAATGTCACGGTTTCTTTTTACCCAGTTACCATGCGAATCGTATTCATAAGAAAAATCCTGTTTTGGCTGATTATCTCTGTGTTCTACATCCATCCGCGAATTCAGCAAATCTCCTTTGTCATTATGGGAATACAGTGTTCTGGTGGTCATATCATCAGAAATTCTGATAATCTCTGACGTATAATGAGTTCCTGGAGCATATTTGTAAATAATTGTCCATTGTGGTTCCCCTGTCTTTCCGTGTAACTCAATTATGCTGTCAAACCCGCCGTCAGACTGATAAGAAACAGGACCTATATGACCATTCTCAGTCTCAATGTAATATGGAAGGCCTCTTTCATTGCATTCAATTATCTGTTGCTTTTCAACTGTATCTTGTCCATTTGTCATATCAGGATATTTGTGTATCAAACGGTTTCCGTCTGGAACAAATACATGTCTGATGACAGAACCGTCAGAATATTCCATGGAAATTGCCGATACATCCTTAATAAGCCTGGTGTCCATCAGAGTCATGATATCACCTCTGTAAGGTTCGCCCATGCTAACCGGCACATACTTTCCGTGATTACCATATTCTATGTTTATCACTACAACACCGTCTGTACTTGTTCTTCTTGATACAAGACGGCCATTTTCATCATAATTATAATGTTCACTACCGTTATTTCTAATTATGTTGGCACCAGCTTCATTTGTCTGGCATATCCAATTGAGGCGTTCCAGTTGCATACCATTTTCGTTATATATGGTAGTACTGCCTTGCACGTCCCTGTCATTAACCTCTATTGATTTTATACCAGGAGTGGCATCCGTATAGTTGTCCCAATATGTTTTATTATCATCATAAATAGTATTGGCCATCAGGCTCAACGAGACGAGTATCACTACCGGAAGATAAATGAGCTTGAGCAGATTTTCCTTGCGTGAATGCTTGCGGTTCATCATCTTGATTCTTGTGTGCAGATAACTCTCGCCCAAACCGTTTACAAGCGGGATGGACAAGCCGCCGGTTGCTATGCTTAACAAGCTTTGCTCATACTCTTCTATGTCCAGACCGGACTCAAGGACTGAGGCATCGGCCTCAAACTCCTGTACGCAGCACAAATCGTGCCTAAGCAGCCAAACTGCGGGATTGAACCACTGGAATGCAGAAAGTATGTCTGTGGCCAACAGTTCTGCAGAATGATGATGTGATACATGGGATTGTTCGTGGCGTACAACAGGTGATGTCCATGAGAGATCTGCTTGACTCTCCGGAAGGACTATGTTTCTCATCCAGCTGAAGGGGCGGACATTATCCTTTGATATTACTATTTTGCAACCGTCCCTTTCGATTGATACCTGTCCACGACGGATTATACGCAATACTTTTTGTACTGACAGAAGTCTTAATGCTATCAGGATTACTACTCCCAATACATAGATAACTGCTGTTATTGCTATCCAACCTATTTGCCTATTATTGGCACCGATCGTTGTTACTGCCTGCAGTTGTGGCTGCATCTGGACTTGTGATGGCTGCAATGCGGGTTGAGCCTGCTGGTTGTCTTGCGCTGCGGGAACAGTGACAGGTGTTTGGACAACTTCCATTTCGCGGTTCTCAGCTAAGGCTATGGGCTTATGGATTGTAATTACGCAGAACGGCAGAATGTAAGAGATAAACAGCGATGACACAAGGACTATACGTGCCGTACGATGGAAAGTATCACGCCTAAGCAAAATATGGTACAGCGAGACAAACGCTGCCGTAAGCAATGCCACCTTTAGTATGTATATAAGGAACGCGCTCATGACTGTTGCTGTTTCTTGATTTCCTTGATTATATGCTCCAGTTCCTCAACCGACAATTTCTCATCCTTTACGAATGACATCACTACGCTTGAGTAAGAGCTGCTGAAAAACTCATCGACTATGCCGTTGATGCCGGATTTGCTGTACTGCTCCCTGTCAACTATTGCATAATACTGATAGTTGGTGCCATGGGCGTTGTGGCTGATGAAGCCGTCGGCCTGGAGTGTGCGCACCTGGTTGGACAAAGTTCCGAACGATGGTTTGGGGTCTGGATAGTGCTCCTGCAACTCGCGAATGAACATGGGCCCGTAGGTCCAATAATAGTCCATAATGACTCTCTCCTTCTTAGTTAGCCTTCTCATAAATATAGCATTTAATTGTTATCAGCGAAATAATTTCGCTACAAAGAAAAAGGATTAATTTTATTCAGCAAAATTTTTTCGCTGAAAATAAAGAAATAATATTCTTCTAGGAGTTTTTACTTAACTTCGCGGATAAGCTAAGTTATGGAATTTAAACACTCTTACTTGGTAGTAAAAAAGATAAACCTTCTAAAACTACTTAGAAGCAGGATTATTTGATTACTTTTGCGGTATGACAGAGGAAGAGTTGAGGCCACTGCTGAAAAGACGTGAGTGGACGGAGATAGAGCTGAAGAAATCAAAGGATGCGCTTGCCCGCAGCGTCTATAGTAGTATATGCGCCTTCCTGAACCGAAGGGGTGGCCATGTTATTCTTGGTGCAAACAATGACGGCAGCATTGAAGGAGTTAGCGATGAGTCATTGCAGTCACAGCTTGACATTCTGGCCAAAGACCTCAACAACCCTCAGATAATTAATCCTGTCTGCCATATTGAGTTTGAACCGGTGGATATAGACGGCAAGAAAGTGATTTATGGATTTGTCCCCGAAAGTTCGGAAGCTCATACATATAAAGGTGTCTATTATGACAGAAACCAAGACGGTGATTTTGAACTACGCAGCACACAGCAGATATTTGACTTGCTGGTAAGAAAAGGTAAAGCCGGATATACAGAGAACCGTGTTTTCCCATACCTGACGATGGATGACTTTGAGCCTGGTATTTTTGACGTGGTGAGAGCCAACGCCAGGTTACAGCGAGCAGACCATCCGTGGCTTACGATGACAGATGAAGAGATTCTGGAATCATCAGGCATGCGTCTCAAGGATCCACAGACTGGCAAGGAGGGTTACACCCTTGCCGCCGCCCTTGTGCTTGGATCTGAAAAGACAATAGCAAGTGTGCTACCCCATCATAAGACTGATGCCATTTGCCGTATAAATGACACTTTCCTTTATGATGACAGGGATGTGATACGCTGCAACCTGATACGTTCTTTTGATCGTCTATGCGCTTTTGCGGCAAAGCATCTGCCTGAGGCACCTTTCATGGATGGAGTGCAGAGAATAAGCCTGCGTGACAAGATATTAAGAGAGGTGTTCCTAAACCTGCTTATCCACAGGGAAATGTCCAACTCATATCCTGCCACGTTCACAATCTACAAGGACACTATGGTGGCCGAGAACTGGAATATACCTTATCACAGTGCTCTGGTAAAACTGAGTGACTTGACTCCACACCCCAAAAACCCGACAATAGCAAGGTTCTTTGCTAATATAGGTTATGTTGAGGAGCTTGGCGTAGGCCGCAGGACTTTGCTTAAATACGGCCCTGCATATTTTGATGGACGAGAAACTGTAATAAGCGAGGAGAATGTCTTCCGCATAACCATTCCGTATAAGCCTACTATAATGCCTGCTGATGGCACGATAAATGACACCAAAAATGTCACCAAAAAGTTAACTGATAGACAGAGAGTTATCTATGAATCAATGCCTTTTGGTGACGCCGAGAATGTCACCAAAAATGTCACCAAAAACAAAAGTGTGACTACAAGTCTTTTGGCGGAAAAATATGGCAAGGATCCGCGTACAATAAAGCGTGACTTGAAGGTGCTCCAGGAACTGGGCCTAATTGAACATGTTGGCCCTTCAAACGGTGGCTATTGGAAACGGATTAAATAAGGATGTATACCCTAAAAAGTGATAACAATTCTGAAAAAATTAGTATCATATTAGTACCGTTAAAAAATGCAAAGTGCCCTACAGATACCTGTGGGGTACTTTTTCGTGGAGCACACGAGACGTGTACCTTTTTTTATTTCGCTAACGCGAAAGGTGGCCATGTGGGCCATCTCGCTCGGGGTCTCGCTCGCCCCAATACGTTCAAACCTGCGTCTTTTAATGGACAATGACCTTGGTGGTGCGGGAGCCTACTGTAATCATGTAGATTCCTGGGGATACGGGGGCTGATAACACAGACCGGCCGGTCGCTATTGGGGTGCCGGATGCTGAGGTTATGGAGATCTGGCTGTTGTCGGTGGCGCTGACGGTTATGGTTCCGTCTGAGATGATGATATCGGCATTAATGATACCCTTCTTTTCAACCTCTGTCTTGCCGGTATAGACGTAAACATCTTTCAGGGTGTACACTGTTTTCCAGTCATTGGTGTTGTCATCCGGTTTTTCTCTTGTGGTAAGGATGTAATCCAGATTGCCTGCGTTGTTCCGGAAGTTCTGTTCAGTATCTCTAAAACCACACTCCCACTGTGATGTCAGATTGTTCCATCCGTAATATGTGGTCCTTTCATATGAATATGAATCGGTCTCCTCATTCTCAAAAACATACTTCATGCTGGCTATCCAATCACTCTTATCCGCATCCCATTCATATTCTATGTCGGTAAAGTTGTAGTCATCAGAGCCGAATATAATTTCACTCTTATCGGCACCCTCCCAGCACCATGTCGTATAGTTCCAGGAATAAATGGCTTCGATGAATTTATCTTCAGCGGAGTAACTTTCAATCTTACTGCTTCCACACCAGTCATTCCTGTCATAATCCCAAAAATATAACTCCGCGCTGATAGTATCATTCTTGCTGTTAATGCAGATTTTTTCTAAGCCTATCCAATCATTCAGCATGTCATCCCATTCGTAAGAAGCACTCATCACGGTATCACCCTGTTCATTATACAGGTTCTCCTCTTTATTTACTCCTATCCAGGAGCTTGCTTCAGAATCCCAGGTGTAGGATTCAAACAGGAGCGTACGGTCATTTGAGTCCAGTTGTCTCAATGTCTTACCCATAATCTGCCATTGGTTCTCCTGATCAAGGTCTGATGTCTGGGAGGTTAAAGTCCGTGTGGAAGTGTCAAACGTGTACTCTTCCTTGCCGTACAGAATCCAATCTATCTCATTAGGATTTTGTAAGTATTTTGAAATCAGCTCAGTCCGGCCTGCGTCATCGTAACTGTAAAGAGTCTTGTAGCGTGTAGTATCACCCATATCAATGGAGGACAATATTTCACTCAGCAACTTACCGGAAGGAGAATATTCCCATTCATAAATTGAGCCTGTCTGCCAGGTATCGATGTTATTATCCCATGTGCTGTATGATTCATCAAGAATAATATTTCCGGCATTATCAATTTCCACGTTTTTCAACTCGTCTATTACCCATACTGAATCGGCACCCTGGATATCTAAACAGAAACGGTAATAGGTCCATATCTGGCCCGATGCATAATAAAGCGTTGCATCTTTTGAGACCAAGACCCATTGACCCTTTTCATTCAATTCATAATGTGCCGATGATGTCATCCGGTTGTCTTTATTATAAAAATACTCATTTTTGGATGAATAATTTATATGCACCTGTTGTGACAACGGTTCCAATGATTCAGGTGCATCGAAAGCAATTAACCAGTCAGATATCCGCAGAGTGTCTCCCTGATAATCGAATCCGCCTGTACTGCTCATGTAAAACGCGCACAAAATGGTGTCATACAGGTAGTTCTCCTGATATGTGACCAGCCCCTTTGGATTGTATCTGCAAAATGATTTGTCAAATAGCGTCCATTTTTTTGCATCGCTGTCCCAGGTCCAGTTTATTTGGGTATACTGTGTCTCATCATCACTTAACAGACGCCTGAATTTCTGGTTTCCTGACCAGGTTGACTCCGTCAGGTCATAATCCATCTTCTCATAGCAGTAGTATCCTTCTGAATCATATCCGGATATTACTCTGTCCATGTATTCCCAATGACCGTCTCCATCCTGGCCAACCCAAGAACAGGTAGTCTTTGAAATCATGCCATCAGACAGATACTCATACTCATATTTCCGATATATGCCAAGATACCTCTCACCCTGCTTCGTAAAATGCGGCGTATAGATGAAAGTAACTGTAGGGCGGCCCTGACTGTCATATTGTGATTCCACTTTTGCATATTCAGTCATTATTCCGTTCTCATCCAGCTCTTTTGCAATTATCAGTTCAGGCTCATCATTGAAATACTTGTATCTCTTTATTGAAACGTCATGCCGTTCACCGCTAAGAGGGTCAATATAATAGATCTCTTTCCTGTAATTATCGGGATCATCGTCAACGACAGTCTTTACTGTTGCACCAATAGGATAAAGGTCAGTCTCATTGCATATGTCAATAATATCCCCGGCATTTATTTGAGTTGATTCATATCCGATGAGTATGCCGTTGGCATCATATGTAAAGTCTATCTGTCCGTTATTGGCAAGAGGAGCATCACCGAAACTATACATATATTCAATGCCTGACAGGATAGCACTCTCATCATTGGAATAAAACGATTTGTTGAACTGGCTATCATTAGTACCGGCATCCTGTGCCAAGCCCCTCAGATCACGTAGTCTTAGACCCATAGCCCTGACAAAAACAGAGTCTTTATAATAATAGTATTGCCGTCTTGCCGATACCATAGGCGTCCTGACATCCTTCATTGAAGATGCGGAAACAATACGTATAATCTTGGAACTGACCTGTGCGTTAAAAAGCGTAAGCAGCGCTACCAGAACTATTGAAAATCTTTTCATAATCAAACGGAATCTACATTTGACACAAAAGTAACAAAAAGATATCTACTCCCAAATCCCTTTTGAGAGTAGATATCAAGAAAAAATCCAAGAATTATTATCTAACCAGGATCTTGATGGTCTTGGTGTTCACTGAGATGTAGTAGATGCCGGGGGCTACTGATGTCGTCACTGAGCCTGTACCGGTAGCTACGCTGTTGCCGGATGCGCTGAATATGCGGATCACAGCATCATCGGCTGATACCACGCTGATTCCGCCATCAAATACGCTGATATCAACATTATCAGTAAAGTCAGCAATAATATCTTCCACTCCATCCCAAACGGAGTAATCAAATGTCAGCTCAACCGTATAATCCAATATCCAGGATGAACTTTGATACTTCTCTACTGTCATTACCTGTTTTTCAATGTTCAGGTCACTACGGTATTCCGTAACGTCTGTTTCGCGATAATCAAGTTCCCACTTGGATCCATTATTGTCCCACCGTGAACTGATAACGGTTCTTTTGCTGTTTGTATCTGATTCTTCTTCCTGTGTAGCCTTTTTGAGTGTTCCTACCCAACATTTGCCATTCAAATCCCATTTATACTCGGCTCTTTCATAACCATCATCCCAATATCGGCTTTCACTCTTATATTCTCCTACCCAACACCATTCATCCTCATCCCAATAATAAGATGAGCCCATGCTCACTTCAGTACTATCCTTATCATAGTAGTAACAATACTCTCTCTTATTTCTGCCACACCAGTCCTGCTTACGGGAATCCCATTCATAATACTCACTGTATTCCACATTATCAACCTGACCATAGACCCTTTTGCTGGAATAGAACCAGCCTCCATATGCATCAGGCTCATAATAAATTGATACAGTTCTGTTTTCTAAAGTATCATACTCATATTCCACCCTGCTGGAGCCTACCCACCCCCAGACATTATCATCCCAATAATATTCCGCATACAGGAGCATGTTACCTTCAATGTCGTACAGCTCTTCCCGCTTATTATAGTTGCCACGCCAATCCTTTCTTTCATAATCCCAACGGTATTCGGCATGAAGTGTCGTTCTGTCGTTAAAAGGATCAACAGCCCTCTCTTCCTTGTAACTGCCTACCCATTCTGAATCAGAACTGTCCCAATAATAACTGGCATTCATTATAACTTTACCATAAGCGTCATATTCACGCTCATACTTATCTTCACCAATCCAAATCAATGTATCACCATAGTAGCCATTAGAACGGTAATATGATTCAAAGTAGATAATCCTGCCTTCTGAGTCCAAACCCTTTATCTCCTTGCTATAGGGCCGCCAGCTGTTATAGTATGAGTTCCAATCATATCCTATATAAGTAACCAGACCTGTTACATCATCATAAATGAACTCCTCCTTGGAGCTGGGAATCCATTTATACTCACTTGCACCTGTTTCATCATCATAAACTTCAATATATACGCTCTCTGTATAATCCAAAATACGTCCATCTATTGTAGTACTGGCTGTTTTCTTTTTCTTCAGCATCAGCTCACCATTCTCTCTTTCATATGAATATAAACTCGTCAACTCACCAGACTCTGTATATGCATATTCAGACTTTTCATTTATATACCAATCAGAAAGGAAAGTATCATAATTATAATTGACGTATAAAATAATATTACCAGCCTCATTATATACATATTCCTCCTTAAAAGTGTTATACCAGGTTCCGTCATACAACTCCATCCTTTCCTGACCGCTCTTTAATCCGCTTTCAGAATAAGTATATATATCTTTCCTTCCATCGCTCCAGGCAGATGTATAGGTATTCCATGAATAATAATCCTCTACGCGCAAAAGGTGACCTTCATTGTCTTTCCATTTCTGTGATAAAGAACTAGGTATCCACACGGTAGCATTATTATTCTCATCATACTCACCGTAATAGTTGGCATCATAGTAACAGAAGCCTGACTCATCATAAGATTGCTCTCTCTTATTACTGCCTATCCACGTTTTGTAGGTTGAATCCCAGCCATAGTATTCCGACAGGATATCTCTACCACTATCATCATACATATTTATATCCATTTCACGTCCAACCCATTCCTGGTTCTCCGAATCCCAATAGTAATAAGCTGACATGGTTTTATGACCGTTTTCATCATATTCTGATTCGTTTCGGGAACCGTATGACCATGTATCCAGTGTTTGATCCCAGTCTGATCTGCTAGCCTCATAAATAGTTCTGCCTTGTGAATCATATTGATATTCGGTGGTTGACTCACAAACAAAGTAGCCTTCATAGTTCCGTGACCAATAATCCACATACGAAGTATATCTTTGCACTGTGCTATCGCTCAAAGAATAATATCGAACTCTGTATTCATAACCTATTGACTCACGCGTCAGGATAATACCGTTATTATACTTTTCACTCAATATCTGGTCACCATATTCATTGTAATCATATCTCCACTCATCAGAAAGATACCATTCCCCTCCCCTATAATAAAATTCCCTGCTGGAAGTTATCATGAGGCTGGGGTTTTCTCTCCCCTTAAATGACCTCAGATCATAATCGTACTCTGTTTTATAAAGGGCTGTCCATTCAAGAGAGCCATCACTGTCAATACGGGATAATATACAATCGATTTTATATTTTCTGGGCAGTGTCAAATACTCACTTGCAGTTGCAGGCAAACCAAGTTCCTCATATGTATAATAAGCATATTCCGTTCTATTTGCACCACCGACCAAAGACATCGGATATGTTTCAAACTGATTCAGCGAATCTGGTCTGTAAAAATCAATATTCCAATCAGCACACCGCAATGTATCACCTATGTAATCATATCCATTCATGCTGACAAGATAGAATGCTGCAAACAGCGTATCATAGGCGTATTGTTCACTGCGAACAATATTATCTGCAGAATTATATATGCTGACAGACTTCCGGTTCACCTCCCAATCCTGTACGCCGGAATTCCAATACCAATCAATATTGGTTATTCTTTCGCCACCGTTATACTCTTCTGTCTGTGATATATATTTCTGATTTCCATACCATACTGAGTCATATGAACTGTAATACAACGCTTCATAGTACTCTACATCACCCTGATCAGTATTTGTTGTTATCTTATAATTTGGCTCCCAATATTCATTACCGTATCTGTCATATCTCAGATAATAAGAGGTACTGGTAACAAGATTGTCAGGACGATATTCATATTCAACCCTGCGGTAAGGGATAGAAATCTCTGTTATCTTACCTGTAATAGAATCTACCAGATAACTCTCCGTATAATAGATTGTACTCAACGGACGTTCCTCAGAATCAAATTCTGATTCCGCCCTACGAGACTCAGTCCATTCTCCTTTTTCATTCAAATAACTTTCTACACTATACACTGTCTCTCCGTTATAATAGATTCTTTTGGAGTGACTCAATTCAACCCGCTCACTTGTAATGGGATCTATATAGTAGGAAGTATTCTCTTCAAGGTCATCAGTATTTATTTCAATATTATTATAGACAGCATCAACAGGTATCGTAGTGTTCCACTGATAACCAGACTCTTGAAAAACCGCCCCATCCACATTTTTTAGAGTAGTCTCACTCCTCACCATTTTACCGTCGGCATCATAAGTATATTCCACATGGCCTATCTTCTGTGAAACGCCGTTTTTAGTGTAAATATAATCTCCTCCTGAAAGAGAGAGTCCGGCAAAGGCCTGGAAAGGCTGATTCTTTTGATTCGGGCGATACACCCCACTGCCCTTAGAACCGGAAGTTACTGACATACTGTTTTTAATGACAGCATTTTCTGCTCCAGCATACATAGTCCAAGATGCGAGCATAGCAACTAGAATGAGTAGATTTTTCTTCATAAAACTATGATTATAAATATTTTAACCAAGGAATTTTTATAAATCAAACACATCAAATAGTCCTCTCACTTACAAAAATATTAAAAAAATATAAATCATATACTTATTTATTGTTTATATTCGCCCCATGCAACAGCATTAGCCTTTCAAGTATGAATATGTTTAATTTTCAATAATTTGTGATTATGAAAAAAGTTACATTCCTTTTGGCTCTGGCTGCAGCGTTCACGCTCAACCTCACCTTCACATCATGTGATGAGAAAGAAAACCTTGACAAAGAGCAGGCCGGCGATATCATCAAAGCCTACTTGCCGATAGAGTATGCAAACAAGCAAGTTGCTGCATGGTACATGCTTACTGACCAGAGCGACAACAAGACAAAGATTGAAGCGGTATTTCTCTTTACAGACAGTACTCTGGCAGTTACCAAAGTCAAGATTTATGATGAATCTGACGGCCGCAAGCCAGAATACGATATAAACGCTACCGGTAGGTATAAGATCAAAGAAGGAGACTACACTACCGGCAAGGCAGACGTCATCACCAGTGGCGGAGATGCATTTGAAGTTAACATTGAAAACGGGATACTGTATGCCATGGATGAGGAGTTCACAAAAATGAGCAATTCATTATTACCATCAGCATATAATCCCAATGGCGGTGGCAACAACAACCAGGGCGGTGGAAACAACCAAGGTGGTGACAACAACAATCTGGATCCCTTCTTCCCGAAGTCATATGAAGACAAGAACATATCAGCATGGTACTCATATTCTGCAACTGAAGCGGCACAGGGATATGAATTTAAAAGAACAGCGGCAGTCTATTTATTTGACGACAATACATATGTCGCTACCATTAACATGTCAACATCCAGTGAGCAGTATGGAGAACATAGTAGTTGTATGATAGTATCAGAAGGTACCTATCAGAAAGTTGAGGGGAACTTTACCACAGGTAAGATTACAATTACAGATGATAAGAATAGCATGACCGTTGAAATCCAGGACGGACAGTTGAAGATTAAAGATACAGAGACTCCTGAAGTGTCTATATATTTCAAGCAGGATAATTCCAAACTCCCCCAGCCATCTGAGCCCACGGAAAACGGCAACCAAGGTGGAGACTATCAGGACGAACAGGGACCGGCTTTCTTCCCGACCACATTTGACATCAATAATGTTGTTGCATGGTACTCATATACTGAGTCGGAACCTATGGAAACAAGAGTTGAAGCTGTATTCCTGTTGAATAACGATACTGTGTTAGTTACTGAGCATAAGATATTTGAACAAAGTATACAAATGCCCGATGATCGTAATATTTTTGTTATAGGTTCATACACCCTTTCTGGCAACTATGACAATGGTACCGCGGATGTAACCATTATTGATGGATATTATTTTCAAAAGGGAAGTAAGAAAAACATAACCATTACTAATGGTAATCTTGTAATGGAATATGACAACAATTCGGTGTACACAAGGCGTGACCTCAAGGATCTTCCTGAACCCCTTGAGCCCAGAAACCAGGGTGGTAACGGCCAGGGCGGTAACGGTCAGGGCGGTAACGGCCAGGGCGGTGGTGATGACGTTACCGGTAATTCAATCTATGGTACATGGATAGATGATCTGGCAAATCCCTACGGCACACTAACCCTTAATTCAAACGGCACGGGTACAATGTGGTATGAGGATTTCTATTTCACCTACAAGAACGATACTCTTGTCTATGACCAGGAGTCCAAATATGTGATTACCATAGATGGAGATGTCATGACCTGGGCATATATCGATGAAGAATACGGCATGATGGAGCCACAAGTATGGTACAGGGCCAACGCCACATTTGATAAACAAGTTTCAACAGGCCGCTGGAATGGATTAATGGGTGAGGACGGGTCCGATTGTGGAATAGTTTATTTCTTTTATGAAAACGAGGTCGAGTTTTACATCATTGCCTGGGGTGAACAGTTCAAGGGCTCATTCACCCATGAAGGAGGTATCATCAACTTCAATCTCAGAGAAGGCTATAACGCAAGGATTGGCCAAGAAGGGAGCTGGAGCTGGGAAGCAGGCAATCTTGACCCTGAGACACTTCGACTCACTGAAGGTTATGAATGGCGGCAGATGGACAACGAGGTCTTAAGTGAGCGCAAGCAAGAATTAGAAAAATTCACTTTTGCTTTAGTATCTGACGTCAAAGCATACGGAAGTCTATTTAGCCAGACCATGACCATAGTAAAAGCCAAATAACACGTTGGCAGATTAAAAAAACGAGCAAAAGGGGGCTGTCCCCTTTTGCTCGTTTTTGTTTACCTTTGCAGCATGAAAGTGTGCGTAGGTCTTTCAGGAGGCGTTGATTCCAGCGTGGCGGCACTGTTGCTCAAGCAGCAGGGCTATGATGTCTTTGCCATGTTCATGCAGAACTGGCACGACACTGAGGGTACACTGCACGGGGATTGTGAGTGGGAGGAAGACCGCCTGGTGGCCGAGATGGTTGCCAAGAAAATAGGCATACCGTTCCATTTTGTTGACCTGAGCGATGAGTACCGCCGCCGCGTGGTGGATTACATGTTCTCAGAGTATGAGCAAGGCCGCACTCCCAATCCCGATGTACTCTGCAACCGCGAGATCAAGTTCGATGCGTTCTTAGAGGCCGCCTTGAAGCTTGGCGCCGACATGGTTGCCACCGGTCACTACTGCCGCAAGGAGGAGTTCAAGGCCGATGACGGCAGCACCATCTACCGCATATTTGAGGGCGTGGATCCCGGCAAGGACCAGAGCTATTTCCTGTGCCAGCTAAGCCAGGAGCAGCTCTCAAAAGCCCTCTTCCCGATAGGCCACCTGCTCAAGAAAGAGGTGCGTCAGATTGCCGCCGATGCCGCCCTGCCATCGGCCACCAAGAAAGACTCGCAGGGAATCTGTTTTGTGGGCAAGGTGGATCTGCCGGAGTTCCTCAAGCAGAAACTCAAGAGCGTGGAGGGCAATATTGTTGAGGTATATCCGGAATTTTATGCGGGTAATCCGCACTATAAGTTCCAGCAGGAGACGCTTTCAGGCCTTACTGTGGGCGGTGTGCAGGCCAATCTGGTGACCGGATACATAAGCGAGGACAAATGTACTGATACACTCTCCTCTAATCATTATGAACCTGATAAGATTGCGTTACTTCCAGACGATGTCTTGGAGCGTCTTGCTACGCCCTATCGATATGATTCAATCAAATTCATAACCGAGACCTACCGTTCCGGCCGCAAGCACGTCAAGAAGACCCGCTTCAAGGCCAATCCATGGGGCAAGATAATAGGCACGCATGATGGTGCGCAGTTCTTTACCATCGGACAGCGCCACGGTCTGAACGTGGGCGGGCATGATGATTCACTGTTTGTGATTGCCACCGATATAGAGAACAATGTGGTCTATGCCGGTGAGGGCCACACCCACCCCGGCCTGTCACGCAGCTGCCTGAAAATAGTATCGGAACAGATTCACTGGATCCGTCCCGACCTTATAATGAATGATGGCGAGGTTCGCCGTTACCGCGTTCGTATCCGCTACCGCCAGCCTCTGCAGGATGCCTGGCTCATACAGCGTGCATCGGGCCTCTATATCATCTTTGATGAGCCCCAGCGCGGCATCACACCCGGACAATTCGCCGTCTGGTATGCCCCTGACTCAGAAATGCTCGGCTCCGGCGTGATACAATAGGGGCACAAAGGGGACGGTTCTTTTTGTGCCCCTTTTGATAATAATCCTAGGTGCACAGAACTTTTGAGGTATCGGTATCGGAAACCATGGCCGCCCGTGGGCTTGTGAACCGACAAAGGAAGCGAGAGTAGAGAAAGCTTGTTTTCTATACCGAGCGACGAGGAGGAAAAACGTAGTTTAACGGGAGGGGCCCATGCTTAAGAAGATGCTCTGGAAGGTAGGAGTTTACTCATGCCTTTCAGAGCGTCTTATTAGGGATGGGAGGGATAGCGCTTTAGCGCGTAGTTTCAGATACTGATACCTCAAAAGTTCTCTTAATAAAGAGGGGCACAAAAAGAACCGTCCCCTTTGTGCCCCTATTGTTTAATAGAACCATTTCACATAGCAGAAGTCCTGACGGTGAGGCAGGTCCGCATTCTTGGGATACATACGGTAAGCCAGCTTGAACGAGCCGGCAAAGTCATTCTTGGCGCTGCCATGGAATGTGTAGAGATTACCCTCACGCTTTACAAGTTCCAGAGGATAAACCTTATACAGCTTCTCGGCACCATCCTGATCAGTTCCCATCACAACCATCTCCACTCCGATGGCATCGTCCAGGCCCTTCTCGTCAATCACATACTCTATCTCATAGCTCTTGCCGGTCTCAAACTGCCCTTGGACCACTGTCTCGGTCTTGTTGCAGCTTACCACCTCAATGGAATCCCAACGCTCGGCAACCACCTCCTTCCAGGCAGCGATCTCCTTAGCCTTGGCATAATCGTTGGCCTGCAGATAGTGTGAGCGCTCAGCCATCTTGTTATAGAACTTGCTGAAATAATCATCAAGCTGACGCTTCATAGTATAGTGGGGAGCAATCTGTGCAATTGAGTTCTTCATTGTCGATACCCAACCCTCAGAGATACCCTCGGCGTTCTTGTTGTAGTAAAGCGGCAGAATCTCATTCTCCAGGATGCTGTAGATTGTAGCGGCATCCAGCTGATCCTGATAAGCCTGATTGTTGTATGTACGCTTATCGGTCAATGCCCAACCGGCACCCTCACGATAACCCTCGTACCACCATCCGTCCAGCACTGAGAAGTTAACAACACCGTTCATCAGAGCCTTCTCGCCCGATGTGCCCGATGCCTCCAGCGGACGTGTGGGAGTGTTGAGCCAGATATCAACGCCCGATACAAGACGACGGGCCAGATGCATATCGTAGTTCTCTAAGAATATGATCTTGCCTAAGAACTCCGGACGACGGCTGATGTCAATGATCTGCTTGATAAGTCCCTGACCTGCACCATCATGCGGGTGAGCCTTACCGGTAAAGAAGAACTGTACCGGATACTGCGGGTTGTTCACGATCTTGGCCAGACGGTCCAGGTCAGTGAACAGCAGATGTGCACGCTTGTATGTGGCGAATCGGCGACCAAAACCTATTGTCAGAGCATTGGGATTGATCTTCTCCATCAGTGACATGATGCGTGAAGGATCACCCTGATTCTTGAGCCAGCTCTCCTTGAACTGCATGCGGATAAAATCTATGAGCTGCTTCTTAAGGTCATTGTGCAAATCCCATACCACCTTATCGGGCACCTTATATATATCCTCCCACATCTTCTCGTTTGACTGGTCTGAGAGGAAATTCTTGTCAAAATACTTGGCATACAGTTCCTGCCACTCCTTTGAAGCCCATGTAGGCATGTGTACGCCGTTGGTCACGTAACCTACGTGGCTCTCCTCCGGATAATAGCCCTTCCATATGCCTGAGAACATCTTCTTGGAAACCTCACCGTGGAGCCAGCTTACGCCGTTTACCTCCTGGCAGGTGTTGCATGCAAATGTTGACATGCAGAACCTCTCACCCGGATCACCCGGATTGGTGCGGCCCATATCCATGAGCTCACCCCATGAGATACCCAACTGCTGAGCATATCCGCCCATGTACTTACCGAACAGGCCCTCGTCAAAGTAGTCATGACCGGCAGGTACCGGAGTATGAACGGTGTAGAGTGATGATGCACGCACCACCTCCATAGCCTGGTTAAACGTGAGGCCCTGCTTTACATACTGGGTCAAACGGTACAGGTTGCACAATGCGGCGTGACCCTCATTGCAGTGGTAGATATCCTTCTTGATGCCAAGAGCCTCAAGGGTAAGCATACCGCCTATACCTAAAAGTATCTCCTGTTTCAGACGGTTCTCCCAGTCACCACCGTAAAGCTGTGATGTGATGGGACGGTCGTAGTCACTGTTCATGTCAATGTCAGTATCCATCAGGTACAGAGGCACACGGCCTACGTTTACCCTCCAGATTGCGGCATAAACGGTATAGTTGATATAAGGAACAGCCACAGTCATGGGCTGACCGTTCTTGTCATATACGCGCTCAATAGGCAGAGTGTTGAAATCCAGCGGCTCGTAGTTGGCTATCTGCTGACCGTCCATCGAAAGAGTCTGTGTAAAATAGCCGTGACGGTACAGGAAACCTACGCCGCACATATCCACGTTGCTGTCACTGGCCTCCTTCATGTAGTCACCGGCCAGAACGCCCAGACCGCCTGAATATATCTTGAGCACGTGGGTCAGACCGTACTCCATGCAGAAGTAAGCTACTGACGGACGCTTGGCATCGGGTTTAACGTCAATATATTTGCGGAATTTGTCATAAATGGCATTCATTTTGTCCAGGAAAATCTGGTCCTTGGACAGTTCCTCCAGCTTGTCATAGCCCAAGCTCTGGAGCATCATGATAGGATTGTGACGAACCTCTCTCCACAAATCCGGGTTGATTTCCTTGAACAGGGCCTTAGCGTCCTCGTTCCACACCCACCAGATGTTGTGAGCCAACTCGTCAAGTTTCTGCAAAGCCTCAGGTACGCTTGATTTCACATAAAAATCACGCCATGAGGGCTGATTTGAATTACTTGCTTTAATCTTCATATATCTCGTTTCTCAAAAAATGTTCAAAAACGCCGCAAAGGGGTCGTTTCCCTTTGCGTCACTTTTCAAAAGTGGTACCATTGGGGTCTGTCCCCTTTGGTATCATTTTTGCTCAGGGCGAAGCTGTAGGCCTCGAGGTAGTACTTGATAAAGTGCTTCCAGAGGGCCTTCTGGGCAATCTTTCCGGCTTTCTCACGTACGGCCTCGCGTTCAGCGTCACTCATCCCCACCCACTTTTCAATCTGCAGGCTGATATCGGCCGATGCCTCATTCCAGTTGTCATCAGTACGATGCACCACCTTCACTCCATCCTCTATCTCTGCATCGTGCTTAAGCAATGTATTCACCCAAAGACCGAATCCGGCCAGATCCGATGTCACCGTAGGCACCTTGAAAGCGGCGCTCTCAAGCGGAGTGTAACCCCACGGCTCATAGTATGACGGGAATACCGCCAGATCCTGGCCGATGAGCAGGTCATAATATGTCTTGTTGAAGATGCCGTCATTACCGTCCAGATAGCACGGCACAAACAGCACCTTAATATTATCCTCAGGAGCATTACGGAATCCCATGCGCTGCAGGGTGCAGATAACATTATCCTCACCCATATTGTGCAGCCAATGTGTGGTAAGCGGCATGGGCAGCGGCTCCTTGCCTGCATCCTGCATCATAACGCGGTCCTGCAGGTCACGACGGGGCTCCATCACCCAGGCCGGCACATTAATCAGCGCCAGAATATGCGCATTGCCCGTTTTACCGTTGTCACGCAACTGCCTGAGAGAATCCAGGAACAGGTCAATACCCTTGTTACGGAACTCATATCGGCCACCAGTAGCCACAATCACGGTCTCATCGGCCCACTCCGTTCCAAACAGCTTGTTTGCAACAGAAAGGATGGTACGGCGAGCCTCACAACGGGCGGCGTCAAACTTATCGGGTTCCGGCAGGAAGCCATCCTCAAAACCGTTCACCGTAACCACATCGGGAGTCTTGTCAAGCAGCTGAGTGCACTCGCGGGCGGTAATATCACTCACCGTAGTGAAGCAATCCACACGGTGTGCAGTCTGCTTCTCAACAGAATGCTTGGCCTCCATATTCAGCTCACGTGCCATCTGGTCACCGTTGTAGCCCTCAAAGAAAGCGTACAGCGCCTTTCCGTTACCACAAATGGAACGGCCGATAGACGTGGCGTGAGTGGTGAATACAGTCGATATCTGCGGAATATAGTATTTAAGGAACAGCGCACCCAGTCCGCACATCCACTCATGAGCGTGGTAAACAACGGTATCATTAGGGCCGATGTTAAAGTTATAGAAGCTCTTGACAGCCATAGCGGCGGTGTATGAGAACATCGATGCCTCATCATAATCACCGTATGCATGGATTGAATCCACCTTGAAAAGCTCCCATGCACGGCCGTAGATGCTGTTCTTAAGAGAATAGTTGGCCATGAAATCCACCAGGAACACAATGGGACGGCCCGGCACGTTCCAATATCCCGTACGGACCGGAATGCCATCAGTATCACGTGCGTAATCCTTCCAGATTGCGTAGAGTGACTTGTCTTCAATAAAAAGCGGATTGTTCTTACCCTCCCAGAGATCAGGGCCGACATAAATGAGCGTGGCGCCACTCTCCTCCTTGAGCGTCTTGGCCTGTGTGGAAAGTACCGTGTAAATACCTCCAATCTTGTTGCAGACCTCCCAGCTCACGGAAAAAATATAGTTCGGTTTCCTTTTGGCACTACTCATAATCCTTTTTATCAGATTTCAGGCTGCAAAGTTACAACAAAAAAAAGTCTTGCGATTTCACACAAGACTTTTTTTTGAAATTGAAAATTGAGAATTGAAAATTGAGAATTAATACGCAGAACCCGCGTTAATTCCCGCGACATTAAAAGGCGCTCGAAAATCTTTTCGAACGCCTTTTAAAATTTTCAATTTTCAATTCTCAATTTTCAATTCTCAGAGGGCGGAGCTCATCAGGAAGACGCCAGCCAGAGCTACGATAGCGTAAAGCTCGGGGAATACGGCAAGGATCAGAGTCTTGCTGAATACATCGTGACCCTGTGCTATGCCAGCGATACCGTTGGCGCAAACCTGGCCCTGACGGATGGCTGAGAACAGGCCTACGATACCCAGTGCCAGACCGCCGCCGAATACTGATGCAGCCTGCAGAGCAGTGATATCGGGAGTAAGAACTCCGGCCATATTGGCAAAAATAAAGTAACCGGCAAAACCGTACAGACCCTGTGTACCGGGCAGAGCGGTGAGCACGATAAAGTTACCGAACTTGTCAACCTTCTTCAATGCACCAACTGCTGCATTACCGGCGATAGTCACACCGTATGCACTACCGATGCCTGCAAGGCCGATCATAAGGGCTACGCCCACAAAAGCTAAAACTAAACTAGACATACAATTAATTATTTAAGTTATTTCTTTAATCTTCAGTTCTATATTTTATCCCAGCAAAACTGGAAAACTTCAGTTTTAATTGAGAATTGAGAATTGAAAATTGAAAATTAATACTTAGAACCTGCGTAAATACGCACCGGATGGTAATTTTCAATTCTCAATTTTCAATTTTCAATTTGATATTGTCCGGAACGGACGATATTCAGTGCCGCCGCCAGTGTACCCTGAGTTCTTGAAGAACTCCACGAACGTCAATCGCATGGGGTGAACGATAGCGCCCAGTATGTTCATGAATATGTTCAAAGCATGACCGATCACGAATATCAGCACCATGACGATGAATCCCGCTACCTTATTATCGGGCGCCATGCCTACAGCCATGCTGTTGAATACGTTTGCCAGGATTCCGCCGCTAAGACCCAGAGCGAACAGACGCACGTAAGAGAGCACATCACCCAGCAGGCCGGTAGCCATATTGTAGGTATCCCAAAGTCCAAGGCCGATGTTCAGCAGCGGGTTCTTGCCCGGGCTGTTAAACAGGAATATCAGCACCGCAGCTACTATGAGAATGCCCATAATGACGGGGCTGCCAAAATCAAACCCTGCAATTGCTGACACGCCTACGGTAATAAGCAGGATGAGCCACCCTATCGTGCTCAAGGCATACTTGAAACCGCACTGGATAGCCAGATTCACCGCCTTTATGCCCATACCGAACAGAATCTGCACCACACCTATGCACAGCGAAACCGTGAACATGGTGGAGTTGTCGGTATAAAGGATACCCTTCATCTTCTGTACGAACGGGATATCCAGGTCATACATATTGAACCCAAAGAACGTGCCCGAGAGCAGTCCGCACAGCATTGTGCTTGCGCCGAACAGCACCACCAGCCACTTGCTGAAATTGGGGTTGATAAGCTGGAACAACTTGGTGAATATGGGCAGCGCCACAATCATAAGCAGTCCGTAGCCCGTATCGCCTAAGCAGAGCCCAAAGAACAGCATAAAGAACGGCGCAAAGAACAGCGTCAGGTCCAACTCCTGATACGTGGGCAGCATATAGAGCTTGGTTAGCGGCTCAAACAATTTTGCGAACTTGTTGTTGCTCAGCTGAATAGGAATATCATCCTCCGGTGTGGGGTCCGATACGTCATAGAACACGCCCTTGATATCCAGCGCTCTGCAGGCCTCATCCACCTGAGCGGCGGGAATCCAGCCCTCAAGCAAGAGCAGATGATCCTCTGCAAGCTTCTCACCCGTAAGCCTGACGCGACTGAAATCAATCTTAGATTCCAGCTCAGCTATGGCTTTTTCAAGCACGGGTATGCCTATATCAGCCAACTGAGTCATCTTAGCGGGGAATTTATCAATTTCGGCCTGAGTCTGTGCCAATTCCTTTTCTACAGCTGACAATGACATGGCGGGCAACTGAACCTGCTCAGCATCAATATCAACCGTATCATCGGCGTGGGTAAGCGTTATGAAATTGACCTTCTGTTTATCACGCAGAATCTCTACAACGCCGTACTTATCGGTCCATTCATCCTTGAAAGCACGCAGCGGGCAGGTATAGAAACGGATCTTGTAGCCGGCCTGTGCCAGACGCTCCACGCTTTGCGGCTCAAAATCGCCCCAAGGCAGCAGTTGCGCACGGTCACGGCTGAGCAACTGCAGAGTCTGTTCCAGCACCACTCTATCGGCCTCCAGAATGTCAAACCTCTCCAGAATCTTAGAGGGGCACAAAAGGGACGGTTCTTTTTGTGCCCTTTTTACAAACTCATCAAAAGGAGACCCGGTCTCAAGGGCACAAAAAGAACCGTCCCCTTTGTGCCCCTCAAGAACTTTAAGAGCGTTCTTGTAGCGGGCTAACAGATTTATATCATCCTGGAGGGCAGCATCCTGCACGGCACCCTGCTGAGTCTGGATAACGTGAACCACGCCCAAGGAGCGCAACTGCTCCAGGAACCCTTCATACTCCCCGTTATGAATCAGGAAGGTGAGTTTTTTCATCTTTGTAATCATACCTCAGCCTCCTCCTCTTTTTTAGCGGCTTCACGGGCCTCAAGCAGAGACTTAAGGATCTTCTGGCTTGACTTGGAGAGGTTCTCCTCATCCTCCATGAAGCGTTTTATCTTACGTATGGCATCCTCATAACCCGGAATCTGTACCTTCTCAAACAGGTTCACCTTCTGGGTGGTCTTCTTGCGTGCCTTCTCCAGCAGCCCCAGCTTAGCGGTGGTAAACTCCACCAGGATAGCATCGTGAGCCAGGCCCTTAAGTATGTTTATGCCGTCATAATACCATTTGGGCTGACTGAACAGACTGAACTCCGCAATCTCAAATTCAACCTCATCAAGCACCGGAATTCGCGTTCCGGCAATCTTGCGAACGGTAAGATGCACATCCTTTACGCGCACCAGCCCTGGGTTGAACTCGTTCCACAACGCGAACATGGAGTCATATCGGCCGATGCCCTCCTCCAGCTCACGTTCCAGTCTGGCCAGATCGTCCTTACATTTCTTGACCTCCATACGCAGCGCGCTCTCCTTACTCTTAATAATAGGTAAGGTACGCTTACGCACTTTCAGCTGCTTCTCCAGCATCTGCAAAGAGGTTTTGTTATATTGGAACTTTATCGCCATTTACTCTCAGTTTCCAAGGGGCACAAAAGGGACGGTTCTCTTTGTGCCCCTATTTAGTTTTTAACTTAGGTCCGATTCTCCTGAGGGGCACAAAGAGAACCGTCCCTTTTGTGCCCCTCCTTCCCTTTGGGTCATTTGGGCCAGTATTGCTCTACCAGGGCGGCCTTGATGTTCACCTCATCGGGTTTGAAGTACTTGGCAAAGAGGCCCCAAGTTACATCCAGCATCTCAGTTGTATCCAGGTTCACATCAATTGCCAGCAGCTTCTCACTGTAGTCATGAGCAAAGTCAAGAGCACGCTGATCATAGTCAGTCAGATCAAAACCGTTCTCCACCTTGGTCTTTGCATTCGATGCATCCGCATACAGACGCACGGCGGCGTTCATCACCTGCGGATGGTCGGCACGCGTCTTCTTACCGTTAACCAACTGTTTCAAACGAGAAAGTGAACGGAACGGGTCAACGATAACCTTACCGATGTCACTGTCGCGGCGCAGGAACAGCTGACCCTCAGTGATATAACCAGTGTTATCAGGCACTGCGTGAGTGATATCGCCGCCAGACAGCGTTGTCACAGCAATAATGGTAATTGAACCGCCACTTGGGAACTGCACTGCCTTCTCATAGATCTTAGCCAGGTCAGAATAGAGAGATCCCGGCATGGAGTCCTTTGAAGGAATCTGATCCATACGGTTCGACACAATTGCCAGAGCATCGGCATATGATGTCATATCAGAGAGCAGCACAAGCACCTTCTCATCCTTCTGAACAGCAAAGTACTCAGCTGCAGTAAGAGCCATATCAGGCACAAGCAGACGCTCTACGGCAGGGTCCTCAGTGGTGTTCATGAAACCGATGATACGGTCCATGGCACCTGCATTTGAGAACACATTCTTAAAGTAGAGGTAGTCATCATTGGTCATACCCATACCGCCCAGTATAATCTTGTCGGCCTTGGCACGCATGGCCACGGTAGCCATAACCTGGTTGAACGGCTGGTCCGGATCAGCAAAGAACGGAATCTTCTGGCCTGATACCAATGTATTATTAAGGTCGATACCCGCTATACCGGTTGCAATCAGCTCAGACGGCTGTTTACGGCGTACAGGGTTCACCGATGGGCCGCCAATCTCAACCTCAGTACCCTCCACGGCAGGACCGCCATCAATAGGATCACCGTAAGCGTTGAAGAATCGGCCGGCCAGACTCTCACTTACCTTAAGTGAAGGAGCCTTGCCCATAAATACCACCTCAGCATTGGTGGGGATACCGCCGGTACCCTCAAACACCTGCAGGGTAACGTCGTCGCCCACAATCTTAACCACCTGAGCCAATCGGCCGTCAATAACGGCCAGCTCATCATAACCCACACCCTGCGCCTTGAGCGAGCAGGTAGCCTTTGTAATCTGGCTGATCTTGGTGTAAATCTTTTGGAATGCCTTTGTTGTCATAGCTATAGCGGGTTAAGCGGTTTTACGTTCAGCAAGAAGAGCCTTGAGCTCCTTCTCGTATTCAAAGTACTTTTCAGACTCAAACTGCTGGTAGTTCATCTGCTTGCACAGGTTGATCACCTTCTTGAAATAATCGATAACCTCAAGGAAAGTGTCAAACTTGAACTCCGTGTGGCAGATGTCAATCACGCGGTCCACGATTGTCTCCTGACGCTCCATCGGGGTCACGGCATCAATCTCATCGAACGCATCCTGCTGCAGCACGATAAAGTCTATCAGCTCTGATTTCCAGAAGGTTACGTGATAATCAACAGGTACGCCGTCATCACCCAGGATGTTAATCTGCTCGGCAATCTCCTTACCGCGCAACAAGCGGGTCTTAAGCTCATTTACCTTACTGGTCCACTGATCATTGATGCGGTCAGTGATATATTTCTCAAACTCCGGATAATCCAGATACTTGGAATAGGAATCAATCGGGTTGATGGCCGGATAACGCTTGCGGTCGGCACGCTCCTGCTCCAGGGCATAGAAGCATCGGGCCACCTTCTTGGTATTCTCGGTCACCGGCTCCTTAAGGTTACCACCGGCAGGCGATACAGTACCTATAAAGGTAATTGAACCCGGCTGGCCGTTGTTCAGATAAACGTAACCTGCACGTCCGTAGAAGTTTGCGATGATAGATGAAATATCCATCGGGAAAGCATCCGGACCAGGCAGCTCCTCCATGCGGTTTGACATCTCACGCAGAGCCTGTGCCCAACGTGAGGTAGAGTCAGCCATAAGAAGCACTCTCAAACCCATTGAGCGGTAATACTCCGATATAGCCATAGCCGTATATACCGATGCCTCACGCGCGGCAACCGGCATGTTTGATGTATTTGCTATGATGATGGTACGCTCCATCAGCTTGCGTCCGGTGTGCGGGTCATCCAGCTCCGGGAACTCGGTAAAGATCTCCACAACCTCATTGGCACGCTCACCGCAGGCAGCGATAACCACGATATCGGCCTCAGCCTGCTTTGAAATAGCATGCTGCAGCACAGTCTTACCGGTTCCGAACGGGCCGGGGATAAATCCTGTACCGCCCTCAACTATCGGATTCAGGGTATCGATAGAGCGGACGCCGGTCTCAAGAAGCTTGAACGGACGCGGTTTCTCGCGATAGTTGGTCATAGCCACCTTCACGGGCCATTTCTGGATCATGTTCACGCTTACGGTATCACCCTTGGCGTTCTCCAGCACCGCAATCTCATCTATAATGCGATACTCACCAGCGGCGGCAATCTTCTTAACCGTGTACTCACCCTCAAGCTGGAACGGAGCCATGATCTTGAGCGGCTGGAAGTTCTCCTCAACCTTGCCCAGCCAGTCCGATGCACGCACCTTGTCACCCACCTTCACGATAGGCTCAAACTTCCAGAGGCGGTCATTATCCAGCGGATAGGTGTATTCACCACGCTTAAGGAACACGCCCGTCATCTTGTCCAGGTCATTCTGCAGACCGTCAAAGTTGTGTGACAGCATGCCCGGGCCAAGCGTTACCTCCAGCATGTGACCGGTAAACTCGGCGGGAGCTCCTACCTTGAGGCCTCGGGTGCTCTCAAATACCTGGACGAACACGTTCTCGCCCACCACCTTGATGACCTCTGACATCAGCTTGTCGCCGCCTGTCTCGATATAGCAGATCTCATTCTGCGCAACAGGGCCGTCCACCTTCAGCGTGACCATGTTGGCAATGACACCTTGCACTGTACCTTTTGTACTCATATATTTGGTTTTTATCAAATTCTCTCAAAAGTGATACCATTGGGGACAGACCCCTTTGGTACAGGGGCACAAAGGGGACGGTTCTTTTTGTGCCCTTGTTTATATTTCTTAAGTCCGATTCTCCTCAGGGGCACAAAAAGAACCGTCCCTTTTGTGCCCCCTATGCTCACCGGGGTATCATCTGAACTCTGCAGGAACCTCTGTCTGCTCCTTCAGCTCTCCTATAAGCTGGCGGAAGAGTTGCTGGCCTTTCTCCTTGTCCAGGGTAGTCCAGCGCTCCACCATACTTAAGCGCACCATGTATGAGAACAGCCTCTCAACGGTAAAGTAATTGAAGAAGGTGTTCTCCTCAAGCCAGCGCCAGCGCAGCATATCAGTCTTGCGCTCACGCTGTGCCAGATCATCCTCATCAATCAGCCGCACCACATCATCAAAGAAATCAATCTCCTGGCTCAGTCCCCAGTCACGCGCGCCGCTTGTACGCAAGGCCTGTGCAGTAGCATTATTACCCACAATAACCTTCTGCATATCAAGCCCGTACGTACGTGCCGTAATGGCCGATAAGATATTGTTGAGGTCCAGATTGAACTCATACCATTTGCGTACAAACTCATTGCCTGAGCCCATAGCATACTCATAGAAGAGGCTCCACAGACGGTCCTCAGCAAATGCAGCATGCTCACGCCAGCTATCATTCAGCCACTCCTGCACAAAAGTGTACATAAAGGCCGGAATGTCCTTGGCGGGAGCCTCATCGGCCTTGACCTGTGCTACAAGCTCTTCCATACGCTCGGCGCTTAAAAGACCTAGCGGAGCATCAGCAGCCACAGAGCCGTCACGCAGCATGCTTATAAGGTTACGGCAGTCATTCTCCATCAAGAGCATGTCCATAACCTTACGGTCAGCCGCGTCAAGAGCGTCATAAAGCTCCGCGCGCAGTGACTCTGCAGAGGCAGGAGCCTTGCTGTCATCAAGGCTTATATCTGCCAGCCCGGCAATAAGATAGTAGTAGTTGCCCATCTTGGCCAGTTAAGATCAGAAAAGAGTCTCAACCAACTGCGGGCGCAGGATTGACTTGAACCAGTTCTCAAACTCCTCAGTGCCAAAGTTCACCTTATAGGCACCGTCAGCAGGCTGAATGGAGAACTCAGCCTGAGCACCGTTCACCTCAGTGATCTTTACCGTACCGTCAAGCAACTGCTTAGCCTTGGCGGTAAAGTATTTCTTGAGCTGCTCAGCATCCTTGGCCTTAATCTCTATGTTCTGCTTGCTGCCCCACTCCTGGGCAAGAGTAAGAATAAACTCGTTGAAAGCCTTCTGGTCAGCTGTAAAGCCCTTTACTGATTCCGATACGATCTTGTCAGTAACAACTGTAGCAATCTCACTCTTGAGAGCCTCTACAGCCTGCTGTGCATAGAGCTTAAGTTCCTTACGCACGTTCTCGGCATTGTCAGCACTCTCCTTCTTTGCGGCAGCCAGAGCGGCAGCAGCCTCCTTCTGGGCATCGGCAACAATCTTCTCTGCCTCAGCCTTGGCAGCAGCCACAATCTCCTGAGCCTCAGCCTGACCTTTAGCAACACCTTCATTATAAATAATGTCGGTAAGTTCCTGGATTTTGGTATTCATAGGTTATAATTGATAATTCTCACAAAAAAACGAGTCTCGCACATAGAGACTCGCAAATTTAATCAAATCCCCCAAACAGCCTCACGGATTAACAAAAAAAAACGCAAGCACAATAGGGAATTACAACTCAGAATTATACTGTTGTATTTGATTCTTCAGAGCGGGAATATCTTTCTTTATAATATCCCATAAGATTTCAAAACTAATCTGATAATAGTCGTGAACCAATATATGACGCATCTTCTCAATCATAGCCCACGGAGTATCAGGATGAGATTCTTTGAATTCTAAGGATAATTTATATACAGCCTCTCCAATAATCTGGATATTATGAACTGTAGCGTGCAGATGTAACTTATCAGCCAATAATGAATCATAATCATATCCATCGGTAAATTGTTCCACATTTCCGATGGCATCTAAAATATGTTCAAGACGACCCTTGTCCCTAACTGGCTCTCTCATAGATTAGAACTTTATCTTTTTCAGCACTTGTTGCGGCAAACGGAAGTAAATCTCCTTCTACCACCAGATCAACCGGGCGATTAAGTTTCTTTTCCAGATCCAGTATCATACCAAAGAATTGGAGGCCCAAACCTGAATTGGGAGAAAGGGACACAAGAATATCAATGTCACTTCCTGGTTTCTCTTCTCCACGAGAGAATGAGCCAAAAACCCAAGCCTTCTCAATAGGTTTGGTTTTGAAGTAATTACAAATTATTCTCTGAACCTTTGCATCCATAATTAAATCGCCTTTGGGGCAAAAATATATAAAGTTTCAGTGTTTTCAAAATTTCCCTTCCACTTCTTACTTTAGGAACGCTGTAAGCTCATTTACCTTGTTTCTCATAAAGATTCTTATTTCATCTGCGGATAGAGTATCTCCAGCCATAGCTTGAGCGTGGCTCTTTCTTAAAATGTCGATTAAAAATTCATTCTTTTCCATAGATCTAAGTATCTACTGTTTTTTGCGGAGCGAGGCTTTCCAGACGGTGGGGGTTACTCCCTCCATCTCACGGAACTTGCGGATAAACTGTGTGGAGCTCTGGAAACCGCTCTTGGCCGATATGTAATCAATCACGGCATCAGGCTCATCAGTCATAAGCTGCTTGGCATACTCTATACGCAACTGGTTCAGGTAATCCCTGAAAGGCATTCCGTAGTAAATGTTTACCAGTTTTGACACGTATGTACGGTTGGTATTGAGCTGACGTGATATCTCATCGACCGATATAGTTGGATCCAGATAGCCCTTGTCAACTATCATAAGCTGTTTGAATGACTTCATAATCTTATCGTAGCCCGATTGTGTACCCTCGGCAATAGGACCGGAATCTATAGCCCCCAGATACTCCTGAGGAGTCTGCCGGATAGCTGTGAACGGATGGCGTAGCCGCTCTATTGTCATGTATCCGCCCGGAAGCGACGGCACAGTAACCACGTACCCCACCAGGAACAGCACCACAGCCACACTCACAGACCAAGCCACCGACCACGGCGAGTATATGTTCAGGAATGGCTCGTTATAGATAATACACAACCCCCATAGCGCAAAATAAATCATAAAGAGGATACACACGATATTGGCCGTAAATGATGTACGCCCCCTCTTAAGGAACCCCCATATATGCCTCGGCCTGAACTTGTTTAGCCGCAGCCAAAAGACCATGAACATCATGGCCGCTGCAAGAAATGCAAGGAACACAGTCTTGTAAATCACGTATGACACAAGGACAAACACCCCCTGCATCCTGTCAAGCCCGTCAGGTGAAATAAGATTGTGGAACAGCCCGTTGAAAAGCTCTGCGGTGTTATCCAACCCCATGATACAGATCATGAGCACATTAGCCGTAGTAATGAGCACCGCTGGCAGCAGCGTCAGATAAGAGAGCGCCCGCTCATACACATCATCCACAAGAGACCTTATATAGAAGCACACCAGAGGCACCACAGCTAATGATGTGAACTCCAGAACAGTATTCATTATGACCTGACGCCTTAAATCCGGGTTAACGGACAGATTGTTGGCCCCGCTAAAGAATCCTACGGCAAGCAGACCCATCACTATAGCAAGCAGACGGTCCGAATGAGACCTACATCCCCTGATAACCACTATCAGGAACCACACGATGCAGACTGAAAACGGCAGCTGGTATGTAAAAACACCTATCATTCTAGTCCTCTTTCTGTTTTTCACTGCAAATATAACACAGAAATCGGCCCGTTGTACCAATATGAGCCAATTTTTTACGTTTTTATCCAAATAATTGTCAAAACGTCAATTGTTGTTTCATCTATAAATTCACACCTCGAACACTCATCTTTGACACTTTGAATATGACAAGATTTGTGATTTGTATTTTTAGGAATTCTATTTGCAGTTTTTAAGAACAACCATACGGCTATAGCGCGTATATTTGTAAAAGAAAAATAAAAGAAGTATATATTTCTATGTTTAGCGGAAAGAGGACTAGTAAAAAGATATCTGCAAAGATACAGATTACTCTGTATTTGGCAGTATGCCTGTTTGCAAATTCCGCTTGCATCCGCAAAGATCTGTACCTACGCGTTGACACCACCCAGATTTCAATCCAGATGTTTGATGTGGGCCTTGACCTTGGCATGGAGCTCCTATGGGGCTTTGACTGGAAGACAGCCTGGCATTATGAATGGGATGAAACCAATCTGGCAACATTCGGGCCGATAGGCTACACCAAGCCAGACCTGGTAAAAACCACAATCTACAACATAGACAATCAGACAGGCAAGCGCTACAGTTCATTCTACATGCTGTTTGATGCAGGAGGAGGCCGATTAAGGCTTACCTCCGGCTCCACTTATGACATGCTGTTCTACAACTTCGGTACGGAGTATATCAACTTCTACCAGTCGGAGGACTACTACACGTATAACGCATACACCCGTGTAAGTAATCAGGCTACTTTTATACGCACGCGCGCAGAGAACGTATTCAGTGAGATGCCTGACACCATGAAGACATACGTTGACTACAACCAGCCCGATGAACT
Source organism: uncultured Bacteroidales bacterium (assembly GCA_902763885.1). GTDB lineage: Bacteria > Bacteroidota > Bacteroidia > Bacteroidales > Bacteroidaceae > Colenecus. The sequence continues at coordinate 45,972 of CACWTU010000007.1, read as the reverse complement.
GGTAGGCACAGTTGAAAACGAAATTGTCATCAATGAAGACCCCTCAAACTACTACAAGGAGTATGACAGCGACGGTAATGTAACATACGTCTATAGGATAGATGCCACACTGAGGCCCTACTCTTTCATCTACCTCATCCAGATGGTTATCCTGAACAATAAGGAAAGCGCAGAAAAGGGCAACCGCATAGTAGGTGCCAGCGGACTCACCATCACCGGACTGTCACAGGGTACTGACCTGTTTACACGCAAGACATTAAGAAACACCATATCAACCACTACTACTGATGTCAAGTACATGCAGAACCACGACATCAAGGATCCGCAGGATACCACACAGACCATAAACGTGGATATCATGGCATCCCGTCTGCTCACATGGGGACTTCCGGGAATAGACCCGTATGAGAACTGGAACGATGAAACAGGAACCAATGGCGCCGCACTGACGCCTATTGAAGATAACTACATTGGCATAGGCTTTACGCTACGCAACGGCTACTCATGGACCATAACCAAGCGCATCACTGACCAGATGTGGAGCAAGCCCACCGGTGGCGTAATAACAATATACGTTGATGCATCACAGATTCCGCAAGAGCTGTTGGATAAGCAGGAAACCGGCGGTGGCGGCGGATTCAATGCAAGTGTTGAGGATTGGAGCAATGAGGTTAATGCAGAAGTATCAATTTAAACAGGAAAAAGAAGAGAGCGATTTAACAATACAGAATAGAATTTAATAATAATTAATAAGGAATAGATATGGAAAAAAGAAAAGGACAGAATTCCGATGGAATTCAAACGAGAGAAACAAAAAAAATAATAACAATAAAAAACAAAAGACTTATGAGAAAAAGTAACTTAGTTTTAATCGCAGCGGCGGCCAGCATGCTGGCATCATGCAGCAATGATTTGATCCTGGACAACAGCCAGGATGTACAGGCACCTATCGGATTCGCCTCCTACTCAGAGAAAGCCACGCGTGGTACTAACACACAGACAGACCTGGAGTATTATCACAACACCTTCGCAGTGTATGGCACCAAGCAATCTACTGATGACAACACCATCATCCAGTACATTTTTGGCGGAAATGCCACAGAAGCAGCAGGTGTTAAGGACGGCGTTACCTGTACATATTCAGGTGATGATAACCTTGACGCCCTTTACGGCGAATGGATATATGACTTCCCACGCTTCTGGGACAAGAAAGGAGAATATGATTTCATAGCCTACGCCCCTGTTTCTGACAACAACCCTATCCGTTACAAGTACAATGCAGCCAAGGCTCAAGTAGGTGATAACGGTAATGATTTTGTACTAAAAGATGGCTCAAGTTTCATTCTTACAGGAACGAACCTGCAAGCCACCGATCCAGGCACTGCAGAAAAACTTAAAGGTTTTACAGGCGCAGACGGCACCGACATTGACCTTATGACATCCGGTTCAGAAGAAGTATCCGGTGCGACACGCACTGCCGGAACCACAGTAAACCTTATGTTCAAGCACATCCTCTCCAAACTTAACGTTAGAGTAAACAAAGATGAAAACCTTTATGGTTACACCGTTAAAGTCAAGAGCATTGAAATAACTGGATTCAAAGACAAGGGTACAGCTTACAGCGAAAAGAATTTCAGTTTAACCACTCCACAAAGCGGCTGGACAGCAGGCGTACAAAATGAAGGTTACAAATTAGCCTATAACGCTGCTCTTTCCGCAGACCTGGAGAAACCACTTAATGAAGGAAATTATACCGAAAACGCCCCCAACTACACAAGCGGCAAGCCCATTTATTTCATTGAGTCTCTGCTTATACCACAAACAATAGCAGACAATCAAGTAACCCTTAAGATAAGATACAGAATCGAGAGAGGAGCGTATGTTGATGACAGGGCAGATGAAATTGACTTGTATGACGTAGTTAACCTACAGACTCTTTTGGACCGCCACAACTACACCCTGAATATCAACATCAATCCAGAAATTATCAAGTTTGATGCAACAGTAGCTGCATGGAGTGATGGAGGAACTTATAGTAAAGACGTTTATTAATAACCAATAAAAACTTCAAATACAAGAAAAGGATTATCAAACAACAAGAGAAAAAACAAAAAAAGTAATAACGAATAAAACCAACAATTATGAAAAAGGAACTATTTTTATTCGCAACCGCAGCCACAATGCTGACCGCATGCGTAAACACTGACACTCTCGACAAGGACATTAACGTTCAGAATGATGCAATTGCTTTCACCAATTATGCCCAACCTGCTACTAAAGCAACAGAAAACAACACTAAAACTTACGCTTGGACATTAGAAGCACATCATACATCATTCATAGTTTCTGGATGGAGAACTGTCAATGGAACTGACCTTCAAGTATTCGACGATGAAACCGTCACTTGGCAGGACAAAGATAATGACAATGTAGCTGACGCATGGGACTACTCGCCTCATCGTTTCTGGGATAAGAGAGCAAGTAAATACACATTCTATGCAGCAGCACCGGATGTTGTTGTATCACAATCCCACAAATGGATATTAAATAACAACACAGATGGACCAAGCGATAATTCCGCTTATACTGATGACACTTGGTATTACACATATTCTGGTTTTACTTTAACTGACCACGATGCTACCACCAGTGATGTATCTAGTGATGCTGATAATTACGTGCAATCATTTGCAACTGCAGCTCCAGATAAAGATTTAATGATTGCAGAAAAGTGTGAATGGACTGCAATCGGGACAACAGTTAGCCTAAACTTTATACACGTATTATCACGCTTGAACGTGATAGCCCAAAGAGGAGGAAACCTTTCTGCTGACGATGTAGTTAAAATTCAAGAATTTGAAGTTACAGGTTTCTCTGAAGGTGGAGATTTTAGAGAAAACATCAGAAATGCCGATAAAACAACCACAAAAACTGCTTCGAGATGGGAAAATTTGAGTTCGACGAAGATTTCTTATACTACCACAACAACTCTTATTAATCCCAATAATACTCCTGCAACCGAGTTAACAGTATTGTACGATCCCTCTGCAGACATCACTGAAACTGGTAGCGATGACATGAAACAATACATTCTTCAGTCTCTTGTTATTCCTCAAGATATCACATATGAGGATATAAGACTTATCGATGGCAAACAGACTGCTGCCTCGACAACAGATGCAGCTCAGGCATATTTGCACATCAAATATACAATCACAAATAATAATTGGACAGGTGCAAAAACTGAAGAATTTGAAGGATACTACAATCTCGCATCTGCATTTGGAGCAACTTCAGCTAGCCCAACCATTACTTTCAATGAGGGTTGGCAGAACAATCTTACACTCGTTATTAATCCTGGTGTCATTAACTTTGTTCCAAAGGTTTCAGAATGGGATAACCAAGATTTCACATACGAGATTAAATAATTATAATCCAAGGCCGGCGGGGGCTGAATACCCCCTCCGGTCACAAAAAAACAAGGCGTAAAACCGGCTCGCTAGTTAGGGAGTAAAAATTCTCTAGTTAGGGAGTAAAAATGCGAACCAATGATATTTATAAAAAGAGCAACGGCTAACGCAAATTAAACAACAAGCACCGGATATAATATAAGTATATTTTATATAAGGTGTAAGGCAAAAATTGAAGTAAAAAAAATGAACAGGCTGTTCAGACATATCGCAACCTTGATTCTGGCAGGAGCTATCCTGACAGGATGCGCGTATGAGGACACTGTCAGGAGTGTACGTGAGTACAGGACTGGCAGGGACAGCCTGGCTATTGCCTTTAATGACGGATTCATAGAGAATCCTGTCAGGACCAGAGCCGTTGACCTGCCATTGACCCCTCTCAGCAGCCACATGAATACAATGGGCGTTTGGGGATGGCAAACCACATCCATTGAGACTGTTGAATGTCTGTTCCTAAACAAGGAAGTGACATTCAACGGCTCGCTGGGTAAATGGACCTACTCACCAGTTAAATACTGGGACAACAACAGTACCTACAGGTTCTGTGCATACGCTCCGCACGACAACAGCGTTCCGGGTGTGATAGCAAGCATTGACTCAACATCCTTGAGGATAAGCATATGCGGTGTTACGCTTAACGGCAGCAACACCATCAGCAAGGGTGTGCCTGAACTCCCTGGCAACTTTGCCGATGTGGAAGATATAGACTGGATGATTGACCGCAACGTACAGACTATGGCCGGAATAAACCACAACGAGGTGGCTTTCAACATGCAGCACATACTCTCCAAGATTTGTGTAAGGGTAATGCGCGGCGATACATTCCTGCCAGATTCCGTAATGGGCGTAGTGATAGACAGCATCACTATAGGTGATTTCATAAGGCAAGGTGATTTTATACAATCACGCAAGGCCGCCACTGAGGTATTGGCATCCGAATGGACACCCATAGACACCATGCCCCGCTACACCCTATGCAGCGCAAGGAATGTAAGCGTACCTGACTCCGCACTGTATGTGATGGAATCCCTGCTCATTCCGCAGCCCGTAAGCACAACTCAAGAAATAGACATCTGGTACAGGATAGGTAACCCCGGTGGATACATCAACACGTTCCACAACAGGTTCTACCTGGATGAGCAGTTCACCCAGTTCCTGCCCGGACATAACTATATATTGACATTTATAGTAAATCCTGACTGCATCACGTTTGACGGCGGGCAATCAGGATGGAATGACATAACAATAAAATGACAAAAACAAAAAAATTTAAAGATATGAAAACAAGAAATTTAAGCACGCTTTTAACAAGCGCTTTAGTGAGTATCGCAGCTCTGTCATCATGCCAGCAGACTCTTGAGCTGGACATGCCCACCGATGTTACACGCACGTCAAACATCAGGTTCAGCAACTACGTGAGCCATATGACACGTGGTTCAAAGACCAATGCCGCAGGCAGTTTTGTAAAGGGTGACACCATGGCTGTATGGGGCAAGCAGACCACATCCATCGGTGAATATAATTTTGTTGACTTTGTATTCAACAACCAGCCGGTAGAGTATGTTGACGCCAACACATGGACCTACTCTCCCGAGAAGGCGTGGAACTTTACCTCAACGTATATGTTCTACGGAGTGTTCCCCTATTCACAGACACTGTACACTATGAGCAGTGACACCAACTTCTGCGTAACCATACCTACCTACACCACTCCTGACCTGCCTGACGATCAGAAGGACCTGATGATATCAGAGCAGAGGTATATCATTCCCGACAACACTGTGGATATGGTATTCCATCACATCCTGAGTAATGTGAATGTGATTGCCAAGATAGGATCGGCAGTTGACACTACAAAGATACAGAGCGTAACTCTCAAGCAGATAAAGTTCTACAACGTGCAGTCAACAGGTAAATACACCCAGACCGGATGGGATAGCCTTAACTGCGCCGTAGGTGCATGGAGTGACGTTAACGGCTACATGAACATACCTAATGTTACCGATAGGGTATTGACCAAGGATGCCGATACAATCTATAAAGACTACCTCATGATACCGCAGAACCTGTTTGGAAGCGGTGCATCACCAAAGGATGCAAGCATAGACGCAGTATTCAGAATTGTTTACAAAGACGGCACATCTTCAACGCACGTAAAGACCGGTTTGCGCCTGGCCGGCATAACTGATGACAACAATGTTATGATAAAGGAGTGGAAGCCCAATTTCCGTTACAACTACACGCTGGCTTTCAACCCGCAGGTAGGCGCACGTACATGGGATGCCGACGGTGACGGCAGCATCCAGATAGACCCCGCCACAGGCGACACCATCACAACCACAGATGACACCCCGTTCCCCGGCACAATGAAATACTCACCCGATGACCCCAACACGGTTTACGTATTTGAGGACACTGACGGTGACAGCATACCAGACACATGGAATCGCTACCCCGTAGCATGGGAGGATATTGACGGCGACGGTCTTCTGGAGGCTGGTATAGACCGTAACGGCGACGGAGAGATAGACAACGTAGATGGTGAGAAAGAGACCCAGCAGGTTCCTGGTGGCCATCCACATAATGATCCTACTGACGGCGACGAAATCAACAACCCCGGCGGCAAGGATGTAATACTTGTACACTATGACAGTGACGGTGACGGAGATGTGGATGATGACGATAAGTGGGGACAGATAGAGAAAGACCCCGACACTGGAAAGATATTCCCGGATAAGGAGCAGGAAGACCGCACCATACAGTTTACCGCCACTGTCTCCGAGTGGGAGCAGACATACTCTCTGCCGCTGTTGATGGAGTAAAAAAATATTTACATATACGGGTGTATCAGTTTATAAAACTGTCAGGACATTCAATGATGAAACAATGAGAATGCGCAGATTTCCAAATACAGACAAGTATATGCTGGTGGTAGCCGCAGGGCTGCTGCTGGCAGGATGCTGCCGTAGCAACAAGATTAGCATTTCTCAGGATGTGGATGACATACCCATCCTGCTGAGCGTGAAATCTACCGGAACCAAAGCCATCATTGATGAACCCGATGCAAAGAAGAAGATGATCATGGGCAGTTTTGACGCCAATGACCAGAACACCGGAGGATTTGGCGTACATGGCTACAAGAAGGTGAACAACCAGGCCCCGTTCCATCTGTTTATCAACACCCGTGTCTATCCTGATCTGAACAGCAAACCTGCCAGCCTGGAAGTCATTGAGGAGAACACCCAGTGGGCATATAGCCCGCTTCGTTTCTGGGACCTCACGGCCAGCTACCAGTTCCTGGCATACTGGCCAATTCTGCCTGCCTACGACGCCAACCAATCATCAGCCTTCTCTGTTTCAGCCCCCGACTACCCCGCAACCGTAGATGATGAGATCCTCACCATCCACAATGTACCCAACTGGCAACCAGTAGACGGCAATGAGATAGACCTAATGACCGCAGTAGAGGTAGGCCGCTTCAGCCCAGAGTTCTACACGGGCATCGTGCCGCTGCACTTTAAGCATATGCTGTCACAGCTCTACATACAGGCCTACTATGTGGGTAAGGAGATTCCGGATAATCAAGGCGGAGTCAAAATAAAGACCATAACCCTGTCTGAATACACTCCACAGAACGGAGAACCAGATCCATCGGGTGATGAAGGAACATTCCAGGTCCTGGACAATGGCAAGACAACGTTTACCGTAAGGTATGACGGACAGACCGGTTCAACCCCGTCATTAGACGACAGCTATCAGCTGCAGGACATATATACGGACAAGCTTGTATTCAAGGATGAACTGAGTGAGGATCCTGATTACCTTAACAGTTTCACTCCTACTCCGGTGGGAAACTGGCTTATGATACCTCACACATGGTACAAGCAGAACATGATAATTGAGTTCAGCATAGGTGCCACAGACAAGACCTCATCGCCTGTAGCGATATCACTTAATACTGCCGCTCCGGGGTACTCAACCCTGCCCGGCAAGACGTATGTCCTGACTCTGGTGTTTGACACCACAGGCGGCGGATTTACGGTGGAATCTGTTGGAGTCAAGGAGTGGAATGAATATGAAATTGAGAGAGAAGTTTATAACTGGTAAATACATAGTATTTAAAAAATTTGATTTGTAAAACGAATTCATTATTTTTGCAATAATATGAAGGACGCTGGTAAGACAGTTACGGTAAGATTCAGGAGCATCATGATGGCAGCAGTCATGCTGGTACTCCTTGCATCCTGTTACTCCAATGAGCATGAGTTGGAGAACACGGATGGAAGGGTTACGCTCCAGCCCGCAGTCATCACCGGCCTCCAGCCCATGATGAACACCCGCGCCACCTTTACCGTAAACAGCGCCACCGGCACATACAGTGACTCTTATCTGGGCAACGGCAGTGAGATAAGGGTTTACGCCGTACCGGTCCCTGACGAGAACACCGATGATGAACAGTTTGATGAACTCAAGGTTGGTGGCTCATTCACCTACAACAACGATAAATGGCACTCACATGTAGCCGTAACGGCTGAGCATGATTACAGGGTGTTCGGGTTTGCAGCATCAGCAAAGAAAAACGCTAATAACCCGTCAGCCTCATGGCTGCTGCCAGGTGCTTCAAACCAGACATTCAACTGGGGCCTCACCAATCCCGCCAGCGGTTACAGTGCAGAGAACTTTGACATGGACAACGTGGCTGTCAACTTTACCAACATGGATGTCATAACATCCGTTGACCCACTGGTGTGCATAGCATCATCATTCCAGAAATACAACGCCACGAACCCGGAGCAGTCAGTGCCGGTATCAACACCTGCCCTTACCAAATATGAGTTCCAGGTTGCCAGGACTGAGGCTGACGGCAACAGCAGCGGCCTGCAGTTCAAGGTATGGATGGCCCTGGATCACCTGCTGGCTAAGGCTACAGTTTCATTCAGCGTCGATGCTGATTACGCTGAGATCCGTGACATCCGCCTTAAGGAGGCCAAGCTAGTGATTGACAAGTCAGAGCGTTCATTCAAGGGCAATCACTCCTACTCTTTCAAGAACGGTTTCATACCGGATACTCATGCAAGTTTCGGAAACATAAGCAATAATAACGAGGACAACCTTGAGATATACCTTCTGGGAGGAGAGGGTAATGACGCAAAGACAGATATGTATGATGAGGGTAAACTTTACTCCACCCTTACCACCAGCTACAGGGAGTTCGCATCATTCTGTTTCCTGCCCATGAGCTATCTGCCCGATGACGGCGATGACCAAACACCTCCTTTGGAATACCCGGAGGTAAAGCTCCATGTCAAGTATGACATCTACAAGAATGATCCTGATAAGGAGATACCAGTAAGACTGAACGCTGAGGCTGAGAACTATTTCCCGCTATCCAGTTTCAAGATAGGCGCCGGTGATCCTATCGCCCCTGATGCAGGTGACCATTTCAGGATAAAGGTTAAAGTCAGCCCCACGTACCTGTATCAGCTACACAATGAGGATGGCAAGATTGAACTTACAATTGAACAATAAGATAAAATGAAGATATTCAGCCATATATACAAATCCGCACTCTTCGGCCTTAAGTCGTGGGGTATGCTGCTTATCCTGATTCTGGGCGTTTCCATACACGCGCAGGCACAGTTGGTTATAGGTGGAAACGTATATGGCGGTGGCGATTTGGCCCCTGTGGGCGGCAGCACTGAGGTTCACGTAATCTCAGGTGATGTTGAGGGCAGTCTATTTGGCGGAGCCCGTATGGCAAACATAGGTGGCAGCACAATAATTCACATCGATGGAGCAGCCCAGGCTTCAGAAGGAAAGGAGCTGGTACAGAACTACATCCTTATTGACTACGTCTATGGAGGAAATGACATCTCAGGCTCCATAGGCTCAATGGCAGCCGTGAATGAGCAGGACAAGTTCAATGCCTTGACAGCAGAGAACGGAATATTCAGTGATGCTGAAGAAGACAATGTTGACGCCTCATGGAACGTATTCCTGCATATCTCTGACGGTGGAACAGACAGCCAAACCGGAAAGAGCAAAAGGCCCATATATATAGGCCAGTTGTTTGGCGGCGGAAACGGTGATTATGACTACAGCACAACCACAAGCCCTTACTACGGCAAGTCCAGCCCTGAAATTGACAGGACATACCTTGACATTCACGGAGGATCAATAGTGTATGCCTACGGCGGCGGCAATAATGCTACGGTACGCAAGCAGAACATGATCTGCTATGAAAACCCCAGCGCAGTGGTAAACAGCATTTTAGACACCAGGCTTTTGAACGATCCTATAATCAAAACAATAAAAAAGACTCATGATGAGGTTGATGACACGCCATTAGGTGAATTGCTCACATTTGAACGTTTCAAAAACAAGATGGGCATCAACACCGGATACTCAAGCCCCAGCAGTGACGAGTTCCAGGTAGGACGTATGTTTGGAGGCAACAACAAGGCTGAAATGTACATTCGCCCTGAATGGCATCTTGAGGAGGGCAAGATACGTAACCTGTACAGTGGCGGCAACCAGGGTATAATGACCAATTCTGAAGGCCTGTTGCTGGTTATAGACCCAAAAAAGGAACTCGTAATAGACAACGTCTATGGAGGTTGCCGTATGGCCAATGTCCGCCCGCTCCAGTTCAACAGTGACGGCACCCACGTAATCAAGGATGGAAATGTAGTGGATGTTGATATCATCCAGCTCACAAACGATCCATACAACTTCCCCGTAGGACTCTCAGCCCGTGTGCTTGTCAAAGGCGGTGACATAAACAACGTTTATGGCGGAAACGACGTAACCGGTCAGGTATACGGCGGCAATGCCGTTGGCATCAACACAAGCATCAGAGGCAGTGTATATGGCGGAGGTAACGGATCATACCCCTACACTGACAATCCGGCTCTTATTGGCCATGATATTTACGGTGACCTGCACTATCCTATTCCTACCGGCAAGACTTCAATCCAGGCTTTGAGTGATTACCGTCCGGATGCCGAGCAGGTTTCCATCCACTTGACAGGTACTGCCGATAAACCCACCATCATTGGCGGTTCAGTATATTGCGGAGGTAACAGCGCCACACTTGACAGGCCTGAAGGCAAGGCTGCAAGCGGTGATCCGTTGATTGAGCTCAAGGTCGGCTCATACGTTTATGCCGATAAGGTATTCATGGGCAACAACGGTGAGAACATGATCAAGGAAGATTTGCTTAAGATCTACGCCGGCAGTGTTGATCCGGACAATGGCAAGGTATCTACTAAAGACGATGCAATAGACTTCAGTTCTCTTGACCTGAAAGACCCAAGCACATTTGCCCAATACATGAATGGTATGGCAATGAAATACATTCCCACCGTGACATTTGACAGTCCGCAAAACAGCAATTACACCTACTATCCATACACAGCGTACTTTGGTTCATTCTATTGCGGCGGTAACGTAGGTAGTATGATGTACCCGGGCACCAACACCATGGATATGGATGCCCAGTTTGTGATATTCAACAAGTTTGTGGGTGGATGTAACAATGCCAACGTACCCCAAACCCAATACAATGCCTACTACGAAGGCGGTATCTTAGGTTCGGAAGCCGAGCAGGCTTCATATACCGATAACAACGGCAAGATCAAGGATCGCCTGGTACTCAACTTTAATGGCCCCATTATTGAGCCTAAGCGCTGGAATGCCACAAAAACTGGCCTGGAATGGAATACCATCAAGAATGTACTGGACGAGAATGATAATACCATCCCTATTGATTACCAGGATCATTCATGGTATGAAATGGATGCACTTGCCAGCGATGCAAACCGTCGCCTTGAAGGCGGTAACGTCTATGGAGGTTGCTACAACAGCGGTCTGGTAAACGGTAACGTTGTCATCAACATCAACAGCAGCCTGATTCAGAAAGAAAATGTATTTGCCCAGGCCGATGAAGATGAGGACGGGAATTCGATAATAGCCAAGGACGACGAGGAAAACTATATAAACTACAACTCAGGAGTAATACTTGACGAGCAGGCATTTGACGTAATGTTTGTGTCCATGTCGGTATTCGGTGGCGGTTATGGTAAGAACACCGAGATATGGGGCAGCACCACTATCAACGTCAACAACGGTTATGCCGTCCAGGCATTTGGCGGCGGCCACGCCGGTGTTATCGGCAAGGGTGTAAATGGCAGCATTAACCTGGAGACCGGATTACCACAGAAAACGTACGCCTACAACCAGGCATACAGCACAACCGTTAACCTGAACGGACAGTACGCCGGTTACTCCAAAGAGGATGATGGCCCCGCAATACCTGAGTTGGAGTACATCTACGGTGCCGGTAATGAGGGTGATGTCTGTGGCAATGCGATAGTCAATCTGGGTAACGGACGCATTTATGATGCATTCGGCGGCGCCAGCGACGCCAAGATTTACGGACATACTGAGGTGTATATCGGACGTCAACCAGACAAGAACAATGCAGGAGAGTATGTACTGGGATTCCCATGGATACGTGATATCGTTTACGGCGGTAATGACTTTGGCGGCACTATTGAGGGCACCAAGAATTATGCAGATCGCGTGAGCAGCTTTGCCAAGCCCAAGGTTCACGGTTACAATTCAACAACCCAGAACGCCGATGTCCTGACATCCAACGCATACGTGGAGTATCTGCAGGGACGCGTTGACACAATATTCGGTGGTTGTTACGGCTTCTATGACTATTCTGACACTGAGACATATGGCGTTGTGGAAATGCCTACTCTGGCAAGCACATTCGTTAATATCCGTCCTGAGAATCACCCCAACAACAGTATAACCGGTATATTCGGTGGTAGTACCGGATACCCCAACTACCGTAACGGTGACAAGACACAGGATCGCAGTTACGTGCTCATTGACATACCACAGGATATGGAGAATTTCCGTACCACTGAGATATTCGGCGCTGGTAGTTACAACGGACTGGGTATGAAATACACATATACTCAGACCGTAGAAAACAACTTTAATCTTGACAATGCATCGGCCATCATTGACCTGATGCGCGGACAGGTAGGTGCAGCATACGGTGCCAGCTATAATCAAGGTGTGACACGTCGTACAGTTGTCAATGTGCCGCAAGGCTCTACAATCAACATAGGCAGTATATTCGGTGGCGGTTACGGTACCAATGTCTTAAGCCCGTGCGATGTATATGAGTCACATGTCAACTACCGCAGTAGCGACGCCCTGATGTTATCCAACTCGAAAATCAATCCAGTCCTAAAAGGAATCATATACGGAGGCAATAACAGCAAGCGTCGCACCGTATTTGCAAACGTCAATATCAGCGCTGATGTAAAGCAGAAACGCTGGGGATGGGACGACGACAATGGTACTTACAATTATCTTGACGGTAACGGCACAGTATATGGAGCAGGCCTTGGACCTGAGACATGGGCCAACTACACTCTTGTCAACCTTGAGGACGGAGCAATAGTTTATGAGGTATATGGCGGCGGCCAAAAGGGTACGGTAATAAACAACGAGACCACCATTACCCGTATGACCACCACTGACACTGATCTCAAATACGGTTCAAAGCCGGCAAATATGAGCAATGATGACTGGGATGCTTATTGGGAGGATGCATGGAAACTGAGCGACAACGGATATGACCCTGATGAAATTGAAGGCCTTACAACCCATCCTGCAACCAGTCTCAACAACGAAGACAACCCGTTGATAAGAGTGGCCGAGATGGATGACCGCACCAGCCCCACATACCGCTATAACACCAACGTCATAATCAATGAAGGAGCAACCGTAACCAACTACGCCTACGGTGGCGGTTACGGTGAGGATGCTGTAGTATCCGGCACTACCTACATCGCACTGTTGGGTGGAACTGTAAAAAAGGATATCTATGCAGCCGGTACCAGCGGAGCTGTTCTGGATCTTCATAACTCCGGAGATTTTACCGCCAGTGCAAATGTCTATATCAAGGGCGGAACCGTACGTAACGTCTATGGTGGCGGTTGGCGTGGTAGCGTAGGTTATGCCAATTACATTAAGGGTGATGAGATTTACAATAAGGACGGAGAGGTTATCTACAAATACACCCCCGACTTTACAGATAATCAGGGTAATTACACTGATATCCTTGGTGAGACCCATGTAGTTATAGGTGATAAGCCTGCCACAGGCCAGACATACACCAGCGGAATTCCGTCAATCACCCGTAACGTATATGGCGGCGGCGAGGGCGGTGCCATATATGGAACTGCATACCTGACCATCAACAACGGTTGGATAGGATACCGCTACAACAGCACCACAGGTGAATATGACCCCGAGCTTACCGATACTGAAACCAATGACCTTGAGGAACATGGAGGTAACGCATTCGGTGGCGGTTACGTTGGTAACAGCTACGTAGATAACACCTATATCAAGATGTTCGGCGGCACCATCCGAGGTGACCTGTTCGGCGGTGGTGAGATTGCACCAGTAGGACGTGGTACATTACTGACTGCACAGACTGCACAGGCTAAAGCACTATCACTCCCGAGTGCCTCAAAATACATCGAAAACCAGGATGCCAAGATATTCAAGGCTGGCCGTACCCATATCGAGATGTATAACGGCAATGTGCTGCGCAGCGTATTCGGCGGTGGACGTGGCTATGACAACTGGAGAGGTGAAGGTTGGATGACTGAGGGTGAGGAAGCCACCATGGACCTGAGCTCCAAAGGTTATGTATTCGGACAGACCGATGTCAACATCTACGGCGGTGAGATAGGTACTGAGAAGGGCGTGGCTCTGGGACACGGTAACGTATTCGGCGGCGGTGATGAGGGTCTTGTCTATAGTGCATATATGCAGAACGGCAAACTACATATTGGCAAGAAGCCTGATGGCAGCAAGCGCTTTGATGACCACGAAGAGGGTTATTACTACGAGTATAACGGCACCGACTTTGTTGACAATACAGACCATCCCACCGCAGACAAGGTTATGACTGAGGATTGCCACGTGCTCATTGAGCCATGGCTCCAGGTTACGGCTGCAGCCGGAGAAAACGGCATCCTATATGACAGCAAGACATATCACGAAGGTGATTACATACCCACCGATTACCTGAACACTTTGCCTAAGAAACAGAAGGTTAACGTAGAAAATACCACCCAGTGGGTATGGCAGGGTGACTGGGATAAGGTTGATGCCGGCACTACACTTCAGGACAAGGTTACAGAGCGTGGCATCAAGATCCACAATGCTGTATTTGCAGGCGGTAATACGGCATCGGGCGGATCTCTGAATGTAAACGCCACCACCGTGTTCGGTAATGCCACCGCATCAATCAACGATGTATATCACCGTGACCTGATTACAATTGGCACCGGTCACACAGGTGGCCTGTACGGTGACGGTAACCTGACCTTTGTGGACGGATACCGTGAGATCAACATCACCAACTACGGTACTGACTACTTCAACATTGATCCTGAAATTACCATTGACATCCTCAACACCAAGCTGGCTCCACGTGAGCAGGCCTATTATGAGATCCGTTACAAGTGCGTAAAGGATTGTGTTGACAAGGAAGGTACCCAGTATAGGAAAGAAGACGTGGACCGCAAGGCATCTACCATTACAGCCGATCAGCTTGTAGCCCTGTTCGTTAAGCAGAATGGTGAAAACTATGAATCCGTAATGGACGGCAATACTCCCATCATGACTTATAATTCTGAAAAAGGTAAATGGGAGCCCAGCAGTACCTATTGGGTGGAGAACGGTGTATGCTCACGTTATGCAGGTCGTATCATGAACACCATCCAGAGAGCTGATTTCTGCGGTGTGTTTGGTAGTCGTATGGTGATGCAGGGTGCTCAGGACCGTGTGCCTGAGACCGTGGATTACACCAACTACACCATCAACCGTGTACGTGAGGTTTCACTTAACAAGAAACTCTCTGTCCGTGATGCCGATCATGAAAAATATGAAAGCGGAGACCATGCAGGAGAGTATAAAGACGAGAACGCCCACATGCACGGCAACTACTTTGGCATTTACAGTGTTGTGAACTACTTAGGCGCCCTTACCAGTGACGTTGACTTTAACGAGGCTGTCAGGGTAAGTGACAATAAGGATTACGAGACCTACCGTAAACCTATTACTATGAAGGTTGGAGAAACAACCCAAACTTACAATTACGGAACTGAAAACGCCACATACCACAACTGGAAACAGGCACACTATAGGGATAACACCCGTAACAACGGTAACAGTCACAACCAGGTGGCTCTGGCATCGGGCGTATATCTGGAGCTTGTTACCGAGAAGAGTACCGGAACCGAGTTTGAGCAGAAAGACTGGGGTCTTATTACCGGTGTGGTTGAGCTTGACCTTATCAACGTGGCTACCGGTATAGGCGGTGGATTCGTATATGCACGTAATGAGCATGGTGTACGCACCAAGGATGCTAGCAACAAGCAGATTACGCTCTCATCACTCAACAATGACGCCGTATCAAACAAGATGTTCACCTATGCAAAGGCCGATGCCGACAGACACGGATGGCAGACATCAGGTAACTTTGTACACAGCACACAGACCATCATTGATGATTGCTACAATATTGGCGGACGCTATCTGAGTACGAACGGTGTACCTGCCCACTACTGGTTCATCAAGGGTCAGGTTTATATATATGACCAGTACATCTCAGCATACACAGGTTCAAGCAATGCATATAGTGAGAAGGTTGACCTGCCGCTTACACTTACCGCAGCATCACACGGTGAGATGAAGCTGCTTGATGTTGAGAAGAACCGCTATGTATACTACTCCAGCACAGGTTCATCAAAGACCAAGCTTAATCCTGACCAGAAGCTGATTATCAATGAGAAGACCTACTATCTGAACGATCCTATAAACTACTGGGATTGGAATCTGCTCAGCACATCTGAGCAAGAGCTGTTTGTAGAAGAGACCTACACCAACGCTGTAGCAGTAAGCATTAACGGCGGCACACTGCAAAAGGCCGGTTCAATCGTAATGCTCCCGGCAGATTATAACGGTCTGGCTTCAACTAATGTTTATACCGATGCAAACGGTGAGGTAATACGTGATGCAGATAAGAACATTGCCGACAAGGACTACATATTCCGCCTGTCAAACAACATGGATCACGACGGCGGTTACATACTTACCTATCAGGTTAACAATCCCGCATTGTGGGATCAGTGGTACTCACCGGAGCTGATTGCCAACGGCGCAAAGAAAAGTACTGAGGAGTATGGAGAATTGTCAGACCAGGACAAGGCCGGATATATTGACGGTCCCACATACAAGCCCCTTGCCAACGGTATTTACGGTCAGCGCTCTTACCAGCTGTCAGACATAATTGATAACGGCATTGAAACAACATACCGTACAGCACTCCAGTCAACATCAGCTCCTGCAAACCAGGCAACATTTGAGCGTGCATACATTACCACTGCCGCGGTTGACGCCTTCATGAATGACCCTGAAAATCCCGGTCAGACAAAGGAGATGCATCTTAATGAGAGAGCCAAGCTGGCTAAGTCTGAATACAGTGATAATGAATGGACTACCAAACTTGCCGACAATGTAGCTCTGGCCAATATATGCAAAAACACTATCAAGATATCAAACTCACAGTACATACTGGCCAACTCACTCATAACCGATGCTGAGAAGAGCGGTTATATTACTGGTGTCAACACGGATATTGACGGCATTCTTAATGGCACAAGCTTTACCACTGAAAGGAAGGCCCAGATCAAGGAGGGTCATGAACTGACACCCGCCGAGGAGACTGCGCTGGGTGAGGACAAAACCAACCTGCTCAAGTCACTCCTGTCATTGAGGAATGACATTGAAAGCTATGTAGTTCCCGCATGGTACTGCACCAAGGAGGGCCTTTATGGCGGTGACTACTACGTAACCACCAAGAACTACCGTGCCCTGAATGCATGGAGCGCCATGTCAGAGAGTGACCGCAGCAAATTCCAATTCAACTATGACGCTCTGGATCTGCTTATTGATCCCAACTACTCACGTGCTTCAGGTGAGAAGTATCAATATGACGGCGCCGGGTTCATAACTGACACTGAGGCCAGAACCAATCCTGCCGGATACTCACTGCCCATATCACTTGATTATACCGCCACATTCACCGGCAGTTATACCAATGAATCCGGAGCAGAGACAACGCTAGAGAAGGTGGAATATTCCTATGGATCAACAACTGTAACCATCAAGCCAGATGATGAGTTGACACCGCAGCAGTATGAGGCCATTCCTAATGAGAAACGTCACTATTCACGTTTCAACGTATCAGAAGGAAACGAAACTGACGGTTACAAAGCCTACATTGTCAACACTGCGTTTGTGGACCGCGACGCTCCGTTTGCTGTAGGACAGGCCATATCGGGTGATGATTACAATAAGCTTAAGACTGAAGACCAGGGTAAGGTTACCGTATTTGATTTCGGCAACACCAAACCCACTGAGCCATACTATTATTGCCGTGAGCCATACACCATTGGCAAGAACGGAGATATTGTTTATAATGGAAATGTTGGCAAGACCGTTACTGCTGCCATTACATCAACCGGAGTGAATTCAGCAAAAGAGAATGTTGAAATTACTGTTGGTGATCAGATAACTAACGGTAACGAGGTGCCTAAGGGATTCGTAATAAACAAGTCAACATATGGCGACCTCACCAACCTGCAGCTTGGATTCACCATCCATGGCATTGCACCTAAGGAGTACAGTACACTCTACGTAAGCCGCAACTCTGATATCCGCGACCTTTCAAGTGAGCGTATCATAACGGTGGTTTACCAGTATGACTATGAGGAGAGCAATGAATCAGGCTCCAACATCACAGCCATGAGTGAGCGTCATGTGGTCAACATACACATCCAGTTCAAGAGTGGCATTCCTACCATTGACGATATAACCAAGCCTGCAACCATACTGCCGGGTTCAAGCCTGACTCTGAATACGCCTACCGTATCGCCGGGTGCTTATGAGATATTGGGTAGCGGCTGGGAGCTGTTTGAAAAAGAGTCATACGCCGAGCTCCATACCAACGGTAAGGAATATGTACCTATGAACGATGAACTCTTCTGGTATCAGGACGGCTATTATCTGGCATATTACGCCAAGACATATCTGGGCAAGACCTACTCCAACCATGTACCAGTAAGCGTAGCTAACTATCATGACCTTAAGAAGGTGATGGATGACAACGTGCACCATATGTATGTGGATTATGACCGCAGCCAGCTTAAGCGCGACAGTAAGATATACATCAATGACTATACCGGCGGTAAGAACGGTGTTGAACTGCTCAAGGATTTCTATGACCTGAGCCTTGAAAATCGCACCTATGATCAGGAAGGACAGCTTCAGCCTATAGCTTCAGGTGATCTTGCAGGACAGTATCCTATGAATTCAGGTGTACGCGGCGGTAACAACATTCAGTTCATACTGCGCACCGACATTGACAATACAGGTAGCGAGTGGACTCCTATCGGTCAAGGCCAGAGCGTTTGCTTCAGCGGAACTCTGCATGGTGACGGTTACACCATCAAGGGGCTTACCAACTCGCTGTTCAGCAATCTGTGCGGTAATGTCTATAACCTGGGTGTAACAGGTTCGTTCACCGGTGCAGGTATAGCAGAAACAGGTATCGGTTATGTTGAGAACAGCTGGATAAGCACAACATCTGACGAAGCCAAGACATCACTACCTATCATAGGCGCTCCGTCCAGAACGACAAATAACTATGACGGCGGAAGCCTCATCCAGGTTGTCAACAGCTACTATATGGAAGACTATGATGACGCTTACAGTGGCAACGCAACACCTAAGACTGGTTCTTACACCAAGCTGATTGCCGACCGTGAAGCTAGTGACAACTATGTTGATAACGGTACTCCTATACGCAAGGATGCCCAGGCATTCTACAACGGTGAGGTGGCATATAACCTGAACGGATTCTATCTGAACAAGCGTTACTATGACGGCAACGGACAGGATAACGGATTGCAGTATTACTATCTGACACGTAATGCTGACGGTACCGTAGCGGATAATCCTAGCCAAGCATATTATCCAACCTCATACGCCGTATATCCTATCATAGGTGAATCCAAGTACGGTTATGTTGAGAATCGTTACGCTGACGGCGATTATCGCTATGCCGCCGGAATAGTACCCACATGGACTGATTCACGTGAGCGTACCGTAACAGACGCCAATTCAGCATCCCAACTCATTTACGCTCCTATCTGGCCTACAGACTATCTGTACTTTGGCCAGACGCTGACATACGGATATGAATTGACCAATACACATCAGGATAATCCGTCACGCTTTAACGGATCAACCAACCGTGTATTCCGTGCTCCGGCTTACTTTGGTGACAGCAACATGGATATTGCCCACTACAATGCTAATGCCGTCCTGCCCGCTACTGCCAAGGATAATGACGATAAGGTATATCCAGGCATGACAGCCATTGACTTTACAGGTTACGGTGACAACCTCCGCACAGACGGTGCAAGCCAAAGCCGCTACTTCTATCCGATACTTGACTTTGACGGATTGACCGGATTGCGTACCGATGGACAGACCCAGAACCTGCTGGCATACTCCGATGCAACCGATGATGCCACCACAACCGTAATCTGCAACTACTTCAAGGAGCCTGACTACTTCAAGTATGCCAACACTCCTGAGAGTAGCTACAATACTGCCAACGAATACAATAGCATACGTCAGGTTGCCGATGAGGATATGGTCAACATACACGGTCACCATGTAGTATTGACTACAGTCGGTAATAACACTGTCTATCAAGCCGTCAATGACCAGTTCCTGGTTGACAAACAGGATTTCAACGCTCCTATCAGTTACAACATGGGTGACGATCACGTGATGTGGTATCAGCGTGCGCCTGAGGTATTTGTACAGGATGCCGGCACTGGTTGGGAGGGCATAAGCCTGCCGTTCACAGTCAAGACCGTGACCACAAGCCAGAAGGGATGGATAACCCACTTCTATGAGGGCAGCAACGTTGGTCATGAGTACTGGCTGCGCATACCTGACAAGCTTGATGAGACAGATAACAGCAAGGTTCTGTTCAAGTCCATACCTAAGGTTACTGATGATGAGGCTGATGCAGGCATCATAGGCACCGACCTGGCCTATAACAACTACTTCCTGTGGGATTACTACTATAACAACAAGAATAATGGTAACGGCAAGGGCCACAAGGACAAGAACGATGATACATATCAGACTTATTACAGCCCTGACAACAATATTACCCATGCCAACTATCCGTTCGGAAAGGCTGCACAGCCGTACCTGATTGGATTCCCGGGCAGCAGGTATTATGAGTTTGATATGAGCGGCACGTTCCTGGCCACTACCGCAGCAGCCAACACTCCTGCCAAACTTGATGCCCAGATAATCACGTTCGTATCGGCTGAGGGTATTGGTATAGAAGTATCCGATATTGACTATGAGACAGTGACAACCATTCAGGGTTATCAGTTCACGCCTACATATCAGGCCCACAGTCTGGACGGCCAGACCACATGGCTTTTGGATGCAGACGGAACCAAGTTCCAGAATAAAGATGACAACACGGTAACAACCGTAGCGTTCCGTCCGTACTTTAAAGCAAGTGGCAACCAAGCATCACGCCGTGGCGGAACACGCGGCAGTGCCAAGTCCAGTGCTCTGTACATAGGTTACATAGAGGATCAGATGCCTCTGGATGACGTTGTGGCTGCCCGCGGTCTCTACATCTACGGTAAGGATATGAGCATCTGGGTTGAGAGTACGTTGGAGATACCTGCCACCGTGACCGTAACCACCGTTGGCGGCAGGTCATTAGGCAAGTTTACCATCCAGCCGGGCACCCGCATCCAGATACCGGTCAACAACCGCGGCATCTACATAGTTAACAAACAAAAGGTTGCAGTGACCAAGTGATGACAAAAAGAAGAAGATGATTATGAGAAAAAACAACGATATGATACGATATATGTTATACAATACTGTTCACACCATATTAAAGAGAAGAGGCAGGCTCTTCTCCACCCTATCCCTTCTGCTCCTCATGCTCACATGGGGCGCAGGGCCCGCGTTTGCTCAGACCGACTATTCGGGAACGTATTATATCGCTTCAACACCCACATCATCATTTGATGCGGACAATCCGGCAAACAACTTTTACATGGCGCCCACAGTTGGTTATAAATTCTATAATGCCAATAGTAATCCAAAATACCAGAATGATGATAATGGTCAGCCATTCATTACCACCTATCAATACCGCGCCACTAACGATGCCAGCGAGGCTGTATGGGTAATAGAAAAACATCCCACCTTAGATGGTTACTATTTCATCAAACATAAAAGCGATAACAAATACCTGACCTATAACCCCGCTCCTTTTTCAAATAATGGACGTGTACGTGTACACCTTCAGGATTCATACGCCAGTGATGAAGAAGCATCCCTATTTAGGATTGACCAGTTTGGAAATGGTTTTATAAACATCGCATCCAAAAAGGCCATTAACACCACTGGTGATCAAAATAAGATATACCTTAATGTCAACAAAGGAAACAAAAATTCTCTCGTTGGTGACGGTGATGCGTTTAATAGTGTAAATACAGGAGGTATCATCGGTTTGTGGAGTGAGAATACGGCAAACAGTGTATTCTATCTTGAGGACTACTATCCCTTACCCACTATCACATATAATGAAGACGATCTGATAGAGATTTCCACAACGCTTTCTGGAACAATCATATATACCACCGATGGCACCAAGCCCACTTTGCAAAACGGCACCGAATATACCACACCTTTTGAGCCTGATCCTAATGACAACGGGAACGTTTTAGTCAAAGCCATAGTTATTATGGCTGAAGATGTGACCAACGTTGCCACCTTTACAACACTTGTTTCGTGCGGTATTGACCACAAGCGTCTTATCCAGAGCCAGAACAACGCATGGAACACTGACCACTTCTATTTCTATATGATTCCGGGCGATGAGGTCAACAATGTCCTGAAAGTAAATACCACCAGCATGTTCCGCCCCACAATGGAGTGGTACTTCAAATATGCCGGAGCTGACAACACCACACAATACTTCTATATTGTCAACCCGTCATCCAACGGCAAGTATATGTGCTATGATAGTAGCAACGGAGTTTACATGGACGTCTTTGATAGTCAAAGTCCCGACAAGTTCAAATTCAAGATAGTTGAATCACCTATCTCAGGTACATTCAACATCAAGCCAAAGGATAACACAAAAAATCTTAACAAGACCTCCAACAATACCAGTGAAAAAACAATAGCTCTCCACGATAAAGCGAATGATGTCAACTCCATCTGGAAATTTGTAAAAAAGAGTGTCCTTGAACGTACAGCTCCGTTTACGGTATCTGATGCCAATTCAATGACATACTACCAACTGCACAACAGCTCTTCTGGTGATCACTATATCAAAGCGCCTGCATCGGCCGGTGCCTTTGCCACCATAACCGACGCGCAAGACGATCAGAATACCTACTGGTATTTTGAACTGGCTGATGCCTCCACTGAACAGGACTGGCTGGATTACTTCTACATCCGTAATGCGTTGACTGGAGAATATCTCTACTTTGCCACTGAAGGCAACGCAAGCGATAATAACGCTGCATTCAAGACAAGTGAAAACAACGGTGAAGCAGGCAGATATCAGTTCACGTGGGTCAGGTCCGCCGATAAGGATTATTATTTCATAGTCCCCAAGATACTGCGCGACGAGGCAATCGGCACCGTGAGTACCATGAACCGTAACAATACAATTTTGAGAGTGCAGAAAGTCAGGGCTACCGGCAGTTCGGCATGGTCTTTTGTGACAGATGCTTTCTGTCATGATCCAGCCATAAGTCAGGCTGCCAATGGTGATGTCACCATAACCTGCCCCACTACAGGTACTGACTTCTATTATACTCTTGACGGTTCAGAGCCTGTTGTCCCTGCCACTGGCGATGATCCAGAAAGTCCCACTTTTAAATACACCGGTACAATTACACCTGCAATAGGTTCAACCGGTGTCAAAGCTATAGCTGTCATTGCATCAGATCATACTGTCCAGTCTAATGTAATAGAGCTTGAGTTTAGTCCTTATACCGCACCCGTTATCACATTCAACGGTATCAACCAGGCTGAAATCAATGCCGGCGATGGTGCCGCCATCTACTATACCACAGACGGAAATGAACCTACCGTATCCGGTAGTTCTACAAACCATATTGAGATTTCTGTCAGCAATACCTCCACGATTAAGGCTATTGCCACACACACAGGTTATCTCACATCCAGCGTATCTACACTGACAATTGAGAAGGTTGCCACACCTACATCAACACTAAATCCTGACAACACCATTACCCTCTCGTGCGCGACCGAGGGTGCCACACTCCATTATACTCTTGACGGCACTACTCCCAGCACGAACAGTCCGACATATTCCGCACCACTCTCTGCCGGTATTTCAGGCAAAACCATCAAGGTACTGGCAGTCAAGGCAAATATGCTCCAATCTAGCATTTACGAGAGTACTCCTGTTACAATTCAATGTGCCACACCTCAATTCAGAAGGCTTAATGCAACTACCATTCTGTTAGTATGCAGCAACCCCACAGACGGTGTTACATTCTACTACACAATGAGAGCAAGTGATGATGGTGAACATCCTACTGATGCAGAAGAGCCCACTACTTATAGTTCATCCGGCAATCAGATTGACATTACAGGATTGAGAACTCCTGTCACGATAAAAGCTATTGCTACTGCTACTGGCTATACTACCTCTTTTACTGCAGTACGCGCATTCGCTGAGGACATAAACCAAGACCCGGACGGAACCTACCTGATAACTTCTATCGATGATTACGAACTGTTTGTAACTAAAGTTCAGGATGGTGGTGGTGCCGGAGAAAGATACAGGCTTACAACAGATATAGCACTATCAACGTCACCAGGCAACACAACCATATCCACCGCTTTCAGTGGCACATTTGATGGTCAGGGCCATACCATCAGCGGTCTGAGAAACCCCATTTTTGCAACTATAAACGGTGGTACGGTACGTAACCTGATGTTGAGTGACGTCAACATCAGCAGTCATAGTGGAAATACCGGCGCCATTGCATGCAGCGCTATTGGAGCAGCCCGTATCTACAATGTTGGTATCCTTGACGGAGAGGTAGGTGGTAGCGGTCACACCGGAGGCTTGGTTGGAGACATTAACGGTAATGCCCGTGTAATCAACTGTTTCAGCTACGCCAATATAACGAGTGGAACAGATAGAGCCGGTATTGTAGGCTACAATAATGTTGCTACCACAGCAGCTACCGTTGAAACCGGAACCATGATAATGAACTGCATGTTCTACGGTGACATAACTACTACTGGCGGAAACATATCGCCGGTTTATGGTGGAGTAAATATCAGCAACCTGTCTGGTGGTCTTAACACCTTTAACTACTATCTCTATGAATCGCCTTACAGCTCCGGTAACCATATCACAGCCGGTAAGTATAACAGTGCCATATCTGTCAAGCAGATAAATCTGAACCGTTTTGAGTACTACCGCGAGCTGCTTAACAGCAACAAGAAACTGGCAGCATTCTATGCAACAGGTTCAGCTCAGGATGCTGATAAGAAAATGCTCAAGTGGGTACTTGAGACTGCCGACAGGTCAATCCAGAATCCCAAGCCCTATCCTGTTCTTAAAGCTCAGGGAAAATACCCGTCAATCATCAACTATGATACCCGCAATCTGGCTGATTATTCCGAGGCCAACAGAAATCAGGGTCTCAAGATGGGTACTCTTTCTGTAACCATCTCAGGTGTAGGTGCCAATGCGCCTTCAGGTGCAGCTATAACAACAAGTTCTCTTACGCTTGACCGTACCGATAAGGACTACGCCCACTTCAATTACAACTATGACAAGGTTCAGTTGCCTTACTATAATGACTACGGCACAGGTAACTATACCCAAAACAAAGTTGTGACCGGTTGGAAGATAACAGCTATCACCCCCCTTGCTGATGACCCTTATACATCAGCAAACTATAACTACACCAAGACTTTCTCTACCAACCCGGAATATTTTGATTCCCCGAACTACAATTTTGCCGACCGCAAAAGTTCAAAAAAGGACCTCTATTCTGTAAGTGGCCGTGTGTTCTCACAGGGAGCATACTTTGATGTACCTTACGGAGTAACGGCAATAGAAATTGAACCCTATTGGGGAAATGCCGCATATTTAGCTGATGGCTACTACGATTACGTCTATAGCGCTGGATACGCCGGTGAGGATGTTAAGGGAGTTGGTGTACAAATCACCAATAATACGACTCTATCAATAAACGGTAGCGATCAGAAAGTTTATACCAGCATTTCAGGAGCATTAAGTACACTATCAGGTTCTACTGTCTATGACAATGCTCTGGTACTTATCGGTAACAAGCATCGTTGTGATCCGCCCTCAAATGAAAGCAAGCCCTTTACCATGATGTCAATAGACTTGGATAAGGACAATGAGCCAGACTACAGTTTTATATACCATCACGACAACCGACTGGCTGTTTCACCCATACGTTTTGACTTTATAAACGTGCTTGGTACGGCTATGGCACAAAAGCCCAATAACGCGGAAAAGCTTTATAATGTAGCTATCTTTAAGCCAACCGGTTGGTTTGAAATCACCAACACCTGTCTAATCCATTTTGTTCAGTTTGAGTATGACAACGGAGGTAAGAGTTCTGCGCCATTGATTATTCTAGGTGGTACATTTGACCAGTTCACATCTACCCACGGTCTGAATTCCGGTAGCGGAACATACTCAGCATCAACTAAATATATTCATGTAGGAGGCAACGCATATTTTAAGAATTTCAGTAACGGATGTCACAGTGAAGTATGGTGGTACACACCTCATATCCCAATCTCTGTTACCGGTGGAGATTATGACGGTTTCTACCTGTCAGGAATATATCAGCCAAATGCTACGGTTATTGAAGATGATGCAGAGTGCTATATCAGCGGTGGTAGGTTTGGTGAGGTTGCCGGAGCTGCACAACAGCAGATAGACGGTAACGTACAATGGCAGATTTACAATGCCGACATCACCGAATTCTATGGAGGCGGACTCAATGCAGCCAACCCCATTACAGGTAATATTACTACGAACATATATAACAGTAACGTAATCACATTCTGTGGCGGTCCCAAGTTCGGTGACATGCAGAAAGCTAGTAGCATACCCATATCGCTTAGTTATCTGAATAACAAAAAGGAAACGGTAACAAGGGAAAAAACAATTGATGCCGACAGGATAGTAACAACTGTAGCTCAAGGTTGTACGTTTGGAAATTATTTTGGAGCTGGATATGGCGGTACATCCTTTAACAGAATAAACACAAAAGACGGTAGCGCCGGTTTATCCGCCGATTTTGGAGGTTGGACATCGGACTATACAGACCAGAAAGGAAAATACATAGCAGCAAACAATGGTATAGCCACGGACTTTGACTATGAAGCTTTTGTATGGTCAACAGGTCAGCCTGCCGGACGTTTTTATGTAAAATGGGCATCATTCTCATTAGCACAAACCAATGATGTAATCTCAACCTTGACTGATTGTAAGATTACCGGTAACTTCTATGGAGGCGGTAACCGAGGAAAGGTAAACGGAAAGGCCACATCAATACTGCATAATTGTAATGTAACTGGAGATGTATTTGGAGCAGGTTTTTCAGCAGCAGATGCTACTGTTGACCTAAGAAATGACGGTTTTGTAAACAAGGTTCCACAAATCAACCTTGAAACCGGTCTGTTTGAGGAGGGTACGCTTTCCGGCACAACCACATATACATGGACTCACACTGATAATTCAATAACCGACGGTGCTTCCGCTATCGCTACTGTTGGCGGCGAGAACGTCATATATACAATTCAAGACCTGAGCACTTTAGGTCAGGTAACCGAGGCAGACCTTACCATTACAGGTACTACAACCGTGGGAGGAAGCGTATTTGGAGGTGGTGAAGAATCTGCTACAAACGGAGCAATTGCCGTTAACATTGAGAACGGAGCCATAACAGGTAATGTGTATGGTGGTGGAGATGAGGGACCTGTAACAGGCAATCCTGTAATAACCATTACAAAAACAGACACAGAGAAAGCAACCACCATTACAGGTTCCGTATATGGCGGCGGTAATCTGGCACCCACTACAGGTAATCCAAGCGTATCAATGGATAACGGTGCCGTAAGCGGCAACGTTTTTGGTGGAGGTCTTGGATCAACAGCTACCGTAACCGGAAATACAACCGTAGCAATATCGGGCGGAACTGTCGGGACTGATGTATATGGAGGCGGTAGCCAGGGTGATGTAACCGGAACCGTATCTGTTACCATAAGTGATGACGCAAATGTAACCGGCGATGTATATGGTGGCGGTGCTTTGGCCAATACAAATACAGTAAATGAAGGTGATCCTTATACCTCTGTAAGTATTACCGGAGGAACTGTTCGTGACGTATATGGCGGAGGTCTGGGAAGACTGGCATCAGGTAATGATGCTGCTGTTGCTGCCGACGTAAACGGTCCTGTGACAGTAACCATTGATGGTGGCGATGCAAGATATGTATTTGGATGTAACAATCTGAACGGATCTCCTAAGAGTTCGGTGCAAGTTGTCATCAATAGTACAGACGCTACGACTACACAAAATGGTGTAAAGACTTACGCACTGCAGGCTGTGTATGGTGGCGGTAATCTGGCTCACTACAATCCCACAAGCCCTTCCAACTATCCTACCGTAACCGTAAACGGCTGTGAGACAAGTATCAAGGATGTATTTGGTGGCGGTAATGCAGCCGCTGTACCATATACCAATGTTACAATTAACGGTGGTGATATAGACCGTGTATTTATAGGTGGTAACGGTGAAAGCGGCACTGCAGCACATGTAGGTTATCTGAGCACTGACGATAACCCCGAAAGCGGCAGTTACGGCGCAGGTACTGCTAATGCCACCATTACAGGCGGTACAATCAACAAGGTCTTTGGCGGCGGCAACAGCAAGGGTATCGTACGTGCAGCCGGCACATTGAACATTAACAAGAGTTCGGCAGAAGGGGCCTGCGATATGTATATCGGTGAGGTATATGGAGGCGGTAACCTGGCTAATGGTGCAGCCAGTTCAATCACGATTGGCAGTACCGGTCCTATCGTTACAGGTGAGAACGGTCATGCAGCCCACCCGGAAAACATAGGTACCACTCTTGAGGGTATAGGTACAGTTTATGGCGGAGCTAACGCAGCAGACGTTACCGGCAACATATCCCTGACCATTAACGGTGGTCTGATATCAAACATATTTGGTGGCAACAACACCAGCGGTTCTGTATCAGGAACTATTGCTGTCAATATTGAGAAGACATGTAATGATGATTCCTGGTACGTAGGTGATGTCTATGGTGGCGGTAACATAGCCCGATATGCAGGTTCACCCACAGTGAACGTCAAGAACGGAACCGTAAGCCGCAACGTTTATGGTGGTGGTAACGGTGATCCCGACGGCAACACTCAGGAAGCAGGTTCTACGGGAGCCCCCACTGTGACCATTGGTGACCTAACACACACTGACACTGAAAATAATACTTACACGGCCATTGTACTCGGTGATGTATATGGTGGCGGTAACGCTGCTATGGTAACAGGAGACGCTGCACCTACCGTACTTGTCCAAAAGTGTAACACTCAAGTCCAACATGATGTATATGGCGGCGGTAATGCTGCCGATGTTCCGGCTACTAACGTAACTATGAGCGGCGGTACAATCAGCGGACTCTTTGGTGGTGGCCACGGTGACAATACCGAAGGTAATGTTAAGGCAGCTAATGTAACAGGCAATGTAAGCGTAACCGTTACTGGCGGTACTATAACCCAAGTCTTTGCAGGCAGTAACCTTAACGGTTCTATAGGCGGCACAGTAACATTGAACATAAACAAGAGTTCGGCACTAGGAGCTTGCGATATGATTATCGGCGAAGTATATGGCGGCGGTAACCAGGCTGCCGGTAATGCCGGTACAATCACGATCGGCTGCACAGGTACTATCGTTACAGGCGAGAACGGTCATGCTGCTCATCCCGAGAATATCGGTGTCTCTCTTGAAGGTATCGGAACCGTATATGGTGGTGCAAAACAGGCTGACATAGGTACATCGGAGTCTCCCTCCAACATCACCCTGAACATCCACAGCGGTATGGTTGCCAACGTATTTGGCGGCAACAACACCAGTGGCACCATTCATGGTACCATTGAGGTCAATATTGAAAAGAATGATGAGACTTGCGGCTGGTACGTAGGCAATGTCTATGGCGGCGGTAATCTGGCTCCTTATACAGGAAGTCCTGTAGTGAACGTCAAGAACGGAACCGTAAGCGGCAATGTCTATGGTGGCGGTAAGGGAACAACAGCCGATATTACAGGTAGTCCCGTAGTTACCGTTGGTGACCTTACACCTGCCAACAGCGCTTATGTAGCAATAGTTACCGGTGATGTTTATGGTGGCGGTGATGCTGCCAGTGTAACCGGTAATACCAGCGTGACACTGCAAAAGGCCAACAGCGGTGCAGGCCGTCTGTATGGTGGCGGTAACCAGGCCGGTATCAGCGGAAACACCGTAATAAGTATGGCTGCAGGTTCTGTTACCAACGCCGTTTATGGTGGTTGTAACACTACCGGAACAGTAGGCGGCACATCAACAGTTACAGTTACCGGTGGTACAATAGGTACTGCCTTCGCACAGGCTC
The DNA here is from genome assembly GCA_902763885.1 of uncultured Bacteroidales bacterium. GTDB lineage: Bacteria > Bacteroidota > Bacteroidia > Bacteroidales > Bacteroidaceae > Colenecus. The sequence continues at coordinate 15,566 of CACWTU010000007.1, read as the reverse complement.
CCGCATCCGTACCTTTGGTACTGTTTGGCGGCGGTAAGGGTGCCGGAACAAGTGTTACCGGTCAGGTTACGCTGAACATCGGTACCAAGAGCGGTGATATCTACACCGGATCGGCCAACATATATGGTAACGTATATGGCGGATCAGAGAACGGTGAGGTTCATGCTGTAAATGTCAACCTCTACGGTAACAACATCTATGGTAACGTATTTGGAGGTGGCTATCAGACAGCTTCTGGAAAGACTGCAGCCACCAATGTAAACATAATCCTGGACGGTACCGCATTTGACCGTACTTACAATGGTATGGCCCAGATATTCGGAGCCAATGACCAGCAGGGTTCTCCCACCGGTCATGTCCTGATTCATGTAAAACGTACGGTTGCCGTAGCAGGACAGACCGCAAACGCTTACTATCTTGCAGCAGTATATGGCGGCGGTAATGAAGCTAACTATGATCCTACTGATAATATACAATCTACTGAGGTATTGATAGAAGGTTGTGATGAAACCAAGATTCAGAATGTCTATGGCGGCGGTAATGCTGCTGCTGTACCTGCAGCTGAAGTCTGGCTGTTTGGATCAAACTTTATACAGAATCTGTATGGTGGCGGTAACGGTGAATTGGGCGCAAGCCATGCAGCCCACGTAGGTTTCCACCGTACCAACGAAGGAACGGATACATATGAATCCGGTTCGGGTAAAACTTATGTCAATCTGGTAGGCGGTACCGTAACCAATGTTTATGGAGGTAGTAACAGTAACGGTGATATCAGAGGCGGTACAAATATCCTGATGCCTCAAATGAGTGATTACCATGGCTCCGCTGACATAGATGATACTGACATTTGTAATCTGAATGCCACCAACATTTATGGTGGAGGTAAGAACGCCCCCATGAGGAGCGGTGTAAACATCGTACTTGGATGTATGCCTGATGACTGGATCGACGAGATCTATGCAGGCGCACAGGCCGCCGATGTAGGAGGTCATGTAAGCCTGACTATCAGAAGCGGTAAGTTCGGTCGTGTTTTCGGCGGTAACAAGGATAGCGGAAAACTGATGGGCTCAATCACCGTGAACATTGAGGAAACCGGCGATTGTGACGTGCCTATCATTATCGGTGAGCTGTATGGCGGCGGTAATCTGGCTGACTACTCGGTTTACGGATATAAGGCCAACGGTGATCCTATGACTGCAGCCCAGTTGAGAGAAGCAATTGAGGCCGAATATCCAAGTGCCTCTGAAGGTATAATAGATGAATTCTTCGAGGACAGGAGGTATAACGACCCCAAACTGAACGTGCGTGCATTTACCAGCATTGGTGCCATCTATGGTGGCGGTTTGCAGGCCAAGGTATATGGTGATCCCAACATTGATATCAATGTAGTCAAGGGTAGCCATGCCGCCGAATCATCCCTTGCCGGAAACACCGGTGGAACAGTCTCCCTGCCCTATCCCGCACATGCAGCAGGTGAGATTGGCGCAATAGGTAATATATATGGCGGCGGTAATCTGGCCACTGTATATGGTAACACCTCTATCAATATCGGCACCAAGACAACGGTCGATATGGTAACGGCACCTTCGGCACTCTATACTCAGGATATTGAAAGTCAGTTGTATCTGGATGTTCCTGTTTCGGGTGCCAAAATAACCGGCAACATCTATGGCGGAGGTAACGATGCCGACATTGAAGGCAACACCCTTATCAACATTGGTACGGTTGATCTTACCGGAGCCGGGATGAGTGGCACAAACGTTGCTGGCGATATCTTTGGCGGCGGTAAGGGTGCTAGTACGACAGTTACCGGCAATGTTGAGATTAACATAGGAACTAACGTATCCGGTACTCCTGTTGGCTACGCAACCATTGGCGGTGACGTTTATGGCGGCAGTGCCTTTGGTGCCGTTAACGCGACCAAGGGTGCCAACTATGAAAGTAACCACAACGATATCGCAGCTACAACAGATAAGACCACACAGGTCAATATCTACGGAGGTAGCGTGACCGGCAGCGTCTTTGGCGGAGGTGAAGGTCAGACCTCACCCATCAGCATTGTAGCTCAGAGCTTTGGCGACGCAACCGTTAACATTGAAGGCGGTACCGTAGGCACCGCAGTCTATGGCGGAAGCAACATAAACGGTGTGCTGAAAGCAAAAGCCACCGTAAACATCACCGGCGGTACAATAGGTGCTGATCCCGGTGCAGGTGCAATCCAGGATGTAGTATTCGGCGGTGGTAAGGGTCAGCCCACAATCGTTGACGGAGATGTTGAAGTTAACATAGGAGCTCTTGACGGAACAACACCTACCGGCTCTGCAATAATCTGGGGACATGTATATGGCGGTTCTGCTTTGGGTAGCGTAAACGGTACTACCGCAACATCCAACACACATACCACTCACGTCAATCTCTATCAGGGAACCGTTAACGGTGATCTCTATGGCGGTGGTCTGGGTCAGACTTCGTCAAGCATTGCGGCTAACGTCTATGGTCTGGTTACCGTTACCACAAAGGGCGGTACAGCCACAAACGTATTCGGCAGCAACAACCTGTACGGTGCACCCCAGCAGACAGTCACCGTACAAATTGACGGCGGAACATTCAGCGGTAATGTCTATGGCGGCGGTAATCTGGCTGCCTACGGCACAGCACTTGCTCCCGGTACGGCAACCGTAAACATGACCGGCGGACAGGCTGTCAACGTGTTTGGCGGCGGTTATGGTGCATCGGCCATTGTTACAGGTAATACAGCAGTTACCATATCAGGTGGTACTGTAACCAATAACGTCTATGGTGGTGGCGATGCAGCTAACCTGACAGGAAACGCAGGCGTAACCGTATCAGGCGGTACTGTAAGCAAGGCCGTCTATGGTGGCGGTAACATGGCTAACGTTTCCAACAACAGCACGGTTAACATAACCGGCGGTACAATCAGTGGTGACAACACCTCATTCGGTAGTGTAAGAGGCGCTGTATTTGGCGGCGGATTCGGTAATACTACACTCGTTGGCGGAACCGTCAATGTGAATATAAACGGAAATTCAACCATAACCGGTGATGTATATGGTGGATCAGCCAAGGGTAAGGTTAACACCACCGACGGCAGTTCACTTACAACAGATGCTGTTACAAACGTGACAGTATCTGGTGGTACAATCAATGGTGATGTATATGGAGGCGGACTTGGAGACAACACCTATGCAGCCGATGTCTATGGGCCGGTAACCGTCACCACATCAGGTCAAGTCATTAACAGTAATGGCGTTCTTACCAGTGCCACAAACGTTGTGAACGTATTTGGAGGTAATAACATAAAAGGAACTCCCAAGAGTACGATAGCTGTCAACATTGGCGGAGGAATCATTTCAAGTGGCGTATATGGAGGCGGTAATGTAGCTCCTTACACCGGAAATCCTGCAGTATCAATGACCGGCGGTATGGCCAAAGATGTATTCGGCGGAGGTCTGGGTTCATCGGCCATAGTAACAGGTAATCCTCGGGTTACACTATCTGGCGGCGATGTTAGCAACAATGTATATGGCGGCGGTAGTGAAGCCGATGTTATAGGTAGCACTACCGTATCAATGCCACAGAACAGCACAGCAAGAGTTGACAACAACCTGTTTGGCGGTGGCAGTGAGGCCGATGTTACCGGTAGCGTTACCGTAACAATAGCTGACGGTTGGGTAACAGGCGGTGTCTATGGAGGTGGCGCATTTGCCAACACCAATACTGACAACTGGAATGCGACCAAACAAGATGATGTATATGGCAAGGTTTCGGGTGTACAAGTAGGTACAACAGATGTATCAGCTTATTATGAATATAATTCAAACACCCAAACATACAGCCTTACAGGTGATGCCACAGCCGTTCAGGGCAAGACCTATTATGAACAAGTGCATGTAACAGGTACATGGGCTGACGGAAAGACATCGGCCACTAACACGACCACAGTAACTCTGACAGGCGGCACGGTTGGTGATGTCTATGGTGGTGGACTCGGACAGATAGCAGATGTTGCCCACCCGGAGCTCAATCTGCCGGCATTGACAGCACGTGAGGCTATGGTCTATGGCGATGTATCAGTAACTGTAAATGGAGCTGCATTCAAGAAGAGAGACAGACTACCTGATGGAGATAAGGATCCTGTACCTACCAGCGGACGTGTGTTTGGCTGTAACAACCAGAACGGTACACCTATGGGTAATGTAACGGTTACTGTTAACAGTACCGTACAGTTAAATGATATGGATCAGCGTGTTCCCGGTCACCAGGACAACAAATATGATATCCACAGTGTATATGGTGGAGGTAACCTGGCACATTATCTGCCACATCCCGGAAAGGAGACAAAGGTCATTATTGACGGATGCGGTGAGACCAGTATAGAAAAGGTATTTGGAGGCGGCAACTCAGCTTCAGTACCATCTACTGATGTTACGATATATGGTTCTTACGCAATAGGTTATGCCTTTGGTGGAGGTAACGGAGCCGACAAGATACCGCAACGTGACGGAACCTGGAAGAACAATAACGGCGCCCCGGTAAACGGTGATGCAAAAATTGTTGTTTTAGGCGGCAAGATAGGAGATGCATTCAGCGGAAGTGATACCAAAGGAACCATATATGGCAATGCGACCATATTGATTAATGGTAAAGATGGATACCAAGTGGCCAATAGCTGTCCTATTAAGATAACCAACACATATGGTGCTGCCAGAGGTGCCGACATCGACCATGATGTTATATTTACTGTAACAGGTTGCGGCGATGACAATATTGAGAACGTATTTGCCGGCTCATACGATGCAAACATCCGCGGTAGCGTAACGCTGAATATCAAGAGTGGTGTATTTAAAAACGTATATGGCGGTAATGATCACGGTGGAACCATTGGTGGTACCATCACGGTAAACGTTGAAGAAGATGATCCAAATCATCAGTGTAAGCCTATCATAATCCAGAATCTTTATGGTGGCGGACGTGAAGCCACATATCCTGGCACAGGGGCATACCACAATTCTACTCCGAGTGTGCCTTATACTCAAGGCAAGATCACTGTAAACCTCAAGTCATTCACCAGGATTGACAACGTCTATGGCGGAAGCCTTAAGGCTCCTGTAATTGGTAGTACTGAGGTTAACGTAAACTTGGTCAAGGGTGACTGGGCTGGACAGTCAGTGACACTGCCTAAGGAGTATGCTTATATCCCGAATATCGTGTTTGGTGCAGTCAACGGCGATAACATCACCGGTACCATAAACAATGCCATAGGTACAATAGGTAATGTCTTTGGTGGAGCCGATGAAGGTATGGTTACCGGTAATGCAGTGGTTAACATAGGTACAATAACATCCTATGATAATGGCACTGTTCCCGTACTTGGCGCTCATATTACCGGCGATGTATTTGGAGGCGGTAACAATGCCGATATACGTGGTAACACCTACGTCAACATATCTGCCGCCCATAACGCCAATGGCGTACCTAGCGGCACTGAGGTTGATTTGACCACTAATACAGGATATGCAGGTGTAAAGATTAAAGGTAGTGTATATGGTGGTGGTAATATGGGATCTGTAGGTACATTTGACCATATCAACGATGCCAAACCTACGGCTCTGACACAAGCCGGTACAGGAACAAGTACTGTTACCATTCTGGGCGATGCCGAGATAGGTCCTGATAACCTGAGCATGATTACAGCCGATGGCAAGCCCATTGACAAAGGTCATGTGTTTGGTGCAAGCCGAGGCGTTGTGAAAGATCCCAAGAATGATCCTACCATCAAGTTCAGAACCTATGTCTATAACTCAAATGTAACCATAGGCGGTAATGCATTCGTAAAGGGATCAGTCTATGGCGGTAGTGAGAACGGCCATGTGCTGCACGATACTCATGTCATTATCAAGGGTGACTGCCAGATTGGTAATGGATATGTACAGATGAATGATGACGGTACATATCTGAATACCCCCCTTGGAGTAAACCGTCCATATACGGCCGATGAATGGGAGGCAGGTCATCTGATAATTACCAATGATGACAGAAGTGAACTGAGAACTCTGGTTGGTACCGGTAATAATGCCCTATATTCAACATCCCTGCCCGAGTGCGCCAGTTGGACATATGAAGCAAATGGCAAGCCATACGATGTATATGATTATGTAGATCCTACAGCTGAGACCAAGGTTCCCAAAGCAGCAACCGATGGACATACGTTCTACGGCAACGTATTTGGCGGCGGCAGCGGTTACTTCCCGTATGCACAGAATCCCAATATTTCATCAATCAAGGCAATAGATCCGTCATACGCAGATGGTCTGTGGCTGCGTTCAGCAGGTATAGTTGAGGGCAATACGGTTGTTGATATCCTGGGAGGTCATATCCTGACCAGCGTATATGGCGGTAACGAGCAAACTGATGTTTATGGAAGCTGTACAGTCAACATGAGTGGCGGTACCGTAGGTGTTCCGCGTACTCCAGAGCAGATAGCCGCTCACCCGGTAACCTGTTACGTATTCGGTGGCGGTAAGGGTGACCAGCGCATCAACTTCAATATCTGGACCAATGTAGGCAGTACCAGCTTGAACATAACCGATGAAGCCCGAATCTACGGCTCCGTATTCGGTGGCGGTGAAGATGGTCACGTGCTTGGTAATGCTGTTACCACCATAGGTAGTAACGCTGCCAATGCAGACAACAGTAAAATCAAGATTGGAACCATAGGAACATCAACTGTTGATGGAAATATATTCGGTGGCGGACGCGGATTCTCCGGTACGGCTCTGACTGCAGGTGTTGTAAGCGGTAATGTAACCGTCAATATTTACGGCGGTTACATGATGGGATCGGTATTCGGAGGTGGTCGTATTGCATCAGTAGGAACATATCTGGTTCATCCCGAACTGGAAATAACCGAGGATGGTGACGGTAATGTCACAGCTCTGCCCGGTAGTTCCGACATCAATCCTCAATATGGTTCGTTGATACCCGGAACAGATCACGGTAACATCACAGTCAACATACACGGCGGCACCATAGGTTCAACCGATACAGCCGATGAACTGGGCATCTCTGTAGGTGACGTATTTGCGGGATGTAAGGGTGGTTTTAATAAGCCTGAGCTTGGTCTGGCCAAGAACACCACTCTGACCATAACAGGCGGTACAATCAACCACAATGTCTATGGTGGCGGTGAGATGGGATCGCTTGGTAAGATTACAGCCAAGAGCAAACACGATGTAAATAAACGCGAGTATTATGATGCAGACCATGAATATGACGGTGCGTTCTATGACTTTGGTATAAGTTGGCCATATGAATTTACATACTCCACTGAGGAATCCAACAATGGCTTGGCTACCATAAGTATTACCGGCAATACCCAAGTGAAGGGTGATGTTTACGGCAGTAGTAAGGGTCATGTAATGGCCGATCGCTTTGATGAGGCCCTGCTGGCCAACGTCAGAGAGACCAGCATTACCATTGGCTCTACCACTGGAGCTAATCAGCCCTTCATTGGCAGATCAGTCTATGGCGGTGGTGAGGATGGTCACGTATATGACAATACCACTGTTATCATCAATAACGGCTCTATTGGTCAGAGTGTCTATGGCGGTGGTAACGGTACTGGCACATACGTAGGTACACAATGGACTATTACAAGTCAGCAACAACCGCTTTGGGAACATGGCTCTATTGCTAATGCCACACTGCACAGTATCATTGCCGGTAAGGTTTATGGTAACACCAATGTTACAGTCAATGGCGGTACCATAGCCCATAACGTATTCGGCGGCGGTAACCTGGGTTCAGTAGGTATTGGTAACTATGCCGGTGGTACCGATGACTATATGACTATCGGTTACGGTGAACTGCCACCTAAGGTTAACGATGCCGAAGGCCCGCTGTGGACAAATACACTCTTTATGGGTAGTGGAAAAGCTACCGTAAAGATTAACTCCGGTGTAATAGGTACAGCCGGCGGATATGAAGAGGATGAGTTGAATAAGAAATTCCCCACAGGTAACGTATTTGGCAGTAGCCGTGGTATAGCATCCTACAATGTAGGCCGCCGCTCGCCGCGTTACATGTATGTACCTGATTTCTTCTTAGGTTATTGCAATGAGACCGAGGTTACAATTGGTAGTGATCAATATAACGTAGCACCTGTCATTTACGGATCGGTATACGGAGGTGGTCAGGACGGTCACGTACGCCGTGACGCCAAGGTAATCATCAACAAGGGTACCATTGGACTGGAATACAACTCCACCAATACGGCAAGTGTAAATGAAAGTGACCTTACATCAATGCAATGGATAGGACGCGGTAATGTTTACGGTGCCGGTTCGGGTCTGGGAACGTACCTTGACAACGGAGTCAGAAAATACAACTTCTCATCGGGTTCTGTTACTTGCGCTACATATGTTCAGATAAATGGCGGAACCATTTACCAGAACGTTTACGGTGGCGGAGCATTGGCAAGTATCGGTCCTCCTAACATAGGATTCGGTTATGAGAACAAGGAGGCTACAGGTAGCCGCAAATCTTATTCATATTCTCAGGTTGAGATTAATGCCGGTGCCACAATAGGTACCAGAACAAACTATGAGACCTACAATTATGGTGGTAATGTATACGGTGCAAGCCGAGGTGACAAGACCCTGAACTATCAGGGTGAGGATCCCGACACATATGCCACCGACATTTGGTCAACCGTAAATGTTACAGGCGGTACTATTGCAGGTAGCATATTTGGCGGCGGTGAGGCCGGTAACCTGATGAAGGGTGTTGAAGTAAACATCAGTGGTGGTACAATCACACATGATGTCTATGGCGGCGGTGCATTGGCAAACACCAATATGTCACGTCAGGAGGTTGGAACAGGTACAGGCATTTACACCTACCCCAACACTACGGTTAACCTGACCGGCGGTTCCATGGACCGTGTCTATGGCGGTGGTTTGGGACGCCTGCATTTTGACAATAATCATATTCCAAATCATGAGGGCAGCAATGCTGTCAAGGCTATGTCCGGAAATGTGACCATCAACCTGAATCAGGGCGTAGAAAACTCAGCACCGGGTGCAATTGTCAACAAGATATTCGGTGCCAACAACTTTAACGGAACGCCAGAGGGTCATGTTAAAGTACATGTATATGCTACACAGAACAAATATACAGACGCTTTAGCCAACACTAATGAAGCCCGTAATAAGTTCAGTCATCCCAGACAGGAAGACGATGAGGACTCCAAGACATATCTTGGCAGACTGCTTGCAATAGCATCGGATGGTAATGGAGGTTATGTAGATGGAGTTACCACTTCTGTTTTGGATGCAGCTAATACAGTCTATGGTAAGGAGAATCCTACTGATGATGAACTGACTACAGCCATCAACAATGTCAATGATGAGCTGGTGAATCTGTATGATGTCCAGGTAGTATATGGCGGCGGTGATCTGGCTGCTTACGTTCCTACCGACGCATTGTTGGATTACACTACAAACAAGGCAAAAGTTGATGCAGCCTACGCTGAAGTGATAATTGACGGTTGCGACCTGACAAGCATCTACCAGGTTTATGGCGGTGGCAATGCCGCATCGACACCGGGTACACGCGTTACAGTTAACGGAACCTATGAGATATATGAGTTATTCGGTGGCGGTAACGGTAAGGACCCGTACCAGTTGAAGGATGGTGGTGTGGAATATACATATATCAATCCGGGTGCCAACGTGGGTTATCATGACTATACCACTTTCAGTTCAGTTGGAAATAATCAGTTCAACCCGGTTGATAACAATGATGCATTGACCAAAGATGATAGAGAGAGTCACTACAAGTATGGCTCAGGTATATCAACTACCGAAATCCGCGGTGGTACCATGCACGCTGTTTATGGAGGCAGTAACGAGAAAGGTAACATCCGCTCAACTGCCTTGTCAGTATATGAGGACGCCAACGACGACTGCCCCATCAAGATTGATGAGACATACGGAGGCGGAAAGGATGCCGCTATGGACGGTGAGATTAAGCTGTCACTTGACTGCGCCAAGGATATGGATATGATATTCGGCGGTGCCAAGAATGCTGATGTAAACAACAACATCACACTCAATATTACCAACGGTTCATATAACATGGCGTTTGGTGGAAACAACACCGGTGGTGCCGTATATGGTTCCATCACTGTGAATATTGAGGAAAGGGGTTGCGTACCTATCGAGATAGATGAGTTATACGGTGGCGGTTATCTGGCCCCCTACTCTATCTACGGATATGAGAAGGAGAACGGCGCCTACAAGTATTACGAGGTTGATGCCAATAACCAGTTCATTCCTCTAGATGGAGGAGGATACAAGGTTGGTAACAAGGACAACGGTAAGCTGATGCCTTTGGAGGCCGGTCAGACCGGTGCGTCGGCAACTCCTGTCAACGATCCCAGAATAAATGTCATATCAGCAACCCGTATCGGCGCCATCTACGGCGGCGGTTACAAGGCCAAGATGGTTGGAAGCCCCTACATCAATGTCAATATGCAAGATGGTAAGATGGAGGTTTATAAGAAAACTATCGGAAATGAAACAGTATATGTTGATACCGATTACGATCAGAACCATCAGACCTATACACCCGATGATAACCTGACTGAAACTGATGAAAACGATCCTACCAAACAGAAATACTTCATACCTATAGACCTTGGTACGGTAGGTTCAATCTACGGCGGCGGTTATCTGGCCGATGTGGTGGGTGATACCCACATTGACATAGGTACCGGATCATGGATTACAGATTGGACTAATGGTACTCCCACTACTGAGGACCTCCAGCGTAATGACGCTGTAATAACCGGCGAAGTATTCGGAGGTGGTGATAATGCCGATGTAACCGGTAACACCCACATCAACATTGCCAACGGCCACATTTACTTCAGCGTTTATGGTGGCGGTAAGATGGGTTCAGTAGGTACTATCACCGGCTCCACCAAGCACTCTGATTTGAGTTCGGAGTTTGCACTTAGCTGGCCTTACGAATTTGAATACAAGACTGGCACCGGTACTACCAACATCAACATCACTGGCGGTAGAATAGGATTCACTGGCAAGGATAACTTTGTACCTGACGCCAAATATGGTTATTGGAAATGGCGCAGGAAAAAGGCAAAAGAGACTGATGTACTTGATGCAGGTGAGACGCGCCTAGACAACGGTGATGTATATGGTGGCGGTAAGGGTATAGCAGGTGAGCGTTATTCCACTGCACTGATAGCCAACGTAAAGGAAGCCAGGGTAACCATCAACTACTCCACCACTCCATCTACCAATGAGACATCATATAGTAGCAATATTGACCTCTCGGAGCCCGAAAACAACTATATTGCTGGTAGTGTATATGGCGGCGGAGAGGATGGTCACGTCAATGACAATACCTATGTCAACATCTACGGTGGCTTGATAGGTCATTCCGTATATGGCGGTGGTAAAGGTAAAGGTGAATTTGATGTGGTACTTATTGACTGGAAGAAACTTGATTGGGAGCATTTGTCAGAATCCGCCAAGAACACCTATAAGAACACAAGTATTGACGAGGTTGATCCTCAATACAAAAAGCAAGCCACCATAACAGGTGTCATATCCGGTAAGATTTACGGTAACACCAACGTTATCATGACCGACGGTAAGGTTATACGTAACGTTTACGGTGGCGGTAACCTGGGCTCTGTAGGTAAGGGTAACTATGCCGGCGGTACTGATGACTACACCTACTACGCACCCAGCAAGGGTTACGGCGAGAGACTGAACGGTCCTATCTGGGTAGCAGACAACGACTTTATGAGCAGCGGTAAATCAACCGTTACCATCACAGGCGGAACATTGGGTACTGCAAGCGGTGACAAGGACGGTCTGCCTACAGGTAACGTATTTGGCGGAGCGCGCGGTATTGCACCGCCCAATGTACCTAATGACCTGTCACCTCGCCACTTCTATGATCCCGAGTTCTACATGGGTTATATCAATGAATCCGTGGTTACTATAGGTACTCAGGGCCAGAGCAACGAAGATGCTGGCCAGACCGGAAAGGCACCCAGAATCTACGGTTCAGTATATGGCGGTGGCCAGGACGGTCACGTACGCAGAGAGACCAATGTAACTGTTTATAGCGGTGAGATAGGTAATGTCTATAACACCGCCAACAGGCTGCTTGTGGGAACGCTGACCCCGCTGGATCCCCAAAACGCCGAAGATAGCCAGGAAAAATATGATGCCCGCGTTGCAAGCCATTCAGACTCAACCCACCTGCAATGGCTGTTCAGAGGCAACGTATTCGGAGCAGGTTCAGGTATCGGCAAATATGATCCTAACGAGAAGGATGAAGATGAGGATGAGGATAATGATGACCTGCACAGCACATCGGCAGGTTCTGTGACACACAATACCACAATAAACATAAAGGGTGGTATAATACACCGCAATGTATATGGTGGTGGATCACTTGCAACCGTTGGTCCTCCTTACATGGGTCATACTGACAATGAAGTCCGTAAAGACCCGTCTGAAGGAACTGAAGGTACATGCAATGGACAGACCACACTCAGTGTAGTCAACATTGAAAGCAAGGTTGGTGATGACGAAAGCTTTGCCTTAGGATACGGCGGTAATGTGTTCGGCGCAAGCCGTGGTGCCAACAATGATGAGAAGCTACATCTGGAACCTGTCAATATCAACAAGTATGCCACAACCTTCTATAACAAGGTCAACATCAAGCAAGGAGCTGATGTACTGGGCAACGTATTCGGTGGTGGTGAGGCCGGTCTGGTATTCAAAGACGCTAAGGTTAACGTTGCAAACTTTGATGGAGCCCTTCTGTCATCGGCAACTATAGGCCGCAGCGTATTTGGAGGTGGTGACCAGGCTGATGTCCAGGGTAACACCTACGTCAACGTTGGCGGCGGATGGATCAAGAAGAACATCTACGGCGGTGGTAACATGGGTTCTGTAGGTAAGCTTACAGGTACTCCTGTGGTACACAATACTATAAAGACTGAAAACCCAGGTGCCGGAGCACTCTACGATTTCGGTCTCAGCTGGCCTGTTGATATACAGTTTGCTGAAGGTACCGGTACCACAAACGTGACCATAACAGGTGGCCGTATCGGTATTACCGGTAAGGATGTCATGATTACCGGTGGTGAAAAGGAGGATAACGGTGATATCTACGGAGGTAGTAAGGGTGAGCCGGCCGAAAGATATGAGGAGGCATACTACGCCAATGTCAGGAATACCGTTGTTACCATAGATTATCCGAGTGATCTGGTCTATAACGTTGGAAATCTTGGCAGTTACATCGATAATAACGGCACTAAGATTCTTATCAAGCAGGGAATTCCGGCCATTCACGGTTCAGTATATGGCGGTGGTGAAAACGGCCACGTACTTGACAGCACCAAGTTGATTATCAACAACGGTCTTATCGGACACGGTGTATATGGCGGCGGTAAGGGTAAAGACACCTACTCAGGTGAACTGATTGACTACTCTACCAGGAATACCACCCAGACTACTTATCAAACCCAGGTGGCAAGTATCATAGCCGGTAAGGTTTATGGCAACACCAATATCACCATGAACGGAGGTTATGTACTGCGCAACATCTATGGTGGCGGTAATCTGGCATCGGTAGGTAAGGGTAACTACGCCGGTGGTACTGATGACTACTCACTTGAGGGTTACGGTGAACTGCCGCCTAAGGATGGCAATGCCGAGGGGCCGCTGTGGGCAAACGATGACTTCAAGAACAGCGGTATCTGCCGTGTAACGATAAAAGGTGGTACCGTAGGTTACTACAATGACGCTGCACCCGATCTAAGCGCATTCACCAAGGATGACCTGCCTACCGGTAATGTATTCGGAAGTTGCCGTGGTATGTCTGCTCCTAACTACAATGACATTTCACCGCGTTATCTGTACTTCCCGGAGTTCTTCTACGGATATGTCAACCAGACTATAGTTACCATCGGTGTTGCCAATGGCGGTCCTACCATTCTGGGTTCAGTTTATGGAGGCGGTCAGGATGGTCACGTGCGTAGAAGCAGTAAGGTTGTCATCAACAACGGTACAATCGGACTGGATTATGATAATTTCAAAGATCGTATCAGTGAGAGCAATCAGTTCCTTGACCGTGGTAATGTATATGGTGCCGGATCTGGTATCGGACAGTTCTCATACGATGTACGTCAGCTGATTGATTCAGATCATCCTGAATTAGGATACCAAATTGTGGGAACTCAAACCGGTTATAACTACTCATCGGGCTCTGTGACCGGAACTACCTCCGTCCAGATTAACAACGGAACCATATACCAGAATGTATATGGCGGTGGTGCCCTGGCCAGCGTAGGTCCTCCCAATATCGGAGCAGAACATGGCCTTGGATTTGACGAGTACCAGACTACTGCCCCGTATGACAGGCCGGCCGGATTCAGTGCATATAACAACCATCTGTCAACATCATCCTGCAATATCGTTATCAATGGTGGATACATCGGTAATGCAGCAGGTTATGCAGCCGCATACGGTGGTAACGTATATGGTGCCAGCCGAGGCAATATTGGAGGCCTGAATCTTGGAGCTACATCATTCCTCCATGCAACCACAATCTGGACCAATGTGGAGGCCAAGAACGGTCACATATTCGGCAACGTATTCGGAGGTGGTCAGATGGGTGAGGTCAAGCACGACACCCGCGTGGTAATAGGTGGCGCCGAGCAGACACCCGCACCCCAGTCACCCGCTCAGCCGCGTGCCGCAAGACCGCAGGCTCAACCCGCCGCTCAGTCAGCAGCTAACGCTCAGCCTGCCGGCAACGGTCAGTCCCCCACCCGCAACATCGCGGTTGAGGCGCCCGTAAACCGCACCGTCACCACCCGCCAGGCTCAGTAACGATAGTACGATAAAAACGGCTTAAACTCAAAAAGAGACGGCTCTACTCGCAAGCAGAGCCGTCTCTTGTATAAATGTGCAAAATGTACCATTGGGGTCAGTCCCCTTTGGCACTTGAAATGTACCATTGGGGTCAGTCCCCTTTTGCACTTGTTGAAGTTAGTGACTGTCGCTTACCTATTCAGGTGACAAAAGGGGACAGACCCCAATGATACATTGACAACGACTGCGAACTTGATGTAAGTAACGGCCGTTGGCCGTTACCTGGCCTGGAAGGCCAGCAAGCGGAATGAAATGGAGCGCGTTTGCGTAGCAAACTAAAACAAGCGACCTACTGATTCTAAGTGCATAAATCTAAGCGCGGGAATAACAAGAAGGAATACCCGGTACTGCTCAAGCGGGTCGTAGGTCGCTGCCGTTTTTAAAGCGCCAAAACAGGAAGCTGTACTGTAACAATATACGTATATAAAAAAAGAAAGCGCCTCAGATTGTGCTCTGAAGCGCTTTAAAAACGGCAGCGACCTACTCTCCCACTTGCGCAGTACCATCGGCGTGAACGGGCTTAACTTCTCTGTTCGGAATGGGAAGAGGTGGAACCCCGCCACT